>CAVONH010000032.1:0-23888 GCA_963697245.1 uncultured Gammaproteobacteria bacterium | reverse complement strand
TCATGCTTCAGCCGTCGCCATCCGCATATGTAAACCGCGTAGCCCCAGTTCATTCGCCGCTTTTGCCGCAGCATCGAGTAACGCGCTGGCCGCCTCGAAATCCTCCGGCCTCCCCCTGCGAATCAGCATTCGCCCGTACTGGTACCGTGAGTGAGCGAGCCAGACCCGGGCCGACATGCACAAATCGAGCTCGATAGCGCGCTCGAAGTGGGTTATCGCATCGTCCCAGCGCGACATTATCGAGGCCAGCTGGCCCAGGTACCTGTCCGTCGCGCCCAGGCACACGGACGCATTGCCGACCACGACAGCGAGATCGCGATACGGCAGCAACAATTCGTAGAGCACTTCAGCATCATCGACCGCATCGAGTGCGCAACAGGTCTCTGCCAGATAGGTAAGACTGGTTTGCCATAACGCGTCTCTCGGAATAGCAGCGAACCTGTCCGCAGCGAGCAACTCGAATTCCCTGCGCGCCTTGTCCAGCTCGCCGATATCGGCATAGATCAGGTCCAGGCCGGGCCGCCAGGCCGCTGCAGCGCCCTGTTTATTGAGGAAGTGCTGGATCACCGGCGCGATCTCTGCCAGGCGGCCCTGTTCCCGGCGGATCGTGAACATCTGTACCCCCATAGCACCTTCGACTTTACTGTCCACGCCAAGCTTCTGCCCGGTCTCGAAGGCCGCCATGGCCATCTGTTCTGTTCGGCCTGCTCGAGCCGGGCCGCCTCGATGCAGGCCGGCGCCGACCGCCATGGTATAAACTCGTAGAACGGTTCGAGCGAGCTTTCCTTGTACGTTTCTTGCCAAGCCCCTCGAGGTCCCTGTGCCAGCCATCGACGTCGGCCAGAGCGGCACGAGATCGTAAATACGAAACGCACGCAGCTCCATCTGCAGGTACCTTTCTTCGATGCGGTCGGCTATACCCAGCATCTCCTCGATCAACCGGACCCTCTCGTGGATGCCGGATGGATCACGATCAAGGTTCAGCCGTGTACGAAGCGACTCGACAAGTGCATGCGGGCTCTCGAGCCGACGCGCCATGGCGATAGCGCCATCGAGAAGGCCCATCAGTTCGTCACGCGGCTTGCTGCTTATCAACGCACGCGCGAGGTGTGCCGTCAGTAGCACCCGCAGCTCGCTGTCGCCGTCGTCCAATACATCGAGTGCGCTGTTCAGGAGCTTTACGGCTGTGGATTCGAGAAGGTTGCAGCGCAGCGCGGCTCATCGTAGCCAAGCGCCGCACGCGCCAGCGCTTCCGGGACTCCCAACCTGGCCGCGAGTTCGGCGGTCTGCTCGAAGGTTTCCATGGATTCCGTAAAGCGACCAACATGATGCTGAGCCTGACCGACCAGCAGATTCAGCTCGAGCAGCAACCCGGAGTGCCCGGAAACGTCGCCGACACGCTCCAGCGCCGCAATCCCGCGTTGGGCAAGATCCAGTGCCTCGTTGCAGGCGTAGACTTCCGTCGCGCGCTCCCCGGCCAGCAAGTAACAGTCCGCCGCCCGGGCGAACAGCTGCGCACGCTCGTAGTGTCGCGCGAGCTGCGCGGCGACTTTCGATCTCTGGCCCTCGTACAGGGACTCGAGAATCGCCGCAACATCTTCGTGCAGCTGCTCGCGCTCGCTCTCGCCGAGATTCTCGTAGAGGTACTTCTGGAACATGTGATGGCGGAAGCGAAAACGTGAGATACGGGTTTCGCCCACCCGCCGAGTGCCTTCTTCGCTGACAAGCCGGTGGCGGCGATCGAGCTGCTGGGTCAGGTTTTTCAATAGCCGACGATCAGCGATTTCCTGCAGGCGGCCGATCACCTGCGCCGTGAATGTCTCGCCCTTCCACGCTGGCAATCGTCAGTGTTTCCTGGAGTTCCGCTTCGAGCCGGTTGATACGCTCTTCGACGACGCCCTCTATGCGCGCGGGCAAGCTCTTCCAATCGAGCATGGCGCTTTCTGTCCACGCCCCGGATTCGTCCTGGCGCAGATCCCCGCGCTCCTGCATATCCAGCAGCAGCTCCGCGGCGAACAGCGCATGACCATGGGTACGCCGGTGCATTTCCGCGCGGAAGTCTTCACCAAGCCTGTTCGGTTCAACGTCGATCAGCATGTCGATGAAATGTCGGGTCTCGGCTTCACTCTCGTCGCCGAGCACGATGACGGGATCGCCATAGTGGCGTTTCAGTTCCGACACCACCTGCTCCATGGGGTGTCTTGCCTGGCCGCGGCCGAGCGCGACCTCTTCGGGCCGGTAGGTTCCAATCACCTGTATGGGACTGTTTTCAATGCGGCGCGCCAGGTGAAACAGCAGGCTGGCGCTGGAGTCGTCGACCCAGTGGAGATCATCGAGTATCAGGAGCAACGGCTTTTGCTCGGCAAGCGACGTGAGTACCGATGTCACCTGCTCGAAGATCCTGCTTTGTTCGCTTGCCGCACCTGAATCGGTTATCGCCAGTGCCGCCGCGCTGCCGGCGAATGCTGCATCACGACGTCGGCGCGCGGCCTTGTCGCCCATCACCATCGCACCCGCCCGGGTAGCCAACCCTACGCCCGCCAGAAAGATATCGAAAGGTCGGGCCCGACATCGGCCACGATGCGTTTCGATACACCCAGGAATCCCGCCAGCCGGCCCGCGTTTTCCTCTGTCGTCATTCCCTGGGCAATACGGTCATCCGTATCGCCCATCAGCATTCGAAAGAACTTCCCGGAACGGCAGGTATGGATCGCTGATGCCCGTATGGGCATTACAGTCACCGATGACAACGAGCAGGTCCTTGTGCCGTTGCTGGGCGCGCCGGGCAAACCGGTAGCAAGGCTCGTCTTGCCGAAGCCTGCTTCGCCCGTCACGAAACAGACCTGGCCCCGCCCCCCGAGCACCAGGTCCAGCCTGTTGTCGAGCTGATGAAGTTCCTTCTCGCGACCTACTGAATACCGGGCCCACGCGTGCATCCTGTAACCCCCCCGATTCAGCGTGCCAGTATGACCGAACAGGGTCAATGACGCAGACTCATCGCACCCCGTTACGTCAAAAGGCTTGTTTCACGAATCCTTCGCGGTGCTCGTCGCCCTCGCTTTCTGCTTATTCAATCCCTACCCCGAGACAGATTCGCTATGCTTGGCCCGGCGCAGACTTCGGCAGGCAGTAATGAACAACAAGAAAAACACAACCGGCGTGTGGGCGGTGCTCGGTCCCGGCCTGCTGGTGGCGGCCACGGGCATCGGCGCCGGTGACCTCGCAACGGCAAGCTTCACCGGCAGCATCCTCGGCACGGCGGTGCTGTGGGCGGCGGTCCTCGGCGCCTTCCTCAAGTACGTGATCACGGAAGGCCTCGCGCGCTGGCAGCTGGCCACCGGCGACACCCTGCTCGAGGGTCTCGTGCGGCGCATCGGCCGGCCGGTCGGCTGGTTCTTCCTGCCCTACCTCGTCATCTGGTCCTTCTTCGTTGCATCGGCGCTGATGAGCGCCTGCGGCGTAACCTTCCATGCGTTGATCCCGGTGTTCGAGGATCCCGTGCACGGCAAGGTCGTGTTCGGCGCACTTTCGAGTCTCGTCGGTCTCGGCCTCGTGCTGCTCGGGGGCTACGAGCTCTTCGAGAAGGTCATGCGCGTATGCATCGGCGTCATGTTCGTCACGGTCCTCGTGACGGCCGGGCTGCTCTGGCCCGGCACCGGGTGCGGTCGTGAAAGGCCTGTTCGTGCCGGCGATACCGGACCTGTCGGGCCAGGGGCTGGGCTGGACGATCGCGCTTATGGGCGGCATCGGCGGCACGTTCACCGTGCTCTGCTACGGCTACTGGATCCGCGAAGAGGGTCGCAGCGGCCCGGGCTTTCGAGACCTGCCGCATCGATCTCGCGACGGGCTACGCCGTGACGGCGCTGTTCGGCGTGGCAATGGTGATCATCGGCAGCACGGTCGAGCTCGAGGGGCGCGGTGCGACCTTGCTGATTCGCCTTTCGGACCAACTCGTCGAGCCGCTCGGCCCGGTCGGGAAGTGGCTGTTTCTCATCGGCGCGGCCGGCGCGGTATTCAGCTCGTTGCTCGGCGTGTGGCAGGCGGTACCTTACCTGTTTGCGGATACCTGGGGCCTGCTGCACGAGGACGGCGAGGCAGCGGCAAGCGCCGCAATCGATACCCGCTCGCCGACATACCGCGGTTACCTTTTCGCGCTCGCGATCGTGCCGATGGCGGGCCTGTTCTGGCGCTTCCAGGAGATACAGAAGTTGTACGCCATCGTCGGCGCGACCTTCATCCCGTTCCTGGCGCTCGCACTGCTGGTTCTCAACGGCCGAACGGAATGGGTCGGCGAACAGTATCGAAACCGTCCCGCCACGGTCATCGCGCTAACGGCAACGCTCGCGTTCTTTGCGTGGATCGCGTGGCGGCAGTTTGCCGGCTGAACAGGCGCGCGGCAGATACCCTCAAGTCCCGGGAATCCCGCCCTTAGATCACGACGGTCGGACCGCAGACCCGTCACGCCACCAGCGCCGCAACGCCGCAGCTTCGCACGGCAACTCCGGTATCCCGCCGCCGGTCACCTCGCGCCAGCTCTCCAGGGCCGGCTCGGGCACCAGCACCAGTATGGGCAGCCCTTCGGCGATGACGGCAAGGATGTCGTCCACGAGCCCGGCGCCCGTCTCCTCCTGGTCGCCGAACTTTTCGGCGATGACGAGGGCCGGCCGGTCGGCGAGCGTGCGCCGCAGCGGCGCGCCGGCATCAGCGAGCGCAGCCGTGTCGAGCGTGCATTCCTTCGCATCCGGCCCGAGGCGGCTCGGCTGGTTGATCATCACGCGTTCGCCGGTGGCAAGATCGACACTGTCGATGTGCGTGCGACGGCCCTGATCGTCGAAGGACGATTCCTGCACCATGCCGCCGAGACGGCAGCCGCTGTCCGCGAGTTCGCGGGCGAAGTTGGCCAGCGCACGACGATCGTCCACGTCGTATCGGAAAACGACGGCGGCGGCGCGAATATCAGTTTCAGTGTTCACGAAAACCTGCGTCGGTCGAGACTAGTCCCCGGCTAGACCGTTTCCAGCTCCTCCATCGACCACGCCTGCGGCTTGTCGGCGAACAAGGCCTTCGTTGCCGTCCAGGTCGTCTGGAAGAGCTCCGAGTTCCTGTAGGCGTCGAGGTGCGCGGCCGACGTCCATACGCTGAACGTGAAAAAAACATCGGATGATCCGGCTTCGTTGTAAAGACGCAGGTGCTGGCAGCCATCGAACTGCCGGATTAAGTGCTTGGAAGCATTGAAAATATCCAGGAAAGCAGCCCGCTCTCCCGGCCGGAAATGCATCCTGACGATTCGGGTGATCATTAGACTTTGGTCTCGTTCATGCCGCCTGTGCCGCGGCACAGACTACTTGCAATCCCGCCGGCATTAAAGGCGTTGCAGTACATTGATAATCATGTGTTTCCGTTCTGTCTTATACTTTGGGGTCTCAACAACAACAAATAATGGCGGCTTATGCGGCCGCGCCAGAGAGCACAGCCCGCGATGACCAAGTTTCCGAAGAAATCGATTGACGACTGGCGCGAACTGGCGACCAGGGAATGCAAGGGGCGGCACCGGACGAACTGACCTGGAAGACGCCGGAGGGGATCGGAGTGAAGCCGCTGTACACCGCGGAGGACCTCACAGAAGTCGAGCACCTCGACATCACTGCCCGGTCATCGCGCCGTTCGTCCGCGGTCCCAACGCCACGATGTACGCCGGCGTCCCTGGACCGTGCGCCAGTACGCCGGCTTTTCCACCGCGGAGGAGTCGAACGCGTTCTACCGGAGAACCTGGCCGCCGGGCAGACGGGCCTGTCGGTCGCCTTCGATCTCGCGACCCATCGTGGTTACGACTCCGATCATCCGCGGGTCGTCGGCGACGTCGGCAAGGCCGGCGTGGCGATCGACAGCGATCGAGGACATGAAGATCCTGTTCGACGGCATTCCACTCGACAAGATGTCGGTCTCGATGACGATGAACGGCGCCGCTTTGCCGATCATGGCGATGTACATCGTTGCCGGCGAGGAGCAGGGGGCGACTCCCGAGCAACTCGCCGGCACGCTCCAGAACGACATCCTCAAGGAGTTCATGGTCCGCAATACCTACATCTATCCCCCCGAGCCGTCCATGCGGATCGTGTCCGACATCATCGCGTACACCTCCGCCAACATGCCGCGCTTCAATTCGATATCGATATCCGGCTACCACATGCAGGAAGCCGGCGCGACCTGCGCCCAGGAGCTGGCGTACACGATCGCCGACGGCATCGAATACGTACGCGCGGCGATCGACAGCGGCCTGGACGTGGACGCGTTCGCACCGCGCCTGTCGTTCTTCTTCGCGATCGGCATGAACTTCTTCATGGAAGTGGCGAAGCTGCGCGCGGCCCGGCTGTTGTGGTCGACGCTGATGGCCGAGAAGTTTTCGCCGAAGACCCGCGCTCGCTGATGCTGCGCACGCACTGCCAGACATCCGGCGTCAGTCTGACCGCCAGGAGCGCCACAACAACATCATCCGGACCACGGTCGAGGCCATGGCGGCCGCCTTCGGCGGTACGCAGTCGCTGCACACGAACTCGTTCGATGAGGCGCTCGCGCTACCGACGGAGGCCTCGGCGCGCATCGCACGCAACACCCAGCTGGTGCTGCAGGAAGAAACCGGCATCACCAAAGTCGTGGACCCGCTGGCGGGTTCCTACTACGTCGAAAACCTGACGCATCACTTGCAGCCGCGGCTCGCGAGCTGATCGACGAGGTCGAGGAGATGGGCGGCATGACCCGGGCAGTCGAATCCGGCATGCCCAAGCTGCGCATCGAGGAAGCCGCGGCGCTGCGCCAGGCACGAATCGACCGCGGCGAAGAGACGATCGTCGGCGTCAACAAGTATCAGCAGGATGAAGAGGCCGAATCGATATCCTCGATATCGACAACACGGCCGTGCGCGAGGCGCAGATCCGGCGTCTCGAGAAAGTGCGCAGCAGCCGGGACGAGGCGGCCTGCAAGATGCCCTGCTCGCCTTGACCGGGGCGGCAGAGAAGAAACGGCAACCTGCTGGCGCTCGCCGTCGACGCCGCACGCGCGCGCGCCACGGTCGGCGAGATTTCGGATGCGCTGGAGAAAGTCTACGGCCGCCATCGGGCCGTGACCCAGTCGATTACGGGAGTGTATGGCGCCGTGTACGAGGATGACGAGGGATTTACGTCGCTGCGACAGCGGGTCGTCGGGTTCGAGAAAGCCGAGGGTCGCCGCCCGCGCATGCTGATGTGCAAGCTCGGCCAGGACGGCCACGACCGCGGCGCCAAGGTGATCGCAACGGCGTTCGCCGATATCGGTTTCGACGTCGACATCGGGCCGCTGTTCCAGACGCCCGACGAAGCGGTCCGCGAAGCAATCGAGAACGACGTGCACGTCATCGGCATCTCTTCCCAGGCTGCCGGTCACAAGACACTGGTTCCGCAGGTGATCGACGGCCTGAAAAAGGAAGGCGCGGGCGACATCATCGTCATCTGCGGCGGCGTCATCCCGCCGCAGGACCACGAGGCGCTGCTCAAGGGCGGCGTTTCGCCATGTTTGCCCCGGGTACCAACATCCTCGAGGCAGCGGAGAAAGTGCTCGGTATCATCGAAAAGCGCCGGGATGCCGCGTAAGGCCCGGGCGATAACAACACGAACGTCGCGGGGGGCGCGACGCAGACAGGGTGCGCATGCAGGAAGTAGTTAAAGAACTCGAAAAAAAACGTGAGGCAGCCGCACTGGGAGGCGGCCAGAACCGTATAGACGTTCAGCACAGCCGCGGCAAGCTGACCGCGCGCGAACGCGTCGAGCTGTTGCTCGACGAGGGAAGCTTCGAGGAATGGGACACCTTCGTCGATCATCGGTGCACCGATTTCGGCATGGCCGACAAGACGGTTCCCGGCGACGGCGTGGTCACGGGTACCGGCACGGTCAACGGCCGGCTGGTCTTCGTCTTCAGCCAGGACTTCACCGTTTTCGGCGGCTCCCTGTCCGAGGCGCACGCCGAGAAGATCTGCAAGATCATGGACCAGGCGATGAAGGTCGGCGCACCCGTGATCGGCCTGAACGATTCCGGCGGCGCGCGTATCCAGGAGGGCGTGGCGTCGCTCGGCGGCTACGCGGAAGTCTTCCAGCGCAACGTGCTGGCGTCGGGCGTCGTACCGCAGATCTCCGTGATCATGGGCCCGTGTGCCGGCGGCGCGGTCTACTCGCCCGCGATGACCGACTTCATCTTCATGGTGAAGGACACGTCCTACATGTTCGTGACGGGGCCCGACGTCGTAAAGACGGTGACCCACGAAGAAGTCACCGCCGAGGAACTCGGCGGCGCAATAACGCATTCGACAGTCTCCGGCGTCTGCGACTGCGCGTACGAGAACGACGTCGAGACGCTGTTGATGGTACGGCGCTTCGTCAACTATCTGCCGGCGAACAACCGCGAGCAGGCGCCGTACCGGCCAACCCCCGACCCGGCCGACCGCCTCGAGATGTCGCTCGACACGCTGGTGCCGGACAACCCGACCATGCCGTACGACATGAAGGAACTGATCAACAAGGTCGCGGACGACACGGAGTTCTGGGAAATGCAGCCGGAGCATGCGAAGAACATTGTCATCGGTTTCGCCGCATGGACGGCCATACCGTGGGCATCGTGGCCAACCAGCCCGATGTGCTCGCGGGCTGCCTCGACATCAAGTCGTCGATCAAGGCGGCGCGCTTCGTGCGCTTCTGCGATGCTTTCAACATTCCGATCCTGACCTTCGTCGATGTGCCGGGGTTCCTGCCGGGCACCGCGCAGGAGTACGGCGGAATCATCAAGCACGGCGCGAAACTGTTGTTCGCCTACGCCGAGGCGACTGTTCCGAAGGTCACGGTCATCACGCGCAAGGCCTACGGCGGCGCCTACGACGTCATGGCGTCGAAGCACCTCCGCGGCGACGTCAATTTGGCATGGCCAAGCGCCGAGATCGCCGTCATGGGTCCGAAGGGCGCCGTCGAAATCATCTTCCGCGACCAGCTCAACGACAACGCCGACAATCGCAGGACTCACCGAGGAGTATCGAACCAAGTTCGCGAATCCATTCATTGCCGGGCGCCGTGGTTACATTGACGACGTCATCATGCCGCGCCCCACGCGAACCGCATTTGCAGATCACTCGCCATGCTCCGAAACAAAAAACTCGAAACCCCTGGCGAAAACACGACAACATTCCGCTGTAGGCTGCGATGTTCCAGAAAAGAATCCTCATTGCGAATCGTGGTGAAATTGCTTGCCGCGTCATCAAAACCGCGCGGAAAATGGGAATCAAGACGGTCGCCATCTATTCGGAAGCCGATCGTGACGCCTTGCACGTCGCGATGGCCGACGAGGCGTAACATTGGACCGCCGCCCTCGGCGCAGAGCTACCTTTCCATCGAACGCTTGTCCTGGAAGCGTGCCGATACCGGCGCCGACGCCGTTCATCCTGGCTACGGTTTCCTTTCCGAAAACGCCGAATTCCGGTGCGCCTAGAAGCCGCCAACATCGTCTTCATCGGTCCGAATACCGCGCCATCGAAGCGATGGGTGACAAGATCACCTCGAAGAAACTTGCAAACGAAGCCGGCGTGAACACGATACCCGGCCATCCCGACGCGATTAAGGACGCCGACCAGGCGGTCGAGGTAGCGAACAGTATCGGCTACCCGGTGATGCTCAAGGCGACAGCCGGCGGCGGCGGCAAGGGCATGCGCGTGGCCCGCAGCGACGCCGAATGCCGCGACGGCTTCAAGCGGGCCGCAAACGAAGCACGCTCGAGCTTCGGCGACGACCGGATTCTCATCGAGAAATTCATCGAGGAACCCCGCCACATCGAGATACAGATCATGGCGGACCGGCATGGCAACGCCGTCTACCTCAACGAGCGCGAATGCTCGCTGCAGCGCCGGCACCAGAAGGTCATCGAGGAAGCGCCGTCGCCGTTCATCGACGAAGCCACCCGCGAGCGGATGGGCACGCAGGCCGTGGCGCTTGCGAAGGCCGTGGATTACGAGTCGGCCGGCACCGTCGAGTTCATCGTCGACAAGGAACGGAATTTCTACTTCCTCGAAATGAACACCCGGCTGCAGGTCGAGCACCCGGTCACCGAGTTGATCACCGGCCTCGACCTCGTCGAGCTGATGATCCGCGTGGCCAACGATGAAAAACTGCCGATCACGCAGGCCGACGTTCCGATCAATGGCTGGGCCATCGAGTCCCGTGTCTACGCCGAGGACCCGTCGCGCAACTTCCTGCCGTCGACCGGGCGGCTCGTCTACTACCGCCCGCCTCCGGAGAGCGACGACGTGCGCGTGGACACCGGCGTGTTCGAGGGTGGCGAGATATCGATGTTCTACGATCCGATGATCGCCAAGCTCATCACCTACGGCGCGGACCGCGAGGAGGCCCGGTCGCGCATGTGCACCGCGCTGGATCAATTCGTGATTCGAGGCGTGTCGAGCAACCTGTGTTTCCTGTCCGCGCTGATACGCCACGAGCGCTTCATCAGCGGCAACATGACGACGAACATGATCGGCGAGGAGTACCCGGACGGGTTCGATCCGTCGGCCGGCGAACTCGACGACCCCACGATAACCATCGCGGTCGCGGCATCGATGCTGCGCTACTACCGCGATCGCGCCGCCCGGATCGACGGCCAGCTCGCCGGCTACGAACGCCGGGTATCGCAGGACTGGGTAGCGATCATCGCCGGCAAGCATCACCCGATCACCATTGTGCCCATGGAAGGCGGTTTCGATGTCACGATCGACGGCAAGATCAATACCGTGCGCACCGGCTGGGCCTTCGGCCAGCAGCTTTTCAGCGGCACGATCAACGGCAAGGCAGTATTCGCCCAGGTCGAGCGCGTCGTGCAGACCTACCGCGTGCAGCATGCCGGCCGTCTTTCGGACGTGAGCATCCTGTCGCCCCGCGCGGCCGAGCTGTCGAAGCATATGCTCGCTAAAGTCGCGCCCGACATGTCGAAGTTCCTGCTGTCGCCGATGCCGGGATTGCTGGTGTCCCTGTCCGTCAAGGAAGGCGATACCGTGAGCGCCGGCGAGCAGCTGGCCGTGGTCGAGGCGATGAAGATGGAGAATACGCTGCATGCGGAGCGCGACGGGGTCGTAGCGAAGATCTACTGCGACGCCGGCACGACGCTTGCCGTGGACGAAAAGATCCTGGAACTGGAGTAGCGCGGGTGTCGCCACCAAAGCGCACGCCCGTCTCAGAGCAGGAGGTCACCGCACTGGCAGAGGGCGTGATCGCCGGGAACCGCCGGGTTCTTGCACAGGCGATCACCCTGATCGAGTCGACGCGCAGCGACCACCGCGCGGCCGCCTCGGCCCTGCTCGAGCGGCTCATGCCGCACGCCGGCAACTCGATCCGGCTGGGAATCTCGGGCATCCCCGGCGTCGGGAAATCGACGTTCATCGAGGCGCTGGGCATTCACGTGATCGCTGCGGGTCACCGCGTTGCGGTGTTGAGCGTCGACCCTTCGTCGGCGATCAGCGGCGGCTCGATCCTCGGCGACAAGACGCGCATGGAACAGCTGTCCCGGCGCGACGAGGCCTTCATCCGGCCGTCGCCCGCCGGCAAGACGCTCGGCGGCGTCACGCGGCGCAGCCGCGAGGCAATGATCCTGTGCGAGGCGGCCGGTTTCGACGTCATCATCGTCGAGACCGTGGGTGTCGGCCAGTCCGAGACCAAGGTGGCGGACATGACCGACATGTTCCTGCTGCTGCTGCTGCCCGGCGCCGGCGACGAGCTGCAGGGCATCAAGCGCGGCATCGTGGAACTGGCCGATCTCATCCTGATCAACAAGGCCGACGACGACCTGGTGAAACTCGCCGAGCGGGCCGCAGCGGAATACCGAAGTGCGCTGCGGCTGTTGCACCCCCGTTCGGCAAACTGGAAGGTCGAGGTCAAATGCTGCTCGGCACGCGACGGCGACGGCATCGCCGAAGCCTGGAAAACCGTGCTCCGCCATCACGAAATGCTGACCTCCAGCAGCCAGCTCACGGCGCGCCGCGCGGCGCAGGCCAGGGACTGGATGTGGTCGGATGTCACCGACAACCTCGTCGAATCATTGAAGAGCGACCCACAGGTCCGCGAGCAACTTGCAAAACTGGAGTCGGCAACCGGCGAGGGACGCGTGCCGCCGACCGTTGCCGCCAGGACCCTGTTGGAAACCTTTCTCGAACGCCACAAGAAGTAGCATCAGCAAGCCCAAACCGGAGGCACACATGAACGACCGGCCATTCAAAGTGCTGGGTATCCAGCAGATCGCGGTGAGCGCACTGGACAAGAGCCGCCTGCGTTCCCTGTGGGTGGATACGCTCGGCCTCGATCTGAGCGGCACGTACAGGAGCGAGTCGGAAAACGTCGACGAAGACATTGCCGTTCTCGGCGCCGGCCCGCTGAAGGTGGAGGTCGACCTGATGCAGCCGCTCGACCCGGAGGGGAAGCCGAGGGTGCAGACGCCGCCGCTCAATCACGTGGGACTGTGGATCGACGATCTTCCTGCGGCGGTAGAGTGGCTCGGCAGTCAGGGCGTCCGGTTTGCACCCGGCGGAATCCGCAAGGGCGCGTCCGGTTTCGACATCTGTTTCATCCACCCGAAGGGCAGCGACGAGCTTCCCATCGGCGGTGAAGGCGTATTGATCGAACTGGTACAGGCGCCGCCCGAGGTGCGTGAAGCTTTCGAGAGGCTCACGTAAACTGCTTCAAAGAACACGGAGTACCGGTGCAATGCTCGACTACGAAAAACACGTCTTCTTTATCTTTCCGGGGCAGGGATCTCAATACGCGGGCATGGGCAGCGACATGCACGCGGAATTCGCTGTGGCAAGGGATGTCTACGCCCGGGCCGGCGAAGTCCTGGGCTACGACGTGGCCGAGCTTTCCTTCACCGACCCTGAGGACAAGCTCAACCTGACCCGGTACACGCAGCCGGCGCTGCTGACCCATTCCTTCGCGTGCCTCGAAGTCTTCCGGGAGCTGACCGATGACCGGCTGAAGCCCGCGGTCGCCGCAGGCCACAGCCTCGGGGAATACTCGGCGCTGGTCGCCGCCAGGGTGCTCACTTTCGAGAGCGCTCTCAAGCTGGTGCAGAAACGCGGCGAGCTGATGGGTACCTATGGCGAAGGCGAGATGAGTGCCTTCCCGCTGGATCTCGACACCATCAAGCCCATCGCCGAGAAACACCGCTGCGCGGTTGCCGGCTGCAACCTACCGGAGCAGACGGTCGTCGGCGGCCGCGCCGAAGACCTGGAAAAGGTGGAGCAGGAAGTCCAGGAAAAGTTCGCGCGCAAGCGCCCGGTGCGGCTGAAGACCGAAGGCGCGTTCCACACCTATTACATGGACAAGGCCGCCGAGCTGTTCGGCCGGTGCTGGAAGAGGCCAGCTTCGAGCCAGCCGAAGCGCGCGTGCTGTCCAATTACACCGGCGGTTTCCACGAAGCCGATCCGGCGAAGATCCGCGAAGGCCTTTACTACCAGCTGTTCAACCCGGTGATGTGGCACGCGAACCTGCTGACGGCATTCGGCGAAGGCGTAAAAGTGATCTTCGAATTCGGCGGCGGCATTGGCTCCGCGGAAACCCCTGACGGCAAGCGGCCCAACCTCGAAGGCATGATCAAGCGGGCCACCAGGGCGGCCGAGTACGAAGCGCAGTACCGTTCGGCCATCAATGCGCCAACCGTCCGGGAGACGGCGGACTTCGTGAACAATCCCGGGGCGAGCTAGGCGGGCCTGGCTAGGACGCCATCTTCCCGATGGCGTCGTTGATCGCGATCAAACGCTCGGCCTGCTGCAGGTGCAGCAGCTCGACCATCTGCCCGTTCACACTGATGACGCCTTTGCCCCGGTTCTCGGGACGCGCGAAGGCCTCGACCACGGCCCTGGCATGGCTGAGCTCGGCCGCGCCGGGGGAGAAACCCGGTTGGCGGTTTCGATCTGCGCGGGGTGGATCAGGCTCTTGCCATCGAAGCCGAGTACCCTGCCCTGCTCGCACTCGGCTGACAGCCCCGCAGCATCGCCGGTATCGTTGTAGACGCCGTCGATCGCCGCCAGGCGATACGCGCGGGCTGCCACCAGCGCCGCTGATAGCGAGTACATGAAGGCGCGTCGATCCGGGGTCGCTACCGCGTTGTACTCCTTCGCCAGATCGTTGGTACCCATCACGAAGCCGGCCAGCCGCGTCTTTGCCGAGGCTTTCGCGATCTTCTTGATGTTGAGGATGGCCAGCGGCATCTCGATCATTACCCACAGGCCCAGGTCAGGCGATGCCGCCGCGTCGTCGAGGAAGCGGTTGACGGCCCGAACGTCCTTGCCGCTCGTCACCTTCGGCACCAGCACGGCATCGACGCCGGCCGACGCGGCCATTTCGAGATCATCCTGCCCCCATTCGGTGTCGAGCGCGTTGATCCGGATCACCACTTCGCGGGCGCCGTAGGCTTTCTCGCCGACCGCGTCCAGGATGGTCTCCCTGGCATCCGCCTTTGCGTCGGGCGCCACGGCATCCTCCAGGTCCAGGACCAGTACATCGGCAGGCAGCGACTGCGCCTTTTCCAGGGCGCGGGCATTGGCACCGGGCACATACAAACAGGAACGCCGTGGGCGAAAGCGGGCTGCAGCAGTCATGGAATCAGAATCCGGTTGGGTTCGCCGCGATTGGGGACACGCACCAAGTTTACATGCTCCGGCGGAGAGTTGGCGCCGGCCAGTGGACAGCCCGCTCGGGCGCGGAGCGCGTCGCGGACAGATATTCGATCTCGGTGTCGCTCTAGAGACGAGCGTAAATGAAACTTCACCATGGCGCGGGTTTGTTGGCGAAGCCAGCGATACCTCAAACGCGGAATGCGCCCGTCCCGCGCCGGATGGTGATTACTAGAACGCCGTCAGGCTCGTTACCAGGGCAAGTACGGCGATCATGGCCAGTATCGCAAGAATGACGTTGCGGTCCCTGGCATCTTGCTCGGCGTGAATGCGTTCCCATTCTTCCCATTTAGTCACTGTCGTGCTCCCAGTTGCGCCTTGCAATTTCGATTCATATTGGACATCCGAAAATGCCAGTTGAATAGCCGGGAATTCCCTTATTTTCCTGCTATTTTCAACGAGATGTGGGCCGTTTCGGTTACGCTCGTAACAAATCCGACGCGCGTCATCCTGCCGCAATATCCGCATTGCATTGCCGGTGGCCTGCTATATGCTCAGCGCATGATCGTGGCCCCGAAATACGCCAGCACTATAACGACGAGACTCATCCGTGATCCGTACTGAGACCGACGCGCAGGAGTGCCAGAAACTCTGGGAGATGTTTTCGCCGCAGCAGGACGCCTGGGATGACTGGGACCTGATGTTCGCATTTCACGACGAGGACAAGCATCGCTTCAATTTCCTGGTACACCAGGCCGGCGACGAATCTCCGGACGGCCTGATCCCGCTCGTCCACGACACCACGGAAAATCGCTACATGCTGATGGGCGGCAGCTACCCCGATGGCCGCATACTTTGGCTGCGGTACGAGGATTTTCCCGAGTTCTTCGAGCACTTCCCCGACCGGACGGTGTTGTTCGAACTCAGGCTGGACTGGGTCACTGGCCTGCTGCAGCGCTACCCGCAGTTCGAAACCAATTTCGCCGAGCAGGACATCCGCTACCACATGGCGCCGCCGGAGTTCGAGTTCGACTTCTTCAGGCACATCGACACGTTCTCGGCCGAGAAGAAGCAGAAGTTCCTCTACGACCTGCGGAAGATCCGCAAGAGCGAACCGGTGCTGCACTGGAGCGAGGACGACGAGGCGGACCTGTTCATCGAACTCGTGAATCGCAATTTCGGCGCGGAGTCGGATTACGCCAGCGAGGAGAACGCGAAGGAACTGCGCCGCGTCATCCACGAGCTGCAACGGAGCGGCCGTTTGAGAACCCTGATAATCGAGATAAATGGCGTCAAACAAGCTGTCTCGATGTCACTGCGTCACGGCAACAAGATGGTCGCGCTCTACGCAGCCAGTAACAACGACTACAACAACCTCGGCAAGCTGCTCAATGTCGAGACCATCCAGGAAGCCTGCCGATTGCGCGTTGACGAAATAAGCTACATGACCGGCATGCAATGGAAGGCACAGTGGCAGATGAAGAGCGAGCCATGCATCACCATGCGCAAGCCGCCCGGGCCGTGGCCTGAGACAGCGGGCTAGTTAACCGCGTCGGGCGCGATGATGCGGTTCCGCTCGGCGATATCGCGGACGAACTTGAGAATCTGCTGCGATGAATAGTAGCGCGCCGGCTCAAGCTGACCATCGTTGGTGGTACCGATCACCTCCCCCTCGGGGTCGAAGACGATGGCGACGGGTATGCCCCTGGTCAACGAGACGCCGAGAGACTCCGCGACATCTCGATTCTGGTTGAGTTTGCCGACATCAACATTCACGAACCGGAACAGGTCGCGCGTGTAGTCGGCGACGGGCGGGTCGCTCAGGTGATAGTGCAAGGTCCGGCAGTCGAGACACCAGTTTGCACCGAACGTCACCATGAGGAACTTGCGCCCGGATATTGCTTCGGACCGTGCGTTGCTGATCAACGCCTCGGCGTCCCCGCCCTCATCGTACGGCAGGTCGTCGCGGCTGAAGACGATGCCACCCTCGACACGCGGCGCGAAGAGCTCCTCCGTGAGCTCTGCATTTTCCTCCCGAAGGGCTTCCAGCTCGGCCCGTTGCGTTTGCAACGCGTCCCGGCTGACCGGCGTCTTTCCGCCGAAAAACAGCCCGCCATGATAGCCGGCGAGACCAACCAGCAGTCCGGCAAGGAATACGATCGCCGTCGCCCGTGCTTGTGTCATGGCCCTGATCTCTTTGTCGGCGTTTCCCCGGAAATTATTGCAGATACGCCGCGTTCAGCAATGCCTTTTGTAAAATCAACGGCTTGGGCCACCTCAAATTGACCAACCTCCAGGCGTATGCTAAGTATTCTTAAGACAAAGCACGCAAAAACAGCGCGTGCAGGGAGCATACGCTATGCAGTCACGCACGATATTCCTAATCGCCGTGTCGCTCGTACTCTTCTCGCTCGACGCCGTCGCCTGCGGCGATAGCATGTACCGCGTCGGCAAGGGCGTTTCTTATCGCGTCTACACTGCCCCGCTGCCCGGCAGCGTCCTGGTCTACGGCCAGTCCGAAGGTGCTCGGCAGCTGGCGGAAGCGCTGGCGCAGTCGGGACACGGCGTTCGCTATGTCGAGAACGAAGCCGAACTTGAGTCCGAACTTTCGACGGGCGCGTACGATGTCGTCATCGCCCCCTACAGTGAGCACGGGGCGGTCGAAGGGAGTGCGGGCACTTCCGGCAGCGCCGAAACCACTTTCCTGCCGGTCGCCCTCAGCAAAGACGAGGAAGAACTCGCCAGCCGCAGTTATTCGAAGGTAATGGTCGCCGACCGGGACGAGATCAAGCATTACCTGAAGGCGATTCACAAGACGCTGAAGTCAAAGACCTAGGTACGCTACCTCAGGGGGAGATTAGCCATGTCGACCCGTCTTTGTCTTACCGTCCTCGTGTGCCTGCTTGGCAGCGGTTCGTTCGACGCGGCGATCGCGCAGGACGGGGAGAAAGGGCTTGGCAGCGTCCGCGTAGAATACCAGTTTATCCACAGCGACAAGTTCTACGATGACGTGGCCGAGTACGACTACTGGACTACCGATACGCAAGTGTTGATGCTGTCCGGCGACTACGCCATCACCGACCGACTGACCGTTTTCGCGTCGCTGCCCTACATCAGGAAACGCTTCAATTCCGAGGTCGACTGGGGCGGTGATCCGCACAATCCCAACGATGCTTTCTGGATCGATTTCGTGCCGCCTGACAAGCGCTTCGTCGATGACGGCAATTATCATGGCGGGCTGCAGGACCTGTCTGTCGGCATGTCCTACCTTGCCCTGGACGGGCCGCTCACCATCACACCTTACATTAGTTACGGCTTACCAGCGGACGACTATCCATTCTATGCCAAGGCGGCGATCGGGCAGAACCTGTGGACCCTCCCGGTGGGAGCGGCGTTCATGTATGTCCCGTATTTCTCGGACTGGTATATCGGCGGCAATGTCGCGTACGTGTTCTCGGAAGAGCCGCTGGGAATCAATATCGACCACTGGTTGGTTAACCTGTCCGCCGGCTACTGGTTCAAGCCCTATTTCTCCGTAAACGTCTTCGCCGCGCTGAAATACGTCAGGGAAGGACTCGTGATGCCCTGGGACTTCACTGACGATCCCCTCTATGGAAATTACCCCGACGAGTTCGACACCGAGGAGTGGTACAACCACGATCGCCTTCTCGCTCACCGCAACCTGAATGTAGGCGTGGGCTTCGACTACTTCATTAGCCAGAAATACAAGCTGTCGGGCAGCGCTTTCACCGGCGCGTGGGCCGAGCAATCGAGCGAACCCGCGCATGCGTTCACGCTGGGGTTGACCCGCTACTTCGGGGACAAATGATTACAGGCTGACGCCGAATTCGGCGAGCGTTTCGGGCAGCTGCTTGCGCAACGCGCCACGCCGCGCGTCCTGCTCCTTCACTACGTCCTGGTAGACGTGCTCGTCCTTGTATCGCTGGAAACACCAGGAATCCCGCAGGTACGGATCGTTGCGCAGTCGCGCACTTTCCTTTATGCGTGGCAGCAGTTCCAGCGCTTTCTCGTGAATGCCCAGGATCGAGCGGTTGCAGCTTTTGTAAATGGCAATCCAGCCGATGTCGCCCCACCACGGCATATCTTCCTGCCATTGGGCAAAAGACTTCGCAAGTTCGATGGCTTCCGGGAGATCGGACGCCGCCATGGCGTTGATCAGCGTCATGAAAGCTTCAATTTCGAGAACCGAACGCGCCTGCCCCTCCATGAGATTGTCCGGCAGGCCGGTTGACCCGAGCACGTGAATGGCGAGCTCGTACTCGCCCTTGGCCACGTATGCGAAGCTGAGCAGGTAGCGAACATCGACGTCATTCGGGTCGTCGATCATCCTCATCTGCGCTTCGTCGATGAGTTCGTCGTAGCGCCGCAGCTGGAACAGCACGCCGGGGCTGGGCTCCGGCTCGAGCCGCAACGCCGTCTCCACATCACCGATCAAGGCGTACAGGTCCGCCAGCTTCGAAACATGGTCGGGATTGTCCGGCTCGAGGTCTCTTGCCCTGATTGTCCAGGCGATGGCCCGGTCGAGTTCCCCGATCAATTCGTACAGCCAGCCGATCACGCGGTAAGACTCCGCGCTGTCGAAGAGCTCCTGGACATCCTCGATGACGGGCGGCACCTGATCCACATAGCCGTCCTTGCCGAGGTAGTCGCCGAGCGCCGCATAGCGGGCCAGCGACAACGGGTCGAGCTCCAGGGCACGTCGGAACAAGGGCCCCGGGTTGGCCTTTCCTTCCTCGTGGGCCTTTACGCTCAGCCAGGACTGGTACGCGTAGTTACTCAGCGCGTCGGCATCATTCGGGTTCAGTTGCAGGGCCCTCTCATAGGCGGCAAGGGCGCCCGGCAGGCCGCGCGCCCAGTAGTACTCGCCCAGGGTAGTCTGCACCTCGGAAAGGTTCGGATTGAGCGACAAGGCCCTGAAGATCGGCGCCTCAGCGGCTTCCAGGTCACCGAGAAACAGCAGGGCACCCGCCAGGCGGCTGTGAGCGAGCGCCGATTCCGGATCGGCTTCGGTTGCCTCCCGATACAGGCCGACCGCCTTCAGCAATGTCGCGTCGTCTCGAATAGAGCGGGAGCGCACCTGGTTCTCATAGTGCTGTGCGAGCAGCATCAGCTCATTGGCATCCGCATTCCGGGTCGCCGGCTCCGTAACCACCGCTGTCGCATCGGGCAGAATTCGCTGGACGATCTCCTCGGCGATGGTCTGCTGCACGATGAGCAGCTCATTCGCACCCCTCTCGTAGGTGTCGGTCCAGAGCGCGAGACCGGTCCGGCCCTCGACCAGCTGCACCGATACGCGCAACCGGTTGCCTTGCCGTCTGACACTGCCCTCGACAACATGCGCCACCGCCAGGCGGGCGGACGCCGCTACGGCATCCATGCCCCGCGCCAGGGCGGCCACCGACGACGATCGCGCGGCAATACGCAGTTCCTTTGCGCGGCCAAGCTGGTCGCGCAGTTCATCGCTCAATCCTTCGATGAGGTAGTTGTCAGCGGCGTCGTTGCTGGCGTTCGCGAATGGCAGAACCGCAACACTGTTGGGAAGAATCTCCGGTGCGCCTGCGTCGCGGGCGGTACTCTGCATGGCCGGCTTGATGAGCAGGAACAGCCCGGCCGTTCCGGCCAGTAACAGCAGCGTTGCCAACGCGATGCTCGCCTGGCCACGGCGGCTAGAGACCTCGGTTCGCTGAATACCGTCGGACGTGATGTCGAAGGTCCACGCGAGGAACATCGCAACCGGGAACCCGACCACGAAACCAGTGACGGCAAGCGTCGCCAGCCACTGCGGCAGGAACAGCTGCTCGACAACGGTGACCACGATCTCGGTGACGCCCCAGGCGACGGCGACGTAGATAGCGGCCACCTGCGGAACCTTACGCTCGCGCAACTCGGCGATGAACGAGCGATCGGTTGGCATTCAGGGGGTTCGAGCGATTGTGGTCATGCGATAGAGCATAACCCAACCGCACAGCACTTCCAGTCGCCACTTCGAAGCCCGTCGTGACGGGCCTTCCGCCCTCCTGCAGTCAGGCAGCCACGATGATCAGCGAAACCGGAAACCCCCGTTCACCGGTTGCAATACCGTACCGGAATCCGTTTCGCAAAGACGCCGCCTAGCCCTGATTCGTGTGTCGGGTCAGGAACCGATCGAGATTGTTGGCGAACTCCTGCTTGTCGCGCTGGCTATAAGCGGCCGGGCCGCCGCCCATCTCCACGCCGCTCGATCGCATGGTGTCCATGAAATCCCGCATGTTGAGTTTGGCGCCGATATTTTCCCTGGTGTGCATTTCGCCGCGCGGGCTCAGGGCGTGGCCGCCCTTCTCGATCACCTCGGCGGCCAGCGGGATGTCGCTGGTAATAACCAGGTCTCCGGCTTCGAGACGCTTGACGATCTCGTCGTCCGCGACATCGAAGCCTCTCGGCACCTGCAGCGTGTTGATGTTCTTCGACGCCGGTGCGTTCATGGGCTGGTTGGCTACCAGCGTTAGTTGCACACCCGTCCGGTCGGCCGCCCGGAAGAGAATATCCCTGGCAACGACCGGACAGGCATCGGCATCGACCCAGATCTTCATGTTGCCTGCTCCAGTTCTTCGCTTGCTTCCAGCCACTCCGTTTCGAGCTGCTCGATCGTTGACTTGACCGCGGCCTGGTCCCTGATCAGCCGGGTCAGCTCATCCTTCCGGTTCGGGTCGGCGTAGATCGACTCGTCCGCAAGCTCTGCCTCCAGCTCCGCCAGCTTCGAGCGGTTCGAGGCGAGCGCTTTCTCGACGTCGCGGACCTTGTCATGGAGCGGTTTCAGGCGCTGCCGCCGCTGCGCCTGTTCCTGCCGCTGTTGCCGCTTGTTCGACGGTCTTCGCGGGCTCGTCCTTCCACTTGGCTTCGGCCTGCCCGGCCTTCTCTTCCTGCTCCCTGAGCCAGGCCGGGTAGTCGTCGAGGCTGCGATCGAACCGGTCGACAATGCCATCGTGAACGATGAGCAGTTCGTCGCAGACGCTTCTCAGCAGGTGGCGGTCATGGGAGATGACGACCAGCGCGCCGGTGTACTCGATGAGCGCGACGCTCAGGGCCTGGCGCATTTCCAGGTCGAGATGGTTGGTCGGCTCGTCGAGCAACAGCAGGTTGGGCCCCTGGCGAATCATCAATGCCAGAACCAGCCGCGCTTTCTCACCGCCTGAGAACGGCGCGACCGGCTCGAAGATGCGCTCACCGCTGAAGCCGAAGCGGCCGAGGTAGTTACGATGATCCTGCTCGCGGTCGTCGGGTGCGTAGTCACGCAAATGATCGATGGGACTATCCTCGGTGCGCAGCAGGTCGAGCTGGTGCTGGGCGAAGTAGCCGATCTTCGTGTCCTTGTGCACATGCCGCTCACCCCTGAGCATCGTGCTGCCGGTGGACAACGCCTTGACGAGCGTCGACTTGCCCGCGCCGTTCATGCCCAGCAGGCCGACGCGGTCGCCGGCCAGCAGGGCCAGGTTGATATTGTCGAGAACGACGACGTCGTCGTAGCCAACCGCTGCATCGGTGAGGCTCAGCAACTGCTGCGGCTGCTTCTCCGGCTCCATGAAATGAAAGCGGAACGGCGAGTCCACGTGGGCAGGAGCAATCTGCTCCATGCGCTCGAGCATCTTGATGCGGCTCTGGGCCTGGCGCGCCTTGGAAGCCTTGTACCGAAACCGGTCGACGAAGCTCTGCATGTGCTTGATCTGTTTTTGTTGCCGGGCGTACATCGCCTGCTGCAGCGCGAGCTGCTCGGCACGCAGCTTTTCGAACTGGCTGTAGTTGCCGGTAAACAGGTTGATCGCGCAGTTCTCGATATGCGCGATTCGCGTGCAGACCTCGTCGAGGAAATCCCGGTCGTGCGAGATGACCAGCAGAATACCTTCGTAACGTTTCAGCCAGCGCTCGAGCCACAGGATGGCCGGCAGGTCCAGGTGGTTGGTTGGCTCGTCGAGCAGCAGGATATCGGACCGGCACATGAGTGCGCGGGCGAGATTGAGCCGCATGCGCCAGCCGCCGGAAAACGAGTTCACCGGGTTGGTGTACTCCTCTGCCGGGAACCCGAGTCCGTGCAACAAACGCGACGCGCGCGACTCGGCCGTAAAGCCGTCGATGGCCTCCATGCGTTCGTACAGAACATGCAGGTCCGGCTTCCCCGCGTCGGCCTCGCCCTCGGCAATGGCGGCCTGGATCTGCCGCAGCTCGCGGTCGCCGTCCATGACGTAATCGACGGCTGAGCCACTGCCGCGAGGGCTTTCCTGCGCAACGTGGGCAATTTCATAGCGGGGATCCAGCACGAGTTCGCCGCCGTCCGGCTCCAGCTCGCCGAGGAACATCGCGAACAACGACGACTTGCCGCAACCGTTGGGGCCGATCACGCCGATCCGCTGGCCGGCGTGCGCCTGGAAACTGGCGTCTTCGACGAGGACCTTGCGGCCGCGTCGCAGGTTGATGTTCGAGAGGGCGAGCATGGCCGGCGGGATTATAGGTTAAGCACCGCCGGGACGCTCGGCAGGTCGGCCATCGACTCAGAAATCGAAGATATGCTCGAGCTCGATGTCGCTCGGCGCGAGGCTGCGCAGTGCGTCGGCCAGGTGTTCTACGCGTACGACATACACTGACCGCTTCTTGCCAGTCGGCGATATGACCATGGAATTGAACAGCAGTCGGGCATGGGCAGGCGTCGCCTCCGAGTTCTCCGCCTCGACGGTGGTGAAGACGATCTCATCGTTGCCATTGATCTCGACATACCGGGCGCCGGTGTCCGCCAGCTGCGGCATGACCTCCGTGAACCCGCCCCAACGCGGCGCGGTTACCACGAGATCGCCGTCGCCGAAGTCCCGCAGGATCTCGAGGCGCGGGTCGGTCGCGGCAACGTGCTGCGCATCGCCGACGACGTGCATTGTCACCATCCCCTGGGATGGGCCGTAGGCGGTCTGCGACGCGTAGCCGATGGCCCTGGCGTAGAGTGCCTTGAAAGCGAATTCCGCGGTGAAACTCAGCTTGCGCTCGAGCTTGCCGGATAAATTTGCCGCCGAAGAACGGGGTGTCGGTCCAGATTCGCCCGGCGTAATCCGCGAACGGAAACTCGTACCAGGGCTCGTAGTAGATGAGTTCGCCGTAGGCCGCGTGCGCTTCCTGGATGAGCCGGTCTTCGGGCGTATCCTCGGACGCCGTCCAGCGTGTCAGCCGGCCGATCGTATTCTCG
>CAVONH010000031.1:0-45939 GCA_963697245.1 uncultured Gammaproteobacteria bacterium | reverse complement strand
TCGCCCTGTTCTACACCGGTCTCGGAATCCCGGTCGCGATACTCGCCGACCGCTGGAAGCGCACCTGGATCATGACCGCGGCACTAACGATCTGGAGCGGCATGACCGCAGCCTGCGGGCTCGCCACCAATTTCTGGCAATCGTTTCTCGCACGGCTAGGCGTCGGGGTCGGCGAAGCCGGCGGCGTTGCCCCGGCCTACTCGCTGATCGCGGATTACTTCCCGTCGCACCAGCGTGCGCGCGCACTCAGTGTGTATTCGTTCGGTATCCCCATCGGCAGCGCACTCGGCATCCTGTTCGGCGGCTATATAGCATCGATCATCGACTGGCGTTTCGCGTTCTTCGCGGTCGGCATCGCCGGCATCCTGGTCGCACCGATATTCAAGCTGACCGTCGCGGAGCCGCCGCGCGGGCAGTACGACGCCAGGGGGCCGGACGCACCGTCACCGAGCCTGAAGCAGATCTTCCAGCTGCTCGCGCAGAAGCCGAGCTTCTGGTTCATCTCGCTCGGCGCCGCCGCCTCGTCCATGATGGGCTATGGCCTGTTCTTCTGGCTGCCATCGTTCTTCGTGCGCAGCTTCGGCCTGGATCTCCTCCAGGCTTCGGTGGTGTTCGGTTCGATCCTGCTGATCGGCGGCATTGCCGGCACGTGGGCAGGCGGCTACATGGCGAACCGCTCTGGTGCCGGAAAGCGCGGCAATTACGTCATCATCCCGGCCATCGCGTTCCTCGCGACGATTCCGCTATACGTGCTGGCGATACTGTCGCCGAACCTGACGTTGACGTTCTTCGCCCTCCTGATCCCGACCGGACTCGGACTCGCCGGCTCGGCCCGGTTCTGTCGGCAATCCAGCACGTCGTGCCGCCGACCATGCGCGCCACGGCGTCCGCGATATTCCTGTTCATCAACAACCTGATCGGCATCGGCGCCGGTAAGGTCGCGCTCGGCCTGATCTCGGACAAACTCGTGGTCCGGTTCGGGGACGACGCGCTGCGCTACGCAATATTGACGGGTACGAGCTTCTACCTGATAGCTGCTATTCTTTTCCTGATCAGTGCAAAGTACCTCGCGAACGACTGGGAAAAATGAGCGCATCGGGCGTGAGCAACATGAACATCGGAAACGACCAATTTCTCTCCGGTAGATCCGCGATCGTCACGGGATCGACGAGCGGCATCGGCCTCGGAATCGCGCGCAGGCTGGCCGCAGCCGGGGCAAACGTGATGGTGAACGGTCTCGGCGACCAGGGCCAGGTCGATGCGGCGGTTCAATCGGTATCGGATGCCGGCTCCGGGGACGTCGTCTTTTCGCCTGCGAATATGATCCAGCCCGCCGAGATTGCCGCGATGGTCGATGAAGCCGTCGCCAGCTTCGGCGCCATCGACATACTCGTCAACAATGCCGGTATCCAGTTCGTCTCGCCGATCCAGGACTTCCCGCCGGAGAAATGGGACGACATCATTGCCACCAACCTGTCGTCGTCCTTTCACACCATCCGCGCGGTAACGCCGCACATGCAGGCGGCGGGCTGGGGCCGGATTATCAACATCTCCTCCCTGCACGCGCTGGTCGCGTCGCCGTACAAGGCCGCTTACGTGGCCGCAAAGCATGGCGTTGCCGGCCTCACCAAGGTGGTTGCACTCGAGCTCGCGCAACAGAACATTACGGTGAACTCGGTTGCACCCGGCTACGTCGAAACGCCGCTCGTCACCGGCCAGATTGCGGACACGGCACGAGCGCGCGGCATCACCGAGGAAGAAGTGGTGCGCGACGTAATGCTCGCCGCGCAACCGACAAAGAAATTCGTCCAGATCGGCGAAATCGCTGAACTCGTCATCTTTCTCTGCGGCGCCGCTGCCGCGTCGATCACGGGCGCGATACTGCCGGTCGACGGCGGCTGGTCCGCCCAGTAAGTCGCCTCAGGCCGGCGCGATATTCGCGTTGAGCCGGAAGAGGTTGTCCGGGTCGTATTTCTTCTTCACCTTCAACAGGCGCGGGAAGTTGCCCTGGTAGTTGTTGTTCACGAACTGCTGCGCCTGGTTGGCAACGTCAACCGTGTAGAAACCGTCCGTTCGTGGTTCGATCGTACTCCAGTAGTCCCGCAGGTAATCGATGTGCGGAGAACCATCCGTATCGAGCGGCCAGCTGGTCAGGACCATCATCGCGGCCAGTGCTTTGCGGTGCGGGAATGCCGTCGCGTCAGCGGCTACCCGGCCGATGGCGCCACCGGACTGCTGAAAATACAGCATTGTATTGCGCCGGGGATCGGGCTCGAAGCCGGAAATCGCGGCATCCAGCATGCTGTCCGGGTATTCGTTGACGAATCCACTCTTCAGGTACTCGCCGATATTGCGAAAGTCGGCGTAATCCCAGCTTCGCTGAATGGCCACGTAGTCGACCGGTCCGAGGTTGGTGAACGCCGGTTCGCCGAGCTTCCTGATGGGCGCAAGCACTTTCTCCGCGTCTTTTTCGGGACCGGAATAGCAGACGTGAAACCCCGCGCCGCTGCCCTCGCCCGTCGCGGTGGCGTTGACGTAGAGATCGATGTACAGGTCGTCGGGCGCCTGCGACGAGAAATCGGCATAAAAGTGAATGAGTTCGCGTGCGCGATCGAGCGGGAACACCACTTCGCCGCCGATCACCTGGCGCTGCATCGGGTGCAATGCATACTGGAACGACGTCACGATACCGAAATTGCCGCCACCTCCGCGGACGCCCCAGTACAGGTCCGGGTTTTCATCGGCGCTTGCGCGCAGGAGCCTGCCGTCTGCGGTGACGATGTCCACGGCCTTGATGTTGTCGAGCGTCAACCCGAACCGGCGGGAAATTCGCCCGAATCCACCAGCCGTGCTGAGTCCGCCGACACCGGTATGGGACACGGTCCCGGCAGGCGTCACCAGGCCGTGTGCCATGGCTTCGTGGTCGAGCGCAGCCAGCAGGCTACCGCCGGCGACGTACGCCGTACGCGAATTCGGGTCGATGCGGGCATGGCGGAACAATGACAGGTCGATCTGCATGCCCCCCTCGCACGTCGACTTGCCGGCGAAGCTGTGACCACCGCATTTGACGGCAAGCAGTAAACGCCGCTCCCGTGCGAACGTCACGGCATTCTGAATGTCTGCAACTCCGGTAGGTTGAACGATCAGCGCCGGATGGCGATCAATCGACTTGTTCAGGACCCGCCTGGCCACGTCGTAGCCTTCATTTCCGGGCAGTAACAGGTTGCCGCGCAGGCTGTCGGAAAGCTCCTGCACGGCCGCTCTCTCGAGCGATATCTCAGCACGATCGCTGGTTACCGCACGCACGTCGCCGGTTACCTGGGTGAGCGCCTGCAGCGCGGCCCAGGCCTGAGATGCTGGCAAGGTAGCCGCTACGCTGGCTGCTAGCGAAGACCGTAGAAAACGTCGCCTGTCCATTACTAACCCCCCTCTTGCAATTTGTTCTCTATAGGGTAGCAAACCGCGCGACATTGCGCGCCGCGGGGCGCTGTTTGACAAGCCGAATATGCCGGTGTCATTGTCGCCTGCATATGAACGGCCCAATCACCAGCAAGCTACCGGACGTGGGCACCACGATCTTTGCCGTCATGAGCCAGCTGGCACAGGACTGCAGGGCCATCAACCTGTCGCAGGGTTTTCCCGGATTCGAACCGCCCGCCGCGCTCATCGATCGCATCGACCACTACCTCAGAAGCGGCGCCAATCAGTACGCACCGATGCCGGGCGTGCCGTCGCTGCGACGCGCGATCGCCGGGAAGGTCGCACGCATGCAGGGGCGCACGCTGGATACGGAGACCGAGATTACGGTGTGCACAGGCGCAACCGAAGGCCTGTTCAGCACAATCCAGGCAATCGTCCGCAACGGCGACGAAGTCATCGTATTCGACCCTGCGTATGACTCTTACGAACCTGCGGTGACGCTCGCCGGCGGACGCACCATTCATGTGCCACTGGCAATCAGCGACGACGGTTTCGATTTCTCGATCGACTGGCAGCGCCTCGCAGACGCGCTCACCGACCTTACCCGGCTCGTCATTATCAACTTCCCGCACAACCCGACGGGCGCGATCCTGTCCGAATCCGATCTCCGGCAACTCGCAGAGGTCTTGCGCGATTCGCCGGCGTACCTGCTGTCCGACGAAGTCTACGAGCACATCGTGTTCGATGGCGAACCGCACGTCAGTGCCCTGTCCATCGATGAATTGTGGGAGCGGAGCTTCGTCGTGTCGTCATTCGGCAAGACCTACCACGCGACCGGCTGGAAGGTGGGTTACTGCATGGCGCCGGCAGAACTCACGACCGAGTTTCGCAAGGTGCACCAGTTCACGACCTTCGCCGTGAATACGCCCGTGCAACACGCGCTGGCCGACTTCCTGCAGGGAAACGCGGCATTCCACGAGAGGCTGCCCGCTTTTTACCAACAGAAGCGTGACTATTTCTGCCGCCTGCTCGAGGACTCGCGCTTTCGCCTGCACCCGGCACGCAGCACCTTCTTCCAGATCGTCGATTACGGTGACATCAGCGATGAAGACGACGTGTCGCTCGCCAAGCGCTGGACCGAGGAGATCGGCGTCGCCTCGATCCCGCTGTCGGTCTTCTGCGAGCAGCCGTTCACTGGGACCCGCCTGCGCTTCTGCTTCGCAAAAGACGACGACACGCTTGCCGCAGCGTGCGAGAAATTGCGTAGCCTGTGACGGAGCAAGGCGCGGCCCCGCAAAGCGGGACCGGCCCTGTGCTTTTATGCCCTGCTAGTCCGCGGCGCGGATGATGCCGCAGGCGTCACGAGCGCCGCCCGCGCAGCCCTTCTTCAGGTCCGACTCTTCGTCACAGTAGGTGTCGGGATTGGTGTGGATGATGAATGAACTGCCGTCTTCATCGAGGATGCTCAGGCGCCCCGGCGACAAGGTGACGCGATTGGTCGTGTGCATCATCTCGCCCTTGCCGTTCTTGACCTCAATGTTGATCAGGTCGCCCATGTGATACGGGTGATTGATGTCGGCTGCCGGCACGTCGTCGGTGGCGCTGTCCGGCCGCGACTGCCCGAAGGGACCCGGGTCGTGATGCCCTTTCGCTTCGCCACACGGCTCGCAGGCGCCAACCTCGTGAATGTGGACGGCGTGCTTGCCGTCGCTCAGTCCCTCCACCATCATCTTGACGGTCACTTCCTTGATTCCCTCGGCGCTCGTTTTTTCGATGAGCTTGGCCTTGCCGGAGATGTTCGGGTCGGTGCAGCCCTTGATGTCGGCGGTCGCCTTCAGGCCGTGATGCTCGGCGCCGGCGAGCGCGGGCAGACAGATGAGCGTTGCGGCGGCGGTGCCGATAAATGCACGCGTGTAGTTCCTGATCATTTGATAGTCCCCTCTCGTTGCCCGTTGGATCCGGTCGGACGCCTGTCAGCGGCGTTCCCGTCCGGTCCAGACCAAGACTAGTCCGCGGCAGCGAGAGACTCAAGCACCGGCGGACGACGGCCGGCGAAGCAGCGGAGACGAACGGCAGATTCGGCGTAGCCGGGTTGTCAGGTTCCCAGCTGGTACACCAGCAGCGCGCCGACGTAACCGATGGTGGTCATGTACACCCAGGCGAATGCCGGCCAGCGCCAGGTATTTGTTTCGCGCCGGATCACGGCCAGCGTAGCCGCGCATTGCAGGCAACACGCGTAGAAGACCAGCAGGCCCAGCACCATCGGCAACGTGAAAACGATACTGCCGTCCGGCCAGCGGGCCGCTTTGAGCCGCCCGGACAGGGTCGCCTCGTCGGCTTCGTCACCAACCGCGTAGACGGTTCCGAGCACCGCGACGACCACCTCGCGTGCAGGGAACCCGGCGATCACGGCGGACGAGACGCGCCAGTCCCAGCCCAGCGGCCTGAAGAGCGGCTCGACGAAATGCCCGGCACGGCCCAGCCAGCTTTGTTCGAGCTGCAGGGCAGCAGCCTCATTGTCGATCCGCGCGAGCGCGGCGTCGAGTTCCTCCCCGGAATATTCGGCCGCCGCAGCTTGCTGTTGCTGTTCTACAAAGGGCTGGACATCACCGGAACGCGGGTAATACGCCAGCGCCCAGATGATGACGGCGACGGAAAAAATGACCGTGCCGGCGCGTTTCAGGAATACCTTGGCGCGTCCGAGGAGCTGCATCATTACGGTCCGCAGATTGGGGCGGCGAAACTCGGGCAGCATCAGCGCGAACGGCGGCTTCGGGCCGCGCAAAGCAGTCTGGCGAATCAGGAGCGCGGTCAGGATCCCCATGATGATGCCGAACATGTAGAGGCCGAAGAGCACGAGCCCCTGCAGGTTCAGAAAGCCCACCGATTTTGCCGGCACGAACGCAGCGATCAGCAGCGCATAAACCGGGAGTCGCGCCGAACAGGTCATGAACGGCGCCGCGAGAATGGTGGCGATCCGGTCGCGCCGATTCGGTATGACCCGCGTCGCCATGATGCCCGGCACGGCACACGCGAAGCTCGAAATCATCGGGATGATCGACTGCCCGGAAAGACCCACGGACCGCATCGCGCGATCCATGAGGTAAGCGGCACGCGCGAGGTAACCGGAATCCTCGAGCAGGATGATGAACAGGAACAGGATCATGATCTGCGGCAGAAATATGATGACGCTGCCGACGCCGGCGATAACGCCATCGGCGATCAGGCTCGACAGCGCGCCGTCGCCCAGCGCCGCATGCACCTGGCCGCCGAGTACCGACGTGGCCGAATCGATCAGGTCCATGACCGGCGTCGCCCAGGCGAACACGGCCTGGAACACGATGGCCATCACGAGGAACAGCCCGATGGTCCCGGGCACTGGCTGGTTCAGCCAGGCCGTGATGCGGGCCTGCCACCCATAGAAGGGCGGCGCCTGCTGCACCACCTCGTCGAGCACTTCGCGGACCCAGCGGTAGCGTACGCGAGCCTCGACCGCGAGCGGCGGGTCCGCGCCGAACAGCCGCTCGCGCAGTTCATGCAGCGCGGCCGGGGCGCCGTTGTCGAAGCGCGACAGGAACTCCTGCTTCACTTCGCTCGGCCCGTCGATCAGGAGCCGTTCGATCTCGGCGATGCGCGTGTTAGCTGGCGCATGCGCGGCGAGTTCGCGGGCCGCGGCGGTCAATTCAGGCCACGTCTCGCCGGGCTTCGGTGGCTCGAGCTCGGTGATCCGCGCCAACGCATCGCGGAGCTTGTCGACGCCCTGCCCGGTCGTCGCGACCACCGGGCATACCTGAACGCCGCCGAGCTTCGCGATCAGCCCCTCGACGTCGATACGCAGGCCCTCGAGCTCCGCGGCATCGGCCATCGTCAGGGCGACGACCAGCGGCCGCTCCAGTTCGAGCAACTGCTGCAGTAAATAAAGTCCCTGGTAGAGGTTGGTGCCGTCGAGGACGGCGAGTATCCCGTCCGGGTTCGCCGTGCCATCCATGTGTCCCAGGATGACGTCGACGGCGATCTGCTCCTCGAGCGAATGCGCACTCAGGGCGTGGGTACCGGGCAGATCGACGAGCTCGATGGACTTGTCGCCCACCTTGAGCGTGCCGACGTGGCGTTCCACGGTCACACCCGGGTAGTTGCCGATACGCTGCCGCAGCCCGGTGAGGCGATTGAACAGGGTGCTCTTGCCGGAATTGGGATTGCCGACAACCGCGATGCTGGCGTCGGCGCGCCGGCTTACGGGTATCTGGTTGGCAGGAACGCGGATTTCTTTGGTTTTAGTCACCGCCCGCCGCTACCGGACACACGGCGAACTGTCTGGCCTGCTCCTGGCGGAGCGAGATACCGCGACCGAACAGCCGGAACTCCATGGGATCGCCGCCGAGTGCGGCGCTCGCGAGTTCGACGATCGCTCCCTCGACGAGACCCAGCGTCATGAGGCGCTGGACCTGCGGATCCGCCGCGTTGACCGATGCGATAACGCCTTTCTGGCCTTTGCGAAGGGATGCGAGCGTGCTGCCGTTGCGGTCCATAGAAGGGGTGTCCCGGTTATCTTGCGCCACCCAAAACCCGTCAGAAAATTATGTAAGCAACGGATTTTATTAGTGGTTTCCTGATTCAGGTCAAAATGATAATGATTCGCATTACGATAAGCAATAGGGATAACTACGAATAGCCGGTTCAGCTTGTATTCATCGACCCGCGGTTAGCGTGTGCATCAGGTCGTCGCAATCCCCTGCGGCGCCGACAGGCACATCTAGCAACGAGGACCGAGACATGAATAACAAGCGCCCGCTCGCTGTCGCTGCCGACCCCGCGAGACGCCAGGCGACCCTGGGACTGTTGCTCGCCGGCACGCTGTTGATACTCGCACAGTCCGTCCTGGCGAACACCCCCACCATTCGGCTGTTTCCCACCACCGTGGTCGAAGACCTGAAACAGACGGGCAACGTCGCCCGCGACATGGAAACGGGTCTGCAGGAAGTCATCGGGCGCCTCGACCAGCAGCAGCAACTCTTCGTTGAGAGCAAGTGCGATGGCGCCGAGAACGATGCCGGGTGCCAGCGCCTGGCGCGCCAGATCGGCGCCACCTACCTCGAGATGCTCACGATCATGGAAGAACGGCTGCCCGACATGGAGCACACCGTCAATAACACCCGCATCAGCCTGGAGCGCGGGCTGCGTAACGAGCTCGGCAAGAAGATGACGCCGTGGCAATTGCAGGAAACGCTCATTGGCAAGACCGCGACCAATAACGATACGCAGGCGTCGCCGACGCTGCGCGGACGCTCGGGCATGCGGCTCTCGGAACGGTTCAAACAGTATTATCAGCTGGTCGCCACGTCCGGCAGCCGGGGCGACCAGTCGCTTGCGGTACTGGCGTCGGACATCTACCTCGACATGGAAGAGACGAGCGTGCTCATCGAGCGGACGCGCCAGGAGATAGCGCGCGCCACGCTGATGGAACAGCTCAACCAGTCGTTCGGCATCATCACGCCGGAAATGATGGAGGTGGTCGGTGGCGTCAAGACGATCCTGTTCGGTGACGAAGACCCGCAAGCACTGGTTGCGGGTCCTCCTCCCGGCAGCGTCGAGCAGGCCTACCGCAGCCCCCTGGAACAATGAGCACTGTCAGCGACCCCGCCCAGGAGCGAAACATGAACACGCAGACCTTCCTATCCTCCACCCGCTTCCTCGCATTGCTGGCATGCCTGGCGACCCTGTCGGCGTGCGCGTCGAACGAACCCGGCTGCCCGTCTCCCCAGACGCGCAACCTGGACAGTGCGATCAGCTTCGTCAAGACGTCACTGAACACCGGTTGCGAGGCGCACTTCGATCGTTTCTACGACGACTTGCTGACGATCGCCGAAGGGGATCCGAAGCCCGAGAACAAGCGCATCTTCAGCGAGTTCCTCGTCTGGTCGGGCGACCAGGGCCTGCTCAGTACGCGCCAGGCACAGGAGTACTACAACCGCTTCTTCAACGTGAAGTTCATGTCGATGAAGGGCGACTACAACAACTGCTCGCACACCTGCCCGAACAAGCAGCGGGTGCTGTTCGACATGGAACGCGAGCTGTCCGACAAGGAACGCGGCCTGCTCAAAGTGAGCACGGATGCGGACGGCTATTACCGTGCCGACCGCCTTTACCAGGAGGTCGAACTCGTCCTTGAGGCAACCTGCACGGCGTGCGCTGCGAGCCGATGACGGGTCACGACGATGACGCAACGGCTGTTTCTGCAAGGACTGCTCGCCGGCGCGCTCGGAACACTGCTGGGCGGCACGGCACTCCTCTATACGCTGGCGCGCCTCGACGTCATTCGCCTGCATGACACCGCCATCAGCGCGCCGGGCGATTGGCTGGCATGGGCCTACACCAACCTCGGCTCCTCGATCCCGGTGTTTGCCGGCCTGCTGCTGGCCTTCTTCGTCACGCTGGGCCGGCTGCGCCGCAGCCTCGATGACGACAGGCCGGTCGACAAGATCGTGCAGCTCGACCAGCTGACCGAGATCTGGACCACGCTGTTCTTCGGCACCGGCGTCATCTGGACCGCGATCGGTATGCGCAGCGCGCTTATTTTTGCTCTGGGTGACAGGGACGTCGCCCTGCAGGACGGCGCGTTCGCGATGCTCGAGCGCATGATCGACGGCGGCATTCTGCTTGCGCTCTCGACCACCATCTTCGGCGGTATCGGCGGCTATCTCATGCGGGTCTACAAGACCGTCACGCTGGGGTCCCGGCTGCAGCACCGTTACGACCGGGCCGCCCGCGCCGACACCTCGGAAATGCGCGAGAGCCTGCAACGTATCGAGCGTCACCTGGGCCAACGCCGTTCTGCCGCTACGGCTGCGGAGGGCGCCGAGTGAGCCGCTCCCCCCTGTTCTATCCTATGCACCGCGGTGACACGGACGCCGGCGGTGCTGCCGACCTGCAGACCGACATCATGCGGTTCATGGCAATCCTCGCGCTGTGCCTGGTTGCCATCTTTGCGCTGGTTCAAAGCATCCCGCTGGTCCCCGAAGCGCCATCGCAGTCGCCTGCAGCGGCAGCACCGCCACCAATGGCGGAGGTCATCGAGCCGGATCCCGAGCCGAAGCAGGCAGATCCAGGCCGCGAACCGCCGCCGCCCGAACCCGACAAACCGGTACGGCTGACGCGCCCGGCATGGACGCCCGCATTCGTCCCGGAGCAACGCGCCGCGGCAGCACCCGCGCAACAGGACACCGCAGACCAACCGGTCTCCAGCGCCGATCCCCCAACGGACGAAGGCTTCACGCTGCGATTCGAGTCCGATCTCGCCTTAACCCGGCTCGTCGCGGCGGGCAAGGTGGGCCTTTACGCGATGTCCGAGGGGCGCGCGCGGCGCATGACGGTGAGCGACAGCCGTATCAGTTTCTGGGACGCTTCGGCGCCGAACAGTTTCCACGAGATGGAGGCCGGTACCGTGCCCCGCCCCGTCATCGACGCCCTGGCGCGCTCTGGTGTAACGACCAGCGGCGTCGGCTGGGGGGTAACGCTACCCGGAAAATTGAGTAAACAGCTGGACAACCTCGTGCGCGGTCACACCGGCGGCGCGCTCGTCATCGGCAGCGACGGTGAGCTGCGCCTGGAGGCGTCGTGATGCGCCCGGTACTCGCCATCCTGTGCCTGGCAATGCTCTCGGTGCAGGCGCAGGCGACCGAGAGAAGCCTCGACCGCTGGTTCGACCGGGAGCTCGTACCGTACGTGACCTCGCAGCTCGTCGAACACCCGCGCTTCAAAGGCGAATCGGTGATGTTCGTCGTATTCGAGGACAATGTGCCAGCATCCGTCAGCAACGCGCTGGCCATCTCGTTGCGCGATCGCCTGCTCGATGCGGCGCTCAACACGCCCGGCGTCATCGTGGGGCGGCGCCAGGGCGGCGCGGCGGCAGGCCCTGCCGCCCAGGCCGTGGACTGCACCCGGGACGAGGTGCATTACTACGTCGGTATTTCACTTTCCCGCCGCATCGACGGCTCGCACGGCGTCGGCGTCCGCGCCTTCGACCTCGAGGACAACACCTGGGTGTCGGGTTTCGGCGCGGCGTGGCAGGGGGCGCTGAGCAGCGTCCAGCAACAGGCCGCGCGCCGCAGCCAGGCCGACGCGACATTTCGCGGCGCCCGCGACGTACCCTTCACAGCCGACGAGTCCGACCTGCTCGCCGCGCGCCTCGCGCACGACCTGTCCTGCGCCTTGCTGCGCGAAACGTCCGGCCGATACATCGTCGCGGCGGAGCAGGCATCCGCAGCGGAGGACAACCTCGCCGTCACGGTACAGCTCGTGAGCAACAACCTCGCCGGTCACGACGCGCTGGAGCTGAGCGGCAACGAACAGCAGGTCAACGCAACACTGAGCGGCAAGGCTCACCTGATCGACGGCTCGCTGTACCAGTACTGGCTTACCGTCACGCCGACCGACGCCGGCGCGGAGTTGTCGACACTGAGCGCCAGCGCGTACGTGCTGCTGCCCGGCTACCGACTCGCGGGCGAACCGCCTGCATGGAACGAGGAAATACCGGCGCCTGCCGTTCTGAACGCGACCATTGCTATTCCGCGGGGCGGCGATGCGCTGCTCGGCCCGCTGCGAATCCTGAAATCGCAGGACGGACGCAGCTGCGCCCGACGGGGCGACACATCGATGCGGACGGCCACCTATGGCGAGTCACAATCGCAGTGCTCGGTCCTGCTCGCCGATGCGCGCGCCGACGCGATCGTGTTCGTCCTCGCGCACCAGGCAAATCATGGCCTCGTAAGGCTGGGCGGTGCCGACTGCCGCGAACGCACGGCGCCGCACGTCGTGACACGCGGCGCGCCCATGCGTTACCCGGTGCCCTTCGCCACCATCGGCAGCAGCGAAATGCGCGAAACACTCGAGTGGCGCATCGCACCCGGCGTCGACACCTACTACGCGTTTGCCGTCACCGATGCCCGCGCGGCCCGCGAGTTCGCCAATCACATCGATGCGCTCCCCTTGCGCTGCAGCCGATCGCTGCGGCGAGGGCTCGAAGACCATGCGTTGCACGGCTGGCTGGAAGAATTCGCCGTGCTCGCCGCGCGCCATGCGCCGCACGTCGGCTGGCGCGCGCTGGAAATAAAGGACGTGCTGTGAGGACAGAACGATGATGCGTTTGCTGGGCGTCTTCGTGGGTTCCGCCTTCGCCGTCGCCGCGCTGGTTGTTTTCGTGGGCATTCCCGAATTCACGACCGAGTCGAGCGTCGCGGAGCCGAGCGTCATTACCCTGCCCATGCGTGCCGAGGCACCAGCGGCGGCAGCGCCACCGGCGCCAACGACGATAGAGCCGCAGGATGAACCGCAACAGGACGCGCCTGCCGTGGCCGACTTGCCTGTCGAACCCGCTGTCGAGGAGACGCCGGCCGAAGCCGTGGCCGAAGCGCCGCCGGCAACACCCGAAGAGACCCTGCACTGGTACGCATTCTGGAGCCCGTTCCGCAGCGAAGTCGCTGCCAACGGCTTTGTCGACCAGCTGCAGCGGGTCACGGGTCTCGACTACCGGGTCGTCAAGGTGAAACCCGGCGTATACGAAGTCGCTTTCGCCTACGAAGACGACCAGGAAATCACGGCCCGCCTGTCACAGATCTCCGCCGCGACCGGCCTGCAGCTTCCGGAGAGCTGAGGTGGTCTCCAACCGCTTTGTCACGCTGCTCGCTGTCGGAACGTTCCTGCTCCTGTTCGCCGCAGCCGCATCGCGCGCCATGGAGACCGACCTCGACGGTGCCTGGCGCGATTACGCCAACGAGCGGGCCCACCTCGACCCGGCCTACCGCTTCCCCCATGCGAGCTGCTTCGGCAGTGCGGCACTTCAGCACGGCCTGCCCGAGACCCTGCTGCTCGCCGTCGCGCGCGGTGAAAGCGATTTCGAAGCGACGGCCCGCTCACGCGCCAATGCGCACGGGGTGATGCAGATCCTGTGGCCCGGTACGGCCAAACACCTCGGCATCCACCGCCTCAGTGAACTCTACGATCCGTGCACCAACATCGACGCCGGCGCGCGTTACCTCAAGGAACTGCTGGCGCGTTACCAGGGCAACCTGCACCTCGCGCTCGCGGCCTACAACTATGGCCCGCGCCGCATACCGGTCGATGGCGGCCCGATTCCTTCCGGCGCCAACTGGTATTCGGGCTATATCTTCCGGCACCTCAAGTACGTTCTCGGCGACGGCAAGGCCGTAAAGCCGGTCGGTGATGCGCTTTATTCGGAGCTCGGCCAGTCGACGCTGGTGACCTTCGGCGAACCCTACCGGGCCGCAGCCTTCGTCGAGAGCCTCGAGCAGCAGGCGCCGGACCTGAATCTCGACTGGTTCCGCCGTGGCACGGGTGAGTTCGAGGTCGTCATGACCTATGCCGACCGCCCGGAGTTCGATGCGAGCGCGAGGCTGCTCAGAAGCGCGGGTTTTCGGATCGACTGAGCTGGCTCGTGCGGCGCATCTCGAGCTGCAGGTAGAACGCGGCGGCGATGCCGCCGGTGCCGAAGAACATGGCCATGACGATGATCTGGTATTTGGCGGCGATCAGTGGCGAGACGCCCGAGAGAATCTGGCCCGTCATCATGCCCGGCAAAGACACCAGGCCGACGGCAAACAACATGTTGGTGATCGGTATCAGCGACGTCCTGAAAGCGATGCGCCGGGCCTCCAGCAGCGGCTCGTCCCGTGCAATCTCGGTCTGGAAGCGCTCGGCCGCCAGGCTGACGGCGTTCATGGAACCCGTGACGATCATCCCGCCCAGGGGTACCACGTAGCGGGGACTGAACCAGGGCTCGACGCCGATGACGGCCTGCGTGACGACTGCCAGGACCACGACGCTCGTCAGACCGATGGCGACCAGCGAGTTGGGCCAGGACTGCCGCTTCGATCCACCGAGCGGCCGCACCGCGATCCAGCTTGCGAAGATGATCATGATCGTCAGCACGCCGGCGATAACCCAGAAGTTGTCGCTCTCGAAGATGTAGATCAGCACGTAACCGATCGCGAACAGCTGCACCAGCATGCGCAGCATCGCGTAGACCGCGGTGCCTGCCTCGGCGCGCCAGCGCCACATGATGATCAGCACGACCAGCGCCGGTATGAATGCGTACAGGAGCCCCCGTGTCGAGATCTCGAGGACGCCGCCGTTCATGGCTTCATGGACTCGCCGCGCCGTTCAGCATGCCGGTCTGCCCATTTCCGGGGGCAGCACCGCCTCGATACGATCCATCACGTCGAGGCGATGCACGAGGTCGTGGATGTAATCGAGTTCGTCCGTTTCCAGGACCAGCACGTCGCTCATGTCGTAGGACGCTATCCACTCGTCGTAGAGCCGCTCGAGCCGTTTGAGATAGGCGTGCGGCACGTCCCGCTCCATCGCACGCCCGCGCAGCCGGATGCGCTGCCGCAGGGTGCGCATCGAGCAGCGCAGGTAGATCATCAGGTCGGGCGGCCGGATTGCGTCGAGGATCGCCTCGTAGAAACTCTGGTAGGTCTCCCAGTCGCGTTTCGAAATCTTGCGCATCTGGTGCAGCGCGGTCGCGAAGATCTCGGCGTCCTCGAAGATCGTGCGGTCCAGCGCGACCACGCCCGGCTGCCGGTCGAGCTCCTGGTGCAGGCGGAACTTGTTGGCAAGAAAGTAGAGCTGCGACTGGAATGCCCAGCCTTTCATGTCCTTGTAGAAATCGGCGAGATAGGGATTCTCGTCATTGGGTTCGTAGAACGGCACCACGCCGTAGGTTCGGGCAAGAAAATCGACCAGCGTCGACTTGCCGGAGCCCATGTTTCCCGCAATGGCGATGGAGCGTTTCATAGGTGCGCTACCTTACCGCATTCGCGTCTGGCTTCCACGTACAAGATACCCTATGCTCCTCGCTTTGCGGACCGCGGGCCATCACATTGAAGCAGCCATCCGTACTGATCAGCGAACAGGACATCCAGGCGCGCGTTGCCGAACTCGCTGCGCAGATCTCGGACGACTACCGCGACAAGGGCAACCTCGTGATGATCGGCGTGCTCAAAGGCGCGTTCATTTTCCTCGCCGACCTGTCGAGACGCATGACGATACCGCGCACGATCGAGTTCATTGCCGTATCCAGCTATGCGAGCGGCAGCGTGGCCTCGGGCGCCGTGCGACTGGTCATGGACGTACGCGGCAATATCGAGAACCGTCATGTCCTCATCATCGAAGATATCGTCGATACGGGGCACACACTCAAGTACCTGATCGGCATCCTCGAGTCGCATCGTCCCGCCTCCATCAAGACCGCGGCCCTGTTGCACAAACCGAGTCGGGCCGAGGTCGAGGTGCCCATCGATTACATCGGCTTCGGTATCGGTGATGAATGGGTCGTCGGCTACGGGCTCGACTATGCCGAGCGCGACCGCACCCTGCCCTATATCGGGACCATCGACCCGCCCGATCAGTGATCCGCGCAGTCGTCCGTTTCGATCTCGATGGTCGAATGGCCGATACCGTAGTCGTCGTGCAGCGTGGCTTTGACCTGCCGCACGACAGCTGTCGGGTTCGTCACTCCCGGGCCCAGCCTGACGTGCATCGTCAGCATCAGGTCCTGCGGCGTCAGTCCCCAGACATGAACGTGGTGGATACCGTCGACCTCAGGCACACGCGCGATGATCTTCTGCTGCATCTCGTCGCGGTCGAGCCATGCAGGCGCGCCTTCCAGCAGCACGTGACCGCTCTGTTGCACGAGCGCCCAGGCGCTCTTGAGGATCAGGAATGCCACGGCGATCGACAGCAGGGGGTCGATCGCCATCCATCCGGTGTAGATGATCACGACGGCGGCAACGATCGCGGCCACCGAGCCCAGCAGGTCCCCTGCCACGTGCAGCGCCGCGCCACGAATATTCAGGTTATCGCGGTCGCCGCCATGCAGCACCGTGAAAGCGATCACGTTGACGACCAGCCCGGCCGCGGCCACGGCGAGCATCGTCGCACCGGTTACGTCGACCGGCGATACGAAGCGCCGCACCGCCTCGAACAGGATCCAGCCGACGATGACCAGCAGGCTGATGCCGTTGACGAAAGCCGCGAGAATCTGGAAACGCTGGTAACCGAAGGTGCGCCGCGCGTCCGCGGGCCGCTTGCCGACATGGAATGCGATCGCGGCGAGCGCCAGCGCCATCGTATCCGTGAGCATGTGGCCGGCGTCGGCCAGCAGCGCGAGCGACCCGGCGAGAATGCCGCCGACGACCTCGACGATCATGAAGGACCCGGTCAGCGCCAGCGCAATGATGACGCGCTTCATGTTGCCGCTGCCGTGATCGGATCCCATAGATGCTAGTCGTCGAAAACGTCGCTGCTCGCCGTGGAACTAAAAAAGGCGGTCCCTCTCGGAACCGCCTTCGCTACCTACGTATCGTACGTGGTACCTGGCCCCCTGAATCCCCCGCCAAGCCGTACCTGAAGGTGTCTGGCTGTACTCGTGTCGCTGAAATGTTGTTGAAACACGACGCGAGTGCAGAAACAAATTCGCAGAAGTGCCCCGCCATGTCAACATTTTGGAACGCTTCTATGTCGAACGCCGTGCCATTCTGTCAATTTGTGGTATTTTTGCTACATTCCTGAAACCCTCACCGGAGCCCGTTTGTGACCACAACCTGCCGATTCCTGCTTGCCGTCGCCGCGTCCTGGAGCCTCGCCGCCGCGGCGGACACCGCGCTCCACAACGTCACCGGCTACACGCCCACCGCGGACGGGGTCCGTGGATTCAGCGTGCTCGTCTTCGACGCGGACGGCAAGATCGTCGCGACCGGCGACGAGACCCTGCTGGCCGGTATGCCCGACGCTGACCGCATCGACGGCGGCGGCGGAGTGGTGCTGCCGGGGCTGACCGACGCGCACGCACACGTCTACAGCCAGGGCGTCCTCTCGGTAAGCCTGAACCTGCTCGGTGCACCGAGCGTCGAAGACGCCGTCGCGAGCATCGCCGAATTCGCCGCCGAGCGCCGCACCGGCTGGATTCTCGGCAGGGGCTGGAACCAGGTGCTGTGGCCGGTGCAGGAATTCCCGACCGCCGCCGACATCGATGCGGTCGTGGCCGACCGGCCGGTCTGGCTGCGGCGCATCGACGGGCACGCGGCCTGGGCCAACAGCACGGCGCTCGAGATCGCCGGGATCGATGCGGACACGCCCGACCCCGTCGGCGGCAAGATCGTCCGCGACGGCAACGGCAAGGCCACGGGCATCCTGGTCGATACCGCGATGGCGCTCGTCGAGAAGCACATCCCGGACCCGACTCGCAGCGATATTCGTGAATCGTACGCGAGCGCGATCGACAGTCTCCTCGCGCTGGGTATCACCGGCGTGCATGACGCGGGCATCAGCAAGACGGAAGCCGAGGTGTACATGTCGATGGCCGACGACGGCGAACTCCGCATGCGCATCTATGCCATGTTGAGCGATACCGGGGCCAACCTCGACGCGTTCGACGAACCGATTCGTGCCTACGGCAACGACCACCTCGACATCGCCTCCGTAAAACTCTACTCGGACGGCGCGCTCGGCAGCCGCGGCGCAGCCATGATCGAGCCCTACGACGACGACCCGGAGAATCGCGGCCTGCCCTTCTACACGCAGGAAGAACTCGACAGCTTCGTGCGCAAAGCGAACGGCAAGGGCTTCCAGGTCGGCATCCACGCCATCGGCGACCTCGGCAACCGCATGGCGCTCGATGCTTTCGAACGTGCGCAGGACGGCAAGCCCTCACCGCTGCGCAACCGCGTCGAACACGCGCAGATCATCACGCTCGACGACATTCCGCGCTTCAGCGAACTCGGCGTGATTGCCTCGATGCAGCCGGTGCACGCGACGAGCGACATGAACATGGCGGAGGACCGCGTGGGCCCGCAGCGCATCAAGGGCGGTTACGCGTGGCGCCGGCTGCTCGATTCCGGCGCGGTCATCGCGGGCGGCTCGGACTTCCCGGTCGAACTGCCCGACCCGTTTCACGGCCTGTACGCCGCCGTCGCGCGGCAGGACCGCGACGGCTTCCCTGAAGGCGGCTGGTACGCCGAACAGGCCATGACCCGTGCGGAGGCGCTGCACTCGTACACACTCGGGGCGGCGTACGCGGCGCACCAGGAGGAGCGCCTCGGCAGCCTCGAGCCCGGCAAGTGGGCCGACTTCATCGTGATCGACCGCGACTATTTCAAGATCCCGGCCGACGAGATCGACGACATCCGCGTGCTGCAGACCTGGGTGGGGGGCAAACTCGAGTACGACGCCGGAAGCGGAGACTGAACGATGATCGTGGAACAGGTCTGGACCGGGAACGCCTATCGCAATTTCAACTACCTGATCGCGTGTCCGGAGACCGGAGAGGCGCTCGCGATCGACCCGCTGGATTTCAGCAAGTGCCTCGCCGTCGCGGAGGAGCGTGGCTGGCGCATCACGCAGATCCTCAACACGCACGAGCACGGCGATCACATCGGCGGTAACAAGGGCATGGTCGCCGCGACGGGAGCGAAGATCATCGCGCACCAGAACGCCGGCAAGCGTATCCCGAACATGGACCGCGGCGTCGGCGCCGGCGATGTGATCAAAGTCGGCACCACCGTCGACCTGGAGTGCCTGGACACGCCGGGGCACACGATGAGCCACATCTGCCTGCTGTCGCACACCGACCAGCCGGCGCTGTTCAGCGGCGACACACTGTTCAACGCCGGCGCGGGCAACTGCCACAACGGCGGCCATCCCGAAGAGCTGTACGAGACCTTCGCTGGGCAGCTCGCGAAACTGCGCGACGACACGCTCGTCTACCCGGGCCACGACTACCTGGTCAACAACCTGCGCTTCACGCTCGACCGCGAGCCCGACAACGCGGTGGCGCAGCAGATGATCAGTGACTACGAAAACCAGGATCCGGCCGACGCGCTCGTGACCACGCTGGCGCAGGAACGCGAGATGAACACCTTCTTCCGCCTGGACAGCCCGTCGGTGATTGCCCGGCTCGCCGAGGACTTCCCGGAAATCGGCGACAGACCCGACCCGCGCACGGTGTTTCTGAAGCTGCGCGAGCTGCGCAACAGCTGGTAGGCCGGCGCCCCGTTCAGGCTTTCCCGGCCGGGCCGCCGCAGGCTTTGGCCCACAGCCAGTTTAGGGCGCCATAGAGACGCATCTGCACATCGAGCTGCTCGCGCCAACGCGCACCGTCGCCGTCGAAGTAGGCGTCGAGAAGTACGCCCGCCTGACGTTCGGACAGATCATGATGGGCAACCACGATCGCGAGATCGAACAGCGGATCGTTGTCGCACGCGTATTCCCAGTCGAGGAAGCGAATCTCCGGCGCGGAAATGATGTTCTCGGCAACGAGGTCGTTGTGGCAACAGCAGAGATTCATCGGTCCGCACATCGACTCGATGAGGGCAAGGTGCGGGTTCGCGTCGGCGAGGTCGGACCTGTCTAATGTTGCCGCGTATTGCCGCGCCGCTGCCTGCAGGTCGAACACTCTTCCCGTCAGCGGAAGTCCGTGAATCTCGCGAAGAGCGCGACCGAGCCGCGCCAGCTCCTGCTCGTCATCGAAATGTGCGCGCGTCCAGACCTCACCGTCTGCCCACTCTGCCAGCAACACCGTGTCCCCGACGTGCAGCACACGGTTGGCCCTGCCGAGCGCCGCGGCCTGTCCCTGTATGCGTGCTTCGCCCTGCCGTGAATTGAACGGCGGCTTGCGCGGCGCCGGGTCGATTTTCAGCACCGCAAGCCGGCCGTCCCTCTCGACCCGCAGCGTCCGGTTCGTCAAACCGCCCGGCAGTTCACGATACGTCGCTCCGTCCCAGCCGGGTATCGCCGCGAGGACCTCGCCCGGATCCGTGCTCCGGGTCATGCCATCTGCTCCCGCCACGAACGCCGCCATGCGACCAGCCCGAACGGAATCATCACGACGTAAACGACGAACAGCAGCGCCGTGAGGTGCAGGTCCCTGGACCAGTAGATGACGATCGACGCGGCATCGATCACGAGCCAGTACCACCAGTTCTCGAGCACCTTGCGCGCGACGAGAAATGTCGCCCAGATGGCTCCCCAGGTCGTCATCGAGTCGACGTACGGGTACACCGCGTCCGAGTAGCGCGACAACAGGTAGCCGCTCACGATGCTCGCGGCCACGACTGAGCCGATCGCAGTCGCGTGCACGTTGCGCGGCCATACGGACACCGGCAGCTCTTCGTCCCCGGAGCGCCCGGAATACCAGATGAACCAGCCGTAGATCGCCATCGCGAAGTAAAACAGGTTGCAGCGCCGACTCCATGTAGAGCTTCGCATCGAAGAACAGGTAGACGTAAATCGCGGTGCTGATCCCGGCGCCCAGCCAGCACCAGATGTTCTGCCGGATCGCTAGCACCAGGTACGCGATTGCGGCGACGACGGCGATAACCTCGAGCGGCGCAAGCGCGCGCGCCTGCGTGGCAATCGCCATCCAGACGTCGGTCACCCGGCGGTCAGCCTGCCACGGGGTTGTTCAGTATCCGCATGGCGAATACGGCCTTGGGAACCTGCTCGAAAGTGGCGCCGATCTCGGTGGTCAGGGCCGCCATCACGTCGGCGTACTCGCCTCGAATCTGCGTGCTCATTGGATTCGTCGCGACCTCGAGTTCCGGGTAGCCATTGAGACGCTCGATGACGTCCTTGATGGGCGGGATGAAATCCGCATCGAGCGGATACAGGCTGATGTCGACGGCAACCTTCATGACGGGTACCTCTCTAGAAGTTCATGTCGAATGTGAGACCGAGCTGGCGTGGATCGCCCGCCCGGGTGTAGAGCGTGTTGGGAAAATCCGGGGGCTCGTTGCCGAAATAGAAACCGCGCACGGCGTAATAGCGATCGAACAGGTTGCGCGCCCACAGCTGGATCGACCAGGTGTCTGCCGCGTAGCCGAGCCGCGCGTTGGCCAGTTCGTAAGGCTGCGATTCCTGGTCGTGACTGACGTCGAAATAGAAGGCGTCTCGGGCATTAACGTCGAGGCGCGCAAAAACGCCGCTCGGATGCCGGTAGCTGGCGCCGGCCGCGAACGTATAGTCCGGCGCGTGCGCCTGTGCGCGGCCGCTGAGGTCGACCTGCGGGGTGACGAACTCGTCGAATTCCGCATCGAGCAGGCCGACGTTGGCGTACAGCTCGAGCGTCTCGCCGAGCGCCCAGCGCAGTTCGGCCTCGAGTCCCAGCGTCCGGCCCTTCGCGGCGTTGTCGGTGAAGAACACGAACGAAGCAGGGTCGCCGGGGTCCAGTTGAAACGACGTGCGTACCTGCTGGTCGTCACGGCGGCTGTAAAACGCGGAGAGATTGAGCGCCGCGGCGCCATCGAGGAACGAGGACTTTATGCCGGCCTCGAGGTTCCACATGCTCTCGGCATCGAACTCGCGCCGGTCCTCCGGCACGAAGCCGAGATTGAAGCCGCCCGCCTTGTAACCCCTCGAGAGGCTCAGGAAGCTCGTAAGCTCGTCGGAATGATCGTGGCTCAGCGTGATGTCGCCGCCCGACATCGTCTCCGACGGGGCCGCGCGCAATCCCGCGGTATCGGAATAGTCCGCCGTGCGGCGCTCGACCCGCAACCCGACGCTCAGCCGGGTCGCCGCGCCGAGATCGTGGTCCAGCTGCCCGTACAGGGCGACACTGGTCGCCTCGTAGGTGCTGCCGAACGTGTCGTCGAGGCTGTCGGCGAAATCGATACCGGGGTCGAAGTACTCGCCTCGGTTTGTCGTCACCAGGTCATCCCCGAGTTCCAGCAGGTAAAGCCCCGCGAGCCAGTCGGTCGTGCCGCCGAAGATGCGCCCCTCTTCGCTGGACGCGAGACGAAACTCCTGGCTCAACGTGCTGCGCGACCGGTCGCTCAGTGAAACGAAGTCGTACGTGATGGGCGCCCAGCTGTCATCGTTGCCCCAGTCCGCGTCGAAATCGAAATTGACGTCCGAATCGGCGGCCGCGGTGATCGACGTCAACGTCGCCCACGACAGCGCCGACCACTCGATGCGCAGCGACCCGCCGAGACTCCGTTGCGCGTCCCGGCCCGGCTTGTCCGACAGCATGGTGAGGCTGTTGTCGATTGCGAAGGCGTCGTACCCGTTGTCGACGTCCGCGAACAGCGCCGCGAGATCCACCGACAGCGTATCCGATGGCAGCCAGCGCAGGCGCCCGCGGAGCGTGGTCTCGTCGCGGCCGTTGGTATCGTCGCGGCCGAGATAGTTATTGTCACGGAAGCCGTTGCTTTGGTGATGATGTGCGCTGATTCGGTACAGCAGCGATTCGTCTTCCGCAAGCGGGCCGCCGAGCGCAACGCCGCCCGCCAACGTGTCGTCGCCGCCCGCCGTGAGCTGCACGCGGCCTTCGTGTTCCGCGGACGGCAGTGCGCTCTGCACGTAAACGAGCCCGGCCAGCGCATTGGCGCCGTAGCGGGTTCCCTGCGGACCGCGCAGCACCTCGATGCGCTCGATATCGAACGTCGTCGCGATCGTGCCGATGCCGCTGAAATCGATGTCGTCGATCAGGAAGCCGACCGACGGATTCGGCGCGCCCTGGTATTGCTCCAGTTCACCGACGCCGCGTATCTGCAGGTAACGCGCACGATGGCCGTCTCCCGACCAGTTAAGGTTCGGGACCACGTTGATCAGTTCTTCGAAGTGCTGCACCGCCAGCTGTTCGACTTCATCGGCATCGAGTGTGGTCACACTCGCGGGAATCTCGCTCGCCGCACGCTCGCGGAAGTCCGCGGTGACGACGATTTCCTCGATGGCCTGGGCCTGCGCCACGGCGGACGCGGCAAGCAGGAGACTTGTGAAAAGCGTGCCGGGAATCGGCACCAGGTGTCTTGGGTTCATCATCCTCTCCCTACGCCGGCATTACCCGGTTCAGGTTCTAAGGGTTCCCGTTACGGATCTCAGGTCCTAAGACCACCCCTGTGAAGTGCGCATTATAGCAGCTGCCGGACCTCGTCCTCGCCGAGCCCCCACTGCAGCATCGTTTCCCGCGCCGCCTCGCGCGGGTCCGGCGGCGCGCGCCGAGCCTCGGAGGCCGTGCGCGAAAAGCGCGGCGCAGGCCCGGGTTGCCGGACGCCGTCGATGTCGACGTAAGTACCGCGCGCCTTCGCGTGCTCGTGCTCGGCCGCCTCGCCCAGGGTCAGGACCGGCATCGCGCAGGCATCGATACCGCTCAGCAGCGCGCTCCACTCGTCGCGGGTCCTGCCGCGGAATTCGCGTGCAAGAGTCTCGTGGTGCCGCGGCCATTTTTTGGTGTCGTACTGGTCGGCGGGATCGATATCGTCGATCGACATTGCCTGCAGCAGGTTGGCGAAGAAGCCCGTTTCCAGCGCGCAAACGGCGACGAAGCGCTGGTCGCTGGTTTCGTAGCAGCGCGCAAACGGCGCACCGCCGTCGAGCAGGTTGCTTGCGCGCGCGTCGGTCCACATGCCACCGGCCTGCAGGCCGTAGAACAGGGTCAGCATGGACGCGGTGCCGTCGACCATGGCCGCGTCCACGACCTGGCCCCGCCCCGAACGGCCCGCTTCGAGCAGCGCAGCCAGCAGGCCCATTACGAGATAGAGTGACCCGCCGCCGAAGTCGCCGACCAGATTGAGCGGCAGCGGTGGCGGCCTGTCCGCGTCGCCGATGCCGTGGAGCGCGCCGGCCACTGCGATGTAATTGGTGTCGTGCCCGGCGCGGCGGGCGAGCGGCCCATCCTGTCCCCAGCCGGTCATGCGCCCGTAGACCAGGCGTTCGTTACGCGCCATGCAGTCGGCGGGCCCGAGTCCCAGGCGCTCCATGACACCGGGGCGGAATCCCTCGAACAACACGTCGGCCGTGTCGCAAAGACGCAGCACGAGCTGGCGTCCCGCGTCGGACTTGAGGTCCACGTCGATCGTCGGCCGGCCGCGGTTCATCAGGTTGAAGCGGGCCGGGATGTCGACGCCGGGATCGGCCGCGGCGGGCCGCCGTAACCGCAGGACCTCCGCACCCATGTCGGCGAGCAGCATGCCGCAGAGCTGGGTCGGGCCGATGCCCGCGATCTCGATGATCCTGGTGCCGTGCAGCGGGCCCACGAGGGTGCGGCCGAAAAGCCGCTCAGCCGTCCCGCGAGACGGACGGCGTTACGAGCCGCGCGATCAGGCTCGACGTATCCCAGCGGTTCCCGCCCAGCGCCTGCACCTCCGCGTAGTAGCGATCGATGAGTTCGGTCAGTTCCAGGCGCGCGCCGTTCGAACGCGCTTCGTCGAGCGCGATGCCCAGGTCCTTGCGCATCCAGTCCACCGCGAAACCGAACTCGAACTGGCCGTTGACCATCGTCTGCCAGCGGTGGTCCATCTGCCAGGACTGTGCCGCGCCCTTCGATATCGCGCTGATCACTTTCTCGATGTCGAGCCCGGCACACGATGCGAAATGCAGACCCTCGGACAGCCCCTGCAGGAGTCCGGCGATGCAGATCTGGTTGACCATCTTCGCAAGCTGCCCGCTTCCGGCCGGGCCGATCAGCGTGACGGCCCTGGCATAGGATTCCATCACCGGGAGCGCGCGCTCGAACACGTCGGCGTCACCGCCGACCATGATCGTGAGCTGGCCGTTCTCGGCACCGGCCTGTCCACCGGACAGGGGTGCATCGAGGAAACCAACCTGCCGTTCGCCGGCGACGGCGTGCAGCTCGCGCGCCAGCGTGGCCGATGCCGTCGTGTGGTCCACGAGGATCGCCCCCGCGGACATCACGTGCACCGCGCCGAATTCGCCGAGCGTGACTTCGCGGACGTCGTCGTCGTTACCGACACAACAGAAGACGATGTCGGCACCGTCTGCGGCTTCCGCCGGGGTCGCCGCGCTGCTGCCCTGGTTCTGTTCGAGCCAGCGTTCCGCCTTGTCGGGGCTGCGGTTGTAGACGACCACCTCGTGGCCGTGCGCGGCCAGGTAACCCGCCATCGGGAAGCCCATGATGCCCAGGCCCACGAACGCCGTTTTCATGAGCGTGCCTTGCGCGGATCGAGGCCGAGGGAACGCGCGATGATCTCGCGCATGATTTCGGAGGATCCGGCATAAATCCGCGACACCCGCGCCGCCGTGTACATGCGGCTGATCGGATACTCGTCCATGTACCCGGCACCGCCGTGGAGCTGCAGGCACTCGTCGGTCACGCGCCCCTCGAGCTCACTCGTGAACAGCTTCGCCTTGGCCGCATCTTCGGCACTGAGCTTGCCCGCGTTGTGCTGCAGCACGCACTGGTCGACGAACGACTGGGCTATGTCGATTTCCGTCCGCATATCGGCCATCTTGAAGCGCGTGTTCTGGAACGCGGCAATCGGCTGGCCGAAGGCTTGCCGATCCGTGATGTAGTCCATGGTCACTCCGAAGGCCGCTTCGGCATTCGCCACGAAGCCGACGGCCGCGAGCAGCCGCTCCTCCACGAGCCCGTGCATCATGTGATAGAAGCCGCGGTGCAGCTGCCCGAGCAGGTTTTCCTTCGGCACCTTGACGTTGTTGAAGAACAGTTCCGCCGTGTCCTGGCTCTTCAGCCCGATTTTCGCCAGGTTCGCGCCGCGCTCGAAGCCGTCCATGCCGCGCTCGACGACGAACAGGCTGATGCCTCGCTTGTTCTCGGGGTCCGTCCGGGCCGCGACGATGACGAGATCGGCGAGGATGCCGTTCGAAATGTAGGTCTTGGCACCGTTCAACAGGTAATGATCGCCCTTGTCCTCCGCCTTCGCGCGAATCGACGCGAGATCGCTGCCGGCGCCGGGTTCCGTCATCGCAATGGCGAGGATACTCTCGCCACTGACGCACTTCGGCAACCAGCGATCCTTCTGCTCGTCGGTGCCGAACTCGTCGATGTACGGACCGACCAGGCGGCTGTGCAGCCAGAGGAAGAAACCGGCGTCACCGTGCAGCGTGAGCTCCTCCATCAGGATCTGCTCGTAGCGGAAGTCCTGCACCCCGGCGCCGCCGTACTTCTCGTCGGCCCACATCAGCAGCAAGCCCTGCTCACCCGCTTTCAGGTAAGCCTCGCGGTCGACGATGCCCTGCTCGCGCCATTTCTCGCCGTGCGGCTGCACCTCATTGATCATGAAGCTCCGCACGGAATCGCGAAACATCTCGTGCTCTTCATCGAATATCAGTCTGTCCACGATTCGACTTCCTATTGTCCCTTGAATTTCGGCTCGCGTTTTTCAAAAAACGCTTTCACCCCTTCCACGTTGTCGTCGCACCCCACGAGTGACTGCTGCAGCTCCGCTTCCGCGTTGAAGCAGCTCTCCCAGTCCTTATCCAGCGCGAGGCGCATTACCTTCTTGGTTGCCGCCAGCGACAACGGCGCACGTTTCACGAGCGCCCGGGCCCACTCGCGCGCCGCAGCCTGCAGCTGGTCGGCCGGCACCGCCTTGTTGGCGAGACCGAGCTCTACGCAGCGCCTGGCGTCGATACGCTCCGATTCGACGCTCAGCTGGAATGCCCGCCGGTAGCCGAGCTGCCTGACGAGCAGCCAGTTCAGGCCGCCGTCCGGGACCAGCGAAATCGTCGTGAACGGCGACAGCAGGAATGCGTCGTCCGCCATGAGCAGCAGGTCGCAGGTCAGCGCCAGCGACAGGCCGATGCCTGCGGCCGATCCCGGCACCGCCGCGATCACCGGCTTCGGCATCGAGGCGACCGCCGACATGACGGGACGGTATTCGTACTGCAGCTTGCCGTAGACGGTGCGCCCATCGAGGCCGCCCTTGAGGTCCGCGCCGGCACTGAAGCAGCGCCCCTCGCCCGTCAGCACGACCGCGCGTACCGAGCTGTCGTCATGGGCTTTTTCGAGCGCCTCGAGCAGGTCGAAGCTGAGCTGCGACGTGAACGAGTTCATCGCGTCGGGCCGGTTGAGGGTGATGACGGCGACGCCGTCCGCCTGTTCGTACCTGACGATATCGCTCATCTTCTGCCCCTTGCCGGATGCTACATGTTGCGGCGATATTCGCCGCCGACGTCGTACAGCGCGGACGAAATCTGCCCGAGCGAACTGCTCTTCACCGTTTCCATGAGCTCGGCGAAGACATTGCCGCGCTCGCGCGCCACGCCCTGCAGGCTCTCGAGCGCCTTGTCGCTCTCGTTGGCATGCGTCGCCTGGAAGCCGCGCACGTTGCGGATCTGGTCGTTCTTTTCCGCCTCGCTCGAGCGTATCAGTTCGAGCTCGTGCACCTCGTCCTCCTGGCCTTCCTTCGGCAGGAACGTGTTCACACCGATCAGCGGCAGCGAACCGTCGTGCTTCCGGCTCTCGTAATAGAGGCTCTCTTCCTGGATCTTGCTGCGCTGATACATCGTGTCCATCGCGCCCAGTACGCCGCCGCGCTCGGAGATGCGTTCGAATTCCTGGTAAACCGCCTCTTCGACCAGGTCCGTGAGTTCGTCGATGATGAACGAACCCTGCCAGGGGTTCTCGCAGTAATTCAGCCCGAGTTCCTTCGAGATGATCATCTGTATCGCGACCGCGCGCCGCACCGACTGCTCCGTCGGCGTCGTGATCGCCTCGTCGAACGCGTTCGTGTGCAGGCTGTTGCAGTTGTCGAACAGCGCGTACAAAGCCTGTAGCGTGGTGCGGATATCGTTGAAGCTGATCTCCTGCGCGTGCAGGCTGCGGCCCGATGTCTGGATGTGGTACTTCAGCATCTGCGATCGCGCACTTGCGCCGTAACGCTCTCGCATCGCGCGCGCCCAGATGCGCCGTGCGACGCGGCCGATCACCGCGTACTCGGGATCCATGCCGTTGGAGAAGAAGAAGCTCAGGTTGGGCGCGAACGAATCGATGTCCATGCCCCGTGCGAGGTAGTACTCGACGATCGTGAAGCCGTTCGCGAGCGTGAACGCCAGCTGGCTGATCGGGTTCGCACCGGCTTCCGCGATGTGGTAGCCGCTGATCGATACGCTGTAGTAATTGCGCACGTCGTTGGCGATGAAGAACTCCTGCACGTCGCCCATCATCTTCATCGCGAATTCCGTCGAGAAGATGCAGGTGTTCTGCGCCTGGTCCTCCTTCAGAATATCGGCCTGCACGGTACCGCGCACCGAGGACAGGGTCTCCTTGCGAATGCGGCCGTAGGTCTCGGCATCGACGACCTTGTCGCCGGATATCCCGAGCAGGCCGAGCCCCAGGCCGTCGTTGCCGGGCGGCAGCTCGCCGCCGTAGCGAGGCCTTTCGCGGCCTTCGAAGTACGCGTCGATCGTCTTACTGGCCGCCTCCCACTCGCCGGTTTCGCGCAGGTGCTTCTCGACCTGCTGATCGATGGCCGTGTTCATGAAGAACGCGAGCATCATCGGCGCGGGGCCGTTGATCGTCATCGACACGGACGTCTTCGGCGAGCAGAGGTCGAAACCGGAGTAGAGTTTCTTCATGTCGTCGACGGTCGCGATGGAAACGCCGGAATTGCCGACTTTGCCGTAGATGTCCGGGCGCTCGTGCGGGTCTTCGCCGTACAGCGTGACCGAGTCGAACGCGGTGGACAGGCGCGCCGCATCCTGGCCGTGCGAGAGGTAATGGAAACGCCGGTTGGTGCGCTCCGGCGTGCCTTCACCGGCGAACATCCGCGTCGGGTCTTCGCCCAGGCGGCGGTACGGGTACACACCGCCGGTGTAGGGATAGCCGCCCGGCAGGTTCTCCCGCGACAGGAAGTAAAGCAGCTCGCCCCAGTCCCGGCAGCGCGGTGCAGCGATCTTGGGGATCTTCTGGTGGCTCAGCGATTCGCGATAATTGTCGCCGGTGATCTCGCGGCCGCGAACCACGTAGCTGTAGGTCTCGCTGGTCACGGAATCCCTGCGCGCGGGCCATTCACGCAGCAGCCTGATCGACTCGGCCGACAGTTCGTCGAGCGTTTCCTGGTAACGCTGCCGCAGCACCGTGAGCGTGCGGTCCGCGCCCGCCGCAAGCGCATCCTGCGTGTAGGCCTCGAACGCCGCGGGCAGCGCCGCGTCATCGAGCTCCTTCAGTGATTCATACAGGTGCTGCAGGCGGCTGGCCACTTCGGCCTGGCTGTCGATATGCCGGTTGACGTCGCGACCCTGCTCGGCGATTTCGGCGAGGTAGCGGATGCGGCTGCCGGGGATCATCGCCGTAGCCCGCGGCTCGCGCACCGACGTGTCGATGTCCGGCGACCATCGAGCCGTGTCGAGGTCGAGCTTTCTCCGCGATGCGCCGGCACAGCTCGGCGAACATCCAGCTGATGCCAGGGTCGTTGAACTGGCTGGCGATGGTGGGGTAGACAGGAATCTCGTCGTTTTTCACGTCGAACGCGACGTGGTTGCGCTTCCACTGTTTGCGAATGTCGCGCAGGGCGTCCTCGGCGCCGCGCTTGTCGAACTTGTTGAGCACGATCAGGTCCGCGAAGTCCAGCATGTCGATCTTCTCGAGCTGGCTGGCGGCGCCGTAGTCGCTCGTCATGACGTAGACGGAATAATCCACGAGGTCGACGATCTCGCTGTCGCTCTGGCCGATGCCGGCCGTCTCCACGATGATCAGGTCGAAGCCGAGGGACTTCAGGAACAGGATGTGATCGCCCAGCATCTCGCTGGTCGCAAGGTGCTGCCTGCGTGTCGCGATGGAGCGCATGAACACGCGCTCCGAACGCAGCGTATTCATTCGGATGCGGTCGCCGAGCAAGGCGCCGCCGGTGCGCCGCCGCGTCGGATCCACCGCCAGCACGGCGATGCGCATCTGCGCGTAACTGCCGAGGAAGCGGTTGAGGATCTCGTCGGTGACGCTGCTCTTGCCGGCCCCGCCGGTGCCGGTGATGCCGATGACCGGCGTGGTGCCTGCCTGTACCTGCCATTCCTTGCGCAGCCTCGACAGCGCACCGTCGTCGAGGATGCCCTCCTCGATCGCCGAGATTGTGGCGGCAATACCGACCGTATTGTCGCGGCTGACATCCGACGGCATCGCACTGTCGCGTCTCGCGGCCATGGTGCGCTCGATGAGGTCGCGAATCATCGCGTCCAGGCCAAGCTCCATGCCGTCGTGGGGGTGGTAAATGCGCTCGACGCCGTAATTCATGAGCTCGCGGATTTCCTCCGGCGTGATCGTGCCGCCACCGCCGCCGAATACGCGTATGTGGCTCGCGCCCAGTTCGCGCAGGCGATCGATCATGTAACGGAAGAACTCGTTATGGCCGCCCTGGTAGGAACTGACGGCGATACCGTCCGCATCCTCCTGCACCGCCGCGCGCACGATGTCTTCCACGCTGCGGTTGTGGCCGAGATGGATGACCTCGGCGCCCTGCGCCTGGATCAGCCGCCGCATGATGTTGATCGCCGCGTCGTGCCCGTCGAACAGCGACGCGGCGGTGACGAAGCGCAGGGGGGCTTCTCTGACCTTGCGTGGCGCGCCACGCAGATCGCTCGCAACCGTGCTCATGGGTTCCGTTCCTCCGGTGCAAAAGCAGCGTCGTGCCTCGCCTGGAAAGCGAAATTGCTTTTTAAATCAAACGCTTTTGCTGTTGCAATAATTTTAATGACGATTAAAATAATGCACATCCAGCCAGAACTCAAGTGCCCCTGTCATGGAATCGCCCAGCCCCGGAACCGAAAGTCCCGTCGACACTCGCTTTCGGCTCAAGCGCAACCGCATGCTCAAGGCGGCCGCGCACTGTTTCAACCTCAAGGGCTACAGCGGCACGTCGCTGAAAGACGTCGCCGACCTGCTTGGACTGACGGATGCCGCACTCTATTACTACGTGCGCAACAAGCAGGAACTCGTCTACCTCTGTTACGTGCGGGCGGCCGACGTCGGCCGCGAGGCCATGCAGCGCGCAATCGGCGAAGGGGAAAACGGGCTGGAAACGGTGCGGCGCTACCTGCGCTATCACATCGAGTACATGGTCGGGACCCAGGGCCCGGTAGCGATCATGAGCGAGATCCCGTCGCTCAAACCGGAGCACCGCAACGAGGTGCTGGAGTTGTCCCGCAAGCACAGCGCCGCGTTCGAGGCGCTTCTCGAGCGCGGTATCGCGGACGGCAGCATCGCACCCTGTGACGTAAGGATGACGGGCAACGCGATCATGGGATCTCTGAACTGGATCCCGAAGTGGTTCCACGGCGACCCGGCCGTCGCGGCAAAGATCGTGGAGGAATTCCCGCGGATCCTGGGGTCCGGGCTGGCGGCCCGTTAGGGCGCCGGCAGCTGGCTGACATACTCCTGAACTCGCGCTTCGAGGTCTGCCAGCTTTGACGCGGTCACGGTTTCGGCTTCGATCCCGTCCATCCCGAGCCGCGACGTGACGAAATCCAGGTGCCTCTGCATACGGCGCTGGGTGCGGTAATCATGCGCATCGCTGGTCACGCTGCTGCCGGCGCGCGGGTCCACGATGGTCACAGCCGATGTGGGGCTACCGCCCAGGCGCGAACCCGTAATTACCTGCTGGAGAGCTTCGAAGGCCGCACGCGCCTCGCGCATGCTGATGGCGATATCGCCGTACTCGCGGCGCAGCCGGAGAAAGATTTCGTCCGAACGCACCCTTTCCGCGGCATCGAGCTGCTCCAGCAACTCATCGCAAATCGCGACGAATTCTTCGGGCACGCCGCGCTCCGCCGCGAGCCGGTACCAGGCCGAGGCAAGGACCAGATCCTGCTCCACGCCGAGCCCGCTCAGGCTCATGAAACCGAGCATATACTGGGCATACTTGTCGCCGATCGGCGCAAGGTCGTTGAGATAGATGACGTGCGCGCGACTATATTCCTCGCGCACGAACAGCTCTTCGGCCTTCGCCTGTACGCTGAGGGTTCGGGGGTGCAGATGCACGTTCAGATTGCCGGCAGACTGCGCCGCGGCTGACGTGACCTGTCCCAGGGCAACCGCAACAATCAAGAATTTCAGTGCTGTGTTCAAAATGCGCCTGTGCCGCAGACGGGCCGTGTCGAGGTGTAGCCTTTGAGTCTGTCAAGCGCGCCGAAGTTCCGTATAACCTGCACGCCTAGTCGCCGAAGTCCGGCTCCCGTCCTTCAGAGTTGGCGCGCACGGCCTCGAGCTGGTTCGGCTGGCCGATGACGCGCGACTGCAGCCCGGCCTCGAGCTCGAGCGACTTCGCGGCGTCGAGGTCGCGACGCGCGTTGAACAGCTTTTTCATGGCGCGGATAGCGTCCGGCGAGCGTCCGGCAATCAGGCGCGCCGTGTCGCGAGCCGCCTGCAGTGGATCGTCGTGGACGGCCGTCACGAGCCCAAGCTCCCGCGCTTCCTGGGCGTCTACGACACGCCCCGTGTACGCGAGCTCCCTGAGCCGGTCTTCGCGCACCAGGCCGCTGGCGGTCACGGAAATGGCGAGGTCGGGGATCAGGCCCCAGCGTATTTCCATGATCGACAGCTTCGCGTCGGGCGCCGCGTAACGCAGGTCGGCGCCAAGTGCGATCTGGGCACCCGCCCCGAAAGCGACGCCGCGGATGGCGCAGACGACCGGTACCGGGATTTCACGCCACGCGTAAGCCGCACGCTGAAAACGGTTTGCATCGCTGCCTGCCTGGGGCGCCATCGACACAGGATCGATTGCAGCGCCAGGATCGTTGAAAATGCTCACGTCGATGCCGGCACAGAAATTATCGCCGGCGCCGGTGAGCACGACCGCGCGCACCGAGCGCTCTGCCGCAAGGTCCTTCCCTGCCCCGGCCAGCTCGTCGAACATCCGCATGTCGACCGCGTTGTGCTTTTCCGGGCGGTTCAGCACGATTTCGGCAACGTGATTCTCGATACTGATCTGCAAGCGATTGCTCATCCCTGTTCCCCGGGTCTCGCGACGGTTGCTGTCACGCGGTCAACGTACACTTGCCGTTCTTGAGCACGACGATATCGCGTTCCTTGACGCTGCACTGGAACGACACGATGTTTCCCTCCTGCCACATGTCCGTCGTGATCGTATCGCCGGGCAGAACCGGCGCCGAGAATCGCGCGTCGAATCCCGTGATCAGCGTGTAGTCGTAGGCACAGATCGTCTTCAGGATCGCGTGGCAGGCGATGCCGTACGTGCAGAGGCCATGCAGGATCGGAACCGGATAGCCGACGCGGCGCGCGAGCGCCGGGTCCGCGTGCAGGGGATTGCGGTCGCCGTTCAGCCGGTACAGCAGCGCCTGGTCGCTGCGCGTATCCAGGTCGCAGCTCAGGTCCGGTTCTCGCCTGGGTGGCCGGTGCGGCGCCGGACCCGTGCCGCGCGGGCCGCCGAAACCGCCATCCGCCCGCGCCATGATGGTATTGCCGATCTTGAACAGGGCCGTGTCGTCCTTGGCCAGGCGCGCCTCCGCCTCGTACAGCACCAGCGCGCCGCGTTTCGGGCCGTGATCGTAGGCCGCCGCGATCTTCTTGTTGATCAGGAGATCCGCGGCAACCGGAAGCGGCCGGTACAGCTCCAGCCGTTGCTCGATGTGGAGCACCTGACTGAAATCCCAGCCGAGATCGGGCGGCGACATGTCGGGCACCAGCACGGACGCCATCGTCGGGAGGGTACGCATCGGCTCGCCCTGCTCGAAGACATACGGCAGTTCGTCGGGACTCACCGCGTCCCGCCCCAGGCCGATGCTGATCGCATACAGCATGCTGTCCGTGTCGCCGTAGCTGTGTGGCAGGTCCACGACAGACGTCGCCATCAGTTCATCGTAGTTGAGCGCCATGATCCCCAGGTTCGAATAGTTTCGGGTCGGGGCCGGTCATCCCGGCCGCGGCTAAGCTTACAAGGAGTCGCAATCAGGCGCGAGCGGCGAATTCCCATCCAAGCGCGGCCAGCGGCTCCACCGCGCGCTCCGCCTGCCCGGCGTGGGCGCTGGCGGCCGTACCTTCGCGAACGCGGCCGGCAATGCCCTGCAGGATCGCCGCCAGCCGGAAGAAATTGAATGCCGAATAGAAGTCGCGGTCCGCGATGCCGTCGCGGCGCCCGGTGCGATCACAGTAGCGGCGCGTGTACTCGTCCGCCGAAGGGATGCCGAGTGCGGCGAGGTCCTTGTCGCGAAGCCCCGCGGACCCGAGACCGATCTCCGGCATCTGCCAGGACATCAGGTGGTAGGTGAAGTCGGCCAGCGGGTGGCCGATCGTCGACAGCTCCCAGTCGAGCACGGCGATTACCCGCGGCTCGTCGGGATGAATGATCATATTGTCGAGGCGGAAGTCGCCGTGCACGATACTTGCCGAATCGTCCGCAGGAATATGCTCCGGCAGCCAGCCGATCAGTCGGTCCATCGCCTCGATGGTGCGGGTTTCGGACGCGCGGTACTGTCCGCTCCACCGCGATATCTGGCGCGCGAAGTAGTTGCCGGACTTGCCGAAGTCGCCGAGACCCAGTGATTCGTAGTCGAAGCTGTGCAGCTTCGCGATGGTGTCGTTCACGCTGTCGTAGATCGCGGCCCGCTCCCCGGGCGCGAGCCCCGGAAGGTCGAGTTCCCAGAAGATGCGGCCTTCAACGTATTCCATGATGTAGAACGCCGTACCGGTCACGACGTCGTCCTCGCACAGCACATAGGGGCGCGGTACCGGGAAGTCGGCGCCGTACAGCGCGCTGATGACCCGGTATTCCCGGTCGACGGCGTGCGCCGACTTCAACAGCTTGCCGGGCGGCTTGCGGCGCAGCACGTAGCGGCCGCTGCCGGATTCCAGCAGGTAGGTCGGGTTGGACTGCCCGCCCCGGAACTGGCGCACCGCGAGCGGGCCGCGGAACCGCTCCACGTGCGAGGTCATGTAGTCCTGCAACCGGCCGACGTCGAAGCGCAGGGATTCCCTGACATCCGTCGTGCCCGAATTCTGATCCTGGCGTGAACGCATGCCGGCGCTACATGCGGAACACGCCGAACGGCGTTTCCGGGTCGCGCGGCCGGTTCATCGCCGCCGCCAGGGCAAAGCCGAGCACCGCGCGGGTGTCGACCGGGTCGATGACGCCGTCGTCCCAGAGGCGCGCGCTGGAATAGTACGGATGGCCCTGCTGGTCGTACTGCTCGCGAATGCGGTTCTCGAATTCGGCCTGTTCCTTCGCCGGCCACTTCTCGCCGCGAGCCTCGAGACCTTCGCGCCTGACGGTCGACAGCACCAGCGCCGCCTGCTCGCCACCCATGACCGAAATGCGCGCATTGGGCCACATCCACAGCATGCGCGGACCGTACGCACGCCCGCACATCGCGTAGTTGCCGGCACCGAAGGACCCGCCGATCACGACCGTGAACTTCGGCACTGTCGCCGTCGCCACGGCATTGACCATCTTCGCCCCTTCCTTCGCGATCCCCGCGTGCTCGACGCGTTTGCCGACCATGAATCCCGTGATGTTCTGCAGGAACAGCAACGGGATGCCACGGCGGTTGCAGAGCTGGATGAAGTGCGCGCCTTTCTGCGCCGACTCCATGAACAGGATGCCGTTGTTGGCGACGATGCCGATCGGGTAGCCGTCCAGATGTGCGAACCCGCACACCAGCGTCGAACCATAGAGTTTCTTGAACTCGTGGAATTCCGAACCGTCGACGATCCGCGCGATCACCTCGCGCACGTCGTAGGGGAAGCGGTATTCCCGCGACACGATGCCGTAGATGTCCTCGACCGGGTGTTGCGGATCCCGGGGTTCCTGCATCGCGAGCGATACGTGTTTGCGGTGGTTCAGGTTCGACACGATCTCGCGCGCGATCGACAGGGCGTGCGCATCGTCGTCGGCGAGATGGTCGGTCACACCCGAGATCCGCGAGTGCACGCTGCCGCCGCCCAGTGACTCGGCATCGACGACCTCGCCCGTCGCCGCCTTCACGAGCGGCGGCCCGCCGAGGAAGATCGTGCCCTGGTTGCGCACGATGATCGCTTCGTCGCACATCGCCGGCACGTACGCGCCGCCCGCCGTGCACGACCCCATCACGGCGGCGATCTGCGGAATCCCGCGGGCCGACAGGCGCGCCTGGTTGTAGAAGATCCGGCCGAAATGATCGCGGTCGGGAAACACCTCTTCCTGCCGCGGCAGGAACGCACCGCCGGAATCCACGAGATAGATGCACGGCAGGTGATTCTGCTCGGCGATCTCCTGCGCCCGCAGGTGTTTCTTGACGGTCAGCGGATAGTACGTGCCGCCTTTGACGGTGGCATCGTTGGCGATGATCATGCACTCGACGCCGTGTATCCGCCCTATGCCGCAGATGATTCCGGCCGCGGGCACCTCGTCCTCGTACACCTTCCAGGCCGCCAGCTGGCCGATTTCGAGGAACGGCGAGTCTTCGTCCAGCAGGGTGCGAATCCTGTCGCGGGGCAACATCTTGCCGCGCGTCACGTGACGCTCGCGGGAGCGCTCGCTGCCGCCCTGCGTCACCTGCTCACTCAACGCCGCGAGATCCTGCGCAAGCGCCTGGTTCGCCGCAAGGTTGGCGGCAAAGTCGTCAGAGTTGCGATCGACCTTGGTCTTGATCAGGGGCATCTGCGGTCCCGGGTTCTGCTAAAACTGTCTGCTCATGCGCCGGTGGCTTCGAAGAGCTCGCGCCCTATCAGCATGCGGCGAATCTCGCTGGTACCGGCGCCGATCTCGTAGAGCTTGGCGTCACGCAGCAGCCGACCGGCGGGGTATTCGTTGATGTAGCCGTTGCCGCCGAGTGCCTGGATCGCGTGGCCGGCCATCCAGGTCGCCTTCTCGGCAGCGACGAGAATACATCCTGCAGCATCGAAACGGGTAGTCTGCCCGCGGTCGCACGCCGCCGCCACCGCGTACACGTAGGCGCGACAGGCGTTCATTGTCGTATACATGTCCGCGATCTTGCCCTGCATCAGCTGGAATTCGCCGATCGGCCGGCCGAACTGCTTGCGATCGTGCACGTAGGGCATCACGAGGTCCATGCACGCGCGCATGATGCCGAGCGAGCCACCGGCAAGGACGACGCGTTCGTAGTCGAGCCCGCTCATGAGAATTTTCGCCCCCTTGCCCTCCTCGGCAAGCCGGTTTGCAGCCGGCACCCGGCAATCCTCGAGCAGGACCTCGCTGGTGTCGGAACCTCGCATGCCGAGCTTGTCGAGTTTCTGCGGCGTCGAGAACCCCGGCGTGCCCCGCTCGACGATGAACGCGCTGAGACCGCGGCTGCCGGCCGTGCTGTCCGTGACCGCGTAGACGATCATGACGTCCGACTTCGGCGCGTTCGTGATCCACATCTTGGAGCCGTTGAGCACGTACGCGTCGCCGTCCCGGGTGGCCGTCGTGCGCATGCTCATGACGTCGGAGCCGGCGCCGGTCTCGGTCATGGCGAGCGCACCGAGGTGCTCGCCCGACACCAGCTTCGGCAGGAAGCGCCCCCGCTGCTCGTCGTTGCCCCATCGGCGCAGCTGGTTGACGCACAGGTTCGAATGCGCCCCGTAGGACAGCCCGACCGATGCCGATGCGCGGCTGATCTCCTCCATCGCCACCACGTGCGCGAGATAGCCGAGGCCCGAGCCGCCGTATTCTTCCTCGACCGTGATGCCGAGCAGGCCCAGTTCACCGAGTTCGGGCCACAGGTCGCGGGGGAATTCGTTGCTCTCGTCGATCGCCGCGGCGCGCGGTGCGATGCGGTCGGCCGCAAACGACGCAACGGACTCACGCAGCAGGTCGATATCTTCGCCAAGCCCGAAATCAAAATCGAACATGCAGATTACTCCCGAATTAAATCAATTACCTGGGACCCCAGTGTGCGGCAACCCGCCGGGCAGCTGAATACCATGCTCGCGGTAGGCCGCCGTTACAGGGCGTCGATGAACTGCGAGAAGAGTTCGTACTGGGACGTGATGCCGAGTTTCGCAAACAGGTTGCGCTTGTGGACCATGACGGTGCCCGGCGCAATGCCGAGCTCGCGCGCGACCGATTTTGTCGAGTGCCCGCGCAACAGGAGCTGCGTTATCTGCCGTTCGCGCTCGGTGAGCAGCCCCTCGCCGAAATTCTCGAAGCAGCGGGTCAGGCGCTGGTGCAGGCTGCCACCGGGCTCCTGCCGCCGGGCACTCGCGCTGCTCTGCCGCCAGATGCTGCGCATGGCTGCGTGCACCAGCGGCTCGAGAAGCCGCAGACGCTCCAGCTCGGCCTTCGTAAAACGGCGAGTCCGGCGGCCGACGACCAGCGCCAGGGTGCTTTTCGCCGAGACGTCGACGAGGAAGTCCATCTCGTCCGTCAGGTGCGTGCGCTCGCAATACTGCCGATAGTATTCGCTGGAACGAAACCGGTCCGGGGACTGGTCCCGGAAGCGGCACACGCCGGGTTTCTCGTCGCCGACGGCAAGCTGGTACAGCGGGTCCAGCAGGTAAGGCCCCGCCACGTAACGATCCAGGTAGTGCCGCCGCCCCGCGGGTTCGAGGGTATGGTGAAACACCTCCGGCGGTGCGTCGCGATGAAATGCGAGCAGGCAGGTGCCTTCGTGTTCGACGGCGACATCGATCGCGTCCGCCAGCGCAGCGGCCGCGGCATCGACGTCACTGCCCTGCACCAGCCGCGCCATCGCGGCGAACCACTCGGCCGATTCGAATCTCGACTTCAATGCCCGGCTCCGCCTCAGGGCTGATACAGCGCCGCGGTAGCGCCGCTCGGGTCCTCGATCACGCAGAATCGGCCGCCCGCCAGCCCGCGGGGCTCGACCAGGATCTTGCCCCCGTTCGCGCTGCACGCGGCCGCGCTTGCATCCACGTCATCAACGACGAAGTACACCAGCCACCCGCCGGGGAGATTCCCGTTGCTCCCGCGCGCATGGCAGATGCCGCAGACCGGCTCACCGCTCGCCGGCATGGTCATATTGAAGTCGTCGTACTCGCCCATGCTGACTGCATCCGGAACCAGTCCGACGACGTCGGCATAGAAGTCCCGCAGTCCACTGGCGTCGTCGACGGTGATATCGACCCAGCCGATCTTGCCCGTTTGCGCACTCATGGTGTCTCCGCTTCAGAAGGAAGTCAGGAAGGATGCGGCGTTGCCGCCGATCGGGCCCTCGCCTGCGCGCGCAAGCCGCAGGTAGTCGGCGCCTTTCGGATACTCCGCCGGTTGCGGATTGCAGACCCGCAACACCCGGTTGCGGTGATACAGCCTGAGCTGGGAGCGGAACGGAATCACCCGCTCAGGGTCGTTCGCGGTAAGCGTGCGGTGCAAGTCGGGCAACCGGTACCAGGGCACGTTCATGTCCGAGTGATGCGCGTTGTGATAGCCGAAGTTGAGCGTCAGCCAGTTGAGCCTCGGGAAGCGCAGCGAGATGGGGTTACTGAAGGTGTGCTCCTGCTCCCAGGCATCGTCGCCCTTGTGCGGCGGACGAACGTAGTCGAACAGGGTCGCGTTGTAGGGATAGTCGTGCTGCAGCATGTCCATGAAACGCAGCCCGTGCATCATTACCAGATAGGCAACGGCGTACAGGAACGCCGCTTTCGGGGCAAACACCAGCAGCGCGAGGAAGACGCCGCCGCGGACGACGATCACGGCTACATTGCGGCGGCGCTGCTCCCGCCGCTGCGGAATGATGAACGAGGTGAACACCATCACGAAATGCATGACCAGGTCGTGCGCGGGAATATACAGCCACTCGAGCGCCCGGACGGCCCTGAGGATGACCGGGTGTCGTTCGAAGAACTTCTCGTATTCGAACCAGACCACATCGTCGTTGTCGACGTGGTGCCGGAAGTGCTTGTAACGAATGTCTTCGTAGGTGCCGTAGGACGCGCCGCAAAGCCAGCTCATCGCGCGGCCGAGGGCGGCGTTGTGTCGGCTGCGGCTGAACACGAGGTTGTGCCCGCACTCATGGATCAGGTAGGCGGCGATGATCATCGAGTGCGCCAGCAACATCGTCGCCAGGGCGTTCACAAGCCAGGATTCGTGGAACAGGCCGGCGAAGCCCACGACATAACCCGCGACGGCGTATAGCGTCGCGCCGCCATTCATCAGCAGGCCTCTTGGTTCCTTGAACAGCCGGGCGGTCGCCGACATCAACCCCTCACGAAGACCGAATTCCCTGCCCCCAGTTGTACACTTAGCGCTATCCTATTGCTAGCATAGGCGCGCAGCTTGGCGCAGAGAGAAACCGTATGAAACTGGTCACCGCTATAGTCAAACCATTTCGCCTCGACGATGTGCGCAACGCCCTCAGCGAGGTCGGCATCCAGGGCATGACGGTCAGCGAAGTCAAGGGCTTCGGCCGCCAGCGCGGTCACACCGAGCTGTACCGTGGCGCCGAATACGTGGTCGATTTCCTGCCGAAAGCGAAGATCGAAGTCGCAGTCCCGGACGACCTCGTCGAACGCACCGTGGAAGCCATCATCGACAGTGCGAAAACCGGCAAGGTGGGCGACGGCAAGATCTTCGTCACCTCGCTGGACCAGGTGTGGCGCATCCGGACGGGGGAGTCCGGCGACAGCGCGCTCTGACCGGGCGCGCTAGCTGCCTGCGGCGAGCAGCAACGCGCGGGCGAGCATGAACCACAGCACCAGCGCCGCCGCGAAATAACTCAGGAACCGCAGTACCACGATATTGACCGTGCAGTGGATGATGCTGTGCGCGGTCCTTAACACCACGAAAGTCCATGCCGACACCACGTGCAGGCTGTCGGCCGTCGCCGTCACGTAAAGATACAGGCACAACGCGTAGAACAGCACGGGCAGCTCGAGCAGGTTCCGCAGGTTATTCGCCGGCAGCGCGACGGTTTCCGGGAGCAGCGTTGCGGCTTTCTCCGGCGTCGTCAGTTCCTGCGGCGGAATCCTGTTGGTCTTTATGTACGTGAGGCGACGCGTGTACATGTAGGCCCACACGATCGCAGTAAGCAGCATCATGCCGAGAAACGGCGCGAGAATGGCGCCGGACTCAGCCACGGGTCATGCAGAATGCATTGAGCTTGTTGCCGTCCAGGTCCCTGAAGTAACCGGCGTAGAATTGCTCGCTCCGCGGGCCGGGTGCGCCCTCGTCCGTGCCGCCCAGCTGCAGCGCTTTGGCGTGTATCGCGTCGACTTTCTCTGGGCTCTGCATCGCCAGCGCGACCATTACGCCATTGCCGACCGTTGCCGGCTTGCCGTCAAAGGGTTTCGCGATCGACACGGCGGGCGACGTCATGCCGGTGCCCCACGCGATGAACCGGTCGCTTTCCAGGATTCGCCCGGCGCCGATCTCGGCCAGCAGTTCGTCGTAGAATTTTGCCGCTTCCTCGAAGCAGTTGGTTCCGAGTGTCACGTAACCGATCATGTGCGTTCCCCGTTCAGGCCAGGCTCGATTATGCCACGCCAGGTCTCGAGCTTTGCGGCCACCGTCAGCGCTGCGTGCGCGGGACTCGTCGACGGCAGCAAAACGAATTCCAGCCCTTCGATCGGGAGTCCCGGCTGCACGAAGCGGCGGAACATCTCCTCTGCCTTCCTGCCGTTGAAGCACACCAGGTGAAGCTGCGGGTGGTCCGCGAAGAACCGCTCGAAATCGTTTGGCACGGCGGATGCCATGTCGATGTCGGCGTCCAGGCTACCGGGCCGCACAGAGCTCGACAGAACGTCCCACAGCGCAATACCTCGCTCGTGCAGCGCGCGGCAGCGCGACCGGTAATCGCCCGCGGCGCCCGCGATTTCGCGCATGATCGTCCAGAAAGCGTTGCGCGGATGCGCGTAATACTCACCTGCCTGCACGGACTGCCGGCTGGGCAGACTGCCGAGCACCAGCACCCGCGCATCCTCGCGCGCCACTGGCGGAAACCCCTTTGTCGTTGCAATGGGCGGTTTCTGCATCAGCTCAGGCGATGACCCCGCGGTATAAACAGGACTGCAAAGAGGAACACACCATGTACGCCCGGTTGACAGCTGCGCTGGCGCTGCTTGTCCTTGCCCCGCAAGCCGCCGCGAAACCCGACTGCGACGCACTCGCGTGCGCCGAGGTCAAACAGGCGATCCGCGAGGTCGAAGCCCGGATGCGCGCCGGCTACTCGCGGGCACAGGGTGAAAGATACGAAGCCCGGCTCCGCAAGCTCAAGCGCAAGCGCAGCAAACTCTGCCGGTGACCGCCCCGCAATCAGTACCCTTTCCCGGGATCCACGACATTCAGGAGCGCGTCGCCGGCAATGAACCGCCGGATATTTTCTCGCGCAAGGGCAATCTGCCGCTCGCGGTCGTTGCCGTACCACGCGATGTGCGGGGTGATGATGACGTTCGGCATGCGCCACAGCGGATGACCCGCCGGCAGCGGTTCCGGGTCGGTGACGTCGAGGCCGGCACCGGCGACGCGCCCATCGGCCAGCGCAGCAACGAGGTCGTCCGTCACCACGCTCGCACCCCGGGCCACGTTGATGAAGAACACACCCGGCTTGACGGCATCGAAGAACACCCTGTCGAACAGCCCCTCGGTTTCCGGCGTCAGCGGCAGCGCGTTGATGACCACGTCCGCTTCCGCGGCGAGTTCCAGCAGTTCGTCCGACAGGCCGACGTAATCGACATAGTCGGGCCCGGACCGCGAGCTGTTGCGTGTTGCGACAACGCGCATACCGAGCGCCGCGGCCCGCCTAGCGGCGGCTCTGCCGATACCGCCGAGCCCGGTGACCAGCAGCGTCTTGCCGTTCACGGACATCATGCCGGCGTCGTCGCCAATGGAACGATCCCACGCGCCGGCTGGCATGGCCTTGGCCTGCTGCGTCAGTCCGCGGGTCAGGCTCAGCATCATCGCGATGGCGTGCTCGCCGATAACCGGGGACGCCATCTTCTGCATGTTCGTCAGCAGTATCGTGCCGCTCGCCATTTCCCCGACGGCGAGGCAGCGCTCCGCGCCTGCGCTGAATATCTGCACCCAGACCAGCCGCTCGGCCGCGGCGGTGATGTCCTCGGCGCAGAAGCCGATGACCGCATCGGCATCGCCAACCGCAGCCACAGCATCGGACAGTGTCGGAGCGGCGACAAAACTTACATCGGGGAACTCGGCCTGCAGGGATTCAACGAGATCTCCGGAATCCCTGACCACGAGTTTACGCGGCGGTCTCCAGCCCGCGAGGTCGCGGCTCGCAACCGGCCCTTCACTCAGGCCGGCTTCCTCGATGAGATCGTTGATCGAAACGTCGGCGCGGACGGGCGCAACGGCGGCGGCCGCGGCGCAGCAAACAAGTAGCGTTCGTAACACGATTTATTCCCGGCTGGTTTTCGTCCATGCCGAGGATACGAAACCTCTGGCCGCCAGGCCAGACCGCGGGATCAGGCCGGGAAGAAGTCGATGGGCTTGGTCGTCGTGATCGGCTCGACGTCCCTGGCCTCGAAGCGGAACTGCTTGACGCGCAGGACCAGCTTGCGCTCGAGCTCGGGATCACCGAGTTCGCTCGACACCACCTCGCAGAAGGTGACCTCGCCTGTCGGCGCAATCGTCAGCCTCAGAACCAGCTTTCCTTCGAGCGTCGGGTCGGCCCGCAACGCACGGTTGTAGAGCGCGAAGATCGCACCCTTGTTGCGGTCGAACACCAGCTCGATTTCCTCGCGCGAACGCGACGCCTTGCCGCTGGTGCCGGTGCGACGCGCACCGCCGGCGACCTGCTGCTCGATGCCGGCAACCGGGCTCTCCACCTTCGTCGTCGAGCGGCCGGCGATGCCGGTACCACCGGTATTGCGGCTCATGCTTGCCGTATTGATGCCGCCGGACGTCGCGGCGGCTTTCGACGTGATCATCGAGCGCTCGTTGCGCTGTGCCTGGCCGACGGACGCGGTCAGCTGCCGGTCGTCGACCGTCTGTGTCAGGTCCTTGTCGACGAGATCGGCCAGGTCCTCGGCAAACGGCATCAGCGCCGCCTGCGCACGCTCGCGGGCAACCTCTTCCCGCGTCGGTTGCGGCTCCGGCTCGGGCTCGGGCACCGGCTCGGGTTCCGGCTCGGGCTCGGCCTCGGCGACCTGCTCGGGCTCGGGTTCTTCCTCGGGCTCGGGTTCTTCCGGCTCGGGCTCGGGCGGCGGTGGCGGCGGCAGGGGTTTCTCTTCCAGCATCAGCTGCGCGATGCGCGGCGGAATCTCGATAACCTCGGCCGGGTCCGGTTCAGGAGTGGGAATGAACGGCCAGACGATGCCGAGCACGAATGCGATCAGAAACGCAAAGCCCAGCAGGCGCTGGAAACGCTTTTCCTGGCTGCTGCCCGTTGTCCAAGGCAGCTCGTACTCTCTGTAAAACGGTAAGTCCAAAGCCGTTTCTCCTGGTTCTCTCTCGCGCTTCCCGCGCGATGTCCCTTGCGAGACCTCTATCGCGCCGCCTGCAGGCCATCGAGCTTGTCAGAGCTCTTCTGCAGGACGGCGAGCGAAATTTGTCCGTAATCCGACTGCGTGCAGGTCGCCATCACCTTCTTGAGGAGCCGGTAGGGGATTTCCTTGTCACCCATGATCGTCACCTCGCGATTGGCGATTTCCTCGTTCGCCTCGCGGCGCAGCACCCGGTCGTTCTGCGACAGCAACGCCTCGCGCAGCGCGGGGATGTTGTTGCCTTTGATCGCCATGACCTCGTCGATCTTCGCGATCGGCTTGCCCTGCACGATGATGTCCGTTTCGCCGATCAGGATGACGACCGTTTCACGGGCCTTGTCCTCGGCGATCGACTCGGGCAGCTGCAGGTCCTTCGTATTCGGCAGCGTTTCGACGTCCGATGAATTGACGAGCAGGAAGAACACGAGAATCGTGAAAATGTCCATCAGCGAAACGAGATTGAGCCCCGCTCCCTTGCCGTGGCGCTTGTGGTGTTTTTCCATCCGCTTGGCGCGGGCTGACTTGACCATCCCTAAGCACCTCCACCGGTGACCGGCGCATCGCCGATCGATATGTCCGGGAACAGGTCGAAGCGTTTGACCGACCTTTCTTCCTCGTCCAGCGTTCCGCGATCCTCACGCGGTCCATGACCTGGACCAGCGTGTCGTACTCGATGTCCTGCTCCAGCAAAATCGACGCATCCGTCTTCGACGGGTACCGCCGCTTGAGTTCGGACAGCTTGCTGCTGAGCGCCTCGTAGTCGTAACCGTCGCCCTTGTTCGGATACACACCGAGCAGGCCCTGGTTACGATCGCCGACTTCGATCTTGTCGGCCCGGATGATGACTTCGAGCTGGAATGCCTGTTCCTGCGGTTCGACGGGCTCGCCAGAGGAGCCGGGCAGGTTCAATTCGAGAATCGCCAAACGCGAGAACACCGCCGTAATCAGCAGGAACGGAACCAGGATCACCATCAGGTTCATGAATGCCGTGATGTTGAGTTCGGCCGTCTCCACGTTACGACGACCGCCCTTTCGGCTGCGAATCATGACTACGCTCCGGCGCCCTTGAGCTGCCTTTCGGTAACTGCGTTGAGGAACTTCACGCTGGCCATTTCGAGGCTATCCACGAGCTGGTTCGTCTTCGTCTGCAGCAGCGCATGGACGAGCAGCAAGGGGATGGCGACCATCAGGCCGAACGCCGTGGTGTTCATCGCGACGGAAATACTGGCCGACAGCAGGTCCGCCTTGTCTGCCGGGTTGGCATTCGATACCGCCGTGAACGCCCGGATCAGGCCGATGATCGTGCCGAGCAGTCCAAGCAGCGTGGCGATGTTCGCGAGCGTCGCGAGATAGTGCGTACGCTTCTCGAGGCGCGGCAGGACCTCCATGAGGCTCTCCTCCATCGCTTTCTCGATATCGTCACGCCGGCG
>CAVONH010000030.1:0-106466 GCA_963697245.1 uncultured Gammaproteobacteria bacterium | reverse complement strand
GCTTCTACCGTGCTGCCGACTTCGACGAAGGGTTTGGCGCCGGGGCTCGCACAGGAATAAAAAGTGCCAACCATCGGCGCGGTAACCTCGTGTCCGGCGGGCGCCACGGGAATGTCGTCTGCCGGGACTGCAGCCGGCGCGGCAGCAGCCGCAGCCGGCGGCGGCGCCGCATAGTACTGCGGTGGCTGGGGCGCGCCCGGCTGCGGATAGCGGCTGATCCGGACGGACTCCTCGCCTTCGGTAATTTCGATTTCAGCAACGCCGGACGATTCGAGCAGCTCGATGAGTTTTTTTACTTTTCTGATATCCATTAAGACTGACCTTCTGAGAGGAGCCGGTTGGCAGCAATTAATGCGAGTTCATAGCTCGTGACGCCGAAGCCGGCAATCGTGCCGGCAGCGATATCGGCGAAAAACGAGCGCTGGCGAAAGTCTTCGCGCGCGACGACGTTCGACAGGTGGATTTCGATAAAGGGAATCGCGACGCCGAGCAGGGCGTCGCGCAGCGCAACGGATGTGTGGGTGAACGCCGCCGGATTAAACAGGATGAAATCGACGCCATCCCGGCCGGCTTGCTGGACCCGGTCGATCAGTTCGTGCTCGGCGTTGCTCTGGTAGCAGGCCAGGTCGTGGCCGAGCCCGGCGGCGACGGACGTGCTGCGCGCCTCGATATCCTCGAGCGTCGCTGCGCCGTAAACATCGGGTTCGCGCGAACCCAGCAGGTTCAGGTTCGGGCCGTTAATAAGGAGAAAAGTCGACATTTGCGGCCAATCGCTGCGAGTTCACCGAAGATGGCCGCAATTCTACCTGCATTTGACGGATATGGAACCAAAATCGAGTAATCGCGGGCCGGCCGCCCGCCCGGGGCCACCGTCCAAGCAAACGGCGCCTACAACTCGAGGGCTTTGCGGGCGGTGTCGGTGTCGATCTCGCCGGCGTCGAGGCGGGCGAGCACGTCGCTGATCTGGTCGAGATCGGGGCGATGCAGTTCGCCGAAATGGGCGTTAAGGTACTCGCCGTCCGCAGTCACGATCATCGTGAAGGGCATCGCGTGAAACTGCAGTCCCGACTGTTCGGCGACGGCCATCGCGTCCATTTCGCCCACGAGGATCGGGTAATTGAACGCCGCGTCCTCGGCGTACTGCTGCACGTCTTCCATGATGTCGACGGCGATGCCGATCACCAGTATCCCGTCGTCTCCCTGCTCGGCCTGGAACTCCTTGAGCAACGGTATCTCGCGGCGGCACGGTGCACACCAGGTCGCCCAGAAGTTGAGCAGCCGGTGACGGCCTGCGTATTCGTCGAAGTCGTGCATTTCACCGTCGAGGCCCATCAACGAGAACGACGGGTGCGAATTCGTTTCGAGGGCCGGAGCGGCCGTCGCCTCGGCCTGTGGTGATTTGCCGGCCGTGGACTCGGTTTTGACCGCCGCGATGCGGCCCGCCATGAACAATGCACCTGCCATCAGGCTCACCAGTGCGACGCTGAATATCAGAATGGATCTCGACACGGTGGTTTTCCCCGTTTTGCAGGAGCGCGTCCGAATGCGCGCCCACGGTTTCGCTGGATTATTTCGTGCTGGCGGTTACCGACGCTGCGGCAAAAGCCTTCTGCACATGCTCTGCGAAGGTCTCCGCCTTCATGTAGCCCACGACCTCGTAGCCGTGGCGCTGCTCGCCGTCCGTGCCGAAGAATATAATGGTCGGCGGTCCGAAGACGCCGAAGCGCTCGAGCAAGGCCTTGTCCTCGGCGTCGTTCGCCGTGACGTCGGCCTGCAGCCAGACCGTGTTCGACAGCGCGGCCTGCACCTGGGTGTCGGTGAACGTGAAGGCCTCCATTTCCTTGCAGGACACGCACCAGTCGGCGTAGAAATCGAGCATGACCGTCTTGCCCTGGTCCGCGGCGGTCGCTATCTCGCGATCGAGATCCGCCACTGTCTTGATGCGCTGGAACGGCAGTTCGTCGTGGCTGGCGACGGTCTGCCCGCCGCTGCCGCCGAAATTGACGCTTGCGAGCGGCTGCAGCGGGTTCGTGCCGCCGGTCACTGCACCGATGACGAGCAGGATGCCGTAGATGATCGCGAGCACGCCGAAGCCCTTGCCGAGTTTCTGCGGCACGCTCGATTCCGCGGTCAGCGTGGTCAGCCCGCCCATGAACACGCCGGCCATGAACACCAGCACCGCCCACATCGTCATGATGAGAGTGGCCGGCAGGAATGCGCGACAGCATCCAGATCGCGAGGCCCAGCATCATGAAGCCGAAGGCGCCCTTGACGGCGACCATCCAGGCGCCTGCCCTGGGCAGGAACTTGCCCTGCGCGGCGCCGACCAGCAGCAGCGGAGCGCCCATTCCCAGGCTCATGGCGAACAACGCGACGCCCCCCCGGAAATAGTCACCCGACTGCGACATGACCGCGAGCGCCGCGACGAGTGCCGGGGCGACGCAGGCCGTCACAATCAGCGAGGACAGCGCGCCCATCACGAACGCGCCGATCACGGTGCCGCTCTTCTGGTTGCTGCTGATGGCGGCCAGCCTGCCCTGGACAGAGCTGGGCATCTGCAGGTCGAAGACGCCGAACATCGCGATTGCGAGCACGACGAACAGGGCCGCGAACAGGGTCAGCACCCAGGGCTGGTTGAACGCTGCCTGGACCTGCGCGCCTGCTGCCACGGCAACGACGCCGGCCGCGGTGTAGACGATCGCCATGCCCATGACGTAACTGAATGCGAGCCCGAATCCACGGGCCGGCGTTACCTCGTCGCCTTCCCCGGCGATGATCGCCGTCAGGATCGGGATCATCGGCAGCACGCAGGGTGTGAATGCGAGCAGGAGCCCGAAGCCGAACATCGCAGTCACGACGAACCAGAGGGGCGAGCCGCTGATGATCTCCGCGATCCGGTTCTGCTCCGACACCGGCACCGCAGGAGCGCCGCCGGGCGGCGTCTCCGCGGCGCTGAGTTCGCTGACGACACCGGCCTCCGGGAGGCTCACTTTCATCACGCGGGTCTGAGGCAGGTAGCAGAGGCCGCCGTCGGCGCAGCCCTGGTAGCCCACTTCCAGCTCGAGTTCCATGGCCTCGGGTGTCGCGCGGGCGATTGCCAGCCGGCCGATGACCTCGTCGTAATAGACCTCGGACTCACCGAAGAACTCGTCGTGCTTCACCTTGCCTTTCGGCAGTTCGAGCTGGCCCGCCTGCGCATCCGGGCTCAGCGACTTCGCGCTGATGCGGTGCTTGTAAACATAGAAGCCGGGCTCGATGCGGATACCGATCTCGACCGTGTTGCCGTCGACCGGAAAGACGTCCGGGAAGAACACTTCGTCCGGCGGCGGAAAATCGTTGCTGTTGTCGCCGCCCAGGCCGCCAAGATCGATCTTGCCGCGATCCGCGACAGGCTGTTCGAGTTCCACCGTCTCGATCCAGGTCTGCGGCATGTAGCAAAAACCGTCGTCCGTGCAGCCACGGCTGTTGATCGTCAGCATGATCGACGCCGGCTTGTCGCCGCTAACCGTGTAGGGAATGCGGACGAAGAAATTGCCGCGGTAGATGACCTGCTCGCCGAGGAACTCGTCGTTGTAGACCTTGCCCTCGGGGAGTTCGGGCTCGCCGAGCACGATGGCCGGGTCGGCCGACTCGAAGCCGAATGCGCTCTGGTACATGTAGAAGCCGTCGTCGACGGCCCAGTCGATCTCTATGGCGTCGCCCGCGTCGAACACGACATAGCGGAACACCTCCTCGGGACGCGGAGGCTGGTCATCGGCCGCGAGGGCGGGCAGCGGCGCGACCAGCGTCACGGCGAGCAGCAGGCGGGCAAGATACGCAAATGTCTTCATAGTCAAACAGCCAGGAGCGGGTGTCGCTCCACAATAGACCCATGCCGGGCGCCAAAGGTTTCCAAACTCGACCCGGGCGCGTCGCAGCATACCGGCGGCCGGGGGTGTTGTCATGGATGAGGGTCGCGTTTTTCGGTGCCGGGTGGCCAATCGGCGCTTGAAATTTGAATCGCCATCCCTATCATTAGCACTCCCTTGGGCCGAGTGCTAACAGCGCGGTCCGGAAAGCCGCAGAAAGTCGGTTTAAAATCAACAGTTTATAGGAGAATGAAACCATGAAGATTCGTCCGCTTCATGATCGGGTCATCGTAAAGCGCATGGAAGAAGAGCGCACGTCACCAGGCGGCATCGTTATTCCTGACGCCGCGACGGAAAAACCGATCAAGGGTGAAGTCATTGCTGCCGGTAACGGCAAAATCCTCGAGAACGGCGACGTTCGGGCCCTGGACGTCAAGGTTGGCGACAAGGTCCTGTTCGGCAAGTACTCCGGCACCGAGGTCAAGGTCGACGGCGAAGAGCTGCTCGTGATGAAGGAAGACGACATCATGGCAGTCATCGAGTCCTGATCACTCGCTAACACATTCACATTCAGTCTTGCGGCAGGAGCCGCCGTAGATATCAGAGGAAATACACATGGCTGCTAAAGAAGTACGTTTCGGCGACGACGCGCGGCACAAGATGTTCGCTGGCGTAAATGTCCTCGCCAACGCAGTAAAGGTCACGCTCGGCCCGAAGGGCCGTAACGCGGTGCTCGACAAGAGCTTCGGCGCGCCGACCGTCACGAAGGACGGCGTTTCGGTCGCGAAGGAAATCGAACTCGAAGACAAGTTCGAGAACATGGGCGCCCAGATGGTCAAGGAAGTTGCTTCCCAGACCTCGGACGAGGCGGGCGACGGCACCACGACCGCGACGGTACTGGCGCAGGCGATCCTGCGTGAGGGCCTGAAGTCGGTTGCGGCCGGCATGAACCCGATGGACCTGAAGCGCGGTATCGACAAGGCCACCATCGCGATCGTCGAAGAGCTGAAGAAGCTGTCCAAGCCCTGCGAAGACGCCAAGGCGATCGCGCAGGTCGGCAGCATCTCGGCGAACTCCGACGTCGAGATCGGCGAGATCATCTCCGAAGCGATGGAGAAGGTCGGCAAGGAAGGCGTCATCACCGTCGAAGAGGGCCAGGGCCTGGAGAACGAACTCGACGTCGTCGAGGGCATGCAGTTCGATCGCGGCTACCTGTCGCCTTACTTCATCAACGAGCAGAACAGCCAGCAGGTCGAGCACGAGAATCCGCTGATCCTCCTGCACGACAAGAAGATCTCGAACATCCGCGACATGCTGCCGATCCTCGAGGCGTCGCAAAAGCCGGTCGTCCGCTGGTCATCGTTGCCGAAGACGTCGAAGGCGAAGCGCTTGCGACGCTGGTCGTCAACAACATCCGCGGCATCGTCAAGGTTGCTGCCGTCAAGGCGCCGGGCTTCGGCGATCGCCGCAAGGCCATGCTGCAGGACATCGCGGTCCTGACCGGCGGCCAGGTGATCTCGGAAGAAGTCGGCCTGTCGCTCGAGAAAGCGACGCTCGACGATCTCGGTGAGGCCAAGAAGATCCAGATCTCGAAAGAGAACACCACGATCATCGACGGCGCCGGACGTGCCGAAGACATCCACGGCCGCGTTGAGCAGATCAACCGCGAAATCGAGGAGTCGACGTCCGACTACGACCGCGAGAAGCTGCAGGAGCGTGTTGCCAAGCTGTCCGGCGGTGTTGCCGTGATCAAGGTTGGCGCTGCGACCGAAGTCGAGATGAAGGAAAAGAAGGCTCGCGTCGAAGACGCGCTGCACGCAACCCGCGCCGCCGTCGAAGAAGGCGTCGTACCGGGTGGTGGCGTTGCGCTGATTCGTGCCGTCAAGGCCATCGGCAAGCTGAAGGGCGATAACCACGACCAGGAAGTCGGTATCAACATCCTGAAGCGTGCCGTCGAGGAGCCGCTGCGCCAGATCGTTCGTAACGCCGGCGGCGACGCCAGCGTAGTGCTGAATGCCGTTGCGCAAGGCAAGGGCAACTACGGCTACAACGCGGCGACCGACGAGTACGTCGACATGATCAAGGCCGGTATTCTCGATCCGACGAAGGTAACCCGCCACGCGCTGCAGAACGCTGCGTCCGTGTCCGGCCTGCTCCTGACGACCGAGGCGATGATCGCCGAGATACCGAAGGACGAAGGTCCCGGGATGCCCGACATGGGCGGCATGGGCGGCATGGGCGGCATGGGCGGCATGATGTAAGCCACCCCCCCCGCACGACAAAAAGCCCGGCTCCGGCCGGGCTTTTTTTTGCTGTTCAGTGTCGGGGTTCGGACCGCCACACGTATTTGATTTAACTGCCTTTTGCCCGCGTAATCCTGCCTCTACAGGGCCTTAATCGCCGCATTTCTGCGACCAAAATCAGCGTCGATCCGTACGCGTGCCAGTGTGCGTCGGCTTGAGGGTGTCCGGGAGATTGCGCCTGATTTCGCTTCTTTGATGCAGAAGCTCGGGTTCTGGTCAAAACCGGTATGCGATACGGACCGCCGGGGATGAGCGGTCCGTATCGCTTTTGGCCCTGAAAACGGCCGATTAAGGGCCTACAGAGGCCAAAATATTCACCAAATTCTTTACAAACCATGCAGTTATCGCTGGTCCGACCCCCGGCGCAGCGCTTCGATGCGCTCCGCAATCGGCGGGTGGCTCAGGAAGAGCTTCATCATCGCGCTCTTGCCGCCCGAAATGCCGAATGCCTCCATCTCCCTCGGCAGCTGCGACGGCACGTTCGATTCGAGTCGCTGCAGGGCGCTGATCATCGGGCTCACGGCCGTTGAGCTTCGCAGAGCCCGCATCCGCGCGGAACTCGCGCTGGCGCGATACCCACATCACGATGATGCTGGCCAGGATGCCGAGCAGCAGCTGGGCGACGATGACGGCGCCGAAGTAGCCGATACCGTAGCCCGACTCGTTGCGCAGGATGACCCGGTCCACGAAGTGGCCGACGATGCGCGACAGGAAGATGACGAACGTGTTGACGACGCCCTGCACGAGCGTCAGCGTCACCATGTCGCCGTTGGCCACGTGCGAGATCTCGTGCGCCAGCACGGCCTCGACCTCTTCCTTCGGCATGCCGCGGAGCAGGCCGGTGCTCACCGCGACGAGCGCCGCATTGCGACGTGCGCCGGTCGCAAAGGCGTTCATGTCCGGCGCATCGTAGATCGCCACTTCCGGCGTCTCGATCCCGGCTTCGCGAGCCTGTCGCTCGACCGTCGCCACGAGCCAGGACTCGGCCGCGTTCTGCGGTTGCGTGATGACGCGGGCGCCCGTGGAGCGCTTGGCCATCCACTTCGACAACGCGAGGGATATGAACGAGCCGCCGAAACCGAGCACCAGCGAGAAGACCAGCAGCGCCTCGTAGTTGATGCCGACCTGCTGTTCGTCGAGATAGGAATCGATACCCAACAGCCGCAGCACGATGCTCAGGACGAGCAAAACGGCCACGTTGGTGGCGATGAACAGCATTACGCGTTTGAACATTGTCGGTACTCCAAATGTAAATCAGGCTGCAGAAATGATGGCGGCAGCAGCGCTTTCAAGGCTTCCGCAGCCCATTTTCAGACGCCCTGGCGCGCTGCTGGCGACTGGCGCCGCTGCGCCGTTTTCCGGTATCGAAACCAGAGCCGCAGACCGAGCAAGACCGCGAGAATGACGGCGTAGATCAGCGGGTCGCGGATGTCCTTCTTGACCTGCCACCAGTAATGCCAGACGCCGAGAAGGCGCCGACGACGTAGGCCCCGTAGTGCAGCTGCTGCCAGCGCCTGCCCAGCCGCCGCCGCATGCCGTTCGTCGAGGTCGCTGCCAGCGCGGTGAGTATGAGCAATGCCGCGAAGCCGATCGTGATGAACGGCCGCTTGGCGATGTCCTCGACGATCGCCGACCAGAGCACGCCCTGGTCGAGGATCAGCCAGACGAGGAAGTGCAGCAGCGTGTAGAAGAACGCAAACAGGCCGAGCATGCGGCGGAATCGCGACCAGCCAGTTCCAGCCGGTCAGCCGCCGCAGAGGCGTAACGGCAAGCGCAATCAGGATGAAACCGCAATCCCCAGTTGCCGAGGCGATCCTGGATCTCCTCGACGGGATTGGCGCCGAGAGCGCCGGTGATTTCGAACGTGTCGCCAAGCAGCAGCAGGCCCGGCACGAGGCAGAGCACGAAGACGACGGGCTTCCAGACGAAGCGGATCTGCTGCAGCGTGTCCAAGGCTTAGTAGTTCTTACGAAGGTCGAGGCCGGAGTACAGGTGCGCGACCTGCTCGCCGTAGCCGTTGAACATCAGCGTCGGCTGCTTGCTGGCGAAGCGACCCGCTGCCGATGCGGCGCTCGCGCGCCTGGCTCCAGCGCGGATGATCGACCTCCGGATTGACGTTGGCGTAAAAGCCGTACTCCCAGGGCTGCGCCATGTTCCAGCTCGTGTCGGGCTGTTCCTCGACGAAGCTGATGCGCACGATGCTCTTGATGCCCTTGAAGCCGTATTTCCACGGCACGACCAGCCGGATCGGTGCGCCGTTGGGGTTCGGCAGCGCTTCGCCGTACAGGCCGACCGCGAGTATGGGCAGCGGGTTGGTGGCCTCGGCGATGGTCAGGCCCTCGCGATACGGCCACTCGAGCACGCGGTCGACGCTGACCGGGCATGCGCACCGGGTCGTGCAGCGTCTCGAAGGCAACGTACTTCGCTTTCGACGTCGGCTGGTGATGCTTGATGACGTCGGCGAGCGAAATGCCGACCCACGGAATGACCATCGACCACGCCTCGACGCAGCGCATCCGGTAAATACGCTCCTCGAGGTCGAACGGCTTGATGAAATCGTCGAAATGAAACGACCCCGTCTTCTCCGCATGCCCGTCGACCGTGATGCGCCAGGGCCGTGGCTCGAAGTCCTTCGAGTTCTTCGCCGGGTCGTCTTTCGCCGTGCCGAATTCCCAGAAGTTGTTGTACGTGGTGACGTCGTCGTAACTCGTCGGCGTTTCGTCCGTGCTGAATTCGCTCGGCCGCACGTCCGGGAGCTTTGCGAAGTCACCGCGCGGCACGACCGCCCCGAGAACGGGGGAGGTGAGTGCGATGCTGCCCGCAGCAGCACCGGCCGCCATGAACTGCCTGCGGTTCAGATAATTTTGCTTGCTCGTGATCTCCGACGGACGGATATCTGACGGTTTGCGGATCAGCAACGTACTCTCCCGGTGTGTACCTGTATCCAATAGACCGGCTCCAGCCGCGAAATATTGCATACCCGGGCGGGCGTGGTATCTACTGCAACAACTTGTTACGGATACGGCGTTATGTCGCAAGTGCCGAAAACAGCGTCGCCCCGGGCCCTGCAGGCGTACTATGCCGCCACGATCGTGTTCCTGATGCTCGACTACGGCGCAGGCTTCAATGTGCGCATCGCGGGCCTCGAGGGCTTCCCGCAGCTGAAGGCCGGCTATTACCTCGTCATCTTCGGCTGTCTCGGGATCACGCTGTGGCGGCCGGCGTGGTCGATGGCCGTCGGCGTCGTCGAATCACTGGCGACGATGGTCACCCTCATTTTCAGCGTCGCACTGCGCTCGATGTTGCTTACCGGGCAGATGCCCGCGACCGGCGCCGGCTTCGCCGGCATTGCGGAGCTGGTGAACTTCGTCATCGTCGGGTCGATCGCGTGGTACACCTGGCAGCGCGGGCTGGCGCAGTTATTCGGGCCGCAGCGCTAGCAAACCGGTAAATGCCGACAAAATCGCCGAACTTCCGGAAAGTTCAGCGAATTATCTCGCCCACGGCGATCTAACTCGTTAAGGCCCGATTAAGGCGGTGCCGGTAAGCTTGAATCCATGACAGGCACCACCACTTCTGCTGGCATGACGAGGGAATGCAAATGAGCGAGTCGCTGCACCATCTTGCCAAACTCCGGCCGGCCGGCCTGAAACCGGCGCCCGCGGCTGCGCTGCACGTCGAGGTCATCGCCGACCTGGTCTGCCCGTTTTGCTATATCGGCAAACGCCGGCTCGACCAGGCGATGCAGGCTGTGCGCGGTCCGAGCGACGTAAACTGGTATCCGTACCAGCTGAACCCGGACATGCCGGATAACGGCATGTCCCTCGAGGATTACCTGTCGATGCGTTTCGGCAGCGCCGAGAACGTGCAGCCGGTGCTCGATCGGCTTGCAGACGACGCGCGCGACGAGAACATCGACCTGCGCTTCGACCGGATCGAGCATGTACCCAATACGCTGCGCGCTCACCAGCTGATGTATCTCGCGGAAACGCGGCACAAGGACCAGAGCGCGCTTGCGGAAGAACTCATGACGGCGTTTTTCCGGCGCGGCGAGAACATCGGCGATCCGGAGATTCTCGTCGAACTGGGCGCACGCCACGGCCTGGCGGCCGACGACAGCGTTCGCGCGATGGACGACGACAGCGCACGGCAGGCCGTACTGTCTCGCGAGGCGCAGGTGCGCTCGAGCGGCATCGCGGGCGTGCCGGGATTCCTGCTGAATCGCCGCCTGCTCGTTATCGGTGCGCAGGACAAGGACACGCTCGTTAACGCGTTCGACCGCGCCATGTTCGGCGAGGGCAACGACGCGATCGTTTCACCGGCGCTGCACTAGACGATCGTCAGCCACCCCGGCGCCGCAGCCAGTCGATCATCAAGCGGTTCACTTCGTCCGGCTTCTCCTGCTGGGTCCAGTGCCCGCAGTTCTCGAGCATGTGCATTTCGAGATCGTCGACCAGGGGTTTCATCGCCTCGATGTGCTCGAGCGCGACAACGACGTCGTCAGCGGCGCCGATGAACAGGGTCGGGGTGCCGATACGGTGGTCGAATTCCGCCTGGGTTTCCCAATTGAGCGTCCAGTTGCGATACCAGTTGATCGGGCCCGTAAACCCGGTGTGGGCGAACGCCGCAGCGTAGTAGTCGCGTTCCGCGTCCGTGAGTAAAGGTTCGCCGCTGCTGTGGCTGCGCGCCATGACCTGCAGAAGGCTGAGTGACTTCCGCTCGGCGGGCAACTGGTCGAACTGCTCGCGGGAGATCTGCCCGCGCCGCATCATCACGTCGAAGAAGTGCGCGGGATCGGCCGCGAACGCCTTGTCGGCCTCGTTCGAGTCCTGGAAGTTGACGATGTAGAAGTCGTTGCCGAAGCGCTCCCGCATGACCTGGATCGGGTCGACGGGCAGCCGCGGATAATGCGGAATGTTGAGGATGACCATGCGGTCGATACGTTCGGGTGCGCGCATCGCCATTTGCCACAGCAACAGAGAGCCCCAGTCGTGGCCGACGAAACTCGCCGACTCGAGCTGCATCGCGTCGAGCAGCCCGTGGATGTCGGCGATCAGCTCTTCGATCCGGTAGTCGTCGACATCGGCCGGAACATCGGTGCGGCCGTAACCCCGCTGGTCCGGCGCAATCGCACGGAAGCCGGCGTCCGCGAGCGCCGGCAGCTGGTATCGCCAGGAAAACGCGAGCTCCGGAAAGCCGTGCAGCAGGATGACGGGAGCGCCACTGCCCTGTTCGTAGACGGCCATGCGGATGCCATTGGTGTCGATGAACGACGGTTCGGGGAATGCCGCGGCCTCCATGGGCGTCACTCGGTTCGGCTGGCGCAGTCTATGCACAGCCGCGCCGTGGGATCGGCCTCGAGGCGACGCGGGTTGATCGGCGCTTCACAGCGCTGGCAGTCGCCGTAGCTGCCGTCGTCGATGCGCCGCAGTGCGGCGCCGATCTCGCGAAGCAATGCCGCGCGCCGCTGACCGGACGCCTTCGCCATGGCCTGTGCTTGCAGGGCGTCCATGCGCGAGAGCCGGCCGACCTTGGCCTGGTCAAGTTCGACCACGGCAGCGGGGTCGTCCCCGGTGTCCGCGATGCGCTCCAGTTCCTGCTGCATGGCCACGAGTTTGCGTTTCATACTGTCCATATCGCCCCCTATCCTAACGATATCCGGGCCGGCCTGCCGGGCGCACCCGCCCGCGCGCTTGTGTTTTACCGCCCCAGAGGCTAATTTTCGCGGCAAGACGTCGATGGGGACGAACAGGCGGGCCATTCGGGCCAGAGCGACCGGGGGACGGTGAGAGCCCCGGGCCGGAATCCGCTGAATATCACCCCGGAGTCGCTATCCGAACGGGCCGCCGTCAGCCGGCCCCGGTAGACATAGCCGGCTGGTCCACGACACGGACGGCGGACCAGGAGGTCCCTGAGGTGGCCGAGGCCACGAAGCCGGGTGGTACCGCGATGAATTCTGTCGCCCCGGGCGCCGCGAAAGCGCCCGGGGCGTTTTTGATTTTGCCGTAGGAGCGGTTCTCGAACCGCGATCGCGGGCCGAGGCCCGCTCCTGCAGGAACCGATCGGAGAATGGGGTTTGAGTTTCAAGGAAGTTTCGAGTCGATACGACGGGTCCGCGCTCGAGGAGGAGGTGCTGGCATTCTGGCGCGAGCATCGTACCTTCGAGCAGACGCTTGCGATGTCCGAGGGGCGTCCGCGCTTCAGTTTCAACGAGGGACCGCCGACCGCCAACGGCAAGCCCGGCATCCATCACGTTCTCGCACGCGCCTTCAAGGACATCTTCCCGCGCTACAAGACGATGCGCGGCTACTACGCCCCGCGCAAAGCGGGCTGGGACACGCACGGCCTGCCGGTGGAGCACGAGGTCGAGAAGCTCCTGAAGCGCGAGGGCAGGATCGAAAGCTACGACAAGGACGAGATCGAGGAAAAGGTGGGCATCGACGAGTTCACCCGCCTGTGCCGCGAATCGGTCATGACCTATATCGGCGACTGGGAGAAGATGACCGAGCGCATGGGCTTCTGGGTGCACCTCGACGAGGCCTACTACACGCTCGACAACAGCTACATCGAGTCCGTGTGGAACCTGCTCAAGGTCATCTTCGACAAGGGGCTGATCTACCGCGGCTACAAGGTCGTGCCCTACGACCCGCGCATCGGCGCAACGCTGTCGTCGCACGAACTGGCGCTGGGCTACAAGGAGACCGAGGATCCGTCGATCACGGTACGCTTCAAGGTCCGGGGCGAGGAAGAGACCTACATCCTGGTGTGGACGACGACACCGTGGACGCTGCCGTCCAACCTGGCGCTGGCGGTGGGCGAGGACATCGACTACAGCTACTGCGAGTCGGGTGGCGAGACGCTGATCGTGGCAGAGGCTTTGCGGGAGTCGGTGTTCCGGGACATCGAGCACACGGTTACGAAGACGGTCAAGGGCAGCGACCTCGTCGGCATGCGCTACGAGCGACTGTTCGACTACCTCGAGGTCGACGCGCCGAATGCCTTCCAGGTGCTGTCCGCCGACTTCGTCAGTACCGAGGACGGCACCGGCATCGTGCACACGGCGCCCGCGTACGGTGTCGACGACCTCGCGTTCGGCCAGGAGCACGGACTGCCCGTCGTGCACGGCGTCGGGCTCGACGGCAATTTCATCGCCGAGGTCGAACCGGTGGCCGGCATGTTCTTCAAGGACGCCGACAAGCCGCTGATCCGCATCCTCAAGGAACGCGGCATGATGTTCCGCTCCGAGCGGTTCACGCACAACTACCCGTTCGGCTGGCGCACCGGCGACCCGATCATCTATTACGCGAAGAACGCCTGGTACATCCGCACCTCGCAGTTCCGCGAGCGCATGAGTGAACTCAACCAGACGATCAACTGGGTGCCCGAACACATTCGCGACGGCCGCTTCGGCAACTGGCTGGAGAACAACGTCGACTGGGCGCTGTCGCGCGAGCGTTTCTGGGGCACGCCGCTGCCGGTCTGGACCGACGGCGAAGACAACTACCAGATCGTCGGCTCGGTAGCGCAACTCGAGCAGCTGTCGGGCCAGTCGCTCGGCGATCTCGACCTGCACCGGCCCGCGGTCGACGACATCACGTTCGCAGAGAGACGGCAAGACCTGGCGGCGCGTGCCGGAGGTGATCGATTGCTGGTTCGATTCGGGCGCGATGTCCTACGCGCAGTGGCACTATCCGTTCGAAAACCAGGACGTCTTCGAGCAGCATTTCCCGGCCGACTACATCTGCGAGGCCATCGACCAGACGCGCGGCTGGTTCTACACGCTGCACGCAATCGCCACGCTCGTCTCCGACAGCGTCGCCTACCGCAACTGCATCTGCCTGAACCTGATCGTGGACAAGGACGGCAAGAAGATGTCGAAGTCGCTCGGCAACATCGTCAACCCGTATGACGTGTTCGACACGGTCGGCGCCGACGCGCTGCGCTGGTATTTCCTTGCGCGCCTGTCGCCGGACGTGCAGAAGCGCATCTCGGTCGAGATCGTGGCCGACGTCGCGAGTTCGTTCATCAACACGTTCTGGAACACCTACGGGTTCTTCGTGATGTATGCGCGCCTCGACGACGTGGACGTGTCGAAGCACGTGCCGGTCGAGCGGCGTCCCGAGATCGATCGCTGGGCGCTGGCGCTTGCGCACCGCACGGTAACGACCGTCACGGAGGCGCTCGATGACTACGACGCCAAGACGGCAGGCGAGGCGATCGAGTCCTTCATCGACCAGCTCAGTAACTGGTATGTGCGGCGTAATCGCCGCCGCTTCTGGAAGTCGACGGACCTCGACGACAAGCACATGGCGTACCTCACGCTGTACGAGTGCCTCAAGGTGGCGCACGAGCTGATGGCGCCGTTCGTGCCGTTTCTCGCCGAGCACGTCTACCAGAACCTGGTGAGGAGCATCGATAGTGATGCACCCGACAGCGTGCACATGGTGCCGTGGCCGGAGGCCGATCCCGCGTGGCGCAACGACGAGCTGCTGCGAGATATCGGCGTGGTGCAGAAAGTCGTCGGCCTCGCGCGTGCGGCGCGCGGCCAGTCCGGGGTCCGCACGAGGCAGCCGCTGTCCCGCCTGCTGATCCGGGCACCCAGCGATGAAGCGGCCAGCGCGCTCGAGGATCACCAGGACCAGATTCTCGAGGAACTCAATGTGAAAGCCATCGAGTTCATCGCGCGCGATGCCGGGCTCGTAAGCTACCGCATCAAGCCGAATCTTCCGGTGCTCGGGAAGCGTTACGGCAAGTTGATCCCGTTGATCCGGAAAGCGCTGGAGGAGGCCGACGGCGCGGCGATCGCGGGCGCCGTGGCGCGCGGCGAGACGTTCGAGGTCGAAGCAGGTGGAGAGACGCTCGAGCTCGGCGGTGACGACGTACTCATCGAGACGGAGTCCGCCGAGGGTTATGCCTGTGGCGAAGACGGCGGATACCTGACGGCGCTGGACACGAGCGTTACCGAGGAACTGATCGAGGAGGGCCTGGCGCGCGAGGTCGTGCGGTCGATCCAGGATGCGCGCAAGCAGGCTGGCCTCGAGGTTTCGGACCGAATCGTGCTGGGCGTCAGTGGTTCAGAGGGAATCGAGCGGGCGCTGGCGAAGCACCGCGGCTACATTATGTCTGAAACACTGGCGACGGAATGGGAGACGGGCCAGGCGCAGCCGCTGCACAGCGCGCAGCGCGAACTGGCGGACGAGCACTGGACGCTGGAGTTCAGGAAAGTGACGTGACGCCCTGCCGGGCGCGCGCTTCGCGGGTTCGTCAGGAGACCGACTTGACCAGGAAGGGCGGGACCTGCGCCATGTCGTCGTGCAACGGCAGCTTGTCCTGCAGGTTGTCGCCCTCGCGAATCATGTCGCCGTAGAGATCCACCACCGCCAGCGCACACTGGCTGGCTTCACGCGCCGACATCTTGCGGACCGAGGCACACACCGGCCCCTCGCCGTTCAGCGGGGCGACGCTATGCAGCCGGGAGCGCAGCTCCCGGAACCGCTTTTGCAGTTCCCGCGGCAGCTCGTCTTCGGCAATGTCGTCCAGGTTGTCCTGGTAGGCCCTTATAAGTCTTTGTTTTATATGGCCGTCACCGGCGAGAACCGACACCGCGGCGTATAAGCGGTCGACGTGGTAGGTCATTTCCACTCCAGCGTTCGTATTCTTGTTATGCCGCTCTTTTCACCTCTCAGCGGCTTTATACGCTTACTGACTCGACTACCTCCTGTAGTCACCGATCCCTGAAAAGATCGTTACGTTCCTACCTGAACTTTCAGATACCTGCGCTCGTTTCTTATAACAGAGATCGCGAACCGTGCGCAAGTGTAGGCGGACGGCGACGGCCGCCGGACCCGGGCGGGCCACCGGGGCCGCAAACCGCTACAGCGGGCGCACAGGATAGTAGATGTCGGTCAGGAGTTCCGATTCGGGCACCCGGGTGGGGTCGCTGACGTAGGTCTCCCAGCCGTCGCCATTGCGTTCGAGGCCCAGTGCCGCGAGGTAGGCGGCGATCTTGCGGTGTGTCACGCCGAGCTGACGGTAGGAACCGCTATGGCGGACCCGGATTGCCGGCCCGGCGTAGGTGCGACCGAGTTTGACCGCCGCACCGTCGCGCGGTGTCGAGTCGGATACGCCGCGCACGGGGATGGCAGCGTCGAACCGCAGCTGGCCGCCGACGAAGCCGCGCATGATGGACATCGGTGCGCCGTCCTCGGCCAGCCCGTGAGCGTCTATGAAGGACAGTATCTCGAAGTAGGCCTTGCCCATGGCATCGGATATCGCGGCGGCCTCAGGCGGTGACGTCGATGACCGGTAGGCAATCTCCAGCGCTTCGACGACCAGGTGTTCGACCTCGAGGTCCCCGAAGTCGGTCCGCGGCAGCGACTCGACGAGTTCCTGCAATGCCGCGATACCGTTCTCCAATTCGCGCTTCACCACACCCGACAGCAGCAAGGCGAAGTAGCGGCCGACGAGATTGAGGCCGTGATCATGAGCAAAGCCCCAGGTGACCCGGGTCTTGCTGTCTTCCCGCGCAAAGTCGAACCAGGTGCGGGCTTCACCGGCCTCGCCGGGGTTGATCATGGTCGCAATGTGTTCGTACGGCCGGCTCTCGACGATCGTTTGTGTGCCACTGCCAACGATCACGCCGTCCCAGGTCACCGTTGCTCCTATACCCCGGGGCGGGCCTGAAAATACGACGCGCGCATTCGGATCGCTGGCCGTTTTCGGCGACCAAAGGTCCACCCGGCGAAAATCGTTGACGAGCGCATACACGGTCGCAGGCGGCGCGTCCACGAGCGCGCTCACCTCGACACGGGTGTGCCGCGGCAGTAACAATCCGACAATGACGAGGAGGGCGACGAACGCGCCGATGGCATACAGAAATTTTTGCACGCCGTACTCTGGCACAATGCGCCCATGAATGCATTACAGGGCAAGCGCCTGCCGATCGGTGTCTTCGACTCGGGCGTCGGCGGGCTGACGGTACTGCGGGCACTCCGCGAGGCGTTGCCGCACGAGGACCTTGTTTACCTCGGCGATACCGCGCGGCTGCCGTACGGCACCAAGAGCCCGTCGTCGATCAGCCGCTACGCGGGCCAGGCGACGGCGCAGTTACAGCAGCGCGGCATCAAGCTGCTCGTCGTTGCCTGCAATACCGCATCGGCGGTCGCGCTCGACGCACTTCGGCAACAGATGCAGCCGGTGCCCGTTATCGGCGTCGTCGAGCCGGGCGCGACGGCGGCCGTCGCCGCGTGCCCGGGCGGCAGGCACCTGGTGCTGGCCACCGAGGCAACGGTCCGCTACGGAGCGTACCGGCACGCCATCCTGGAGCGGGACGAGCACGCAGAGGTTCGCGAGCTCGCCTGTGAAATGATGGTCGCGCTGGCCGAAGAAGGCTGGACGGAAGGCAGCATCGCGGAAGACATCATCCGCCGCTACCTCGAGCCGCTCGCGGAACTGGCCTACGAGCCCGACAGCATCATCCTCGGATGCACCCACTTCCCACTGCTGCGGCCGGCGATCCGGCAGGTCGTGGCCGAGGGGACCGCGATCGTCGATTCGGCGAGCACGACGGCAGCCGTCGCGGCAGCGTTGCTCGCGGACCACGACCTGCTCAACGATCAGCAGGGTCCGGGGCGGCTGCGCCTGATGGCCACCGACGGTGCGAGCCGCTTCGCCCGCGTCGGCGGCCTTTTCATCGGCGAAGACCTGGACGCTGACGACATAGAACTCGTCGATCTCTAGACCCGGACCACGGGGTAGCGGGGGGGCTATCGCGGCGCGAGCTGTGCAATAATCGCCGACCCGCTTGCAAAGAGGATTCACTGTGACCGCAAGGATGTTTACGCGCATCACGCGCTCCCTCGTGCCGCTGGCACTGCTCGCCGCCTGCGGAGCCGAGGCGCCGCCCGAAGCGGTTGTATCCACGGAACAAACGCTCGAGCCGCGGCCCGGGATCTACGCCGAATTCGAGCTGACGTCCGACCTCAGCCACCTCAGCGACAGCCAGCGAGACATGATCGCCGTGCTCATCGACGCGTCGAAGATCATGGACGACCTGTTCTGGCGCCAGGCGCTCAATGACGGCTACCGGGAGTGGCTGGCGTCCATCGAGGACGACGCGGCGCGCCGCTTCGCCGAGCTCAATTACGGTCCCTGGGACCGTCTTGCGAACGACGCAGCCCTTTATAAAAGGGTTCGGCGCCAAGCCGCTCGGCGCGAACTTCTACCCGGCGGACATGAGCAAGGAGGAGTTCGATGCGGCGTATCTTCCCGGCAAAAAAGGGCTGTATTCACTGGTGCGCCGCGACGAGGCCGGCGAACTGGTGCTCGTCCCGTACCACGTTGCGTACAAGGACGAGCTGCAGCAGGCCGCTGACTTGCTGCGCAAGGCGGCCGATCTCGCCGAGGATTCGGCGTTCGCGACCTACCTGAAGCTGCGGGCTGCAGCGCTGATCAGCGACGATTTCCAGACCAGCGACCTGTTCTGGATGGACGTCAAATCGAACGAGATCGACGTCGTGATCGGCCCGATCGAGACGTACGAAGACCGCTTGTTCGGCTACCGCGCGGCCTACGAATCCTACGTGCTCGTCAAGGACATGGCGTGGAGCGAGCGCCTCAGCCGGTTCGCCCTGTTCCTGCCGGAGCTGCAGGAAGGATTGCCGGTGCCGGGCCAGTACAAACAGGAGACGCCGGGCACGGATTCCGACCTGAACGCTTACGACGTCGTTTACTACGCCGGTCACAGCAACGCCGGATCCAAGACGATCGCGATCAACCTGCCGAACGACGAAGAGGTGCAGCTGGAAAAGGGTACGCGGCGCCTGCAGCTCAAGAACGCGATGCAGGCCAAGTTCGAGAAGATCCTGCTGCCCATTGCGGATACCCTGATCGACGAGGCACAGCGCAAGCACATCACGTTCGATGCGTTCTTCAGCAACGTCATGTTCCACGAGGTCGCCCACGGGCTGGGGATCAAGAACACGATCAACGGCAGGGGCACCGTGCGTGAGGCGCTGCTCGACGTCGCCTCGAGCATGGAGGAGGGCAAGGCGGACGTGCTGGGCCTCTACATGGTGATCGAGTTGCTCAACGCGGGCGAACTCGGCGATGCCGACATCATGGACTACTACGTGACCTTCATGGCCGGCATCTTCCGCTCGATACGCTTCGGTGCGGCGAGCGCGCACGGCAAGGCGAACATGGTGCGCTTCAACTTCTTCGAGGAGCAGGGTGCGTTCGTTCGCGATCCGGAAACGGGCACCTACCGCGTCGATGCCGAGCGCATGACTGCCGCGATGACGGAGCTGTCGCGCGTGCTGCTGACATTACAGGGCGACGGCGATTACGAAGGTGCTCGCGAACTCACCGAGACCATGGGCGTCATCGGCGAACAGCTGCAGGCGGACCTGGACCGCCTGACGCGCGCAGGCATCCCCGTCGACATCACCTTCAGGCAGGGCCCTGCCCAGCTGGGTCTCGACTAGGGAATGCCGTCAATGAGCAGAGGATCAATGACATCGGCGCTGCTGTGCGCCGCACTGCTGTGGCTTGCTGCCTGCAACGGCGAGCAAGCCGGCACGGCGATGACGGACGAGTCGCGGCTACCCTGGGCGGAGTTCGTGGCCACCACCATCGATGAATATTACCGGCGCAACCCGGAACGGGCCGTCAGCGCCGGCCTGCATCAATACGATGGCAAGGCCAGCGACTGGAGCCTCGATGCCGCGAAGGAGTACTCGGCCTGGATCGCGGCGACGATCGAGGCGGCAGCCGCTTACGACGAGCTGCAGGGCGTCGATGCGTTCGAACGGGACTATCTCGTGACCGCGCTCCGTGGCCAGGCTTTCTGGATCGACGAGACGGATTTCCTGGCGAAGAACCCGGTGGCCTATACGCGTCGCATCGGGATCGGCGTGTACGTGGACCGGGAGTACGCGCCGCTCGAAGACCGCTTGCGTGCGTACACCGAGTACGTGGCCAACGTGCCGCGCATGCTGCAGCAGATGCGCGGCAACCTGGAGCCGCCGCTGCCTGCGCCGTACGTGACGATGGGCCAGCGCATCTTCGACGGTCTCGCAGGCTATCTCGCAGATACCGTGCCCGGGCAGTTCGCGGCGGTGCAGGACGAGGCATTGCAGCGGCAGTTCGCCGCGGCCAATTCCGCCGCGGCCAGGGCGGTAAAGGACATGGCGGACTGGCTCGGCGAACTGAAGCCGACGGCGACGCAGGACTATGCGCTCGGCGAGACGTTGTTCCTGCGCATGCTGCGGGACACGGAGGGGCTCGATGTCACGCTGCAGGAACTGAAGGCGGCGGGGCAGGCTGACCTGGAGAGAAACCTGCAGGCGCTGCACGCGGCCTGCGCGGACTATGTGCCGGGCGAGAGCACCGTGGACTGTGTCCGCAAGGCGCAGGACAGGAAGCCGCCTGAGGGCGCCGTAGGCGGGGCGACACGCCAGCTGCCCGTGCTGAAGAAGTTCATCGTGGACAACGATATCGTGTCGATTCCCGGTACCGAGGAAGCGCTCGTCGACGAGGCGCCGCCGCACCGGCGTTTCAATTTTGCGTACATCCAGATACCGGGCCCGTTCGAACAGGACCTGCCGTCGGTGTACTACATCGCACCCCCCGATCCGGCCTGGAGCGAGGCGGACCAGCGTGCCTACATTCCCGGCGAGGCCGTGTTGATGGCGACGTCGGCTCACGAGGTCTGGCCGGGGCATTTCCTGCAGTACCTGCACTCCAATCGCACCGAAAACAGGATCGGGCGGCACTTCAGCAGCTACTCGTTCGGAGAGGGCTGGGCGCACTACACGGAGCAGATGATGCTGGATGCCGGATTCGGCGGCGGTGACCCCGAGCTGCGTATCGGGCAGATACTGAGCGCGCTGTTGCGCACGGTGCGCTATCTGTCGGCGATCGGCCTTCACACCGGGGGCATGACGGTGGAGGAAAGCCAGGCGTTGTTCGAGGAAAAGGCGTTCCAGGACTTTGGCAACGCGTCGCAGCAGGCGTATCGCGGCACCTTCGACCCGGGGTACCTGAACTACACGCTCGGCAAGCTGATGATCAACAAGTTGCGCGATGACTGGACCGACGGCCGTGGCGGCCGCGAGGCCTGGGGCGCTTTTCACGATCGCTTCCTGGGTTTCGGTTCGCCGCCGATACCGCTGCTCCGCGAGCAGATGCTCGGCGAGGACTACGAAGGGGACAGCGCGCTGCTGCCGCGTTAGCGAGGCAGCGACGCTTTGTCGACGTAAGGCAGCTCGTGGCCGAACAGGCGCGTCAGGTAGAGGCGATCGGCGGTTTCGCAAACACCGGTCATGGCCGGATAGCGGGCGGCCGGATCCTGCAGGCTCGCTAACACCTCGCCGTCGCCATTGATCGCGAGTACGTGCGACGAGGGGACCGCACTCGGACGCAGGAAGGCGGGCAGCCGCTGCACCACTTTGCGCAGGAACGGTCTGCCGGACAGGCCGTCCAGTTTCGCGTCCCGCGGCGCGACCAGCCCTATCCAGAAGCGGCCGTCATTGCCGCCATTGATGTTGTCGGGAAAACCCGGGAGGTTGTCGAGAATGACCTCGGTTGTGCCGGCCTCCGGCCCCTGCAGCCAGTGGCGCAGAATCCGGTAACTGCCGGTTTCCGCAATCAGCAGGAAGCGATCGTCCGGGTCGATCGCAACGCCATTGGCGAAGTCCAGGCCTTCGACGATGATCGTCGACTCACCGCTGCCGGGGTCGAAGGCGATGACGCGGCCGTGGCCACCGTGCTCGAGAATGTCGAGCAGGCTGGCCTCGTAGCTGCCGTGCCAGACGCGCGCGCCGAACTTGGTGGACGCGTCTGAAAAATAGATGACGCCTTCGTTCGAGACGGCGAGGTCATCCGGATAGGCGAGCGGGTCGCCGCCGACCTCCGAAAGCAGGTCGATCACTTCGCCGCCCGGCGATACCCGCTGTATGCCGATGTATCCATTGGCAACAATGAACGAGCCGTCCGGGAGGGATTCGATGCCGAGCGGGCGGCCGCCGGTACGGGCAAACTCGGCAATCTGCCCGCTGTCCGCGTCGATGCGCAGGATCGCCCCGGAGGAGGTCGTTGCGTACAGCGCGCCGTCCTGGCCGACCGTTACATCCTCGGGTCCTTCGAAAATCCCGAGGTCGATGGCGTCGGCCGCTGCCAGGGCTTCGTTTGGCGCGAACACACCCGTCAGACCGCGATCCCGCGGTGCCTCCCAGGCCACCGGATCGACCGGCACCGGCCAGGCCGCGAGGTACAGGGCTGCCAGTGACAGGCCCATCAACAGGATTACCCCGAAACGCCGCATCACCGTGCCCGTCTTTCGCAGGCCGCTGCGCCTAGCGCTGGTTGTCGATCATGCCGAGGAACTCGGCGCGCGTGCGTGCGTCCTTGCGGAACGTACCGACCATCTGGCTGGTGACCATCGACACGTCCGACTTGTGGACGCCGCGCGTGGTCATGCACTGGTGCGTTGCCTCGATGACGACGCCGACGCCCTTCGGATTCAGGACGTTCCAGATGCAGTTGGCGATCTGTGCCGTCATCTTTTCCTGCACCTGGAAGCGCCGCGCAAAAGCTTCCACGACGCGGGCGAGCTTGCTGATGCCGACGACCTTGTTGTTCGGCAGGTAGCCGACGTGTGCGCGGCCGATGATCGGCGCCATGTGATGTTCGCAGTGCGATTCGAAGCCGATATCACGCAGTACGATCATCTCGTCGTAACCTTCGACCTCTTCGAAGGTGCGTTTCATGTACTGGATCGGGTCTTCCCTGTAACCGCTGAACCAGTCCTCGTAAGCGGACACGACGCGCTTCGGGGTATCCAGCAGGCCTTCCCGGCGCGGGTCTTCGCCTGCCCAGAGCAACAGGGTCCTTACCGCTTCTTCAGCCTGCTTGCGGCTCGGTCGGCGCGGTTTTCCGGGCTTCTTTGCATTGTTGGCCAACGGAGGGTCCTCATCGAGTGAGGAGCCGATACTACCGGGAATGGCGGGGGCGTTACAGTACGGCCAGTCCCGCGGGACAGCTTACGCCGGTGCCGCCGATGCCGCAGTACCCGCCCGGGTTCTTGGCGAGATACTGTTGATGATAATCCTCGGCGTAGTAGAACCTGTCGAGCGGCGCGATCTCCGTCGTTATCGCGCCGTAGCCGGCTTTGTCCAGTTCGCCCTGGTAGGCGCGCAGGGAATTCTCAGCGCTGCGCTGTTGCGCCTCGCCGCAGACATAGATCGCGGAGCGGTATTGCGTGCCGACGTCGTTGCCCTGGCGCATGCCCTGGGTCGGGTCGTGCGATTCCCAGAAGACGCCCAGCAATTGCTCGTAGCTCACCACCGCCGGGTCGAACACGACGAGCACGACTTCCGTATGCCCGGTAAGCCCGCTGCACACCTCTTCGTAGGTCGGGTTGGGCGTAACGCCCCCGGCATACCCGGCGGCCGTGCTGAACACCCCGTCGGTTTGCCAGAAACGCCGCTCCGCGCCCCAGAAACAGCCGAGCCCGAACACGGCCTGTGCGAGTGACGGCGCGAAAGGCCCTTCGAGCGGATTGCCGTTCACGAAATGGCGCGCGGCGACGGGCATGGCCTCGCCGCGGCCGGGCAGGGCCTCATCGCGTGTCGGGAGCGTGGTCTTGCGGTGCTTGCTGAACATATCAGGTCGCCTGGTAGCGTGCGCCTCGGCGAGGCCGCATGACCACGCCGTCCGCACTTTGGAACCGGACCGGGATCGACTGGGTGTTGCCCCACTCGGTAGCCCGGTATACCGCGAAATGCAGGTGCGGCATTGTCGTGTGGCCGGTGTTGCCCGACAAGCCGATCTTCTGGCCGCGCACAACGCTGTCACCGACTTCGACGAGCGCACCGTCCTTCTGCAGGTGGTAGTACTCGCCCGTCGTGCCGTCGCTGTGGAGTATGACGATGAAGTTCGCGTGCCGTCCACAGCCGTCTTCCCAGCAGCCGATCGAGTGGGACTCCTCCACGCGCGCGACCACGCCTGCGCGTGCGGCGTGGACCGGCGTCCCCTCCGCCATGTCGAAATCCACGGCGAAGGCCTCGAGGCCGGTGTGGCTGAATCGCGAGCCGTAGCCCTGCAGGACCCGGTACGACTTGCCGGTACTGTACGGCAGTGCATAGACATAGTCGTCGTCGTGTACCGCGTCCTTGTCGCCGACCGTCCACTCGAAGAAGTAGCGATACTGTCCCTCGAAGCGTTCGTCGGCCCGATTCAGCGTCATGACGCGGGCTGATTCCTGCGGTGCCAGTGTGCGCGTTACGGTCGTCGGGCCGGCAACGTTGAAGTAGTGCGTGCGCACACGGAGCGTGTAGGTGACCGGGTAATCGCGGAGGTTCTCCGCGCGGAGTTCCACGTTGCCACCCTGGTCCACGGCATTGACGCAGATCCAGTCATCGCGGCAGTCGGCGAACGCGGGGGCGCCGGCAAGCACCGCGATCGCGGCCATGCAATATTTCGGCTTGTTGGTTGACACCATTCGCTACCCCCCTTACTCGTTCGCCGGCCAGGGCACCGGCTAGGTTTCCGCGTTGCCGGCCGCCTCCTCGCGCCGCTCCTCCAGGTCCGACAATTTGTAGTAGAACAGGTGCGTGAAGACCTGGTTGGTGGTCTTCACCGGTTCCGCATCTTCGAACCGGGGCCGATACAGCCGCGAGCGAATCTCGCGGTGCACCAGCTTCTCCATGTCCGTGAACTCTCCCGGCACGACTTCCACCGGTTCGATCTCGATAACCCGGCCGCGATCGGTCACCGAGAAACTCAGGGTGACCGATCCCTGCAGGAATTCTTCCGAGGGCCTGCCGAGCGGACTCGGTCCGGCTTCGCTCGCAAACTCGGGAATCGGCCGGTCGTTCAGGGGTGCCGCCTCGCCGAATATTTCGTCGCGGAACAGTAGCTTCGCCTCGTCGCCCTCGAGCGACTCCCAGATCTGCTGGTAGAGCTTCCGTGCCCGCGTGAGGTTGCCCTGCATCATGTAGTAGTCGCCGAGCGACAACCTGGAATTGGTCGCCGTGGCCCAGTCCGACTTCGGGCTGGACTCGGCGATCCGCAGCGCGCGTTTGAAATAGATCTCGCCCGTAGCGGGGTTGTGGTGCATGCCCTGCTCGCCGTGCAGGTCGGTATAGAAGTACGATTCGCCGAGCTTCGTGAGCGGTTCGATCAGGCGGACGTCTTCCTTACCCGAGTTGGTCTCGATGATGCGTATCGCGCGGCGGTAAGTCGCCTGCTCGTCCGCGATGTAGCCCGCCCGATGCTGCCACTCGGCGCGACGCATCAGCGAAGGAATCAGGGCGAGCTGGTCGTCCTCGTAGCGACGGCGGTGCAGCTGGTAGATCTTGTCATGCATCGCGCGGGCTTCTTCGACCGAGCCCAGCCGCACGTTGGTTTCCGCGAGTGATTCGAGGATGTCGATCTGGTCCATGTTGTGCGGACCTTCGTTGACGTGCGTGATGTGGATGGCACGCGTGAACGTCTGTATTGCGAGGTCGGGGCGCCCTCCCTCCAGCTGCGCGGCGCCGAGGCCCTTCAGCGGGTTTATCAGGCGCCGGTTCAGGCGGTCCTCCCGCTCCTCGAGGATGTCGATGGCCGCCGCGAAGTTCTGTTGCGCGGCGTCGAACTGTTTGTTGCGATGCTGCACGATGCCGAGGTTGGTCAGCGCTTTCGCCGTCTCCGTGGACCGCGGTCCCGTGAGCTGGATGGAGAGTGTTACGACGCGCTTTGCAACCGTGTCGGCCTCGTCATAAATACCCTCCGACATCAGGCGCTTGTAGTTGTCGAACTCGTCCAGGAGTTCCTTGCGCAGGTCGGCTTTGCGGCGCCGCGGCGGGCCGGGTTGCGCGGCAGCCTCCGCGGCGGCATCGTCTTCGGCAACCGGAACGGTCTGGTCCATGAGGCCGCCGTCGTCGCCGGCCTCGTCCACCAGGGGCTCCTCCGCGGCGACAGCGGCACCACCGGCCAACACCATCAGGAACGCCATTGAGAGCACTAAACTCTTGTAATTCATACGCATAATTTGCAGTAGCACGACTGGTCCGGAACGCCGCCCCTCGAGCGGAGGCTTCAATTTTCGACCCCTTGTCCGCCGTTTGGTTCGAGCCGCAACTATACAACGGCTGCAGAGAAAAGGATTCGGCCATCCGATCAGAACAGCCCCAGTTGCTTTTGCCCCGGCGGATCGAAACGGCTGCAGTCGAGCGTGCTCTCGCGGCGCCCGGTATCGAGGCCGGCGCGCCTGCATGCCGCGCGGAAGCGCTTGCCGAGCATGTCAGCGTAGGGCCCGCGGCCGGTCTGGCGGATGCCGAAGCGGTTGTCGTAGTCCCGGCCGCCGCTCGCTTCGCGCACCAGGCTCATGACACGGGCCGCGCGATCCGGGAAATGCACCTGCAGCCATTCGGTGAAAATGTCCTTCACCTCGTGCGGCAGCCGCAGGAATATGTAAGCCGCCTCGCGGGCGCCGGCGTCGGCAGCCGCCGCAAGCACCCGTTCGATTTCCGCGTCGTTGATTGCCGGTATCACGGGTGCGAACAGCACGCTCACCGGCACGCCGGCGGCGGCGAGCTGTTCCATGGCGCGCAGGCGTGCGTCCGCCGACGGTACCCGCGGTTCCATGACCCGCTTCAGGTCCCGGTCGAGGGTGGGAAGGCTGATCGCGACCGAACAGAGCTTGCGGTTCGCAAGTTCGCCGAGCAGGTCCAGGTCGCGGGTGATCAGCGAGCCCTTGGTAATGATGCTCACGGGATGGGAGTGCGTGACGAACAGCTCGAGAAGCTCACGTGTGACGCGGGTGGTTCGTTCCGCCGGCTGGTACGGGTCGGTATTGGCGCCGATCGTGATCGGCTCGCAGCGATACGAGGGCTTCTCCCATTCCTCCGCCAGGCGCGCGGCGGCGTCCGGCTTGTAGAAGATTTTCGTTTCGAAATCCAGCCCCGGCGACAGGTCCAGGTAGCTGTGGCTGGGCCGCGCGTAACAGTAGACGCAGCCGTGCTCACAGCCCTGGTAAGGATTGATTGAGCGATCGAATGGCACGTCGGGAGACGTATTGCTCGCGATGATGCGGCGCGAGCGCATCGCGCGCAGTTCGGTGGCGGGTGCGGTCAGCGCTCTTTCGTGGGCCTCCCCGGCCTCGAACTCGACCGGGCGAACGGCGAAGCGTCCCTCGCGGTCGGAAACGGCACCGCGCCCCTTGTGGTGTCGGACAGGCATGACTGATCCCGATACTGTATAAAAATACAGTACTGCGGTATGCCGCCGATTTCAATACGGGGCAGCAGGAATGCCGGTTGCGGTCAGTTCAGAACCCGGTAGCCGCGCCCGCGCATGCAGTTCTTGAAGACCTTCTGTTTTTCGCGGTCCGCGTCCAGGCCGGAGCGTGTGCCGCCGTAGATGGCACCGATTCCGGCGGCCTCGCCGACGTCGCGTCGGTCGCTGACTGCCCCGGTGGCGGCGCCGACCGCCGCACCGACCGCGGCACCCTTGCTGATACCCTCGGCCATCACGATTTCCTCGGTGTAGGCCTCGCACTCGTCCCAGTCCTCGGCGAGCCGTTGCGGGTCCACGCCCTTGGTATCGATGATCGGGTCGGGGTGTGCTGCACAGCCCGCGCCCAATGCGACCAGCACGAACAGGATGAAAAATCGCAGGGTTGTTGCCATATCGTTTCCGTCCGCGTTGTCGTGCTCCGGCTCACCGTAGTCCGGGCAGCGTGAACCCCGGCTGAACGAGCCGTCCGATACACATGCAACGCACGCCGGTGCGTCCGGTTGACATGCGAGGCGCCGGGACCGGTGCCGGCGCCTCGCCGTGATCGCGCGTGCCGCCCGGGCGTCAGTCCGCGGCGACGTTGTGTATGTGGACGTCTCGCTGCGGGAACGGGATCGAGATACCCACCTCGTCGAAGCGCTTTTTCACTCTTTCGGTGAGGTCGAAGTAGACCGCCCAGTAGTCCGCGGTGTTGACCCACGGGCGCAGCACGAAATTCACACTGCTGTCGGCGAGTTCCGACACCGCGATCGTGACGGCCGGGTCCTTGAGGATGCGCTCATCGGCAGCGACGAGGTCCTCGAGTTCCTTGCGCACCTTGTCGAGGTCGTCGCTGTAGCTTACGCCGACGACCAGGTCCACTCGACGGGTGTCATTCGCCGAGTAATTGGTGATCGTCGATCCCATGATCTGGCTGTTCGGGATGATGACGCGCTTGTTGTCGCCGGTCTTCAGGACGGTCGTGAGTATCTGCACCTCCTCGACCGCGCCGGAAATACCGCCGCCTTCGATCCAGTCGCCGACCTTGTACGGGCGGAACAGGACGATGAGCACGCCGGCTGCGAAGTTCGACAGCGAGCCCTGCAATGCGAGACCGACGGCGAGGCCGGCGGCGCCGAGCAGCGCGATCAGGCTGGCGGTCTGCACACCGAGTGCATTGATTGCCGCGATGATCACGAACAGCATCAGCAGCATGCGCGCCAGGTTGGCGATGAAGCGGCGCAGCGTCGTATCCAGTTCGCCCTTCTGCATGCCCTTCATCAGGCCCTTGACGACCAGGTTAACGATCCACTTGCCGACGAAGAATATGACGATCGCCGTGATCAGGTTGCCCGCGAACTCGATACCATTGGTCTGTATCAACGTCCACATGTGGGCCCAGTCGACGCCGAGATCAGGGAGGCTGTCTGTGTTCATCGAATTTCCTTTCTCGTTGCTGGTTGTTGTTGCGCTGATTCGGGATCAGCCGGTTGTCTGCGAGGGACCGTAGCATGCCGATTGCGGCGGGCATCGTCCACCGCCAGCCATCGTGTGACGGCAAAAACGGCAGGCGCCGGCCGCTACTGGCCGGCGATACCCTCGGTGCCCGGTCGGAAGCGAAAGACCCGGTACGGGGCATTGGCCTCGATGTGTGCCCGCGGCCGCAGGACCACGTCCTGCAGTGCGCTGTCGGCAACGTACAGCCAGCCGTCGGGCCCGAACGACAGCGCGTCGGGCCAGCGCACACGGGGTGAGCGCAGCAGCGTCCGCGGTTCGCGCTCTTTGCCGACCATGAAAATGGCATTGTGCTCGACGTCCGTAATGTAGATGTTGCCTGCCAGGTCGGTGCTGAGGCCGTCGGACAGCGGTTTCGCGCTGTACGCCTCGACGCGGCGCGCGAGCTGTGCCGCGGGGAGTTTCGAGTCACGCAGCTCGCGCAGCGGAACCCGGTACAGCGTCGAGCCGCTCAGCGCACCGTAATAGAGCCACTCCGGGCCGAGCGCGATCCCGTCGACGCCACCGCGCAGCGCTACGAGTCCGCCGAAGAAACGCATCTCGGCGTCGCCGTGCGCAATGACGAATTTCTCCGCGGACACCGAGGGATGCGACTCGAGCACTCGCCGTGCCGTCGCTGTTTCGACGTCATAAACGATAATGGCCGGGCTCTTCCGCCAGAAACTCGCGTCCGCAATGATCACCGTGCGGCCGTCGGCACTGACCTGCAGGTCCTGCAGGAACGAACCGCGTGGTGCTATCTCGGCCGGCAGTCGATGGTCGTGCACGATCTTGCCGTTGTCGAGATCGAATGCGAGCAGGCGCGCGGAACGCATGCCGTGGTTGCCGTGGTCTATGGTCCAGAGATTGCCGCTCCGGTCGATGGCGACGCCCAGCACGGTATCGAACAGGGCTGCCTGTTGCTTCGGGTCGGGATAGGGCACCGCCGCCCCGTCGACGAATTCGAGCAGCTTGTTGCCTTTGGGCCGCGCCTCGGGATGCACGGTAAAAAACACCCTGCCTGCCGGGCTGACGGCGACATTGCCGATCGGCAGCGGGTACGACAGCACCTCTTCCAGTTCGCCTGCGTCGAGCAGGGGCGCGCCGGTCAGGTCGGGGTACGGTTCTCCGCCGCCATAGCGGACCCATGCCGTGACGGCCAACGCGAGCATTACCGTCACCAGCAACAGCAGTACGTTTTTCATTGATCGTCTTCCGGGGCCGCGGGCGCTACCGGGCAGGGATTCTACCTGAACCCGGCCGAATCATGAGAGCAGGGCGACGCCCCATGCGCACAGCACGAGCAGCGCGGCCGCGCCCGCGCTCAGCCACTGCCAGCGGTCTTCGAGAATCCGTTTTCCCACGAGCGTGAGCAGCATGCCTCCGCCGAAGCCGCACAGGAACCCGAACAGGTGTGCGCCGATGTCCGTGTTGTCGTCTCCCGTGCCCGTGTACATCAGCAGCGCGAGCCCCCCGACGATGGGGCCGTTGCGATACACCCAGCGTTCCTGCGACATCAGCCTGGCGCGCCATACGTAACCCGCCACGAGGCCGAGCGCGGCAAATACGGCGGTCGATGCGCCGATGGAGCGATGGTCCGGCGCGAGCAGCAGCGTGTTCAGCAGGTTTCCGAGGGCCCCCGCGGCCACGATGGCAAACCAGGCGACGCCCGAGCCGAGGATGCGTCCCGCGAACAGCCCGAACAATGCGCCGAAAACCAGGTTGCCGGCGAGGTGGCCGAGGCCCGAGTGCAGCGTGAGAGCCGTCACCGTGCGCCAGATTTCGCCGGCGCGGACCAGCACACCGTCGACGCGTCCGGCACGAAACCAGTTGTGTCCGAATGCCGATTCGCCGGCGAACCAGGCGACGACACAGATTACCAGCGCGTAAGCCACGATTCCCGGCACCGCGTTCTGGTAGCGAATGGTCATTCTCTTCTTCGGTACGACCGGCGGATTGGCCTCGTCGTAGATCGCAATTTCCTCGCTGGCATGCGCCGAGTGTTCGGCCGGCACCACGATCATGGAGCCGCCGGCATCGTGCAGGACCTGGTGCGGTATCCCTGCCGCGACCAGCACCAGCGAGCGGTCCGCGCACGCAGCGCGATTGCGACTCTCGAACACGATGCGCAGGTCGTCATCCACTGTTGCGACTCACGTGCTCGAGCACCTCTCCGCAGTCCGCGTCGATGCGCAGCGCGGCCAGCTCGTCGGCGCGCGTTCGACCGCGGTTGACGATTGCGATCGGCTTGCCGCTTTCCGCGGCACGGCGCGCGAAGCGGTAGCCTGAATACACCATCAGGGACGAGCCGACGACCAGCAAGGCATCGGCGCGATCCGTCGCGTCGAATGCCGACGCGACCCGTTCCCTGGGTACGTTTTCGCCGAAGAACACCACGTCCGGTTTCACGAGGCCGCCGCAGGCCGCGCAGTCCGGCGTAACGAAGTCGCTGACGTCTTCGTCGCGCAATTTTGCATCGCCGTCCGGCGCGAAATAGTCGGCGTCGCGGTCGCCATTCCGGATTGGCTGCAGCCAGTTTCGCCTGCCATTCGTCACGGCCGGTGATCTGCCCGCAGCTCATGCACCGCACGCTCTGCAGGCGGCCGTGCAGGTCGATGACGCGGCGGCTTCCCGCGCGGTGGTGCAGGCCGTCGACGTTCTGGGTTATCAGCGTGTCGACCTTGCCGGCCGACTCCAGTGCTGCAAGCGCGGTGTGTGCGCGGTTCGGCTGCGCACCCGCAATCCGCTGCCAGCCGGCGAAGCTGCGCGCCCAGTAACGCTGGCGAACCTCGGGCCTGGAGACGAAGTCCCCGTACTGCACCGGTCGGGCGTGTTTCCAGTCGCCATTTCGATCGCGGTAGTCAGGGATGCCGGACGCCGTGCTGACGCCGGCGCCGGTAACAACCGCAACACGGCTCGCGCGCGCTAGAAAGCGCGCCAACTCGCTGGCATCGGGATTCATACCGGCATTTTGGTTAAAGTAGCTGACCCGATCAATCGCGAGGACCTTCGATGAGGCAGCTGATTTCCTTTGTCGCACTGCTGGCTGTCAGTACTGGCGCCGTCGCGGAGGTGACCGACTCCGCAGAAAACGGCTTCACGACCGTTCACGAAACCGTCGTCGCGGCACCGCGCGCGCGCGTCTGGCAAGCCGCGGTCGGCGAGATCGGTGAGTGGTGGAGCGACGATCACACGGTCGACGGAGACGCCGGCGGCATGAGCATCGAAAGCGTGCCGCAGGGGTGCTTCTGCGAGACCTTCCAGAACGGCGGAGGCGTCGTTCATATGGACGTGACCTTCGTGAATCCCGGCATCATCCTGCGCCTGACGGGCGGCCTCGGTCCGCTCGGCCTGATGGGCGTGAACGGCAACATGACCTGGGAGTTCTTCGACGAAGGGGAGGGAACGCGCGTCAGGTTCACCTACGTCGTCGGTGGTTATCGTCCCGGAGGACTGAGCGCAATTGCGCTGCCCGTGGACTACGTAATCGGCGAGGCGCTGGCGCGCATGCAAGCCTGGGTGGAGACCGGCGACCCGGAGAAAGCCAGCGTTGACTGACGTCGCCGTTGCAAGGCCTTCATCGACGGTAGTGCTTGCACGGGAAAGTACGGGCGCTCCCGAATTGCTGATGATGCGCCGGCACGAGCGCTCGGCTTTCGGCGGCGCGTACGCATTCCCCGGGGGTGTGCTGGAGGATGCAGACCGCCGCGTCGAGGATCATTGCATCGGCATCACGCCCGCGGTCGCTGACGCGCTGCTGGATACGGAAGGGGCGCTCGCCTACTTCAGCGCCGCTGCCAGGGAGCTGTTCGAGGAGTCGGGTGTGTTGCTCGCGTCGACCGCCCTGACCGTTGCCAACCTCGAGGGCGCGCGCGACGCGTTGAACGACGGTACGCTCGACTGGCAGGCTTTCGTTCGTGACAACGCGTTGCAGCTGCACTGCGATGCCCTGCATTACTTCAGTTTCTGGATTACGCCGGAGGCGCTGCCCCGGCGCTTCTCCACGCGTTTCTTCCTCGCCGTGCTGCCCGACGGACAGGACGCTTCGCACTGCGGCGGCGAACTGACCGACTCCTGCTGGATGAGCGCAGAAGAAGCGCTGGCCGCCCGCCACGACGGCTCGATCACGCTGCACTTTCCCACGATCAGGACGCTCGAAGCGCTTGCCGGCTGCAGCACGGTCGACGAACTCGTCGAGTGGGCCGCGCGCCGCGCGCGCGAGGGCGTGCCCTGCATTTTTCCCGAGATAAAGGAGCGCCGTGGCGAGGCGCGCGTGATTGTGGCGGGCCGGGATTCCGGAGCGCTCGAGTGACGGCTTTCGGCCCCGAGTTGCCGCGCTTCGCCGAGCTCGCGCCGGGCGTACGCAGGCTGCTTGCACCGAATCCGTCGATGATGACCGGGCCGGGCACGAACACCTACCTGTTCGGCGTCGCGGAAATCGCCGTGATCGACCCGGGTCCCGATATCGACGCGCACAACGACGCCATCATCGAGGCCGCGGGCGCACCGATCCGCTGGGTGCTCGTGACGCACACGCACCCGGATCATTCGCCAGGCGCGGTGTCCCTTGCCGGCCGGACGGGCGCAGCACTCCTCGGCCTGCCGGCGCCGGAACACGGGCCCCAGGACCGGACGTTCGTGCCGACACGGCGGCTCAATGACGGCGATGTGCTGGAGGCCGGCGAGTTCACACTCGAGGCCGTGCACACGCCCGGCCATGCGTCGAATCACCTGTGCTTTCGCCACGCGGCCACCAACTGGCTGGTGACGGGCGACCAGGTTATCGATGGGTCGACAGTGGTCATCAACCCGCCGGACGGCGACATGAAGGACTACATCGAGTCGCTGCGGCGGCTGCGGGCGATGAACTGCGACGCGCTCTTGCCCGGTCACGGCGACCGGATCGACGACCCGGCGCGCGCGATCGACTGGATCATCGAGCACCGCCTGCTGCGCGAGAGCAGGGTACTCACGGCGGTCCGGCAGCACCCGCGGCTGACGCCCCACGGACTGGTGCCGTACGTCTACCAGGACGTTTCCGCGCACCTGTTCCCGCTGGCCGAGCGCTCCCTGCTGGCGCACCTGCTGAAGCTCGAAAAGGACGGCGCCGTGCTTCGTCATCGGGATGCCTGGTCGGCCGACAGGGGCAACGACTGAACAATCCCCGCCGCGGGCAGTACAATCAGTCCCAGTTGATTCAACGACCGGGTTCTTCCTGATGGCGGACCAGGCTGGCATCGAACGCGTTTCACCGCTCTGGCTCGGTATCGGGACCAGTGTGTCACTTGTCGCGCTGCTCATGATCAGCGAAACCCTGCTCGGCCGCTGGGATCTGCTGCTCGTCGATGAACATTTCGATCCGCTGGCGCGGGTATCGACCGGCGTACTGCGCGACGTCAGAATCGCCTTCGTCCACTGCCTGCTCGTCGGCTACCTGCCCGCGGCCCTGTTGCACGTGCTGAGAAGCGGGAAGCGAACCGTCGCACGTCTTCAAGGCGCGCTGGATTGTACGCGCGAGGAATGCGAAAAACTGGCGCGATCGATCAGGCTCAGCAAGCGTGGACTGGTTACCGCTGCGCTCGTCGGGTTCGTGCTTGCCCTGATGCCGCCGCTGTTCGTGGAGCCGGTTCCGGAAGCGCCATGGGATCCGGCGAGCTGGAACCCGGAAGTCGCCTGGCACCGGGTCCTCGGGCCAATCATGGGCGTCGGGCTCGCCTGGCTGACCTATGCCATCGTCGCCGTCTCGTTGCGGATGTCACGCATCGCGCAGAGGCTGAGCCGCATCGACCTGCTGGATCTCTCGCCACTCGCACCGTTTGCGCAGCAGGGACTGACCAATGCACTGCTCCTGTTCGGAACCCTGTCCATATCGGCGCTCATGATGCTGGAGACGGGGTTCACGGTCCTGTTGATCGTCATCGCGGCCGGAACCCTGGTTTTCGCCGTGTTGGCGCTGCTCGCGCCCGTGCGGGGCGTTCATAAGCGCGTGCGCGATGCGAAGCAGCAGGAACTCGACTGGACTGCCGCGGAGATCGCTCGCCTGCGAGCCGAGCTGGGTAGCGGGCAACCCGATCGACGGAGCGGCGACCTGGCCGATATCGTCGCGTACCGGACGCTGATCACGGACGTTTCGGAGTGGCCGTTTACCGGCTCGACGTATCTGCGCCTGGGCATCTATGCGCTCATACCGCTTGCGTCCTGGGGCCTGGGCGTCGTTGCGGAAGAGCTTATCGGCCGGTTGCTCTTCTGATTCGGTAGCTCCGCCCGCTATGTAACCGTCCAGCTGTTCGGGCCCTTGATGAAATCCGCAACGCGCTTCGTGCGTTTCATGCCCGACGGGTGGTGCGCGTAGAACGCACTTTCATAAGGCTCCGCAGGCTGCCGGTAGATCACGCCCAGCGCGACGGGAAGCTCGAGATCGATCAGCAGGCGCGCCAGCACGGCGTTGCGCTCATCGTGTACCAGTATGTCGCCCGGCGACTCGCTCGCCTCGACCACGTCGAGCGCGAACGTCTGCGCGTTGAATCGAATGCCTCTCGTCTTGTTCTCGCCGAACAGCATAGGTTCGCCATGCTGCAGGTGCAGCTGCGTGTCCGCCGCGTTCTTGCGGTCGGTAAAGCCGGCGAACACGTCCTCGTTGTAGACGATGCAGTTCTGGAAAATCTCCGTGAATGAGGTTCCCTCGAACGCGTGTGCCTGCCGCAGGACGTGACCGAGTCCCGCCTTGTCCGTGTCGATCGCCCGCGCGAAAAACTTCGCTCCCGCGCCGAGCGCAAGCTGACCGGGCGACAGTGGCGCGTCCACCGAACCCGAGGGGCTCGACGGCGACACCGTGCCGATACGCGAAGTCGGCGAATACTGGCCCTTCGTGAGGCCGTAGATCTCGTTGTTGAACAGCAGCATCTTGAGGCCCACGTTGCGGCGCAGCGTGTGCACCAGGTGGTTGCCGCCGATCGACAGGCCATCACCGTCGCCGGTAACAACCCACACGTCGAGGTCGGGATTCGCGAGCTTCAATCCGGTGGCGATCGCGGGCGCGCGGCCGTGAATCGTGTGGAATCCGTAGGTCTCCAGGTAATAGGGAAACCGGGAGGCACAACCGATACCGGAGACGAACACCGTCGATTCGGGCTTCGCGCCGACGTCGGCGAGTGCCGTCGTGACCGCCTTCAGGATCGCGTAGTCGCCGCAACCGGGGCACCAGCGCACCTCCTGGGACGATGCGAAGTCTTTCGCTGTAAGTCGCTCGCTCATGCGGCATCTCCCCGGCGCTCGGCTTCGATGCGGTCGACGAGCTCCGAAATCCGGAATGGCTGGCCGCTGACCTTGCAGAAGGAAACCGGCTCGATGCACAGCCTGTCGCGCAACAGGGTCGCGAGCTGGCCGTTGTTCATCTCGGGAACGAGGACCTTGTCGAAGCGCGACAGCAGGTCGCCCAGGTTCGGCGGCAGCGGGTTGATGTGCCGCAGGTGTACGAAACTCGCGCCCGTCCTGCGCGCCGCCTGGTAAATCGGCCCGTAGGTCGAGCCCCAGCCGACCACGACGATATCGCCGTCGCCGTCACCGAGCTCGAGGGCCTGGTCGGGAATGAAGCTGGCGACGGCATCCACCTTCGCCTGGCGAAAATCGGTCATGCGCTGGTGATTGTCCGGGTCGTAGGAAATATGGCCGGTTGCGTAGTCCTTCTCGAGGCCGCCGGTGCGATGCACCCGTCCCGGCATGCCGGGCGTGATCCATGGCCGGCCGAGACTGGCCGGGTCGCGCTGGCTTGCCAGCATCTGCGCGCTCGGCCCGCCTGCCGCGTCGGGCACGGCATGGCTGTCGATCGGCGCGAGCGATTCGACGATCGGTATCAGCCAGGGCTCCGATGCATTGGACAGGTAGCCGTCGACGAGCAGGATCACCGGCGTCATGTGCCGCAGCGCGATCCGCACGGCCTCGACGGCCATGTCGAAGCATTCGCCGGATGACGAGGCAGCGAGCACCGGCAGCGGTGTGTCCGCGTTGCGCCCGTACACGGCCTGGTAGAGGTCCGACTGTTCGGTCTTCGTCGGCAGGCCGGTGGAGGGTCCGCCGCGCTGCCAATTGACGATCAGGAGCGGCAGTTCGGCGCTCACGGCAAGGCCCATCGCCTCTGTTTTCAGGGCGATGCCGGGTCCGGAACTGGAGGTGACGCCGATCATGCCGCCGTAGGAAGCGCCGATCGCCGCGCAGATCGCCGCGATCTCGTCTTCCGCCTGGTATGTGCCGACACCGAGTTCCTGCAGCCGGGTCAGCCTGTGCAGCAACGGCGACGACGGCGTGATCGGGTAGGAACAAAACAGCACCGGGCGATCGGCAAGCTCGCCCGCCGCGGCGATACCGAGCGCGAGGGCCTCCGCACCGGTCACGCTGCGGTATTCACCCGGGGCCAGGCTTGCGGCGTCGGTCGTTATCTGCGGCAGCGCGGCCGACAGTTCGGCTGTTTCGCCGAATGCATGACCGGCGTGCAGTGCCGCGATGTTTGCATCGCACACTGTCGGCGTGCCGGCGAGCCGGCGCCGGATCCAGGCTTCGATTGGCTCGAGGTTCCGATCGAACATCCACAGCAGCAGCCCGAGCGCCCAGAAATTTTTGCAACGGCCGCCTTCGGACTTGCTAAGGCCGAACGCCTTGACCGCCTCCAGGTTGAGATGGCCGATGTCCGCGGTGACGAGCTGGAACTCGTCGAGCGTATTGCCGTCACGCGGGTCCTCGTCGTAGCCCGCCTTGGCGAGGCTGCGGGGAGTGAAGCTGTCGTTGTTGAGGATGATGAGCGCGCCCGGCTGCAGCATCGGCAGGCTGACCTTGAGTGCGGCGGGATTGAACGCGACGAGCACGTTGGGCGCATCACCCGCGGTCGTGATCGGGTCGCCGCCGAGGTTGATCTGGTAAGCCGACACGCCGAAGGTCGTGCCGGCGGGTGCCCGGATCTCCGCCGGGTAGTCGGGGAAGGTCGCGAAGTCCCTGCCTGCAAGCGCGGTCGAGACCGCGAATTGCGAGCCCATGAGCTGTATTCCGTCGCCGGAGTCGCCGGCGAGGCGCACGACGATGGATTGTAAATTTCTGTTTTTATTCACAAAAAAAGAGGTCTTGTCGGCTGAAACGGCGGCCGACCGGGCCGCGTGACGGGCAGTGTAGCGTATTCGCACGCGCAAGCGTGATGCCGCCCGGCGCGGCTTGATATGATGCGCCACTTCGCATAGCTTACGCGCTCCAAAACCGTTAACGCTGCCGGGAATTCGCACCAATGACGTTCGTTGTCACCGAAGCCTGCATCAAGTGCAAACTGACTGATTGTGTCGAGGTCTGCCCCGTGGATTGTTTCCACGAGGGGCCGAATTTCCTGGTCATCGACCCGGACGAATGCATCGACTGCACGTTGTGCGAGCCGGAGTGCCCGGTGGAAGCGATCTACTCGGAAGACGAGTTGCCGGCCGGCCAGGAGCAGTTCCTGGAGTTGAACGCCGAGCTGTCCCGCGAGTGGCCGGTCATCACCGAGATGAAGGATCCGCCCGAAGACGCCGACGAGTGGCGCGAGGTCAAGGACAAGCTGAAGTACCTGGAACGCTGATCGCAGATTCGCGGTTCAAGAACCGCTCCTACGGGTTAGTCGCGCGTTGTAGGAGCGCTCCTCGAAGCGCGATCGGTCTCGATGAACTCGACCAGGATCTTCGCGAGCTCCTCGCCCTTGTCCTCCTGCAGGAAATGCCCGGCACCTTCGATCGTTACGTGTTTCTGACCCCGTGCGCCCGGCACGTGTTTCTGCCAGACGCGGTCACCGCCGCGCGTGATCGGGTCCCTGTCGCTGAACGCGGTCAGGAACGGCTTCTCCCAGCGGCCGAAGGCAGCCCACGCCTTGCGGTTCGCCTCGCTGGCAGGATCGTCCGGCCGGATCGGCACCAGCGCCGGGAACATTCGCGCGCCCGCCTTGAACTTGCGTGACGGGAACGGTGCATCGTAGGCGGCAACCACCTCGTCGCGGAGGTTCGTCGTCGTGCCCTTCTGGACGATCTTGCCGATCGGAAAATACGGGCTGTGCAGCGCGAATGCGCGCCACTTCATGAACGCATTCGGCATGGACTGATCGCCGGTCGGCAGCCCGCCGTTGCCGAGCGCGATGCGGGCAAAGCGGCGCTCGTTTTCGGCCGCCAACCGCAGGCCGATGAGGGACCCCCAGTCCTGGCAGAACAGCGTGATACCCGACAGGTCGAGCAACTCGATGAACTCGCGCGTCCAGTCGACGTGGCCGGCATAGCTGTAGTCGCTCTTGCTGACGGGCTTGTCCGACCTGCCGAAGCCGATCAGGTCCGGCGCGACGACGCGCAGGCCGGCTTCGGTGAGCGGTGGAATCATGTGACGGTAGAGGTAGCACCAGCTCGGCTCGCCGTGCAGCAACAGCACCGTTTCGCCGTCCTGCGGACCCTCGTCGAGGTAATGCATGCGCAGGCCGTCGACCTTCGCGTAGTGCGGCTCGAAATTGTAGTCGGGCAGGTCCTCGAAACGATCGTCGGGCGTGCGTACCGTTTTCATAGTGCGCTCCTGTCTCGATGGCGGCCGCTCAATGTGTGCCAAGATAGCAGAATGCCCGGCCACGTATACATCGACCTGGACGGCACCTTGACCGATCCGTTCGAGGGAATCTCGAACTGCATCGCCTACGCCATGGAACGGCTCGGCGAAGCGCGGCCTGAGGACGTCGACATGCGCCGCTTTATCGGTCCGCCGTTGCTGGACACGTTCACGGAACTGCTGGGCGCGGAGCGAGCGCCGCGTGCGCTGGAATATTACCGTGAGCGCTTCGGCGATACCGGCTGGCTGGAGAACGCGGTCTATCCCGGCATACCCGAAGCGCTCGACACCATGACAGCGGCGGGGCACCGCTGCTTCGTCGCAACGTCGAAGCCACGGGTGTTTGCCTGCCGCATCATCGAGCACTTTGAACTGTCGCCGTATTTCGCGGCGGTCTATGGATCGGAACTCGACGGCACCCGCACCGACAAGACGGACCTGCTGCGGTTTGCCGCGGCCGAACGCCCGGCAGCGCGCGAGTCGGTGATGATCGGCGATCGTCATCACGACGTCGTCGGCGCGGTCAACAACGGCTTTCGAGCGATCGGCGCGACCTGGGGTTACGGAACGGCAAAGGAGTTGCTCGGCGCCGGCGCGGGCATTCTTGCCACGGCGCCGGAACAGCTACCCGGTTTGGTCCAGTTCGGCGAGGGCTGAGCGCGCGCGGTTCAGGATGGTCGCGGCGGTCAGCAGCGCCACGATCACGAGGCCGGCGTTCGCCCAGGCGCCCGGTTCCGCGCCGGCGCCAAGCAATACGGCCAGCAGTCCGAACGCGAATGCGCGATCGCTTTTGCCCATGGGACCGTCGTAGCGCCTGCTGGCGCCGATCTGCACGGCGACGACGCCGGTCATCTCGCTCAGTACGGCGAGAACGACCGCGGTGTTGACCGCGGCGGGCGAGACCCCCGCGATCAGGCCGAACGGCGCGTACAACGCGATGTCGGAGACAACGTCGCCAAGCTCGTTGAGCAGTCCGCCCACTGCGCTTTGCATGCCGTGTTCCCGCGCGAGCATGCCATCGATGGCGTTCAGGGCCATGCGCAGCAGCAGCGCCGCCGGCACGAAGAACAGGGCCCAGCGTTGCTCGTGCAGGAATACCAGTGCGGCACCGGTGGCAAACGACAGGAGCATCGCCGCAACGGTGACCTGGTTCGCCGTGACGCCTGCGTTCGCCAGCCACCGGCAGGCAGGCCTGAGCAGTTGCTGGAAAGCGGGCTTGATATCGTAAAGGGTCATTGGCCGCGCCCCCCGAGTTCGCTCACGCATCGTCGCAGGTCCGCGCAAACGGTTTTTACGGACTCCGGGCTTCCGTCGAGATCACGGAAGTTCCTCGCCTGCCCGATGCGCAGGCGCAACCGGCGCGGGCGCGGCAGCCGTTTTCCTTTTGGCCAGGCCTGCATGCCGCCCTCGAGGTGGCAGGGTACGACGTCAATGTCCTTGCCGGCCACGAGCCGCCCGATACCGGAACGGAAACGCCCGATCTCGCCGCTCGTGGTGCGCGTGCCCTCGGGAAACAGCACCAGGATGTTGTCCCCTTTGTCGAGCAGCGCGGCACACAGCGCGAGACTCTGCGCGCCGCCGCCCGCGCGATCGAAGGGTAGCGCGTTGATGAGAGTTGCCGAGACGGCCGAGCGCGGCAGGTTCGTGAAGAAGTAGTCGGCGGCCGCGGCCGGGAAGCAATGGTGGATGCGTCGCAGCGGCACCGAGGACAGCAGGCAAAGTGTGTCCAGGTGACTGGAATGGTTGCAGACCAGCACGTAGGAGCCGCCCGCCGGCAGGTTCCGGCGGCCGTCAACGACCAGCCGGTGGTAGACCCGCAGCCATGCGCGCAGCAACAGCGCCGCGACCGACCGGACGGCATAGGCGAACATGCCGGGCTCGCGGGGAAAATTCCGCAGCCGCCGTGCAATCGGCGTGCCGAGATCCGGTGACGGATGGTAATTCCATGTGTTCATGGCTGGCCTCACCCCGCGCCGTCGAACCAGCGCACCGTGTGAAAGAAGATCGGCGCGACGAAGATCATGCTGTCGACGCGATCGAGTATTCCGCCGTGGCCGCGAATCGTCGTGCCCATGTCCTTGATGCCGATGTCGCGCTTTATGTAGCTGATGACGAGATCGCCGAGCTGGCCGCCGATACCCACGATCAGGCCCGTCAAAACGAGCAGCCCCGGACCGAAATGCGGAAACGAAAACCACAGCAACCAGGGCAGTACCAGCGATACGCCGAGCGCGCCGGTCGAACCGGCGACGGTCTTGTTGGGGCTGATCTGCTGCCGCAGTTTCCGCTTGCCGAATACCCGCCCGAACGTGAACGCGGCAACGTCGTTTATTTCGACGGCGAACACGAGGAACAGCAGGTAGCCGAGGGCGTTCGGCGTGTTGGCAAGCAGGCCGAGGTGCATGAACATCCAGCCGAAATAGATGAAACCGAGTATCGCGAGGGCGACTTTCTGCAAAGCACCCTGCGACCGGTTGCGCAGGACCGGCACGAGCAGGATCGAGGCGATGACGAAAGCCGGCAACGCCATGAACATGCCATACCAGCCGGGGTGCCCGAGCCGCGGGTCGGTTACGAGCGATACCGCGCCCAGGGCCGCGATCGCCAGGTACACGATACCGGTCAGCCACCAGTCCTCGTACAGACCGGTGGCGCGCGCAAACTCCCTGAAACCGAAGGCAGCCAGCAAGGTGACGCCGATGATTGTCGCCTCCCTGCCGAGCAGCAGCGTGCCCAGGACGATCGGGATCATGACGAGCCAGCCGCGATAGGTACGCAATGGCGACGAGACGTCGCGCCCCGCCAGTCGCAGCGAGCCGAGGATCAGCCCGGCGAGGACCAGCAGCGCTCCCACGACGGCGGCATAGGTGATAAACACCACGCTTCCGCCTGCGATGTCGATAGCCACGGTCCTACTTCCCCATCAGGAACATGCCGACGACGAGAAACCCCATGCCCGCGATGTTCACGGGACGAATGGGTACCGCCTGGAAAGCGAGCGCGAGCAGCGCCGCCCAGATGAACGTCGATGCGTAGATCGGGTAGAGCACTGTAAGCGATCCGCCTTTCCGGAACGCGGCGACGAACAACGCCATCACGGCGACGTAGCAGACAACGCCCGCCAGCAGCCGCCAGTTCAGCAGGTAGCTCGTAATACCGCTTCCGGCCAGGTCGGCGCCGGCCTTGTACAGGTACTGGCCGAGCGCGCCGAGAAAGGCCGCCACGATGAAAAAGACGATGGAAATGGCTGGTGTCGACATGGGTTCCAGGCCCTCCGTTGCGGGGCAGCTGCAAATCATTGATTTTCATGCTGCCAGCCGTGGCAGCGTTCGGCATGATGGAACCCGGATTTTTTCCGGATGAGCGCCTGCGGGGGAGGGTGCTAGAAGCCTTGCTGGCGCTGCGCATCGTCGTGCATGCGCATCAGGAACGAGCGAATCGCCGGTACCGCTTCCTCGCGGCTCATCAGCTTCTGTTGCTCGAGGATCTTCGCCATGTCCTCGATGGAACGCCTGCCGTCGATTAGCGACATAATGAACGAGTAGACCTGGGTGGTCATGGCCTGGGTGCGAAAAGACTGCGTCAGTGGCACCGCTTCCTTGCCGGTAACGAGCCAGTCGGGCAGGGCTTTGTGGCGCGCTGGCTGTGCGGCAGCACGTTCCTTGTAGGCGCAGAACGTGAACACCCGCTCCTGCCTGCCGTGGCGACTCGCCGGTGAACACATGTACGGGATGGTCGCCTGGGATACGTAGGGGTCCGAGAACCCGGCCTCGGCGACGATCGCCTTGGTTTCCTCCGGGCTGTAGCGCCGCGCGCGGGACGGGTCGGCGAATGCCAGCGAACCGAAATTGACCCAGCGGCCTTCGTCCTTCAGCAGCCGGTTCACGCGCGCTGCGAACACGGGCAGGTCCTCGGTGATGATGTCGATGAGCCACGGCGTAACGATCGTGTCGAAGCTGCCGGCAGCGAACGGAGCCCGCAGCGCGTCGCCGAGCACCAGGTGGAAGCCGTCCCCGGCGGCCTCCGGCGCCGACAGCTTGCGCAACACCGCATCGTCCTCGAGTGACCGCGGCGCAATCGGGAATTCGTACATCGACAAGCGCTGGCCGCTCGTCACCTCGTTGGCGACGAGCATCAGCAGCGGGTTGAAGTCCACGGCAACGAGGCGCGCACATTCCAGCTGCCGGTGGATGTCGTAGGCAAGGCGGCCGGCACCGGCACCGAGGACCAGCACGTCACCGAGTTCCGCGTGGTCGTGAAGCACCGAGCGGACCTGCTGCAGTGACGCTTCATTCTCTTCCTCGCCCCACGACCAGTCACGATGGATGTTCGCGTAATAGGTATTCAGACCCTGGTCGACCGGCAGCCGCGTCCGGAGTGCGAGATAGGATTCGTAGCTGCCACTCTGCGACTGGACGTCGACCGGGCGCAGCAGTTTCTGCAATGCCCGGCGATGCTGATCGAGCGACTTCCTGTAACGTTCGACGCGACGGCGGGTGAGCGGTCGCAGGTCCTTGTCTTTCAGCTCGACATCGAGCCCGGCAATCTCGTGGCCCAGTTGCTGCAGCGCGAACTGCAGCCGGTTGCGCCATTCCCCGAGGCTGGCATCCGGGTCCGCGAACATCCACGGGATGCCGTCGATATCGGGGAAGTCGATCCTGCACGCGTCGCAGCGAAACCTGCCCTCGTCAAGAGCGAGCGGCGCCTTGTCGCAGCGCGGGCAGGCGAGATAACTCTGCAGTTGCTTCACATCACCCATGCGCCGCTTTATAGCATGGCCCCGAGAATGCTGCCGGACGCGCTTCTCACTTGAATAACAACCCGCTCCCCGCCAGCCGTCGCTCATTGCCGCTCGAATCTCGCTGGCGGGCTACCGGCGATGTCCTTCTCGTCATGGCTCCCTTCGGTCCGCTTTACTTCCTCGAAAGACATCGCCGGTAGCCCGCCAGCAACTCGGTGCGTGATGCAAGACAGGAGATCGGGGCGTTTTTCGACCGAAGTAAAGCGCTGCGCAGCGAGCCATGAGGGCGAGAAATGACCCGATCTCCTGTCTTGCCGCCTCTGCCATTGAACGGCGATGATCAACAGTAACGGGCGTTGCCGACGCTGCGTGTTGTTGGGAATTCAGCAAAAAAAGCGGCCGGTCGAGGGATAGCGACCGGCCGCCGGTAGTGCCGGGGCTGCCGGGGAGCAGCCGCACGGCGGTACAGCCGCAAGGCTATACGGGGTTGGCAATCGTTCCGTTACAGATCGGCGTAAACGCGGTGAGGCTGTCCTGCATCGCGGCATTGCCCAGCCCGTGATTCGGGAACAGGTTGGCGAACTGTCCCTGTTCGCCATGCAATGCCATGTAGTTGAGTATCACCGTGTTCACGAGCAGGTTGACGTTGTTCGCCGCCGGCGTCGCCGCGCGCTGCACGGCGCCGTCGCTGCTCATGTAACCGATCTGCTGGTGTATCGCCTGCTGTTCCGGCGTCCCACCGATAATCGTCGGTCTGCGTCCCGGGTTGTAGACCAGGAAGAATGAACCGGCGGTCGACGAGTTGTCACTTGACCACTCGCCCTTGCCGCGGCCCTCGACGGTATTGTCGATAGCGCCGTTCGAAGACAGCGAACCATCGCTGAAGACGTACATCATCAAAGGTGTGCCGAGTCGTGCGGCATACTCGAGGCAGGCGCCCATGCAGCGTCCGGCGCGGAAGTCCTTGACCTCGCCTTCGGCGCGGCGGCCGCCGTGGTAGTCGTAGCCGCCCATCTCGATACAGCCGGCACCGGCGTAGCCGTTCATGACCAGCTTCATGATCGCGGCCGTCTTCTGGAATTCGCGGGCGTCACGGTCGCCGGCGTTGAACTCGGCATCGGTGAAGATGCCGGTCGGACCGACGATCTCGGGGTCGAGGCTCGGATCGACAGGCACGCCGGCAAAGCGATCCGCGATGTCGGCTGCTTTCAGGTAGCCGCATTCCACCAGCCGTTTCATGGCTGCGTCGTCCGTCGGCTGAAGCTGTGTGTTCACGTTGCCCATCTTGCTGCCGGTAAGACGGTAGATGGACTCCATGACGGCGGTTGCATCCCGCGGGCTCAGGATCGCGGCGAGGTCACCGGTATCCACCAGGTTGACGACGTCGGAGGGACGGTCGACCTTCGTGGGACGGAGCTCCGGATCGTAGAGCATTGCGGGCAGCATCGAGTTGCCGCCGGAGTCGGTGTTCTCCGAACCCGCCAGCGTCAGGATGGAGCCGTTGGCGCCGGCACGGGCGATACCGTACATCGGGTTGTGCGGATTATTGCCCGTGTCGTTATCCGAACGGGCCGGGATCACCGCGCCGTTGATGTTTGCTTCCCGCCCGGGAGTCAGGCTTGCCAGGATGCCGCGCCGGAACGCGGAATCGAGGTGGAAGCCGAGGCCGAGGTCGAAGTTTGCGTAGTCCTGCTGCGTCACCGGATCGACGAGGCCCGGGATCATGTCGCCCGGCAGACCCTGTCGCTCGTAGCCGCTCGTGTTCAGGAAGTCCTGCTGGCCGCCTTCCTGGCCGATCAGCACGTTCGAACCGGCGATGTTTGCGCCACCGGCGAGGTCGAAGCAGATGAACGGGATCTTGCCGGCCCCGGCCGTGGCGATGCCGCAGCTGGCCAGCTGCGCATCGAGGTCGCCCGACAGCGCCGCCTGCGCGAGCCGCGGGCTCGCCGCCATCGCGCTCAGTATGCCGCCGCCTACCGCGTAGGCAGCGCCCGTCCGGAAACCCTGTGCAACGAATTGCCGCCGGGTGACAGGACGTGGATGATCACCATGCAACTGAGGCGCGTCAAAGTTCCTTGCATTGCGTTTCTTGGCCATTGCTGTGTTCCTTCTCAGTCCTGTCTTTGTTTACTGAACGAGTGTTACGGCGTTGCCGAGCATCGCTGCACATACGCCCTTGCCGATCGAGCGGGTATCGCTGCCGCCGGCAACCAGCCGATCGACCAGATTGTCGGGGCGAGTGCCCGCCGCCTGGAACGATGCGAGTTCCGCATAGACGTCCGCACGCACCGGCTGGCTGCCGATGTTGGTGCCCATGATGCGATCGATCAGCGGGTTCACGAAGGCGTCACGGTTGCTGCTGAACTCGCCGTTGTTGCTCCAGTTGAAGCCCGGGAACAGGGCGGCGAGATTCGGGCCCGGGTTCCCCGCGGTACCGATCATCGCGTCGCAGTACTGGATCGCAAGCTGCGCGATCGCAACCTGGTGCGACGACAGGAACGTGTTCAGGTTCTCCACTGCAGGCAGCGATTGCCTGAGTTCCTGATAGGTCATGTCGACCGCCGGTGTCGTCGGGTCGACCAGAGTCACTTCCGCGTAGGTCGCGTTGATCTCGTCGAAGGTGCGCAGGCCGATGTGCGACGACGGTGCACGATCAGATTCGGTGACCACGAGCGTCGGGTCGGCCGGGCGGCTGAAGCTGTTGCCGGCCAGGACGTCGAAGGTCAGGAAGAACTCGTCGTCTTCCGGCCCTTTCTCGAGCGGCAGCACCGCGCCCAACGGCGACAGCGGCTGACCGAGCTCGACGAACTCCGCAGCGCTCAGCATGTCGTCCAGCGTTGCGTACGTCTGACCGACCGGTGCTTCCGCGCCATTCATCGCGACACGCAGCCCCTGGATCGGGATGCCTTCCGGCGACGAACCATCGAGCGTTACGAAGTGCGGCCGGTCGAACAGGTACGCGTAAGTGTCGTACTGCGCCGCCTCGAACAGTATGTACGAGGACTCCGGCGCCGCACCGATGTTCTCGGAGATGTCGAACAGCAGGAAGAAGCGCTCGCCCACTCCGGCATCGAAGTTCTGCGTGATCTGTTCCTGCGTCATCGCACGGCGGTGAATCGCGGCGAGACGAACCGTGCCCTGCCACAGACCGTCGCCAGACGCTTCGTTGCCGAGCACCAGCGCGAACTCGCGCTGCCAGTCGATCAGCGTGCCGCCCGGTACCGGGTCGATCTGCGTGACCAGGCTGCCGTTCACGTAGATGCGGCGGCCGTTGATCGGGTCGTAGGTCGCAACCACGTGCTGCAGCGTTGCCTGCAGGACTTCGTCCGCCGACGGGGTGGACAGTTCCGGGTCGCCGTTGAGACTCGTCTCGGTCGTGCGCAGCTGGAAGCGGTAGTCGTACAGCGTCTGCTGCAGCGTGAAGTTGCGCTGCGTTGTGCCCGCCGAGTAGCTGACGATGCGTGCTTCTTCCTGCGTGACATTGGCAGGAACGACCCACGCCTCGATCGAGAACTCGCCCGATTCCTGGATGATGTCGAAGAGCTTCGCCGATGCGGTCGTCGAGGCCTGCGCCTTGCCGTCCGTGATCGTGATGCCCCAGCCGCCGAACCAGGTGACGCCACCGGAGAAATTGAGGTCGATCGCCGGATCGACACCGCTGGTGTCGTAAGCAATCGTGCCGTTGCCCGTCTTGAACTCCCAGAGCGCGATCTGCGCGTCCTCGTAACGGTTGCCGCCCGAGGCAAGGGTGCCGTCGACGAGGCGCAGTGCCTTACTGGTCAGGAGATTCGGGTCGACGGTCGTCGGCGAGATACCGCCGGCGAATGTCGCGATCGCATCTTCCATGACCTGTGCGTCGGCCGAGCAGTTGCCGGACCAGCAGTTGTGGAACTCGCTGCGGAGGCGAATGACAAGCCGCGAGTTCGCCGGCGTGTCGAGATTGATCTTCGGCTTGGCGGCGTCGTAAGCGGCCACCACGTCCGGGTCTGCGAAGTACGGCTGCTGCGCCGTCGCCGATTCGGAACTGTGGCAACCGTCGCAATTGGCGACCAGCACGGGGTAAACCGTGGCCTCGAAAGCGGCCGTGTCTGCCGGGAAATTGAGGCTGGCGCCCGGGTTCCTGGAGACCGGCGGTGTCAGGAGGATCTGGCGGCCGCCACCGCCGCTGCCGCCCACCCAGTTCTCGATCCAGGTCGTCATGATCGCGGCACAGCTGGACGGATCTTCATTCCAGCAGTTGTGGCCGCCGCCGACCTTCTCGACGAGGCGGGACAGGGACGGCTGCGTGGTGTTGACCACCGGCAGCGCCTCGTCGTAGGCAAGATTGACGTCGTCGTTACGCACGAACATCGGTAACTGCCCGACGACCTCGTTGTGGCAGGAGCCGCAGCGATCGGCGGTCTTGGCGTTCGACCAGAACTCCTGCTGGAACTTCAGCACGTCGGCGTCGCGCGCAACCGGACCGGTATACGGTGCGTTGCCCGGAGGCGGTGCCTGAGTGAGCGGGTTGTCGGTCGTCGCTGCGCCGCCGCCGCATGCGGCGAGCACGGCGGTCGCGAATACGCTGATAGCGGCTGCCCTGAGCACGTGCATGTTTGCGGCCAGGGTCGAATAGGTAGCAATTCTGCTTGCTGTTTTCATTGTCCTTTCTCCCTACTGGCCCATGCAGTGAACGGCCGTGTCGGCGAATACCTGCTTCATGCGGTACCCCGACGAGCGGAACGTATTGGTGATCGTGGCCGCAGCAGCGCGGTCCGCGGCGTTCTCCGGTTCGCGGAGACACACGGCCTGGAATACCTTCCGGACCTGGCAGGAGGCGAACGCCTGGCTGTTGCCGAGCTCCTGCCCCAGCGACTTGGCGCCGTTGCCGCTTCCGGGCAGGGAACCGTCGAAGCCCAGGTAAGCGTTCTGACCCCGGCGCCAGCGGTTCTCCCATGAATCGTCGACCGTGCGGAATCCCTGCGGGAAATTCAGGTCGTTGTTGAAATACTTCGGCTGCACGTTGCCCGGCGTGTATTCGAGCACCCCGGTGTCCTCGTTGTAGTTGTAATAGGCGTAGGCGCCGGCCAGCGGATCCATGCCCGAATGGCAGCCGATGCAGTTATTGAGGAACAGGCGGCTGTCACCGCCCGGGCTGCGGCTAACGTCCTGCCGGATCCAGTCCGGTGGCAGCCTCGTGTCCAGCATCTGCTCCATGTCGTAGCACATGTGGTTCATCAGCGTGAAGCGAAACATGGCGCGGTTGGTGCCGGCGACGTAGAACGCTTCGGACGCGGCGCGCGACGTCATCACGCCGGCGGTCGCATTCGAAGGGATTCCGAGGATCGAAGACTGCGCAACCGGCACGAAGTCGCTGACGTTGCTGAGGTCCACGTTGTTGGCTTCGAGCTGCTCGAAATGATTGTTGTTGTTCGCTGCCGGCGCCGCGCCGACGATCCCGGAGCGGCCGACGTAGGCCAGGTCGGCTGACAACAGGGTGCTGAAATCGACATCGTCGCGGACCATACCGATGACCGTCGCTATGTAGTCGTTCAGCGGAACGAATACCGACTGGTCACGGTTGGTCCACGGAGCAGCAAAGTTCTTGAGCGTCACGTTGTAGAAATACTTGTTTTCCATCGCCGTGTAGGCCGCTGCGACAGGATCGCCGCCGGCGATCTGGCTCTCCATGGTCTGCAGCACGGCATTGGAAGGCGGCACGCCGGTAAGTCGGTCGTGTATGCGCTTCGCCTGCTCACGTGGCCCTGCGTAGGCGGTGGCCATGAACCCTGCCAGCAGCACACCGATGAGCGCGATCTGCCAGGGCCCAAAGACTCGTGTGAGCCCGTTGGCAAACTTCTGTTTCGTGTATGTCATGTTTTTCATAACGATTCTGCTCACGCATAAATTCGATTCAAAGATTCGTCGTCCGCCGTTATCACGCCGGTGTTCTTCGATGACGTTGTGGAGATTCGGAGCTTCGATCGATTACGCAATCCGCGTTGTCCCTGATCGTTGCTCCCTGCAGCTCCGTCGCCACGAGACCATTTGATTTGCGAAGCTGCTGCCCAAGCACTTCTGATTTCATTGCCGGCTGCCGCGTCTTTCAAGGCAGCCCGGACTTATCGTGCCAGAGCGTCGCTTGCGGTGCCGTGAATGCATTCACATCCTTTGAAACCGCGAGCCTGCAGCTCGAGCGCCGAAATCAATCGGTCTGCCTGTGTAGAAGCAATTGCTGTGCCAGTTTTGCGCCAGGGCGGGCGATTGCCCGAAAACACGATAAATATCATTAACTTGCCATCGATCGGTAGGTAGTTACCGAGACCTGACTATGTCAAACCTTTGTCGGCGCTTTCGCACAACCTGCGGCCGCCATCGTCGCTAAGCTACTGATTCGACTCGTTTCAGCCGCTGTCGTCGAAGGGAGACAGGAGTGACGCACTGCGGACGGGCCAGGCGTCGCGCCGGCGATTTGTTGCGGCGGCGAAACGCCGCGGCCGCCATGGCGGACTGTCCGGGGCGGATCTGTGGGTGAGGGACGAGCGCGAGGCGGGCGGCGGTTCTGGCGCCGCATCGTGCCGCAATAAACGGTCGCAAACCCCGCCAGGAAAAGATTTTACATTGCGCACTGTCGCTCATTTTCCACATTACATCGGGCCTCGAGGCTCTCTTATACTGCGCGCGAAATTTAGCCTGCGGTTACGTGTAAACGGATTATTGCCAGCTGCAGGTGCAGGCTGGCGAACACGCGGCTTGGGCTGCCGTATGCAAAGAACCAGACTTTCAGCGGTTTGTGATCGTGTTAACGGTAAGCGGCCGGATTCGCAGTCAACATAACCCATCAATCGGATGGTGGGTGAATGCGCACATTCGAGGAAGATGCTATGAACAGGAAATCGCGACAGATCAGGGATGCAAGCACGCGGCCGGCACTGAAGCTGGCGGCGCTGATTTCCATGGCAGCCGTATTCGCGGCATGTGACGGCGCCAACCAGGGTGTGCAGATCGGCACCGGCCAGAACCCGGACCCGGTGGTCATCGATTTCCCGATCGCGTACGTCAAGCAGCCCATTCCCGTCGACGACAACGGCGACTTCGAGCAGCAGGACCTGCGCGAGCAGATCAGCTTCCAGATCGGCGGCAACCTGTACTTCCGCGACCGGGCATCCCCGAGCGCGCTCGAAGTGAACATCACCGAGCCGGTCATCGGCGACCAGGGTGACGTCCGCGATGTCGAAATAGCCTTCGACGGCAGCAAGCTGCTGTTCTCGATGCGCGGGCCGGCCGACCCGAACCTCGACCTCGACGACGAGGACCAGCCGACCTGGAACCTGTGGGAGTACACCTTCGAGACCGGTGAGTTGCGCCGCGTGATTACGACCGACCTGACCGCGGAGAACGGGCACGACATCATGCCGAAGTATCTGCCGGACGGCCGCATCATCTTCGCATCGACGCGCCAGACGCGGTCGCAGGCAATCCTGCTTGACGAAGGCAAGGGTGCTTTCCCGCACGTCGACGAAGACCGCAACGAATTCGCGTTCAACCTGCACGTGATCAATTCCGACGGCTCGGGCCTCGAGCAGGTGACGTTCAACCAGAGCCACGACCTCGATCCGGCCGTGCTCGCGGACGGCCGGGTCGTATTCAGCCGCTGGGACGGCGCCCGGCCGAATGACGGCGTCGACCTGTACGTGATGAACCCGGACGGGTCCAACCTGCAGCTCCTGTACGGGAAGCAGAGCCACGACACCGGTCCCGATGGCGACACCATCCAGTTCACCCAGCCGCGACAGCTGGAGGACGGCCGCATCATGGTGCTGATCCGCCCCTTCACCGATTCGGAGGGCGGCGGCGAGCTGGTGACTATCGATACCGCGCAGTACATCGAAAACACGCAGCCGACGGCGCCGAATATCGGCGTCCTCACGGGCCCGGCCCAGGAAGATGCGACGATCAACGAAGTACTGACGCAGGCGGGGCCGTCACCGGGCGGTCGTTACGGTTCGGCCTATCCCATCCAGGACGGCACCGGCCGTCTGCTCGTCAGCTGGAGCCAGTGCCGCCTGATCGAGGTGACCGAGGACTTCGGCGACCCGATGGCGCTGCCGCGTATCGTGCCGTGCACGGACGACCGGCTTGCGGCCGTTGTCGATTTCGACCCGAACGACCCCGTTCTGCCGGCGGTCGGTACGTTTATCGTCGCTCCGCCGCTGTATGGCATCTGGATGTACGACCCGCGTGACGACACGCAGCTGCCGGTCGTGCCCGGCGAGGAAGGCGTCATGGTCAGCGAAGTGGTCGCCGCCGACCCGCGGCTTTCGCCGCCGACCATCCTCGATGGCAGCAATGACTTCATTCTCGCTCCGACGCTCGCTGACACCGGCGAGGCCGTACTGAACATCCGCAGCGTCTACGACTTTGACGGTGGCGCGGTGGCCGACATCAATGCACTGGCGGATCCGGCGCAAACACTGGCCGCCGACCGGCCGGCACGCTTCCTGCGTATCGTCAAGGCCGTATCGCAGCCGGACGACGACCTGCTCGATATCGACAACACCGCTTTCGGCGTCAGCCAGGCGAACGGTATGCGCGAAATCGTCGGCTACACGATGGTCGAGCCCGACGGTTCGGTCATGGTGAAGGTGCCGGCGAACACCGCGCTCGCCATCAGCGTGCTCGATGAAAATGGCAAGCGCATCACCTCGCGGCACCGCAACTGGATCTCGCTGGTGCCGGGCCAGGAACTCAAGTGCAACGGCTGTCACGTACAGAACAGCGGGCTGTCGCACGGGCGCAACGATGCCTTCGACTCGGCCTGGGCCGGTGCGCAGACGGCGGGCGTCGAATTTCCGAACACCGATCCGCGATGGTTCGTCGGCGACATTGGCGAAACGATGGCCGAGGTTCGTGCGCGCGTCACCTGTACGAATGACGGCTGCTCGTCACTCGAGCCCTCGATGAACATCGTGTATCGCGACGTGTGGTCGGCGGATGCCGCGATCGCGGCGCAGAATGCCGACATCGACATGCTGTACACGGACCTGACGACGCCGCTGCCGACGAGCATCGGCTGCGCGCAGGCGTGGTCGCCGAACTGCCGGTCCGTGATCAATTACGAAACCGTCATTCACCCGCTGTGGAGCCAGCCGCGGCTGGTATTCGACGATGTGGGCAACCCGGTCATCGATCCGGTCACCGGTTTGCAACAGAACAACAACTGCCTCAACTGCCACACGCCGGTTGATGCAGCGGGCGTCGTGCGCGTTCCGGCCGGTCAGCTCGAGCTGCAGGACGGCCTGTCGCCAGACGAGCCCGACCATTTCCATGCCTATCGTGAGCTGTTAGTTACTGATAACCTTCAGGAAGTGGTTAACGGCGCGCTGGTGGATGCGCAGCAGCAGGTCGGCGTCGACATCGACGGCAACCCGATCTTCGATGTGATTCCGATCGCGTCGCCGGCCACGATCGCTGGGGCAGCGGCGTCTGACGATTTCTTCGACCGGTTCGAAGACCCCATTGATTTGCACTACAACATCTTGTCCGTAGCGGAGAGACGCTTGATTGCGGAATGGTTAGATGTCGGAGCCCAGTATTACAACAACCCATTCGACGTCCCGGCCAACTAACTTATTCCGGGTCGCCAGCCTGGCGTTGTTCACGCTACTGGCCATCAACCCCGGACAAGCAGAGGCCGCCAAGGAGCATCGCAGAGTGGCGGTCGCCGACCCGTATCTGGAAATGCATACGGGTCCCGGCCGTGGCTACCCGATTTTCCATGTCGTCGATCGCGGCGAGTCGGTCGAGATCATCAAGCAGCGCACGGACTGGTTCCTGGTGCGCGATGGCGACGGCGACGAGGGCTGGGTCGACCAGGCGCAGATGGAACTCACCCTGAATCCCGACGGCTCGGAAGTCGATTTCCAGCGTGCAGGCCTCGAGGACTTCACGAACTCCAAATGGGAAATGGGCGCGCTGGCGGGCGATTTCGGCGGCGCCAACATCGTATCCCTCTACGGTGCGTACTCGCTCAACCCGCATGTCTCGATAGAGGTATGGGGTTCACAGATTTTGGGTAATTTTTCGAACGGCTGGATGGCCAGTGTTAACGTCGTTCACGAAACCTGGCCTGACTGGCGCGTGTCGCCGTTTTTTACCCTGGGCGCCGGCATGATCTGTACCGAGCCGAAGTCGACGATTATCCAGGGCGAGGACCGCAACGACCAGATCGGTCATGCCGGTGCCGGATTTCGCGTTTACGTCGACGCGGCGATTCCTGTTCCGGGCGGAATACAAGACGTATGTCGTCTTCACGAGCCGCAACGACAACGAGGAAGTAGAAGAATGGAAAGTCGGTTTCGCGTTCTTTTTCTGATCCTGGCCGCGCAATTCGTGCTGTCGGGCTGCGCGGCCACGAAGAACCTGTTCGGGTTCGGCCGCGACGAGGCGCCGCCGCCGACGGCGGAGTCGCCCGGGCCAGGTCATCGACCCCGAGGTCGAGCGGCGCGAGATCAAGGAACCGAAGATCGATCGGGAGAACTTCGAGATCGGCGCGTTCGTCGGGATCATGAGTATCGAGGATTTCGGCACCGATCTCGTCTACGGCGTCAGGCTTGCATATCACCTCACCGAGGGATTCTTCGTCGAAGGCACCGTCGGCCAGACCGAGGCGGGCCTGACCAGTTTCGAATCGCTGAGTGGCGGCGCACGCCTTTTCGAAGACCGCACGCTGACCTACTACAACCTGAACCTCGGCTACAACATCCTGCCGGGCGAAGGCTTTATCGGTGAAAAGCGCGCGTACAACACCCAGTTCTACCTGATTGCAGGCCTCGGCTCGACCGAGTTCGCCGAGGACGACCGCTTTACGGTCAACTTCGGCGCGGGACTGCGCCTGCTGTTGAACGATGCCTGGACGCTTGCGGTTCGACTTCCGCGATCACCTGTACGACATCGATATCCTGGGCGAGGAGAAGACGGTGCACAACCTCGAGGGTACGCTGGGATTCACGTTTTTCTTCTGAGGCAGAGTCACGGTCAGTCTATCAATCAATGTCTAGAGTAGGAGTTATGAACACGACAGATCGCAAAAACCGGACGAATACTGCTGGCGTTGCTTGCGTTTTACGGGCTTTCGGCTGCAGCATCGAGCCGTGGGTGAAGCCCTACGAACGCGATCGCCTGGCCGACCCGATCATGGCGCTCGATGGCGACCCGGTGTCGACGGCCTACATCCAGCACGTGTACGAGGCGCGCGAGGGCGCGCGCGGCGGCGAAGGCGCTGCCGGCGGCGGCTGTGGGTGCAACTAGGAGGCATTCGGCAGTGAAACTCCGGCATTTATTCGCATACCTGGCATTGTTCCTCGCGCTGCCCGCGAGCGTGCTGGGCGGCGTGTTGCCGGATGATCGCGGGGACGTGCTGTATCACCGCTACGAGGGTGGCGGCGTGACGATCGACGGGCCGTCCGTGCTGGTGCGCAAGCAAGCCGGCAAGAGCCTCTCGTTCGTCGGCAATTACTACCTCGACATGGTGAGTTCGGCGTCGATCGACGTGATCACGACGGCGAGTCCGTATACCGAGGAACGCGAGCAGTGGTCCCTCGGCATGGATTACCTGCGCGGCAATACCACGATGAGCGATGAATTACGTCAGCAGCGTCGAGTCCGATTTCGATGCGAGCACCTACGCGTTCTCGGTCAGCGAGGACATGTTCGGCGACCTGACGACGCTGACCCTGAGCTACGCGTATGGCGAAGACATCGTCGGGCGCTCCGACGATCCGGCATTCCGGCGCGAGAACACGCGCCAGCACTACGGGGTCGGCCTGACGCAGATTCTTACGCGCAACCTGATTGCGACGCTGAATTTCGAGACCGTCACCGACGAGGGCTTTCTCAATAACCCCTATCGATCGGTGCGCTACCTGGACCCCGGCAGTGCGCGGGGCTTCAGCTACGAACCGGAGCTGTACCCGGAAACCCGTACCTCGAACGCGGTCGGGGTGCGGGCGCGCTACTTCCTGCCGTACCGGGCAGCGCTCGAAGGCGAGTACCGGTTCTACACGGACACCTGGGAAATCGAAGGCCACACCGCATCGCTGACCTACGTGCACCCGTGGGGGCCGTTTACCTTCGAGGGCAAGTTCCGCTATCACGACCAGACCGGTGCGGCGTTTTTCCGGGACATATTCTCGCGTTCCGAAGCGACCAACTTCCGCGGCCGCGACAAGGAACTGAGCCCGCTGACCAGCTATACCTTCAGGGGCAAGGTGAGCTACGAGTTCATTGATCCGAACAAGGGCTGGGGCATTTTCAAGCGTGGCTCCCTGAATTTCTCCCTCGACCACCTGTTCGTCGAATACCACGAGTTCCGGGACATCACGTCGGGGTCGCTCGGCGAGGAAGCGCTCTACGAGCTCAAGGCGAACGTCTACCAGATATTTGTGTCGTTCTGGTACTAGAGCCCGGCAGGTCAATGTTGCCTGTAGGAGCGCTTCTCGAAGCGCGAAACGACTGGCATCGCTCGCGCGGGCAAGCGCGCTCCTGCGGCCGCGCCGACAAACATCCCAAACCGAGCCCATGCTGGTGATACGATTCGATCATGACGCTGGCTTTCCTGATCATCGTGCTTGCCGCGCTCGCTGCCATCGTCGTGGTGCTTTACAACCGGCTGGTGCGCAGCCGCAACCGGGTCAGTACCGCGTGGAGCGACATCGACGTGCAGCTGCAGCGGCGCCACGACCTGATTCCGCAGCTGGTCAAGGCGGTCGACGCGTACGCGAAGTACGAAAAGGCCACGCTCGAAGCGGTCACGGAGCTGCGCGCCGAGGCAATGCGCGTCGTCGACGTTGACGCGCGCGGCGAGGTGGAGCAGGCCCTGGGCGAAGGTGTGGACCGGTTGCTGGCGCTGGCGGAGAGCTACCCGGACCTCAAGGCCAACGAGAATTTCCTGAAACTGCAGGCCGAACTGGTGGAAACCGAGAATTACCTGCAGTTCGCGCGCCGCTATTACAACGGTTCCGTGCGCGACTACAACACGATGACCGAGACGGTACCGAGCAACGTCGTCGCCGGCCTGTTCCGTTTCGAGCCGCGTGAGTTCTTCCAGAAGACGGTCGGACGACGTCGCCAACGTGCCGCTGGTCAGGCTGGGCTCGGTCGAGTGAGACGGCTTGCCGGCCTGCTGCTGCTCGCGTTGCCGCTGCTGGCCGGCGCCGACGAGCGCATCCTCGAATTCCACAGCGACATCACCGTAATGCAGGACGGCTGGATCGAGGTAACGGAGACGATCCGGGTCCGCGCCGAAGGCGACCGCATCCGTCGCGGCATCTACCGCGACTTTCCGACCGAGTATTTCGACAAGCTCGGCAATCGCTACGTCGTCGATTTTCAGCCGCTCGCGGTATTGCGCAACGACGCACCCGAACGTCTTCAAGACGGTGGAATTTCGCAACGGGGTACGCACCTATTTCGGCCGCAGCGACCGCTTCATCGATCACGGCGTACATACCTACCAGTTCCGCTACCGTGCATTCAGGATGCTGGGCTTCTTCGACGAGCACGACGAACTCTACTGGAACGTGACCGGCTTCGACTGGGCATTCCCGATCGACCGTGGCAGTGCGACCGTACGATTCGACTTCGAGCTGCCGGCGGGCGAGATCGCGACGGAGGCTATACAGGCGCCCACGGCAGCAGCGCGCCATGACTTCACCTCGCACGTCGACGCCGACGGCGTCGCCCATTTCGCAGGCGAACGCATCGCTCGGGCCGCTGAACGGCCTCACCATCGTCGTCATGTGGCCCAAGGGCTCACGTCACTGAACCCACGGCACTGGAACGCGCCGGGCTGGATCCTGAAGGACAACCTGGGCCTGCTCATCGCGCTCGCCGGGTTTGCCGGCGTGCTGGCTTACGCCATTCCGGTCTGGAAACGTTACGGCAAGGATCCGGAGGAAGGCGTGCTCGTGACGCGCTACGAACCGCCGCAAGGGTTCTCACCGGCGTCGCTGCGCTACATTCGCCAGATGTACTACGACGACAAGACCATGACGGCCGCGATACTGAGCCTGGCCGTCAAGGGCTACCTGAGCATCAACGACCTCGGCAGCAAACACACGCTGTTCAGGCTCGATCCCGGCGCGGACGCGCCGCCGCTCGCGGCCGGCGAGGCGGAGCTCTACGAGGCACTGTTCAAGGACGGCAAGCGCGTCGTGCTCGAGCAGGACAACCATGCGCTGCTCGGCGACGCGCGAACCGCGCACAGGACGTCGCTGATCAAGGATTACAAGAAGCACTACTTTCGCCTCAACGGCCTGCTCAACCTTCCGTCGATACTCATTGCGCTTGCTTCGATGGCGCTGGCAATGATCGTGGGCGGGCGGTTGTCGGTGGCGATGATCGTCGTCATTGTCGTCATGTTGCTGACGGTTGCGTTTTTTGGAGTCATCATGAAGCGGCCGACGTTGCGTGGCCGCAAGGTGCTCGACGAAATGGTGGGCTTCAAGGACTACCTCGAGGTCGCCGAGAAGGACGAGATGAACCTGCGCAACCCGCCGGAAAAAACACCGCAGCTTTTCGAAGCCTACCTGCCGTTCGCGCTCGCGCTCGGCGTCGAGCAGGCATGGGCCGAGAAATTCGCGCGCGTGCTCGAAGCCATACGCGGCCCGGACGGGCGCGGCTACCAGCCGTCCTGGTACAGCGGGAGCTGGAACAGCGCGAGGATCAGCTCCAACATCGGCTCCGTTTCGAGCGGGCTCGGCTCCGCGATCAGCAGCTCGGTGACGCCGCCCGGTTCGTCGTCGGGCGGTGGCGGTGGCGGCTTCTCGGGCGGCGGCGGTGGTGGTGGCGGCGGCGGCGGCTGGTGATCGACACCTTTTCGGCGGTGCCGCATCAGAAGTGAGAAAGCGCGCAAACATGACACTATTTGGCAGCCGCCGCTCACACGCAAGGGACGTAAATTGAATCAACCCGGACCCGGCTACCGGCGCCCCGCCGACAACAGCGCCATTCCGAACGTGATTTTCGTGCTGCTCGTCGCGAACGGACTCATCTTCGTGCTGCAGCGCTTCCAGTGGGAGTTCCTGCTCCAGTACTTCGCGCTCTGGCCGCTCTACATGCCCCCGGACTTCTCTCGCAGATAGCGCCCGAGAGCCGGCCGTCCTTCATGCCATGGCAGCTCGTTAGCTACGCGTTCCTGCACGCTCCGACTACGGGCTGGCGCACATCTTCTTCAACATGTTCGGCCTGTGGATGTTCGGCCGCGACCTCGAGCGCCTGATGGGCCCGCAGCGGTTCCTTACCTATTACATGACCTGCGTGATCGGCGCGGGCGTCATCCAGCTCATCGTCGTCGAGTTCCAGGGCAGCGTGTACCCGACGCTCGGCGCGTCCGGCGGCCTGTTCGGTATCCTGCTCGCCTACGGCATGGCGTTTCCGAACCGCACGGTCATGCTGCTGTTCCCGCCGATACCGATGAAAGCGAAGTATCTTCGTGATCGTCTACGGCGCGCTCGAGCTGTTCCTGGGCGTGAGCGGATACGCGCCCGGCGTCGCTCATTTCGCGCACCTCGGTGGTATGCTTTTCGGCTTCCTGTTACTGCGTCACTGGTCGCGGCGGAGATGATGTCCTCAAACCCCCTGGCGCGAGCCGCCGCCCGGCCGGCCGCAGCCGACGCGTCGCGCGCCGTTCTGGCGGATCGGTACCGGGGCGTCGCGATGATCAGCGAATGCCGTCTGTGCGGAAGTTCGAAGCTGCGGCCGTGGATGCGGGACGGGCGGAACCGCGACCTCGTCTACTACAAGTGCGACGACTGCGCGCTGTGGAACTACGATCTCGATTGCGGCGTCGACCAGACCCAGTACACCGAGGTCTACATCAGCCCGCGAGACGTCGAGCATCGCTCGAACCGGCTCAATGTCGACAGCTGGAAGTTCCTGAAGCAGTACGTCGACTCGCCACGCGCCATCATGGACATCGGATGCGGTAACGCCGGTTTGCTGCACCTCGCCCGCGAAGCAGGCTGGGACGTCGCCGGCATGGAGCTGTCGCAACAGGCGGCGGACGCCATCCGCGCGGACCAGGGCATCGACGTAGTCGTCTCGGATTTCCTGCAGTACGAGAACCCCGAGGGCCGAAAGTACGACGTCGTCGCGCTGCGCCACGTGCTGGAGCATCTGCCGGACTCGAAACTCGCAATGCACAAGATCGGCGCCCTGTTGAAAGACAACGGCCTCGCGCTGCTGGAGTTCCCGAATACCGGCTCGTTCAGCTACAAATTGAAGAGAGTCCTGAAGAACCGGGGCCTCAAGAATGCCAAGTACTCGGCGGAATGGCGCCCGGGGCACGTCAATGAGTTCTGCCGCACGTCGTTCGAGTACCTGCTCGACAAAACGGGCTTCGAGCTCGTTGTCTGGCGTACCTATTCGAACAAACCGGTCGCGAATGCGTTCTACCGCTGGGTGCCGATCGCGAGCAAGGTTCGCGTCCTCGTGCGCAAGCTGCCCGAGACGGCGGCGGACCGGCAGGCGGCCTGATTCATGCAACCTATCGGAGTTTTGCTGCATCTAAGCAAAAAGTTTGCGAACAAAGCAGGGGATTGAGACCAATGAAGCGCAGAGAATTTCTCGGCGGAGCCGCGGCGAGCGGCGCCGTGCTCACCATGCCGGCATTCCTGTCGGGCTGCGGCATACAGCAGGCGACGGCGGTCGCCGACAAGACGCCGGAAAACCCGTTCATGAAGTGGTTCGGCGTCGACCAGGCGACGACCGCGCGGGTGATGAGCGAGCTGCTCGGCCAATGGCGCCGACGCCGCGGACCTGTATTTCCAGCACAGCCGCACGAACTTCCTCACGCTCGAGGACGGTATCGTCTCCAGCGCGAGCTCCGATATCCAGCAGGGCGTCGGTCTGCGCGTCGTGATCGGCGAGCAGACCGGCTATGCGTTCACCGAAGACCTGACGCTGCCGGCCGATGCTGGCCGCGGCACGGACCGCTGCCGCCATCGCCTCCGGCAGCAAGGCCGTGGCGCCGCAGGCGTTCAACGCGCAGGGCGCAGGCGACCTGTACAAGACCGCGGTACCGTGGTCCGACGTCGGCATCGATCAGAAGCTGCCGTTGATGAAATTCGTCGAGTCGCAGGCGAAATCGATGGAGGAGTCGGTCGAGAAAGTCGCCGTCTACTGGGCGGACCAGGACGAGCGCGTGATGATCGCAACGCTCGACGGCCGGCTCGTCACCGATCACCGGCCGATGACACGCGTTACCGTCACGGTAACGGCGCGGCGGGGCGAGGAAGTCCAGTCCGGCTACTCCAACATCGCGGCGCGCGAGGAGTTCGGCTGGTACACCGAGGAGCGCCTGAGCACGATGGTCAAGGAAGCGGTCGACCGTACTACGGTACTGTTCGACGCGCGGCGCCCGCCGGCCGGCGAGATGCCCGTCATCCTCGCGTCCGGCGCGTCAGTGGCATCCTGCTGCACGAGGCCATCGGCCACGGCATGGAGGCCGACTTCAACCGCAAGGGCATCAGCATCTACTCCGACATGATCGGCAAGAAGGTTGCCGAGCCCTTCGTCACGATCGTCGACCAGGCAACGATCCCGACGTGAGCGCGGCGCGCTGAACTTCGACGACGAAGGCAACGAGGCCGGGCGCACCGTGCTGGTCGAGAACGGCATCCTGACAGTCCTACCTGCACGACACGATCAGCGCGCAACAATACGGCGTGCAACCCACCGGCTCGGGCCGGCGCGAGTCGTACCGCTACGCGCCGATGCCGCGCATGAGCTGCACGTTCATGGAGGACGGGGCCGCACACCCGGGAAGAGATCATCGAGTCCGTGGATCGCGGCATCATTTGCCGAAACGTACACGAATGGCCAGGTGCAGATCGGCGCGGGCGACTACACGTTCTACGTCAAGAACGGCTGGCTCGTCGAAAACGGCAAGGTCACTGCACCGATCAAGGACGTCAACATCATCGGCAACGGACCGGAGTCGCTCAAGCGCATCACGATGGTGGCGAACGACGCGCGCCTCGATACGGGTGGCTGGACCTGCGGCAAGAACGGCCAGAGCGTGCCGGTGTCGCAGGGCATACCGACGGTGCTTGTCTCGAAGATGACGGTAGGAGGCGAAAATGTCGGTTGATCTCAAGGCGCGCGCGGCGCAGGCGGTCGAACTCGCGCAGAAGGCCGGGGCGGAGGATGCATGGTCGACCGTTAGCCAGAGTCGTGACGTCCAGTTCGAATATCGCGACGGCAGCCTGGAGAAGGTCAAGGACACGACCTCGCAAAGTCTCGGTGTCCGGATCTATGCGAGCGGCCGCTATTCGAGCCACTCGACCACCGACCTGAATCCGGAGCGGCTGCAGGACTTCATCGCAGAGGCCGTGGCCATCACCGCGGCGCTGGAGCCGGACGAGTATCGAGCGACATTACACCCGAGGTGTTGTTCCGCGATCGTCCCGACGACGACCTCGACCTCGTCGATGCGCGCGTGCAGGCGCTCGAACGCGACCAGCGCATCGCCTGGTGCCGCGCGCTCGACGAGGTCGCGCACCAGCACAAGGACGTGATCTCTGCGACCTCGACCGTCTACGACGGCACGCAGACGCTGGCGTCCGCGAGCAGCAACGGTTTCCTCGACGATCTGGCGTCGACCTACTGCTGGTTGGGCGCCTGCGTGACCCTGCGCGACCGTGGCGACCACCGCGCCGAGGACGGATTCTATGCCGGTGCGCCACATGTCGCTGATCTGCCGGATACCGACGACGTGGCCGAACCAGGCTCTCGAGAGAACGCTGTCGCGCATCGACTCGGACAAGGGGCCGACGGTCAGGACGACGATGGTCGTCGACGCCCGGGCCGCCGCGTCGCTGATCAGCCGCCTGCTCGGGCCGGCGAACGCGCGCAGCGTGCAGCAGGATCGCTCGTTCTGGGCGCCGCTGGTCGGCGAAGAGGCGTTCAGCACGACGCTTACGATCGTCGACGATCCGCTGATCGTCCGCGGCCTCGCGTCGCGCCATTTTGACGAAGAGGGCATTTCGGCGAGAGTGCTCCCGATCGTAGAAGAGGGCGTTGTGCGCAACATCTATGTAGATACCTACTACGGCCGCAAAGCCGAGCATGGCGCCGACCACGGGCTTGCCGTCGAATTCCGTCGTAGCGACCGGCGATCGTCGCCTGGCGAAGCTCCTCGCCGACGCGGGCGATGGCGTCTACGTGACGTCGTGGCTCGGCGGCAACGCCGACGGCACCACCGGCGATTTCTCGCTCGGACTCCGCGGTCACATGATCGAGAACGGCAGGATCGGCCGGCCGGTGGGCGAAATGAACGTCACCGGGAACCTCCGCGACCTGTTTTCGAGGCTCGAGACCGTCGGCAACGACCCGTACCCTTACTCGTCGACGCTGGCGCCGTCGCTCGCGTCTTACCGACGTCGACTTTTCGGGCGTCTGATCAAGACGATGTTCCTGTAGGGACGCTTCTCGAAGCGCGAGCCGGTCGCGGGCCCAGGCCCGCTCCTACAATGATCCACGGTCAGGCCGTCGCGCCGCCGTCGATGGAGATCGCCGTTCCGGTGATGTGCCGCGCCGCATCGCCCGCGAGGTAGAGCGCGAGTGATGCGACCTCGCCGGGTTCGGCGATACGTCCGTTGGGGCTGTCATCGGCGGCGTCGGCCAGGAAATCCTCGAGCTCTTCGCCCAGTTCCTCGGCTTCGCCGGCAAGCATCGGCGTGTCCACGTCGCCGGGGCAGATCGCGTTCACGCGCAGGCCCTGGCGGGCGTGGTCCTTCGCCATAGCCCGTGTAAGCATGACGAGCCCGCCTTTGCTGGCGCAGTACGCGACGTGGTCGGCGCCGGCCCGCAAGCCCCAGTCCGAGGCGATGTTCACGATGCTGCCCGCGGTGTTGAGCAGGTAAGGCAAAGCCGCGCGGCTGAGATAAAAGGGAACGTCGAGATTGACGTGCATGGTGTCGCGCCAGTCCTCGTCGCTGGTGTCGGCCGCGTTGCCGCGGAACAGTATGCCCGCACAATTCACCAGGCAGTCGATACGGCCGAACTCCTCGATCGTGTCCGCGACAAGTTCCTCACAGGCTTCCGACGACTCGAGGTCGCCCTCCCAGGTGGAAATGTTTTCCGATGCAACGGCGACTTCGTCGAGCCGGGCCGCATCTCTTCCCGCCGCCATAACGGACCAGCCTGCGTCCGCAAACTCGATTGCCGCCGCGGCGCCGATGCCCGAGCTTGCCCCGGTTATGAGCGCGACCTTCATGGCATTTCCTTCGTTCGCGGTAACATGTTAAGCAGTGTATATCAGATACCGTATACCGGCCTGTTAATTGATTTGCGCTGGCGAGAACACGGGAACGGAGACATGACGGCGATCGATCTGAACGCGGATCTCGGCGAAGGCGAAGCTTGCGATGCGGAGCTGCTGCAGGTCGTTTCGAGTTGCAACATTGCCTGCGGCGGCCACGCCGGGGATGCGGAGAGCATCGAAGCGACCATTCGCGAGGCCCTTGCCCGGGGCGTCAACGTGGGGGCGCATCCCGCGTACCCGGATCGCGAGGGTTTCGGCCGCCGCAGCCACTTCATGAGCGGCGAACCGCTGCGCGATGCGTTGCGCTCGCAGCTCGCCGCATTCGGTCGCGTGGCGGCCCGGCTCGGGGCGACGGTCACGCACGTGAAGCCGCACGGCACCCTGTACACGGACGCGGTCGTCGATGCGGAACTTGCCGACGTTATCGCCGCTGTCGTGGCGGAGGTGCCGGGCAAGCCCATGCTGGTGGGGCAGCCGGGTACGGAACTCGAGTCGGCAGCAACAGCGCACGGGCTCGGCTTCATTGCGGAGGGGTTCGTCGACCGGGCGTACCAGTCGAATGGCCAGCTCGTGCCGCGCTCCCGATCGGGTGCGGTCCATAGCGACATCGCGCAGATCCAGCGCCAGGCGGTTGCGCTTGCGCGCGACGGCGCCGTGCAGTGCGCGGACGGCAGCACGGTCACGGTGCGCGCGGACACCCTGTGTATTCACGGCGACACGCCGGGTGCAGCGGCAGCCGCTCGCGCGGTCCGCGAGGCACTCGAACATGAAGGGGTCGAGGTCCGTGCCGTCGGATGAGGTTTCGGCCGCGCTTGCCCCGGAGGTCTCTCTCTGCGGCGACGACCTGGTTGCTGCGGAGTGCGCCGACACGCGTGCGGCGCAGGCGCTTGCCGACCACCTCCGCGAGTCCGGGGAGTGGATCGAGTGCGTTGCCGGAATCGCGAGTTGCGTTGCGCAGTTCGATCTCGCCAGCGTAACCGCGGAGGCAGCAGAGCGGCGCATGATGGCGGCATTGCAGACTGTGCCGGCGGCACGCGATGCCGAAGCCGAGCTCGTCGAGGTCCCGGTCTGTTACGGCGGCGATCAGGGACCGGATCTCGACGCGGTCTGCAGGCTCCTCGGTATGGATCGTGCGGCCTTCATCGAGCACCACACCGGCGGCGAGTACCGCGTCGACATGCTCGGGTTCACTCCGGGCTTCGCGTTCATCGGCGGCTTCGACGCGGCGCGCGAGGTGCCACGGCGCCCGCAGCCGCGGGTGCGGCTGGAGCCCGGCTCGATCGGCATCGCCGGCGGCAGGACGGGCATCTACACGCTCCCCGGGCCCGGCGGCTGGCAGATCGTCGGCAGGACGCCGCTCGAGCTGTTCAATGCCGGCCGCGAGCCGCCCTTCCTGCTGCGTGCGGGCATGCGCGTGCGCTTCGTCGCGATCAGTGAAGCGGAATTCGACGCCGGGCGGACCCCGTGATGCTGCGGATCCTGAAGCCCGGACTGCAGACCACGGTCCAGGCGGGGCCGCGGACCGGTCAGCGCCATCTTGGCGTGCCGGCGTCGGGTGCGGCGGATCCCCTGTCGCTTGCGCTCGCGAACCGGCTCGTCGGCAACGCCCCGTTCGCGCCGGCACTCGAGACGACCTTTACCGGTGTCAGGCTTCGGTGCGACGGTGTTGCGTTTGCAGCGATCTCGGGCGCCAGGGCAAAAGTCTGGCTGAACGGGGAGCGGGTCAAGCGGCACCGAACGCTGGCACTCGCCGAGGGAGACGAGCTCGAAGTCGGGCCGGCGAAAGCCGGCGCACGCAACTACGTGGCGTTCGCGGGGGGCATCGCCGTCGACGCGGTTCTCGGTTCGGCATCGACTTACCTGCCGGCAGGATTCGGCGGCTTTCAGGGCAGGGCATTGCGCGCCGGCGACGTGCTCACCGTCGGGCGTTTCGACAATGCGCCGGACAGGCTAAGGACACCGAAGGAATTCCGTCCGCGTGCGACCACCAGCTGGGCGCTGCGGGCATGCTATGGCGCGGAAGTCGATCTGCTGAACAAGGAGAGCCGTTTCGACCTGTTCGACACGAACTTCTCGGTCGGCAACCGGGCGGACCGCATGGGGCTGCAGCTCGAGGGCGCCAGGTTCGAAGTCGCGTCGGGCGGCCGCCTTGCCAGCGCCCCGGTGTTTCCGGGAACGATCCAGTGCCCCGAGGACGGCATCCCCTTCCTGCTGAGCATCGATGCGCAAACGATCGGCGGCTATCCGCGCGTCGCGCAGGTCGCGCGCGCGGACCGCCACCTCGTCGGCCAGCTCAGGCCCGGTGACCACGTGCGCCTGCTCTGGCGCGATGCCGACAGCGCGCGCGAAGAATTGCTGGCGAAGCACGACTACTGGCGCCGATGGCTGCCGGAGATAAGCGCCGTCATCTGACGTCGGGGCGGATCGCAAGTTATTGGACGGAAATTCATATCAGGTTATTCATTACAGGTTATTGATGTCCGGTAATTAGTATCGTAATATCCGGGCCCGGAAACGATGGGGAAGGCGGTACAGGCGTGAAAGACCCGGATTGGACATTCCTGAGCAATTACGCGCACGTTCTCGTGTGCCTGGCGGAAAACCCGGAGGCGCGGCTGCGGGACGTGGCCGAACGCGTCGGTATCACCGAAAGAAGCGCCCAGCGGCTCATCACCCACCTCGTCGAGGCGGGCATCCTTACCCGGGAAAGGCACGGCCGCCGTAACAGCTATTACATCGATACCAACGCCCACCTGCGCCACCCTATAGAGGAGAGCTGCACGGTGGGTGAGCTGCTGAAACTCGTGTTGTCGCCCGCGCGCGTGCGCAGGCTCGAGGCCAACAAGGAAGCCTTCGACGAGCAGCACGGCCGTCAACAAGTCTGAACCAGAGGGACAAAGGACATGACCATCAAATCTTTAGGGTGCGCCATCGGTTTCATCGTGATCTCGGCGGCAGCGAACGACGCGCGGGCGGTCGAAGCATTGTCGACCGAGGAACTCATCGCTCATTGCGCCGTCTACGAGCAGGACCCGGATGGCGAGGATGGAATCTTCTGCGTGCGCTACATCCAGGGCTTCATCGATGGTGCGGTCGTGACCGACGAGCGCGTGACTTACAACGTGGCCAATGAATACGATCGAGACGAGACGTTCACCGAGCGTGCCATCCGCACGCGCCTCGGTTCGCGCATCGACCGTTACGGCCCGTCCTACTACGCGGAATTCTGCCTTGGCGAGCCTGTACCGCTGGCGGAAGTCGCCCGGGTCGTCATAGCCGACCTGCTCGAACTCGAGGATCTCGAAGGGCGCGAGCTTGCCCGGGACGTGGTCTATGCGACGCTGCGTACCGAATATCCGTGCGAATCTGACGACGAATGAACAAGCCGTACGCACGCATCCTGATCCTGGTCGTGTTGCTGATCGCAGCCTGGGTGCTGTGGTCGGGCTACCTGAAGCCGCTGTTGCTGGGCCTCGGCGCGCTGTCCTGCCTGATCACGGTGTGGATCGTGCGCCGCATGGGTTATTTCGACGATGAGACGTTCGCGTTTCACTACGACTGGCGGCTGCTCGGGTTCTGGGCATGGCTCGGCCGCGAAGTGGTTGTTTCGAGTATCGAAGTTGCCCGTGTCGTGCTGCGCCGCAGGCTGGACATTGAGCCGAAGGTCGTGAACATCGACGGCAGCGGCCTCGGGCCGGTGGACCTGGCGCTGCTCGGCAATTCGATCACGCTCACGCCGGGGACCTTGACGCTGGACGTCCACGAGGACCGCCTCCTGGTTCACGCGCTGACGCCGGAAGGGGCAGCCGCACTGGAACGCGGCGAAATGCAGCGGCGTGTCGCGGCGCTCAGGAAGCGTTGATCATGTATTACGCCGTAACGATGGCAACGCTCGTCACCATGGCCCTCGCGCTGCTGCGCGCGGTGCTCGGTCCGTCCGTCTACGATCGCGTGCTGGCAGTCAACATGCTCGGCACGAAGACTGTGCTGCTGCTGTCCGTGATCGCTTTCCTCTACGGTCGGCCGGACTTTCTCGATCTTGCGCTCGCCTATGCACTGATCAACTTCATCGGCGTCCTGGCCGTGCTGGAGTTTTTCCGAAGCAGGGCGCTGCGCCGCAGCGCCGAACGCGGCGCGAGGCAGTGACCCCGTGAGCGTGCTGCTGGACACCCTGAGCTGGGTGCTGCTGACCCTTGGTGGCCTCAGCGTCCTCGTCGGCGGTATCGGCGCCCTGCGCATGCCGGATCTTTACACCCGGATGCACGCGGCAAGCGTGACGGACAGCCTCGGGGCGATCCTGGTGCTCGGGGGGATCATGCTGCAGGCTGGCTGGTCACTCGCGACCATCAAGCTCATCGCGATCCTGCTGTTCCTGTTGCTGACGAGCCCGACATCATCGAACGCGCTTGCCAGTGCCGCGCTGCTCGCCGGCACACGGCCGTTCGCGGAAGCGGGACAGGACGAGGAGGAGCCGAAATGATCGTCATTTTCGGGATCTTCCTGCTGACGCTTCTGGTGATCACCGCGGTCGCGATCGTGAGATCCGAAAACCTGTTCGTCGCCGTGATGCTCATGGGCATCGCGAGCCTGCTGATCGCCGCGAACTTCTTCCTGCTGGATGCCGCGGACGTGGCGTTGACGGAAGCGGCAGTCGGCGCCGGGATTTCTACGGTTCTGTTCCTGGGCGCGCTGGCGCTGACGTCCGAGCGCGAGCGTGCGAAATCGTCGAACCGGCTGCTGTCGTTCATCGTGGTCGCGGCGGCCGCGCTTATCCTGATCTACGCGACCTTCGACAAACCGCGCTTCGGCGACCCGGAGGCCCCGGTCCAGACGCACGTAGCGCCGTGGTATCTCGAGAAGACGCCGGAATATATCGACATCCCGAACGTTGTCACCGCGGTGCTCGGCAGCTTTCGTGGCTACGACACACTGGGCGAAGTGTTCGTCGTGTTTACCGCGGGCATCGGCGTCCTGTTCCTTCTTGGCGGCGGCAAGGCCACCGGCGCGGTGCCTGCAGCAAAGATCAACGAAGGCCTGCGCCACCACCTGATTCCGCGGGTCGTCGGCCGTATCCTGATTCCCTTTATCCTGCTGTTCGGTCTGTACGTGCAGTTCCATGGCGAGTACGGTCCGGGCGGAGGCTTCCAGGCTGGCGCAATCATCGCCGCGGCGATCATCCTGTATGCATTGCTGGAAGGCGAGCAGCGCGCGCTGAAGGTGCTGCCGGAGCGCGTGCTCCTGGGGCTCATGGCCTGCGGGCCGCTACTCTACGGCGCCGTCGGTCTCGCGGGAATACTCCTCGGCGGCAATTTCCTCGACTACTCGGTGTTGGCTGCGGATCCGGTCAAGGGCCAGCAGCTCGGCATCCTGCTCATCGAGGCCGGCGTCGGCATCAGCGTAACCGGCGTGCTGCTCGCCATTTTCCACGCTTTCGCGGCGCGGGGTCACTAGGCCATGGAGCTGCTGGGCCTCTACAACTACTGGGTGTTCGCGGTACTGCTGATGATCGGTTTCTACGCGGTCGTCGCGAAGCCCAACCTCGTCAAGAAACTGATCGGCCTGTCGCTGTTCCAGGCCGCCGTCTTCCTCCTCTACATCACGATGGGCAAAGTCGAAGGCGGCACGGCTCCGATCTTCCCCGAGGCGGGCGCCGCCGTATTCTCGAATCCGCTGCCGCAGGTGCTGATACTAACGGCCATCGTCGTCGGCATCTCGACAACGGCGCTCGGCCTCGGGATCGTCGTGCGCATCAAGGAGGAGTACGGCTCGATCGAGGAGCATGAGATCCAGGAGATCGACGAGCGGTGAACGCACTGGCTCAGCATCTCCCGGCACTGCAGGTGGTCGTGCCGATGCTCGTGGCACCACTTGTCGTGCTGTTGCGGCCCCGCGGTCTTGCCTGGGCGGCCTGCACCGCGGCGAGTGTGCTTGCATTCGCCATCGCGGTACAGCTCGTGCAGGCCGTTCTCGACAGCGGGCCGGTCAGCTACCTGATGGGCTCGTGGCCCGCGCCGTATGGCATCGAGCTCAAGGTCGATGCGCTCAGCGCCCTGCTGCTGCTCGCAGTAACCGGCGCCTCGGTGCTGGCGCTCGTCGGCGGCCGCGACAGCCTGGACAGCCAGATCGACGCCGGTCGCCAGCCGTATTTCTACGCCGCCTGGCTGCTTGCACTGGCGGGCTTGTCCGGCATCGTCGTCGCGGCCGACGCATTCAACATCTTCGTGTTCATGGAGATATCCTCCCTCGCGAGCTACGTGCTCGTCGCGGGTGGCCCGGACCGGCGGGCGCTGCCCGCAGTCTTCAAGTACCTGATCATGGGCACGATCGGTGCGACCTTCTACCTCATCGGCGTCGGGCTCATCTACATGATGACCGGCACGCTCAATCTCGCGGACATGGAGTTCCGGATCCACGCCGTCGCGGACCAGCGCCCGATCCTCGCGGCGGCCGGCTTCATTACCGTCGGCCTCGCGCTGAAGGCGGCAATATTCCCGCTGCACGTCTGGCTGCCCAACGCATACACTTACGCGCCGCACATGGTTACCGCGTTCCTTGCGGCATGTTCCACGAAAGTCTCGCTGTACGTTCTGCTGCGCTTCGATTTCTTCGTGTTCCAGGACAACCTGACGGGGCACGCATCCCAGTTCGCCGCGTACCTGATGCCGCTGGCCATCCTCGGCATCCTGGTTGGCTCGGCGGTGGCCATGTTCGAGAAGAACGTCAAGCGCCTGCTGGCGTTCTCGTCGGTTGCGCAAATCGGCTACATGATGCTCGGCGCAAGCCTGGTCACGGTCGCCGGGCTCACGGCAGGCATCGTGCACATCTTCAATCACGCACTGGCGAAAGGTGCGCTGTTCCTCGCCGTCGCTTCGTTCGCCACGATCGCGGCCGGTCTGCGCCTCGATGACCTGAAGGGCATCGCGCGCCGCATGCCGTGGACCTTCGGCGCATTCGTCGTGGCGGGCCTGAGCCTCATCGGGATACCGGGCACGGCCGGATTCGTGAGCAAGTGGTACCTGATCAGCGCCGCCATGGAACTCGGCGTCGCGGGACTGCCGCTCGTCGTCATCATCCTGGTGAGTTCGCTGATGGCCGTTGTCTACATCTGGCGCATCGTCGAGGCGGCCTGTTTCGCGAAGGTCGAGAATGAGTCGGCATCCGATGCGAGCGTGTCGCCGGTACTGGTGACGGTCCTGTGGCTGGCGGCCGCCGCGAATATCTTCTTCGGCCTCGCGCCGGGGCTGCCGCTCGCGTTGGCGGGTGATGCCGCGACGGAACTGCTGGGGCACCTGCCATGAGCGCCGAGTCCACCATCCTGCTTGCACTGGTGCTGCCCCTGGTGGGCGCGGCCGGCATCGCGCTGGCGGGCCGTGTCAGTGCGAATCTGCGCGAGACGGTCACCATGATCACGGCAGGCGGGCTTGCGGCGACGGTCTGGAGCCTGCTGCCATTAGTCATGGCAGGCGAGCGCCCCGGCGTGGCCGTCACGGAGCTGCTGCCCGGAGTGGAGATCGCCTTCCGCGTCGAGCCGCTCGGCATGCTGTTCGCCGCCCTGGCTTCCGGGTTGTGGATCGTCAACTCCCTGTATTCGATCGGCTACATGCGGGGCAACAACGAGAAGAACCAGACGCGCTTCTACGTGATGTTCGCCGTATCGCTGGCCGCGACCATGGGCGTCGCCTTCGCGGGTAACCTGATCACGCTGTTCCTGTTTTACGAGATGCTTACGCTCTCGACGTACCCACTGGTGGCGCACAAAGGCGACGCCAACACGGTGCGCTCGGCGCGCGTCTATCTCGGCATCCTGCTGACGACGTCGATCGGGCTGTTCCTGCCCGCAATCATCTGGACCTACGCGGTCGCGGGTGGTGGAGACTTCGTGCCGGGCGGCATTCTCGAGGGGCACCTCGACGGCCCCGCAATCGGTTTGCTGCTCGGCTTGTTCGTGTTCGGCATCGGCAAGGCCGCTGTCATGCCGGTGCATCGATGGCTGCCCGCTGCCATGGTCGCGCCGACGCCGGTGAGCGCGCTCCTGCATGCGGTGGCGGTCGTCAAGGCGGGCGTGTTCACGATCACGAAGATCATCGTGTACGTCTTCGGCGTCGATTTCCTGTTCGCGGCGCCCGAGAGCGACTGGCTGCTGTATGCCGCGGCGTTCACGATCATCGCTGCCAGCGTCGTGGCGCTGCGGCAGCAGAACCTGAAACGGCTGCTGGCGTATTCGACGATCGCGCAGCTCTCCTACGTCGTGATGGCCGCCGCTATTCTCAAGCCGCTCGCGGAGATCGGCGCGGCCATCCACATGGTTGCGCACGCCTTCGGCAAGATCACGCTGTTCTTCGCCGCGGGCGCCATCTACGTCGCGGCGAAGAAGACCGAGATCCACCAGCTCAAGGGCATCGGCCGGCGCATGCCGATCACGATGACGGCATTTACGATCGGGGCACTGAGCATGATCGGCGTCCCGCCGACCGGTGGTTTCGTGTCGAAGTGGTACATACTCGCCGGTGCCTTCCAGGACGATAACTACGTGGCGCTGGCGACGATTATCCTGAGCACGGTACTCAATGCCGCCTACTTCCTGCCGATCATCTACATGGCCTGGTTCATGCGCGAGGATGAACCACCCGCGAAGGTGCATGGCGAGGCGCCGTGGCCGGCGGTGCTGGCGCTCGCGATCACCGCGTTTCTGACGATTGCGTTTTTCTTTTTCAATGGCGCGACGCTCGAGCTGGAGCGCCAGGTTGTCGAGAACCTGTCATGAACGAACCGCAACAACAGGATCACTGGCTGGCGCGGCCCGCTACGATCAAGCTGCTCTGGAAGCTATTCATCGCGGTGCTCGTCGCCCTCGTTCTGGCGCAGGCGCTCATCTACGTCAAAGGGTACTTCGGCGTCGACGGGTGGTTCGGGTTCGGCGCCGCGTTCGGTTTCCTGTCCTGCCTCGCGATGGTGGTGTTCGCAAAAGGGCTCGGCTACGTGCTGAAGCGGCCCGAGGACTATTACGACCGGGGGGGCGACGATGTTTGAGCTGATTCCTCCGGCAGTCTTCATGATCGTGGCTGCGCTGCTGATCGGGCCGGCGCGCGGCCACCTGCGCACCGCCGTCGTGCTCGCTGCGCCACTCCTGACGCTGTGGTTCATCTGGCAGGTGCCGAACGGCGTCGCTTACGACGTTGCCTTCCTCGACTATCGCATCGAACCGCTCGAGGGCAGCGAGGTCCGGCGGCTGTTCGCGACCATCTTCGCGCTGATGGCATTCGTCGGCGGGCTGTACGCTTTCCGGCAGGCCAGGTGGTACGAGCTGTCGGCGGCCTATGCCTACGCGGCGGGTGCAATCGGCGTTAGCTTCGCCGGTGACCTGATCACGCTGTTCCTCTACTGGGAACTCATGGCGCTGTTCTCCACGGTCGTCGTGTGGTGCGGCGGCACGCCGGAGGCGCGGCAGGCGGGCATACGCTACGCGATCATGCACCTGCTGGGCGGCGTCATCCTGAAGGTCGGTATCGAGGGTGTCGTCGTGCACACCGGCTCGATCGATATCCAGCCAATGCTGGCGAACAACTTCGACACGTGGATGATGCTGACGGGCATCCTGATCAATGCCGCGGCGCCGCCGGTGTCGGCGTGGCTGGCGGACTCCTACCCGAGTTCCAGCGCGACTGGCTCGGTGTTCCTGTCGGCCTTTACCACCAAGACCGCGATCCTCGCGCTGATCCTGCTGTTCCCCGGCGAGCCCGTGCTGATCGGTATCGGCCTGTTCATGGTGATGTACGGCATCATCTACGCACTGCTCGAAAACGACATCCGGCGAATACTTGCGTACTCGATCGTCAACCAGGTCGGCTTCATGGTATGCGCCGTGGGCATCGGCACGCAGATGGCGCTGAACGGCGCGGCGGCGCACGCGTTCGCGCACATTATTTACAAGGCGCTGCTGTTCATGAGCGCGGGCGTCGTGGTCTATCGCACGGGGTTCAACCGCTGCACCGAGGTCGGCGGGCTGTTCCGGACCATGCCGCTCACGGCAATCTGCGGCATCATCGGCGCGCTCGCGATCTCCGGGTTCCCGCTGACGTCCGGCTTCACCACAAAGACGATGATCTCGCAGGCCGCCGCCGACCAGAGCCTGTTTTACGTGTACATGCTGCTCGCCGCGGCATCGGCCGGCGTGTTCCTGCACGCAGGCATCAAGTTCCCGTGGTTCGTGTTCTTCCAGCGTGATTCGGGGTTGCGGCCGAAGGATGCGCCGTGGAACATGGCTGCCGCAATGGTGATTTTCTCCGTGCTGTGCATCCTGCTCGGAGTTGCGCCGGACCTGCTTTACCGGTTCCTTCCGTACCCGGTCGAGTACGTACCCTACACGCCCGGCAAGGTGCTCTTCTACCTGCAGCTCCTGATGTTCTCCGGTCTCGCATTCTTCCTGCTGCTGCCGTTGATGAAGCGCACCGAGACGATCAGCCTCGATACCGACTGGTTGTGGCGTGTGTTGCTGTTCCAAGCTTGGCGTCCGGGCTTTTCGACTCGCGGCCGCGGCGGGAACGGCCGCCTCGACGGCCGTCGGGTCGTCGCTGTCGCGCATCGGGAGCGCCGCGAGGCGCTACCTCGGACCGGCGGAGCAGGGCGCCAGGACAGGCGTGTTCGCGCGCGCATGGCCTATCGGCGTTACAGCTCTGTGGATCGCCGTGCTGCTGACGGGCTACGTGGTCGTCTACTACTTTTGAGGTGTCGAGTTCCTGGATTCGTATCTGACAAGCGAGCCCCTGGAAGAATATTCTCCAAAAAAGCGCAGACTATTTCGTAGCAAGCGCATGACGCTGCTCGTAGGCATCGCTGTAGCGAACGATACTGCCAGTTCCTAGTCTGTCGCCGTTGTCAAACTCCGATGCCCTCGCGGTTACTTCGATCATTGCCTGACCGATTTCTGTTGCCCGCACAGCCACCCCTACGGGCCTGAAGAACCAGAAAAGAAGCCGCTGACCGATATGCGCTTCCTGTTTTGTGGGGCCTATGTAATCCGGTCGGTAAGCGATGACGCGCAACTTCGTTCCTTTGGCAAACTCGAATAAAGAGTTCTCTGCCCGCACCTTCTCGCGCGCCCACATCATGCGCGAGCCCTCCGATATGTCGCTGGAACTGATGTAGTGAAACGAAATTTCGGGTTTCTCGCTGATGCTGGTCCACTCTTCGACGAAGCGCATTGGAAAATCGACATGGATCATCGCGTAGGTCTTTTCATCGACCCCCATGGAACTTGTGCCGATGGCCCAGTAGACAGCATCCACTGCGGCAATCTGTTCCCTTACGGCGGTGTAATCGAGGTAATCCCGGTGCAAGGTCATCTGCACCTTTCCGGATGCGACTCCCTGCTCTATTCTTGCCGTCGCACGACGCGTAATCACCTGGATCGTTTTGATGTCGGGGTCGGCTAGCGCAGCCTGAAGGATTCCGTCACCCGCAGTACCGCTTGCGCCGAAGATGGCGACAGTCTCGTTGGCCGCAGGAGTGTCCTCGAACACGGCGACGAAGCGGTCGTCCACGGCCAGCATGGCCGCACCCGCAAGGTAGACGAGTGCAAATAGTGCCAATGGTATGAGGATTACTGTACGAAGGCGCGGAAGCCTCATACTGGCCGTGCTCGCATCATGATCGACGTCGGCAGGATAGCCGGCCCAACTGACAAAACAAAGTTCCCATGGTTACCGTACTTCCAGGTCTAACCTGGCCTGGATTCTCGACGGTACCCGCGCCCCAGTCAGTCAGACATCCGGGGCCTTATCTGAAGCCAGGATTTGAAAAATGGTGGGCCCGCCAGGACTCGAACCTGGGACCAAGAGATTATGAGTCTCCTGCTCTAACCAACTGAGCTACAGGCCCGCCGGGGTTCTGAACTATAGCAGAGGAGGGCCGGGCTGACCCCGACCCTCTCTCGAACTAGTCTTCGATCAGGAAGCTTCGAAGCTGGTCCGACCGCGTCGGGTGGCGCAGCTTCCTGAGGGCTTTCGCCTCGATCTGGCGGATGCGCTCACGCGTCACGTCGAACTGCTTGCCGACTTCCTCCAGCGTGTGATCGGTATTCATGTCGATACCGAAGCGCATGCGGAGGACCTTCGCCTCGCGCGGCGTCAGGCCGGCGAGCACGCTGTGCGTGGTCTCCTTCAGGCCCTGCGAGGTTGCCGAGTCGATCGGTGAATGCACCGTCTGGTCCTCGATGAAGTCGCCGAGGTGCGAATCCTCGTCGTCGCCGATGGGCGTTTCCATCGAGATCGGCTCCTTCGCGATCTTCAGCACCTTGCGCACCTTGTCTTCCGGCATGTCCATGCGCTCGGCGAGTTCGTCCGGAAGCGGTTCGCGGCCCATCTCCTGCAGCATCTGCCGCGAGATGCGGTTGAGCTTGTTGATCGTCTCTATCATGTGCACCGGGATGCGGATCGTGCGCGCCTGGTCGGCAATCGAACGCGTGATCGCCTGGCGGATCCACCAGGTTGCATAGGTCGAGAACTTGTAGCCGCGGCGGTACTCGAACTTGTCCACGGCCTTCATCAGGCCGATGTTGCCTTCCTGGATCAGGTCCAGGAACTGCAGGCCGCGGTTCGTGTACTTCTTCGCGATCGAGATCACGAGACGCAGGTTGGCCTCGACCATCTCCTTCTTCGCACGCCGTGCCTTGGCTTCGCCGATCGACATCTGGCGGTTGATCTCCTTGATCTCGGAGATGGTCAGCCTGGTCTCTTCCTCCACCTGCAGCAGCTTGCGCTGGGCGCGGAGGATGTCGTCCTTGAGCTTGGCCAGCGTCGACGAGTGCTTGCGCTTGGCGCGGATATGCTTCTCCACCCAGGCAAGATCGGTTTCGCTCTTGGGGAAGCTCGCAAGGAAGTCCTTGCGCGGCATGCCGGCGTCACGGACGCAGATCTGCATGACCAGCCGTTCCTGCGTGCGGATGACGGAAACCTCACTGCGGAGATTCCTCACCAGCGTATCGAAGAGCTTCGGCGCCAGCTTCAGCTCCATCATCTGGTCGGCGAGTTCCTCCTGGATCTTGACGGTCTTCTTGTCCTTCGCGCCGTGCTTTTCGATCGCCGTGAGGGAACGCTTGTGCAGGCGCCGGATCTTCTTGACGCGTGCCTTGACCTCTTCGGGGTCGGGACCGGTATCGACGGCTTCATCGTCGTCGTCGTCCGACTTCGGCGCCGGCGGCTTGATCTCGTCAGGCTCGTTCGGATCGATGAAGCCGACGATGAAGTCCTGCATGCGCGTATCACCGGCATCGACCGCGTCGGCGACGTCCAGGAACAGCTCGATCGTCGGCGGAAAGTGCGACATGTGGTACTTGACCTGGTTGAGACCGTCCTCGATGCGCTTCGCAATCTCGATCTCGCCCTGGCGCGTGAGGAGTTCCACGGTACCCATCTCACGCATGTACATGCGCACCGGGTCTGTCGTGCGCCCGAATTCCGCGTCCACGCTGGCAAGCGCGGCCTCCGCTTCCTCGGCAGCGTCGTCGTCGTTCGAGACGGCAGCGTCGGACAGCAGCAACGACTCGTCATCCGGCGCCTTTTCGTGCACCGTGATGCCCATGTCGTTGATCATGTTGACAATGTCTTCGATCTGCTCGGGATCGATGATGTCATTAGGCAGGTGATCATTGACTTCGGCGTAGGTCAGGAAGCCCTGTTCCTTGCCGCGCGCAATGAGTTCTTTCAGCTGTTGAGCCTGCTTCTTGCTACTGCCTATTGCTGCACGCTTCTCGCTCAAGACGAAACGCCCTCCATGTAAAAAATGCAAACGACCAATTGTACTGGTTTGACTCGATCTAATCTATAAATGTCCATTGAAATTCTCGCCGTCCCGTCCCCGGGGCGGAGCGCGTCAGCGGAGCTGCCGGAGTTCCGCGATTTCGGCCTCGTTCAGTGGCTTAACCCGCTGTTTTTCAATCAGAAAATCAATGCGTTCCCGGCGCCCCGCGAGCGCCAGCTGCGCGAGGCAGTCCGCGAGCTCGGCGGCCGGGTCGAAGTCCTCGTCGCCGGGAACCTCGACGGCGGCCAGCTTGCCGAGGTGGCGGCCCTGGTCGTGATGCCGCCACCGCTCCAGCAAGCCGGCAGTCGTGATATTGGGTTCCTGTTGCGCCGTTTCAATCAACTCGCGCAGCAGCTCGATGCCCGGCCGATTGACCCCGGCCAGTTTTTCGACATCGAGCTTCGCCGCCGCCTCGGGATGGTTCAGGAGCAGCGTGATCGCCCGCCTGACCACCGAGGGCCTGCCGGCCACTCCTCCCGCTACCCGCCGGCCGCGTTGCGGTTTGCGGCGGCCGGCCTGGCCCTGCTCGACCGGCTGGGAGCGGTCGAGCATCGTTTCCAGCTTGCCGGCGGTCAGGCCCACTGTCTGCGCCAGCGATTCGAGGAGCAACTCCCGGTACACGCCGGTCGGAATTTTCGCGACCAGCGGTCTGGCCAGTTCGGCCAGCCGGGCACGGCCGTCGACGGTGCCCAGGTCTACCTGCTGCGCGAGCTCGGCAATCAGGTGATCCGAGAGCGCGACGCCGCCGTCGAGTGCCTCGATGAACGCGTCGGCGCCATGGGCGTTGACGTAGGAGTCCGGGTCGTGGCCCTCGGGGAGAAACACGAACCGCACCTGGCGGCCTTCGCGGATGTGGGGCAGGGCGGTCTCGAGGGCCCGCCACGCGGCCTGCCTGCCGGCGCGGTCGCCGTCGAAGCAGAAGTCGACGTTTTCGGTGAGCCGCAACAGGCGGTTCAGATGATCCGCCGTCGTCGCGGTGCCCAGCGTCGCGACAGAGAAGTCGATGCCGTGGCGGGCCAGTGCAACGACGTCCATGTAGCCTTCGACGACCACGAAGCGATCAATCTGCCGCAGCGCCTGGCGCGCCTCGTACAGCCCGTAAAGCTCGCGGCCCTTGTGGAACAGCACCGTCTCCGGTGAATTCAAATATTTCGGCTCCCCGTCGCCCATGGCGCGGCCGCCAAACGCGATGCAGCGACCGCGGACATCGCGGATGGGAAACATGATGCGGCCACGAAAGCGGTCGTAATGCGAGCCGTTGTCCTTGCGGATCACGAGCCCGGCGGCGAGCAGGCGATCGATGGCTTCCTGAGAGGTGCCGAACTTGTCGAGCACCGTGCTCCAGGCATCCGCGGCATAGCCGAGGCCGAAGCGCTTTGCCGTGCTGCCGTCGATGCCCCGTTGTTTCAGGTAATCCACGGCCGCCGGGTTCTCCCGCAGCCCTTGCTGCCAGAATCGCTCGACGCGCGACATCAGGTCGAAGAGCTCGTCGTAACGGCGTGCAGGCCGATCCGACTCGTCGCGCGGCACCTCGACGCCCATCGAGTTGGCGAGGCTCTCCACCGCCTCGACGAAACTCATGTGATCGAACTCCATCAGGAAACCGAGCGCGGTGCCGTGCGCGCCGCAGCCGAAACAATGGTAGAAGCCCTTCGTCGGGCTCACGGTGAACGACGGCGTCTTCTCGTCGTGGAACGGGCAGCAGGCCTTGAATTCACGCCCGGCTTTCTTGAGCTGCACACGCCGGCCGATCACCTCGACGATATCGGCCCGTGCGACCAGGTCGTCGATGAAATCCTGGGGAATCAATCCGGCCATAGTGAAGTAAACGTGTGCTCCGCGGCTTCGGGTCTTGACAGAGCCTGTTCTTATTATTTGGCGTCCGGGTCGCTGCCCGTTGGCCCAAGCATAGCGAATCCGTGCCGATTCGCCAGCGCTTTATTGCGGGGTTTTCAGGCCCCGAGACGTTCCTTGACGCGGCTGCCGACAGTGCCCATGTCCGCGCGGCCGGCGGCTTTGGACTTGATCGCGCCCATGACCTTGCCCATGTCGCGGATGCTCTCGGCGCCGGTCGACGCGATCGCCTCGTTGATGAGCGCGTCGAGTTCGGCGTCGTCCATCTTCGCAGGCAGGTAGCCCTCCAGTACGGCGATCTCGGCCTCCTCGATCGCTGCGAGGTCGTCGCGGCCGCCTTTGGTGAACTGTTCGATGGAATCCCGGCGCTGCTTGACCATCTTGTCGAGCACGCCCAGCACAGCGGTGTCGTCGAGTTGCTTGCGGGAATCGACCTCCACCTGCTTGATGGCCGCGAGCATCAGGCGCACGACCTTGAGCCGGTCTTTATCGCCGGCCTTCATCGCGGACTTCATGTCCTCGGTAATGCGGTCTTTCAGAGACATGGGCCGAGAGAGCCTCGAACCTCGGGGGAGATCAATAGAGACGCTTGCGCTTCGACTCTTCGCGGGAGAGGCGCTTCAGGTGCCGCTTTACGGCGGCCGCTTTCTTGCGCTTGCGCTCCTGGGTCGGCTTCTCGTAGAACTCGCGGCGGCGCAGTTCCGTCAGGACCCCGGCTTTCTCGCAGGCACGCTTGAAGCGACGCAGTGCGGCATCGAAATATTCGTTCTCTTTTATGCGAACACTTGGCATTTAGATCAGGCCTTCCTTCTGGGCATAAATAATCCCGGGTCAAACCGGGAGAGCCGCGCATTTTAACCCCCGGCGGGAAGCCGCGCAAGGCCTGCAAATGCGGCGAGGCGGGCGAATATCCCTTACTATTCGCCGCCATGAACGTTCTCGGTATCGAAACCAGCTGCGACGAGACCGGCGTGGCGCTGTATTCCACGGAACACGGCCTGCTCGCCGACGCCCTGCACAGCCAGGTGGACCTGCACGCCGTGTACGGCGGCGTCGTGCCGGAGATCGCCTCCCGCGATCACGTGCGGCGGCTCCTGCCGCTGATCCGGCAGGTGCTGTCGAAGGCCGGCGTCGCGCGCCCCGACGCGATCGCCTACACGGCAGGCCCGGGCCTCGTCGGCGCACTCATGGTCGGCGGCGGCATGGCGGCCGGCCTCGGACTCGCCTGGGGCTGCCCGGTGGTCGCGGTACACCACATGGAAGGGCACCTGCTGGCGCCGATGCTCGAGGACGAGCCGCCGGCGTTCCCGTTCCTCGCGCTGCTCGTGTCGGGCGGACACTCGATGCTGATCTCCGTGCGCGCGCTCGGCGAGTACGAACTCCTGGGAACCACGCTCGATGACGCGGTCGGCGAGGCTTTCGACAAGACCGCCAAGCTGCTGGGTCTCGGCTACCCCGGCGGGCCGGCGCTGGCCGTGCTGGCAGAGTCGGGCGACGACAGCGCTTTCGATTTTCCGCGGCCGATGCTGAATCGCCCGGGCCACGACTTCAGCTTCAGCGGCCTTAAGACCGCGGTAATGATCGAGGTGCGCAAGGCGGAAGAGCGCGGTGACCTCGGTCGCTGCCGCGCGGACATTGCGGCCTCGTTCCAGCGCGCCGCGGTGGACACGCTGGTCGAAAAATCGGTCCGCGCGGCGAGAAGCGCGGGCCTTTCCCGGATCGTCGTCGCCGGCGGGGTCGGCGCCAACAAGCTGCTGCGCCAGGAGATGGCGAGCCGTTTTCCGGGCGAGGTGCATTACCCGCGCATGGCGTTCTGCACCGACAACGGGGCGATGATTGCCGTGGCCGGGGCCCTGCGCCTTGCAGATGCGCGCCCGATCGGCGAGATTCGGGCACAGGCCCGCTGGCCGCTGGACTCGCTCGCGGCCCCCGCGGCCTCAGACTGAGAAGCGACAACGTATGGACATCATCTTCCTCCACAACCTCAAGGTCGACGCCGTCATCGGCATCTGGGACTGGGAACGCAAGATCCGCCAGACGGTCGAGATCGACCTGGACATGGCCGCCGACATTCGCAAAGCCGCGGCGAGCGATAATGTAGAAGACACGCTGAATTACAAGCTCGTCGCCAAGCGGCTGCAGAGCTTCATTGCGGAGTCCGAGTTCCAGCTGGTCGAGACCCTCGCCGAGCGCATCGCGGGGATCGTCACCGACGAGTTCGAGGTGCCCTGGGTCCGCGTTCGGGTCAACAAGCCCGGCGCGATCCGCGGTGCGCGCGACGTCGGCGTGATGATCGAGCGTGGCAAAAAACCGGGCCCGGACTGAGCCGTGGCCACGGTCTACCTCGGCCTCGGCAGCAATATCGACGCGGAGAATAACCTGCGTCTCGCGATGGGCGAGCTGCGGCGGCTGTTCGGAGCACTGACCGTTTCGCCGGTCTACCGCAGTACGGCGGTCGGCTTCGACGGGCCCGATTTCCTCAACCTCGTGGTGGCACTGGCCACGGACAGCGCACCGCTCGACGTGCTGCAGGAAATCGAGCGCATACACGAGATGGCCGGCCGCAGCCGTGGGCCGGACAAGTACAGCTCGCGGCCGCTGGATATAGACCTGCTGCTGTACGACGACAGGGTTGATCCGTCTCCGCCGCTGCGGCTGCCCCGCCGCGATATTCTCGAGTACGGCTTCGTGCTGCGGCCGCTTGCGGACATCGCCCCGGAGCTCGTGCACCCGGTCACGGGCAGGACCATCGGCGAGCACTGGCGCGCATTCGACGGCGGGCGTCATCCGCTGACGCCGAGCGACGTTATTCTGTAAAATCCGGGATAAAATTCAGCCGATTGCCGTCAAAAGGACGACGGTTTCGCGGCGGCATGAAACCGGAACTGGGTAAAATACGTGTTCAAGGACAATGTCCCGGGGTCAATGGAGGATCAATGCACAAGTTCATCGGAATTCTGTCGGCGTTACTGTTAGTGGCATGCTCGTCTGACGGCGATGAGCCGGCTGCTGCTGCCTGTTCTATCGAAGGCCAGAAGCAGTTCGTGCTGGACAGCATGCGCGCGTGGTATTTCTGGAACGAGCTGCTGCCCGCGCAGGTGGATACCAGCCAGTTTGCGACGCCCGAGGACCTGCTCGCATTCCTGACAACCTTTAGCCCGGATTTGACCCCCGACGACGGCATCGATAATCCCGTCGACCGATTCAGCTTTATCAACACCGCTGCGGCGGACCAGGCGTTCTTCGGCGAGGGAAAGTTCGAGGGTTTCGGCTTCAGCAGCCGTTTCGTCGCCGAAAACGACCTACGCCTGACGCGGGTATTCCTGGACAGTCCGGCCAACCGCGCAGGGCTCGCCAGGGGCCAGCAGATCGTCGCGCTGAACGGCCGAACGATCGCGGACATCGAGGCGAACGAGGGCGTCAGCGCCTTGTTCGATCTTTCCCCGCTGGAATTCACGATGCGCCCGGTCGGCGGCAATCCGGACGGTAGCGACGATTTCACGACGAGCATCACCCAGGATATCGTTACGATAGACCCGGTGCCGCAGGCGCGGATCATCACCGACCCGGCCGGCGTGCGTCCGCCGGTGGGCTATATGGAGCTCGCGACCTTCATCAGTACCGCCGACCTGGAGATGGACGCCGTCTTCGCGGACTTCAGGGCGCAGGGCGTCAACGACGTTATCCTGGACCTGCGCTATAACGGCGGCGGCCTGGTGAGCACGTCCGAACTGCTCGGCGATTTTCTCGGCGGTGACGTCGCTGAGAACCTGGTTTATTCCAAGACCGTGTTCAATGCGCTTCGTGCAGCGGCGAACAACAGCACCGAGTTCTTCGAGCGCCGCGGCAATTCGATGAGCCTCGCGAGGCTCGTGGTCATCGCATCGAGAAGCACGGCATCGGCGAGCGAACTCGTGATCAACGGCATGGAGCCACACGTCGAGGTCGCCATCGTCGGTGACGACACTTTCGGCAAGCCGGTAGGTCAGGTGGGCCTCGAGTTCTGCGAGAAGATCCTGCGGCCGACGTCGTTCCAGACACTCAATGCCGACGACTTCGGCGACTACTTTTTCGGCCTGCCGGTGGATTGCCCGGCGCCGGACGATCTCGACGTCGCCGTGGGAGCGGAAAACGACCCGAACGTCGAGGCGGCGCTGACGTATCTCGATACCGGTGGCTGTCCTGCGGCCTCCATCCCGGGCGCCCAGTTCAAGCTGCAGGCTTTGCAAGCCGCACCGCAGCTGGAGCTCAGGGGCACCCCGGCACGGGAATTTGCGAACGCTTTGTAGCCCCTACCAGCCTATGGAGCGCCCGCCGTCGACGGCCACGATCTGGCCCGTAACGTAGGTCGCGTCGCGAACCAGATACAGCACACAACCGGCGATGTCCCCGGGCGCACCCGCGCGCGCCAGGGGCACCTGGTCCAGGATCGACGCCTTGGTTGCGGCACTCATGTCGCCTTCCGGCCACAGGATAGCCCCTGGTGACACGCCGTTTACGCGCACGTGCGGCGCAAGCTCCTTCGCCAGGGCACGCGTCAGCATGGCGAGCCCGGCCTTTGCCGGGCTGTAGACGAGGTGCCTGCTCAACGGCCGCTGTGCATGGATATCGACGATATTGATGATGCTGCCGCGGCGCTCGCGCAGGCTCCCCGCCGCGGCCTGGGAAAGAAACAGGGGCGCCTTGAAGTTACTGCCCACCAGGTCGTCCCAGTCAGCCTCGGTAACCTCGCCGAGCGGCGTCGGATAGAACGTGGACGCGTTGTTGACCAGGACGTCGAGCCCGCCCCGCCAGTTCGACACTGCATCGATGAGCGCGGGAAGCGACGCCGTGTCGAGGAGGTCGGCCTGGAAGGCGGCCGCCGAGTCGGGGCGCAGGGCGTTCAGGCGAGCGACCAGTGCGTCGGCATCATCCGCGGAGTGGCGGTAGTGAACGCAGACGTCGGCACCCGCGGCATGCAGATGTGTGGCAATCTCGGCGCCGACGCGGCGTGCGGCGCCGGTAATCAATGCGACACGGCCTTCAAGGCCCGCTGGGCTGCTCATTATCGACGTCAAACCTCTCCCGCCGGCAATTTTTCGCGGGTCACGTTATAAAGGCGACATTCTGAAAGACGAACGACGCGACATGCAACACGATTACGCATTCTCCCTGCCGCATCCGGACGCCGTCAGCGCCGCGCACAGCAAGCGTTGTGCAGACTATATCCGTGCGCGGATCAGCGACGCCGGCGGCAGCATAAGTTTCGCGGAGTTCATGCATTATGCGCTGTACGCCCCCGGACTGGGCTACTACAGCGCGGGTGCGCGCAAGTTCGGGGCCGACGGGGATTTCGTTACCGCGCCGGAGATTTCGCCGCTGTTCGGGCGCGTTGTCGCGCAGCAATGCGCCCCGGTGCTGCGGGACAGCGGGGACTCGTCGTTGCTGGAGTTCGGCGCCGGCAGCGGCCGGCTCGCGCTGGATATGCTGCGGGCGCTCGAGGCCCTGGACGCGTTACCGGTGGAATACAGGATCCTGGAAGTGTCCGCCGATCTTCGCGAGCGCCAGCAGCTGCTGCTGCATGCAGAGCTGCCGCACCTCGCCGACCGCATCGTATGGCTGGACCGGATGCCTGCCGCGCACCGCGGCGTCGTCGTCGCCAACGAAGTGCTGGATGCATTACCCGTGGAGCGCTTCATGCGCAGACACGACGGCGTCTACCAGATGCGCGTCATCGACGAGGACGGCGAGTTCGTGTTCGTCGACGAACCGGCGCCCGAGGTGCTGGATCGCGCCGTTCGGGGAATCGAAGGCCATATCGGCGCGCGGCTGCCCGACAACTATATATCCGAAGTTTCGCTCGCGGCCCCGGGATGGCTCGCGGACGTGGCGCGGATGCTCGAACATGGCCTCGTCCTGCTGTTCGACTACGGTGTGAGCCGGCGCGAGTATTACGCGGCCGATCGCAACGAGGGCTGGCTACGGTGCCACTTTCGCCACCGCGTGCACAGCGACCCACTGATACTCCCCGGCATACAGGACCTCACCGCCTGGGTGGATTTCACCGCAGTCGCGGAAGCTGCCGCGGGCGAGCGGCTGCAAGTCCTGGGCTACGCGAGCCAGTCGCAATTCCTGCTGGCCGGCGGCATCGAGGCAGAGCTGCGGGATTTCGCAGAGATGCCGATCGAATCACAGCTGCAGACAGCCCGGCAGGTCAAAATGTTGACTCTGCCCGGCGAGATGGGCGAAAACGTCAAGTGCATCTGCCTCGCCCGCGGAGACATTGCCAGGCCCGGCCCATTCGAATCGGCCGACAGGACACACACCTTATGATCACATCAGCGACGCAAGGAGTACGTCGATGACCTGGCTGCAGGTGGTCGTGCTTGCGATTGTCCAGGGACTCACGGAGTTCCTGCCGATTTCGAGTTCAGGGCATCTCGTGCTCGTGCCGTCGGCTGCCGGCTGGACCGACCAGGGGCTGGCCTTTGACGTCGCGGTGCATTTCGGGTCGCTGCTCGCCGTATGCCTGTTCTTCCGCGACGATATCTTCGCCCTGCTGCGCGGAACCGGACAGCTGCTGACGCTCAACCACCAGACGCCGGAGGCGCGGATCGCGCTGGCGCTGGGTATCGGGACCGTGCCCGCCGCCGTTGCGGGGCTGGCGCTGGCCGGCTGGATCGAAGCCAACCTCAGGAGCCCGGCGGTGATCGTGTTCACCCTCTCGGGCTATGCGGTCATCATGGTCCTCGCGGACCGCCTCGGTCGCCGCGACAGGAACGTCGCGGACGTGACGCTCCGCGATGCGCTGGTCATCGGCTGCGCACAGGCGCTTGCGCTGGTGCCCGGGACGTCCCGGTCCGGCGTTACCATTTCAGCCGGCCGCATACTCGGATTCGATCGCCACGACGCCGCCAGGTTTTCGTTCCTGCTGTCGGTGCCCGTTATCCTGCTCGCCACCGTCTACGAAATGGGCGGCCTTTTCATGAGCGACGAGCAGGTCGAATGGACGCAGCTGTGGGTCGCCGCGCTGGTCGCCGCCGTCGTCGCCTACGCGAGCATCGACTTCTTCATGCGTTTCGTGAGCCGCATCGGCCTGCTGCCGTTCGCGATTTATCGTCTCGTCCTGGCGGCGGTGCTCCTGTATGTGCTGGTCTAGGTGCTTCGCCCTGCTGTTGTTGTCCGGCAACACCTGGGCCGCGGGCGAGTACGTGATTGCTGGTGGCGTACAGGCTGACTCGGCCGACGGCATCGCCGCCGCACTGCTGGGTGACGTGGCCGTCGGAGGCGAGACCTGGCTGTCCGCCGGGCTGGCACGCAGCAGCGTGGAACTACCGCTTCGCGATGAGCTGGAGACGTGGTATGGCGATGTCGGCCTCGACCACTTCTTCGATCCCGCCGGTGTGAGGCTCGGACTCGCCTACTGGGGCGACAACAATTTGCTCGATTCGACGGACGCGCGAGCCTCCCTGTACTTCCGTGCGACCCGCGGCTCATTGAGTTTCGACTACGAGTTCCGCGATTTAGAACTGGAACTGCCGGAATTCGATTTCCTGCGCAGGCGCCAGGTAAATTTCGATGCGAACGGCTACGGTCTCGGTGCCCGTCTCGACCTGTCCGACAGCGTCGACGTCCGCTTCAAGGGCATGAGCTACGACTACAGCGTCAACCTGCGGCTCGACCCCAACCGCGACATCGTCAACCTGATCTCGGTAACCCGGCTTAGCCTGCTCAGTACGCTCGTGGACTATCGCGCCAGCCTGACCTTTGGAATCGATTTCGGCCTCAAGCGCCTGGAGTTCGAGGCCGGGCAATGGGAGGGCGCGGTAGAGGGCAGTCGCACCAATTCCTACACGGTGCGCTTCCTGGCGCCAATCGGGCATCGCAACGACATCGAGTTCGGGCTGGGTTACGACGACTCCGAGAATTACGGCGAAGTCACCGTGTTTTCCGTGTTCCTGTATTTTTACGGCGGCGGCTGAAACCCGGACCGGAACGCCTCCACCGCGGCAAGCCGCTCGCGGCGAATCGCGTCACCGATCGCCTTGCCTTCATGCCTCGCGGCGATAGACGCAGCATCGACCGCAGCGGCCGCTGCGAATGCCCCGCGCAACAGCTCGACCTGGGTGTAGTGCCGGTCTTCGAGGCCCTTGCGGCCCCGGGCGTCGGCCTCGCAGGCAAGCAGGAACTGCTCGAAGCGGCGCGGCCGCCTGAATGCGTCTGTCGCTTCCAGCATCCGCAGTATCGTGGCCGCACGCAATTCGAAAGCACGGTGGCAGTGTGTATGGTATTCCGACACGAGCATTCCCAGGTCGCGGCACGCGTTCGGTACCGGCAGCCGCTCGGACAGGCGCCGGATGAGTTTGACCCCGCGTCCCTCGTGCCCCGGATGGCTCGGCAGGCTGTACTTGCGGGTCGTGCCCTTGCCGAGATCATGGACCAGCGCCGCGAACCGAACCTCGAGGTCGGGTGACAGCTTCTCGGCCTGGTCCAGCACCATCATGACGTGGACGCCGGTGTCGACTTCGGGGTGCCATTGCACTGGCTGCGGCACGCCGAACAGACGGTCGATCTCGGGGAACAACCTCTCCAGCGCGCCGCATTCCCGCAGTGTCTCGAAAAACACGCGGCTGTTCGCTCCGCGGAGTGCGAGCTCCGTTTCCTTCCATACCCGGTCCGGCACCAGCGCGTCGATTTCGCCGTTGGCCGTTATCGAGCGCATCAGCGACATCGTTTCCGGCGCGATTACGAAGCCGAGGGCGCTGAAGCGGGCGGCGAAACGCGCGACCCTCAGCACGCGTACCGGGTCCTCCACGAACGCATCCGAGACATGCCGCAGGATTCGATCCCGGATGTCACCGAGCCCGCCGTAGGGGTCCACGAGACGGCCGTCGGCGTCTTTCGCGATTGCGTTGATGGTGAGATCGCGGCGTCCGAGGTCGTCCTCGAGCGTGACGTTCGGGTCCGTGTGAAACTCGAAACCGTGATAGCCGGCGGCGGTCTTTCGTTCGGTGCGGGCAAGCGCATATTCTTCGCCGGTCTCCGGGTGCAGGAAGACGGGGAAGTCCTTGCCCACCCGCCTGTAACCGGCCTCGTCCATTTCCGCCGGTGTCGCACCGACGACGCACCAGTCCCGTTCTTTCACGGGAAGTCCGAGCTGTTCGTCACGAACAGCGCCACCGACGAGGTACACTTGCATCGCGCGATTCTAGCAAACCGATTCCGTTGCACTGCCAGTGAATTCAAATTCCGCTTTGAAGACGATCACCACGCTCGGGCTTTGCTGCCTGTTGTCCGCCTGCTATTACGTGCAGGCAACGCGGGGCCAGATCGAGGTATTGAGCAAACGCGAGCCGATCGACGAGGTGCTCGCCAGCCCGGATACCGCGGCCGAACTCGGTCGCCGGCTGCGGCTCGTGCAGGAAGCACGACGCTTTTCAGTTGCGGAGCTCGGACTTCCCGACAACGACAGTTACCGCAGCTATTCCGACCTCGAGCGCGACTTCGTGGTCTGGAACGTGTTTGCGGCGCCCGAGTTCTCACTGGCTGCGAGAGAATGGTGCTACCCGATAGTCGGCTGTGTCAGCTACCGCGGCTATTTCTCCGAGGAAGCGGCCTACAGGGAGGCCGGGAAGCTGCAGGCAAAAGGGTTCGACGTTGCCGTCGGTGGCGTGCCGGCCTATTCGACGCTCGGCAACTTCGACGATCCCGTCCTGAATACGATGATGCGCTGGGACGACGTGAAACTGGTGTCCACGCTGTTCCACGAGCTGGCGCACCAGGTGCTCTATATCAAGGACGACACGGCCTTCAACGAATCATTCGCGACCGCCGTCGAAGAGATCGGTATCGAGCGGTGGCTGGCGGCGAACGGCCGGCCCGAAGACATGGCCGGATACCGCGCGCAAAAAGCGCTCCATCGCAGCCTGGTGACGCTCGTGGAGGCGGCTCGCGACGACCTGGCCGACTATTACGGGCGCGATATCGACGCCAACCGCATGCGCGAACTGAAGTCCGACCGATTACAACAGTTGGCGGCCGACGTCCGTGCGCAACTCAGGTCGGAAGGCCGCAGCGAGGAACACTGGCTGACAGGGCAGCTCAATAATGCGCGACTGCTGCCGATGTCACTGTACGACAGCCAGGTGCCGGCGTTCCTGGCGCTGTATGCGGACTGCGGCTCCGAACTCGGCTGCCTGTATGAAGAGGCCGGCAAAATTGCGGAGCTCGAGCGGCGGGAGCGCGCTACACGGCTGGCCGCTCTCGCGGCTCGCTACGAAAACTCCGGCAAAGGCTAGCGGCTGGCGAGTTGCCGCTCGGCGGGCAGCGGCTGGACCTGCGGCAGAGTGTCGGACAGCCGCCGCGTCTCGCCGGTCAGCCGCCAGTGGAAGATCGTTTCGGCGGCCAGTACCCGGCGCACGTATTTGCGGGTCTCGTTGAACGGGATGTTCTCGATCCAGATGCGTGCGTCCACGACGGACCCCTGCGGCAGCCAGCGGTCGACGCGATGCGGGCCGGCATTGTAGGCGGCCGTCGCCAGCACGTGATTGCCATCGTAACGGGCGATCATGCTGCCGAGGTACGACGTCCCCAGGCGAATGTTGCTATTCGGGTCGACCAGCGTGTCGAGCCCCGAATAGGGCAGCTTGATGTCCCGCGCCACCTGGCGGCCGGTCGCCGGCATCAGCTGCATCAGACCGATTGCGCCGGCGCGCGAGCGAACGTCGCGCATGAACAGGCTCTCACTGCGTGCGATACCGAGCGCCCAGGTCGTGGGGATGCTGGCCGCCGAAGCATGCTGCTCGAACGACTGCCGGAACGGCAACGGATAGCGCAGCGCAAGGTCGTCGTAATGACCCGCGGACGCGGCTGTCGCGATGGCACGCGAATACCAGCCCCAGCGTTGCGCGAGCACCGCGGCCTGCGTCTTTTCCGCAGCGGACAGGCCAGCAATCGCGGCATCCCATTCCGAGCGGCCGCGGCCGTCGAGGCCGACGAGAAACAACTCGCGGGCCCGCAGCAGGTCCTGGCGCCTGGCGAGCGCCTCGATGACGGATTCGTCTGCCGCCAGCGTATCGTGCGCGAACGCGTAGGGCAGTCCGAGTTCGTCTGCCGCGAGGAAGCCGTAGTAGCTGCGGTCCGCGGCGAGCGGCTCCAGCATGGCCATTGCCGGTTCGTCGCGGCCGCTGCGAGCGAGCGCGATTCCCCGCCAGTACCGCCACTGCTCGGAATCGCGCTCCACCGCGGTCATCATCGCAATGTCGCTGAGCAGATCCGTCCAGCGTTCGGCGCGGAGGCTGACGCGTGCGCGCCAGCGCATGACTTCCTCGTCCTGCGCTTCGGGCGGCAGGCCCGTCAGTAACTCGTAAGCGCCGGGCAGATTGTCGCGCGCCGTCCACAGCGCGATGTGCCGCACCGTCGCGTGGCGAACGCCCGGCGAGAAGGCATAAATGCGTGCGACGCGCCGCCAAAGCTCGAGCGCCTTCTGCGGATCGCGGTAGGTCATTCGCTCCACCGCATAGGCGAGCTGCGCGCGCGCGACCTCGGTATCCGCTCTCTGGTCGTGTGTGTCGACGAACCGTTCCGGGTTCGCCCGGGCCCGCAGCCAGTGATTGGCCTGCTCGAGGGCAGCCTCGTCCAGCGACCGGGCGAGCCAGCGCGCCCGGGTAAACTCGCGCGCGTCGATCGCCAGCGCGAATCGTGCGCGGTAGTCGTCTTCGGTTAGCTGCTGCGCTTCGCGCATCCATTCGAAGACCGGGTCGCATTCATCCGCCTGGCTGTGCCCGGTGAGCCACAGATTGCGACCCCTGTGCGCGATGCGATCGCCGTTCCCGGATGCGATCTCGGCGTCGAGCGCGATGCAGTCGAGCCTCGCGACATCCTGTCCCTGGTAATACGACCGGTAGAGTTCGAGGTATTCGTCCAGCCGCCCGGAGTCCGCGAGATGCAGGGCGTAGCGATAACGGAGCTCCCGCGCCGGCTTCAGGGTACCGTGCTCGCGGAGGAAGGCCTCGATGTCGTCGCGGTCCGCCTTCCGGATCGTGGCCCGCAACCACGCCGAGCGCAGGTCCGGCCACAGGATGTAGGCCTGCAGCCGTTCGCGCTCCTCTGCACTGAGAGCGTCGACGGCATCCCAGCGCCCGAGTTCGGCGGCGGCATACAACTGGCGGAAAAGTTCGCGCTGCTCGTCGAGTTCGGAAGCGGAGGCGGCGGTTCCCGGCAGCAACGTGCCCAGCACGGCGATAATGCCGGCGGCGGACTTTATCAGGGCCAAACGGGGCGACATCGTTGCTGCGCAGTCCCTTGTGCGTTGAAGAGATCCCGGTAGCGAAACCTTACTCAGCCGCCGGCTGCTGCGCAACCGGAGACAGCGCAAAAAAAAGACCGGGACGCCACGACGCGTCCCGGTCCTGTCGTCACATCGACTGCGGGCGATCAGCTCAGCGAATCTGCAGCATCAGGGCGCGATCGCCACGCTGCACCAGCAGGAACAGAATACGGTAGCTCGATGCAATCTCGTTGAGTTCGTTGAGCGAGCGGACGGGCCGGCGATTGATCGCGGTGATGATATCGCCGGCACGCAGGCCGCGTTGTGCCGCCGGGCTTCCCGGCTCGACGGCGGTTACCTCGACCCCGTCGACGCGAGAGGCAGAGGATTCAGCGAACTGGGCGCCCACGAGTCCGGGGTGGATTTCCGCCCCGACCGTCGCCGCCGCGCGCTGCTGGCCAAGCTCCGTGGACGCCTTGCGCTTGTCGTTGTCGCGGAAGAACTCGATCTCTACTTCGTCGCCCGAGCGCATCAGCCCGATCGTGTTGCGAAGCTCGGCCGCGCCAGAGATCTTCTTGTCGTTAACGCCGACGATGATGTCGTCCACCTGGAGGCCGGCATCTTCCGCCGCCGATCCCGGCTCGACGCGCGTGATCAGGGCCCCTGCATTGACAGGCGAATTCAGGGCTTCGGCGGTCTCCGGGTTGATGTCCGCAATCGAGACACCGAGCAGGCCGCGCCGGACTTCGCCAAAATCGAGAATCTGGCGCATGATTGAACTCGCGATTTCCGTCGGTACCGCGAATCCAATACCGACGTTGCCGCCGGTGCGGCTGATGATCGCCGAGTTGATCCCGACCAGCTCGCCACGCAGATTCACCAGCGCACCGCCTGAATTACCGGGGTTAATCGAGGCGTCTGTCTGGATGAAGTCCTCGTAGCCGTCGCGACTGATGCCGCTGCGGCCCAGTGCGCTGACGATGCCCGAGGTGACCGTGTGGCCCAGGCCGAACGGGTTGCCGATGGCGAGCACGAAATCGCCGACGCGGACGCGCTCGGAATCACCAATCGGCATGTCGGTCAGCCCTTTCGCATCGACCTTGATGACCGCGATGTCGGTCGCGGCGTCCGAACCGACGATTTCCGCGTCGAAGATCTCGCCGTCCATCGTCGAGATCTGGATCTGGTCGGCCTGGTCCACGACATGGTGGTTGGTCAGGATGTAGCCGTTCTCGGCATCGACGATGACGCCCGAACCGGCGCTGGCGACTTCGCGCTCGCCGCCGGGCATGTCCGGGAGACCGAAGAAGCGGCGAAAAGCTTCGTCGCCGAAGTGTCCGCCCGTGCTGACGGTCTGACTCACGCGGATGTTGACGACCGCCGGCGAGACACGCTCGACGAGCGGTGCCAGGCTCGGCAGTTCCTCGTCGTTGACCATTGCCGGCAGGGCCGCCCAGGTCGCGGCAGAAAGCACCAGCAGCAGGCCGGCGGATAGAATTCGGAAATTGTTGATCATGTATTGCTTGCCTCAAGCTTGCAGAAGCCGCATGCCACCATACGGCGTCCCGGCTGAATCGCCGGTGAACACGGGATTATAGGCTCAATGGCGTCGACACCGGCAACGCGGCTAAGTTCCGGCGCAGCCGTCATCTGTCTGATGCGCGGGCGCGACCGTTGGTCGCGCCCGCAGCAACATCCGTCAGGCTGCCTGGACTTCGATGCGGCGCGCCTGGACCTGCGGCTGCTTCGGAATGGTGACCTCCAGGATGCCGTTACGGCACTGCGCCGCGACGTGCTCGGCATCGGCCGTGTCTGGCAGCGAGAATCGGCGGAAGAAACGGCCGCTGGCGCGCTCCATGCGCTGCAGCCCGGCGTCTTCGCCGTACGCTTCCTGCGCCCGCTGCCCGGCGATGCTCAGCACGCCGGCATCCATGCTGACCTCGATGTCGGCCGGATCGACGCCCGGTACGTCCGCGCGCAGCACGAAGCGCTCTTTTTCCTCGATAATGTCGACGGCGGGTACCCAGTCGGTCACGACCGCGTCGCTGTCGCCGGCCTGGAACTGGCGGGCGGCCAGCCGATCCAGGTCGCGGTGCAGCAGGTCGACGATGCTCCAGGGCTCAAATCGTCTCAGGTTCATGGTTTTCTACTCCTCGAGTCAGGGTCTGCGGTGGCCGTTTCGGCCACCTTACGATGGCTGTTGAGCGCTAATCTGAGGGCTTGCGGAGGCAATTCAAGGCGCCGAATTGCGTGAATTCCTGCCGCTAAATCCTTGTTTTCAGACGGCTCGCCGGCTTGATTTGATGGCACTATATGTAGTGCTTTGGCGATTTCACAAAAGTGTCATTTTTTTTTGTGTTTTTTTAATGTCAATACTTCGATGCGAAGCGTAACCTATTGTTTTTAAAAGCGTAAAGCCTCAACAAAAAAAATGGCCAAACCCTTGACAGTGGACCGCTACGGGCATAATCTTGTGCCTGTTCGAACACAACATCTTGTGTTCAATCAACGAGGGTCTGGAGGCCACCTCTGACACTCGCCGCCATAAAATCGACAAGCGGCGAGAGGGCAGCTATTCCCTCGCAGAATTGGGGCACCACACAAAACGGGGTCTCCGAAAGGGAGTTAAGGGGAGTATTTCTGCCAATGAAGTCTGCCGTTCATCTGGATGCGCACACGGTCGCCGACATCGAATTCCAGCCAGCCTCGCTTGATATCTGGGACGCCAAGTACCGGCTCATCGCGAAAGACGGGTCGAAACTCGACGAGTCGATCGACGACACGTACAAGAGAGTCGCAAAAGCACTTGCGAACGTAGAATCCGAGTCCAAGCGGGAACACTATTTCACCGAGTTCCTGTGGGCACTCAGAAGCGGCGCGATACCGGCCGGGCGCATCATCTCGAATGCGGGCGCCCAGGAGCACAAGCCGGCCACGTCCACGATCAACTGCACGGTATCGGGCACCGTCGGCGATTCGATGGACAACATCCTGAACAAGGTGCACGAGGCCGGCCTGACCCTGAAGGCCGGTTGCGGCATCGGTTACGAATTCTCGACGCTGCGGCCGAAAGGTGCCTACGTCACCGGCGCGGGCGCCTATACATCCGGTCCGCTCTCGTTCATGGATATCTACGACAAGATGTGTTTCACGGTCTCGTCGGCCGGCGGTCGTCGCGGCGCGCAGATGGGGACCTTCGATATCGGCCACCCCGACGTCATGGACTTCATTCGCGCCAAGCGCGAGGACGGGCGTCTGCGGCAGTTCAACCTGTCCCTGCTCATAACCGACGAGTTCATGCAGGCCGTCATCAACGACGAAGACTGGAAACTCGCCTTCCCGGTCACGCAGAAGGAGGTCGGGCAGGACGATCTCGATACCGGTGACGACAGCCAGTTCGTGTGGCGGGAATGGCCGGAGGCGGGCAATTACGTGTCCAACCCGGAAGGGCTCGTTGCCTGCAAGATCTACAAGACCCTGCCGGCGCGACGTGTCTGGGATGTCATCATGGCATCCACCTACGATTTCGCCGAGCCCGGTTTCGTGTTGATCGACAAGGTCAACGAAATGAACAACAACTGGTTCTGCGAGAATATCCGCGCAACCAATCCCTGTGGCGAGCAGCCGCTGCCGCCTTACGGCTCCTGCCTGCTCGGATCCGTCAACCTGACCCGTTTCGTGGTCGATGCGTTCACGGACGACGCACGCTTCGACTGGGAAGCATTTCGCAAGGTCGTCAAGGTATTCACACGGATGCTGGACAACGTCGTCGAGATCAACGGCCTGCCGCTGCCGCAGCAGCGCAACGAGATCCAGCGCAAGCGCCGCCACGGCATGGGCTTCCTCGGGCTGGGTTCGACGATCACGATGCTGCGCATGAAGTACGGCGACGACGACTCCGTGGCATTCACGGAGAAGGTTGCACGCGAACTGGCGCTGGCAGGCTGGGAAGAAGCACTGGAACTCTCCAGGGAAAAGGGTCCGGCACCGATCATGAACGAGCAGTTCGAGGTCACCGAAGAGATGCTGGCGCGGCGCCCCGAAATGCGCGGCGATGGCTACGCGCCCGGCGACAAGGTCCCCGGGCGGATTCTCCATGCGCGCTACAGCCGCTACATGCAGCGCGTGGCCGCGGAAGCGCCGGAACTCGTCAAGGAGCTGGCCGAGGTCGGTGCGCGATTCACGCACCACAGCTCGATCGCGCCGACGGGTACGATTTCGCTGTCGCTCGCCAACAATGCGTCCAACGGCATAGAACCCAGCTTCGCGCACCATTATTTCCGCAACGTGATCCGGCAGGGCAGGAAGACCAAGGAGAAAGTCGACGTATTTTCTTTCGAGCTGCTCGCCTACCGCGAACTGGTCAACAAGGAAGCGCTGCCCCCGGGTGCCCAGGAAAGCAACGCATCAAACAGCTTGCCCGACTATTTCATCACCGCGGAAGACATTTCGCCGACGGAACACGTCGACATCCAGGCCGCGGCGCAGAAGTGGATCGATTCGTCGATCTCGAAAACCGCCAACGTGCCGACCGATTACGCCTACGACGATTTCAAGGACATCTACCTGTATGCCTACAAGCAGGGCCTGAAAGGCTGCACGACGTTCCGCTTCAACCCGGAAGCGTTCCAGGGCGTACTGGTGAAGGAAAAGGACCTGAAGAACACGGTCTACACGTTTACGCTGGACGACGGTTCCACGGTCGAGTTCAAGGGCGACGAAGAGGTCGAATACGACGGCGAAACGCATACCGCGGCCAATCTGTTCGACGCGCTCAAAGAAGGCTACTACGGAAAATTTTGACGCAGGTTGCAACGTACGGCGTCTGCGGAGGAATCCAGGAAATGAAGATTGAGAAGAAAATTGTCGGTTATGCCGTGAAGCAGCCGACTCCGGAAGGAAAGAACGAACGCCCCGAGCTCCGCCGTGAAGGCGGTGGCGGCAACCGTGCCGAAGTGATCCGTATGCACGAGAAGCTCGAGCGGCCCGAGGTCCTGATCGGATCGACTTACAAGGTCAAGACGCCGGTGTCCGACCACGCCATGTACGTCACGGTCAACGACATCATCCTCAACGAGGGAACGGAGCACGAGAAGCGTCGTCCGTTCGAGATCTTCATCAATTCGAAGAACCTCGATCATTACCAATGGATCGTCGCATTGACGCGCATCATCTCGGCCGTGTTTCGGAAGGGCGGCGATGTCGCGTTCCTCGTCGATGAGCTCAAGGCGGTGTTCGATCCGCGCGGCGGCTACTGGCAGCCCGGCGGCAAGTACATGCCGTCCATCATCGCGGAGCTCGGCTACATCGTCGAGAAGCACCTCATCGCCATCGGGCTGCTGGCGAATCATGAGCTCGACGACAACCAGAAGAAGCTGATCGAGGAGAAGCGCGCCCAGTTCGAAGAGTCGCGCAAACAGCAGGATGCCTTCTCGAAGAGCGAATTCCCGGAAGGCGCGCAGCTCTGCAAGAAGTGCAACACGGCGGCGGTCATCATGATGGACGGGTGTATGACCTGCCTTTCCTGTGGCGACTCCAAGTGCGGCTGAGCGCGTCTCAGCCGGCGTGATACGGCGTCAAAAGGCCCGCAAAAAATGCTCATGTACGAACGGCTACACAGCGCATTTTCCCGGGCCTTTTTCCTTGTCTCACATCCACCTGAGACACGCTCAGTACATTGAACGAGCTGTGTCGGCCCTGCCGGCGTGGTAAATTCTCGCCGTGACCTTATCGATCCCTGATTTTTCCAAGACACGTGTCGTCGTTGCCGGCGACGTGATGCTGGACCAGTACCTGTTCGGGGCGACCAGCCGAATCTCGCCCGAGGCGCCGGTGCCCGTCGTGCATGTGCAGAAGACCGACGACCGGCCGGGCGGGGCAGCCAACGTTGCGGTGAACCTCGCATCACTGGGTACGAAAACCCGGCTGATCGGCGCGGTCGGTAACGATGCTGCGGCCGATACCCTCGAGCGACTGCTGACCGCGCATGGCATCGACTGCGACTTCGCCCGCGTCGGCGATCGTCCGACCATTACCAAGACGCGCGTGCAGAGCCGCGGTCAGCAATTGATTCGGCTCGACCAGGAGAATGCGTCCGAACTCCGCGACAGCACCCTGGTCGACGCCCTCGGCAAGGCGGTGACCGGCGTCGGCGCGGTCGTGCTGTCCGACTACGGCAAGGGCGCGCTGACCGACGTCGCGGCCATGATCGCGGTGTGCCGCAATGCCGGGGTGCCCGTGCTGGTGGACCCCAAGGGCCGCGATTTCGAAAAATACCGCGGTGCTACGCTGCTGACGCCGAACCAGGGCGAATTCGAGGCCGTGGCCGGGCACTGTGCCACCGACGCGGAACTGGCGGCGCGAGGCTGGCAGATGCTCGAGGAACTCGAGCTGACCGCACTGCTGGTGACGCGCAGCGAGAAGGGCATGATGTTGCTCGAAACCGGCAACGAACCGGTATTCCTCTCGACCCAGGCGCGTGAGGTCTTCGACGTCACCGGCGCCGGCGACACCGTCATCGCGACCCTCGCGGGCGCGCTGGCAAGCGGCCAGTCCCTCGCATCGGCATCGGCGCTGGCGAATATCGCGGCGGGCCTCGTGGTTCGCAAGATCGGTGTGGCGACGGTGACGCCGGGCGAGATTCAGGTCGCGCTGCACCAGCGCGGGCAGGGCGGCCGCGGGCTGGTCTCCCGCGACGAGTTGCTGGTCTTCGTCGGCGAGGCCCGTGCACGCAAGGAGCGTATCGTCATGACGAACGGCTGCTTCGACATTTTGCATGCCGGTCACGTCGCCTACCTCGAGGAAGCGAAGAGCCTGGGTGACCGGCTGATCGTTGCCGTCAACGATGACGATTCGGTGCGGCGGCTCAAGGGCGAATCGCGGCCGATCAACGCGCTCGAAGACCGCATGCTGGTGCTGGCCGGTCTCGCGGCCGTCGACTGGGTCGTGGTATTTGCCGACGATACGCCGGCCGAACTGATCGCCGCCGTGCTGCCCGACGTGCTGGTCAAGGGCGGCGACTACCGGCCGGACGAGATCGCGGGCGGCAAGGAAGTGCTGCAGAACGGCGGCGAAGTAAGGGTGCTGAATTTCCGCGACGGCCATTCCACCAGCCGCATCATCGAGAAGCTCGGCGGCTGAGCGGGCCCGCGCGATGCGAGTAAGGCGTGCGCCTCATCTATAACCTGCTGACCTACCTGCTGTACCTGCCGTACGTCTGTTTCTGGCTGATCCGTGGCATCACCAACCGCGCTTACCTGAAGCGCCTCGGCGAGCGCCTGGGCATCGGCTATCCCCGTCTCGACAGGTGCGTCTGGATTCACGCGGTTTCGGTCGGCGAAGTCGTGGCCGCCGTGCCACTCATCCGCGCCCTGGGCAAGCGCTATCCCGACCGGCCGCTGCTCGTCACCACCGTAACGCCGACCGGGGCGGCGCGTGTCGCATCGCTGTTCGGCGACGAGGTCCACCACACCTACATCCCGTTCGAAACGCCGTCCATGGTCAACCGCTTTTTCGCCGCCACGAACCCGGACGTCGCGTTGATACTGGAAACCGAGATCTGGCCGAACCTTTACCGGGGTTGCGGCGTACGCGGCATTCCGCTGGTGCTGGTCAGCGCACGTATTTCGCCGAAGTCCGTGCGCAGCTACCGTCGCCTGTTGCCGCTGTTTCGCGAGACCCTGTCGCACGGCATTATCATCGCCGCGCAAAGCGACGCCGATGCGGAACGATTCCTGTCGCTGGGTGCGGCCCGGGAACGCACCCGGGTCACCGGTAACATCAAGTTCGACGTGGAGTTGCCGCCCGACCTGCGGGTGCGGGGCCAGGAACTGCGCAGGGAGCTGTTCGGCGATCGCCCGGTCTGGATCGCGGCAAGCACGCACGAGGGGGAAGAAGAACTCGTCCTCGAAGCCCAGCAGATCCTGCTGGAAGACTATCCCGAGCTGTTGCTGGTGCTGGTGCCGCGCCATCCGCAGCGTTTCCAGGGCGTGCGCGAGATAATCGAGAAACGCCGCATGGCCGTCGTCGCTCGTACCGATGGCAAGCCCTGCAGCGCCTCCACGCAGGTATTCCTTGGGGACACGATGGGCGAATTGCCGCTGTTCTACGCGACCAGCGACGTCGCCTTCGTGGGCGGCAGCCTGGTGCCGATCGGCGGGCACAACCTGCTGGAGCCAGCGGCGCTCGGCCTGCCAGTGCTGAGCGGCCCGCACGTCTTCAACGCCCAGGAAATCGCCGACATGTTCGTCGCCAGCGGTGCTTGCACGCTGGTGCAGAATCCTGCAGAGCTTGCGGCAGAGGTGGGGCGCCTGCTGTCCGATTCGCAAACGGCGTCTCGCCTGGGTGACGCCGGGCGCGAGATCCTGGAACGCAACCGCGGCGCACTGGCGCGGCTGATCGCGATGATCGAGCCGCTGGTGGACTGAGCGCTTACTCGGCGCTTTCTTGCGCGGCTTTCCTGGCTTCCTCGGCGAACTGGTCCTCCGGCGGCTTGCGCGGCACGAGGAACGGTTCGAGATTCTCCAGATCCTGCACCTGCAAGGTCCCTGCGGCCTGCTTGAGGCGCATGAAATTCAGCAGGTAGTCGTAGCGCGCCTGGTAGTAATTGGTGATCGACTGGTACAGGTTTCGCTGCGATAGCAATACGTCCACGATGGTGCGCGTGCCGACGTCGAAACCGGCCTGGGTCGCGTCGAGCGCCGTCCGCGACGAGGCAACGGCCTGCTGCAGTGCCTGCACACGGCTGATTTCCGCCAGCACACCCAGGTAGGAGTCCCGCGTCTGCCGGTCGGTCTCGCGCGTGACGCGCTGCAGTTGCTCGCGCGCCGCACGGTGCAGGTAGACGGCTTCCTTCACGCGCGACGACGTCGTGCCGCCGGAGAAGATCGGCAGGTTGAACTGGATGCCGATGCTGTCACGCCTGAAGTCGCTGTCCGCAGGCAGCGCTCCGAAGCCGTTGAAATTGTCCTGGTCCTGCTTCGAGTCCGTCGAGCCGACATTCGCCACGAGATCGACGGTCGGGTAGTGCCCATTGCGGCGGAAGGAGATCTCGTCGCGGGCAAGTGCTTCGTCCAGGCGACTCGATACCAGCGCGAGATTCTGGCTCATTGCGAGATCGAGCCAGGCCTGTTCGCTTGCCGGGTCGGGCGCCTTGAGCGGCACGTTTTCGACGGGCGCAGCGAGTTCATTGATATAGGAGCCGGTGATTTCGCTCAACAGGTAGCGCGCCGTCGCGAGTGAACGCTTGGCGGCGATCTCGTTGGCGACCGCCTGGTCGTATGCTGCCTGCGATTCCTGGACGTCGGTGATCGCGATGAGCCCGACCTCGAAACGCTGCTTGGCCTGCTCGAGCTGGCGCGCAATTGCATTTCTGTCGGCATGGATGGCAAGCAGGCGGTCCTCTGCGCCGAGCACGTTGAAATACGCGTCGGTGACGCGGACGATCAGGTCCTGCTGCGCCGCTTCGCGATCGGCCTCGGCCCTGGCCACGATTTTGTCCGCCTGCCTCAGCCCCACGATCTGGTCCCAGCGGAACAGCGTCTGTCGCAGGCTGAAGCTCCAGCGCGTCGTTTCATCTTCGACCTCGGTCTGGAACGAGAACGGCACCACGACGAAGTTTCCCGAGTTCTCCGGCTGCTCCACCACCGCGTTCTGGATACCCGAACCGGAGGATTCGGACTTGGTCCAGTCGGCACCGAAACCGATCTGCGGCAGCAGCACGCCACGCGCCTGCGGTTCCGCCTCCAGCGCCGCCAGGCGGCGCGCCTCGGCTTCGTGTATCCGCGGGTCGCTCTGCAATGCCTGCTGGTAGATCTCGAGCAGCGTGGCCGCCTGGCCCGGCATGGATGCGGCGAGCATCGCTGCGGTAATCAACAGGGGCCTGAAAATCATTGGTTTTTTCATACGTCTTTATTCCACGAGGTGCGAGGCGGGGAGTCGGAGCCAGGTGTTATAGTACACTATATCACTAAACCAGTTGCGATAATCAAATTCCTACGCTGTCGGACGCTTGCGGGCGGCCGAAGTTCGCCCTGCCGGTGTATCGCCGTTGCTACAGCATAGATGCAGCATACCCGGAAGTGGTTTCGCCCGGGCGCAAATTGCTGCCGCTGTCAGAACACGAACTGCGGCGGCAAACTACCATGAACGAGCGGACCCAGCTCCGTTTCGAACAGTGATTCGCTCTCCCAGTCGGCGTCGCCGGTCTTGCGCACGAGGCGCGCGTCCATGACGGGTGCGGCGCCGACGACCACGAACAGTCGGCCGCCAGGGCGCAGCGCATCGACGAGGCGGGGGTCGAAGGTCTCGATCGATCCGGTCACCGCTATCGCATCGTAACGTTCGCCCGGCAGTTCGGACGTCGCGTCCATGGTCCGCAAGTCGACGTTATCGATGCCGGCGCTCGCGAGCTTGGCCGCCGCGTCGCGCACGAAGTCTGCATGGATATCCACGCTCGTCACCGTGCCGCCCAGTGTCGCCAGGCAGGCCGTCAGGAAGCCGCTCCCGGTACCGATTTCCAGTACGCGGTCGTCCGCACGGAGGTCGAGCGCCTGCAACACGCGCCCCTCGACCGTCGGCGTCATCATGAATTCGCCGTGGCCCAGCGGAATCTCCGTGTCGGCGAACGCCAGTGATTCATAGGGCTCCGGCACGAATTTCTCCCGCGGCACCGCCGACAAAACGTCCAGAACGGCAGGATCCAGCACCGTCCACGCGCGGACCTGCTGGTCAATCATCTGTTGTCGTGCAAAATCTATATTCATGCTTCAGTCGCCTAGCGGGTTCCCCAGTTGCATCAGTCACCGTGCCGCCGAATTATGGTGAATCAAGGCAGCCGGCCTCAGCCACTGGGATATGCTTACAGATGCCTTATCTTACGGCGCTTCCGACCTCGAAGTCGCGCACGCGGCGATGAACTTCGAGCGGCCAATAATAACAAATGATCAATGAGCGGCATTACATCCTGTACAACCTGACTGCACCCGCAACGGCGCCACGGGCGGCACTTGCAGCGCTGCTGCCCAGCCGCGATATTGGCGCCTGAATGGACTCCGCGATTTTAATCCTGGTCGTACTGTCGCTCCTGCTGGCGGCGACGACCGTCGCGGTGATCGTCGCGGTAATCGCGCGGCGGCGGCTGCAGCAACGCGTTCGCAGGCTCCGCGAGGAACTCGTTGCGGTGGCGGCCGACGCCTCGGTCGGCCACCGGCTCAGCGTGAGCGAGTACCGCGACATGGCAGACCTCGCGATCAACATAAACCGGCTGTTCGACGCGCTGGGAGAGCGCGACCAGAAGATCCAGGGTCGTGACCGGCTGTTCCGGGATTTCGCACGCACGCTGCCCGAGATCGTGCTGATCCACGATGAGAAGATCCTGCTCGCGAATGACTCGGCCGCCGCGCTGATCGGCCTCGAGCCCGCGCAGCTCGTCGGGCGCGACGTCGTGGATCTCGTCAAGCCGGCCTACCGCGCGCTGTTCCGCAAGTCCGTTACGCGCCGCCTCGAGGGCCAGGAGGCGCCCCGGCGGCTGGAGATACAGCTCATCAACGGCGAGCGCGCCGGGCTCTGGGTCGAGGCCCAGAGTTCCACGATCGAGTTCCACGGCCGGCCGGCGATCCTGACGGTGGCGCGCGACGTCAGTCATCGAAAGAGCCTCGAGGTTTCCCTGTCGCGCAGCAAGCGCGCGGCGCAGTACACGCTCGAATCGATCGGCGAAGGCATCATCACGACGGACAACGACGGGCATATCGACTACATGAACCGTGCAGCAGAAACCTTGATCGGCACCAGTCGCGACGATGCCGCGGGTCACAGGATCGGCGACTTGTTCACGCTCGTCGACGATTCCGACCGGCGTCCGCTCGGAGACCCGGTCGACCGATGCCTCGCGATGCGCCGCCGGGTCAACATGGGGCGCCGTGCGGTGATGGTCACGCAGGACGGCGAGCAGGAGCACTCGGTCGAACTGTCCGCATCGCCGATCCGCGGCCCGGGCGAGAGTATCTCGGGGTCCGTCGTCGTGTTCCACGATGTCGGCGAGCTGCGCGGCCTTACCCGCAAGATGAGCTACCAGGCCACGCACGACCCACTGACCGGGCTGGTCAACCGTCGCGAATTCGAGCGCCGGCTGGACGAGGCGATGGACGCGGCGCACACCGAAGAAGCCGTGCACATGCTGTTCTACATGGACCTCGACCGCTTCAAGGCGGTCAACGACAGCTGCGGTCACCTGGCCGGGGACAACATGCTCCGCGAAGTCGCAACTCTCATCAAGGAACAGGTGCGCGACTCGGACTTCGTCGGGCGCCTCGGCGGTGACGAATTCGGGGCCCTGCTGATCGGCTGCCCCATCGACAAGGCGCGGCAGATTGCGACGGATATCTGCAATGCCGTTGCCGATTACCGCTTCGTCTGGAAGGACAAGATCTTCAATATCGGCATTTCGATCGGCCTGGTCGAGATCAGCCACATCAGCGGTACGGTCCAGGATGTGATGAGCGCGGCGGACTCGGCCTGCTATGTCGCGAAGCAGGAAGGGCGCGGCAAGGTTCACATCTACTCTGCCCGCGACGAGGCCGTAGCACGGGAGCGGGGCGATATTCGCTGGCTGCGGGAGCTGCAGTCTGCGCTGCACGACGACTCCTTCGAACTCGCCGTGCAGCCGATCATCGCGATGAGCCGCAGCGTGGATACCGGCCCGTCCGTCGAGGTGCTGATACGGCTGCCGGGGCGCGGCAGCGCGTCGGAGACCGCGGACTTCCTGCGTCCCGCGCAGCGCTACCAGCTCATGCCGCAGATCGATCGCTGGGTCGTGAATACAGCGCTGACCGCGATTGCGAGCGGCGAACTGAAGGTCGCCGGCCACCGCAGCTGCGCCATCAACCTGTCCGGCCAGACCATTGCCGACGATGCGTTCCTGGGATTCGTGGTGGACGCACTCGATCGTACCGGCGTCGCGCCATCGATGGTCTGTTTCGAGGTCACCGAGAAAGCGATCCTCGAGAATGTGAAGCAGGCGCAGCGCTTCATCGAGGTGCTCCACGGCATCGGCTGCGAGTTTTCACTCGACGACTTCGGTAGCGGCATGGGCTCGTTCTCCAGTCTCAAGCACCTGCCGGTCGACTACCTGAAGATCGACGGCATGTACACGCGCAACGTGCAGACCGACGAAGTGAACCAGGAGATGGTGGCTGCCATGATCAAGCTGGCTCGCACGATGCAGTTCCGGGTCGTCGCGGAGCAGGTCGAGCGGCAGGAGGACTTCGACTGGTTGCGGGACATCGGCGTCGACTACGTGCAGGGCTATTTCATTGACCGGCCCGTCAATCTCGGCTCGGCGACGACCGGCACCTTCCGCGCGCAAAACCTGTAGGAGCGCGCCTCGGCGCGCGATCGCGGTTCAGGAACCGCTCCTACAGACTCATCGACGATCAGGGATCGTTGCCAAAACGTGGCGCGCATGAAAAAAGGCCGCCCGGCGGATGCCGGGCGGCCTTCGATACACACTTACGCCATCGATCAGCCGAGCAGCGGAACCATCAGCAGTGCAACGATGTTGATGATCTTGATCAGAGGGTTGATGGCAGGGCCTGCCGTATCCTTGTACGGGTCGCCCACGGTATCGCCGGTCACGGCCGCCTTGTGAGCGTCCGAGCCCTTGCCGCCGCAGTTACCGTCCTCGATGTACTTCTTGGCATTGTCCCAGGCGCCGCCGCCGGCCGTCATCGAGATTGCGACGAACAGGCCGGTGATGATGGTGCCGAGCAGCAAGCCGCCGAGGGCTTTCGGTCCGAGCAACAGGCCGACCGCAAGCGGCACCAGGATCGGCAGCAGCGACGGCACGATCATTTCCTTGATCGCAGCCTTGGTCAGCAGGTCGACAGCGCGGCTGTAGTCCGGCTTGCCCGTGCCTTCCATGATGCCCGGGATTTCCTTGAACTGGCGGCGAACCTCGGTCACGACCGAGCCGGCGGCGCGGCCGACCGCTTCCATGGCCATCGAGCCGAACAGGTAGGGCACCAGGCCG
>CAVONH010000029.1:0-118978 GCA_963697245.1 uncultured Gammaproteobacteria bacterium | reverse complement strand
TACTTCGGCTGCATCCGGATCGCGCCGTCGACGCGGATCGTCTCGCCGTTCACCATGGTATTGCCGTAGATGAACGCGGCCGTATCCGCGTATTCCTCGGGCGCGCCCAGGCGCGGCGGGAACGGCACCTGCCGGCCGAGCGATTCCTGCACCTCTTCGGGCATGCCGGCCACCATCGGCGTCTTGAAGATGCCCGGGGCAATGGTGTTGACGCGGATGCCGAACTGCGCGAACTCGCGAGCGAGCGGCAGCATCATGCCCACGACGCCGCCTTTGGAAGCGGAGTAGGCGGCCTGGCCGATCTGTCCTTCGAACGCCGCGACCGAAGCCGTGCTGATGACCACGCCGCGCTCGCCGCTTGCGTCGGGCTCGTTGAGCTGCATGACGGCGGCCGCTTCCTTGGTGACGTTGTAAGTGCCGACGAGGTTGATCTGGATGACGCGGCTGAAGTTCTCCGCCGGCCAGGGACCCTCGCGGCCGAGCGTACGGCCGGCGGTGGCGACGCCCGCACAGTTCACGGCCAGCGTAATGCCGCCCATGAATTCCCTGGCGGCCTGCATCGCCGCACGAACCGCCGCCTCGTTCGAAACGTCGGTCTGTATGAACATCGCGCGCTGGCCGAGTGACGCGGCGCTGGTTTCACCCTGCTTCTCGTTGACGTCGAGTAGTACCGCGTAGCCGCCGGCATCGACGACGCGTTTTGCCGTAGCAAAGCCAAGCCCTGAGGCCCCGCCGGAAACGACGGCCCTGGCATTCGATAAATCCACGTTTGCTCCTAGTCGATTTCGAGCGCAACGGCGGTCGCTTCGCCGCCGCCGATGCACTGCGTTGCTATACCGCGCTTCAGGTTACGCGCTCGCATCGCGTGCAGCAACGTCGTCGTAATGCGTGCACCGGTGGCTCCGATGGGGTGGCCGAGCGCACAGGCGCCGCCGTTGACGTTCACCTTTGCGTGATCGATGCCGCAGTCTTTCATGGCCGCCATCGTGACGCAGGCGAAGGCCTCGTTGATCTCGTAGATGTCGACATCGTCCGACGTCCAGCCGAGGCGCTCCTGCAGGGACTTGAGGGCATAAACCGGTGCCGTCGTGAACCAGGCGGGTTCGTGCGCAAAGGCCGAATGCCCGACGATCCGCGCCAGCGGCTTGAGGCCGCGCTTCTTGGCTTCCGATGCGGCCATGATCACGAGGGCCGCCGCACCGTCCGAAATCGACGAAGAGCTGGCCGCTGTCACGGTACCGTCCTTGGCAAACGCCGGACGCAGGTTCGGGATCTTCTCGACACTCACGGTCCCCGGCACCTCGTCCTCGCTCACCGTGTGCTCGCCCTTGCGCGTCGTCACGGTCACCGGCGTGATCTCCGCATCGAAAGAGCCGTCGCCGGCAGCGCGGGTCGCGCGCGTCACCGACTCGATCGCAAACGCGTCCTGGTCTTCGCGCGTGAAGCCGTATTTCTGCGACGTCTGCTCGGCGAAGTGGCCCATCATGTGGCCTTCGTAGATGTCCTGCAGGCCGTCGTAGAACATGTGGTCAAGGACTTCCTGGTGGCCCATGCGGTATCCCCGGCGGGCCTTGGGCATCAGGTACGGCGCGTTCGTCATGGATTCCAGTCCACCGGCGACGACGACGGACGTGCTGCCGGCCGCGACGAGGTCGTGGCCCAACACCAGTGCCTCCATGCCGGAACCGCACATCTTGTTGACGGTCGCGCAGGGGACGCCCTTGGGCAGGCCGGCGCCCAGCGCGGCCTGGCGGGCGGGCGCCTGCCCGAGCCCGGCGGGAAGCACGCAGCCCATGAGCACCCGGCCGACGTCGCCCGGGTCGACGCCGGAATCCGCAACGGCGGCGGCGACCGCGGCGGCACCGAGCTGGGTTGCGCTTACGTCAGAAAAGACACCCTGGAAGGCGCCAATGGGGGTACGCCGTGCGGCGACGATGACAACAGGATCGGTGCTCATGGGTATTCTCCGGGCTTTTTTTCGTTAGCTCCCTACTTTGGTGCAATTTTTGGTGCAGCGCAACAAAAAGAGCGTCAAACTAGTCTAAAGTTGCAAGCAGATCGGGCTCATCCAGTACCGAGAGTATGCGCTGACGTGCCGTTTCCGCTAGCGTGTGATGATTACCGTAAGCGGGATCGTCAGGCAAGATCGGCGGCAGGATATCGACCCGGATCGGCGCCGGCTGCGGCAATGTGCGGCCCGCACCCAGCATTTCACGGGTGCCCGCGATGGCGATGGGCACCACGGGCATGCCGCCCTTTATCGCGGCCATGAACGCGCCCGCGCGAAATCGCCCGACGCCCGGCTCCGCGATAAAGGTCCCCTCAGGAAAGAAGCCCAGCGATTCGCCGCTGCGCGCGGCTTTCACGATCTGGCGCGCGTCGCGGGCGCTTTCCGAGGACTTGAAACGCTCGACGAAGCGCGCCCCGGAACGCCGCATCAGGAAGTGCGCAATCGGCACGTCGCGCATCTCGCCCTTGATGACGAACGAGAATCGTGCCGGCAGGAACCCCTTCAGGAGAATGCCGTCGAGATAGCTGGCGTGGTTGGCGACGACGACGCAGGCCTGGTCCGGCAGGTTGTTGAGGCCGGTGATATCCGGGCGCACGCCCGACAACAGGAAAGAGGCACGAGCTGCGCCGGCGACGAGCCGGCGGCGGCGCTCCAGCCCCGGCACCAGGACAGCCACGAAAAGTGAGAACAGGACGCACATCGCGAATATGAGAATCGCGTACAGTCCGAACAATACGTGCAGCAGGCGCCTCAATCGTCAATCCCGGGATGGAACCGGCGCACGCAGCACAGTGTGACGCAGATCACTTATGTTAACGCCTTCCGGAATCTGTGAAGCCGGTCACGCCCGCTGACCGCCATCGTTATCATACTCAAAACCTTGAAAAATCCGTCGCTTGGCGAAACGCCATCGAATGCGCCAGGCGGGCCTGGACAAAACGCCGGAGTCTGTAACCGGCGTATGCTACCAGCTGCTCCGCAGGAATGTTCGCCGGCAACCGTGCACAAACGTAGCGACAACCACCGGGCAATGGATTGCTGGACGACTCAATGGACACTATGGCTAGCAGTGAACTGACGCAGGAACAGACACAACTCGTCGCACGCTCCGAAGAGCTCGTCGACCGATTCCTCGATGCAATCTGGATGGAACGGGGTTTGTCGCAGAATACGCTCGGCGCCTACCGCGCCGACCTGATGACGCTCTGCCGCGAACTCGCCGCAGGCGACAAGATGGTCGACCAGGCAGAGAAGTCCGACTTGCTGGATTTCATCGCCGGCCGCGTCGAGAGCGGCGCGAAGCCTCGCTCGACGGCGCGCCAGCTGTCGAGCTTCCGCCGCTTCTTCCGCTACATAATGCGCGAAGGGATGCGCGGCGACGACCCGACGGTCGATATCGAGATGCCGCGCATCGGCCGCACGCTGCCGAAGTCGCTCAGCGAGGACGAAGTGGATTCGCTGCTGAACGCGCCGAACACCGATGAACCGCTCGGTCATCGCGACCGCGCCATGCTCGAACTGCTGTATGCCACCGGGCTGCGCGTGTCCGAACTCATCAACCTCAAGCAGTCACAGGTCAATTTCAACCAGGGCGTACTGCGCATCGTCGGCAAGGGCGATCGCGAACGCCTGATCCCGCTCGGCGACGAATCGCAGCGCTGGCTCAGGGACTTCATCGAGGGCTCGCGCATGGAAATTCTGCTCGAGCGCCAGACCGACTACCTGTTCCCGACACGCCGCGGCGACCGCATGACGCGCCAGGCGTTCTGGCACATCATCAAGCGCTATGCCGAGAAGGCCGGCATCCGCAAGAAGATGTCGCCGCACAGCCTGCGCCACGCGTTTGCGACCCACCTGCTGAACCGCGGCGCGGATCTGCGCGTGGTCCAGTTGCTGCTGGGCCACAGCGACCTGTCGACGACCCAGATCTACACCCACGTCGCACGCGAGCGCCTGAAGGAACTGCACAGCGAGCACCACCCGCGCGGGTAAACGGTTTGCTACACTTGCCGCGCCGGAACTGGCGCCCCGCGTTTCTGTCCAACAGTTGCACGTAGCCGGTCGATGGCTTGGTCCGCACGTAGCACTGGAAGCATTTTTATGACAAACACCTATTTTTCCAAGGGCGTCGCTCTGTTGGCGTCGCTCACCATCATGTCGGCTGCCTGGTCGGCCGACAGCGCCGGGGTCCCGGCGGAGGATCGCGAGCGGCTGGCCGGCTTGTTCGAGACCATCGCGCCCGAGGACATCAGGACGAGCCCTGTCGACGGCTGGTACATGATTCAGAAGGGCTCGGTTCTCGCCTACATCTCCAAAGACGGCCGCTTTCTGCTGCAGGGCGACCTGATCGATCTCGAGAGCCAGGTCAACCTGAGCGAGCTGAGCCGCACGGACGCGCGCCGTGAGCTCATGTCACAGGTGCCCGACGCCGAGGTGATCCTGTTCTCGCCCGAGAACCCCAAGTACACGGTCTCCATCTTCACCGACGTCGACTGCACCTATTGTCGACGCCTGCACAACCAGATCGAGCAGTACATGGCGAACGGCATCGAGGTCCGCTACCTGCTGTACCCGCGTGGCGGGCCGGCATCGGCTGCATGGAATACGTCGGAAGCGGTCTGGTGCGCGAGGGATCGGGGTGAGGCCCTGACGCTTGCCAAGCTCGATCGCGAGTTCGAATCGGCGAGCTGCGATGCATCGATCATCCAGGATCATTACATCCTCGGCCAGGAGGTCGGGCTGTCGGGAACGCCGGCCATCGTGCTCGAGGACGGCGAACTGATCGCAGGTTACCTGCCGCCGGACGCGCTCAAGATGCGGCTGGAGCAAAAGGCCGCCGGAACGGTCCCGAAGGTCTCCGCCAGCCAGTAACCAGCAGCTTAAAGAGCGCTTCCTGAAGCGCGAACAATCGCGCGCCGAGGCGCGCTCCTACAAAACGACCGATCACCGGCCCAGGCCTCGCCCCTAGCGGCGAATGCGGCGCAGCTCGTGAATGTGCACGCCATTATTCTCGCCACGATCCTCGAAGTACTTCTTCAATGCGAACGGCCGCTGCGGAAGGCGATGTCGTCCCAGGGGATCTCGTCTTCAGCGAACAACTCGACTTCGAGGCTCTCGTGTCCCGCCGCGTAGTCGCCGACGAGCCTGCCGGTGAAGAACAAATGCACCTGGCCGGCGTCGACGACGTCGACGGATGCAAACAGGTGGCCGATCTCGACCGTGGCGCAGGCTTCCTCGAGCGTCTCGCGCGCAGCACCGCCGGCGAGGGTCTCGCCGAGTTCCATGAAGCCGGCGGGCACGGTCCAGTAGCCGTAGCGAGGCTCGATCGAGCGCTTGCACAAGCAGGACCTTGCCGTCTCTCTCGGCAACACAGCCGACGACGATCAGTCGGATTCTGGTAATGAACGGTGCTCGCACTGTATCGCAGACCCAGCGTTCGCGATTGTCGCCGTCAGGGATCTTGCGAGCGACCGTGCGCGCCGCAGCTCGAGCAATATTTCATGCCGTCAGTAGTCGAATTGCTATGGTGCCGGGAGGGAGAATCGAACTCGCACTCTGTTGCCAGAACCGGATTTTGAGTCCGGCGCGTCTACCAGTTCCGCCATCCCGGCCTATTTGGCCGGGGTAGAATCGGCGAGCCCCGGCCGGAGCCGCCACAGTATACGAATATTGTCGTCCTTCTGCGACCTTTTTCGGCCGCCGGGCATCTAGGTTGGGAGACATGAGCAAATTTGCCGATATCCAGATCGATCCTGCGATCGTCCGGCGGGCGGCGCGTGGCGACGCGCAGGCGCACGAGATCCTGTACCGCGCGTTCGCCGCGCCGGTGTACTCGGTGTGCCTCCGGTTCACGCGCGTGCCGGCGCAGGCGGAGGACCTCGTCGCAGGAGACCTTTATCGAGGTCATTCGCAGTCGATGACAGCGTTCCGCGGCGAGGCGGCGATCGGCAGCTGGATTCGCCGCATCGCGGTGACCAAGGCGCTGATGTTCCTGCGCTCGGCCTGGCACGGCGCGCGGCCAAGTCCTCGAGCGACGACTGGGACGACATGACGCCCGGCGATGCGGTCGAGCCACGGCATTTCGCGGCACCCGGACGACGCGCTGGACCTCGATGCGGCGCTCGCGAACCTGCCGACGGTCAGTCGGGTGGTCGTGTGGCTGCACGATGTCGAGGGCTATACACACAAGGAGATCGCAGCGGCGATGGGCAAGACAGAGAGTTTCTCCAAGTCACAGCTCTCCAGGGCCTATCAGCGCCTGCGGCCGATGCTCGATGCCGGCGGCGACGAGCTCGCGACGCAGGGCGCCGCGGCGAGGAGTTTTTGAGAATGACCAAAGACGTGAAAGACGTGAAAGACGTAAAGGACGAAGAGATGATTTGCGGTTTGACGGCGGACGAACGGGACGCACTGCGTGCAGGCCTGCTGGGGCTGCCGGATACCATGCCGCCACGCGCTGTCTGGCACCGTATTCGCGAACAGGCGGAAGCGGAAGGACTGCTCGTGAAGCCGGTGTCCAGGCGGTCATCGACGTGGTTCCTCGGCGGCAGCCTCGCGGCAGCGATCCTGCTCGCCGTGCTGGTGGTACCAGGCATGCTCCGGGACGAACCCGAGGTATTCCCCACGACGCCGGACACTGTCGGCAGCAGCTCGCCCATCAGGCTCACTACCCTGCAGACGCTGATGACCGAATCGCGCGAACTGGAGAGCAATCTTCGCGACCTGCCTGCCAAGCCGCGGGTGATGCGGGCCGGCACCGCGGCGACGATCGCGAGCCTCGAGGATCGCATTGCCGCGATCGACTACCAGCTGAGCGATCCCGAATCCCAGCTCGGTCCGGACGACGAGGAAATTTTCTGGCGCGAGCGCGTCAGGTTGATGAAGTTGCTGGTCGGCATGCGCTATGCGCAGGCGCAGCGGACCGCATTTTGACTGTTTCAGGAGAACTGTTTCGATGAAGACGATGACGATTTTGATTCCTGTCGTGGCGGCGTTGCTGCTCGCCGGGCAGGTCGCTGCGCAGGGCACGGAAGCGGAAGAAGCGCGCCGCGCGGCGGAACAGGACCGCGCGCAGGCGCAGCTGGAGAAGGAAGAGGTGCGTCGCCAGATGCAGGAGGCCGAGCGGCAGCTCGAGGAGGCGGCCCGGCGCATCGCCGAGCTGAGCCAGCAAAACCTGCCGTGGACGATCGAGATGGAGGCTGACAAATTCAAGATGTTGGGCGAGGGCCGGCCCCGGCTCGGCGTTACCGTCGGCGGTAACGAAGGCAAGGGGCCCGTCGAGGGCGTCAATATCCTCGGCGTGTCGCCGGGCAGTGCCGCGGACGACGCGGGCCTGCGTGCGGGCGACGTGATCACGGCGGTCAACGGTGAACCCCTGAGCGCCGAAGACGGCGCCGATGCGAATCACCGCCTGCTCGACTTCATGAAGGGCGTCAAGGAAGGCGACAAGCTGTCCGTCGAATACCTGCGCGACGGCAACGTTGGCAAGGTCGAGGTCGAGCCCCGGGTTATGGGGCCTCACGTGTACGCGTGGGCAGGCGACGGCAAGAACTTCGAGTTCAAGGTGCCGCCGATGGCTGCCGCTCCCGATGCGAATCAGGGTTACCGCTTCGCCGCGCCATTCATCGGCAGCAGCTGGCGCGACATGGAGCTCGTCGAGCTCAACGAGGGGCTCGGCCGCTACTTCGGCACCGATTCCGGGCTGCTCGTCGTGAGCGCGCCGAAATCGGATGCGCTCAAGCTGCAGGCCGGGGACGTCATCCAGAGCATCGACGGCCGCGAGCCGAGCTCGGTCGGCCACGCAATGCGTATCCTCGGCTCCTACCAGGCTGGCGAAAAGCTGGAACTGCAGATCATGCGCGACAAGCGAGGGCAGAAGCTGGATATCACGATGCCGGACGACCGCACGAGCATGCTGGCGCCGCTTCCGCCCCTGCCGGCAAGGCCTGCCGACGTGGACATCCGGGTGCTGCGGGCGCCGCGTGCGGACTCCAGGACCTGACCGCCATTTCCCCGGGCGTGGGCGCGCACGGCTCTGATACCATGCGCGCCCATGCAAATCTCCGACTTCGATTACGCGCTGCCTGACGAGCTGATCGCCCGCTTTCCCGCGGCCGAACGGCGTGCGAGCCGCCTGCTCGAGGTCGGGCCACGACTCGTCGACAGGCAGTTCGCCGATCTGCCGCAGCTGCTGACGCCGGGCGATCTGCTGGTGTTCAACGACACGCGGGTCATTCCCGCACGTCTCGCTGCCGTGAAGCAGACCGGCGGCCGCGCCGAGATCCTGATCGAGCGCATCGAGAGCGAGTGCTGTGCGCTGGCCCAGGTGCGTGCGAGCAAGACACCGAAGACCGGCGGCCGCCTGATACTCGGCAGCGGCGAAGAGGTGCTGGTCGCGGGCCGCGACGACGAGTTCTTCATCCTCGATTTTCCGCGTCCGGTGCTCGAGATCCTGGAGGCGAGCGGCGAGGTGCCGTTGCCGCCCTATCTCGGCAGGGAGGCGGAATCCGCGGACGCGGAGCGTTACCAGACCGTGTACGCGCAGGATCCGGGCGCCGTCGCGGCACCGACCGCAGGTCTGCACTTCGACCTGCCGATGCTCGAGGACACGCTGGCGGCCGGTGTACGTCATGCCTTCGTCACGCTGCACGTCGGTGCGGGCACCTTCCAGGCGCTGCGGCACGAGCACATTGCGGAGAACCGCCTGCACAGAGAACGTGTGCGCGTGACTGAAGCCTGTTGCCAGGCGGTGCGCGAAACCCGTGCGGCCGGCGGCCGCGTCATAGCGGTAGGAACGACGGTCGTGCGTTCGCTGGAGAGCGCGTCGCGGAGCGGCGAGATCCGGCCGTTCCACGGCGAGACCGATCTCTTTATTCTGCCTGGCTACGAGTTCCGCAGCGTGGATGCGATGATCACGAACTTCCACCTGCCCAGGTCGTCGCTATTGATGCTCGTAGCCGCTTTCGCAGGCCGCGAGCGCATCACTGCGCGCGTACGAACACGCCGTGAAATCCGCGTACCGCTTCTTCAGTTACGGCGACTCGATGTTCGTCACGCCCGGGCTGGACGGATGAAATTCGAGATCATTGCGCGGAGTGGTGCCGCCCGGACCGGACGCCTGACGTTTCGCCGCGGCTCGGTCAGGACGCCTGCGTTCATGCCGGTGGGCACGTACGGGACGGTCAAGAGCGTCACGCCGGAAGAGGTCGCAGCAGACGGCGCCGAGATCATCCTCGGCAATACGTTTCACCTCATGTTACGGCCCGGCACGGCCGTCATCCGCAAGCACGGCGGCCTGCACGAGTTCATGAACTGGCGCGGTCCGATTCTCACGGACTCCGGCGGCTTCCAGGTGTTCTCGCTCGCGAGCATGCGCAAGCTGTCGGAAGACGGCGTGCGCTTCCAGTCCCCGGTGGATGGCGATGACGGTGTTCCTGACGCCAGAGCTGTCGATGGAAGTGCAGCACGATCTCAATGCCGACGTCACGATGATCTTCGATGAGTGCACGCCGTATCCCGCGACCGAGAGCGAGGCGCGCGAATCGATGCAGCTGTCGCTGCGCTGGGCGGAGCGTTGCCGGCGCCGTTTCGACGAGCTGAAGGACGCCGAGCCGGATCGCGGCGAAGCCCTTTTCGGCATCGTGCAGGGCGGCGTCTACGCCGCATTGCGGGCCGAATCGACTGGCCGGGCTTGCGGGCGATCGGTTTCGACGGCTACGCGATCGGCGGGCTCGCGGTGGGCGAGCCGGAGGCGGAGCGTCTCGCGGTGCTCGACGCGCTGCTGCCCGGGATGCCGGGCGACTGCCCCCGCTACCTGATGGGCGTCGGCACCCCGGTCGACATCGCCGAGGCGGTGCTGCGCGGCGTCGACATGTTCGATTGCGTGATCCCGACGCGTCACGCGCGCAACGGGCAGCTGTTCACCTCGCGCGGAGTCGTAAAATTCCGCCACGCCCGCTACGCCGACGACACCTCGCCGCCCGACCCGGATTGCGGCTGCTACACGTGCCGCAATTACAGCCTGTCTTACCTGCGGCACCTGGAGAAATGCGGCGAGATCCTCGGACCGCGCCTGGCGACAATGCATAATCTTTATTATTATCAGAAACTTATGTATGAACTGCGGGAGGCTATCGATGCCGGTACGCTGCCGGAGTTCGTGGCCGCGCTGCGCGCGGCGTACCTGTGACACGGATTTTCGCTTGGGTTTCGCGATCGCGTCCCCACGTCCGGCGCTCTGTGCCATAATACCGCGCTGTTTTTTCGGGGTACCTCGGGGCCCCCGCAACGAGAAGAACCAACACCATGGAATTTTTTATCAGCAACGCTTACGCGCAACAGGCGGCACCACAGGGAAGCCTCATCGATTTGTGGCCGCTCGTCATTATCTTCATCGCCTTTTACTTCCTGTTGATCAGGCCTCAGCAAAAAAAGCAGAAGGCCCACAACGAGATGGTCGCCGCACTGCAGGTCGGCGACGAGGTCATGACCGCCGGTGGTATCCTCGGCCGGATCACGGGCGTCAGCGACCACTATGCGGTCGTGCAGATCAGCGACAACACCGAGATCAAGGTTCAGAAGAGCAGCGTCGCGCAGGTCGTGCCCAAGGGCACGTTCGAAGAAGCCTGACCGACGACGCGCTGTCCAGATGAACAAATATCCCGCCTGGCTAAACGTCCTGGTGCTCGTCGTGTTGCTGACGGGCATCCTGTTCGCGCTCCCCAATGTCTACGGCAGTGCGCCGGCGATACAGCTGGCTGACCGCCTTGGCGAGCCGGTTTCTGATGCGCAGCTTCGCTCGTTCGTGACCGCACTCGAGAGCGCGGACGTCGACGTCGAAGCGGCCTACCTCAAGGACGAGCGGGCGGTGTTGCGATTCGCAACGGCGCGAGACCAGGCTGTGGCTGGCGAGCAGCTGCGCGATCGCTATGGCCGCGACCTCAATATCGCACTGACGCTGGCGCCGAAGCTGCCTGCGTGGGTACGCAACCTGGGGCTCAACCCGATGAGCCTCGGACTGGACCTGCGCGGCGGTGTCTACGTGTTACTCGAGGTCGACATGGCGTCGGCGATCCAGAAACGGCTCGAGTCGTACGAACAGGACTTCGACGATCGCCTGCGCCAGGCGCAGATTCGCAATCGCGTCGACCTCGACGGCGAAATCATCACCGTGAGGGTTGCAGACGCCGCGGATTTCGAAGCCGCCAGGAATATCGTGCGCGACGCCGATTCCGAGGTGCTGATCGCCGATGGCGACGACGACACGTCGTTCCGCGTACGGATGTCCGAAGCCCAGGTCCGGGCGCGTCAGGATTTCGCGATCGAGCAGAACATCACGACGCTCAGGAATCGCGTGGACGAACTGGGTGTGGCCGAGCCGCTCGTGCAGCGGCAGGGCGTCGACCGCATCGTCGTGCAGCTCCCGGGTGTGCAGGATCCCACGGAACTGGACAAGATCCTGACGGCAACGGCTACCGTCGAGTTCCGGCTCGTCGACCAGTCGGGCAATGCGCCGGGTTCGCGGCGCTATCCGGGTCGCGGCCAGGAGCCCGCGCAGATGCTGAAGCGCGAGGTCATCGCGTCCGGTGACGAAATCGTCAACGCCTCGGCAGGCTTCAGCGCCGAGGGACAGCCGGCGGTGAACATCACGCTGGATGCGGCCGGCGGCGAGCGCATGCTGGCCACGACCCGCGACAATCTCAACAAGCCGATGTCCACCGTGTTCATCGAGTGGCGTGAAGAAGAGGTGACGCGAGGCGGCAGGACCGAGACGCGCCGCGTCAAGTCGGAAGAGATCATCAACACCGCGACGATCCGCGGCGTGTTCAAGAACAACTTCCAGATCACCGGCCTGAACCCGATCGAAGCCAGCGACCTCGCCAAGCTGCTGCGCGCAGGGGCGCTGGCGGCGCCCGTTTACAAAGTCGACGATCGCACGATCGGCCCGACGCTGGGGCAGGACAACATCGACCGCGGTTTCCGGGCGATCCAGATCGGTTTCCTCGCCGTGATCGTCTTCATGATCGTGTACTACCGGGTCTTCGGGCTCATCGCGAACGTCGCCCTGTTTTCGAACCTGGTCTTCATCGTGGCGGTGCTGTCGATGCTGGGCGCGTCGCTGACGCTGCCGGGCATCGCGGGCATCGTGTTGACGGTCGGCATGGCGGTGGACGCCAACGTGCTGATTTTCGAACGAATACGTGAAGAAATTGCGGCAGGCACATCGCCACAGCAGGCGATTCATTCCGGCTACGACAAGGCATTATCGTCGATCGCCGATGCGAATATTACGACGCTGATCGCCGCGATCGTGCTGCTCGGTTTCGGCACGGGTCCGATCAAGGGATTTGCGATCACGTTGATGATCGGCATCCTGACGTCGATGTTCACGGCGATCATCGGCACCCGGACGATCGTCAATCTCGCTTATGGCGGCCGCAAGCTCCAGAGCATACCGGTCTAGGATGCGCACATGCGATTTCTGAAGAAAACGACCACCATCGATTTCCTGAGCCCGTCGCGCCGACGGATTGCGCTGTCCATTTCGGCCATCTTCATCATCGTTTCGCTGGTTTCGCTCGGCATGCGCGGCCTCAATTTCGGTATCGATTTCACGGGCGGCATCCTGCTCGAGCTCGGCTACACCGAAGATGCGGACGTCGAGGGCATTCGCAGCGAGCTGTTCGAGGCGGGATTCGAAGACGCACAGGTGCAGCTGTTCGGTGCGGCGAACGACGTGCTGGTGCGCCTGCCGCCGCAGGAAGGCACGGACCAGGGCGCAATCCGGCAGCAGCTGCAGGCAACGTTGACTGCGGGCGGCAAGGAGGTCGACCTGCGCCGCGTGGAGGCCGTGAGCCCGCAGGTGGGTAGCGAACTCGCCGAGCAGGGCGGCCTGGCGATGATCATCGCGATGCTTTTGATCTTCGCCTACGTCATGTTCCGCTTCCAGTGGAAGTTCGCCGCGGGCGCCGTTGCGGCCCTGGCGCACGACGTCATCATCACGATCGGTTTCTTTGCCGTCTTTGGCCTGCCATTCGATCTGACGGTCGTGGCCGCCGTCCTCGCCGTGATCGGTTATTCGCTGAACGACACCGTCGTGGCGTTCGACCGAATTCGCGAGAATTTCTTCAAGCTTCGTGGCGTGTCGGCGGAAGACTCGATGAACACCTCCATCAACGAGATGCTGGCGCGCACGATCATCACCGGCATGACCACGCTGCTCGTCCTCATCGCCCTGCTCGTGCTAGGCGGCGAGTCGATCGCGCCGTTCTCGATTGCGCTGATCGTCGGCATCATCGTCGGCACCTACTCGTCGATCTACACCGCGAGCGCGACCGCGCTGCTGCTCGGCGTGAATGCCCAGGACCTGATCGAGCCGGTCAAGGATCCCGAGCTGATAGACGACCTGCCGTAGGAGCGCTCTTGTAGGAGCGCGCCTCGGCGCGCGATCGATGCCTGGAGGATCGCGCTTCGAGAAGCGCTCCTACAAAAAGCGCGCCTACAGGGCTAGCGCAGGAGCGCCTTGATCTCGGACGCGCAGAGTTTCGCGAGGCCCGCGTAGATCTTCGGCGTGCCGGCGAGGACATGGCCGGTCTCGAGGTAATTCTCGCTGCCGTCGAGTCCGCTGATGATTCCACCCGCCTCGCGGATGATCAGCCCGCCCGCCGCGAGGTCCCAGGCCGCCAGGCCCGTTTCCCAGAAAGCGTCGAGGCGACCTGCCGCCACGTAGCAGAGATCGAGCGCTGCGGCGCCGGGGCGCCTCACGCCGGACGTGTTCCTGATGATCTTGCCGAGCATCGTGAGGTACGGGGCCATCTCCTGGTCCGCCTGGCGGAACGGAAAGCCGGTTCCGATCAGCGCGCGTTCCAGGTTCTTCTCGCCGCTGACGCGGATACGGCGGCCGTCGAGCTGGGCGCCGGCGCCACGGGACGCTGTAAACAGTTCCTGGCGTATCGGGTCGTAAACCACGGCGTGTTCCATCCGGCCGTTCACCTGTACGCCGATGGACACGGCGAACACCGGAAAGCCGTGCAGGAAATTGGTGGTGCCGTCGAGCGGGTCGATGATCCAGACCGTGTCCGAATCACCGCTGGCGCCGGACTCCTCGGCGAGGATCGCGTGGTCGGGGTAGTGTTTGTGTATGGTCTCGACGACTTCCTGTTCGGCGGCGCGATCCGCGTCGCTCACGTAATCGTTGCGGCCCTTGGTCTCGACAGTCAGCTGGTCGAGCTTGTTGAGGTTTCTGATCAGCGAGTTGCCGGCGCGCCGTGCAGCCATCACGGCCACGTTCAGTAGTGCGTGCATGTAACGATTCCGTCGATGTCAAAGAGCCGTGCGTGCGGGCCCCGGCAATTGCAAAGCGAGGGGCCGATCGGGGCGGTAGAATACCGGACTTTGCAGGCCACTCGCCAGAAGATCGTCATGTCGATACGCATCGTACTCGTCGGTACCACGCACCCGGGCAACATCGGTGCGGTTGCGCGCGCGATGAAGAACATGGGCCTCTCGGACCTGGCGCTGGTCGATCCGCGTTATTTCCCGGACAAGGAGGCGACGGCGCGCGCATCCGGCGCGGAGGACCTGCTGGAGCAGGCGACCGTCGTCGAAACCCTCGCGGAAGCGATCTCGGACTGCGTCTACGTGGCCGGGGCCAGTGCCCGGTCCCGTGCCATCAACTGGCCGTGCCTCGATGCCCGCGATTGCGCGGTCCGCCTGCTGGAAGAGAGCCGTAAAGGCGCTGTCGCCGCGGTGTTCGGGCCGGAGAAGTCGGGGCTCGCCAATGACGATCTCGATCTTTGCGATGCCCTGCTGACCATTCCGACGAATCCCGATTTCAGCTCGCTGAATCTCGCGATGGCCGTGCAGGTGATGACCTACGAGATTCGTGCGGCTCAGGCCGGGAAGCTCCCCGAGTACGAGGCGGACGCGCCGCTCGCGACGAGCGCGGACATGGAACGCTTCTATGAGCACCTCGAGCGCGTGCTGACCGACGTGCAGTTTCTCGACCCGGACAATCCGCGCCACCTGATGCGCCGCCTACGGCGGCTGTTCATCCGCGCGCGGCCCGACCAGAACGAGGTCAACATCCTGCGCGGGATTCTTGCGGCCGTGGAGCGGGAGAGGCAGGAGGAGTCGTGAACGGCGACGCCGATATCATCTACCTGGACTACGCGGCGACGACGCCCGTGGACCCGCGCGTTATCGACGTGATGACGCCGCTTTTCGGGGCCGACGGCGACTTCGCGAATCCGTCCTCCGGGCACACGGCGGGACGGCGCGCGATGGCCGCGCGTCGAGCACGCCACCGGGCAGCTCGCCGAGCTGCTGGGCTGCCGGGAGAGCGAACTGGTCTGGACCTCCGGCGCGACGGAGTCCGACAACCTGGCGATCACCGGTGCCGCCCGCTATCGCGCCGACCGCGGCCGGCACCTGATCACGATGCCCACCGAGCACAAGGCGGTCTCCGACGTATTCCTCAGGCTCGAGAAGCAGGGCTTCGAGGTGAGCTGGCTGTATCCGGACGCCGCGGGCGTGCTCGATCCCGCGGAACTCGAGGCGGCGATTCGGCCGACACGCAGCTCGTGTCGATCATGCACGTCAACAACGAAACCGGCGTCATTCAGGATATCGAGGCGCTCGGTGCGCTATGCCGGGAGCGCGGACGTGCTGTTTCACGTCGACGCTGCGCAGTCCGTCGGCAAGGCGCCGCTGGATCTCGGCTCGATGCCGGTCGACCTTCTGTCGCTACGGCGCACAAGATCTACGGCCCGCAAGGGCGTCGGCGCGCTGTACATTGCCGATCGGCCGGGCTGTCACGTAGAGCCGCTGATCTTCGGCGGCGGGCAGCAGGGCGGTCGGCGCCCCGGCACGCTCGCCGTGCCCTGATCGCCGGGATTCGGCGCGGCGGCGAGCGTCGCGATGACGGAGATGCAGCAGGACCGCGAGCACCTGCAGGCGCTGAATGACCGGCTGTGGAGCGGTATCCGTGACCTGGAAGGCATCGTCAGGAATGGCGCCGCCGAGCGCACGTTCCCGGGCATCCTCAACGTCAGCATCGAGGACGTCGAAGGCGAGAGCCTGCTGCTCGCGATGGAACCGCTCTGCGTGGCCACCGGCTCCGCCTGCAACTCCAAGAACCAGGACCCCTCGCCCGTGTTGCGCGCGATGGGCCGCAGTGATCTGCTGGCGCAAAGCGCCGTGCGCTTCAGTTTCGGGCGGCCGACAACGCGGGAGGAGGTCGATTTCGCGATCGCTCGCTATCGCGAGGCCGTGGCGCGCCTGCGGAATATCGCCGCGGGGCTCGTGGCGTGACGAGCGACCCCTACGGTGCGCGGGTTCGCGAGCTGTTTACCGGCGCGGAACACACGGGCGACCTTGAAAAGCCGGCGGCGCGGGTGCAAATCAGCGGGCAGGACGTGCGGCTCGCCCTTGCCGCGCATATCGATGGCGATATGATCGTACGACTGCGCTATCGTGCATGGGGGTGCCCACACCTGCTCGCGGCAGCGGAGGCGTTCTGCCGGGCTTACGAGGGTCGGCCCGCCCGGGAGCTGCTGGCATTCGGTGCAGCGGAGAATTATGCAAACTCTGCCTGTACCGCGGGAGAAACTGGGCCGTATACTAGTGCTCGAAGATGCAGTGCGATCGCTTGGGCAGAGCGTTCGAGAGAGCCCGGATCCGGGCAAGGACACGGATTAGACATGGCAATTTCGTTGACAGAGTCGGCTGCAAGCCGGGTACGCAACTACCTCGAGGCCCGGGGCGGGGGCATCGGTCTGCGCCTCGGCGTGACCAAAACCGGGTGCTCCGGCTATTCCTACGTCATCAACTACGCGGAAGGCGATTACGGCTGACGACATCGTGTTTCGAGGACAAGGGGGTCAAGGTCGTGGTCGACGCGGAGGCACTGCGCGCTGATCGACGGCACCGAGGTCGATTTCGTCAAGAAGCGGCCTCAACGAGGCGTTCAGCTTCAGGAATCCCAACGTCAGCGGCGAATGCGGCTGCGGCGAAAGCTTCAACGTCTGACGCGCCGCCGTTGCCGGGCTTCCAAATGCCAAGTAAAATCGAGGGTTTACCTCCGCCCGGTCGAATTCTGACCGGCGCGGGATTCTCCACTTTTTCAAGAAAAGGAACATCGCATGGCCGTTGAGCAGACGCTCTCTATTATCAAACCGGATGGCGTTCAGAAAAACCTGATCGGCGAGATCTACAAGCGTTTCGAAGACGCTGGCCTCGAGATCGTCGCCGCCAGGATGAAGCACCTCACCGACAAGGAAGCGCAGGGTTTCTATGCCGTCCATCGCGAGCGGCCGTTTTTCAACGACCTGGTCGCGTACATGACGTCCGGTCCGGTCATGATCCAGGTCCTGCACGGCGAGGACGCGATCGCGAAGAACCGTGAGATCATGGGCGCAACCAACCCGGCCAATGCTGATCCGGCACGATCCGCGCCGACTTCGCTGCGAGTATCGAGGAAAATGTCGTTCACGGCTCGGACGGCCCCGACACGGCAGCGGCCGAGATCGCCTTCTTCTTCGGCGAAGACGGCATCTGCCCGCGGACCCGCTAGGGCGAGAGAAACCTGTGACTGGTGACGCTGACAAGACTGAACCTGCTCGGCATGCCGCAAGGCGAGCTCGAGGCGCTGTTCGCCGAACTCGGCGAGAAGCCCTTTCGTGCGCGGCAGGTGCTGCAGTGGATTCACCAGCGCGGCGTCACCGACTTCGAGGAAATGACCGACCTGTCGAAGTCGCTGCGCGCGAAGCTCGCGGAGCGGACGGCGGTTACGCTGCCGCGGGTCGATTCCGAACACCGCTCCTCCGACGGCACGGTCAAGTGGCTGTTTGCCAGCGGCTCCGGGCAGCGCGTCGAGGCCGTCTACATCCCGGAGCCGGCGCGCGGCACCCTGTGCATTTCATCGCAGGTCGGCTGCGCGCTCGACTGCGCGTTCTGCGCCACCGGCGCGCAGGGATTCAACCGCAACCTGACCGCCGCGGAGATCATCGGCCAGGTCTGGCACGCAAATGCCGTCCTGCCACGGCGCCCGAACGGCGAGTCTCCCGTGACGAACGTGGTTTTCATGGGCATGGGTGAGCCGCTCGCCAATTACCGGCAGGTCGTGCCTGTGCTCGATCTGCTGATTTCCGACTACGCGTACGGGCTGTCGCGACGTCGCGTGACCGTCAGCACGTCGGGCATCGTGCCGCACATCGAGAAACTCGGCGACGACTGCAACGTGTCGCTTGCGGTATCGCTGCACGCGCCGAATGACGAGCTGCGCAATCGCATTGTGCCGATCAACAAGCTGCACCCGATCGAGGAGCTCCTCGAGTCGTGCTGGCGCTACGCGGCAAAGCGTGCAAACCGCTTCATTACGTTCGAGTACGTGATGTTGCGCGACGTCAACGACTCCCTGCAGCATGCGGACGAACTGGCCGATATTCTCGATGGCAAGCCGGCCAAGGTGAATCTCATACCTTTCAATCCTTTCCCGGGCACCGAGTTCCGGCGTTCCGGCGCGGAGACCATTCGTTATTTTCAGAATCGGCTGCGCGAGCGTGGCATTGTGGCGACCACGCGCCGCACGCGCGGTGACGATATTGACGCGGCCTGCGGGCAGCTCGCTGGCAAAGTCAGCGACCGGGTCCGCAGACGGCTGGGCGACAAAAACATCAGGGTGGCAACGGCGTGAAAAAAAGCGATTTTGTGCTGGGCGCATTGGCCGCCTTGCTCGTAAGCAGCGGTTGTATCTCGACGACGACAGGGCCGCCCGAGAAGAAGGCCGACCAGGGCAACGCCGCGGAGCTCAACTACCAGCTCGGCGCACGCTATTACCGCAAGGGTGACTACGACCTGGCGCGCGACCGGCTCTTGCTGGCTTTGGAGCAGGATCCGAAGAATGCCTTCGCCTGGTCCACGCTGGGGCTTACCTACGAGGCGCTTGGCAACGTGCGGCTCGCGGAAGACGCGTACGACAATGCCGTGCGGGTAGCGCCGCGTAACTACAAGATCCAGGAAAACTACGCGGTCTTCCTGTGCCGCCAGGATCGCTTCGACGATGCCCGCAGGTACTTCGACAAGGCGATCAAGGCGCCGACGAACGACTACTCGGAGCAGACCTACACCAATGCCGGCGTCTGCATGCTGCAGAAACCCGACCATGTCGCCGCGGAACAATACCTGCGAGCGGCGCTGGACCGGCGTCCGAATTACGGCGAGGCGCTGTTGCAGATGTCGGTGCTGTTTTACGAAACGGGCGACAATCTGCGCGCTCGCGCCTTCCTGCAGCGTTACCTGGGCAGCAACATGCCGACGGCGTCGGTGCTCTACCACGCCATACTGATCGAGGAGAAGCTCGGCGACGATACCGCGCGCCGGCAGTACACGCTGCAATTGTTGAGAGATTTCCCGGACTCGGCAGAGGCCGAACGCATACGCCAGTCAGGCTAGGGCAGGCGCGAAACTCATGACCGACGAAACAGACAAAGCGGACGAAGACGCACCCGGGGCGCGGGCCGAAGGCCCCGTTGGCGGCGAGCGCCTTGCGGAGGCACGGCGCGAGAAGCAGATCAGCGTGCTCGAGATCGCGAAAGAGCTGCACGTCGAGGAATCGAAGATCCGGGCGCTGGAGAACAACGACTTCGATGTCCTCGGCGCGCCCGTGTTCGCCAAGGGTCACCTGAAGAAATACTCGCAGCTCGTCGGGGTAAACCACGACGACGTGCTGGCCGACTACTATCAGCTGACGCGCAGCCAGGAAATGCCGCCGGTCATCGTCAAGCGGAAACAGCCTGGGCGCGAACTGTCGCCGGGTCCGTGGGCTGCCGGTGCCGCGGTGCTGATATTGCTGGCCGTGGCTTACTGGTTGCTGGTCGAGCGGCCGTTCGCGACGCCAGCCGGGCCGGCAGTCACGGCGCCGGCCGCCTCGCCGGCGGCGACACCGGCGGAGCCCGCGCCGGAGGAGCCGGAATCAACGGAAGGGACCGCGGAAGAAGCGGCCGAAGAGGCCGCCGAAGAAGCCGCGGTCGTCGAGGAACCGGGCGCGGAACAGGCGCCTGCGGACGACGTGCCGGCGCGGCCCCCGGCCGACGAGCCGGAGCAGGCCGTGAGTACGATGCAGGAAGCAGCCCAGCCTGCAGCGGCTCCGACCATGGTGCCCGCGGCAGGCGATAACGACGTTCGGATGTCGGTGACCTTCGTCGGCGATTGCTGGACCGAGATCATGGATGCGTCGGGCCGGCGGCTGTACTTCCAGCTCGGCCGCAGCGGCCGTACGGTCAACGTCAGCGGTCCGGGGCCGCTCTCGGTATTGTTCGGCGATGCCACCAACGTCGAGGTTCGCGTCAATGGCGAGGACTTCATCATCCCGGCCGCCAATCGCCGCGGCCGCACGGCGCGGCTCACGATCTCCGGCACGTAACCGGACCCGGTCCCGGACAGTCACATGAAGCCCAAAGCCATCAGGGGAATGAACGACATCCTGCCGGAGGTGTCCGCGACGTGGCGATACCTCGAGCAGGAATTGCAGGGGATCGTGCATTCCTACGGATATGACGAAATCCGCCTGCCGATACTCGAGTACACGGAACTGTTCCAGCGCTCCATCGGCGAGGTCACCGACATCGTCGAGAAGGAGATGTATACGTTCGAGGACCGCAACGGAGAGAGTCTCACGATGCGTCCGGAAGCGACGGCGAGCGTGGTGCGTGCCGGGATCACCAATGGCCTGCTGCACAACCAGCGGCAAAAACTCTGGACCGCCGGGCCGATGTTCCGCTACGAAAAGCCGCAGAAGGGGCGCTATCGCCAATTCCACCAGTTCAACGTCGAGGCGCTCGGCTATGCCGGTCCCGACATCGATGCCGAGCTCATCATCATGAGCGCGCGGATGTGGCGCCGCCTCGGTATCTCGAAGCTGAGCCTGGAGCTCAATTCACTGGGGACGCCGGAGGCCCGGCTGCGCTACCGCGAGCAGCTCGTCGAGTATTTTTCCAGCGTGAAAAACACGCTCGATCAGGATAGTATTCGGCGCCTCGAGCGTAACCCGCTCAGGATCCTGGACAGCAAAAACCCGGATATGCAGGGGGTCATCGAAGGCGCCCCTGTCATGCTCGACTACCTGGACACGGAGTCGGCCGAACACTTCGCGCAGCTGCGCGAACTGCTCGACGCGGCGGGGATCAGTTACACGCTGAACCCGCGGCTCGTAAGGGGACTCGATTACTACAATCGCACCGTGTTCGAATGGGTTACCGATGCGCTGGGTTCGCAGGGCGCCGTGTGTTCCGGCGGGCGCTATGACGGGCTCGTGGAGAAGCTCGGCGGCCGGCCGACGCCGGCAGTGGGCTGGGCGATGGGTATCGAACGTTTCGTGGCACTGTTCGAGGCCTGCGGCGGCAAGACGCCGGATGCGGCCGCCGACGTTTACATCGTCGCGGTCGGCGAGGGTACTCTGCAGCGCGCAGTCCGGCTCGCGGAGCAGCTGCGTGATGCGATCGCGGGAATTCGAGTGGAGCTGAATCTCGGCGGAGGGAGCTTCAAATCGCAGATGAAGCGCGCCGACAACAGCAAGGCGCAATACGCACTGATTCTCGGGGAGCGCGAGCTGTCCGAGGGAAGCGTCGGACTGAAACCGATGCGCACGCGCGACGAGCAGTCGAATATCGCCCTCGACGAGGCGGTAGCGACGCTCGCAAGGAAACTGGACAAGGCGGCAGCGGGTGCTGGCGCCAGACATTAGTAAAGGCAGTATTCGTGGACGATCTACTTTCGGAAAAAGAACAAATTGAGAAGATGCGGGCGTGGTGGTCGGACTACGGCTGGTACGTCATCGGCGGTGTCGCGCTCGGCGCGATCATCCTGTTCGGCATCAATTTCTACCGGACCCAGGCCCTCAACGCCGAGGTCGCGGCGTCGGCGTTGTATGACGAGATCGCCGAGCACGTGACCGACGGCAACCTGGACGCGGCGGAAGCCGCTGCTGCAGAGCTTGACGGCGAATACGCTGACAGCTCTTACGCCGCGCAGTCGAGGCTGGCGATGGCGCGCCTGTACATGGACAAGAACCGCGACCAGGATGCGGCACAGGCGCTGAACGAGTTGCTGGCGATGCGGGGCTTCGAGCATCTCCAGCATATCGCTCGCGTGCGACTCGCGAAAATCCTGTTGTACCAGGGCAAGCCGGAGGAGGTTCTGAGTCTCCTGGAAGGCAAGGACAACGAGGCTTTCGCGGCGCTCTACGCCGAAGAGCGCGGCGACGCTTACGTGGCCCTTGGCCGTTACGACGAGGCGCGGACTGCGTACCAGGCGGCGCTGGGCGAAGCGCAGCCGACCGTCGACCAGGGACTGATCCAGCTGAAGCTCCTCGATCTGCCCGCAACGACGGGAGCAGCCGCTGACGAAGCCGCAGCCGAAACCGCAGCCGAAACCGCCGCGGAGGACGGCAGCGAGTGACAACGACAGGCCGCAATCTGCTGGCCCTGTCCGCGGCGTTATTGCTTTCCGCCTGCGGCCTGTTCGGCGATGACGACGAGGAACTGGAGCCGGCGGAGCTGATCGAGTTCGAGGCCAGGGTTCCGGTCAAACGCTTGTGGAGCACCAAGGTCGGTTCCGATGCCGAATTCCTGCGCGTTGCGCTGCGCCCCGTCGGGGACGGCAACCGCATCTATGCCGCCAGCGTCAACGGCAACGTCGTCGCGCTCGACCCGGAGAAAGGCAAGCAGGTCTGGCGCAACAAGCTCGACATCGGACTGTCGTCCGGTCCGGGGGTCGGCGAAGGCCTGGTCGTCGTGGTGGCGGCGGACGGCTATGTCGTGGCGCTCGGCGCCGAAGACGGTATGGAGCGATGGCGCGCCTACATCTCCGGCGAATCGCTGGCGACGCCGCTGGTCTATGACGAGTACGTCGTGGTGCAGTCGGTCGACAACAAGCTGACGGCCCTTTCCGTGTTCGATGGCTCCGAGCGCTGGACGCTCGAGCAGTCGACACCTGCCCTGACGATGCGTGGTTCGACGTCGCCCATGCAGGTGGGGCAGTCCATTGTGACCGGTTTCGACAACGGCCGCGTCATGGCAATCAACCTGGAGACCGGCGACGTGGAGTGGGACAGCATGCTGGCGCCGCCCAGCGGGCGTTCCGACCTCGATCGCCTGTCCGACATCGACGGTGACATCGCCGTTGTCGGCCAGGATATCTACGCGTCGGGTTACCAGGGCCGCATCGCGTCGCTCGCCGCGGAATCCGGGCAAGTGCTGTGGGCGCGCGAGTTGTCGACGTACGCGGGGGTGACCGCCGACTGGAACAACGTGTATTCCACGCTGCAGAACGGCGAACTCGTCGCCCTGAACCGCCGCAGCGGTACCGAACTGTGGCGCCAGAATGCGCTACTGCGCCGCGAGCCCACCGTGCCGGTATCGTTCCGCACCACGGTGGTCGTGGGCGACCTGGAAGGCTACCTGCATTTCTTCTCGAACGTGGATGGCGAACCGGCGGCGCGCGTACGTGCCGGCAAGAGCGCGATCGTCAGCACGCCGCTGGTCATGGCGGACAGGCTGTACGTGCAGTCCGATGACGGCAGCGTCAGTGCCTGGATTGTCGTGGAGCCGAAGCGCGATAAACGGCGCGCCCCCGATATCGCGGAAAGCGAAGACGAGGGCGCCTGACACGCGCGCGTGTCGGTGATACCCGATGCTCCCTGTCATTGCATTGATCGGCCGGCCCAACGTCGGCAAGTCCACGTTATTTAACCGCCTGACCCGTTCCCGGGACGCGCTGGTCGCCGACTACCCGGGCCTGACCCGCGACCGCAAGTACGGCTTCGGCAAACTCGGCCCCATCCCCTACCTGGTCATCGATACCGGCGGCGTTGCCGGTGGCGAGACAGGTATCGACGAACGCATGGCCGGGCAGACCGTGCGCGCACTGGAAGAGGCCGATGCGGCGATCGTCCTGGTCGACGCGCGGGAGGGCCTCACTGCTGCCGATCAGCACGTCGCCGAACTGGCACGCCGCCACGCGAAGCGGGTATGGCTGGCCGTCAACAAGGCCGAGGGCCAGGACACGGCCATCGCCGCAAGCGATTTTCACAGTCTCGGCATCGGCGAGCCGCACGCGATCTCCGCGTCACACGGTGACCGGGTCAGTGCACTGATCGAAGCGGTACTCGCCGAGTTCGAGGTCGATGCCGATGTGGACGAGCAGGCGCAGCCGGACGACGAGGAGCTGAGCATCGCGGTTATCGGCCGCCCGAACGTCGGCAAGTCGACGCTGATCAACAGGCTGCTCGGCGAGGACCGGCTGGTGGTGTTCGACCAGCCCGGCACGACCCGGGACAGCGTCGCAGTGCCTTTCGTGCGCAACGACCGCAAGTACGTTCTCATCGACACGGCGGGGATCCGGCGCAGGGCGCGCGTGCAGGCGGCGATCGAGAAGTTCAGCATCGTCAAGGCGCTGCAGGCGATCGAGCAGGCACAGGTGGTCATCGCCGTGCTGGATGCGCACGAGGGCGTCACCGAGCAGGACGTCAGCCTGCTGGGACTGGTGCTGGAACGCGGCCGTGCGCTGGTCGTCGTGACCAACAAGTGGGATGGCCTGAGCGCAGAGCAGCGCAAGCACGTGCGCGAACAACTCGACAGGCGACTGCCGTTCCTCGATTTCGCCGAGCGCATCACGATTTCCGCGCTGCACGGTACGGCGGTCGGTGACCTGCTGCCGGCCGTGGAGAGGGCGTACAAAGCGGCGATGCGTGACCTGTCCACGACGGAGCTGACGCGCGAACTGGAGAGCGCCGTGACCGCGCACCCGCCACCCATGGTCCGCGGTCGCAGGATCCGGCTGCGGTACGCGCACCAGGGCGGCCGCAACCCGCCCGTGATCGTGATTCACGGCAACCAGACGGAAAGCGTGCCGGAATCGTATCGGCGCTACCTGATCAATCGCTTCCGCAAAGCGTTTAAACTACGCGGTACGCCGGTGCGCCTGGCCTTCAAGACGGGCGAGAATCCCTACAAGGGGCGGCGCAACAAGCTGACGCCGCGCCAGCAGCGGCGGCGCAAGCGACTGATCAAGCACGTGAAGAAGTAACTGCGATGACCCTGGCGACCAAATTCATGACCCTCGAGGGGCGCTTCAAGATGCATCGTGGCGGCTACCTGGAGTCGCCGACGCTGGCCTACGAGACCTGGGGCGAGCTCAACGCGGCGAAAGACAACGCGATCCTGATCTTCACGGGCCTGTCGCCGTCCGCCCACGCCGCATCGTCGGGCGTGGATCCGACGCCGGGCTGGTGGGAAAACATGATCGGCGAGGATCTGCCGCTCGACACCGACAAGTACCACATCATCTGCGTCAACTCGCTCGGCAGCTGCTTCGGCTCCACGGGGCCCGCATCGACAAACCCGGAAACCGGCACGCGCTACGGTATTTCCTTTCCCACGCTGTCGCTCGAGGATGTCGCGGAGGCCGCCTACCAGGTGGTGCGGCGGCTCGGTATCGAATGCCTGCACACGGTCGTCGGCTGTTCGATGGGCGGCATGAGCGGTCTCGCGCTGTGCGTGAAGCATCCTGACGCGGTCGCCGGGTTCATCTCCATTTCCTCATCGGCGCGGCCGCTGCCGTGGGCGATCGCGATACGCTCGTTACAGCGCGAGATGATCCGTTCCGATCCGAAATGGAAGGACGGCAATTACCATCTCGACGATCCGCCGATCACCGGCCAGCGCCTGGCGCGCAAGCTCGGCATGATCAGCTACCGGTCGCCGGAGGAATGGGAGAAACGCTTCGGCCGCGAGCGCGTTACGGACGTCGGACCTGTCGACGATCGCTTCCGCATCGAGTTTTCCGTCGAGTCCTACATGGAGAACCATGCCGACAAGTTCAGCGGCACGTTCGACGCGAATTGTTACCTGTACCTGTCGCGGGCGTCGGACCTGTTCTCCCTGGCCGAGCACGGCGGCTCGCTGGAGGCTGCTTTCCGCCGTCTGAAATTGCAGCGCGCCCTCGTCATCGGCACGAAGACCGACATCCTGTTCCCGATCCACCAGCAGCACCAGCTCGCAGACGGCATCAGGAGCGTCTGCGAGGATACCTACCTCGTGGAGCTCGATTGCATCCAGGGCCACGACGCGTTCCTAGTGGACATGGACGCGTTCAGGCCGGTGATCTGTGATTTCCTGGAGAGCGCCGGCCGGTTCAGCAAGTAGGAGCGGTTCTCGAACCGCGACCGGTCGCGGGCCCAGGCCCGCTCCTACAGGCTAAACGGTTACCCGTAGGAGCGGTTCTCGAACCGCGACTGATCGCGGGCCCAGGCCCGCTCCTACAGGCTAAACGGTTACCCGTAGGAGCGGTTCTCGAACCGCGACTGATCGCGGGCCCAGGCCCGCTCCTACAGGCTAAACGGTTACCCGTAGGAGCGGTTCTCGAACCGCGACTGATCGCGGGCCCAGGCCCGCTCCTACAGGCTAAACGGTTACCCGTAGGAGCGGTTCTCGAACCGCGAACCTGCGTCAGAACGACCAGCCGAACTCGAGCCGCGCGGCATTGAGCTCCGGGTCGCCGCCTGCATTACCGACGTCCAACCAGTACTGGTTCACGCTCAGTTTCAGCGTCATGCCGCCGCGCAGGATATAGCGCAGCCCGAGCGCGCCGCCATAGCTGAATTCGGTCGAACTGAAGGTGCTATAGAAGTTCTCACAAATGTAGCCCCACCACGGATGCCACCAGCAGCCCGTGATCGGCGGGCCGTCGGCAACGTTCGAATCGAAGTACGACCATCCTATGCCCAGCTCGACGAATGGCGACAACGGGCTTTCGAGGAAGGTCAGGGTGCCCTTGATGCGGCCGTTGAACTGCGACATCGTGTGGTTGATGGTCGTGCTTCTCGCGTCCGGAGCGTCCTCGATCAGCGTGGCCGAGAAATCAGGACGCAGCCATTCGAAATCGCCGCCGAGATAGAGCTTGTTGGTGAAGTTGTAACCGAAGTTGATGCCGAGTCCGAGCTCGTTGTCCAGCTTGAGGTTCGAGCCGCCCTCGGCGCCGCTGCTCGCGGAATCCTGGTAGATGGCGGCAAAGGACCATTCCCATGCGCCGGCGCGATTGCCCTGGGCAGATGCGAAACCGGGGAGGGCGGCAAGGAAAATAACGACAAATAGTAAACGCATCAGGAAATCTCCAGCTGAATGCAGATGTTTGACGACGGATGATGCCTGCGAGTGGTCGGGAACATCACTCCGCCGGGGTAACAGTTTGTAACAGCAGCGCCGGGTCGACCGCCGTGCCGTTGAGATACGTGCCGAAATGCAGGTGGGGGCCCGTGACGCGGCCGGTGGCGCCCACGGCGCCGACGGGGTCGCCCGTTTCCAGTTGCTGCCCCTCATTTACGCCGATCTCGCTGAGGTGGCAGTACATGGTTACGAAGCCCTGACCGTGGTCGATGATAACGGTCTTGCCATTAAAGAAATAGTTACCGGTCGCCGTGACGACACCCCTGCCGGGTGCGGTGATCACGGTTCCCTCGGACGCAGCGATGTCCATGCCCTTGTGCGGTGCACGGGGCTGGTCGTTGAAAAAGCGCCGCAGGCCGAAGCTCGAGCTGCGGGGGCCGTCCACCGGCGCGGCCAGGGCGAGGGCATCGACGTCGATATCGCGCCAGTTGCGCAGCGCTGCATCGATGATGCTGCGCTCGCGGCCGATTCGCTCGAGCTGCGCTTCATCGGGGCTCACGTATTTCTTGTTTTTTACTGTCAGGCGCTGTTCGCTGTATGCGTGTTCGCGCACCTCGAAAGCAACGTCGCGTGCCGTATTGACGCGGATCGACAGCTGCCCGGTCGGCGCATCGAGCGGAATACCCACGGCTGCCAGCCAGCGATCGCCGTCCTTCGCGACCAGGACGCGGCGCTCATCGAACTCGACGACCGGGCGTGGCGCTTCGGCGGGACCGACGTCGATGATGGCGATGCCGCCCGGCCACGGCGCATGCTGCGGCGCCGCGGAGGCTGCGGAGGCTGCGGAGGCGCACAGGATGCCGAGCAGAACAGCGGCCGTTCTAATCCTGGTCATTCACGATCCCGGTGATCTTTGCCAGCAACTCGCCGTGCGCGAGCCGCGCACGAACGTCGTCGCCTTTTTTGACCTGCGATGCGCGCGTGAGTGCCTTCCCGGTGGCGGAATCGGTGACGATCGCGTAGCCGCGGTCGAGCGTTGCGAGCGGGCTCACGGCATCCAGCGCCCTCGCGGTCAGCCGCAAACGGTGATCGGCGTCCGCGATGCGGTTCCGGCCTGCGCTGGCGAGGCGCTGGCTAAGTTGCGCGGCGCGGCCGACGGCGCGTTGCACGCGCACGGCGGGAGACACCTGCAATAGCGCACGGTTGAATGTGAACAGCCGGCTGCCCCGTGCGTGCAGCTCGTGCCGCATGGCGGCGGCCAGTCGGCCGAGGTTTTCACGCAACCGGTCCTGCTGCCGCGCGACCCGTGCCGCCGGGCTTGCCGTGACGAGGCGCCGCCCGAGCCAGTCGAGCGCCTGCGCCTTGTTCTCGAGGATCCGCCGGCCCTGGCGCGCGATGCGCGTCGCGATGGTATCGACGGCGCGCAGCCAGTCGCTGCGATCCGGCACCACGAGTTCGGCGGCGCCCGACGGGGTCGGCGCACGCACGTCGGCGACGAAATCCGCAATCGTGAAGTCCACTTCGTGACCGACGGCGCTCACGACGGGTACCGGGCACGCCGCGATGGCGCGTGCGAGCTGTTCGTCATTGAAGGCCCACAGGTCCTCCAGCGAGCCACCGCCCCGCGTCAGGATCAGCACGTCGCATTCGTCGCGGCGGATTGCGGTCTGCAGGGCGGCGATCAGCTCCGCAGGCGCCGCGTCGCCCTGCACGGAGGCCGGGTAGATGACGACCGGCACGAACGGAAAGCGGCGGCGGAGAACGCTCAGGACATCACGCACTGCCGCGCCGCTGGGCGAGGTGATGACGCCGATACGCCGTGGCAGCGCGGGGAGCGGTTGCTTGCGGTCATCGTCGAACAGGCCTTCCGCGGCCAGCTTTTTCTTCAGTGCCTCGTAGCGACGCTGCAGCACACCCTCACCGGCTGCCTCGATGTGTTCGACGATGAGCTGGTAGTCGCCGCGCGCTTCGTACAGGCTGACCTGGCCGTAAGCGAGGACGTGATCGCCGTTCTTGAATGCGTGGGTCGGGCCGCGCTGGCGGTTGCGAAACAGGGCCGCGCTGATCTGCGCTGACTCGTCCTTGAGCCGGAAGTAGAGGTGGCCGGAGGCCGGCCGCGAGATGTTGGAGATTTCGCCTTCGACCCAGAGCCGGCCGATGCCCCGCTCGAGCAGGGTCCTGGCCTGGCGGTTCAGCTCGCTGACCGTGATCGCGGTCGCCTGACCCGAGTTTTCCATGGTCGCGAGTATAGCCGATCAGTCCAAGCTAGTGCCGGAAATTAGAGCGGCGTACAATTGACCGTTTAACCCTACCAAGAGACGCGAAACAGACCATGCGCATCGCCAAGGAAGCACTGACGTTCGACGATGTCCTCCTGCAGCCCGGCTACTCGGAGGTTCTCCCGCGCGAGGTCGATCTCAGTACGCGGCTCACCGCCGAAATAACCCTGAACATCCCGATCCTGTCCGCCGCCATGGACACGGTGACCGAAGCCCGGCTTGCGATCGCGCTCGCCCAGGAAGGCGGTATCGGCGTCATCCACAAGAACATGACGATCGAGGAGCAGGCGCGGCAGGTCCACACCGTGAAAAAGTTCGAGAGCGGCATCGTGCGAAACCCGATTACCGTGACACCGGACATGACGATTCGCGAAGTCATCGACCTCACCCGCGCGATGGGCATCTCCGGCGTTCCGGTCGTCCGCCAGAACCAGACGGTGGGCATCGTGACCGGCCGCGACCTGCGCTTCGAAACCAAGCTCGACGCCCCGGTGTCGTCGGTCATGACGCCAAAGGAGCGACTGGTCACGGTGGCGGAGGGCGCGGACGAGGAAGAGGTCGTGTCACTGCTGCACCAGCACCGCATCGAAAAGGTCCTGGTCGTGGGCGAGGACTTCGAGCTCAAGGGCATGATCACAGCCAAGGACTTCCAGAAAGCCAAGGACTTCCCGCGTGCCTGCAAGGATTCGAGCGGCGCCCTGCGGGTCGGGGCCGCCGTCGGCACCGGTTATGACTCCGACGAGCGCGTCGATGCGCTGGTCGCGGCCGGCGTCGACGTGCTCGTCGTCGATACCTCGCACGGTTACTCGAAGGGCGTGCTGGACCGCGTAACGCGAATCAAGCAGAAGTACCCGGACATGCAGGTCATCGGCGGCAACATCGTTACGGGCGATGCGGCAGAAGCGCTGGTCAAGGCCGGTGCCGACGGCGTCAAGGTCGGTATCGGCCCCGGGTCGATCTGCACGACGCGCGTCGTGGCCGGTGTCGGTGTGCCGCAGATCTCCGCCGTCGCCGAGGTTGCCGACGCGCTGAAGAAGACGGGCGTACCGCTGATCGCCGATGGCGGCATCCGCTACTCCGGCGATATCGCCAAGGCGCTGGTCGCCGGCGCCTATTCGGTGATGATCGGTGGTCTGTTCGCCGGCACCGAGGAATCGCCCGGCGAAGTCGAGCTGTACCAGGGCCGCTCCTACAAGTCCTATCGCGGCATGGGTTCGATCGGCGCGATGGGGCAGTCGCACGGTTCTTCCGATCGCTATTTCCAGGACGCGACCGAAGAACTGGAGAAGCTCGTGCCCGAAGGCATCGAGGGTCGCGTGGCCTACAAGGGCAGCCTGATCGCGATCGTGCACCAGCTCATCGGCGGCGTGCGCGCGGCCATGGGCTACACCGGCAGCAGCACGATCGAGGAAATGCGCAGCAAGCCGCAGTTCGTGCGCATAACCGGCGCCGGCATGAAAGAGAGCCACGTGCACGACGTGACGATCACCAAGGAAGCGCCGAACTACCGCACATTCCGCAGCGACTCATGAGCCAGCCTGCAAGCGTTACCAGCGCCCCGCGCAAGGACATCCACGCACACCGGCTGCTGATCCTCGATTTCGGCAGCCAGTACACGCAGCTTATCGCGCGCCGCGTGCGCGAGCGCGGCGTTTATTCCGAGATACACCCCTGGGACATGGACGACGACGCTATCCGCACGTTCGCGCCGTCCGGCGTAATCCTGTCCGGCGGACCCGAGTCGGTGAACCTCGACAAGCCGCCGCGCGTCTCGCACGCGGTCTTCGAACTCGGCGTGCCCGTGCTCGGCATTTGTTACGGCATGCAGACCATGGCGGCCGAGCTGGGCGGCAAGGTCGAGGCATCCTCGCATCGCGAGTTCGGCTATGCCGAGATCGACGCCGGGCGACTCCGGGCTGCTCGGCGGGCTCAACGATACGGAGACCGGGCCGCCGCTCCTGAAGGTCTGGATGAGTCACGGCGATCGCGTCGAAGCGCTGCCGCCCGGTTTCGAGGCGACCGCCAGCAGCAAGAACTCGCCGCTCGCGGCCATGGAAGACCGTAGCCGGCATTTCTACGGTGTGCAGTTTCACCCGGAGGTCACGCACACGCTGCAGGGCCAGGCCATCATGGAGCGTTTCGTGCACGACATCTGCGGCTGCGCGGGCGACTGGACGCCGGGCAACATCGTTGCGGACAGCATCGCGCGGGTGCGCGAACAGGTCGGCGACGGCCAGGTCCTGCTGGGCCTGTCCGGCGGCGTCGATTCGTCGGTGGTTGCGGCGCTGCTGCACGAGGCGATCGGCGACCAGCTGACCTGCGTATTCGTCGACCACGGCCTGCTGCGCCACAACGAAGGCGACCAGGTCATGGACACGTTCGCCGACCATCTCGGCGTGCGCGTGATTCGCGTCAACGCGGCGGACCGCTTCTTCGATGCGCTCGAAGGCGTCAGCGACCCGGAACAGAAACGCAAGATCATCGGCGCCAGGTTCATCGAGGTGTTCGACGAGGAGGCGCACAAGCTCGAGAGCATCGAGTGGCTTGCCCAGGGCACCATTTACCCGGACGTGATCGAATCGGCCGGGGCTTCGACCGGCAAGGCGCACGTCATCAAGTCGCATCACAACGTCGGCGGGCTGCCGGAGGACATGCGCATGTCGCTGGTCGAGCCGCTGCGCGAGCTGTTCAAGGACGAGGTCCGCAAGATCGGACTCGAACTCGGCCTGCCGCACGAGATGGTGTACCGCCATCCGTTCCCGGGCCCCGGCCTCGGCGTGCGCATACTCGGCGAGGTGAAGCGCGAATTCGTCGGCGAAACTGCAGCTCGCGGACGACATCTTCATCGACGAGCTGCGCAAGCACGATCTCTACGACCAGGTCAGCCAGGCCTTCGCCGTGTTCCTGCCGGTGAAGTCGGTGGGCGTGATGGGTGACGGGCGCCGCTACGACTACGTGATCGCGCTGCGCGCCGTGGAGACAATCGACTTCATGACGGCACGCTGGGCCCGGCTGCCGTACGAATTCCTCGAGCATGTGAGCCTGCGCATCATCAACGAGGTCGAGGGCATTTCCCGTGTGACCTACGACATCTCCGGCAAGCCGCCCGCAACGATCGAGTGGGAGTAGATGGCGGCCTGGTCGGAGACGGACCTGGGCCACATGCGCGCCGCGCTCGCGGAGGCGGAAATTGCCGCCGATGCGGGTGAGGTTCCCGTCGGTGCCGTGGTCGTTGCCGGCGGCGAGATCGTCGCCCGGGGCCATAACCGCAGCGAGGCCGACAGCGATCCGAGCGCGCACGCAGAGATCGTGGCGTTGCGCGCAGGCGGCGCGTCAAAAGGGCAACTACCGGCTGACCGGCGCAACGCTTTACGTGACGCTGGAGCCCTGCGCCATGTGCATGGGCGCCCTGGTGCAGGCGCGCATCGAGCGGCTGGTATTCGGCGCCTACGACCCCAAGGCGGGCGCCGCCGGCAGCGCGATCGACCTGTCCGACAGCCCGTCTTTCAATCACCGTTTCGAGATCAACGGCGGCGTACTCGCTGAGGAGTGCGGGGCGGTACTGAAGACGTTCTTCGAGTCGAAGCGCTCCCTGTAGGAGCGCGCCTCGGCGCGCGATCAATCGCGGTTCGAGAACCGCTCCTACCGGCGCGATCCCGGGCGTTCAGGTCTCGGTGATTTCTCGCTCGTCTTCGACGACGTCAGGCTCGGGCAATTCTTCCTGCGGCATTTCCAGGCCTTCAGGGTTCCCGGATTCGTCGTTCGCGGTGAGCCATTTCAGGATGTTGTAGTAACTGCGGATGTTATTGACGTAGAGCACGGGCTCCCAGCCGCGCGCGTAGCCATAGGGTACCTTGGAGTACCACTTGCGCTGCGCGAGCAAGGGCAGTGCTTTCGACACGTCGACCCAGATGTCCGGATTGCCGCCCTGCCACTCCACGATCTTGCGCGCGTCCTTGAGGTGGTTGAAGCCCACGTTGTACGCGGCCAGCGCCATCCAGGTGCGATCCGGCTCATCCACGGTGTCGGCGACGCGCTCGGTCTGCCGGGCATAGTACTGGGCCCCGCCGAAAATGCTGTTCTTCGGATCCACGCGATCGTCGATTCCGAGGAAGTCGGCCGTATCTTCCGTGAGCATCATGATGCCGCGGACGCCGGTGGGCGAGACGGCGCCGGAGCGCCAGTGCGACTCCTGGTAGCCAATAGCGGCGAGCAGCCGCCAGTCGACGCCCCACTCGGCGCCGGCTTCCTCGAACATCTGCCGGTATCGCGGCAGGCGGCTTTCGTAATGGCGGATGAAGTTCCGCGTGCCGACGTAGTCGAACTTCTTGGTGTGCCCGTAGTAGCGTTCGTGGACACGCGCGAGGTAGCCTTCGCGATCGGCATCGATCAGGAACCTGTCGGCGCGGGCCAGGAGGCTGTCGCCGGCGCCCCTCGGAAACGCCCAGGCGATCGGGTCGCCGAGTTCGAGGTCGAGTGCGACGCGCAGGTCAGGATGGAAGTGCCGCTGGATGTTGAACTCCGTGCTGTCCGCGATCGTGAAATCGACTTCCTCATTGGCCACCTTGGCGAGCAGATCGGTCACCTCGGCGTCGGCGTTTTCCGTCCATTCGAGTTCCGGGTGCACGCTCGACAGGGCCTGCAGCATGTCGGCGTGACTGCTGCCTGCCATGACTTCGATGGGTCGACCGACGACGTCCTCGATGTCTCTCGGCTTGCCGGTGCCGAGCTTGTACACGAGGTGCATGTCGACCGTCTCGTACGGATAACCAAAATGCAGGTACTCGCGCCGTGACTCCGTAATCGAGAGGCCCGCGGCGGCCATGTGGGCCTTTCCGGAAAGCACGTAGGGAACGATCTCGGAAATGCTGTCGACGGTTTCGATGACCAGCTCGACACCGAGCTCGTCGGCAAAGCGCTGCACCAGGTCGAACTCGGGACCCGAAGGCCCGTCGGGCCCTTCGACATACGACACCGGGCTGTCGCGTGTAACCACCCGCAGTTCCCCGAGTTCCAGAACCTGGTCGAGGAGGGGAGGCGGCGACGAACAGGTGCCTAGCAGTGCCGCAATTGTTATGTAGAGCAACAGGCGCAAACGCAGTCTCCGTGTTGCATCGCTTTATGGTTCGACCGATCGGACAGGCAGTGTTTCCCCCCGCTGCGCTGTCGCCGGCCCGGCGCTATGTGGGGATTTTACCGTCTTTGTCGTGGTCCATGCTGTTAAAGTTTGTGCCAGGTGCGTACAATCCCGACCCCGCACTGCAGCATCCAGGAGGTGCCGGAGTGGTCGACAAAATCGCCGGGAGCGATTTTGGACGCCGCAGGCGCCCGCAGGGCGGCGGGCAGGATGCCCGCCGTCAATGGGCCTGACTCGACAAACCGGCGCAGCCGGTTTGGACGCCGCAGGCGCCCCGGAGGGGCGAGGAGCGAAGCGACGAGTCAATCGGTGTACGACGCCCGAGGGCGTCTCGCCAAACGACAATGCGGAATGGAGAGGTGCCAGAGTGGTCGAATGGGCCTGACTCGACAAACCGGCGCAGCCGGTTTGGACGCCGCAGGCGCCCCGGAGGGGCGAGGAGCGAAGCGACGAGTCAACCGAGCGCGACGCAGTTGCGCGACAGACGCCGCAGGCGCCCCGCAGGGGCGAGGAGCGAAGCGACGAGTCAAATCAGGTGTACGACGCCCGAAGGGCGTCTCGCCAAACGAAAATGCGGAATTGAGGAGAGGTGCCAGAGTGGTCGAATGGGCCTGACTCGAAATCAGGTGTACGGTTCTCCCGTACCGTGGGTTCGAATCCCACCCTCTCCGCCAGAAAAACAAAAAGGGCCCTCGTGGCCCTTTTTGTTTTTCTCGCCGAGAGTGGTTGAGGACTTCGAACCCTGTTCGAGCCGGGCAGCGGCGCAGCCGCCTCCGGCGCCGCGCAGCGGCTATCCCACCCTCTCCGCCAGAAAAACAAAAAGGGCCCTCGTGGCCCTTTTTGTTTTTCTCGCCGAGAGTGGTTGAGGACTTCGGACCCTGTTCGACCGGCGCAGCCGCGCAGCCGCCGCAGGCGCTCGCGAAGCGAGCGAGCTGAATCCCACCCTCCTTGCCGGCCAAGCCGGTGTCCGTGGAAACCCTAGAACCCGAGCGACTCGAGAGCGGCCGTGACTCGCGTGCGCATGGCCTCCGACTTCATCGGGAATGCGCCGAAGAAGTCGTTACGAGTCAAAGCCGGGTTCCTGCTGCGCACCTCGGCCGCCCAACGGCGTGCCTTCTCGCCGTCGCCGGCGAGCGCCTGTGCGGCGGCTGCGATCATCGCGATCAGCACGTGCGCGCCGGGCGCACGTGCGCCGCGCTCGGCCCATTCTGCCCCGACCTGGTCGTCTCCGGCGGCGATATGCGTCAGGCCTCGCAACGAGAGCATCGCGTAATAGAGAGGATCGAGTGGACTCAACTGCATCGCAAGGTCCACGTGGTGGCGGGCGCTGTCCGTGGTACCTGCCATAAGCTCGGTCCACGCCTGCGCGTAGATTCCCTGCGCGTAGTTCGGGCTCAGCGAGGTCGCGCGTTCGAGCCAGGAAAGCGATCGGTCGAGGTCGCCCTCGAGCCAGTATGTGCGGCCCATGGTGAAATTGACGAACGGGTCCAGCGGGTCCAGGTCAACGCCGCGCTGCGCGCACTCGCGTGCCTGCCGGATGGCGTCGGCGATATCGTCGGCCTGGCGCAGGAACGCCGTCTGGAAGTGCACGAAAGACAGGCCTGCATGTGCCCGGGCGAACGTGGCGTCCTGGTCGACGGCCCGGCTGAAAAACTCCGCCGCGAGCGCGTTGTCCCGTCGGTTGAAGCCATAGATGTGCTGCAGCCCGAGATGATAGGCCGACCATGCATCGAGGTTGTCTGGCGATGTCAGCCGCGCCCTTCCGGCCTCGTGCAGCGGGATCTGGATTTCCAGCGATGCCAGGATACTCGCGCGAATCTCGTCGCGCATCGCGTGGACATCCTGCACGTTGCCCGTGTAGCGCTCTCCCCATACGACATCGCCACCCCCGGTATCAACGAGCTCGGCGGTTACGACCAGCTGATTGCCGGAGACCTCGACGGCGCCCGACAGGCAGTAGCGGACACCCAGCAATCGTCCGACCTCGCGCGGGTCCGGGTCGTCACCGCGGAGCCGGAAGGAGGAACCTCGCGCCACGACGAAAAGCCAGCGAAGCCGGGCCAGTTCCGTGATCAGGTCGTGCGGCAACCCGTCGGCGATGGTGGCCCAGTCCCCGGTGGCACCTGTCGAGCGGAAGGGGAGGACCGCGATCGACGGCCGGGATGCGGCATCGGGCGTGGCTCCGGGAGCGCTCCTCTCCGGCTCTTCGCTGACAGCCGGTGGGGTTGCGACGACCGGGGCATGCTGTACCCGCACGTCAGCGATGAAGCGCAGTCCCTGGCCGTGCACCGTCTTGATGATCGCCTGGGTTCGACCGTCATCGCCCAGCGCCCGGCGCGCCGATTTGATCCGGCTGGCCAGCGCCGAGTCGCTCACGACCCGGCCTTCCCACAGCTTCTCGAACAATTCGTCCCTCGAAACCATGCGATCGCGGTGTTCCGCGAGGTAGGCAATCAGCGCGAACACCTGGGGCTCGATGGAGCGAGGTTCACCGTTGTCGCGCAGCTCGACTTTGGCCAGGTCGAGTTCGATGGATCCAAAGGCATAGATCATGGAGAAGAGCATAAAACAGTCCTGTCGGGACGCCTAGAAAACTCCATGAAATCTCCACGAATCCTCCAAGCCCGGAAGGCCCGATGGCGCAAGAATGATTTCACTGGCGGTGCAGTGCGGGCCGCCGAAGAAAGCCAACCAACAAATTTTTGATGTAGGAGTAAAACCATGCCACTCGTAACAATCGACGTAATCAAGAACGTATTCACGCCTGATCAGAAAGAAACCCTGATCGAGAAAGTCACCGAGGCGATGGTCGCCGTCGAGGGCGAAAGCATGCGCCCGGTCACCTGGGTTCGTATCAAGGAATTCGAAAGCGGCGACTGGGCCATCGGCGGCCAGCGACTGACGACTTCCGATGTACACGCCCTGGCGAAAGGCAAGGCGGCCTAGGGTCGTCCAACCGACGTATCAGATCGAAAGGCCCCTTTATGGGGCCTTTCGTCATTGCCGTCCGGCGCTGCGGAGAGGCCAGTTGCCTGGAGGCCCGCGTTCCTCGAAAGACAAACAAGAAAACCCGGCGGGTTAACCGCCGGGTTTACTGTTTGGATTGCTTGCCTTATTCGCCGTTCAGCGTGAACGCGTAGACCTTGTTGACTGGCGTGCCGCCAATCCTGGCGTAACCGGGTCCCCAATACACGGTGTCTTGAACTATTCGGTGGCTTCGCACCATGAGTGTTCTAGCAGCATGCATCGCTGCGCCCTAATGGGATCGCAAGTCTCTGTCAGGCAGTTCGCTTGCCGTGTGGCGTTCTAGCTGCCGCCTTCGCCGCTTTTTTCGCTTTCGACTTCTTGCTCTTTTGCGACTGTGTTGCCCACGGCGAATAGCCGTTGAGAAGGCGGCGATTCAGCTTGTCGGCGAGAGCCTGCGCATTGCGGCGTGTTTGCGACAGCGAGCCGCGGTAACGGCCGACCACGCGAGACTGACTGTTCGCGAGAATATACCGGCACCAATCGTCTTCGGCATGCCCGTGAGGTGTGCGGCAGGTTTCGACGGTTTCGATCTGGAAGGGCTGGGCTGAATGCATATGTGTCCTCCGATAGTTGGGTCCGGTACCAGGCAATGACGTGTTCCGGCGCTGGTCAGACTTCGGTTGGTGGCAGCGTTTTTCGGGCGGTCGAATCGTGGTTGCGCAACAGCAACTGCGGCCGGATACGGTGTCTGGCCAGCGTTTTGCCCGAGGGGTGATATAACTACCTGATTATATTAACAAAATGGATTCTACCTGTCAAGTCTTGCTGTCCCCGGGCGGGAAACGCGTGACATGACGTTGCCGCCAAACTACCGATAATCCTGTCAATTACGCGGGTTTGCGGTCACGGCGAGTAGTTTTTCGGATATTCCCGGAAATCCCGTGCTGGGCCGAAAAACGGCTTCGAGATCCGGCTTGTCGGCAGGGAGTTCGCGCAGCGAGCGAGCTGAATCCCACCCTCCTAATGCTTTGTATACCTTATTAGCGTTTCCAGATAGCGGGACTTGAGCTGTTCACTTGCCAAAGCCTGCTTGATTGGCGGCAGATTCAAGATCACACCGAGAACCCCGGCCATGGCACGGTGGCTCCACAAGACCTGGTTATCGAAAATCAGGTTCTGTAGTTTGCCGCGCTCAATGGCCATGACGACCGCCCGGTGTGTTCCATTCAATGGCGTAAGAACTCGCTTCGGACGCGACTCCAAAGACAGGCTATTGTGCTTGTTACAGCTGCGTATACATACGCCGCAACCCAGACAAAGCTCATCGTTCAACCGCGCCATTTTCATCCTGGGCTTGTCCGGGTCATGGGCTGAAACCAGGGTCATCGCGTCGACCGGGCAAACATTGACGCATTTGCCGCAGCCATTGCAGGTTTCTTCGTCTATCGCCGGGATGAAGTTCGTCGTGTGCACAGGGTTGAGAATTGCAAAACGGCGTGCGGCGATCATTGCCTCACAACAACAGCCGCAGCAATTACAGATAAAATTGACACTCTCGCGTACATTCTCGCCGAACTGCACCAGGTTGTTGTCATAGGCTTGTTGTAACAAGTCCTGACATTCCTTCTTGTCGATCTCACGCGCAGCACCATGTCTTGTAAGCGAGGACGCGGTGGTGTTGAAGGTCATGCAAATATCCTGAGGTGCCGAACAGGCCTTGCCCATATGCTCCATTTTGTGCCGGCAGTAACAGCGTCCCACACCAATATGGCTTGCTGTTTCAATCACTTCGCTGGCCCGTTCATAGTCCAGCACGTGCAGTGCGTTTTTCTCGGACAAAGCAGGTTCACGTACGAAGGTTCGCCCCAACTGCGTTTCACCGCGGGTAAACAACTCCCTGATGAAGTCCTCCTCTACATTCATGTACTCATGAAATAGTTCGCTTAATAGTTTCTGATCAATATCATCGCGGACACGCATCAGCGAAAACTCAAAGAAACCGGCCATCGGTGGCGGCAGCGCATAAACGGTTTCACCGTTCTGCTCGAAATCAACCAGGATGGCCCTGTCGGCCAACTCATCCAGTATGTTCTGCGTTTCGGCGAGGTTCTTCTTCCAGATACGGCTGGCTTTTTCTGCGGTAAATGGCTTGATCGGCATCAGTGAAACCAGGCCAGCTTCTTCCTCGCTGAACAGCATCGACAAAATCTTGAACAGGAGGTCGGAAGGAGGTGCGCCCTGCGGGAAGCGGTTCAGCCGGTCGGTCAGAGCGGAGTAACTTGTTCTGAGCGTTGTATGGGCCACGATTCAAACCCTCTGGCAGTAATTCGACCGTACCCCTGAATCAGGGCATGAGGGTATAAGGGAAATTGACGATATCAGGGTGCTTCCTCTGCGTTTGACTGTGTCATGGTTGACGCGTTCTTGAGGGTGCCGGGAGAGGATCGTCCGAGGCAGCCTCGCTGCACCGCAAAACTCAACAGATCGGGTAACCGGCAAGCTGTTCGTGGAGCCCGTTAACTAGCCCACTGGCCGCGGATGCGGCATCCTCTGGTGCTTCGCGAAATAATTTGTCGATAGCTGACAGGTCCAGCAACCCAGTGAACCGCTTAGGCCGTAATTTCTGGATATTCCATGTGACCTTCTGGGTGGTCGCAGCGATCGCCCTGTTTCTGTACGGACTCACGTATGGACATGTACAGGTTGCAGTGGTCCGTAACCTGTACAGCCCGTTGGTCGGCTTCGGCTTCTCGTATCTCATCAAGACGGTCTACGACAATCGATTTCCGTCGGGATTCGGGCGGAGGTTGCTATTGATCGTCGGATTGTCGTTTCTGGGCGCCCTGGTTTCGGCGCTCGTGGTCAATCCGATTACTTTCGGCCTGCTTGGCTACGAAATCGGTGATCTGCCCTTGCGCAGTCTGCTTCAGGACGGATTGTATTTCGTATTACTGTACCTGGTGTGGAGCCTGTTATACCTGCAGTTGACCGGCCGCTCGCTGGTCCCGGCGCCCGCAGGGACGACCGGAATGGAGACGATCAGCGTCACCAAGGGCAACCAGGTCTTCAAACTCGATCTCGCGAAAATCGCCTGCATCAAAGCCAGTGGCGACTACGTCGAGCTTTGTACCAGCTCCGGAAGTTACCTGAAGCACGGGACGATCAGTTCTTACGAGAAGGCATTGGGCGAGGGCGCGTTCGTGCGTGTCCACCGCTCAGTGATCGTGAATCGGGACCAAATCGTCTCCGTCTCGGGCCCGACCAAGGGACAATTCTGGATCAAGCTGCAGGACGGGCAGGAAATCCGCTCGAGTCGTGGGTACAGGGACGTCGTCGAATCGCTGATGCCCGAGGCGCCCTGAAGCGTCCCATTCGTCTCCCATTCACCGATAACCGTTCCCGTAAGCCGAGGAATCGTCGCTGTGATCGAATACCTCTGGCCTTTCTCCCAGCGGCGCTCGCATATTTGGCGCAACAGCCAACAGCGAGAATCCAGGTAATGATCAAGAAAGTATGTTCCCCGCGCATCGTGGCGACTGCCCTGATCGCGTTATTGGCGTGCATTGCCGTGTCCGGTCCGGCCCAGGCCCAACATGGGCAGATGACGCCCGTCCTCAGTGCCTACCTGAAAATGGTCTTTGCCGGCGATGTGAGCGGCGCAGTCGACCTGTTTGCCAGCGAGCCCGACGACCGTGGCTCGATGATGCTCGTGGACAGGTTCGAGCGCCGCTTCAATGATCGGACTGACGGACTGGACCTGGCTCGCATCGAGAGTCCTGTCGTGCGTGAAATCGCTGAGCTGTTCCAGGCCTACTGGCTCGACGCATTGATGCAAGAGGCTCCGCTCGATGTACTCGAAAAACGCCTCAAGGGTCGCCTGGACGACATGTTGATCGAGCGCGGATTCGCGAGCGCACTCGAGGACGAAGACACATTGTTTGAGAACGTCGAGGCATTTATCCGTGGGGAGGGCTATTTCGCGCAGAGTGGACGCACGCCGCCGCTACTCGACTTGATGATCTGGACAAGTAACAACACGGCTGTCGAGTCTGTGGAGCTGACGGACGGCACCTACGACATCGAGCTCAACTACATGGACGATTTCGTGTCCTACGGGTGGTCGAACTTTGCGGCCTTTGGAATGGCCAGTACCGGCGGCTGGGCCAAGAAGGACGGTCTGTACTGTATTTGCCGGCATTACGACCTCGATTCCGAGCGTTTCAAACTGTCGTTCCTGAAGCATGAAGCACGACATTACGTCGATTTCGGGCTTTACCCTGAGTTGCAGCCTGCTGATCTCGAATACCGTGGCAAACTGACCGAACTGGCGTATTCGGAGGTAGGGACCTACCGGTTGCTTGCGCAGTTTACAAAAGCGGCCAACCGCGTCGAGAACGCCCCGCACCCGCTTGCAAACTGGTACGTCGTCGAAGGTATGTCCGAGCTTCTACCGGATGGCAAATGGCCCGCAGACGCAAGCGCCTGGGAATCGGTCCCCAAAGAACGGATCCGGCAGGCTGCAAGGCGCCTGCTTGAAATCCATGACGACAAACTTGCCGACCTGGGCCCGTCCACCGCCAAGGGCATCGTCAATCTTTGACTCGAGGACGCCTCGCAGGCAGCGCTCGCGAAGCGAGTGAGGCGAATTCCACCGTCTCATGGGACCCTCCGGTCGCGATTCGACGGAACCATTCACCCCCTTTTGCGATCTGAATGTCGTGAAGTCCCCGGGGGAGTCCGAATGATCGTCATGACCAGGCTGTTCCTGCTTGTCGCAGCAATATCGCTGTCCGGTTGTGGAGGCGACAGTGGGCAGGCACCGGGCGCAACTGGCACCGGAGGCATTGCGGGTCCGGGCGCGCTGGACAGGTACGCAGAGTCGAATCCCCTCGTGGATAACTCGGATGCGGGCGCGTACAAAATACTGCTGATGGGCAACAGTCACGCGTCGGCGCTTTATCCGGTCCTGGCGGATCTCCTGGCTCTCGGCCAACCCGACAAGCCCATCGACGTCTACTTATCATCGAGCGGCGGTTTCCTCGATGACCGGGTCAACGACGGGTTTAGCGAGCAGGATATTGAACGCGAGCCGTGGACTCACGTGATATTGCAGGCCCAGAAGTACTCGACCACGGGAGCGTTCAGCTATCCAACGGATGCCGCCGAGTACTGGATCAGGGGAAGCAAGCAGCAGGGTGCGACGCCGATCATGTTTCCCGAGCATCCGCGGGAAGGAAATACCTGGGAAGGGCAGACCCTCTGGGATCTCCACAAGGGGATCGCGGTCCGTGAAAACACCTGTGTTGCGCCGGTGGGGCTGGCCTGGGACGAGGTCAGCTTCCGGGCCCCGTCTCTCGCGCTCCATCATTCCGATGGTAACCATGCGTCCAGAACAGGCGTGCTGCTGACAGCCCTGGTCTTCTATCCGATCATCACGGGGCAGCCGGTCGAGTCACTGCCGGAACTTTCTACGTTCGATATTGATGCTGCGACCGAGCAGTTGATGAAAGAAGTGGTGTCCTCCGTGCTCTATACCTACGCGCCCTGCGAATTCGAGGGGTGAGGCAGAATGGCGAAAACCGAAGGCGTTAGAGGGCAATCGGAAATTGCGGCGCTTCAAGCACGATTTGATACTGATTTGAGTCGATCCCGCTCTCTCGGCGAGACTGCTACGCGCTCGCGGCTACCCAGGTGCTCACCAACGCGGACATTTCGCGAGCATTGAGACCCAGTGCAGCCAGGGACTGCCACGTGGAAAAATGCAGCGCATGGGCGATGGACGCGCGCAACTGCTTTGAGCGGCGTGGCGCCCACGCGGACCGCAAGTCCTTCTCGACAGTTTCGAGATGGTTCTCGAAGCCTTTCATGACCTCCGCGACCGATGCCATTCGATCCTTGTCCCGGTAGATCGAGGCCCACATCTCCCCCGTTTCCTGGTAGTACTTGTAGAAAGCATGCAGCATCGCCCGCGTTCGCGCCTCAGCGCCGAGCGCTTGAGATTCCTGGGCCTGTCGCACTTCGAAGCTGATGAATGCGGCGCGCTCAATGAGTTCCTCGCGGTCGCCCCGAACGCCGAGCCCGTTTGCAGCCACGTCGCGGCAATGGTCTCGATCAGCGACTTTTCCGACAAGCCGCCGCACGCTCTGGCCGACGGCGAAGAGCTCGCACTTGGCGATCACACCGTACATTGGTTCGATACGCCGCACATGCCGCACGGCCGGCACTGGCGACAGCATTGCGCTAATCGCCTGGCCGAGTTACTCCGCCTAGTCTGCCGCGGCCTCCCGGGTGGCCGCGTAATCCAGCGCATCCACCACCGCGATCGCGCTCATGTTGACGATACCGCGCACGGTTGCCGATTGTGTCAACACGTGAGCGGGTTTGGCCACGCCGGCCAGGATCGGGCCGACGTTCACGCCGTCGCCCAGCGCCTTGATCAGGTTGAAGGCGATATTGGCCGAGTCCAGGTCCGGCATGACCAGCAGGTTGGCGCTGCCCTTGAGCCGTGAGTTCGGGAAAATGCGCTCGCGTATCTGCTCGGAGATAGCCGCGTCGGAGTGCATCTCGCCCTCGACCTCGAGGTTCGGTTCACGTTCGAACAGGATCTGCAGCGCATCGCGCATCTTCTGTGCCGAAGGTGCGCTGCTGGAGCCGAAGTTGGAATGCGACAACAGTGCCGCCTTCGGCGTCAGCCCGAAGCGTCGCACCACGTCGGCCGCCATGCGGGTGGTTTCGGCGATGTGTTCGGCGGACGGGGCATCAGTGACATAGGTGTCGGTGATGAAGATACTTCCCCGGGGCGTGATCAACAGGTTGACGGCGGAAAAATCGGCAATCCCCGGTGCGGTGCCGATCACGTTGCGAACGTAATTCAGGTGCTTGTGGAAGCCGCCGTTGACCCCGCAGATCATGCCGTCGACATCGCCACGCCGCAGCATCACGGTGGCCAGTGCCGTGGTGCGGGTGAGAATGACCGCGCGCGCGTAGGCCGGAGAAACGTTCTTGCGTTCCATGATGCGGTGGTAATCCTGCCAGTCGCGTTCGTAGTTCGGGTTGTCCGACGGATCGAGCACGTCGAAGTGCTTGTCACAGACGATGTGCAGGCCCATGTCGCGGATCGTCGTTTCGATGACCTCCCGGCGCCCGAGCAGGAGCGGGCGGGCAATGATGCGGTCGTCGAGCAGGACCTGGATCGCGCGCAATATCCGCATCGATTCACCCTCGGCATAAACCAGCCTGCGCGGATCCCTGGCGGCGCGCTCGAACACCGGCTTCATAACCAGGCCTGACCGGAAAACGTGGGTCTCGAGGCTGTGGCGGTAGGCGTCGAAGTCCTCGATGGGACGAGTCGCAACACCGGATTCCATTGCGGCCCTCGCCACCCGCAGGGGCACTTCCGAGATCAGCCGCGGGTCGAACGGTTTCGGAATCAGGTACTCGGGACCGAAGCGAAGCTGGGCGCCCCCGTAAGCGGCGGCGACTTCCTCGTCGGCCTCTTCCATGGCCAGGTCCGCCAGCGCCTCGACGCAGGCGATCTTCATGGCTTCGTTGATGTCGGTTGCGCCCACGTCCAGGGCGCCCCGAAATATGTACGGGAATACCAGCACGTTGTTGATCTGGTTGGGATAGTCGGAGCGGCCGGTACCGATGATCGCGTCGGGTCGAACTTCGCGCACCAGCTCCGGCCGGATCTCCGGCTCCGGATTCGCAAGCGCCATGATCAGCGGGCGCTCGGCCATGCGTTTGACCTGCTCGGGCTTGAGAACCCGAGGCGCAGACAGCCCTAGGAACACGTCGGCACCGTCGATCACGTCGTCGAGGATACGGGCGTCGCCCTCGATCGCGTAGCGCTCTTTGTAAGGGTCCATTTGCTCGCGACCGCGATAAACGACGCCGTCGATGTCACAGAGGATCACGTGCTCGGGGGAGAGCCCCATGGCAACCAGCAGGTCGACGCAGGCCAGTGCAGCGGCGCCGGCACCGCTGCCGACCAGGCGCACATCCTCGATGTTCTTGCCGATCAGGCGCAGCCCGTTTCTAACGGCAGCGGCGACGCAGATGGCGGTGCCGTGCTGGTCGTCGTGCATCACCGGGATCGACATGCGCTCGCGCAGCTTGCGCTCGATCTCGAAACACTCGGGGGCCCTGACGTCCTCGAGGTTGATGCCCCCGAACGTGGGTTCGAGGGAGGCGACGATGTCGACGAACCTGTCAGGATCGGTTTCGTTGATTTCGATGTCGAAGACGTCGATGCCCGCGAACTTCTTGAACAGCACCGCCTTGCCTTCCATCACCGGCTTGGACGCCAGTGGGCCGATCGCTCCCAGTCCGAGTACTGCCGTGCCGTTGGTCACCACGCCGACCAGGTTGCCGCGGGTGGTGTAGGCGGCTGCGTCCGCCGGGTTTGCGACAATCTCCTCGCAGGCGATGGCCACGCCGGGCGAATACGCCAGTGCCAGGTCGAGTTGGTTGACCATGCGCTTGGTCGGCTGGATCTGCAGCTTGCCCGGAACGGGATGCCGGTGGTAGTCCAACGCACGTTTGCGAAATTCATCGGTCATCGGTGACAACTCCCCCCGCGGCGCGGCGATTATACATTAACGTTCCGAGGTAACCGCTGCACGGGTGACCTGCAGCTGGCGCACGAGGATCAGGGCCAGCGCGGTGATATTCATCAGGAACGCGTATATCACGCTGGGCACGGCCAGTCCTGACACGCTCAGCAGGCTGACGGCGACCGTGATGCCGAGGGCGCTGTTCTGGATGCCGCATTCCACGGCCAGCGCGATCCTGCCGGCGGTCGGCAGACGGCCGGCGACGCCGAGCAGCGCTCCCGTGCACATCGTTACGACGTTGAGAAGCAAGACTGCCGGGGCAATCGTCGCGAAGTGTGCGGTGATGCTCGGCCACTCGGTGAAGAAAGTCAGGAAAACAATCGCCAGGAACACGGCGGTTGCGAGCCTGCCGACGAGCTTTGCGACTGCGGGCGTCAGCCAGCCGGCCTGGTTGAAGAGCAGCCCGGCGGCCACGGGGACCAGCGTGATCAGGAACAGGCCGCCGATCGCCTGGCCTACCGGGAAGTCGATGGTGGTGGCCTGGCCGAGGAAATGCTCGAGCGAGAAGCCGACGATGAGAGGGACGGTGACAAAGGACAGGAGGCTCGTGCATGCGGTGAGCGTGATGGACAGGCAGGTATCCCCGCGCGACAGGTCCGTGATCATCGCGGCTGTAACGCCACCCGGACAGGCCGCGAGGATCATCAGCCCGACAGCCGTCTGTGGCGACAGGTCGAACAACATGGTGATTGCGAATGCCGTGAGTGGCAACAGCAGCGTCTGCGCTATCAGTCCCAGGCCCACGGCCACCGGATAGGCCACGACGTGTCGGAAGTCCGCGACGCTCAGCTTGAGCCCGAGGGCGAACATGATGAAGGCGAGGCCCGCCGGGAGGAGTGTCGAGATCACCGGGCTCAAGAAAACTGCTCCAGGATGAGCAATACGCCGACGAGCACCTGCACCAGTGCGGTTCTGCCGAGTTGCGCGTTCATACCCGGGCCCACCGGCATGCGTGCAAACAGCATGGCGAGCCAGACGCAGGCGGGCAAGGCAATCCATACCAGGCCGAGCGCCTTTGCGCCCCAGGCAGCCGCCAGCATCGCGAATGGCAACAGCACGAGCACCGCGTAAAGCTGCCGGCTCGCTTGCGTACCCAGCCTGCCGGCGAGGGTCTTGCGGCCGGCCCGGAGATCCGCTGCGGTGTCCCGAAGATTGTTCACGAGGAGCACGGCAGCCGCGTAACAGCCGACGGCAATGCCGGTCAGAACGACCGCCGTGTCGGGCAGCTGCAGGCTCTGCAGGTAGTAGCTTCCCGTGACTGCGATCAGCCCGAAGAAAACGATCACGTAGACCTCGCCGAACGGCCCGTGGGACAGTGGCCGCCGGCCCGCCGAGTATGCGTAGCCGGCGATCAGCGACGCGACACCGACGAGCAGGATGGGGATGCCGCCGACAACGACCAGGTAGACGCCCGCGATCAGCGCGGCAACGAAGCAGGCGATCGCGGCGCGCCGCACCTGCTTCGGCTTCGCCAGCCCGGAGCCCGTTATCCGCAACGGCCCGATGCGGTCGGGGCCGTCCGCGCCACGCTCACCATCGTTGGCGTCGTTGAACAGGTTGGTGCCGACCTGTATCAACACCGCGCACATTGCGGTAGCGAAGAAGGTCACCCAGTCGCGGTCCGCGCCGCCGGCCCAGGCGAGCACCGCGCCGAGCACTACCGGTACCGCCGCCATCGTCAGCGTCCGCGGCCGCATGCCGAGCAGCCAGATGTTCTGTGGCCTGGCGGCTCGGTCCGTACCGGGGGCGTTGCGCGGTCGCGTCGTCATGAAGCGGGCGCCGGTCAGAAATCGTAGCTGAGCGAGACGAGGAATTCCCGCGGGCGCCCGTAGACCTGTTCGACGTAGGCTGCCGCGGTGTCGAACGCGGAGTTGCCGGTTACGAGGTAGGTCTCGTCGAGCAGGTTTCTGGTCGCCACGGTCAGCTGCCAGCGGCCAGCCGCCGGCACGTATGCAAGCGACGCATTGACGAGATGAAACGCGTCCTGACGGATTTGCGGACTGTTGACGGCGTCGTGGAACTCGGAGTCCTGCCACGACCAGTCGACGCGGGCAGTCACTTCACCCAGGTCCCGAAGCGCCAGGCGGTACGCGGTGCCAGCGGCGACGCTCCATGCGGGTGAATTTGCGAGCTTGTTGTCGAGCTGGACGCCGGAGTCCTGCGCGGGCTGGTTCAGGCGCCGGTATTGCGTGTCGAGACGGCCGGCCGAAAAGCCGATCTCCCAGTCAGCCGACGCCAGCCATTCCAGTTCGAGCTCGCCGCCCCGGACACGAGCGGCGCCGGCATTTACGGTCAGCGGATTGAAGGACTCGCGGACGATGATCTGCAGGTCCTCGTAGTCGGCATCGAATACCGCCAGGTTGATCCGCATGCGCCCGTCCAGAATCGACGCTTTCACACCGAGCTCCACGCTGTCGACCGATTCCGGCCGGTACGAGCTCGGGGCCCGGTCCGGGGTCGGGCCGACGAAGCGCTGGTCGAATCCGCCGCTCTTGTAGCCCGTCGCGAACGTCAGGTAGCCGAGAACGTCGTCCGAGAACCGGTAGCTCAGGTCGACGGTCGTATCGGTCGCGTCGAAGTCCAGTTCGCTGCGGCGAAAGTCGAGGATGCGTTCGCCCGCCGCCATCGGGCCAGTCGGTGCCAGGTAGAATCCCTCGAAGACCGGCCAGGTCGGTGGAAAGAGCCCGGGCGCCGACCCGGCCGAGGAATCGCCGAGCGACAGCTGGTCCGGCAGGTAGGCCTTGCGGTCCTCGGTATGCCGCGCGCCGATCGATAGTGCCAGCCGCTCGGTGAGATCGAGTGTGCCGTGGGCAAAGACCGCGTAGGACTGGTTGTCGTAGAAGCCGCCGCTCTGGATTGCGCCGGTCGGAACTGTCACGTCGACCAGGTTGAAGCCGGATTCGTCGTAGTAGAACAGCCCGAACACCGCGGACAGGCCGCGGCGGTCACTGTCGAATTGCAGCTGCATCTCCTGGCTGAACTGCTCGTGTTCGTAATCGTCGCGCGTGGCGAAAATATTGGCGGGCGTGTTGTCGCCGTCCCGTGACGAGACCATGGTCATCTCGCGATAGCCCGTCGTCGAGCGGAGGAGCCAGTGACCGCCGAGCGACCAGTCGATCGTCAGGGCCGCGCCGCCGCTGTCGAGCTCGGAGGTAACCGGGAAGGTGCCTTCGGTGACGAATGGCCCCGGTCCTGAGTCCGCACCGTAGCAGCCCGGGGCGCTACCCGTGGGCGCGCCGGGCGGCGGGAAGGTGGGTGGTCCGTTCAGCGGCGTGCCGTCAAAGGCCGGGTTGATGACCACGGCGCTGCAGCTCTCCAGCACGGCATTGCCGAAGGTCGCGAACGGCTGCCGGTCGTTTACGCCGCCGGAGACCACCGGCGCGCCGTGCTCGCCGATGGTGGTGTAATCGACGACGAGCGAGGTTGCGATCGTGTCGGTCGGCTCCCAGCGCACGGCGCCGCGCGCGGACCAGCGGTCGCGGTCGCCCGTACTGATGCCGTCAAAGGGCCGTTCGACATAGCCGTCACGTTGCAGCCGGCCGATCGCGACACTCGTTGCGAGCGAATCGGTCACAGGCTGGTTCCAGCGCAAGGTCATTGCCTTCAGCGCGTCATTGCCGAGCCTGAGTTCGACGCGGTTCGCAGTGTCGGCGAAGCTGGGCAGGCGGCTGTGGACCTTGATGGCACCGCCGATGGAATTGCGGCCGAACAGGGTGCCCTGCGGGCCGCGCAGGACCTCGACGCGATCGATGTCGATCAGGTCGAGCACGTTGCCGGGGGAGCGGCCGATATAGATACCGTCGACGTACATCGCGACGCCGGGGTCGGTGACCGGCGTATAGTCGGCCTGCCCGATGCCGCGAATGAAGATCTGGCCGACGGAACTGGAACCGGACGAGGGCGCGGCCTTGTCGAACTGCAGGTTCGGCACGGCATCACCCAGTTGGTCCATGGCAAAGATCTGTCGCGCTTCGAGCTGGGTGCCGCTCATCGCGGTCACGGAAATCGGAACCTGCTGCAGGTTCTCTTCGCGGCGCCTGGCGGTGACGACAATTTGCTCAATCGCCTGGGCGCCCGCGTCCGGGGCGCCGGCATCATCCGCCTGGGTCGTGGCATGCAATAGCAGCGAGCTCGCAATCACGATCGCAGCACGACACCATGCTGATGTCATCGGTCGACTCCCCCGCGGAACGAAAGCGGCAATACTAACTACGTAGCTCCAGCATGTCAGTGACGGCAAATGCGGATGCATCCGACACGCCGATGAGCTAGGCCCGGGCCTGTCAATGCTCCAGGATGTCGCCGCCGATGTCCGAAATGCTGCGACAGCCGGTGAGGGCCATCGCTACCCGCATTTCTTTTTCCAGCAGTTCCAGCACGTGTTCCACGCCAGCCTGCCCGCGGGCAGCCAGCGCATATACCCAGCTCCTGCCGATCATTACGCCGTCAGCGCCAAGCGCCAGCAAACGTATGACGTCAAGGCCGGAATAGACGCCGCCGTCGGCGAGGATGATGAGGCGGTCGCCTACGGCGTCCCTGATTCTCGGCAGTGCCGCTGACGTAGAGACGACACCGTCGAGCTGGCGGCCGCCGTGATTCGAGACGATGATACCGTCGACTTCCGCGGCCGCGGCCTCGCGCGCATCACCCGGGTCCAGAATGCCCTTGATGATGATGGGTCCGTCCCAGTTTTCGCGAACGAAGCCGAGGTCCTGCCAGGACACCGAAGGATCGAAGTTCTTCTGCATCCAGGCCATGAAGTCCTCAAGGCCGCTGTTCTTGCCGAGCACCGGCGCGACGTTGCCGAGCTGGTGGGGCCTGCCGAAAAGGCCGACGTCCCACGCCCACCGCGGCCGCAGCATCGCCTGGGTTACGCGCCGAATATTTCCCGACAGCCAGCTTTCCCCCGCGAGACCGGACCGGTAGTCCCTGTAGCGGGTGCCGGGCACGGGCATGTCGACAGTGAAGATCAGCGCCGAACAACGGGCTTCGCGCGCCAGCTTCAGCATGTCGCGCATGAATTCGCGGTCCCGGATCATGTAGAGCTGGAACCAGAATGGCTTCGTGGCAACCGCCGCGACCTCGCCAATCGGGCAGACCCCGACCGTCGATAGGGCAAACGGCACGCCCGCGGCCTCGGCAGCGCGTACTGCCTGCAGTTCACCGCGTCGTGCATACATGCCGGCCAGTCCGACCGGTGCCAGCGCGACGGGCATCCGGTAATCGTGGTCGAACAACCTCACCGTCGTGTCGATGTCGGATACGTCCCTCAGGACGCGCTGCCTCAGTGCCAGCGATTCGAGGTCGGCCCTGTTTCGCTCCTTGGTGATTTCTGCGTAGGAGCCGCCGTCAAGGTATTCGAACAGGAAGTGCGGGACACGCTTCCTGGCAAGCTCTCGATAGTCATGAACGGATGCTGCTTTCATCTTTTTCTCAACAGCGTTGCTGGCCACCATCCCGGATTCTAGCGCATCGGCCGGCGTATCTCGTCGTGGTCTCGTGCACCGCCCGGGAACGAGAAATCAACCGGTTAGTGCAGCGCGGGAACAGATTGGCAAAAGAGCATAGGTGTGCGTCGGCAGACGCGTTATGCTACCCGGGTGGGTAAACGAGAGGAGCCTGGATCATGTTCAGCAAAAAGAAGGACGAGCAAATGGAGTACGAGAAATCGGAACCGGCCGTGCCCATGAGCCCCGACGTGCGGCGGCGCAAGACCTCCGTCATCGGGCCGACCCTGAAATTCAAAGGTGAATTGTCGGCGAACGAGGACCTGATTATCGAGGGCGAGATCGAGGGCACGATTGCCCACCAGGACAAGAACCTCACGGTTGGGAAAGAGGGTCGCGTCAAGGCGGACATCAATGCCCGGACGGTAGAGGTCTACGGCAAGGTAGACGGTGATATCCACGGCGAGGACATCGTGAAACTGGCGAAGTCCGCGGAGGTGAAGGGCAATATTCGCTGCGCACGCATCGTCATGGAAGACGGCGCTCAATTTTCCGGCAGCATCGACATGGGCCAGAAAACGAAGGCGGCGGCCAAGCCGACGAGCTTGCCGGTCGGAGAATCGGCGAAACAGGTGGAGTCGGCCGGATAGGCGCCGGTGGTCCTGCCCGATCCTGTCCCCGACGAACCGTTGCGTGACACCGAAACGCGCGGCGGTGAAGAAGTTCCGCGGCGTGCGCTGCCGTCGGTTATCGGCGTTACCGTCGTGATGAAGGGTGAATTGATCGTGGGCGAGGACCTCGTGATCGAGGGTACGTTCGACGGGACGATAACCGGCAAGGGGCCCGATACCGTCACCGTTCGCCGAACGGCGCATTTAAGCGGCGAAGTGTCGGCCGGCACTGTCCGGGTAGAGGACGGCACCAACCTGGAAGGAACCGTCATTTCGGGCAGGATAAAGCTGGCCGAATAACGAACGTTGGTCACGTGAACCAGGCTGTAAAAGCGAACGCTCCGGATATCGCAACTCTGGCGGCGATGTTCCGCGAGTTCATCGACGAGCACTGCGTCGTGTCCGCGGCGGAGTCCAAACGACCATTCGAATGCGACGCTCTGCCGGTGTACAAGCAGATGCCCGGTCTCGTCGTGATGCCTTCGTCGACGCAAGAGGTGCAGAAGATTCTGCGCATTTGCCACGAGCGCAAGGTGCCGATCGTCGTGCGGGGCGCCGGAACCGGGCTTTCCGGCGGTGCGCTTCCCGACCCCGACGGCGTGCTGCTGTCCCTGACCCGCCTGTCGCGGATCCTGGAGATCGACCCGGACGCCGGCATTGCCCGGGTTCAGCCCGGCGTCACGAACCTCGCCATCAGCGACGCTTGCGCGCCACATGGGCTCTTTTACGCACCGGATCCTTCATCGCAGATCGCCTGTTCGATAGGCGGCAACGTCGCGGAGAACGCGGGCGGCGTGCATTGCCTGAAATACGGCTTGACCGTGCACAACGTGTTGCAGCTTACCGTCGTCACCGTCGATGGCGAGATCATGACCGTCGGCAGCGACGGCATGGCCAGCGCCGGTCCCGACCTGATGGCGTTGATGATCGGCTCCGAAGGCATGCTGGGCGTCGTTACCGAGGTCATCGTGAGGCTGGTGCCCCGGCCGACCCATTGCCAGGTGGTGCTGGCGTCGTTCGACGAACTCGAGCACGCCGGCGACGCGGTCAGCGCCGTCATCGCGGACGGCATCATTCCAGCGGGTTTCGAGATGATGGACAGGCACGCCATCCGTGCTGCCGAGGATTACGTCGGCGCCGGCTACGACACCGATGCCGCCGCGCTGCTGCTCTGCGAACTGGATGGCACCGAAGAGGAGGTTGCCTGCGGCATCGGGCAGGTCACGGCGGTTTTCCGTCAGCACCGCGCGACGTCGATCCGGGTGTCGCAGAGCGAAGCCGAGCGGCTGCTGTTCTGGAAGGGACGCAAGTCGGCGTTTCCCGCTGTCGGACGCATCTCACCGGACTACTACTGCATGGACGGCACGATTCCCCGGCGCATGTTGTCCCGCGTCCTGGCGGACATCAGCCGGCTGTCGGGCGAATACGGGCTGCGGGTCGCAAACGTCTTCCATGCCGGCGACGGCAACATGCACCCGCTGATCCTGTTCGACGAAAGCAAACCCGGGGAGCTGCAGAAAGCGGAACAGTTCGGCGCCGAAATCCTCAAGCTCTGCGTAGCGGCGGGCGGCTGCATCACCGGCGAACACGGCGTCGGTGTCGAGAAGCTGGCGCAAATGCCCGAGCAGTTCAGCGATGCGGAGCTGGCCCAGCTGAATGCCATCAAGGATGCGCTGGACCCCGATGCGCTCTTGAACCCCGGCAAGGGTGTGCCGACGCTGAAGCGCTGCCAGGAGTACCGATCCAGGTGACCGCGATCGCAGAACTGCAGGAGAGGGTCAGGAGTGCCGCCGCGGCACAGCAGCCGCTGTGCATCGTCGGTGGTAACAGCAAGCGGCACGTGGGGCGCCAACCGACGGGGGAGCCGATCGACATGAGCACGTATTCCGGCGTCGTCGACTACCAGCCGTCGGAACTGGTGATCACGGTGCGTGCGGGAACAACGGTGTCCGATCTGCAGAAAGTGCTCGCGGCGGAAAACCAGGTGCTCGCGAGCGAGCCGCCGGAGTTCGACGGCAACGCCACCGTCGGTGGCACGCTGGCCTGCAACCTGTCGGGTCCGTCGCGACCCTGGCAGGGCTCGATCCGCGACCACGTGCTCGGTGTGCGGATCGTGAATGGCAAGGGCGAGCACCTGCGCTTCGGTGGCCAGGTGATGAAGAACGTGGCCGGGTACGACGTGTCGCGCCTGATGGCCGGCGCGATGGGCACGCTGGGGCTTCTCACCGAGATAACGCTAAAAGTCCTGCCACGGCCCGAGACCACCGCGACGGTGTGCCGGCCGAGCGAAGCAGGCGAGGCCCTGCAGGCGATGAACGGCCTCTGCCGAAAGCCGTTGCCGATGACCGGTGCCTGTTGGTACGACGGTAACCTGTATGTGCGCCTGTCAGGACCGGCGTCCGTCGTCGCCGCGGCGGCGGAGCGCATCGAGGGGAACCTGTTGCCCGACGATGCGGGGTTCTGGCCGGGTCTGCGAGAAATGACGCTGCCGTTCTTGGACGATGCGCAGGACCTCTGGTGCATCTCGCTGCGATCCACCCACGACCATTTCCTCGATCATGCGGACTGGCTGCTCGACTGGCGCGGCGCGCGACGGTGGCTCGCAAAGCATTGCAACCGCGACTCGCTCTGCAATTACGTCAGGGACGCGGGCGGCGAGGTCTGGCAGGTACGTGGTGCAGGGGAAGGCGACGAGGTGTTTCCGGAGCGCAGCGAGGCATATCGCAGGACACTTTTGCAGCTGAAGCAGGCCCTGGATCCCGACGCGATCTTCAATCCCGGCCGCCTTTACTCCTGGATGTAGGCGGCCGCCATGTATGTGAGACTGCACAGCGATTTTGAGAATAACCCGATGGCGCGCGAAGCCGCGGGCATCATAAAAAGCTGTGTGCACTGCGGGTTTTGTAACGCGACCTGTCCGACTTACCAGGAGTTCTTCGACGAGCGCGATGGCCCGCGCGGCCGGATATACCTCGTCAAGCACATGCTGGAGAGCGGGCAGGCCGGCGACGCGACGCGCCTGCACCTGGACCGCTGCCTGACCTGCCGTGCCTGCGAGACCACCTGCCCGTCCGGCGTGCGCTACGGCAGGCTGGCGGACATCGGGCGCGAACTCGTCGAGGAACAGACGCGGCGCCCGGTGCTGGAGAGGCTGCAGCGGCTTATCGCCAGGAAGGTGTTCCCGTTCCCGGGTCGCGTCAGAGCGGTGCTCTCGGCAGGGCGGTTCGCACGGTGGTTGCTGCCGCCGCACCTGCGGCGCCAGATCCCCCCGCGGCAATCGGTCCCGGCTGCACCGGACCAGGCTGCATCGGCGAGCCGAAAAATGCTCGTTCTCGGCGGCTGCGTACAGGCGGCGGCGACGCCGAGGACGAATATTGCGGCTCGCAGGGTGCTGCACCGCCTCGGCATCGAGCTGATCGATGCCCCTGCGGCCGGCTGTTGCGGCGCCGTCAGCTATCACCTGTCGGCGCGGCACGAAGCGCTCGGATTCGTGCGGAACAACGTCGATGCCTGGTGGCCGTATATCGAGGCCGGTGCGGAAGCCATCGTATCCACGGCGTCGGGCTGCGGCGTGATGATCGAGGACTACGGCGATCTCCTCGAAGACGACCCGGCGTATGCCGCAAGAGCCCGCCGGGTCAGCGAGCTGGCAAAAGACCTGTCCGAGGTACTCGAGGACGAGGATTTGAGCGTGTTCAGCGATGCCGGCCGCAGGGCGGCCACTGCCGTGCACTGCCCGTGCACACTGTTGCACGGCCAGAAGCGCGAAGGCTCGGTCGAACGCGTCCTGGAGCAGGTCGGTATACCGCTGACGCAAACGGCCGAGAAGCATCTGTGCTGCGGTTCTGCCGGCACCTATTCAATGCTGCAGCCGAAAATCAGTGAACGGCTCCTCGATCGCAAACTGGCTGCATTGTCGCTCGGTGAGCCGGAGCAGATCGTTACGGCAAACATTGGCTGCCAGCTGCACCTGGGTTCCCGGTCGGCCGTGCCGGTAAAGCACTGGATCGAATTGCTCGACGGCGGCCACGACGACTAGGTCCGCTGGATGCAACTTTTCCGGGCGCGACGATTCCAACAAGGGACACGCCTGTTTCGGGGGACTGGAAATGCGCGGACTGCTGCTGGCGGCTTTGTTGCCCGTGCCGATTTGCAGCCTTGCGGCCGGGGAGATCTATCCCGGCTACACCTGGCAGTCGCTGGGCGACGGCATCTACCTGCACACGCAGACCGAGCCGCTCGCCGGGCCCGTCGACGGCAATTCGGTAATCGTCATTGGCGACGACGGCGTACTGGTGGTCGATACCCACATCAACCCGGCCGTCACCCGGGCCGTCATCGAGAAGATTCGCTCGCTGGCCGACGTACCGGTCACGCACGTCGTCAATACCCACTGGCACGACGATCACACCAACGGCAATCACGCCTACCGGGAGGCGTTTCCGGATACGAAGATTATTACGCACAGGAACACGCTGCGGTCGCTGCGCAGCGAGTGGCAGGCGATGGAGGAGCAGCGCCGCGAGGCGTATGCGGGTGTCGACCTCGAAAAGCTGCAGCGCAAGGCGTCCGAACTCGACGCGACGGATCCGGCGACCGCCATCGCGTATCGCGTATACGCCGGTTACGTCGCGGCCTTGCGCCCGGAACTCCCGACGCTCGTGCTGGAGTACCCCGACACCGTTTTCGACGATACCCTGGTACTCGAACTCGGAAACCGGCGGGTCGAACTGCAGTGGCTCGGCCGCGGCAACACCGATGGCGATATCGTCGCCTGGCTCCCGGATGACGAGTTGCTGATCACCGGCGACCTGCTGGTTGCGCCAATCCCGTTCGCGTTCGATTCTCCGATGTCGGACTGGGGCGCGACGCTGCGGCGCCTTGGCGACTTTGACGCCGCAATCATCGTGCCGGGTCACGGCGAGCCCCAGCGGGACGGCGGTTATCTTGAATCGGTGCTGCGCCTGATCGAGGCGACGACGAGCCGGGTGCAGGCCGCGCGCGAGGATGGAGTGGCTTACGAGGACCTGGCAGCGGCGGTGCGGCTCGAGGATTTCCGCGACGAATTCGCGGGAGACAGCCGTGAACGTCAGTGGGCCTGGGCGTCTTATTTCGTCGCCCCGGGGCTTAACAGCGCCTGGACGTCTCTTGGTTATCCCGTGCTGGAAGAGCAGTGACCGTGGCGAGACTGCTGTCGCTGCTGTCGATCGCGCTTGCCGCCGCGCTACTGCCTGGCTGCGGTGGCTCGGGCGGCGGCGAGCCGCCGCCGGTCGTCATCCAGGGCGACGGGGTGGAACGCATCGATGCCGCGATGAACGATGTCATGCAGCGCCATGCGCCGCCCGGGATCGCCGTCGCCGTGGTTCGCGATGGCATGCTGGTATTTGCCAATGCGTACGGCACTGCCGATCTTGCGGGAACACAACCCCTGCGGCCGGACCACCTGTTCCGCGTCGCCAGCGTTTCCAAGCCCGTGACCGGGATCGCGGCACTGAAGGCCATCGAGGAGGGGTTGCTCGACCCCGATGCCGCGGCATTCGATGTCCTTGCACGCTACTTGCCGCCGACGGGCGCGGATCCGCGCCTGCCTTTAATACGGGTCCGCCATCTGCTGCACCACACCGCCGGCTGGAATTTCTACGACTATCCGGACGATCCGCTGTTCCGGAGCAAGGAAATTGCTGATGCCCTCGGCGCGGCGCTGCCACTGGACCCGGCGACACTGGTTCGATGGGTCGCAACCCAGCCGCTCGCATTCGATCCCGGGGCCAGCTTCGCCTATACGAACATTGCTTACGTGACGCTCGGCCGGGTGATCGAGGAAAGCACCGGATTCGGCTACGAGGACTTTGTCCGCCGCTTCGTGCTGGAACCCGCCGGTATCACCTCGGCCCGGCTAGGCGGCGTCACGCGCGCGGAGCGGGCGCCCGACGAGGTCGAGTACGAGTCGTTCCGGAATTCGATCTGGAAGTCGGTTTTCGATGGCGAGACGGTCGTCGCCGAGCCGGCTTACGGCGGCATCAATCTCGTCGGCTTCGATGCCAGTTCGGCCTGGTTGTTCTCGGTGATCGATCTCGTGCGGCTTGCAGCGGCATCCGACGGTGACGACAGCTATCCCGACGTGATCTCCCGCCAGAGTTTCGAATTCATGACCGCCGTCGGTACGCCGGTCGGCACGCAGCCGCTCGGGGTCGCCTGGTTTCTCGGCAGGAATGCTGCCGGCAACGTCGATAGCTGGGATCACAGCGGCGGCATGCCGGGGACGAACAGCTACCTCGGGCGACTGTCGAATGGCGTGATCATCGCCGTCGTCACCAACACGGCGCGCGAACAGGCGTTCTTCACGGATCTCGTGGGCGGCCTGGTTCGCGCCGTCGAGGGGATCACCGACTGGCCCGATACGGATCTCTTTGGCCGCTGATCGCCGGGCTGCGGCTTGCCCGAATATCTTTTTGTCCTGCGCCATGCTTCGATACATGACGAAGCGGTGACTTCCGGAGGGCACCGGGCATGGGCGAGCGGACACTCAACAACCGGGCGGCGGAAATATTCCGCGAGTGCGCCGAGATCCTGAAACACCAGGCGGCGAATCCCTATCGGGTCAACGCCTACGTCCGTGCCGCCAATGTCCTTGACGCGCTCCAGGACGACGTGCGCGAACTGCTCGACAAAGAAGGGGTAGATGGCCTCATCAAACTGCCGGGCATCGGCAAGGGCCTCGCGGCAGCGATCGACGAGATCGCCCGCACCGGGCGCCTGTCGCAGCTTGATCGCCTGCGCGGCGAGGCGTCACCCGAGACTCTGTTCCAGACACTGCCGGGGGTCGGCCGCAAGCTGGCCGAGGACATCCACGAAACGCTGCACGTCGACACGCTCGAGGCGCTCGAGACTGCCGCCCATGACGGTTCGCTGCTGAAGGTCGCCGGCATCGGTGAGCGGCGTGCCGCCGCGATACGCGCAGGTCTTGCGGCGTTGCTCGGGCGCGGGCGGGAGCAGCGCGGCAGGAGCGGGCCGGCGCCGTCCGTGAGGCTGCTGCTCGCGGTCGACGCCAGTTACCGGAAACGGGCAGCTGCCGGCGAACTGCCGAAGATCGCGCCGAAACGCTTCAACCCGGAGGGCAAGGCATGGCTGCCGATCCTGCACACGGAGCGCGAAGGCTGGCACTTTACGGCGCTGTTCTCGAACACGGCGCGCGCACACGATCTCGGTAAGACCGGCGACTGGGTGGTCATCTACTTCTATGACGAGGATCACCAGGAAGGCCAGTGCACCGTCGTGACCGAGACCCATGGGCCGATGCAGGGTGAGCGGGTCGTGCGTGGCCGGGAAGGGGAATGCCGCCGGATGGCGCTCGCCAGCTGACCCCCGCTCGCTTTGTTGTCGGGTATCATCCGCCGTACCTATGAGCATTCTCGTAATCATGACGACGACGGACAGTCTCGACGAGGCCCGCTCGATCGCCGCCGCCCTGGTCGAGCGGAAGCTGGCCGCCTGTGTACAGATCTCGCCAATACAGAGTTATTACACGTGGCAGGGAGCCGTTCAGAACGACGAGGAATTCCGCATTCTCATCAAGACTACGGAAGATCGTTATGCCGACGTCGAGGCGGCCGTCCTCGAGCTGCATTCCTACGACCTGCCCGCTGTCTTTGCGATTGACGTCACGCGGGCGCACGCACCCTACGCCGAGTGGGTGACCGATAGTGTGTCGAGCGCCGCACGCTGATCATGGCCCGCGATACACGACACCGGATTCTCGTCGCCAGCCTCTTGCTGTTCAACGAACATGGCGTGCCGCGCAGCACGATCAACGACATCGCGGACGAGATCGATATCAGTCCGGGCAACCTGCATTACCACTTCCGCAAGAAGGAAGACATCGTCGACGCATTGACCGCCGAGTTCCAGGCGGACGCGCGCAAGGTACTGCATCCGCCGGAGAGCGAAAAGCTGTCGCTCGACGATTTCTGGTGGTTTCTTCACCACTTGCTGGAATTGAAAGATGCGTATCGGTTCATGCTGACCGATACGGAGGTCCTTGCCGACGACTACCCGAAGGTGGCGCGCGCATTGCGGCACTTCGCGCGAGCGGTCAACGCGTCGTTCGAGCTGTACTTGCTCGGCCTGGTGCGAAATGGCTATCTGAATACGGATATGGCGGGCGTGAAGAGTGCGGCGAGAAATCTCGCCATCATCGCGCTCATGTCGGAGCGCTTCGACGAGCTGGTCGAGTCGAATCCCGGTGCGGATGACGCTGCGATCGGTGTCGCGCGGTCGATCCTCGGGTTATTGAAACCACTTGCCACCAGCGAAACGGCGGCGGAACTGGAAGAACTGGCCACTCACTACGCGGAGTGAGTGGCCAGCCAATTACTATCAGGCAGCCTTCGTCGTGGAAACAGCCGGCTTCGCAGCAGGCGCTTTCTTGGCTGCCGCTTTCTTGGCCGGAGCCTTCTTGGCCGCAGGCTTCTTCGCCTTGGTCTCGACCCCTCGCAGGATCTTGTCCAGTTTCCTGTTGATCTTGTCGATGTCGTTCTTGCTCGGAACGTTCAGGCGGTCCATCGCATCAGCAACGCGCTTGTCGAACGCGCTCTGCAGCTTCGTGAGCTTCGAACGGTCACGGACACGGTCGAGCAGGCCTTCGGCTTTCGACTCCGCATCGTCGCGCATCTCGCGCACGGAATCCTGCACGTCGTCGATCAGCTTCTCGGTCTTCTTCGAGGCTTCCTTGCGGAATTTCTCGCCATCCTTGACCAGCGACTCGAACGTCTCGCTGCCCATCTTCTGGGCATTGGCGAAAGCACCGAGGCCCGCCAGGAATACGTTGTCCAGCTGCTCGGTGAACTCGCTAACTTTCTGTTTTGCCTTGCTTTCTTTCTTCGCCATGGTTTTCTCCTCGGCTCGGTTGTTTTCGAATTATGGGAACTGTAGCTCGCAAAATTAGGGCCTTCATACTAAATTGGGCGGATGATCCTCTCCGCAACGAGGCGCCTGCAGCGCGCCATGGACTCCGCCCAGAGCTACGACGAGTGGCGCGAGGCGGCAATCGCGCACGACAAGGCGTCTGGCGTACGGGAATGGGTGGAATCGGACGAGTCGAAACACTTCGACTACGTGTCCATCCGTCGGCGCCTGCGGCGGCTGCGCAAGTTGCGGAGGGCCGGCGACCACGAGCGCCTGCTTTATGCGCTGAACGAAGGTATACACGGCAATATCGACGGCATCGGCCGCCGTGCGCTCTACGGTAAGGCGAAGTTCGGTACGAAGCGACTCATCACCGACTACGTCAACGAAGTCGTCAATGCACTCGACCTGCTTTCGAGCGATGCTGCCGACGATATCCCGCTCGATACGCGCATCGACTTTTTCCGGCGTGCCCAACACTGCTTCGGCTGTTCCGCGTTCGTAATGAGCGGCGCCGGCTCACTGCTGTTCTTCCACATCGGTGCCGTCAAGGCGATGTGGCTCGAGGGCATCCTGCCCGACGTCCTGTCCGGTAGCAGCGGCGGGGCCATTGTTGCCAGCCTCGTCGGCACTTACGAGAACAAGGACCTCGGTCGGCTGTTCGAGCCCGAGGCCCTGGTACACGAGATCGAGCGCGATACGGGCCTGTGGCGCTACTTCGACATGTTCCGTCCCGAGGTTGCGTCCGTCGAAGAGGTTTACGAGGCCATCGAGCGGCTGCTCCCGGACCTGACCTTCCAGCAGTCCTTCGAGCGCACCGGCCGGCACATGAACATCTCGATTGCGGCGGCAGAGAAGCACCAGACGTCGCGCCTGCTGAATGCGATCACCACGCCGAACGTGTGCGTGCGCGAAGCCGTGATGGCATCGGCCGCCGTCCCCGGTTTTTATCCGCCCGTACGGCTGATGGCGCGTAACGACAGCGGTGACAAGCAGCCCTATTTGAAGTCGCGGCGCTGGGTGGACGGTTCGATCAGTGACGATCTGCCCTCAAAACGATTGACGAGAATCTACGGCGTCAACCATTTCATCGTGAGCCAGGTCAATCCGCACGTGTTTCCGTTCGTCACCGACACGCGGCGCGGCTCGGACCCGATATCGATCATGAAGACGGCCGGCAGCCGAACGGCGCGCGAGTGGCTGAATGCGGGCGCGACGCTGTTCGAGAAACCGCTTTCGCTGGAATCCGACACTCAACAGGATTACGAACGCGGGCCTGAGCATCATCAACCAGGACTACGTCGGCGACATCAATATCCTGCCGGACAAACTGGTCTTCAACCCGCTAAAACTGCTCGCACACCGGTCCCCCGAGGAAGTCGTCGAACTGATTGCCATGGGCGAGCGCGCGACCTGGCCCAAGATCGAGATGATCCGCGTCCAGACCCTGATCGGCCGCAAGCTCGACCGGATCGTGGGAGAACTCGATCACGGCGCGCCGAGACTGAGCGGATCGACGGTGCGGCGCGTCAGTTGATCACGGCCGGGTTCAGGCGGCGGGCGATTCCTCGCTGGCCGTCTTCCTGCGCGGCGCTTTTCTGCCGCCGGCCTTTTTCTTCGCCGCCTTTTTCTTGCCGGCTTTCTTCTTCGGTTTCAGCGCGGCCTTCAGGCTCTCGAGAGACGCGTCGATGCACTCGATGAAGAACTCCATGTCGGGCACGATCTCGCGGGTCGACGTCACGTTGAAGGTGATCTCGCCGTTGTAACTCGGCGTTGCGATGAACAGGCCCATGCCGTTGACGAGCGGCGCGAGCCCATAGGCGCCGACTTGCTGTGCACCGTTCATGTACAGCGGCACCTGCGGCCCGGGGATGTTCGAAATGAACAGGTTGCAGGTGCGCGCCGCCATGCCAGCGCGCAGCACGAGGCGGCCGGCCAGTACCTGCGTTGCGGCGGGCACGTGCTGGCTGAGGTCCGTCATCAGGCGCGCGGAGACCCCGGCCTTCGCTTCCTTGCTCAGCTTGGTGGCCTCGTGGATGCACGCCAGCCTGTCCACGTCGTTGCCGACGTCCGTGAAAATCGGCGCGGTCATCGAGGTGACGTTATTGCCCGGTGACTGGGAATCTGCCTTGCTCGATGTCCGGGCATTGATAGGTACCCAGGCGATCAGGGAGTCGTCGGGCAATTCACCATGATGCTTCAGGTAGCGGCGCAGTGCGCCGCCACTGACCGCGAGAACGACGTCGTTGATCGTGCAGCCGGGAACCACGGTCCTGATGGCCTTGAAATCATCGAGGCGGAACGCTTTTGCGCCGAACATCTTGTGCGGGGAGACCGCGTGATTGAAGCGGGTGTCCGGGACGTCGTGCTTGTCCTGCTGCTGCGCAGTCAGCAATTTCTGCGCGACGTGGTAGACGCTGGGTACGGAACGCATCACGGCGTCCGTGAGGCCGATCGGCGAACGAACGGTGTGCCAGGCGGCGCGAACAGCCATGTCCACGATGCCCGGCTTCGGGCTGCGCCGCAGCCGGGCCATGTTCAGCGGCACCGCCGGTGTGCCCTTGTTGTCGATGTCGGCGAGCGCGCCGAAGAAGTCCATGATCGCCTTGCCGTCGACGGCTGCGTGGTGGATCTTGGTGACGAGCGCGTAGCTGCCTTTCGGCAGCCAGTCGATATTGTCCAGGCCCTCGACGACGTACATCTCCCAGAGCGGGCGATTCATGTCCAGTGGCCGCGAGTGGTAGCGCGCCACGTGGATGCAGAACTGGCGCCAGTCACCGGGCTCCGGCAGCCGCCCGTGACGAACGTGGTACTCGAGGTCGAAATGCTCGTCGTCGACCCAGTACGGAAAGTCGAGTTCCAGCGGCACATGCACGAGCCGCCGCTTGAACAAGGGGCTCATGTGCAGGCGGCTCTCGACATGCGTGAGGATGTCCTTGAAGCGCACGACCTCGCCACCCGGCACGGTCGATTGGTCAAAGATGCCGACCGACGTGAGATGCGTGAGGTTGTCGGGCGTCTCCAGGTAAAGGAACTGGGCGTCCTGTGGGCTTAACTGGTCCATAAGGTTGACTTCCTATAAGTCTTGCACGGCACGGCCGCCGGACGAAGGCAGCCTCTGATCGAGCGCATCCAGGTACATGGCCTGGACTTCGGCGACGTGCCTGTCGATCGTCTCCACCGACCAGTTGCTGGTATCGACCGGCGGCAGGATGTCGACGTGGACCGTGCCCGGGTGAAAGAGCAGGTCGCCTTTGGGCTGAACGTCGCCCGAATTGTGGATGACGATCGGCACGATCGGTACGCCTGCCTGCATCGCGAGATGGAAGGCGCCTTTCTTGAACGGGGCGAGCTTGTCGGTGATCGAGCGCGTGCCTTCCGGCGACAGGCAGACCGACTTGCCCTCGACACGCATCGCGTCAACCAGCGGCATCATCGCCTCGATGGCTTTCGCCGTGTCCCTGCGATCGATCAGCACGACGCCCGCGGCCTCGAAGACCCGGCCGACGATCGGCAGATCGCGGATCTCGCGTTTGCCGACCCCCGTGATGTCCCGCCGCAACAGCCGCGCGACGATAACGAGGTCGACGTTGCTCTGGTGATTGAAGATGAATACGGCCGGGCGATGCGACCACAGGTGCTGCTCGCCGTCGATCTTCAGGTTGAGGCCGATCAACGCGCTCGCTGTATCGGCGAACAGCGATATCGAGAAGTTGAGCGCGTCGCGTTTCGAACCGGTCAACAGCCAGATCGGGAATCCGGCGACGAACGAGCCCACGAGGTTCGCCGGCATCAGCAGCGAGCGTATCAAGTCCGACGGGTGGGTGCTGCCGCGGCTGCCGAAGCGGCGAATCGGCCAGCCGTTGCGCTCGGCGATGCGCTGCAGTTTCGTATTCGGGTTCAACGGACGCGGTTTGCCGACGCGCTTCAACAGCTCGATGTCGTCGTCGCTGTCGGAATAGAAGAACGACCTGTCCAGGTCCACGCCGTGCGAAGCGGCGAGCGACTCCGCGGCCGTCACCTTGCCTTCGCCGAAACACGTCGGTTGAACGACCGCGCCGGTGAAGTAACCTTTCTCCACTTCGAGTTCGGTGAAAAGCACGTTGTCGATGCCGAGATCGCGCGCTGCCGGTTCGACCTGGTAGCGGGTCGCCGAGGTGATGATCGCAACCGTGTGCCCCATGCTGAGATGGGCCTGGACCAGTGCGCGCGACTCCGGGTAGATCTGCCGCGCGAGATGCGTTTCGAACAGTTCCTGGCCGAAGTTCGCGTAGCTGTCCTCGCGAATGCCGCGCAGGAATTGTGATGCCGCGATCATCATTGCGGAAAATCCCATGCGGCCGATGCCGAAGCTGGCCATGGCGCTCACGAGCTCCATGAGTTCGCGCACGGACAGGTTGCCGCGCTTGACCTGTTCCTGGATGAAGGTCACCGCCGAATAGCCCGAAATCAGGGTGCCGTCGAAGTCGAAGAAGGCTCCGATCTCCGGCCCTGTGGGCGACTGCATGATTTCGGCAATGACGTCCTGGTGTTGCTGCATTAAGAATCTCCGCTCGGACCGGCGATTATAGCGGAGCGCCCGGTGCGATTGCCCGTGAACAGTTCGTGATAATGTGGCATTCCTCGCCTGGAGGGCAGGAACATGACGGACATCAGGGGAAGTCGCGCCTTGGTCACTGGCGCGGCGAGCGGTATCGGCAGGCTGCTGGCGGCCGAGCTGGGCGGTGCGGGAGCCAGCCTGGTCCTGTGGGATATCGATGCGCGCGGCCTTGGCGAGGCGGAGGCTGACTTGCGCGGCAGCGGCTGCGACGTTCAGAGCTATGTCTGTGACCTGACGCGGCGCGAGGACATCGAGTCGACCGCGGCGGAGACACTGGCCAACAGCGGCCCGGTCGACATCCTCGTGAACAATGCGGGGATCGTCTCGGGCAAGAACCTGCTGGAAATCACGCCGCAGGAGATCGAGCGCACCTTCCAGGTCAACACGCTGGCCCTGTTCTGGACCGCGAAGGCGTTCCTGCCCGGCATGCTGGAGCGGGACAGGGGGCACCTCGTCACCATCGCGTCCGCCGCCGGACTCGCCGGCACGTCGAAGCTCACGGACTATTGCTCGAGCAAGTTTGCAGCCGTCGGCTTCGACGAGTCGCTGCGCGTGGAGTTGAAGCGGCAGAACAGCAAGGTCGTAACGACCGTGGTCTGCCCGTTCTACACGGACACAGGCATGTTCAAGGGGGTGCGGACCCGGTTCCCGTGGCTGTTGCCGATACTCGATCCGGAGTACGTCGCCAGGCGCACCGTCCGGGCCATCGAGAAGGACCGGCGGCGGCTCATAATGCCGCGCTTCGTCTACACGGGCTGGCCCACCCGGCTGCTGCCGGTGGACTGGTTCGATGCGCTGATGGCGTTCTTCGGCATCAGCCGCAGCATGGACGAATTCCGCGGGCGCTAACTGAATAAATCCGCGGGATCGATACCGAACGCGCCGTGCTCGTGGCCGCTGACGATCCAGCGCGCGCCGGAGTGGGTGGCGTCGAGCGGCAGGTCGCGCATCTCGAGAACCTGGCGCTGTGCCAGCGGCGCACGATTCTCGTCGAGAAGCAGCAGCACCTTCGGCCGCAGCACGTTGCCGGGGTTCTGCTCGAGGACGACGCCGACCGAACCGTCATTGAGTTCGACGAGGCTTGCAACCGGGAACATGCCCATCGTGGCTATGAACTGCTCGACGACTTCGGCCGCGAACTGCTTGCCGCGCATCTCGTTCAGCGCCCGCGCTGCATCGTAGGCCGCCATCGGTTTCGAATAGGGTGTCTCGCTCGTCATTGCGTCGTAGCTGTCGGCGATGCCGGCGATGCGAGCGAACGGCGGAATCTGGTTGCCGTAAAGTCCCCGTGGATAGCCGGAGCCGTCAAAGCGTTCGTGGTGACAGAGCACCATGTCGGCCACCGTTTGCGGAACGCCCTGGGAGCCCGCCAGTACTTTCGCACCCAATTCGGTGTGCTGTCGCAGCATCTTCCTGTGCTCGTCCGAAATAGGGCCGGCTGTCGCCGCGATGCTTTTCGGGATCATCGCGTTGCCGACATCGAGGAGCATGCCGCCCATTGCGAGTCCCTCGAGCATTTCGCGATCGAAACTCAGGTGGCGCCCGAACATCAGGCACCAGATTGCGGTGCCGACCGAACGGTTGTAGTTCTCGCTGCTGCGTTTGCGCGAGAACACGGTCCATGCGAGCGCGTTCGGGTTGCGCAGCACGCTGTCGATCGCCGGTTGCACGGCCTGCCGCAGATCCTCCATGACGACCGCGGGCTTGACGATGGCGCGCTCCATCAGTTCCTTGTGTTGTTTCGCAAGGACCTGGTAGGCGCTCCGCGCGGCATCCGCCTCCGCGCGTACCGTCGTCTGGATCCGGTAGCCTTCCTGCCCGCTCGAGGCAAGCGTTACCGCCTGCCGGTAAAGCCCCAGCCGCATCAATAATTTCTGCAGCCACCGGAGCAGTTTGCCCGGCTCTTTCGCTTTCCGGCGCACCGGCTGAGCCGGGGCCTTACCAGGCTTGCGCTGCAGCTGAATAAGGCGTCGAACCTGGTCGTCGGTGAGTTTGCCCTTTTCGACATCGATGTACACGACTCTGCAACACCGCTGCAGCATGTCGATCTCCGCCTGTTCGCGGATTTCGAAGCCCTGGAAGATGAACGGCGTCTCGAGCCAGGGGCGATCCAGCTTCGAGACGTACATGCCTTCGCAGACTTTCTCGACGTCGATGGGGACTTGCTTGATGCTCAATGGAATCAACAACTAAGGTGACGCGGAGAATCATAGCAGAGGAATTCGTTGACGCTATAATCCCGCAAGCATCCATTTGCGGCCATGAACAGGTCTTTTCCAGGTGAGCTCAGATACCGTTGACCGCGCAAGATCGGCATTTCGTGAGAACCGTATCCCGGAGCATTACTCCGGGCCCAGCCATCTTGCGACGATCATCGGTCTTTCCCTGCTGGTGGCAGCCGCGAGCGTTTCCATGCTGGACGACGTGCGTCCCGCCGAGTGGCTGACCATCCCGCTCACGTTCCTGTACTGCAATATTGCCGAGTACCTCGGTCACCGCGGCCCAATGCACCGCAAGACGCGGTTGCTCGCCGGGATTTTCCAACGGCATACCGTCGAGCATCACTCGTTCTTTACGGACGAGGCCATCAGCTTCGACTCGCCGAGAGACTACCGCGCAGTGTTGTTTCCGCCGATCCTGCTGGTGTTTTTCTTCGGTTTCTTCGCCGTGCCCGTCGGCGCGATCCTGTATGCCCTGGTATCGCCGAATGTCTGCTTCCTGTTCGTTTTCACGGCGATTCTCTACTACCTGAATTACGAGCTCTTTCATTTTTCCTATCACGTGGACCCGCAGTCGTGGCTCGGCCGGTTGCAGCTCATCCGGCAGTTGCGCGAACATCACGTGGCGCATCACAACAAGGCGCTGATGACACGCTGCAACTTCAACATCACGTACCCGATCTGCGATCGCCTGTTCGGTACACTCTACCGCGGCGACGAACGGAGTGAAGAACCATGAAAGCGATCGTTTACCGGGCTTTCTCAGGCCCACTCGAAATCGAGCAGGTCCCGGACCCGGTAGCACCCGGAGGCGGCGTCGTTCTCAGGGTCATGGCGAGCGGCGTGTGTCTCAGCGACTGGCACGGCTGGCAGGGGCACGACCCGGATATCGTGCTGCCGCATGTGCCCGGGCACGAACTTGCGGGGGTCGTGGAGGCTGTCGGCGAGGGCGTCGCCGGGTGGCGCAGCGGCGACCGCGTGACGCTGCCGTTCGTTTGTGGCTGCGGCCACTGCCCGCAATGTGCATCCGGCAACCAGCAGGTCTGCGACCACCAGTTCCAGCCGGGCTTCACCCATTGGGGCTCATTCGCGGAGTACGTCGCGATCCACTACGCCGACGAGAATCTCGTCCGCCTGCCGGACGACATGGACTTCCCGACGGCGGCCAGCCTCGGCTGCCGTTTTGCGACGTCCTTCCGGGCAGTGGTCGACCAGGGCCGGGTGAGCGAAGGGGAGTGGGTCGCCGTTCACGGCTGCGGGGGCGTCGGGCTGTCCGCAATCATGATTGCCAGCGCGCTCGGCGCGCGGGTCGTTGCCGTCGATATTTCCGACGACAAACTCGAATTTGCGAAAGCGCTTGGTGCGGTCGCCGCGGTCAATGCGAAGTCCACGGCCGATGTCGCGGCCGCCGTTCGCGAGATGACCGACGGCGGCGCGCACGTGTCACTCGACGCGATAGGCAATGCCGGCGTGTGTTTCGGCGCTATCGACGGCCTGCGGAAGCGCGGCCGGCATATCCAGGTCGGTCTGATGACGGGCGACGACCAGATGCCGCGAATCCCGATGCACAAGGTGATCGCGAACGAGTTGGAGATACGCGGCAGTCACGGCATGCAGGCGCATCGCTATGAGGAGATGCTGGCGATGATCTCGGCCGGTGAGCTGGAGCCACAGAGACTCATCGGGCGAACGATCGATCTCGAGGGATCGATCGCCGCCCTGACGTCGATGGGCGACTTCGACACGACAGGCGTGACGATCATCACCGCGTTCTGAGGTTTTACCAGGGCATCTGGCTGCCGTCGTAGGACCAGAACGTCCCGTTGTCCGCCGGCGTCAGCCTGTCGAGCACCGCCTTCATGCCGGAGATGGAATCGGCCGGCTGCAGAGGCGCGCTCGGCCCGCCCATGTCGGTCTGCACCCAGCCCGGCGTCAGGACGATGCAGATGAAGCCTTCGGGGCCCAGTTCCGCTGCGAGCGTCTTGGTGAACATGTTCGTGGCCGCCTTGCTTTCGCGATAGCCGTAGAAATTGCCGCGCTCGTTTTCCGCGATACTGCCGAGGTTGCTGCTCAGGCCAGCGATGATCCTTGAGTTTGCCCTTGCGCAGGTTCGGTAGCAGGGCGCGCGTGACCCGCACCGGACCGACGGTGTTCACCGCGAGCGTGCGGTTGTAGTCGTCGAAGTCGATTTCGTCGATCTTGCCCACCCGCGGGAAGATCCCGGCGTTGTTGATCAGCACGTCGATGGCCTCGCCATTGAGGGCGGTCGCCAGTTTGTCGGCGCTTTCCTGGCTGGTCACGTCGAGTTGCATGACCCGCACGCCGAGCGCCGCGAGTTCCTGCGCGTCGTCCGGATTACGCGCAGTCCCGATGACCTGCCAGCCGGCCTCCTTGTATTGCCGGGCGAACTCCAGCCCGAGGCCGCGGTTGGCGCCAGTGACAAGCACGGTGTGCCGGTCATTTGCCACCGAATCGTCGGCGCGGACCTCGGTCTGCGCGCCGATAAAGACCGCCGCTGCCAGGACCAGGGAAAGAAGCGGTCGTGCATATGTCATTGATTGGAAAGCCATCGATTGTCTGTCCTCGTTGTCAGGAAGCGGCAGTGTAACGTCGCGCGGGCCGGGAAATCGAGGGCCGCTGGAACCTTACCCGCGTCACATCCGTGTATGTGACGAGTTTCAAATTTATCGCTTGGGAGACACATTATGTTCAGCAACAGGATCGTTGCATCCTCTGGTATTGCCTTGCTGCTGACGGCGCTTGCCGGATGCGGTGGCTCGGGTAGTTCGGATGCGCCCGCAACACCAAACACGTCGTCGGCAACCGACCAGACCACTGTCGGCCAGATCACCGGCTTCGGCAGCATTTACGTCAACGGCATCGAATTCGACACGGTTGGCGCGAGTTACGAGGTCGACGACGCAATGGCGTCAGACGACGATGCGCTCGCCGTCGGCATGGTCGTCAAGGTCGAGGGCTCGGTAAGCGCCGACGGCCTCACGGGAACGGCGTTCAGCGTTTCGTACGACGACGACATCGAAGGTGTCGTCGAAGATCTCGCCGGCGCGGATGACGCCAACTCAAGACCTTCCTTGTCATGGACGTGACCGTGATTGCGGACGCAAGCAAGCACCAACTTCGACAGCGACGACTCGAGCTTCAGCTTCGACACGATCGCCGAAGGAGATGTCGTGGAGGTCAGCGGCGACTACGGTCCCGACGGCCGTCTGTACGCCACGTACATCGAAGAGCAGGACGCGGACGACAACGAGTACGAAGCCAAGGGCATCGTCTCAGAGTACCTGACGACGGGGACGCATTCAATCTCGATGCTCCGTAACGGCAGCATCCTGATCGTCACGCTTGCGCCGGGCGCGGAGATTCCGTCGGCAGGTATCGCAGACGAACAGTTCGTCGAGGTGGAAGGCACCATCGACGATCCCGCGGCCGACCCGAAGACGCTCATTGCGTCCAAGGTCGAACTCGAGGATGACGACAGGCTCGGACGACGACGACAACGAGGTCGAGGTCAAGGGCATGCTGAACTACGACACGGATTCCGGGACCTGGTTCGTCAAGGACATCGCGCTGGCGTTCGGCGAAGGCACCGAATACAAGCCGGTGTCGCTCGAGGACATGATCGCCGACCAGTCCGCTGCGGGCATGACGGTCGAAGTCGAAGGCGACAAACGTGGGCGACGTCCTGCAGGTCGAGAAGATCGAACTCGAAGAAGACGAGCTCGAATTCAAGGCCGATGTCGAAGCCAAGTCGAACGACGACACCCTGACCCTTTCTTTCGGCGCGGCGATGGGCACGGTAGACGTTATCGTGACCAGCGAGACCATGTTCCGCGACGACGATGCCGTAGAGTCCTTCAACTACGACTCGATCAACGTGGGTGACAAAGTCGAGATCGAGGCACGCTGGGGCGACGGCAGTGCCATCTATGCCTCGAACCTGCACCTCGAAGACGACTCGGGTTACGAGATCGAAGGCCCGGTCGATGCCATTGACGACGTGTCACTGACGGTCCTGGGCGTTACCTATTCGCTGGACGCGAATACGGTCTTCGAGGACGGAATGCCGGTTGTCGGCGACTACGTCGAGGTCGAAGACGACAACGGCGACGGCACTGCTGACACGGTAGAAATCGAAGACTAGTCCCTGAAACCCGATTCCTACCCCGTCCTGGACCGGCCCTTGTGGCCGGTCTTTTTTTTGCCTCGAAACATCCGGGGCGGCGAGTGTGTACCGGTATATCTACCTATATGAATACTCCCTCTAAATTAGATAATTCTAATATACGATTAGGTATTCAGGCACAGAGCTATGAAGTTCGGAACTCGCTGGCCGCCCGTACCTGCGGGCATTCTCATCGGGATCAGCATGCTGCTGGCATTCATCGTCGCCGGGCGCGGCATCGGTGCCAGCGGCGCGATGACCCGCTTCGTCGCCTGGGTCCAGCACGGGCTGTTCCCGGAAGCCACGGAACAGAGCGTCTACTTCGGCCACTACTTTGCGAATGGTGCGCATCCGCTCAACGACTACCTGGTGTTCCTCGTTGTCGGCCTCTTGATCGGCAGCTTCGTTGCCGCGTGGCTGAGCGGCGAGCTCCGTGTTGAAGTCCTGCGCGGACCGCGCAGTTCGATCCTGTACCGCCTCGCGCTCGGTCTGAGCGGCGGCGTGCTGGCCGGCTTCGCGGCGCGCCTCGCGCGCGGTTGCACCAGCGGCCAGGCGCTGGTCGGTGGCGCCGAGCTGTCGCTCGGCGCATGGGTTTTCATGATGTGCATTTTCGCCGGCGGCTGGATGGCGGCCTGGTTCGTGAGAAAACAATGGATATGATCGCCCCCCTCGTAAAAACGGGCGTCATATCGCCCGAACTCAATCTCTGGCTGGCCGTGCCGATCGGCTTCGTATTCGGATTCGCGCTGTTTCACGCCGGCTTCACGGATGGCCGCCGTATCGCGTGGGCCTTTTACTTCAAGGACGTGGGTGTCCCGGTGGTCATGTTCTCGGCGATCGTAACGGGCATGCTGGGACTTTGGGGTCTGAGCCTGGTCGGTTTCCTGGACATTTCGGAGGTCTACTTCCTGCCGACTTTCCTGCTGCCGATGGCGGTGGGCGGCATCCTGTTCGGCCTCGGTATGGTCATCGGCGGCTATTGCCCCGGTACCGCGATCGCTTCGGTGGCAACCGGCAAAATCGACGCCGTGATTTTCATCGTCGGCTTTCTTGCCGGCAGCCTGATTTTCGGTGACCTGTTTCCCGTCTGGGGCGATTTCTACAACAGCGACTACATGGGCGTCGCCCGCCTCGACGAATCGCTCGGCATCGGTCTCGGCACCGCCGTGTTCGGCATCATCGTCATCGCGGTAGCGGGCTCGCTCGGCATGCGCTGGGTCCAGAGGCGTTTCTGGCCGACGACGGAAGAGGCCGACCCGCAACAACGATCCGTCCTCAAGCTGCAGGGAGGGCTGATTGCCGCCGCACTGGTCATCGGGCTGGTATTCGCATTCTTCCCGACGGAGTCGTTCATCGACGATACCGTCGAGCCGCCTTACTACATCATTCCCAAAGCGGAAGGTACGCCGTGAAACGACGCGAATTCATCAAGGTCTCATCGTTGCTCGGGGCGAGCGCCGTCGCATCTCCCGCATTAATGCTTGGTGGCTGCGCGGCGAAGCCGCTTCCGGGGACGGGCGCCGTAACGAGCACGCCGACTATCTGCGACATGTGCTTCTGGAAGTGCGCGGGCAACGTGTACCAGGAAGATGGCGAGCTGTGGAAGATCACCGGCAATGCCGCGGACCTGCACAGCGGCGGCCGCCTCTGCACACGAGGTACCGGTGGGCCCGGTGCCTACCTCGATCCCGACCGGCTAAAGCAACCGCTCATGCGGGTGATCGTGGACGGCCAGCAGACCTTCCGCGAGACGTCGTGGGACGTGGCACTCGACTTCATCGCCGAAAAGATGAAGTCGATCGCCGCGGCTTCGGGGCCCGAGCGCATGCTCATGTTGAACCACGGCGCCGGCAGCAGTCACTTCCGCCATCTGCTTCGCGCCTACGGCTCGGACAGCCGCGCCGAACCGGCGTTCGCACAGTGTCGCGGTCCCCGCGACGTGGGCTTCCAGCTGACCTTCGGCGAATCGGCGAGCTCGCCCGAGCGGACCGATATGGCCAACTCCCGCTGCATCGTGCTGATCGGTTCGCACATCGGTGAGAACCTCCACAACGGGCAGGTACAGACGCTGGCCGAGGCGCTGAACCGGGGCGTAACGCTGATCACCGTCGATCCACGTTTCTCCGTGCCGGCGAGCAAGTCGAAATACTGGCTGCCGATCAAGCCGGGCACCGACATGGCGCTGCTGCTGTCCTGGATGAACGTGCTGATCGCGGAGGAGCTGTACGACAAGAGCTACGTCGAACGCTACACGGTGGGCTTCGATCAGCTCGCCCGGCACGTGCGCGACTATACGCCCGAGTGGGTTTACCTGGAAACGGGCATCAAGCCGGAGGTGATACGCCAGACTGCGCGCGAGATGGCGAAGGCAGCGCCGGCGACCGTCGTGCACCCCGGCCGCCACGCGGTCTGGTACGGCGACGACACACAGCGCAGCCGGGCAATTGCGATGCTGAATACCCTGCTCGGGTCGTGGAACCGCGAAGGCGGCTTCTTCATCCCGGAAAAAGTCAGCCTGCCGGAATACCCGCTGCCCGCCTACCCGAAACCGAAGGCCAGGACGGCGGATGCCTACCCCGGCAAATGGCCGTTCGCAGGGCAGGGCGTTACCAACGGCGTCATCGATGCCTCGATCGGCGACGATCCGTTCTTCAAAGGCTGGCTGGTCTACGGTACCAACCTGCCGCAGACGATTCCGGGCGTGGGAGCGAAGCTCGAGGCCGCGGCGAATTCGCTGGAGCTCATCGCCGTCGTGGAGACCATGCCCTCGGAGATGACCGGCTACGCGGACGTGATCCTGCCCGAGTGCACCTACCTGGAGCGCTACGACGATCTGCGCAACTCGGCCGAACGGCATCCGTCACTGGCGCTGCGCATGCCGGCCTTCGAGCCGAAGTACGACAGCAAACCCGGCTGGTGGATTGCCAAGCAGCTGGGCAAGCGCCTCGGGCTGGATGACTACTTCCCCTGGGACGACTACGCCGAGAAACTCGACTGGCAGCTTCGCCAGGTCGGCAGCTCACTCGCGGAGATGCAAAAGATCGGCGTGAAGAACTTCCCGCGCAAGCGGCCGCTCTACATGCCCGAAGACGGGCGCGCGGTATTCCGGACGCCCAGCCGCAAGATCGAGCTGTATTCGCAGCAACTGGCTGACAAGGGCTTCGACCCGATGCCCGTCTACACACCGCCCGACCCGGTCCCGCAGGGCTTCTACCGGCTCAACTACGGACGCATGCCGGCGCACACCTTCGGCAAGACCGTGAACAACCCGCTGCTGTTCCAGCTCTCGCCTGAGAACCAGGTATGGGTCAACCCGCTGGTCGCGAACGAGTGGTCGCTGAAGAACGGCGACTACGTGCGCCTCGGCGGGACGAATGGCGTTGTCAGTAACAAGGTCAGGGTGCGCGTCACCGAGCGGATCGGCCCGGACTCCGTGTTCATGGCGCACGGCTTCGGGCACAAGTCCAAACGGCTGCGACTCGCCGCCGGTGTCGGCGCCGACGACTCCGAGTTGATGGGCAATATCAAGATCGACCCCATCATGGGCGGTACCGGGATGCGCGCGAACTTCGTGACCTTCGTCAAAGAGCAGGCCGCAGGAGATCACGCATGACACGATTTGCCATGGTGATCGATACCCGGACCTGCATCGGCTGCGGCGATTGCGTCGTCGCGTGCAAGACCGAAAACAGGGTGCCGGACGGGCTGAACAGGGACTGGGTGGTCGAAGCAACCAGCGGAAAGTACCCGCAACTGAAGACGGAGTTCCGCTCGGAACGCTGCAATCATTGCTCCAATGCGACCTGCGTGACGCTGTGCCCGACCGGCGCTTCCCACTACTGGTCGGGTACCAACATCGTGCTCGTCGACCCGGACATGTGCACCGGGTGCAAGGCCTGCATTGCTGCCTGCCCGTACGACGCGCGCCTCGTCATGCACCCGGACGGCTACATCGACAAGTGCACGTTCTGCCATCACCGCGTCGGGGAAGGGCTCGACCCGGCCTGCGTGTCGAGTTGCCCCACTCGCTGCATGCATTTCGGTTCGCTCGACGATCCGGGCAGCGAAGTAAGCCGCCTGCTGAAGACGCGCGAGTACAAGGTTCTGAAGCCGGAAACCGGCAACGAGCCCAATGTCTACTACCTGGTCTGAGGGCCGCGGAAGATGAAGGAAGAACTGTTTGTCACCGCGCGCAGCAACGCGCTCATCGACCCGGGCCTGCACATCTGGACCTGGGAAGTCGCGATGTACCTGTTCCTCGGCGGCCTTACCGCCGGCGTCATGGTATTCGCGGCCTGCATCACGCTCCTGAAGAAGGACGACGAGGCGCCGTTCGCCGCCACGAAGCTCGCGTTGCTCGCGCCCATCGTGCTGTCCCTCGGCATGACGACCCTGTTCCTCGACCTGGAACACAAGCTGTTCGTGTTCCGTTTCTACACGGCGTTCCAGGTGCTCTCGCCGATGTCCTGGGGCGCGTGGATCCTGGTCGTCATATACCCGGTCTCGATCCTGCAGATTCTGTCGACGTTGCGCAGCGGCTATCCGCAGCTTGCGCCATATGCAGATCGATTTGCCGTCGGCAGGTGGCTGCTCGACTGGTGCGAGGCGCATCGCCGGCAGATTGCGATGGCCGCCATACCCTTCGGCATCGCGCTGGGCATTTACACCGGTATTCTCCTGAGCGCATTCAGTGCCCGGCCGTTCTGGAATTCCGGTGTGCTCGGCCCGCTGTTCCTGGTGTCCGGCCTGTCGACCGCGGCTGCTCTCGTGGCGCTCGTCGCGCGGCAGCACAGCGAGAAATTGCTGTTCACTCGTATCGACCTGGTGCTGATCGCCGCCGAACTCGCACTCGTGGTGCTGTTCGTCATCAATCTAGCCAGCGGCACGGAACAACAGCTCATCGCGCTGGACAGCATCATGAGCGGCCCCTATACCTTCGTGTTCTGGGTGCTGTTCGTCGGTGTGGGCCTGCTGGTTCCGTTGCTGCTCGAGCTCCTCGAGATACGCGGTATCGCGCGCCGCGTCGCAATAGTTGCGCCGGTGCTCGTATTGCTCGGTGGCTACGTGCTGCGCCAGGTAATGATCGACATCGGGCAGGAAAGCACGTGGACCCGGTACGACACCCAGTATAATGCGGAGCTCATGCAGCGGCTGCACGATTGACGGGCCCGCAATTCAACACGAATACGACAGACGAGAGGCACATGGAAATACGACTGCATACGATCCTGCTGACGGCGCTTGCGGCAATGCTCGCCGCCTGCGGACAGCCGCCGGACACCGGCACCCGGGTTTCCTTCATGGACGTCGCACAGTCAGCGGCGCGCGAGGAGGATCGCGTCAGCGTCGAGCAGCTGGCTGAATGGCTGATCGAAGAGCGCAGGGACTTCGTGCTCATCGACGTTCGCTCGCAGGACGACTTCACGAAGGGCAAGATCCACGAAGCGCGCAACCTGCCGCTCGCCGATCTCGTCACGAGCGAAACGATTGCCACGCTGCCGCCGACAGGAAGATCGTCGTGTATTCCAACGGCTCGGAGAACGCCGCCAAGGCTGCCACGATGCTGCGCCTGGCGGGACTCGATGCGCACCTGGTGACCGGCGGCTACAACGCGTGGCACCAGCGCATACTGAACCCGGATATTCCGGCCGAGGAACTCGACGGAGAAAGCCTGCAGGTTTCCGCGCAGCGCGCCTACGCCTGTTATTTCGTCGGCGATCGCGGTGAAGGCGCGGCGCAACGCCTGGAACCCAAACCTTTCGAGCCGCCGGTGTTCACGGAAGAAGAGCAGGGCGATGCGCCGCCGTTGCCGCCCGTCGGCGAGGAATCCTGTTAGCTCTCCGAGCCGATCTTAGTAACCTTGCTCCTTGCCCGCCGGCGGTAACGCGTCGATTGCGGCGCCGCGGATCGACCGCATTTCAGCCGCGTTGAATGGCCGCTGGCCGGGCACGGGTGCCTGGCCACCCAGCGAACCGTCGCGGTTAGTCCAGGCATCCGGCGGGAGTCCGTCCTGCAGAAGATCGCCGCTGCTGCCGAGTCCAAGTGCCTTTTCCGAACGATGGCAGGACTCGCAGGAGCGCGACGCGCCGCTCGTATGCGGTGACAGCGGCGCGAACCGGCGTACGAACTTCTCGCCGTCCCAGTCCGGATGGGCGACGGTCATGATCATGCCCGGCACGAAGACCTCCACCTCGTTGCGTTCGTTGACGCCGAGAGCCGGCAGCGCATTGTCCGCGTGCCAGAACCTGTCCGACCAGCGCCCCGGCGTGATCGCCCTGTCGATATGATCCCACTGTTCGCCGCCGGGATCGTATTCCATGTGGCAGCCGAAACATCGCGGCGCCCACTGGCTGTGGCAGGCAGCACAGGCAAGCCGCTGATGTGAGTCATCCTCGCTGTGACTCCCTGGCGACGCATCCGGGATACGCAACACGCGCCCCGTATTCTTGGTGTGCAGCCACGCGCCGTCGGCGCGCAGTTCGATATGCCACAACGGCGTGCCGTGTTTCGCCGTTACGAAGAATCGTGTCGCAGCACTCGCGGCAAACGGCACGTGCTTCTCCATGCTCGCGAGTTCCGGGGGCCAGTCGCGCATTGCGACCCGAGCGTTGCCGTTGTCGTGGCAGTCGGTGCAGGCGATATCCACGGCTTCGCGCTGGTGAGCCGCGTCGCCGGCGGCGCCCATCAACCCGACGCTGGTGTGGCAGTCGATGCAGCTCATGCCGGCGCGATAATGTACGTCGGCAGGCAGCCGCTCGACCGCGCGGCCGTCGGCCAGGCGTAATGCAGGCAGCGCGTCGGGGTCCTCCGGCGGCGGGACTTCCGCGAGCCCCGCATAGCTGAGCGAGATTCGACCGGAGCGGGAATGACAACCGAAGCAGCGGCCGTCGTCGACGCGGGTCGTCAGCGCCGGGTGGGCATTCTCCGGGTAGTCGTTGACGTGGCACGCAAGACAACCGCCACCGCGGTCGCGTGTCGCGTCGAGCGAGTGCGCCCGCTTCGGCTGGCCGAGGTGGCAGCTCGCACACTGCTTGCGGAGCATCGAATCGGCGACGCTGTCTCCCAGTGACTGGAAGCTCGCGGGTTTTGCACTGTCGTGTGAGCCGTCGATGACGCTGCGGGTCTTGTGCACGATGCCACGGCCTGTGTGCATCAGGTTGCCGGCGACACCGCTCACCCGGTTGGCGTGACAGCTGCCGCAGGCGCGCTCGACGGTTGCGAGGTCCCCCGGAAATGCAATCAGACCCTCGTGCGCCACGTCTTCAATGACAGCTGCGGGGTTGCCGCCGTGGCAGGCGGAACAATTTTCCGCGGCGAATGCGTGCGCTGCGTTGAAGCCCGCTTGCTCGGCCGCATGGCACGTCACGCAACCGTTACCGCGAGCGACCGGATCGCCGCCATTCGCCTGCCCCGACAACGGTACGAAAACCAGCAAAGTGAGCGCGACGCGATGCAGCATAGGCCGGGTACTTTAGCAGAGCATCGCGGGCGCTTTGGCGTGCGATGCGGCGAATCGCTCTGGTAAAGTTGCCGCTGCAACCATTCCCACCGGAGCCCGAACTATGAAGAGAATCGTCCTCTCCTGGCTGACACTCACCCTGTCTTGCATCGCCTTTGCGGAGGAGCCACGGCACCTCGGCGCCGAGGTCCTTTGGGAGTTGTCGCGCCTGGCGACGCCCATCGTTTCGCCGGACGGCAAGCGCGTCGTCGTGGCGGCGACAACGCACCCGGCAAAGGAAGATCCGGAGAAAACCTACCAGCCCGAGACGCGGCTCTGGTTGCTTGCCACGGGGGCCGAGCGGCAGCAACGCCCGCTCACGGCCGAGGGCGGGCAGGCGAGCGAACCGGTGTTCTCGCCCGACGGATCTCGCCTCGCGTTTGTCGCCAAGCGCAACGACGACGACGCCGGCCAGCTCTACGTGTTGCCGATGGACGAGCCGGGCGAGGCCGTGAAGCTGACGGACGTGCCCACCGGCGTAGCGGCGCCGAAGTGGGTCGGGGAGTACGTCTATTTCGTTTCGAATGTCTGGCCCGACAAGACCTTCGACGAGATGGCAGAGGCCATCAAGGCCGAGAAAGACAGCAAGCTGTCCGCAAAGGTCTGGAACGAAATGCCCTACGCCTACTGGGATCACTGGCTCGACGAGGAACGGCAGAACCACCTGTTCCGCGTCCCGGCGGCCGGCGGCGAGGTCGAGTCCCTGACGCTCGGCACGAAACTGCAGTTGCCGCGCAGCAGCGCCGGCACCGACGAGTACGACGTATCACGCGACGGCAAGTGGCTGGCGTTCGTTGCCAACAGTCGTACCGAGGGCGTGTACCCGGACACGGACGTATTTCTCGTGAAAATCGGTTCGAAACAACCGACAAACATCACCGCAGAGAACGAGGCGCCCGACGGCAACCCGATGTTCGCCCCCGACGGCCGCTCGCTCGCCTACACGCGGCAGGCTATCGCCGGATTTTACGGCGACCAGGTGAAGCTGATGGTCCGCGGGCTGCGCTCGGGCAACACGACGATGCTGCACGAGAACTGGGATCGTTCGGCGTCCGGGCTGGTGTGGGCGCCGGATTCCAGGGGATTCTATGGCGCCATCGACGATGCCGGTACGCGCCGCGTTTATTACCTGCCGGTGGACGGCGACCCGGTTCCGATGACCGGGTCCACCAGTTTCGACAGCTTGAGCGTCGCCCCCGACGGCACGTTGATCGCCCGCAACCAGAGCTCCGTGTATCCGCCGCGGGTTGTGCTCGTGCGGAAGAACGGCAAGGACGTGCAGCGACTGGATCGATTCAATGACGACGTCCTCGCCGATGTCGACATGGGAACCTACGAATCGGTTACCTACACGGGTGCGGACGGGGCCGACATCCAGATGTGGGTGCATTACCCACCCGGGTTCGATTCGCGCAAGCAGTATCCGTTGCTGCTGGCGATACATGGCGGGCCGCACAATGGCGCAAGCGACAGCTTTCATTTTCGCTGGAACTCGCAGACGTTCGCGTCCTGGGGATACGTCGTCGCATGGCCGAATTTCCACGGCTCGTCCGGTTTCGGGCAGGAATTTGCGGATTCGATCAACCCGGACTGGTTGACCAGACCCTACGCCGACGTCATTGCCGCGTCCGAGTGGCTGGCGGAGCGGCCGTGGATCGATGCCGAGCGCATGGTCGCGGGTGGCGGCAGTTACGGCGGATACCTGTCCTCCGTGCTGCTCGGCAGGGAGCATCCGTTCAATGCCCTCGTGATACACGCGGCGGTTTACGACATGTACGCGCAAACCTCGGCCGACTTCGCGGTCCACGACCAGCGTTTCGGGCCTTACTGGGAGAACCCGGAAATCTACACCGAGATATCGCCGCACCTGTACGCGGCGGAGTTCGACACGCCGAGCCTGGTCATCCACGGCCAGAACGACCTGCGCGTGCCGGTGGGGCAGGCGTTTTCGCTGTTTCGCGCACTGCAAACCAACGGGGTGGAATCGCGCCTGGTGTACTACCCCGACGAGAACCACTGGATCCTGACGCGGGAGAATTCCCTGCACTGGTACGGCGAGGTGCGCGACTGGATCGGGCGATTCGCGGCACCGGGTCCGCAATAAGCGGAATTCGGCATGTAGTTGCCGGTCATACCAGGTATGCGTCGTTCGGGGGAGACGAATGCCTGACAAGAATCCTGGAATAGCCCGGCGGGAGTTCCTTGCGGCCATCGGCAAGGCCGTCGGCGGTTCCGCCATGTTGCGCGCGATGGCGGCCATGGGAATCGCTACGTCCTTGCCGGCTTGCGGCTCTTCGTCGGCCGCTTCGGCGCCGGGCGCGCCATCGCCGCCGGCGCCCCGGCTGGCCTCGCCACGCCCCGGGGACTGGCCGGCCGATATCGGCACGGGAAAATCCGCCGTCATCCTGGGCGCGGGCATCGCCGGCATGACGGCGGCACTCGAAATGACGCGCCTTGGATACGACTGCACGGTGCTCGAAGCGCGAACGGCCGCCGGCGGCCGCGTGATGACAGTTCGTTCCGGGGACGTTGTCAACGAGATCGGCGCATCGCAAACCTGCCAGTTCGATATCGACCAGGACCTGTATTTCAATGCCGGCCCGTCGCGCATTGCCCAGCACCACGAATTCCTGCTCGGCTACTGCCGCGAATTCGGGGTCTCGCTGGAAACGTTCACAAATGACAACCGTGGCGCCTGGCTGCACTCCCCGAACGCTTTTGGAGGCCAGCCGCAGGTCGCGAGGCAACTCCGTGCCGATACGCGCGGCGGCGTCGCGGAACTGCTGTCGACGGCAATCAACCAGAATGCGCTGGACCAGGCACTCACGGAGATGGACAAGGCCAACATCCTGGCGATGCTGAGGCAATACGGCGATCTCGACGCCAGCAATCGCTACACCGGAACGCCGCGCGCCGGCTTTCCGGGCCAGGCAAGCGCAGGAAGCCGCCGGCGTGGTGAGTTGTTGTCCGCGCGGCGGCTACAGGATCTCGTCACGGAGTTCTTCTGGGAGCTGCGGCTGTCATTTTCGCAGGGTTTCGATCAGCAGCCGACGATGCTGCAGCCGGTCGGCGGCATGGACCGGGTTGCCCGCGCCTTCGAGTCGCGCGTGTCGAACGCGATCGTGTTCGAGGCCGCCGTCACCGAAATCCGCAAGACCGCAACTGGCGCGCGCGTGGTCTACAACGACCGCTCCGGCACGCCTTTCGCGATCGAGGCCGATTATTGCGTTGTCACCATACCGGCACCGGTTCTCGCAGGAATCGCCAATGACTTTTCGGCGTCTCACCAGGCCGAGATTGCGGGCTTTCAGTATTCCGCAGCCGTACGCGTTGCGTTCCAGTCACCGCGCTTCTGGGAACGGGAACACAACATTTACGGCGGCATCACCTGGTCCGACCAGGAGATCACCCAGATCTGGTATCCCAGCCACGGCTTCCAGCAGGCAAACGGGATCGTTATCGGTGCCTACATATTCGATGGCCCGGCAGGTAGCCGCTTTGGCGACATGGCTCCCGCTACCCGTGTCGACACGGCGCGGACGCAGGCGTCGGGGGTGCATCCGGAATTCCTGGACCAGGCGATTCACGGCATCAGCGTGGCCTGGCAAAAGATGCCGTGGCAGCAGGGCGGCTGGGGGACGTCGACGCCGTCCGTCCTGCTGAGCGCGGACGACAACATCGTATTCGCGGGCGAGCACCTGAGCATCCTGCAGGGCTGGCAGGAAGGCGCGATCCGGTCGGCGTACTCCGCTATTGACCAGGTCGTGAGCCGCGATCTCGGCGCTTGATCCCGGCGACCGGCCTGTTCCTGTCGCCGACGCGCGCTGGCCGGGGCTCGCCAGCGCGCAAAAAAAACCTATTAAATTCAGGGACTAAAACTTTTTTCCGATTTCCGGGACCTATCCACGGCCGCTTTGCGTCTTTTCCCGTAACTGCACTGCGAACAGCGCGGGCACCGCAAGTTCGAAACAGGACCACACGGGAGAACAGACGATGTCAGACAATAAGAAACTGGTAGTTGTAGTAACGAGCGGCTTCAACGACGAACGCTCGTCGGTCGCCTGGAGCGTCGCGAATGGCGCGATCGGCAGCGACATGCAGGTCACGATGTTCCTGGTCAGTTCGGGCGTCGACTGGGTACGCAAGGGCGGTAGGTTTCTCGTATGCCCGCCCTGTGCCGGCGTTCGCGGCTACCAGAAGGAAGACCCGATCGACGGCGTGACGCTCGCCGGCTCGGTAGCGATGCTGGACGAGTTCTAGGCTGTGGTCATTGCGGCGGCGTGAAATAGAGCTGCATCAGCATGGCGACGTGCGCCAGCGAGTGCGCGATGATCACGATCCAGAGATTGCGGCCGCAGAGCAGGTACGCAAAACCCCACACGGCGCCCATGATGGCGGTGACGAAGATGCCGCCGATGCCCCACTGGAAGTGCACGCTGCCGAAAACAAGGGCCTGGATGAGAACGGCGATAACCGGGGCGCCCCTCGTTCCCGCCAGTACGTGCGTGAGCCGTTCAATCAGGAAGCCGCGGTAAAGAATTTCTTCAGGTATCGCAGCCGTCATCGGTAACACGAGGGCAAGCGAGATTGCGGCCCCGAGGTTGCCTCGCACGTAGTCGTAGCGCGACATGTCCGGCTGCGGTAATTCGACAAAAGACGCAACGAGCAGTGGAGCGGCGTTCTGGGCCACGACGAAAGCCACGAAGATCGCGAGCGCCCAGAGGGGCACGATTGCCCAGCGCCGCGGGCGCCGGAAGCCGAGATCGGCGAGCGTCCCGCCGCGGAGCAGCGTACGCGCAACCGCCGCGACGGCGCCCGCAAGTACCGCAATGACGCCACGGGCTTCATCGCCCCACGGCAGGAAGTCCGCAGCGGCCATCTCGGCAAGGAAGGCGAGCACGGAAACCAGCGCGACGATTGCGATATCGGAGCCGGGGGATTGTTTGCCAATAACCATGTTATTTATTAAAATAACAGCGTTATATGGGTACCGTCAATACACGTGAACGCATCAAGACGGCTGCGCTGCCGCTGTTCGCCGAGCAGGGTTACGCGGCGACGTCGATCGCGGCGATCGAGACGGCGGCCGGGCTCGCGCCGCGCGCTGGCGCCTTCTACCGGCATTTCCCGAGTAAGGAGGCCTTGTTCGAGGAGCTGGCGGAGGAGCGCATCACGGAGACGCCCGGCGAATTCGACTTCGAGGGACTGCGTGCGTTCGGGGACACGCGCGCCGAGCTGGTAGCGCTGGCGCGGCAGTTCGAGAAAGCGGCACAACGCCAGAAGCCCTACCTGCGCCTCATCGAGGAAGCCAGGCTCACCGAGTCCGGTCGGTCATTCGAACGCCGGGCGAACGACGCGATGCTGGGGGCGCTCATGGACTGGGCCGGCGCCAAACCGGCCGCCCGGGGACTGGATGCCCCTCGTCTCGCTGCGCTGACGATGCAGATTTTCGGGGGCTGGCTGTTTTACCTCGCGAAACGCCAGCAGGACGTCGATCTCCCGGCGATCGATCGCGACACGCTGCTCGAGGACTGGGCGAGCAGGTGGTCGAGCCTGCTGGACCAGTCGTCCTGAGACCGTTGATCGTCGGGCCAGCCGTTGGCCGCCCGTGCAGCTATTGCGTTACGATTCGATTCGTCACCACACAAGGATCGCGCCCGTTGCTGCCTGTGCGGCCCGGCGCAAAAGCGGGTTAAGACTTTGCACCAGATTCTCCAGGGCGGTACGTCCTGTAACAGTACGATTCGCGGATTCCTGTTCGGTGCGGCGGCGCTGCTTGCCCTGGGCTTTCCCGCGCACGCATCCGCGCAGACGGACGACCTGATCGACGCGATTCGCGATCTCGCCCGGGAGAGTTTCGACCCGGTCAAGATAGGCGCAGGCTACGCGGCGATGGTGGATTTCGCCGTCAGCCGCGATATCAGTTCCGCGAACTTCTACCCGGATGCGACGGATGGCGTGGTCGATCCCTCACTGCAGCATTTCCAGTTTCCGTTCCGGTTCGTCTTCGGCGACGACGTGACGGTCGCGAGGCCATTCCTGCAGGGCCTCGTTGCCCACCAGACGGTGGAAAGCGGTTTCGATCTTGCGCCCGGCGAGTTCGTGGACAGCGAATGGGAAACCTGGGGTTTCTCGCTGTCGGGTGGCTATGACGTACCGCTCGGGGAGCACATCTCGCTGCTTCCGGTACTCAGCGTCGGCTACGGAAGCCTCGAGAACCGTGCCCGATACGCGGGGCCGATAGCCGAGCAACTGCTGCGCCCGGCCCTGGCGGGTCTCATCTTCGACTGGGAATCGAACGCCGTTACCTACGGGGCGTCGCTCGGTTTCGACTACAGGGACACGCTGGGCAGCTTCGACATCGAGGTGCTCGCCAGCGTGACGCATCACTACATCGAGAGCATCGATGCACCGAACGAGTTCGTGGACTTCCGCGGCAGCATGAGTGGATTCGACCTGAACGCCAATACCGTTCATCCAACGCCGTGGGAGATGTTCGGCAACCCGTTGTCGCTCGTGGGCCTGTTCGGCCATACGCGCATATTCGGGCCCGAGAGAGATGCGCTGGGTTTTGACAGCTTTTTCGAACTTGGTGCGGGAATCGACCTGGACGTCTCGGCGCGCGGGTGGAAGATCAAGTCGCTTCGCTTCGGCGCCAAGGCGATCTTCGGACCCGACGTCGACGGCTGGGGGCTGATAATCGGCTACGGGCTCTGAGCGGAGCCGGTCATTCGCCGGCGTTCATGGCCATGTCAATCGCGACCTGCTGCAGTATGGCCTGCAGCAACGCGAGATGCGGGAACTGCGCGTCCATGTCACGGTGTGCGAGCAGCGGTGACTCGTCCTCGATATCGAGCGCGACTGCCCAGTGGTCCGCGTGCAGGTAGCCAAGCAGGGTCGATCCCGGTATCAAAGCGTCACCTGCCAGTACCTGGCCGTCGTTGCGAGCGTCCCGGTCCAGCAGGGATTCCCACGACGGCACCAGCGCCCTGGCCACCCGCTCACGGGTCGCGAACGCCGCGACCGAGTAATAAGCGACGTGGGCCGGCAATTCATTGTCGCGAAGCCACGCCCTCCGAATTTCGGTGCGCAGGCTGTTAACGACATCGCCGTCGCCCGGCGGGCAGTGTCCTGACGGCAGGTGCGAAAACAGGAAGTCGTAGAGGCCGTCGAACTCGTCGGCGAGTGGCGACCCGCCAACCGATCCGGCCACGCTCACAACCGCGTCGACCTGGCGCGCCGCCTGCGGGAAATCAACAAGGAACTGCAGGATATCGCTGCTTCCCTTCGAGTACCCGATGAGCACCAGCGGAGCCTCCGGCCGGGCGTTCCACGTATCGAGGTACTCGGCGATTTCGCGAGCATTGTGTTCTGTTCCTGATCGACCGCTTACGACGATCGTGTCGATACGAACGCTGCTGTCGCGGAGGCTGGGTAGCGCGGAACCGAAGGGGCGGGCGTCGTCGCCGAAGCATTCGCTGAAAGCGCCCGTGACGAGGAGTACCTGCAGCGAGGGCCGGGGCAGCGGTCGCGGCGGCGCGGTTGGCGCCGGTTCGTCGTCGAGGCGATGCAGCCAGAAATCGCAGGGCACCGGCGCCCCGGCGTCCTCCGGGAATGCCTGGAGGGATTCACAGAAGAGCGGCCGGAATTCGCCTCTGCCATCCACCACGCCTGCCGGTGCGTCCGCCGCCAGGTGAGGCGAAGGTGCGCGCAGCAGCTCATCGCCCGTGGGCAGCGACACGCAGCCGGACAGTGCCAGGCCTGCCGGGAAGGCAAGCGCCAGGGCTCGAATCGCAAGGTGGAACGGCAGGGGCATGTATCTGGTCCGGTTTTTGTTCTGTCGCGGCAGCGCACCGATCCGGGCGTGCGCCGAGACGGATTCTAACCTGACAGCGCGCCCGGGTCCGTATTTGCCTCAATTGCGCCACGGTGCGCTGTCGCTCAAAGTAGAAGACGAGATCCTGTATGCCCTTGCGGGCAGAGGAGGCCGGTATGGCTGTCATCAACATGCTGATCATCGGGGCACTTATCGCGACGGTCGTGGTCCTTACGCTGGGCCTGCGTTCCATGTCGCGCGGCGGCGCCTACGATGCGGAACATGCCGAAAAATTCATGTGGGAGCGCATTGCGCTGCAGTCGCTGGTCGTCGTATTGCTGATCGCAGCGGCGATACTGCTGAACACCTGATCCACCACGGTTCGCCGTGGTCGGCCGCCGCCGCGGTGCCGCTGCGGGAAACGAGACTGCGCTAGACTCGGGGTCTCGAAGTTCCTGGCGCGCGCAGCATGAACCTCAGTCAATTCGAATCCGTTATCCGGGAGACCATGACCGGACTCCCGGAGTGGGTTAAGGATGCACTCGACAACATCGAAATCCTCGTCCTGGAACAAGCCGATGAATACCTGGACCCGGACGGCGAGGGGCTGCTAGGGCTATACGTCGGAATGCCGCTGCCGGAGCGCGGCGTCGATTATGCGGGCGAACTGCCGGACGTGATCTATATCTTTCGCCAGCCGCACCTGGAACTTGGCCTGCCGCCCGGCGAACTCGAGGAAGAAATTGCCCGGACACTGATCCACGAAGTCGCCCACTACTTCGGAATCGACGACGATCACCTCGATGAGATCGGCTGGGGCTGATCCGGGGGCGGTGTGTTGCCGAGCGACGCGTAATCAATCAGCGAAGCCTTCGACTTGATGTCGTCGTCTTCGCGGTAGACGATCATCACGGGCGCAAAATCCAGTGCTTCGGCGCAGTGCAGTGACCAGCTCTTGTTCTTGTTGTCGGAGGAATAGCGGATCTCGACGGTCTCGTAACTGCCAAGCGGCGTTTTCACGGTTTTGCCGGGAATGACCTCGAACTCGAAGTCGCGCCAGCGGGCCCTGTCGAATACCGAGATGGCCGCCATGCTCGCACCGGTGTTCATTGCCAGCATGACCGCGACATGGGCCGAGATGCGATTGTGTCCGTTCGGACGCATCGGTTCGTCGACGTCCCTTTCCTTGTAAACGCCGGTCACGTGTCCCGGCGGAGTGTCGAACTGGTACACGGTCTTGCGCGTCGGGTCGGCTATCGTGTCCGTACTCCTGTAATCGAGGGGTCTCAGGACACCGTCTTCGATTTGCAGCGCCGTCGTTTCGACAATGCTTCCGCTCCTGAACATTTTCACGATCCCGCGCGGGGTAAGCGATGTTTCGTAGATGTAGCCCGTTTCGTCTTCCTGCCGCAGCTCCAGCGTCATTTCACCGCGCAGGATTCCGTAGCTGACTTTATAGGTGGCGCTGAACAGCGGCACGGGCTGCGCATCGGAAACGCCTGCCAGAAACAAAAACGAAATCAACGTGATGCAACGGCCGGCAAACTCGCATACGCTACGTACTTTTGGGTATTCCACGGCGTTCATCGTCCGGTTACAAAGGAGTCGGAGGCGCAACTTGGATCTGCGACGCACAATTATAGCGCTGACTGTACTGCTGATCAGTGTTTCCGCATCGGCCGGCGACGTGGACGTGTTCGAGCTCCGCAACCTGCACCCGTTCCTGCATGTCTACGGCTTGCCGCCGGCGCAACAGGCGGCGCTGGTCGAAGCGGGCACCTCCGATTATGCGCTCAACTTCACAGTCGTAAACAACGCCGAAGTGAAAGACACCGACACCGAGTCGATCGTGCTCGACGGGGAGACCTATATTGCCGATATCCGCTGGCGCCGCCGGGTGCACGAGCGGCTCGAGATTGGCGTGGACGTGCCGCTGGTAAAGCACTCTCCGGGGGTACTCGACCGGGTTATTTACGATTGGCACGATTTCTGGGGAATCTCCAACTCCAAGCGCGGGCCGCCGCACAATCAACTGGATTATTTTTACGAGAACCAGGGGTCCGTGCAGCAACAGTTGACGGCCTCGAGTTTCGGCGTGGGTGATGTGCAGCTGTCTGCGGCCGTGCCGCTCGCCTCCGGTAACCGGGCCGGCTCGAGGCACGTAACCATGCGATTCAGTGTGAAGTTGCCGACGGGCGACTCCGACGAACTCCTCGGCAGTGGCGCTGCGGATGCGGCGCTCGGCATCTATGCGCAGGATTCGGGCCAGCTGCTCGGCCGGGAACTTGCCTATCTCGGTTTCGCCGGCATACTTGCACTTGGTGACGGCGACGTGCTCCCGGCCCAGCAGAAGAGTGCCGTGCCGTTTGGCGGCCTTGCGGCAACCTGGTACGCAACCGAGCGCTTCGGCATCACCGCGCAGCTACAGGCGCAGGGCGCCTATATCGACAGCGATCTCGACGAGCTGGGCGGCAGTTCGATTCAACTGACGGTTGGGGGCGCCTATCGCTGGCCCAGTCGTGGTGTTGCGCTCAGGTTTGCGCTCGTGGAAGACGTCATATCCGATGCGGCGCCGGACTTTGCGCTGTATTTCGGCGTGCACGTCACCGGCGGTCGCTGAAGCGGTTTGCGATGAGACGAAGATTGAAACAGATAATCCCCGCCGCCGCGGTGCTGATGACCTTGGGCGCGCCGGTGGGTCCTGCATACGGTAGCGAGCACGACGTCGAATCGACCGGATCGCTTGCCGATCCCGAGGTGTTGCCGGACGGGGCGGGGCTCTGGCGTGACACCAAGTACTTTCTTGGCTATCAATTTGGTGCGATGGCAATCCTGTACGTGATGCCCGAGAGCGTCAGCGGCTGGAGCAGTGAGCAAAAGAAAGATTACAGCTTTTCTGTCTGGTGGGAAAAGACGACGCATCCGGAGAACGACTCCGACACCTTCTACATCAACTACATTCTGCACCCTTACTGGGGAGGCGCCTACTTCGTGCGTGCGCGCGAACGCGGCTACAACAACTGGCAGTCGTTCGGGTACTCCGCGCTGTTGTCGAGCATTTTCGAATTCGGTATCGAGGCCATGGCCGAGGAGCCGTCGAAGCAGGATCTGTGGGTGACGCCCGTGATCGGCTCGATGGTCGGGCTATATTTCATGCACCTGCGGGACAACGTGCGTGAGCGCGATTCCGAACGCGGTTTCCGTTCGACCGGGGACAAATGGATATGGGTGCTGACGGATCCGCTGGGCTCGCTGAACCAGCAGTTCGACAAGTGGTTCGGCTGGGACACGCAGGTCGAACTTCGCCCCTACCGCATGCAACTGGACGTCGAACAGCTCGGCGACAGCAGGCCCGCAGGTCCCGAGGAGAAGGATTACGCCTACGGCCTGCAGCTGCAGGTGCGCTGGTAACCCTTGACTGGCTCAGCGGGCCGCCTTGAGCAGTCTCGAATCGACCTCGAACTTCGAGCCATCCAGCGCCTGCAGGTTGACCTCCCATACTTCCTCGTCGGGGATCTGGGTACGCTCGAGCCCCGGCAATTCCCGCTCGTCGTCGACCTGCAGCCCCCAGATTCGGACATGCCGCACCCCGGCGACCGGAATGCGTTGCGTGTCGAATCGCGCACGCAGATTTGCGTCGACGTCGTCGCTGGCCCAAATCGCAAAACCGCATTCCGCGATCTCGGCAACCTCGGGCGGCATGTTCCTGGCGCCTGACTCTGTCATCGGTATCACCTCCAGTGGGAATCGTAGATTCGATGCGGGTTCCCCGATATCCGTACTTATGCCGATCCCGGGCCGGGCCTGCGGGGCCGGCTTGGCTGGTGCTGTGCAAAGTGAGCGTCCAATTAGTTGCGGTAACGTTACTTTCATGCTGATCAAGCGCAAGACAATCCCGCACCTCCACACGGGCGCCGCTTTCTAGGCCGCGAACGCCCCGTCGCGATCCGTCCCGTCCCGTTCCGGGGCGGAGGCGAGTCACCCCAACACCAATTCACCACTGAATTTCCGAGGAGGTCGGATCATGACTATCAAACTTCCCAAGCTGCCCTATGCAATGGACGCGCTGGAGCCGCACATATCTACAGAGACGATGGAGTACCACTTCCCGTGGAGGATGCCGAGTTGCCGGAAAGGCCCGGGTCGGTCGTCACCGCACTGATCCCGAAGGCCGGGTAATCGACAACAACCGATGTACGACAAGCAGGCAATTCAATACCTTGGGTTACTCGATCGCGCGCTTCGATTCGCGCGCAAGAATCTCAGCCCCGATATCACGGCGCAACGGCTGCTCATCCTGATCGCTGTCTATTTTCACGAAGGCCTGAGCCAGCGCGAACTCATGAATCACCTCGAGAGCACGTCGATAACGGCGCTGTCGAGAAACCTCGCGGACCTTTCCGCGCTGACCACGCGCAAGGAGCCCGGTCCCGGGTTGCTGGAATTGCGTACGGATCCGCTCAACCTGCGCATCAAGCGCGTCTTCCTGACGCGTAAGGGCCGCAGCTTCGTGAAACGCTGGCTCGTCGAAACGGCCGGCAACAAGCCGGCCGGCCCAGCCCAGCGTAGCTAGCCGGAGCCGGGCGCGGCCGGCGTGAATCGCAACAGGCGCCCGCCGGCCTTGTCCTCGAGCATCCAGATTGCCCCGTCCGGTCCCTGCAGGACAGCGCGCATGCGCTTGCCCATATCGAAACGTTGCGCCTCACGAGCCGTCTCGCCGTCGAACTCGACCCGGACCAGCGACTGCGATGACAGTCCCGCGATGAAACCGTCGCCGCGCCACTCGGAAAACAACGCGCCGTCGTAGACCATGAATCCGCCCGGCGAGATGACTGGCGTCCACCAGACGGCCGGCGCGACGAATTCGGGCCGGGTATCGTGGTCCGGGATCTCCTCGCCGCTGTAATGGTCGCCGTTCGACACGATCGGATAACCGTAATTCTCCCCGCGAACGACCAGGTTCAGTTCGTCGCCGCCCTTCGGCCCCATCTCGATGTTCCAGAGCCGGCCGTCGAGATCGAAGGCGATGCCGAGCGGATTGCGATGGCCGAGCGACCAGATCTGCGCGGTCACTCCGCCGTCGTCGTAGAAAGGATTGTCCTCCGGCATCGAGCCGTCGTCGTGCAGCCGCACGATCTTGCCGAGATTGCCGTCCATGTCCTGTGCCGGATCGAATTTCTGCCGGTCACCCGAGGAAATGAAAAGATAGCCGTCGTCATCGAACAGCAGGCGGTGACCGTAGTGGCCGCGGCCGGTGACCTTGGGTTGCTGTCGCCAGATCACCTCCACGTCGGACAGCGAGCCGCCATCCGCGGAGAGATCCAGCACGCCCCGGGCCACGGCGGCACCGCGGGTGTCGCCGTCACCGGCCTCGACGTAACTCAGGTAGAGCAGCCGGTTGGAAGCGAAATCCGGATGCAGGACCACGTCGCCGAGCCCGCCCTGGCCGCCGTAGTCCACCTCCGGCAGACCGCTTAGCGGCTGCGACTTGTTGCCGTCGCGGTCCACGATAATAAGCTGCCCGGCCTTTTCCGTGACCAGCAGGCGTCCGTCCGGCAGGAACGCCATTGCCCAGGGTTCATCGAAGCTCGCGACAGGTTCCACGTCGAACGGCTGGGGCGCGTCGGCGCTGGCGCAGGCCGCAACGAAAAATGCAGAGAACAGCAGGACGAATCGTGACATTGGCTCTCACCGCTACTGGGTTTGGAGCTAGAAGTGTAGTATTGAGGACCTTGCCGCGCTCGCCGCAGTTACAAAGAAATACATATCTCATGAGAATCGACGCGATTGCCATCGGCCACAATCCCCCTGAGGATGTCAACGTCATCATCGAAGTCCCGCACGGCGGGCAGCCCATCAAGTACGAGATGGACAAGGAAGCAGGCACGCTGGTCGTGGACCGCTTCCTGTACACGCCGATGTCCTATCCCGGCAACTACGGGTTCGTGCCGCACACGCTGTCCGAAGACGGCGATCCCATCGACGTGCTGGTGGCCAACTCCCGCGAGCTGGTACCCGGGTGCCTGATCAACGTGCGCCCGATCGGCGTGCTCGTGATGGAAGACAATGCCGGGCAGGACGAGAAGATCCTCGCGGTGCCGTCACCGACGCTGACGCAGCGCTACGATCACATCAAAGAATACTCGGATCTGCCCGATATCACGCTGCGGCAGGTCGAGCATTTCTTCGAGCATTACAAGGATCTCGAGCCCGGCAAATGGGTGCGTCTCGGCGACTGGCACGGCGCCGCCGATGCCAAGCGCATGATCCTCGAAGCCATAGAGCGCGCGAAGTAGCTACAGCGCGTCGAAGAACGCTTCCATCCGCCTGCGCTGTTCCGCGTCGGGCATAGGTCCCGCTGCGGCGCCGAAATTGTCATCGACGTGGCGCGCCTTGGTCATGCCGGGGATCGCAACCGTGGCAGCCGGGTGCGACAGCGCGTACTTCAGCAGGAACTGTGCCCAGCTCGTAATCTGCAGTTCGGCCGCCCAGTCGGGCAGCGGCCGGCTGCCGACCGCCGCGAAGATCCGGCCGCCGCCGAAAGTCCGGTTGAGCATGACCGCCATGCCGCGGTCCGCCGCGAGCGGCAGCAGGCGCTCGGCCGCTTCGCGCTGTTCCAGTGAATAATCGACCTGGATGAAGTCGAGGTCGTGCCGCGTCATGGCCTTTTCCATGTCTGCGTACTGGCTGGACCGGGACGTCGTCACCCCGATATAGCGAAACCGGCCCTCCTGCTTGAGTTCCTGCAACAGCGGAATGTTGTTTTGCCAGTCACGCAGGTTGTGCACCTGCATCAGGTCGATGGTTTCGGTCCGGAGCTTGCGGGCCGAGTCGCGCATCTGTGCAACGCTGTCGTCGCGTCCCCCGTCGCGATCCACCTTGGTCGCGACGAAAAGCCCGTCGCGTACGTCCAGGTTGCTCATCAGCTCGCCGAGCACGCTTTCGGATGTACGGTAACCCGGTGCCGTGTCGATAAGCTTGCCGCCCAACGCGTGGAAGCGCGCGAGCGCCTCGCGGAGCGGTGCACGTTCGTCGGCAGAGGCGCCCACACCGTAGCGGTTGGTGCCGAGGCCCATGATCGGAATGAGTTCGCCGGTGGACGGGATGCGGCGCTTGATGATGTCGGCCGGGGCTGCGAGTGCGCCCGGTCCGGCGGCTGCGACGAGGCCACCGGCGGCGAGCGTGGTCTTCGTGAAGTCGCGACGGCTGATTCGATGCACTGTTGTCTCCCGTGACGGACCGATAATACCGTATCATCAGGGACGGTCAGGGACCCGAGAGAACGCGATGGCAGGACTGTATTTCGAAGAATTCTCCGTCGGACAGGTGTTCGACCACCCGATCCGGCGCACGATTACCGAGGCGGACAACGTGCTGTTCACGACGATGACGCACAATCCCGCGTCCTTGCACCTCGATGCCGAGTACATGAAGAACACCGAGTTCGGCAAGCCGCTGGTCAACAGCGGGCTGACACTGGGATTCATGGTCGGAATTTCGGTCAACGACATCACTCACGGAACCACCGTGGCGAACCTCGGCTGGGACCAGGTGCGGTTTCCAAAGCCGCTGTTTCACGGCGACACGATACACGTGCAGACCGAGGTGCTGGAGCTTCGCGAGAGCAAGTCGCGCCCGACGAACGGTATCGTGACCTTCGCGCACCGCGCTTTCAATCAGCACGATGAACTCGTCGGCGAATGCAAGCGCATCGCCCTGATGCTGAAGAGGCCGAAATGATTCGCAGCTTCCTGTTCGTGCCGGGAGACAGCGAGCGCAAGCTCGAGAAAGCCCGTGATGCGGGAGCGGATGCCGTGATCGTCGACCTGGAAGACTCGGTTGCAGCGGAAAACCGTCCGCGGGCGCGCGAGCTGGCCCGGGAGTACATCGATGGCCGTGATGACGTGTGGCTGCGTATCAACCCGGTCGACTCGGGCGAGGCGCTGGCCGATTTGCAGGCGGTGATGCCCGCGGGCCCGAGCGGTATCGTGCTGCCCAAGGCGCGCAGCGCGGATGACGCGGCCAAGCTGGCGACCAGGCTCGACGAACTCGAGGGCCGCTTTGGCATCGCGGCCGGACACACCCGAATTCTCCCGATCTGCACGGAGCGGCCGCGGGCGCTGTTTTCGCTGGACAGCTACGTCGGCGCGACACCCCGGCTGGCCGGCCTGACGTGGGGTGCGGAGGACCTCAGCGCGGCCCTGGGCGCGCGCGCCATCCGCGACGAGGACGGCAACTGGCTGGCGCCTTACGAACTGGCGCGGTCACTTTGCCTGTTCGCCGCGGCTGCCGCCGAAGTGCCCGCGATCGATACGGTTTACACGGATTTCCGCGACACGGCGGGACTGGCAAACTTTGCTGCGCGAGCGTCGCGCGACGGGTTTACGGGAATGCTAGCCATCCATCCGGCGCAGGTGGCGACGATCAACGACGCATTTTCGCCGAGTGTTGGTGAGGTTGAGCGCGCGGAACGCATTGTCGCGCTGTTCAGGGACAACCCGGGGGCGGGGGCGCTGGCTCTCGATGGGGAAATGATCGACAAGCCGCACCTCGTGCAGGCAAGGCGCGTCATCGCCCTCGCCAGGGGGCTTAAAACAAGACAAGAAGGCTGAAGACAATGACCGATATCTATCCTGTGAATGACGAAGTTCGCGAACGGGCGCTGATCGATGCGGCCGGTTACGAAGAGATGTACGCACGTTCAGTGGAGGACAACGAGGGCTTCTGGGCGGAGCAGGCGGGCCGCATCGACTGGATGAAGCCGTTCACCAAGGTGAAGGACGTCTCTTTTGCGCGAGACGACGTCCATATTCGCTGGTTCTACGATGGCACGCTGAACGTCTGCTACAACTGCATCGACCGCCATCTCGAGTCGAAAGGCGATGACGTCGCGATCATCTGGGAGGGCGACGATCCATCCCGCGATTTGAAAATCACCTACCGGGAACTGCACGAGCGCGTATGCAGGTTCGCGAATGCCCTGAAGGCGCTCGGCGCGAAGAAGGGTGACCGCATCACCATCTACATGCCGATGATCCCCGAGGCGGCGATCGCGATGCTCGCGTGTGCGCGCATCGGCGCCGTGCATTCCGTCGTGTTCGGCGGCTTTTCGCCCGACGCACTCGCGGGCCGTATCCACGACTGCGATTCGAACATCGTCGTCACGGCGGACGAGGGAGTGCGGGGCGGCAAGAGTGTGCCGCTCAAGGCCAACGTCGACGCGGCAGCAAGGAAACCAAACGTTACGTCGCTCGAAAAAGTCCTGGTCGTGCGCAACACCGGCAACGATATCGGCTGGGTCGAGGGCCGCGACGAATGGCTGCACGATCTCGAGGCAAAGGTCGACGCGGACTGCCCCTGCGAGGAAATGGGTGCCGAAGACCCGCTGTTCATTCTGTATACGTCCGGCTCGACCGGCCAGCCCAAGGGCGTTCTGCATACGACCGGCGGCTACCTCGTTTACGCGGCCCTGACGCACCAGTATGTATTCGACTACAAGCCCGGTGATATCTACTGGTGCACCGCCGACGTTGGCTGGGTGACGGGCCACAGCTACATCGTTTACGGCCCGCTGGCGAACGGCGCCATCACGCTCATGTTCGAAGGCGTGCCGAACTACCCGACTTCGTCGCGCTTCTGGGAGGTCTGCGACAAGCACGGCGTCAATATCTGCTACACGGCGCCGACGGCGATTCGCGCGTTGATGCGGGACGGCGAGGATCCGGTCAAGCGGACGTCACGCAAGAGCCTGAGGCTGCTCGGCTCGGTGGGCGAGCCGATCAATCCCGAGGCCTGGGAATGGTACTACCAGGTGGTGGGCGACAGCCGCTGCCCGATCGTTGACACCTGGTGGCAGACGGAGACCGGCGGCATCCTGATCAGCCCGCTGCCGGGCGCGACCGACCTGAAGCCCGGTTCCGCCACCAAGCCCCTGTTCGGCATCATGCCGGCGCTGCTCGACGGAGACGGCAAGGTGCTGGAAGGGGCCACGGAGGGCAATCTCGTGATCACCGACAGCTGGCCCGGCCAGATGCGGACGGTCTACGGCGATCACAAGCGTTTCGTCGAGACGTACTTCTCGACGTTCGACAACTGCTATACCACCGGTGACGGTGCGCGGCGCGACGAGGACGGCTATTACTGGATTACCGGGCGTGTCGACGATGTGCTCAACGTGTCCGGGCACCGGATGGGAACCGCCGAGATCGAGAGCGCGCTGGTCGCGCATCCCAGCGTTGCCGAAGCGGCGGTGGTCGGTTATCCGCACGACATCAAGGGGCAGGGCATCTACGCGTACGTGACCCTCATGGGGGGCGTCGAACCGAGCGAGGAGCTGCGCGCAGAATTGCAGCAGTGGGTGCGCAAGGAGATCGGGCCGATCGCCAAGCCCGATCTCATCCAGTGGGCGCCGGGTCTGCCGAAGACCCGCTCCGGCAAGATCATGCGGCGCATCCTGCGCAAGGTTGCCGCCGACGATTACGCCGAACTGGGTGATACGTCGACGCTGGCGGATCCTGCCGTCGTCGATGACCTTATAGAGAACCGCCAGAATCGCGCGTAGCGCGCGGGCGCATCAGCCTTTGGCCTGGCCGGCATCGTCGTCGAAGACGACGGTGTCGGAGTGCACCTCGAGGTCGTCGAAGTCGACGAGTTCGTTGAGGCCGCTGAGATCGTTTATGTCCTCCAGCACGGCGCCCGGTGGCTTGTCCGTTGCGTCCTGCTGCTGGTCCGATGGTTCCGCGCCTTCCTGTGCCGCCTGCTGCTCGGCATTGAACGCTTCCTCGCTCAGAGGTTCCAGCTTCACGGCCGGCAGCCCGTGACTCAGCCGGTGTTCGCGCAGTGACTCGATGATGTGGCGCTCGTAAGCCTTGACGAATTCTTCCGCGAACATCTGCGGGAAGCGGCCGCTGCCTTTCTCCGTCATGGTCGGGTAGAGGTCCTTGTAAAGGCCCCAGTACTTGAGTTCGTTCAGCAGGCGGAACAGGCGTTTTCGGCCCAGCGCACGTTCGAAGCCTGTGGTCAGCTCTTCCGGGTCGAAGCGCTCGGCGAAATCGACGAACGCGTGCGTCATCGCTTCCAGGAAGGCTTCCTGGTGGGCGAGCAGGTCCTGGCAGACCTCACGGACGGCGTCGCGCGGGCCGAGATATTCGCCTTCGCGGCCTACCAGCAGCTGCTTGATCAGGTCACCGGTATTTTTCGACAGCTTGATCGGGTTGTTTCGCCTCGGGAGGATCGTCGTCTGGTCGAGTCGGAACGCCGATTTGAGCTCGGCGCGGTTCTCGAGAAGTTTTTCGATGCCGCTGGTGAATTCGCGCAGGATTTCGCCAGCGTTGTACATCGCCTCCGCGACGTCGATCGACGGATGCAATTCGGCGCGACTGACCTGCAGTCCGTCGAGGAACGCGTCGAACAGATCGTCCTGGGTTACCCTGACCGCTAAACGTGCGGGGGGCTCAGGCTCGAGCAGCGGCACCTCGGGCTCGAGCGCTTCCGCGGGCGTCGCGTCGACAGTTGGCGCCTCATCGTCGCCTGTGTACAGCACCGATTCGAAGGCCACGTCGCCGGTGATTTCGTCTTCGTCGAGCAGCTGCACGCCCGTTCTTATCCGGTCTTCCTCGACGAGTTGCTCGATGTGATCCGGCACTACCGTGGGCTTCGGATCTGCCGGCATCGCGAGGTCTTCGCCTTCATCGATCGACACCTGGATCTCGAAGTCACCGAGGTACAGGCGGTCGCCGTTGAAAAGTCGGCGCGGATTGCCTTTGCCGATCGGCTCGCGTTCGTCGTTGACATACACGCCGTTGGTGCTGATGTCGACGATGTAGTACATACCGCCCTTGCAGTCGATGGTGGCGTGCTTGCCGGAGATGAACTTGTCGGGATCGGGCAGGATCCAGTCGTTGTTGAGGGAACGGCCAATCGTGCCACCCTCCGTCCGGAACTCGCGCACCGCATCGTCGCCGACGATGTCGCGGTGTTCGCTGATGATTTCCAGTTTGAGCGGCATACCTGTCCCGTAATATCGCCGCCGCACGGCATGATGCCGCGCGTGCAGTAGCCCAGCGGAAATAGTGCGTTGAATGAAGCGCTTACGCTGCCAAGCAGTTCACATAATCGGGCGTAAAGTTCGCTCCCCAGCCCTTGAGATGGTGATTTGCTGACCAAATATGGCCAGTAGGCCGGCAGTGGCGAAATTCGCGTCGCTGTGTCACCTTTAGGCGAGCCAACATGAGCAACAAGACACTCTACAAGATCGTATTCGTCAGCCAGGGACAGGTTTACGAAATCTACGCGCGCGAAGTCAGCCACGGCGGCCTGTTCGGCTTCATCGAAGTCGAGGAGCTCGTTTTCGGCGAACGCTCGAGTGTCGTCGTCGACCCGTCCGAAGAACGGATCAAGTCGGAGTTCGAGAACGTCAAGCGTACCTACCTGCCGATGCACTCGATCATTCGCATCGACGAAGTGGAAAAGCAGGGCGCATCCAAGATCACCAAGGCCGAGGGCAACGTCACCCCGTTCCCGATGCCGATCTACACCCCCACCGATTCCAAATAACCCGATAGCCACGCGCTACCGTGCCGGTAGTTCTCGTTTGGCCTCGACGCAGGTCAGGCGCGCCGGGTCATTTGTCTCTCTCATGGCTCACCGCGCTGCGCGCGGCTCCGCTTTACTTCGGTCGACAAACGCCCCGCCGCGCCTGACCGTCGGCCTGAAATGTCCGATGAGCCTGGTTCGGGGTGTTTGTCGACGAGTTGTAGGAGCGGTTCTCGAACCGCGATCGCGCGCCAAGGCGCGCTCCTACATCAGAGAAGAGACTCGACTCGTCTGACCCTGGCAAGGCGGGTTGCTGGGACCCGGCGCGTTGCACGCAGAATGGATGTGCCCTGCGGTGGATGTATTCAGGGGTTCGCGCTTGCAGCAGGGTGGGGGTCTAGTATGATCGCGTGCTATCTCTCTCACCCCTTGCAAGGCCGCCACGCTTGTCGAAACCTGCCGCTGATGTCGTGACTCAGACACCCGTCGACATGCTGGAACTTGCCGGTCAGCCGGCATTGTCCGATTTCCGCCTCGAGAAGCTGGCGCACATGCTGCGCCAGGAGGACGGGCGCGTCACGGGGGTCGAGGCGCGCTATGTCTATTTTATCGACCTGGCTGCGCCGCTCTCCGCGGAACACCGCAAGCGGCTCGAGGCGCTGCTGCTGTCGGGCGAGGCGCCGGGCAGGTTGTCGAAAGGTACCTCCAGGCTTTACGTTGTGCCGCGTCACGGCACGATTTCCCCGTGGTCCAGCAAGGCGACGGACATCGCGCTCGCCTGCGACCTCGCGGCCGTACGGCGAATCGAGCGCGGCATCTGTTATGCGCTCAAATTCAGCGGGCGGCCTGCACAGGACGAACTGTTGCAGCTGTCGCGGCTGCTTTTCGACCGCATGACGGAGACGGTACTCGAATCGAGCGGCGACGCGCGCGCGCTGTTCCAGGTACAGGAGCCGGCTGCGCTGAACACGGTCGCGGTGCTGGAGTCGGGCCGCGCGGCGCTGGCAGCGGCGAATGTCGAACTGGGTCTCGCGTTGTCCGACGACGAGATCGACTACCTGCTCGCGAGCTACACGGAACTGGCGCGCGACCCGACCGATGCCGAATTGATGATGTTCGCGCAGGCCAATTCGGAACACTGCCGGCACAAGATCTTCAACGCGGAGTGGATCATCGACGGCGAACCGCAACAGGAACGCCTGTTCGGCATGATCCGCACCACGACCGAAGCGAGTCCGGACGGCGTGATATCCGCCTACTCGGACAACGCCGCCGTTATCGAGGGATGGACCACGTCACGGCTCATGCCGGCGCCGGGCAGCCGCGAGTACACCTATTGCAGCGAGCCCGTGCATATCCTGATGAAGGTGGAAACGCACAATCACCCCACCGCGATCTCGCCGTTTCCGGGCGCGGCGACCGGTTCGGGCGGTGAAATTCGAGACGAAGGCGCCACCGGCCTCGGCGCCAAGCCCAAAGCCGGCCTCACCGGCTACACGGTCTCGCACCTGAGGATCCCGGGCTATCCGCAGCCCTGGGAGTCGGAGTTTCCGCATCCCGACCGCATGGCGACCCCGCTCGAAATCATGATCGAGGGACCGATCGGGGGGGCCGCCTTTAACAACGAATTCGGGCGGCCGAACCTGTGCGGGTATTTCCGCACCTTCGAGTGGCGTTCTCCCGAGCTTCCGGCGAACGAGATGCGCGGCTACCACAAGCCCATCATGATCGCCGGCGGCGTCGGCAATGTCCGCGAGGAACACGCGAAGAAGATCGACGTGCCGGTCGGCGCCAGGGTCGTGACGATCGGCGGGCCCGCCATGCTCATCGGCCTCGGCGGCGGCGCGGCATCGAGCGTCGCCAGCGGTACGTCGAGCGTCGACCTCGATTTCGCGTCCGTGCAACGCGGCAACCCCGAGATGCAGCGGCGCGCGCAGGAAGTCATCGACCGCTGCTGGGCGATGGGCGAAGACAACCCCATATTGCTGATCCACGACGTGGGCGCCGGCGGACTCTCCAACGCCGTGCCCGAAGCCGTCGACCACAGCAAGCACGGCGCACGCATCGAGTTGCGAAACGTCGCGAATGCCGAGCCCGGCATGTCGCCGATGGGGATCTGGTGCAACGAAGCGCAGGAACGTTACGTGCTGATCGTCGCGGCGGACCGGATCGACGAGTTCGAGACGCTCTGCGACCGCGAGCGCTGCCCCGTCTCGAACATCGGTACGCTCACCGATGATGGCAGGCTCGTCGTCACCGACCGCGAGTTCGACAACACGCCGGTGGACATGCCCATGCAGATGTTGCTTGGCAATCCGCCCAAGATGACGCGCGACGTAAAGCGCGCAGCGCTTCCCTCGAGCGAAATCGATCTCGCCGATATCGGGCTGGAAGACGCGGTATTTCGGGTCCTGCGTTTCCCCGCGGTCGCCAACAAGGGGTTCCTGATCCACATCGGCGACCGCACGGTCGGAGGGCTCAGCGCACGCGACCAGCTTATCGGCCCCTGGCAAGTGCCCGTCAGCGATGTGGCGATCACGCTGTCGGGCTTCGAGGGCAAGACCGGGGAGGCTATGGCGATGGGCGAGCGCACGCCGCTTGCTGCCTTCAATGCGCCCGCATCGGGACGTATGGCGGTTGCCGAGGCCGTCACGAATATTGCGGCGGCCGCGATCGACGGCATCGACAAGGTGCGCCTGTCGGCGAACTGGATGGCGGCTGCGGATCACAGCGGTGAAGACGCGAGCTTGTTCGATACCGTGAAAACGGTGGCCAACGACATGTGCCGAAAACTGGGCATTGCCATCCCGGTGGGCAAGGACTCACTGTCGATGCGTGCCCGCTGGCAGCAGGACGGGGAGGAGTACCAGGTTGTCGCGCCGGTCTCGCTCATCGTGTCCGCCTTTGCGCCCGTCACCGACGTGACGCGGCAGCTGACCCCCCAGCTCAGGGCCACACAGGAGCAGAGTTACCTGCTGCTGTTCGACCTCGGCGGCGGCGCGAACCGGCTCGGCGGTTCTTGCCTCGCGCAGGCGTTTAATCGTGTCGGCGGCGAAGCCCCGGATATCGACAATCCCGGGTTACTCCGCAATTTCTTCGCCGCCGTCCAGGAGCTGGCGTCGCGGGACATGCTGCTCGCCTACCACGACCGCAGCGACGGCGGACTGCTGGCAACGGTAGCCGAGATGATGTTCGCGAGCCGTCTCGGCGTATCGCTGCAGCTCAGCGGCCCGCGCGAAAGTCTCCTGGCCCAGCTGTTCAATGAGGAAGCGGGCGCCGTCGTCCAGGTCACCAAGGGCAAGCTGACCCAGGTGCAGATGGTGCTCGACCGGCACGGCATCGGCGCGCAGGCGATCGGACGCGTAGAGAGAAAACCGGTGCTGACGATCCGCGACGGCGACAATCCGCCGCTGCACTTCGAGCGCAGGGACCTGCAGCGTGCCTGGTCGGAAACCAGCTACCGGATCCAGGCGCTGCGCGACAACCCTGCTACTGCGAGAGAGGAATTCGACGGCATCCTGGACGATGACGATCCCGGCCTGAACGTGGGCCTCACCTTCGACGCAAATAACGACATCACCTTACCGTTCCGCGGCGGCGCGAAGCCGCGTGTCGCGATATTGCGCGAGCAGGGTGTGAACAGTCAGTACGAGATGGCGGCGGCCTTCATGCGGGCAGGGTTCATGGTCGTTGACGTGCACATGAGCGACCTGCTGGAAGGCCGCGACGATCTCGCGAACTACCAGGGCATCGTCGCCTGTGGCGGGTTTTCGTTCGGCGATGTGCTCGGTGCCGGCGGCGGATGGGCAAAGTCGATCCTCTACCACTCGCGCACCCGCGACCAGTTCCAGGCATTTTTCGAGCGCAGCGACAGCTTTGCCCTCGGCGTCTGCAACGGTTGCCAGATGCTGTCGCACCTGCGCGAGTTGATTCCGGGATCGGACAACTGGCCGCGCTTCCTGCGCAACCGCTCCGAGCAGTTCGAGGCGCGACTGAGCCTCGTCGAGGTCGTGGAGAGTCCGTCGCTGTTCCTGAACGGCATGGCAGGTTCGCGCATGCCGATTGCGACCTCGCACGGCGAAGGGCGCGCGGTCTTTTCCAGTGACGATACGCGTTACGCCGCCTCTTACACGGTAGCGCTGCGCTACGTGGACAATTACGGCCAGGTGGCGGACCGGTATCCAGCCAATCCGAACGGCTCGCGTGACGGGATCTGCGGTCTCGCCAACGAAGACGGCCGCGTTACGATCATGATGCCGCATCCCGAGCGGGTCGCCCTGGCTCGCCAGAATTCCTGGCATCCGGACAACTGGGGCGAGGACGGACCCTGGATGAGAATGTTCCGGAATGCCCGGGTGGCGGTGGGCTGATCAGGCCGACGACGCGAGGTCTTCGTTGCCGCCCTGGACGAAGAAGCGCCGCACCTTCAGCGCCCGCGTAAGCTTGCCGCGGCGCACGAAGCACTGGTAGAGCATGTCCTTCATCACTTCGAGCAGGATGCCTGCCTGGACGCGATTGAGCAGCGGCAGCAGCTCCTCTTCGCCGGCGTCGAACAGGACCGCCTTGATCGGCGAGAAGGCGTCATCTTCGATGCCGGCAATGTCCTGCGCCACCATTACTTCTTCGAACGCGCGCAGCTTGCCGCCCTCGCCGAGCGCTGCGTAGGCGCTGACGGCCGAACGCCGGCACATCGATGCGAATGCATTGAAATTGCCGCTCGAATAGCAGGACAGCGCCTCCCGGAACAGGACTTCCGTGTGTTTCGGCAGGTAGGAATACGCGAAGCGCTCCTTGGGGCGCTCCAGCTCGACGAAGTTGCGATACAGCTCGACCCGGTCGTCGCTGAACGACTTCGTTGCGAAACGCAGGAAGACGGGCGCATGGCAGGCATCGCACTGGTACACGAGCCCGACGTGCCTGGGGCGGGTTTCGATGAGATCGGCGGCGTTCGGGATCGACTGCGGTGTCATGTGCGAGTAGACGTTGCAATACGGGCACTCGAGCCCGATTTGCTCGTCACCCTCGCTCAACAAACCCTGGTGCCTGTCCAGTGCTAGTGTCATTCGCTCAGACCGCTCGTTATTGCCGATCACCGTTATCGTTATTGTCCGGGCCGGCGTTTTTTGTAATACCGCCAGTATGCACCAAGGTTTTACCACGCCAGCGGCCCTTGGACATAATCCACTAAGCCGGGCACCCGCAGGAGCGGTTCTCGAAGCGCCATCAATCGCGGGCCCAGGCCCGCTCCTACAGCCGGAACAGTGCCGCAGGAGCGGTTCTCGAAGCGCTATCAATCGCGGGCCCAGGCCTGCTCCTACAGCCGGAACAGTGCCGTAGGAGCGGTTCTCGAACCGCGAACGATCGTTAGGCCTGGAGACGTCTGTAGCGTATACGGTGCGGGCTGTCAGCCTCGGCGCCGAGGCGGCGCTTGCGATCTTCCTCGTAGTCGGCGTAATTGCCCGTGAACCAGGTCACGGCCGAATCGCCCTCGAAAGCGAGGATGTGCGTGCAGATGCGATCCAGGAACCAGCGATCGTGCGAGATCACGATGGCCGACCCGGGGAACTCGAGCAGTGCCTGCTCGAGCGCGCGCAGGGTCTCGACGTCGAGATCGTTGGTCGGCTCGTCGAGCAACAGCAGGTTGCCGCCCGAGCGCAGCGTCTTGGCGAGATGCACGCGATTCCGCTCGCCGCCCGACAGCAGACCGATCTTCTGCTGCTGCTCCGCGCCGCGGAAATTGAAGCGGCCGACGTAGCGGCGCGAGGGTGTTTCGTAGTTGCCAACCTTGATCAGGTCCTGGCCGTCGGAGATTTCCTCCCAGACGGTCTTGCTGTCGTCGAGACTGTCGCGGGACTGGTCGACGCTGGCGAGCTGCACGGTATCGCCCAGCCGTATGCTGCCGGAATCCGGCTTCTCTTCGCCCGTAATCATGCGGAACAGCGTCGTCTTACCCGCGCCGTTCGGGCCGATTACGCCCACGATGCCCCCGGGCGGCAGCTGGAAGCTCAGGTCGTCGATCAAGAGCTTGTCGCCGAAGCCCTTGCGCAGGTTCTCGACCTCGACCACGACGCCACCGAGGCGCGGGCCCGGCGGAATGTAGATCTCGTTGGTCTCGTTGCGCTGCTGGTAATTGGACGAGGAAATCTCCTCGAACTGCCGCAGGCGCGCCTTCGACTTCGCGTGGCGGCCTTTCGGGTTCGAGCGCACCCACTCGAGCTCGGCCTGCATCGCCTTGCGGCGGGCTTTCTCGGCCGCCTCTTCGCTGGCAAGACGGTTTTCCTTCTGCTCGAGCCACGACGAGTAGTTGCCTTCCCACGGGATACCGTGGCCGCGGTCGAGCTCGAGTATCCAGCCGGCCACGTTGTCCAGGAAGTAGCGGTCGTGGGTGACCGCGATGACGGTGCTCGGGTATTCGTCGAGGAAGCGCTCCAGCCAGGCGACCGATTCCGCGTCGAGATGGTTGGTGGGTTCGTCCAGCAACAGCATGTCCGGCTGCGACAACAACAGCCTGCACAGCGCGACGCGGCGTTTCTCACCGCCCGAAAGCCTGGTGACGTCGGCGTCCCATGGCGGCAGCCGCAGCGCATCAGCCGCGATCTCGAGCTTGCGCTCCAGCTCCCAGGCACCTGCCGCATCGATCGCGTCCTGCAGCTTGCCCTGTTCCTCGAGCAGGGCGTTCATCTCGTCGTCCGACATCGGCTCGGCAAACTTCTCGCTGATCTCGTTGAACCGGTCGACCAGCGCCTTGGTCTCCGCGACGCCTTCCTCGACGTTGCCGCGCACGTCCTTCGCGGGATCGAGTTCGGGCTCCTGGGGGAGGTAACCGATCTTGATGCCCGGCTGCGGCCGCGCCTCGCCGTCGATCTCGGTGTCGATGCCCGCCATGATGCGCAGCAGCGTCGATTTGCCGGAGCCGTTGAGCCCGAGCACGCCGATCTTGGCGCCGGGGAAGAAGCTCAGGGAGATGTCGCGGATGATCTGGCGTTTCGGCGGGACCACCTTGGCGACCCGGTTCATCGTGTAAATGTATTGCGCCATTTGTGTCGGGTGATGATTAAGGAGCGCGCATTATCCGGTATGCTGCAGCGATAGCAAATCAGCCTGTAATGCCCATGAGTGACCCCGTACTTGTTTACAAAGGCAGCGAGATCGCGGCCTACGGTTTCGGTGATCCGCATCCTTTCGGCACCGACCGCCACGACGTGTTCCACAGCGAGCTGGCGGCGGCCGACCTCGGCGATGCGGTCCGCTACATGACGCCGCGGCGGGCAACGGTCGACGAACTGCTGCTGTTTCACACACCGGAGTACATCGACAAGGTATCCCGCATGTCGAAGGAGGGCAGGGGTTACCTCGACGACGGCGACACGCCGGCGCTCCCCGGTATATTCGACGCCGCGTCGGACGTCGTCGGCACCACGCTGGCAGCCGTCGACGCCATCATGCACGGCGAAGCGAAACGGGCGTTCGTGCCCATCGCCGGCCTGCACCACGCCGCGCGCGACCGGGCCGCGGGGTTCTGCGTGTTCAACGACTGCGGCGTCGCCGCCGAGTACCTGCGTCAGCGCCACGGACTGGCCCGGATTGCCTACGTGGATATCGACGCGCATCATGGCGATGGCGTTTTTTATGGTTTCGTCGACGACCCCGACATTATTTTCGCGGACATCCACGAGGACGGCCGCTACCTGTACCCGGGGACCGGTGCCGCCGAGGAGACCGGCACCGGCAGGGCGCGGGGCACCAAGCTCAACGTACCGCTTGCGCCGGGTGCCGATGACGCGGAATTCCGCATGGCGTGGCGCCGCGTCGAAGCCTACCTCGATGCCGCCGGGCCCGAATTCATCCTCTTCCAGTGCGGCGCGGACAGCCTCGAGGGCGACCCGATCACGCATCTGTGCTTTTCCGAACAGGCGCACGCGGACGCAGCCGCGACGCTCTGCCGGCTCGCCGACAAGCACTGCGGCGGCCGCCTGATCGGCACCGGGGGCGGCGGCTACAACCGCGAGAATATTGCCCGTGCCTGGACGCGGGTGGTGCAGGCATTCGTGGAGGCCGGCTGAGCACGTTGCGGTAAACCGGCCTCTACAGCGCGCTGTTTTGCAGGTAAGATCGCCCTTTTTTCCCGCCCCCGAACAAGCATCCAGATCCCGGAGAACCTCGCTCATGGCCGCAACCAAGCCCGTATCCGCCACCCACACCGATCGCCCGCTCGAGGAATTCGATCCCGAACTGGCCGAGGCGATCCAGCTCGAGCAGCGACGCCAGGAAGAGCACATCGAATTGATCGCGTCCGAGAATTACGCGAGCCAGCGGGTCATGGCGGCACAGGGTTCGGTGCTGACGAACAAGTACGCGGAAGGTTACCCGGGCAAGCGCTACTACGGCGGCTGCGAATTCGTGGACGACGCCGAGATACTCGCGATCGAACGCGCGAAAGCGCTGTTCGGCGCCGACTATGCGAACGTCCAGCCACACTCGGGCTCGCAGGCGAACGCCGCGGTGTGCATGGCGCTCCTGAACCCGGGGGACACGCTGCTGGGCATGAGCCTGGCCGAGGGCGGGCACCTGACGCACGGCACCAAGGTCAATTTTTCCGGGCGCCTGTACAACGCCATCCAGTACGGACTCGACCACGAGACAGCCCTGATCGACTACGACCAGGTACAGGCCCTGGCGACCGAGCACAAGCCGAAGCTGATCATCGCCGGGTTCTCCGCCTACTCGCGTGTCGTCGACTGGTCTCGCTTTCGCGAGATCGCGGACAGCGTCGGTGCGTACCTGATGGTGGACATGGCGCACGTGGCGGGCCTGGTGGCCACCGGCCACTATCCGAGCCCCCTGCCGTATGCCGACGTGGTGACGACCACGACGCACAAGACGCTGCGCGGCCCGCGCGGCGGCCTCATCCTGGCGCGCGAGAACCCCGAGCTGACCAAGAAGTTCAACTCGCTCGTGTTTCCCGGCATCCAGGGCGGCCCGCTCATGCACGTCATTGCGGCGAAGGCCGTGGCGTTCAAGGAGGCGATGGAGCCCGGGTTCAAGGTCTACCAGGAGCACGTCTGCGAAAACGCAAAGGTGATGGCGAGCGTTCTCGAGGAACGCGGCTATCCGATCGTTTCGGGCGGCACCGACAATCACCTGATGCTCGTGAGCCTCATCGAGCACGGCATTACCGGCAAGGACGCGGACGCGGCGCTGGGCCGGGCCAATATCACCGTCAACAAGAACGCAGTGCCCGACGATCCGCAGTCGCCATTCGTCACCAGCGGCCTGCGGCTCGGCACGCCGGCGATCACCACGCGTGGCTTCGGTGTCGAGGAGACGCGCCTGCTGACCGGGTGGATTGCGGATATACTGGACGACATCGACAACGAGCAGACCATCGATCGCGTGCGCGGCGAGGTCCTGGAACTTTGCGCGCGCTTTCCGGTTTACGATTAAACACCCGCCGAGATGCATTGCCCCTTCTGCGCCAGTGAAGAAACGAAAGTGATCGACTCCCGCCTTGCGGGCGAGGGACGTCAGATCCGCAGGCGCCGGCAATGCCTGGACTGCAACGAGCGATTCACCACCTTCGAGACGGCGGAACTCGTCATGCCGCGGCTGGTGAAGAACGACAACAGCCGCCAGCCCTTCGACGAGGACAAGCTGCGCTACAGCATGGTGCGTGCGCTCGAGAAGCGACCCGTGCCGAGCGACGCGCTGGAGCAGTCCATTGGGCGTCTCGTGCACAAGCTCAGGACCATGGGCGAGCGGGAGGTGCCGTCACGGCTCGTCGGTGAACTGGTCATGGAGGAGTTGCGTGCCCTGGACGAGGTCGCCTACGTCCGCTTCGCTTCGGTTTATCGCCGTTTCCAGGACGTGACCGAGTTCGAGGAAGAGATCAAGCGACTGCAGCGAATCTCGGAAGCGGCTGCCAGCCGCGAGCAGATGTCATTGTTGCCCGAGCTGCTGGGCAAGAAGAACCGATAAGGCCCGTTTATGGCTGATTTCTCGGCCGCGGACAGCGCATTCATGGCGCGCGCCCTGCGCCTCGCGGAACGCGGCATCTACACCGCCCACCCGAACCCGATGGTGGGCTGCGTGCTGGTCCGCGATGGCGAAATCGTCGGCGAGGGCTGGCACGAGCGCGCGGGCGAGGCGCACGCCGAGGTCAACGCACTTGCGGCAGCGGGTGAGCGGGCACGCGGCGCGACGGCTTACCTGACACTCGAACCCTGCTCGCACGAGGGCAAGACGCCGCCCTGTGCGCCGGCCCTGGTCGAGGCGGGGATTCGCGACGTGGTCATCGCCATGGAGGACCCTTTTCCCGCGGTTAGCGGCAACGGCCGGGCAGCGCTGGAGGCGGCCGGGATCACGGTCCGCAGCGGATTGATGCAGCAGGCCGCGCAAGCGCTGAATGCCGGCTTCCTGAGCCGGGTGCAGCGCGGCAGGCCGTTTGTGCGACTCAAGATAGCCAGCAGCATCGACGGCGCGATCGCCATGAAGTCCGGCGAGAGTCAGTGGATAACCGGGCCGGAGGCGCGCGCCGACGTGCAGCGCCTGCGCGCTCGCTCGGGTGCCATCCTGACGGGCATCGGCACGGTGCTCGCCGACGACCCGGCACTGACGGTTCGCCACGAGGCGTTCGACGATCGCGACCGGCAGCCGCTCAGGGCCGTGCTGGATTCCAGGCTTCGTATGCCCCTGTCGGCCGGCATGCTGGCCATGCCGGGCGAGACCTTCCTTTACTGCACGGACGACAGGACGCGGCAGCCGCTCGCGGACGCCGGCGCCCACGTGGTGCGCGTGAAATCCGCGGCGGGCGTGCTCGACGTGCGGCAGGTGCTCGCCGACCTCGCCAACCGCGAGGTCAACGACCTGCTCGTCGAGGCAGGACCCTCCGTTTCCGGGCACCTGGTGTCGCGCGGGCTGGTGGATGAACTTGTGATTTACCAGGCACCCCATATCATGGGCAGCGAGACGCAAGTGATGTTCCGCACTCCCGAGTGGTCGCGGCTGGCCGACCGCCTGTCGCTCGATATCGTGGACCTGCGGCGCGTCGGTTGCGATATCCGAATAACCGCGCGACCAGCAGGCTGATGTTTACCGGAATCGTGAAAGCGAAGGGCTCTATTGGCGCCATCGAGAAGCGCGGCGGCGATGTGCGCATGACGGTCATGGCGGCCGATCTGCCGTGGTCGGACTACGCGCTGGGCGACAGCATTTCCGTCAACGGCGTGTGCCTCACGGCGGTGCGCCTGCTCGACGGCGGCTTCGACACCGACGTTTCCGTCGAGACCCTCGACGTCACGACGTTGAAGCAGCTCGCCGTTGGCGATACCGTCAACCTGGAGCCGGCCCTGCGTGTCGGCGACGCACTCGGTGGGCACCTCGTCAGCGGACACGTGGACGGCATCGGCAAGGTGACTGCACGGGGCGACGACGCGCGCTCGATCCGGATGACTTTCGAAGTGCCCGACGAGCTCTCGCGCTACATCGCGAAGAAGGGCTCGATCTGCGTGGACGGTGTCAGCCTTACCATCAACGAGGTATCGGGAAACACGTTCGGCCTCAATATCATCCCCCACACAGCCGAGATGACGACGATGGGCGGTTACGAGGTCGGCACGGCTGTCAATATCGAGGTCGACCTGCTGGCGCGCTACATCGAGCGAATGCTCGGCGGCGAAGCCGGGGGGCTGTCCATCGACTTCCTCAGAGAGCACGGTTATGCCTGACAATACGACAACGCACCCCACCGCGATCGATACGCCATTCAGCAGCATCGACGACATCATCGCGGACATTCGCGAAGGCAAGATGGTCATCATGGTCGATGACGAAGACCGCGAGAACGAGGGCGACCTGATCATGGCGGCGTCACTTGTGCGGCCCGAGGACGTCAACTACATGGCCACGCACGGCCGCGGCCTCATCTGCCTGACCCTGTCGCGTGAGCGTTGCGCGCAGTTGCGGCTGCCGCTGATGGTGTCCGAGACGGACGAACATCACGCCACGAACTTCACGATCTCCATCGAGGCTGCAGAGGGCATCACGACCGGCATCTCCGCGCACGATCGCGCCCGCACGATCAGGGCGGCCGTTGCGCCGGACGCGCGGCCCGACGACCTCAGGCAGCCGGGCCATATATTCCCGGTCATGGCGCAGCCGGGCGGCGTGCTGACTCGCGCCGGGCACACCGAGGCCGGCTGCGATCTCGCCCGACTCGCGGGACTGGAGTCCGCGGCCGTGATCGTCGAGATACTCAAGGAAGACGGCAGCATGGCGCGCCGGCCGGACCTCGAGCGGTTTGCCCGCAAACGCGGGATTCGCATCGGCACGATTGCGGATCTCATCCGCTACCGGCTCGAGAAGGAGCGCAATATCGAGAGGATCCTGGAGCGGCCTGTCGATACCGGGCACGGCCGATTCACGATGTATTGCTACGACGACCTGATCAACCGCGCGGTGCACGTTGCGCTGGTCAAGGGCGACCTGGAAAGCGCAGGCAACCCGCTCGTGAGGGTGCACCTGCAGGACACGCTCGGTGACATCATCGGCGTGAAGAGCCGTTCGCTCGGCTGGCCGCTGGAGAGCGCCATCGAGCGAATCGCCCGGGAGGAAGCCGGCGTCGTCGTGATCCTCCGCGAACAGGAGTCTTCGCGCGACTTCATCGACGCCGTCGAGGGGCTCGGGCGCGAACCGAGCGAAATAGAGGAACACCGCGGCGGTGATGCGGTGCTGCGCACCTACGGCGTGGGCGCGCAGATTCTCCGTGACCTCGGCTTGTCGAAAATCCGTGTATTATCGGCACCCAAACACATGTACGCGATCTCCGGATTCGACCTCGAGATCATGGAGTACGTGGAAAGCTGATGCCCGGCATTCGTAGCGAGTCGTCATGGAAAAGATAAAAACAACGGAAGGCGACCTGATGGTGCGCGACGCACGATTCACGATCGTCGCCTCGCGATTCAACGATTTCATCGTGGACTCCCTGCTCAAGGCTTCGCTGCGCTGCCTCCGGCAGCATGGCGCGGCAGACGCCGATATCGACATCGTGCGTGTGCCCGGTGCGTTCGAGATGCCGGTGGCGGTGGGCAAGATCGCTGCATCGCGGCGTGCGGATGGCATCATCGCCCTGGGCTGCGTGATTCGCGGCGGCACGCCGCATTTCGACTATGTGGCCGGCGAATGCGTTCGCGGCGTCGCCGGGGCGGCGCGCAAGCACGGCGTACCCGTCGGCTTCGGCATACTCACCGTGGACACGATCGAGCAGGCAATAGAGCGGGCCGGCACCAAGGCCGGCAACAAGGGCGAGGAAGCGACGTTGGCCGTGATCGAGATGGTCAACCTCCTGCGCCGCATAGACTGAGCATGAACAGCGCGACGTCAACAGGCGCACGCACGCGTGCGCGCGAACTGCTGCTGCAGGCTTTGTACCAGAAGCAGATCGCCGGACACGATCGCCGCGAACTGCTGTCCCAGTTCCGGGAGCAGGTTGCCTACCAGCGCGTGGACCAGGCGTTCTTCGAGGAACTCCTTGCGGCCATCTGCGAAAACCAGGAGGCGCTCGAAAAAACGATCGGCGGCCTCATCGACCGGCCCCTGGAGCAGCTCGACCCGGTGGAGCGGGGCATACTCCTGATCGGCGTCCATGAACTGCAATCGCGTATCGACGTTCCCTACCGCGTCGTAATCGATGAAGGCGTGAACCTCGCCAAGCGCTTCGGCGCGACCGACGGCCACAAGTACATTAATGCCTGTCTCGACGCCGCCGCGCAGTCACTGCGCGAGATCGAGGTCAAGGCCGAAAGAAGTGGATGAGTTCGAGCTGATTCGCCGCTTTTTCTCGCGGGCCGCAAGTTCCCCCGCGGTCGTGGCCGGCGTCGGCGACGACGGCGCAGTCATCAGACCGCAGGCAGGCCGGGAGCTGGTCACCGTGATCGATACGATGGTCGCGGGCACGCATTTCCCGGCAGGCATGAGCGCGGCAGACATCGGCTACCGCGCCGTCGCCGTCAATCTTTCGGACATCGCCGCAATGGGCGCGCAACCGCGCTGGATGACCCTGGCACTGACGCTCGTCGAGGCCGACGCCCGGTGGCTGGAGGAATTTGCCGAGGGCCTGTACGAAGCGGCAGCACAGTGGGACGTGGCGCTGGTCGGCGGCGACACGACAAAGGGCGAGCAGCTCGTTGTCAGCGTGCAGATGAGTGGCGATCTCGAGCCCGGAACGGCGCTCTATCGCAGCGGCGCGAAAGTGGGCGATACCATTTTTGTCACGGGCACGCTCGGCGACGCGGCCGCCGGGCTCAGCGAGCTTTCCGGTGGAGCTACCGGATCCCGTCTTGCGCGCCGGTTTGCGCGGCCGACGGCCCGGGTGGGTGTGGGCAGGGCGCTTGCCGGTATCGCAAACGCGGCGATCGACGTGTCTGACGGCCTGGTCGCCGATCTGTCGAAGATCCTCGCGGCGAGCGGCGTTGGCGCGGAGCTCGACCTGCAGCGGCTGCCGTTGTCGCAGGAATTGCTCGCGTCGGTGGGCCGCGAGCGGGCGCTGCACTTTGCAATGGGTGGCGGCGACGATTACGAGCTGTGCTTCACGCTGCCGCAGGCAAAGCTCCCGGAAGAAGTCCTGCCGGAAGTCACCGCGATCGGCCGGATCAGGGCGGAGCCCGGGCTGGAGTGCCGCGACGGTGATTCGGTTGTGCCGTTCGACGACACCGGGTACCGTCATTTCCGATGGCTGACGCCCCCCGCAATCTCGTTCGAACCGTCCTGACGGACCCGGTGCACATCCTCGCATTCGGTTTCGGTACCGGCCTCTCGCCGGTCGCGCCGGGCACCGTCGGTTCGCTGGTCGGGGTGTTGTTCGCCTGGCTGACGATGGACCTGGGCCTGCCATTGCAACTTGCTGTCGCGGCGGCGATTTCCGTATCGGGCATCTGGATCTGCGGCGAAAGCGCGCGTCGCATCGGCGTGCACGACCACGGCGGAATCGTCTGGGACGAGATCGCGGGTATGTACATAACGCTTGCTGGTGGCGCCGCCGACGATCACCGCGTGGATACTGGCTTTCGTGCTGTTTCGCGCCTTCGATATCGCCAAACCGTGGCCGATTCGGGACCTGGATCACAGACTCGGCGGCGGCCTGGGAATTATGCTGGATGACCTCGCCGCCGCGCTGTATGCACTGATTTTATTGGGTTTGTACGGGTGGCTTATGACTTGACGTGAGACAAAATGGCCAGTCCTGTTAGCGAAATCAAGCGCCCGAATGACGTGCCCGAGAAGATCGGCAAATACGTCATCATCAACAAGATTGGCAAGGGCAGCACCGGCGAGGTGTACCTCTCTCACGATCCCTACTACCGCCGCGACGTCGCGATCAAGGTGTACAACATCGAGGAAGACGCGAACGCGGATCGCGCGCAGGTCTCGCGCAAGATGTTCTTCAACGAAGCGCACATGGTCGGCATGCTGCAGCATCCGAACATCATGCCCATCTACGATGCCGGCGAAGAAGACGGCAAGTACTACGTCGTCACCGAGCACATACAGGGCGCGCGCACGCTGGCAGCCTATTGCCGCCCGGACAACCTGCTGCGCGTCGACGACGTCGTCGAGATCATCTACAAGTGCGCCAAGGCTCTGCACTACGCGCACGGCCGCGGCGTCATCCATCGCGACATCAAGCCCAGCAACGTGATGCTGACGATCGACAACGACGTGCGCATCATCGATTTCGGCATCGCCATCGTCAGCGATTCGGAAGTTTCGCGCATCGAGGGCATCGCGGGATCGCCGAGCTACATGTCGCCCGAGCAGGTGCAGTCGGAGGAACTCACGCCGGCATCCGACCTGTATTCCCTGGGCGCGGTCATGTACGAACTGCTGACCGGCTTCCGGCCGTTCCGCGCCGACAACCTGTCCAAGCTGCTGCACCAGATCGTGTACGCGACGCCACCGCCGATTCATACCTACCGCGACGACCTGCCCGAGGAACTCGAAAACGTCGTCGCGAAGACCATGATCAAGGATCCGGAGAGGCGCCTCGGCAACGGCGCGACGATGGCCGCCGAGCTGACGCGGGTGTACAAGGACCTGCGGCAGAAGTACGACAGTCTCGACAACCGGGAACACTTCGACCTGCTGCGGTCGCTGACGTTCTTTCACGAGTTTTCGCACGCCGAGATCTGGGAAGTCCTGCGCGCATCGGACTGGCACGAGTATCGCGACAGCGACGACATCGTCCGCGAAGGCGAGATCGACGATCGCTTCTACATCATCGTCTCCGGCAGCGTGTCCGTGCAGGCGAACGGCAACACCATCGGCTCGCTCGGCCCCGGCGATTGTTTCGGCGAAACCAGCTACGTCCGCGGCGCCAAGCGCCAGGCGTCCATTCGCGCCGAGGGCCCGGTCACCATCCTGCGCGTCAGCTCCACGCTGATGGAGCAGGTGAGTTCGGCCTGCCAGCTGCGCTTCAACAAGGTCTTCCTGCGCTCGCTGATCACTCGCCTGCAAGGCAGCGGCGGCCCGAACACCTGATTCGGTCGGCCGTCCCGCCTCCGTAGGAACGGGCCTCGGCCCGCGATCGCGCGCCGAGGCGCGCTCCTACAGTGCGCTTTGTTCATTTGTCGAAGCTGGATTACACTTCCGCGCACGCCAGACATTCCTCCAGGGGTTTCCGATGTTCCGATTTGTTGCCGCTGTTGCGGCAATCGTGTTTTTTTCGTTTTCCGTTAGCGCGAATGAACTCAGTGACGCCGTCAAGAAAGACTACGACGAGTATCTCTGGCCGCTGTTCGACCATTTTCATCGCAACCCCGAGCTGTCGCTGATCGAGCACGACACGGCCGCGCGCATGGCGAAGGAGTTACGCGCCGCCGGTTTCGAGGTGACCGAGGACGTCGGGGGCACCGGTGTCGTGGCGATGATGGAAAACGGCGACGGTCCGCTGGTCATGATGCGGGCCGATATGGACGGTTTGCCGGTGGAGGAAAAGTCGGGCCTCGAGAATGCGTCTCGCAAGACGCAGATCGACCCGATCACGGGCAACGAGGTATTCACCATGCACGCCTGCGGTCATGACGTGCACATCACGAGCCTCGTGGGCACGGCCCGGCAGATGGCGGCGCGCAGGGACGACTGGAGCGGCACGCTGATGCTGCTCGTGCAGCCGGCCGAAGAGCGCGGCATGGGTGCGAAGATGATGCGCGAGGACGACATCTGGAAGCGCTTCGGCAAGCCGGATTATGCGCTGGCGTTTCACGTTAATTCACTGGACGTAGCCGGCAAGGTCAACATCAACCCGAGTCCATTCGCCGGTGCCGATTCCGTTGACATTATCATTCACGGCGTCGGTGCACACGGTGCACATGCTTACGCCGGCAAGGATCCGATCGTTCTCGGCAGCCAGATCGTGCTGGCACTGCAAACACTGGTTGCGCGCGAGCTGCCGCCCCGCTGGCCGGGTGTGGTGACCGTGGGATCGTTTCACTCCGGCACCAAGCACAACATCATCTCGGATCGGGCGCACCTGCAGCTGACCGTTCGGAATACCAGCCCGGAAACCCGGGAGATTCTGCTCAATGGCATCAAACGTATCGCCGAGAACATGGGGCGTGTCGCGGGCCTGCCCGAAGACAAGCTGCCCGAGGTTATCGTCGCCGAGCTCGAGGCGGTCCCGCCCACCGTAAACACTCCAGAGCTGACCGAGCGCATCACGAGCGCCTGGAAGGAATCAATCGGTACCGAGACGGTCATCTCGAACCCGACCAGGGGCATGGGCGCCGAGGATTTCCCGTTTTTGACCATCGACCCGACCATCCCGTCGGTGTACTGGGAGATCGGTGGCACGCCGCAGGAAGCGTTCGACGCGGCAGCCGCGGGTGGACCGCCGGTGCCGAGCCATCACTCGCCGTTGTTCAAGATCGAGCCGGAACCCTCCGTTCGGGCGGGGGTCGAGTCGACCGTGGTTGCATTGATGGAGCTGATGGCAACGGAGTAGGCCAGAACTCCTGAGTCAAACGTCGCCTTCGTCGACGTCGAAGTCCTCGAGCGCTTCGTCGCCACCGGCGCTCTTGAGGAGGATCTCGACCTTCTGCTCGGCTTCCTTTAACGCCGACTGGCAGTTGCGCGTGAGCTTGATGCCGTCTTCGAACTTCTTCATCGCCTTCTCCAGCGGCAGGTCGCCGGACTCGAGTTCCTCGACCAGTGTTTCGAGGTCGTTCAGGGCTTTTTCGAGGTCGAATGCTTGCTTCGTGCTCATGGCGTTTCCCGTGATGAACGGGTCGCTACGCTACCTGCCGTTTGCGGCAGCGTCAATGTTCGCGATGGCCTTTCAGCTCGCCGTGCCCGGCGTTGACATCGCTGCGGACGGGGAATAAAGTACAAGGTCCTTAGACTCAGTCTAATTGAAAATCAATCTCAATTGAGAGGGGAAACCATGTCTCTGAAAGGCAGCAAAACCGAACAGAATCTGAAAGACGCGTTCGCCGGTGAGTCCCAGGCGAACCGCCGCTATCTGTACTTTGCCAGCAAAGCCGACGTCGAGGGCTACAACGATGTGGCGGCCGTATTCCGTTCCACCGCCGAAGGTGAGACGGGCCATGCGCACGGCCACCTGGAGTACCTCGGAAGAGGTCGGCGATCCCGGCCACCGGTCTGCCGATCGGCGCGACCGCCGACAACCTGGCGGCCGCGATTGCCGGCGAGACCCACGAGTACACCGACATGTATCCCGGCATGGCAAAGACGGCGCGCGAAGAGGGCTTCGATGAGATCGCCGACTGGTTCGAGACCCTGGCGAAAGCGGAGCGTTCGCACGCCAACCGCTTCCAGAAGGCACTCGATCACCTCGACGGCTAGTATCCAGCCCGCCTGATTGTGGTGGCGCCCGGACTGATGCGGTCCGGGCGCCGCCAAGAGTAAATTATGGCCGCCACACCGC
>CAVONH010000028.1:0-19437 GCA_963697245.1 uncultured Gammaproteobacteria bacterium | reverse complement strand
GTTGTGCGTACCTACTTCGTTGAGCGTATTGCTGAAGCGGCCGTCGAACACCTGCGCAAACTCGGCAGCAACGGCGGCGGCTACCCGTCGATTCTGCTGGTCGACTACCACCTCGACGACGACGTCACCGGCATCCAGGTCATCGAGGAACTGCGGGCACACGCCAGGACACACATACCGGCGATCATCGTCACCGCCGACCACACGCAGACGGTGCGCGAGGAGATACGTAACTCGGGTCACGCGCTGCTGCAAAAGCCGATCAAGCCGGCGGCGCTGCGCGCGCTGATGTCGCGCATTCTTAGCCGGCAGTAGCGGCGCGGCAGTCTATTCGACCAGAGCAGCCCGGGTTCCTTGGTATTGAGGCGCTGCACCGCGAGCACCGCCTGGGTACGGTTCGTCACCTGCATCTTGCGCAGGATCGCGGTCACGTGCGCCTTGATCGTCGCCTCCGAGACGCCGAGCTGGTAGGCGATCTGCTTGTTGAGCAGCCCCTCGCCCAGCATCATCAGCACCCGGAACTGGTGCGGCGTCAGCGCGCTCATCGCGGTCGCGATGCGCGCCTCCTCGTTGTCGAGCCCTTCTGCGCCCAGGTCGATGTTGTCCGGGCAGCCAGACCTCGCCCTGGAGGATGGCGTCGATCGCGGCCTCGATCGTGCGGATCGGCGACGACTTCGGGATGAAGCCGCTGGCGCCGTGCTGGATCGCGCGCCGTATGACCGCCGGATCGTCCACCGCCGAGACGATCACGGTCGGCAGCGACTCGTGGTTGTTGCGCATGTAAGCGAGCGCCGAGAAGCCGCTGACGCCGGGCATGTGCAGATCGAGAAACAGCAGGTCCGCGTCGGGGTTGCGCCTCCACGACCTCGTACAGGGTCGCGAGACTATCCGCCTCGTGAATCTCCGGCGCCCGGCACGCAATTGTGGATCGCGTGAATCAGCGCCTCCCGAAACAGGGGATGATCATCCGCAACGATGAAGTTGCTGTTATCGGACTGCGTCACTGTCGTCTCGTGTCCTTACCCTGCGATTCTTGCGGTTCTCGATCAGGTGCTCGACGACGCTCGGATCGGCGAGCGTCGATGTGTCGCCGAGATTGCCGTAGTCGTTTTCCGCGATCTTGCGGAGAATGCGCCGCATGATCTTGCCGGAGCGTGTCTTCGGCAGGCCTGGCGCCCATTGCAGCAGATCCGGGCTCGCGATCGGCCCGATTTCCTTGCGAACCCAGTTGCGCAGCTCCTTGCGCAAGCTCGTCGCTGGGCTCGTGCCCTTCCATGAGCGTGACGTACACGTAGATGCCCTGCCCCTTGATGTCGTGAGGATAACCGACAACCGCAGCCTCGGCGACCGCCGGCATGCGCGACCAGCGCGCTCTCGACTTCCGCCGTACCCATGCGATGGCCGGAGACGTTCAGCACGTCGTCGACGCGGCCGGTGATCCAGTAGTAACCGTCTTCATCGCGGCGTGCGCCGTCGCCAGTGAAGTAACGACCCTCGAAAGCGCTGAAGTAAGTCTGAACGAATCGGTCGTGGTCACCATAGACCGTACGCATCTGGCCGGGCCAGCTGTCGAGTATGACCAGCAAGCCTGAAACCGCACCGTCCAGTATGTTTCCGTCGGGGTCGACGATGGCCGGCTGGACACCGAAGAAGGGCCGCGTGGCCGAACCCGGCTTGAGCGCCGTAGCGCCCGGCAGCGGGGTGATCAGTATGCCGCCGGTTTCTGTCTGCCACCAGGTATCTACGATCGGGCAGCGGGCTTCGCCGACCACGTTGTAGTACCACTCCCAGGCCTCCGGGTTGATCGGCTCGCCAACCGAACCAAGCAGGCGCAGGCTCTTGCGGGACGTCTTCTTGACCGGTTCGTCGCCCTCGCGCATCAGCGCCCGGATTGCCGTCGGCGCCGTGTAGCAGATGTTGACCTGGTGCTTGTCGCAGATCTGCCAGAAACGGCTGGAGTCGGGATAATTCGGCACGCCCTCGAACATCATCGTCCTCGCGCCGTTCGCGAGCGGTCCGTAGACGATGTAGGAATGCCCGGTAACCCAACCGACGTCGGCGGTGCACCAGTAGATGTCGCCGGGTTCGTAATTGAAGACGTACTTGAAGGTCAGCGCCGCATAGACGAGATAACCGCCGGTCGTGTGCAGCACGCCCTTGGGCTTACCCGTCGAGCCCGAGGTGTACAGGATGAACAGCGGGTCCTCGGCGTTCATCGGCTCGCAGGGACAATCGTCGTCCACGGACTCCTCGGCCTCGTGCAGCCAGACGTCGCGGCCGTCCTCCCAGCCAACGTCATTGCCCGTATTCCTGACGACCAGGACCTTCTCCAGCGTCGTGACGCCGTCGATCTTTGCGGCTGCATCGACATTGGCCTTGAGCGGAACCGAGCGGCCGCCGCGCAGACCCTCGTCCGCGGTAACCACCACGTTCGATTCGCAGTCGATGATGCGGCCCGCGAGCGCGTCGGGCGAGAAGCCGCCGAACACGACGGAATGGATGGCGCCGATGCGCGCGCAGGCGAGCATCGCGACCGCCGCCTCGGGGATCATCGGCATGTAGATCGTGACCCGGTCGCCCTTCTTGACGCCGATCGACTTCAGCACGTTCGCAAAACGGCATACACGCCCGTGCAGGTCGGCGTAGGTGATCGTCAGGTCCCGGTCCGGATCGTCGCCTTCCCAGATGATCGCCGGCTGGTCCGCCTTATCGGCGAGGTGCCGATCGATGCAGTTGTAGCAGACGTTCAGCTCGCCGTCTTCGTACCAGCGGATGTGCAGGTCGTCCTTCGCAAAGGAGACGTCCTTGACCTTGGTAAACGGCTTGATCCAGTCGACGATCCCGGCCTGCTCCGCCCAGAACGTCTCGCTGTCCTCGACGGACTGCCGGTAAAGTTCGAAGTACTGATCCTCGTTGATCAATCCGTGCTTCTTGAAATAATCGTTGACGGCGTAGATCTCGCTCATCGGAATCTCCACTCGGTAGGTGCTGTTGTTACGCGGCAAGCAGCCGGTTTTTGGGCATTTTGAATCGCGGCCTGTACCCCCGCATTAGACATTGGTCTACAAACAGGCGCGGATTCGACTTTTGGCTAATGGCAACCACCCCGCCCCTGATTGAGTATGCGACGTGATTCACTCAGAAAAACTTTCCCGGGGGAAAATATGATGATCAGAGTTACTCCCAAATTGTACGCGTCGGCAGCCGCTGTGCTGCTGTGTGTGTCAGGGTCCGCGGTAGCTCAGGACGGCCCGACAACCACGTACAAGTTCGGTGGCTATGCCAAGTTCGACGCGATGTTTACTGATTACAGTGACGCTACGCCAGACGGCAACAGCCTGATGCGCCAGTTCTACTACGCGCCGCAGGTTCCGGTCGGCGATGGTACCGGCAGTGAAGACTCCACGGCCGATTTCCAGGCTCGCGAAACACGCATCAACTTCCGTGCCGACACCACGACGCCCGGCGGTGACAGCATCACGGCATTCATCGAGATGGACTTCTTCATTCACGGTGACGGCAACGAAGTGGTATCCAACTCGTACAGCCCGCGCCTGCGTCATGCCTTCATCAAGTACAACAAGTGGACTTTCGGCCAGACCTGGTCGACATTCCAGGACGTCGCTGCACTGCCCGAGGCTCTCGACTTCGTCGGCCCGGCCGAGTCCACGACCTTCATACGCCAGGCGATGGTGCGCTACACGACCGGCAACCTGGAGCTGGCGGCCGAGAATCCGGAGGCGTTCGTAGCCGGAGTGCCTACGGGTGTCGAGGAACGCGGGCGTTCCACGATGCCGGACCTGATCGCACGCTATACCTTCAAGCTGGGTGACAAGGGCAGCTACGTGAAGGTGGCCGGCCTGTACCGCAGCATAAAGATTGGAACTGTTCCCGGCGTTCAGCTCGCAGGCAGCCGGATGAGACGGGCTACGGCGTCAGCGCCTCGACCAAGCTCATGTTCGGCAATGGCGCCGACCTCCGCGCGATGGTCACCTACGGCGACGGCGTCGGCCGTTACATTGGCCTGGGCTTTGTTCGTGACGGCTACCTCGACGCCAACGACAACATCGCAACGGCCGAGGCGCTTGCCTATTTCGTCGCACTGCGGCTGCCGCTCGGCAACAAGTGGCGCACGAACCTGATGTACGGCAATACCACGATCGACTACGACGATAACGTCGCGGCCGCAGGCCTGAACGATACCGGCTGGAGCTTCCACGCGAACCTCATCTACAACATCCTGCCGAAGCTGGATGTCGGCGCCGAGATCATCTACGGCGAGCGCGAACTGGTGAACGGCACGGACGGCGACTTCACGCGCTTCCAGTTCTCCGCGAAGTACGCGTTCTAGATTACACGCAATCTCCTTTGCGTTTGCCCTGGCGGCACCCTGAAGGGTGCCGCCAGTTTTACGTTCGGGCCCACCGTGTCAGAATCAGCCCATGAACGAACTGCCTGAGATCACCCGTTTCCTGTCCGGGCTTCCCGGTTTCGACGAACTCGACGAGACGCAGCTGCATGCGGCCGCGAGGGCCATCCAGATCGGCTACTACAAGGCCGGCAGCACGGTATTCTCGATCGGTGACGCCAACGAGCAGCTGCACATCGTGCGCAGCGGCGCGGTCGAGTTGCGCAACGCCGAGGGCGACCTCGTGACGCGCGCCGCCGAGGGCGACGTGTTCGGCTTCCCGTCGCTGATGAATGCCGCGCCCTTGCGCAACCAGTCGGTGGCGATCGAGGACTCGCTGATCTACCACCTGGACGGCAAGGTCTTCGCGGAGCTGCGGCGCAGGAACGACCGTTTCGACACCTTTTTCATCCGGCTGCTGTCGGATCGGCTGCTGTCACGTCCCGCCACGACAAAGCTGCACGGCGCCGAGGGGCGCGCCGTTTCGCAGCTGATCACGCGGCCGCCCGTCACGATAGACGCAGCCGCGAACATCCAGGAGGCCGCGCGCAAGATGGTCGACGAACGCGTGTCGGCCATCCTCGTGACGGACGAGGATGGGTTCTGCGGCATCGCCACCGACCGTGACCTCGGAAGCGGGTCGTTGCGCACGGCCTGTCGATCGATACGCTCGATACGCGACATCATGTCGGTGAATCCCATATCGATCGATGCCGACGACCTCGCCTACGAAGCCGCGCTCACGATGATGCAGAACAAGATCCACCACCTGCCCGTCACTCGCGGACGGCGCGCTGATCGGCATGGTGTCGCGCAGCGACTTCATGCGCATCGAGACGGAACATCCGCTCTACCTCGTCAACGACATCGCCAAGCAGACGACCGTGGAAGGCATCGTCGACGCCTGCAAGCGCCTGCCGGCGCTGATTGCCAGCCAGATCAGCGCGGATGCCGATGGCGAACAACTCGGCAAGTTCATCACCACGATCACCGATTCGGTCACGCAGCAGCTGTGCCGCATCGCCGAAGTCCGAGCTCGGGCCGCCGCCCTGCACGTATGTCTGGGTTGCGCTGGGCTCGCAGGGCCGGCACGAACAATCCGCGCGCAGCGACCAGGACAATGCGCTGGTGCTCGACGATTGCGCCACCGACGATTATGACGATTACTTCAAGGCGCTCGCCCGCATCGTCAACGACGGCCTGAACGACTGCGGCTACGTCTACTGCCCGGGCGACGTGATGGCCTCGAACCCGCAGTGGCGCAAGCCGCTGGAGACCTGGAAAAAATACTTCAATCAACTGGATCACGGTACCCGAAGCAAAAGCGCTCATGCACGCCAATATTTTCTTCGACCTGCGCGCCGTCTACGGCGAAAGCAGCCTGGTCGACAAGCTCAAGAAGAGTATTCGCAAGGATGCGAAACGAAACGAGCTGTTCCTGGCCCTCATGGCGAAAAACGCGATGAACTTCCAGCCACCGCTCGGTTTCTTCCGGCAGTTCGTGCTCGAGAAGTCCGGTGAGCACAAGAATACGCTGGATATCAAGAAACACGGCATCATGCCGATCGTCGAAATCGCGCGGATCCGCGCGCTGGCCGCGGGCGAGGTCCGCATCACGACGAGAAACCGCCTCGCGCGCGGCCGCGAAGGCCGGGGAGATCACCGAGTCCGATGCCGCCAACCTGATCGATGCGCTCGACTTCATCGAGAAACTGCGGGTGGAGCACCAGAACAGGCAGCTGCACGCGGGCAAACAGCCCGACAATCACCTGTCGCCCGACGACCTCTCGTCGCTGGTGCGGCAAAATCTCAAGTCGGCGTTCAACCAGGTCAACGTCAGCCAGTCGGCCCTGCTGAACCGCTTCCACCTGGCATGACGACGGGCACGCTGGCTGGCACTCAAACGCTGGAAGGCCGGCCGCCAGTCGGCGGACGAAAGCTACACGGCGCTGCCTGCGACGCCTCCGCCGGCGCCGGCGAGCACCGCTTCGACAAAGCGGAACTCGTCTGCCTCGATATCGAAACGAACGGCCTGGACCCTGCGACGGTCGACATGCTCAGCATCGGCTGGGTGCATCATTCGGGCGGCAATGTGGACCTGTCCACCGCCGAGTCGCACGTCGTCAAGCCGAGCGGCGGCATCGGCGACAGCCCCGTCGATTCACGGTCTGACCGACAGCGTGGTGGATCTGGGCATCTCGCCGGAGGAGGCCATGGAGCGCGTCTCGAGGTGCTGACCGGCAGGGTCCTCGTCGTGCACCACGCCGGCCTCGACAAGAGACTGCTGGACCGCTTCTGCAGACAACCAGTTCGGCAACAAGCTGCTGGTGCCGGTCATCGACACGCTGGCCCTCGAGAATCACCGCAAATCGCGTCACCACCACCTCGAGGACACCCGCTCGCTGCGCCTGCCCGACCTTCGCACGCACTACAACCTGCCCTGGTACCGCGGGCACGATTGTCTCGTGGACGCGATCTCGACCGCGGAACTGCTGATCGCGATGGTCGCGAACCGCGACTCGCCGACCACGCTGGCGGACCTCTACTGAGCCGCAGCGCCGTGCGCCTTTTGTCGCATGGCCCGGGGTCGGCGCGTCTTCTAAAATCGGGCAGGATAACAACCGTGCGGATCCGACATGAGCAAATACATAGACCTACACCGCCGTTCCATCGAGAATCCGAACGAATTCTGGGGCGAAGCGGCCGAGGGGATCGATTGGGAGAGTCGCTGGGACAAGGTTCTCGATGACTCCAACGCGCCGATTTACCGCTGGTTTTCCGGCGGCCGGCTGAACACCTGTTACAACGCGCTCGACCGCCACGTGGCCAATGGCCGCGGCGAGCAGGCGGCCATCATCTACGACAGCCCGATAACCGGGTCGCAGCGCACCATCAGCTACAGCGAACTTCGCGACGAGGTCGCCGTGTTCGCGGGCGCGCTCGTCGAGAACGGCGTCCGCAAGGGCGACCGGGTCATCATCTACATGCCGATGATTCCGGAGGCCGTGGTCGCCGTCCTCGCGTGCGCCCGGATCGGGGCCGTGCACTCGGTCGTATTCGGCGGCTTCGCACCGAACGAGCTGGCAACCCGCATCGACGACGCGACGCCCAAGGCGATCGTCTCGGCGTCCTGCGGCATCGAACCGAGCCGCCTCATCGAATACCAGCCGCTGCTCCAGCAGGCGCTCGATCTGTCGAAACACAAGCCGAATTGCTGCATCGTACTTCAGCGTCCACAGCACGAGGCCGACCTGTCGGGGCCGGGGTACGTCGACTGGAACGACGCCATGGCCGAGTGCTTCGCCGCACGACTGCGTGCCCGTCGAGGCGACCGATCCGCTGTACCTGCTGTATACGTCCGGCACCACCGGGCAGCCCAAGGGCATCGTCCGCGACAACGGCGGCCATGCCGTGGCGCTGCACTGGACCATGAAAAACATCTACGGCGTCAAGCCCGGCGAGGTCTACTGGGCCGCTTCCGACATCGGCTGGGTCGTCGGTCACTCCTACATCATCTACGGCCCGCTGTTGCACGGCAACACCACGATCCTGTTCGAGGGTAAACCGGTCGGTACCCCGGACGCCGGTGCGTTCTGGCGCGTCGCGTCCGAGCACAAGGTCGCGACGCTGTTCACCGCGCCGACCGCTTTCCGCGCGATCCGCCAGCAGGACCCGAACGGCGACTTCATCCCGAAGTACGATCTCTCGTCGCTGCGCGCCCTGTTCCTGGCCGGAGAACGCTGCGACCCCGATACGCTGCACTGGGCCGAGGACAAGCTCGGCATACCCGTCATCGACCATTGGTGGCAGACCGAGACGGGCTGGTCGATCGCCGCGAACTGCATGGGCATCGAACTGGTGCCCGTCAAGGCCGGCTCGGTCGGCCGTGCCGCGCCCGGCTGGGAGGTGCGCGCCCTCGACGAAGGCGGCAAGGACGTGGCGCCGGGTGACGTCGGCGCGATCGCCTGCAAGCTGCCGCTGCCGCCCGGAACGCTGCCCGGCCTGTGGAATGCCGAGGAGCGATTCCGCAAGTCGTATCTCGAAACGTTCCCGGGCTACTACGAAACCGGTGACGCCGGCTTCATCGACGAGGACGGCTACATCTTCGTCATGTCCCGCACCGACGATGTCATCAACGTCGCGGGCCACCGGCTGTCGACCGGAGCCATCGAGGAAGTGCTTGCCGCGCACGACGATGTCGCGGAGTGCGCCGTCATCGGCGCCGCGGACCCGATGAAAGGTCAGCTGCCGGTGGGCTTTCTCGTGCTCAAGGCCGGGGCCGAACGCACGCCCGAAGAGGTCGTTGCGGACGTCGTACAGATGGTTCGCGACCAGGTCGGGCCCGTCGCCGTGTTCAAGAAAGCGGTCGTCGTCAAGCGCCTGCCGAAGACCCGCTCCGGCAAGGTGCTGCGCGCCACGATGCGCAAGATCGCCGACAGCGAGGACTACAAGGTCCCGGCAACAATCGAGGATCCCCAGGTGCTCGACGAGGTCGAGTCTGCCCTGCAGACGCTCGGTTACGCGGGTCCCGGCAAGTAAGCTTCGGGATTGCTTGACACGGCGCGCACCGCTTCCTATCGTGGCGGCGTTGCCAGGTAAACCCGAATCGCATCGATCGGGTGACGGGAAGCCGGTGTAAATTCCGGCGCTGCCCCCGCAACGGTGATCGAGTAAAAGCCCCAGCCCCGTGGTGTAGCACGGAGCCACTGCGACACATCGAGTGTTCGTGGGAAGGCGCTGCGGCAGGACCGAGTCCGCTCGTAAGCCCGGAGACCGGCCTGGTTAACACGCGAACGGCGCGGCGGGCGCTCGTTCGGGCCACCGCATCCCGATGACCCGACTTCCCGGCAGCCGTTCTGGCCAACATAGAGCAGGGCGCGTGCGGAGGGCACGCACAGGGGAGACACATGACATTGTTCCGGGTTGTCGCGACGACGGCGTTGCTGCTGTTTGTTGCGCCGTACACTCATGCATCCGATATTTCACCGAGCGATACGATCATCGTGACCGCGACCCGCACGGAGATCCCGCTGGAACAGGCGACGGTCCCGGTTCGCGTCATCACCCGCGATGACATCGAGCTGTCACTCGCGACGGACCTGGCCGAATTGCTGCGTTTCGAGGCCGGCATCGACATCGGCCGCAATGGCGGCCCCGGCCAGGCGACGTCGATATTCATGCGCGGCACGGAGAGCAATCACACGCTCGTACTCATCGACGGCGTTCGCGTGAACCCGGGAACCATCGGCGGTGCCGCGATACAGCACATCTCGCCCGAGGTCATCGAGCGCGTCGAGATCGTCAAAGGGGCCCGCTCCGCGCTGTTCGGTACGGATGCGATCGGCGGCGTCATCAACATCATCACGCGACGGGCGGATGAAACCCATGTCGAGGGCGGCGTCGGTGCGGGCAGCTTCGATGCGCGCTCGGCCTTCCTGTCCGGCGGCCTGCGCGACGGCAGGAACCAGTTCGGCGCCACGCTGGACTGGCAGGATTCGGCAGGCTATCCGCCGCGGGTCGGGTCGGACATCGACCGCGGCTACGACAATTTTTCGCTGAACGTTCACGCGGCGCGCGATATCGGTCACGGCGAGATCAGCCTGCGGCACTGGCGCGCCGAGGGCACCGTCGAGTACCTCGACTTCTTCCTTACGCCGGTCGACCAGGACTTCAAAAACTCGGTAACGGCCTTCCAGTTCGACAAGCAGTTCGCCGGGCGCGGCACGAACAAGCTGATCGTCTCGCACATGCAGGACCGCATCGACCAGAACCAGTCGGACGACTTCGTCGAATCCGACCGGCTGAGCCTGGACTGGCAGCACACGCTGGCGTTTTCCGAGCACACGGTTACCGCGGGCGTGTTCGCGATGCAGGAAAATGCGAAGTCCCTGTCGTTCGGCTCCGGGTTCGACGAGGACACGGACGTGACGGCGGTGTTTCTGCAGGACCAGTGGATTCGCGAAAGGCACCGCGCGTTCGTCGCGGGGCGGCTGACCGACCACGAGACGTTCGGCAGCCAGACGACCTACAACGTGGAATACGGTTTCGAGCTGACGCCGTCGTGGACGGTGCGCGCGGGAATCGGTCGCGCCTTTCGCGCGCCGGACGCAACCGACCGTTACGGTTTCGGCGGCAACCCGGACCTCGAGCCGGAGATCGCGGACGAATACCAGTTCGGCCTGCGGTACGCGCCGGGCGACCGCCACAGGGTCGATATCGAGTTCTATGCCAACGATATCGAGGACCTGATCGAATTCGACCTGGCGACGTTCACGCTCGTCAATATCGATACCGCGGAGATTCGGGGCGTGCAGCTGGGCTACGAATACCTCGGCGACACGTTCTCGCTGCGCACGGACGTGGTGACACAGCGGGCTGACAACCCGGCCAGCGACACGCGATTGCTGCGCCGCGCAGAGGAGAGCGTCACGGTAAGCTACGTGCAGGATCTCGGGCAGCATCGCCTGGGCCTGTCCTTGCTTGCGAGCGGCGACCGCGAGGATTTCGGTGGCGTCGTCCTGCCCGGCTACGTGACGGCCAGCCTGACCGGGCAATTCCAGCTGTCGCGAAACCTGCAGCTCAATGCGCGCGTGGAGAACCTGCTGGACGCCGACTACCAGACCGCTGCCGACTTTCGCATGCAGGGACGCAGCGCATTCATCGAACTCAAATACCGCAGGCCTTAACGATGGGAAAACGACTCAGCAAGATCTACACCCGCACGGGTGACGATGGCACGACGGGCCTGGGTGACGGCTCGCGGACGGCGAAAGACAGTCCGCGCGTCGAAGCGTACGGCACCGTCGATGAGGCCAACAGCGCGATCGGCGTCGTGCTGTCTCACGATTCCCTGCCGGACTCCGTTCGTTCGAGCCTGACGGACGTCCAGCACGACCTGTTCGAACTCGGCGGCGAACTGTGCATACCCGGCCACAGTGCGATCACCGCAGCGATGATCGATCGCCTGGAGCACGAACTCGACGACCACAACCGCGACCTGCCGGCGCTGAACGACTTCATCCTGCCCGGCGGCAGCCCCGCCGCGGCGGCCTGCCACCTGGCGCGCACCATCGTGCGGCGCGCAGAGCGGCGCACCAAGACGCTCGCCGATTCCGAGACCGTGAGGAGCGAAGTACTGCGCTACCTGAACCGGCTCTCCGACCTGTTGTTCGTGTACTCGCGGGTGCTGGCGCGCATGGAAGGCGGCAAGGAAGTGCTCTGGAACCGCGACCGCGGCTAGAGGTCTTTCTGCATCAGGGTCGCTGTCCCCGGGCACAACTGCGAAAACTCCGCGGTTTCGCGAATCGCCTGCGGCGCGTCCTGGCGTTGCCTCGCCCGGTAGCCGAGCTGCGCGAAGTAGCGATCCGCGTCGATCGTCAGCAACCACAGCTCCGCCAGCCCACGGCGCCGCGCGTGCGCTTCCAGCGCAGCGACCAGCCGCCGGCCGGTGCCCGCCGTGCGGCTGTCGGGATCGACGACCAGAGAGCGCAGCAGTCCAACCTGCGAGAACGCCTCGAGCCCGATGACGCCGGCCAGCGAGCTGCCGCTCGAAGCAACGAGGAAGTCCGCCATGCATGCCGCGGACAGGTCCTCAACCGGCAATCCGGCGTCACGCAGCAAGCTGGTGACCGCACCGAAATCCGCGCCACGTGCCGGCCGAATATCGATGCGAGTCATTCGGACACGCCCTTACCGGCGCGACGCTCGCGCGCCGTCTGCAGCGCCTCGCACATCGCCGCACCCGCGGCCAGCACCCGGGTGGTCGGGCGGCTTATTTCATCGGCCGGCAGCAGGAAACGATTGTCGTAACGGTTCGCCGCGATCGCGGGCCAGCGGTCCCACTCGGCGAACCCGTTGCCGCCTTCCCCGCCGGCCGCCAGCATCACCTCCGGATTCCGGTCGATGACGGCTTCGACATCGATCGCCGGCGCCAGCTCGTCGAGGTCCGCGAACACATTGCGGCCACCGCAAAGCGCAATCAGCTCGCTCACGTAGTGGTCGCGGCCGACCGTGAACAGCGGGCGATCCGACACCTGGTAGAACACGCGGATGGGATCGGCGCGACCGTAGGCGTCGCCGAGTGCCTGCAGACCGGCAGAGAATTCCGCGGCAACTTCACGGGCGGACGCAGGCTCCCCGGCGAGTTCACCGACCCGCGCAACGGCAGCTGCGATGTCGGCGAGACTGCGTGTCCTGACGACCTCGACCGCGTAGCCGGCCTGCCGCAGCTCGTCCACGACATGTGCCGGCGTCCCGCTCTCCCAGGCCAGCAGCAGATCCGGATTCAGCAGGGCGAGGCGCTCCTGGTCGATCGTGAACGCGTCGCCGACGAGCGGCAGTGACTCGACGGCCGGCGGGTAGTCGGAGTAGGCGCTGACGCCGACGAGGGTATCGCCGGCACCGGCGGCAAACACGAGTTCCGCCAGGTTAGGTGCGAGCGTGACAATGCGTGGGTGAGGCGCCGTCTCCACGGCAGGCTGCCCGGCGCCGGGGTTTTCGCAGGCGACGAGCGTCAACAGTATCGCGGCGAGGATGCCGAGTACCGCTCGCCTCACACGGTCCAGCCGTACAGGGTCATCGCCGATATGATGACGGCCCAGATCAGCAGCAACCTGAATACGAGACGCTTGGCCGCGGTAGCGCCGCGGACTCCCCTTGCGGTGTCGTCCTCGTCGACATGGTCATGCAGCGCCAGCGCCGCGACACCGACTCGCGCGAGCAGCCTTTCGCTGTTCTCGGACGTGCTTCCGGCGGGCATGTCGCCGCCGCGCCACGCAGCAAGCGCGGCATCGAAATGCCCGGCCACCGCGTAACCGATCGCGGTGAGTCGAGCGGGAATCCATGCGAGCCAGCCGTGCAGCGCCACGGCCGCATCCCGCAGCGCGCCGATCGTGGCCACGCCGCTATCTTCGCGACCCGCCTGGAATACCGCGCGCCGGCGCACGAGGTCCGTTACCCGGTACGCCCATGCACCGAGCGGCCCGAGCGGTCCGAGCAGGACGAACCAGAAGATCACGGCAAACAGCCGGTTGTTCGCCTGGATACAGACCGCTTCCTCGACGCAGTGGGCTCGCTCGAGCGGCGCCGCCGGCACGCTGTCCTCGATCAGCGCCTTGGCCGTCTGCTCGATAAGGTCCTCGTCACCATCCTCCAGCGCACTGCAGTAATCGTTGACGTCCTCGCCGATGTCGTTCGGACCGAGCGAGAAGAAAAGCACCACGACGGCGAGCACCAGGTGGGGAAAGCCGAACAGGGTATCCCTGAGAACCACCGTCACGGCGGCAACCGGCAACACCAGGATGACCGTGAGCAGGACGACCGGGATAACGGCCGGCCAGGTCGCCAACTTCGCCGACACCGCAAAACCCCTGTCGATAATACGGTCGAGCCAGCGCATGCGGCGCCAGTGAAAGATCTGCGTCGCGAGTCGCTCGATAATCAGGCCGATCAGGAGGGCAATCAGTGTCATGAATACGGGTCAGGGGTTTGGCCGGTGATGCCATGATACAAGCGCAGCCAGTCGAAAGCAGGACCCGGGTCGGTTTTTCGCCCGGGCGAGATATCGGCGTGCGCCGCGATCTCGCGCGCCGAAATCGCGGGATAGGCCCGCAGCAACGCGGCGAGCACGGCCGCCAGGACAGCGTATTGCGCAGCCTCGTACGGCACCTCGTCCTCGCCCTCGAGTTCGATACCGATGGAGTAATCGTTGCAGCGTGACTGGCGACGGAAACAGGACTCGCCGGCGTGCCAGGCCCTTTCGGTAAAGGGAACGAACTGCACGAGCGCACCGTCGCGCCTGATGAGCAGGTGCGCGGACACCTCGAGGCCGCGGATTTCGTCGAAGTACGGGTGGGCGTCCCAGTCGAGCGTGTTGGTGAACAGCTGCTCGATCTCGGGCCCGCCGAAACGGCCCGGCGGCAGGCTGATTCCGTGCAACACGATCAGGCGGGGTTCGTCGCCGGCCGGTCGCGCATCGCGGTTCGGGCTGCGGCACTGTCGCGCCGGCCCGATCAGGCCCGAATCCGTATCGACGGTGAAAGACGGCTGCATTGGTTGCCAAGTGCGGATCGATTGACGATAGTCCTCCGTGTGGACATTGGCTGTCAACGCCGATGCCGGAACTGGCGCAACGATCATGCCGTTGAAAAGACTCTACGTTGCCGAGAAGCTCGCCGCCGGAGCCGAGCTGCGTCTCGGCGGGGAAGCCGCGCGCTACCTGGGCCGCGTGCTGCGCCTGCGCGCCGGCGAAACGGTGCACGTGTTCAACGGCGACGACGGCGAATGGTCCGCGACGATCGGCAATTTCGGCAAGGACCGCGTAACCCTGTCGGTGCACGAAGCGATCCGCAACACGGCCGAGCCGCAATTGCGGATCCACCTCGTGCAGGGCATATCACGCGGCGAACGCATGGACTTCGTGGTGCAGAAAGCGACGGAACTGGGGGTCGATCGGATTACCCCGGTATTGACGGCTCACGGCGTCGTAAAGCTCGACAGCAAGCGCGCCGACAAGCGCCGGGTGCACTGGCAGCGTGTCGCGGAAAGCGCCTGCGAACAGTCGGGGCGCGTCAACCCGCCGCAAGTCGATGCGCCGCTGCCCCTGAACGACTGGCTCGGCGCGGCCGCCGAAGGTGCATCCACCCGCCTGATTCTCAGCCCGGGTGCGGGCACGTCATTGACGAATATCGGCGCGCCGGCAGGCGGGCTCTGTTTGCTCATCGGTCCCGAGGGGGGCTTCAGCGAGCGCGAGTACGACGATGGCCGCGTGTCGGGCTTCGAGGCGGTAACACTCGGGCCGCGCATCCTGCGCACCGAGACCGCAGCCGTCGCCGCGCTCGCCATCGCACAGGGACTCTGGGGCGACCTGTAGCGCGCCCGTCGCGATCAGGCCTGCAGCGACTCCCGCGCCAGCATGGCCTCCATGCGTTCGAGATCGGGTATCAACGGAAATTCGTTGATCATCTTGACGCGGCAGAGCACCGGGGCGTCGCCCGGCCAGCCTTCGGTCGAGTCGAGTTGCAGTACGTCACGATTCACGCGCACGAGCTGCGGGAAGCCCTGCGTGATGGCACCGAAATAGCCGGTCTTGAGCTGCCCCGTGCTGGCGGTGAAGACGACGATTCGGGTGCGGCCGGTCGCGGCGGGGACATCCTTGCCGAGCGCGCCCTCGAACGAGACGACGGGCAGCGCACGCCCGTTCCAGTTGACCGTGCCCAGCATCCACCTGTGGGCGCCCGCTTCCTGCTGCGGCGCCGTGAAACGCACGACTTCCGCGACGCAGGCACGCGGCACAATCAGTCGCTCGTCGACCAGCGGCACGAGCAGGCTGTAGAGTTCGTCGGCTTCGGCAGTCACTGTAGCTGGATTCCCCTGTCCTCGAGCTGGCGCTGGATGGCATTGAGCAGCTGGGCATCCTGGTAGGGCTTGCCCAGGTAGTCGTTCACGCCGAGTTCGATGGCGCGCGCGCGATGCTTGTCCCCCACTCGCGACGTAATCATGATGATCGGCACGTCCGCGTACGCGCTCGTCATTGCGCACGTGGGATGCGAACTCGTAGCCGTCCATGCGCGGCATTTCGATGTCGAGCAGGATGACGTCCGGCTTGGTGTCCTGCAGCACGCTGATGGCGTCCAGGCCGTCCTTTGCCGTCAGCACACGCATGCCATGGCGCTGCAGGAAACGCTCGGTCACGCGCCGCACGGTGATCGAATCGTCGACGACCAGCGCGGTCGGGCGCGCGTCGCCGGGTATCGGCGCCGCCTTCTTCAGTTCCACGACCGGTGCGCCGCTGCGCACGAGCGCGTTGATATCGAGGATGAGCACGATACGGCCGTCGCCGAGAATCGTCGCACCGGCGATCCCGCGGATGCTCGCGAGTTGCGGACCGACCGACTTGACCACGATCTCGCGGCTGGCAAGCATCTCGTCGGTGAGCAGCGCGGCAGAGAATTCGCCGGCCCGTACCAGGATGACGGGCACGAAGGCCTCGTCCTTCGGCAGCACCGCCGCCTGCCCGCCGAGGTACATGCCGAGGTGCCGGAAGCGGTACGTCTCTTCGCCGTACTGGTAGCTCGGCTCGCTCTGGCTCAACAGGTTCTCGAGCTCGCTCCTCGGAATACGCGCCACGCCTTCGACGGAAGGCAGCGGCAGGGCGTAGACTTCCTCGCCCGTACGCACGATCAGCGCCTGCGTTATGGCGAGCGTAAACGGCAGCCGGACGGTGAAATTGGTGCCCTGCCCGGTTACCGATGAAATACGCAACGAGCCGCCGAGTTTCTTGACCTCGTTGGCGACGACGTCCATGCCGACGCCGCGACCGGCGGCCTGCGTCAGCTTGCCGGCGGTCGAAAGCCAGGCGTCAGGATCAGCCCCATAATCTCTTCGTCGGTGACCTTGCTGTCCGGCTGCAGCAGCTCGAGTTCGTAAGCCTTGCGGCGAATGGCCTCCACATCGAGGCCGGCACCGTCGTCGGCGACATCGATCACCATCTCGGCGCCTTCGCGGTGCAGGCGAATCGTGATCTGACCGGTCGCCGGCTTGCCGTTGCCCTGCCGCACGTCGGGTTCCTCGATACCGTGGACCACGGCATTGCGCAGCATGTGCTCGAAGGGCGGCAGCATCTTCTCGAGCACCTGGCGATCGAGCTCGCCCGACGCGCCCTCCACGGACAGCTCGGCGCGCCTGCCCGCTTCCTGGGCCACCTGCCGGACCAGTCGCGTCAGTCTCGGCACGTGCCGTTCGAACGGCACCATGCGCGTGCGCATGAGCCCGTCCTGCAACTCGGCGCTCACCCGCGATTGTTGCACCAGCAGGCTGTCGGCTTCGGTCGTCTGCGCACGCAACAGGTCCTTGATGCTCTCGAGGTCGTTTGCCGACTCGGCAAGCGCGCGCGAAAGCTGCTGGATCGTGGAATAACGGTCGAGCTCCAGCGGATCGAAGTCCTTGGCCACCAGCGTATCCTGGTGGCCCGCCATGATCTGCGCCTCGGTCTCGATCTCGAGCTTGCGCAACTGCTCGCGCAGCCGCGCCACGGTCTGCTCGAGTTCGTCGACATGAAATTCGAACGAGCTGACCTGCTGGTTGAGGCGCGAGTGGTAGATACTGATCTCGCCGGCGGCATTGAGCAGGTCCTCGAGCAGCTCGGCGTCGATGCGCGCGAATTCCTTGGGCGACTCCGGCCTGCGGACCGAGCGGCGTTCTGCAGTCGGGCGCGCGACGGGCTGCACGACCGGCCTGGGCGGCGGTGCGGGTTCGGGCTCCGGTTCGGGCTCCGGTTCGGGCTCCGGTTCGGGCTCCGGTTCCGGCTCCGGTTCCGGCTGCGGTTCCGGCTCGGGTTCGGGCTCGGGTTCGGGCTCCGGCTCGGGCTCGATTTGCGCGGCGTCGTCGGCCGCGCCGGCACCGATTTCGGCCAGCTCGTCCGCCAGGGGCGAGTCGACGATGACCATGCTGACCGTGTCGTCGGGTTCGATGGTGAACGCCGCCGGCCGCACACCGGTCTCCTCGGCTGCCCGCTCCACGTCCTCTTCGCTCGCAACCTCGAAGCCGGCATTCGCATCCCGGATGCGCTTCTCGAGATCGGCCGCCGCGGGCACGGCCTTGCCGGCGATCACCATGTCGCGCATGCGGTGCAGCTCGTCGATGCTCCTTTGCAGCAGCTCTTCGACACCTGCGCTCGACGTCACCCGCCCGTCGTCAACGGAGATCAGCAGCGTTTCGAGTTCGTGGCTCAGGTTGCCCATCGCGGTGATGCCCGCCATGCGAGCACCGCCTTTCAGCGTGTGCAGGTGACGCTTCAGTTCCTGGACGGCCTGCCGAGCATTCTTGTCCTTGACCCAGACGCCGAAGGCTTTGTCCGTCGACTTCCAGCAGCTCCGCGGACTCCTCGGTGAAGATCGCCGCGATTTCCTTGTCGTAGTCGGCCTCTGCGTGCGTGGCTTCGGCGACGGCGGGTTCCGATTCCGATCTCGGCGCCGGTTTCGGTTCTGGTTTCGGCGCTGGTTTTGGTGCCGGCTCAGGCGCCTTTTCCTGCGCCAGTTCCGCGACGGTACCGTCCGGCTGCAGCGCATTCGCCAGCCTTGCCAGGTGCTCGACCAGCGCGGTGTAATCCGCGCGCTTCTGGCCGGGCTTGTTGATGTCGCCAACGATCGTCGCGATCGCTTTCGCGGCTGCCTTCAGGGCGTCGATCCCGGACTGCTGGAAACCGACCTTGTAGTCGTAGATGCGCCGCACGAAACGATTCAGCGCACCGGCGACCGCGACGCCGCGCTCCACGTTGGCCATGTTGGCACTGCCGTGCAGCGTGTGGCAGGCGCGGTACAGCTTGTCGGTGACTTCGTAGGGTGGCGGTTGACCGTCGCAGGCCTTCAGGTAGTCGACGATGACCTTGCAGGTGTCCGGCCGTTTCCTTGGCGAAAATATCCAGCAGCACCGGGTCCATTTCCAGTGCCGGTTGTTCGTCTTCGGCGGCTCGCGCAGGCTTTTCGAGCGTGAGTACGGCCGCATTCGGGTCGCCGTCGGCAAAGGCGTGCGCGCGGGCGACCAGCAAGCCGATGTCGCTGTGCGGCTCGGTGCCGACCTCGAGCTGCTCGATGAGCTCCGGCACGGCGCCCGCCGCCCGCACGATGAAATCCGACCATCGGCGGTGTGCGAACCAGTGTGCGGTTGATGAGCTTGTTGAGCAGGTTCTCGACGGACCAGCAATACTCACCGATACGCTCGGCGCCGACCATGCGGCCACTGCCTTTCAGCGTATGGAAAGAGCGCCGCACGGTAATGAGCGCTTCCATGTCGTCGGGCGAATCGGCCCACGCCGGCAGGTGCCGCTTGATCGAGGCGATCTCTTCCTTCGCTTCCTCGATGAAGAGTTCGAGCAACTCCGGATCCAGGTGTTCCGCATCGGGCGCGACCACGGGCAGCGGCATGACCTCGGTTGCTTGCGGCCGGCCTTCCGGCGCCTGCGCCTGGGCATGCGCCTCGATGTCCGCCAGCGGCATTTTTTGCGTCGGTTCCGGCACCTCGGGCACTTCCCG
>CAVONH010000027.1:0-7233 GCA_963697245.1 uncultured Gammaproteobacteria bacterium | reverse complement strand
GCTGATCAGCGACGCAGGATCATCGACATTCTTCTGCAGGTAGGACTGCAACCGCCGCAAATCGTTGCCCCGCGGCTGCCGGTAGCGGACCAGCGTGTCGACGAACAGCCGATAGCCCTTCGCCGTAGGCACGCGCCCCGCCGACGTGTGCGGCGCGGACACGAGGCCCATTTCCTCCAGGTCGGCCATTACGTTGCGAATCGTTGCCGGGCTGAGATCCAGTCCGGAGTCTTTCGACAAGGTCCTGGAGCCGACAGGCTCACCCTCGCGGATATAGCGCTGGATCAACACGCGCAGCAGGTGGCTCGCGCGATCGTTGGGTAGGGAACTGGTAGCTTCTGCCGTCATTTGCGGGAAACGGAAACAGCGTCAACAGGTCGCTGTGTTACGGTAGCAAAACAAGCTAGCAACGCCTTGGCGACCGGTCAAGGGTCTGCAACAATCGCCGTACTCGGCGCCTCGACGGGCGGTCATTGAAGCGAACGCGACATGGCAAAAAGGTTCAGAAAAGTAGCGATCCTGGGACGCCACGAGGACCCGCGCGTGGCCGAGCCGATCAGCGTGCTCGCCGAGTACCTTGGCCAGGCCGGCGTGGAAGTACTGGCGGCCACGGACATGTCCCTCGGGATCGAAGCACGACGGTTGCCCGAAGAGGAACTCGCGGACACCGCGGACCTGATCATCGCCATTGGCGGTGACGGCGCGATGCTGTACGCCGGGCAACTCGCGCGACGCGGAGACATTCCGTTGCTCGGCATCAATCGCGGTCGCCTCGGCTTCCTCGCCGACGTAACGCCCGAAAAGATGCCTGACAGCGTCTTGGGCTCGTGCTCGCCGGCGACTTCACGACGGACAAGCGGCTCGTCCTGGAAGCCAGGCTCGAACGCCCGGATGCCGACGCGACGACCGCCCTCGCCCTGAATGACGTCGTATTGCAGCGTCGCGAAACCGGCCGCATGCTCGACTTCGTTACCCGCATGGACGGCCGCCTACGTGAATACCCATGCCGGCGACGGACTGGTCATCGCCACGCCGACGGGTTCCACCGCCTACTCGCTGAGCTGCGGTGGCCCGATCATCGAGCCACGCCTCGATGCGGTCGTGGTCGTGCCGGTCGCGCCCCACACGCTGTCCGACCGGCCGATCGTGCTCCCGGCCGACCTGGGTATCGAGCTACGCCTGCTGGAACGCGAGAACACGCGAGCCGAGATCATGGCCGACGGCCACTCCATGGGAGAAATCCGGCCCGAGGACAAGCTGACCGTCGTCGCCTCGCAGACACGCCTTACCCTGCTGGCACCCACCCGGATACGATTTCTTCGGCATTCTCCGCTCGAAGCTGCACTGGGGTCACGATTCGCGCAAGCGTGATCTGCCGGCGGAGGGCGGCTAGCAATGCTGGTAACCCTGCAGGTGAAAGACTTTGCCATCGTCGACCGTATCGAGGTCGAGTTCGAACCCGGGATGACCGTTCTGACCGGGGAAACCGGCGCCGGCAAGTCCATACTCGTCGACGCGCTGGGCCTGGTGCTCGGCGAACGAGGCAGTGGCAAGCTCGTGCGCGCCGGCGCGAAACGCGCCGAATTCAGCGCCGAATTCGACGTATCCGCTGTCCCCGGCGCTCGCGCCTGGCTCGAAGAACAGGCGCTGGATGAAGACGACGAGTGCCTGCTGCGACGGGTCATCAATGCCGACGGCCGCTCGCGCGCGTTCATCAACGGCAACGCCGTTCCCGTGCAGCAGCTGAAGACGCTGGGCGAGATGCTGATCGACATCCACGGCCAGCATTTCCACCAGTCGCTTGCCCGGCGTTCAGTGCAGCGCGACCTGCTGGATCACTACGGCGGTCTGCAGGACCTTCGTGCGCAGACCGAGGGCGCGTTTGCAGAATGGAGATCCCTGCTCGAGCGGCTCACCGAGCTGCAAAGCGCGGATGCCGACCGCGAGTCTCGCGTCGACCTGCTGTCCTTCCAACTGCAGGAACTCGAGTCGCTCGGCCCGAGCGCGGGTGAATACCCGCAATTGCAGGCCGAAGCGCAGCGGCTCGCAAACAGCGGCCGGCTCGCGGAGGGGGTTGCGGCGGCGATGGACGTGCTGTCCGACAATGACGACGCCAACGTGACGGGCATGCTCGCGGCCGCAGAACGCGCTCTGCAAGGGCTGGTGCAGTTCGACGACGAGCTTGCGCCGGTCGCGGCACTGCTGGACAACGCCGGCATACAGGTTGCCGAGGCGGTCGACGCATTGCGCCGCTATGGCGATTCGATCGAGATGGACCCACGGCAGCAGGACCTTGTGGAGCAGAGGCTCGATTCCATGCAGTCGATTGCGCGCAAACACCGGGTGGCGCCGGATAACCTTGCGGACCTCAGGGAGCGCCTGAGCGCCGAACTCGATGCGCTGACCCACGCGGAAGAGCGTGGCCGGGAACTCGAACACGAGGCGCGCGACGCAGAAGCCGCATACCGCAAGCACGCTGCGGAACTGTCGAAACTCCGCAGGGCCGCTGCAAAGAAATTCAGCCGTTCGGTCAGCGACACCATGGCGGGGCTGGGCATGCCCGGCGGCCGATTCGACGTCGAACTCAAACCCCTCGCGCAAGGTTCGGAACGCGCCAGTGGCCTGGACGACATCGAGTTCCTGATCAGCGCGAATCCGGGGCAGCCGCCGATGCCGCTCTCGAGGGTGGCTTCCGGTGGCGAATTGTCGCGCATGAGCCTCTCCATCCAGGTCATTGCCAGCGATGGCAGCACGATCCCGACAATGGTTTTCGACGAAGTCGACAGCGGCGTCGGCGGCGGCGTCGCGGAGATGGTGGACGGCGACTGGCCGAGGTCGCCCGCGATCACCAGGTGTTGTGCGTCACTCACCTGCCGCAGGTCGCGAGCCTTGCCGATCAGCACATCCGTATCAGCAAGGTCACCGACGGCAAGGCGACGCGAACCGGCGCGCACGTGCTGGACCGGGAGGAACGCGTCGACGAACTCGCACGCATGCTGGGCGGCGTCGAGATCACCGCGAAAACCCGCGAACACGCGGCGGAGATGCTGGCCGGCGCGCCGAAGAAGCGCGCCTGATCGCTGTCAGGGCTTACTCGTCGTCCGTTGCGTCGCCGCGCCTGACGTACAGCACGAGGCTGTGGTCCAGCAATTCGAAGCCGTGTTTCTCGGCGACTTCGTGCTGCAGTCGCTCGATCTCTTCGCTGGTGAATTCGATGACCTCGCCCGTCTCGACGCAGACCATGTGGTCGTGATGCTCGCCATCATCGAGCTCGAACACGGAATGACCGCCTTCGAAGTTGTGCCGGGTCACGAGCCCGGCCGCCTCGAACTGCGTCAGCACGCGGTAAACCGTTGCAAGGCCGATTTCCTCGCCTGAATCCAGCAGGTCTTTGTAGATGTCCTCGGCGCTGAGGTGGCGATTGGAGGCATTCTCCAGGATCTCGAGGATCTTCAGGCGCGGCAGCGTTATCTTGAGGCCGGCCTTGCGTAATTCTTGTCTTTGCTCCATCAACGGCATTCCAGGTAGGACTTGAGGACGAGCGCCTATCGCGGCGTTTGGCAAGCAGGTATGATGCGCGCCTATTATGACGCAGATGGCAGCGAGGCTCTAGCAGCGTGATCGTCTGCGACGTCCTAACCTGGGATCCGGTTAATCGTCAATGCAATTTTCGTTTCGCAAGTCGCTCGTCCTGGCCATGTTCCTGGGACTGCTTACCACAGCGTCGGGCTGCGTTTACCGTGCCAACATCTCGCAGGGCAACATCGTCGAGGAGGAAGACCTCGATCAGGTCGCAATCGGCATGACGCGCAACCAGGTACGGTTTCTGCTCGGCACGCCAATGGTCTCCGACCCGTTCCACCAGAACCGCTGGGACTACGTCTATTACGTCAAGATCGGCCGCAATGACGCCACAGCCAAGCGCTGGGTGACCATCCTGTTCGATGACGAGACCGTCAGCGAGATCCAGCGTAACCGCGAACTGGCCGAAGGCCTCTGAGAATTACGTTTTCCCGGCGCACGCGCGCTGTCGCCGTGCTTCGCGGGGGTCGATCTCGAGTGGCCGGTAGAGTTCGACGCGATCCCCGTCTCGGACGATGCTGTCTTTCGGCACCGGCCTGCCCCAGATGCCGGCCGGCATCGTGGCGATCTCCAGCAAAGGAAAGCGTGACCGGATGCCGGACGCGGCGATTACGTCGGCGACGCTAGCGCCCTCATCCACGATCACCGCCATCAGCACCTGCTTCTCCGCTGTTGCCAGAACCAGCTCGACGGACAGGGTGTCAGTCATGCCCGGATGCCCCGGCGCCGTAGATATCGCCCGCCCTGCGCACAAAAGCGTCAACCAGCGAGTTGCATATGTCCTCGAAGTAGCGACCGAGCAATCGGTTCGTGGCGCGGCTCTTGACCTCGAACTCTACCTCCAGCGACACCTTGCAACCGAGGTGATCGAGCGCCTTGAAGCTCCAGCCGCCGCTCAGGTGGCTGAACGGACCCTCGACGAGTTCCATGTCGATCGCGTCAAACTCGCGCATCCGGTTGCGGGTCCGGAAACTGCGGCGCAGCCCCGCGATCCGCATCTCGACGGAACCTTCGAGTACGTCCCCGTCACGCCAGTGCAACACCGCCGCGCCGCACCACGGCAGGAATTCAGGGTAAGACGACGTCTTCGACGAGGACGTACATCTGCTCGGCCGAGAATGGCACGAGGGCGCTGCGGCTTACCTTGCGCATGGCGTCAGTGGCTGCGGAAGCCGCCGCTCATGACAGGTCGGGTAACAGGCCGACGGCTTTCAGGAACACGAAGAGGATGCCGACCGGGACCACGAAGCGCGCCAGCACACGCCAGAGACGGTAAATGAGCCCGACACCGCCGAGTTCCTCGGCCGTGGAGTTTCTGCACATGATCCAGCCTGCAAAGACGGCGATGAACAGACCCCCGAGCGGCAACATGATGTTGTTGGTCAGGTGATCGAGGTTATCGAACACGGTGCCCTTGTAGAAGCTGACGTGCGCGAGGACGTTGAACGAAAAGACCGTGCCGAAGCCCAGCGCCCAGATCAGCCCGCCGACGATGATCGCCGCCTGTGCCCGGGTCCGGTTGTAGCGCTCGACAATCCACGCGACGGCGGGTTCCATCAGACCGAGTGCCGAGGTCCAGGCGGCAAACGACAACAGAATGAAGAACAGCGTCGAGAAGAAGGCACCGCCCGGCATCTGCCCGAGCGCCAGCGGCAGGGTCTGGAAGACCAGGCCCGGGCCGTCGGCCGGATCGAGCCCGTTCGCGAACACGAGCGGGAAAATCACCAGCCCGGCGAGTATCGCGATCAGGGTATCCGCGACCACGACCGCCGTCGAAGCGCCCATGATGGACGTTTCTTCCGGCAGGTAGGCGCCGTAAGCCATGATGGCGCCCATGCCGATCGATAGTGTAAAGAACGCCTGACCCATCGCGGCCAGCACACTGTCCCACGACAGCTTGCTGAAATCCGGCGTGAACATGAAAGCCAGGCCCTCACCGAAGTGCCCGGACGTGATCGAGTAGCCAAGCAGGACCAGCATCAGCACCAGCAGCGCCGGCACCATGAAGCGGACGGCTTGCTCGAGACCTCGCTCGACGCCGCGGGCGACCACGAAGATCGTCAGTCCCATGAACAGGGTGTGACAGAACGCAAGCGCACGCCAGTCACCCACGAAGCCGCTGAATTGCGCGCTGACCGCCTGGGCATCTGCCCCGGTGAACACTCCCGTCGCGCTCTTGACGATGTAGGCGAGCGTCCAGCCGGCGATGACGCTGTAGAACGACAGGATCAGGATGCCGGCAAGCACGCCCATGCCACCGACCATCTGCCAGCGCCGCGAACTGCCCTCTTCCTCGCCGAGCAGCGCCATCGTCGCCACCGGGTTGCGGCGCCCCCGTCGACCGATGAGGATCTCGGACATCATCACGGGCATACCAATCAGAAACACGCACAGCAGGTACACGATGACGAACGCGCCGCCACCATTCTGGCCCGCGACGTACGGGAACTTCCAGACGTTGCCGAGACCGACGGCCGACCCGGTGACCGCGAGTACGAAAGCCAGGCGTGACGACCAGTGCCCGTGCAGTGAAGTGCGCTTGCCGGAGTCGGCAGCCTGGTTGCTCAGCATTCTCGCTCCCTCCGGGGCGTAGGAAGGCGCGATTCTCATACAATTTCGATAGGCTGACAACACGGCCGGCGGCACGCACTCGGCGCACGACAGGCTGTGAAGCGGCAAGAATTCCGTATAATCGCGCCCCCTGCCGCCGATGGCCGGACAAGCATCATGAGCAAGAAAAAGCCCGACAACAGCAACGTCATTGCCGCCAATCGCAGGGCCCGGCACGATTATTTCATCGAGGACCGGGTCGAGGCGGGCCTGTCATTGCTGGGCTGGGAAGTAAAGAGCCTGCGGGAAGGCCGTGCCCAGCTCACGGAGAGCTATGTCACGATCAGGAATGGCGAGGCATTCCTGGTGGGCGCACATTTTTCGCCGCTGTTGTCCGCGTCCACGCACGTCCAGGCGGACCCGACCCGGAGTCGCAAGCTGCTCATGCACCGGGGAGAACTGGACCGCCTGATCGGCGCGGTGGAACGCAAGGGCTACGCCCTGGTGCCCCTCGACCTGCACTGGCGTAAAGGCCGGGTGAAGCTGGAGATTGGCCTCGCGCGCGGTAAGAAACAACACGACAAGCGCGCGTCCAACAAGGAGCGGGACTGGGCCCGCCAGAAGGAAAGGATCTTAAAACACTAGTTTTTTCAATCTATTACACTACTTTATTAATATCTTTTCTAAAAAGAGCTTCCGCAGTATTTGTGGGCCTGTCCGTTGTAAAAACCGCGTTTGCCCCTACACTATGGGCTCACGGGGGTGACCTGGCTTCGACGCGGGTCGCGAAACTCCGGGTGCATGCCGAGGGACAGAGTACCTCGTAAATCCAACTGTAAAACTTATAGTTGCCAACGACGACAACTACGCTTTAGCTGCTTAAAAACCAGCTCTAAGCCTTCCGCCCGGATCGTGCCTGTGCGTCCGGATCACGGGAGTCACCGACACAGGACCGCGGTGCGGGCTTGTTCAGTGTCCAATCCGTTAAATCCTCACTGGACTGGCTGCGAGTCTTCCCTGCCCGTCGGGTAGCCCGCAGCGAGATTAAAGACGGTATAAGCATGTAGATCTCGTAGCGTAGGGCTTGCGGACGTGGGTTCG
>CAVONH010000026.1:0-213916 GCA_963697245.1 uncultured Gammaproteobacteria bacterium | reverse complement strand
TGTTGATGCGGTCACCGGCCGATACCGAGATCGACTCGATGATGCCGTCTTCGGGCGACGGCACGTCCATCGAGGCTTTGTCGGTCTCGAGAGTAATGAGTCCATCCTCGCGAGCGACGCGGTCGCCTGCGCGACGAGGATCTCGATGATCTCGACGTCCGAAAAATCGCCTAGGTCCGGGTACGACAATATCGATGCTGTTAGCCACAGATCTCGTCCCGCCGCCCGTTACAGCGTCACCGGATCGGGCCGATCCGGATCGATATTGTATTTCTTGATCGCCTGCGACACGGTCTTGCTGATCCAGCGCGCCGTCGTCGGCGAGCGCCTTCAAGGCGGTTACGGCGATGTAACTGCCGGTCGACCTCGAAGTGCTCGCGCAGCGCCTCGCGCGCGTCGCTGCGGCCGTAGCCATCCGTGCCGAGGGTACACGTAGCGGCCCGGCACCCAGCGCTGAATCTGGTCGGGCACGATCTTCATGTAGTCCGTCGCCGCAACGTACGGGCCGGGCCGCTTGCGCAAGACACTGCTCGACGTAGCTCTTGCGCGGTTCCTCGATCCGGGTGCAGCTGGTTCCAGCGCTCCACCTCGAGCGCATCGCGACGCAGCTCGTTGAAGCTCGTCACGGACCAGACGTCGGCCGGAATGCCGAAGTCCTTCGACAGCAGTTCCGCCGCGGCGATCACTTCACGCAGGATCGTGCCGGAGCCCATCAGCTGCGCGCGGACCTTGCCCTGGCCGCCGACCTGCAGCAGGTACATACCCTTGAGGATGCCGTCCTCGACGCCGGCGGGCATTGGCGGGTGCACGTAGTTCTCGTTCATGCAGGTGACGTAATAGAAGACGTTCTCCTGCTCGCCGATCATGCGGCGCAGGCCGTCCTGCATGATGACCGCCAGCTCGTAGGCATAGGTCGGATCGTAGGCGAGGCAGTTGGGGATCGTCGACGCGGTCGACGAGGCTGTGGCCGTCCTGGTGCTGCAGCCCCTCGCCTGCGAGCGTCGTGCGGCCCGCCGTGCGCGCCGATCAGGAAGCCGCGCGACTGCATGTCGCCGGCGGCCCAGATGAAGTCGCCGATGCGCTGGAAACCGAACATCGAGTAGTAGATGTAGAACGGCACCATCTGCACGTCGTGATTGGAGTAGGACGTGCCGGCCGCGATCCAGGAACACAGCGCGCCGGCCTCGTTGATGCCTTCCTCGAGAATCTGGCCCTTCTTGTCCTCGCGGTAGTACATCAGTTCGCCGGCATCCTCGGGCTCGTAGAGCTGGCCCTTGGACGCGTAGATGCCGATCTGGCGGAACATGCCCTCCATGCCGAAGGTGCGCGCCTCGTCCGGGACGATCGGCACGATGTGCTTGCCGATCTGCTTGTCGCGGATCAGCGCCGTCAGCATGCGCACGAACGCCATGGTCGTCGAAATCTCGCGCTCGCCGGTGCCGTCGAGCTGCGTCTTGAACAGCTCCAGTGCCGGCACAGGCGCCGCCGGCCCTTGCGTCCGCCGGGCCGGCAGGTAGCCGCCCAGCGCCTTGCGCCGCTCGTGCAGGTATCGCAGTCTCCGCGCTGTCGTCGGCGGGCCGGTAGAACGGCACCTTGTCGAGGTCCTTGTCGGCGATCGGAATATTGAAGCGGTCGCGGAACGCGCGCAGCGCGTCGAGGTCCAGCTTCTTCTGCTGGTGGGCAATGTTCTGGCCCTCGCCGGCCTGGCCGAGACCATAGCCCTTCACGGTCTTGGCCAGGATGATCGTGGGCTGGCCCTTGTGCTGCACCGCGGCGTCGTAGGCGGCGTAAACCTTGCGGAGTCGTGGCCGCCCCGGTTCAGGCGCCAGACCTCGTCGTCGGACATGTTGGCGACCATCTCCGCGGTCTCCGGATGCTTGCCGAAGAACTTCTCGCGCACGTAGGCGCCGTCTCGCGCCTTGTAGACCTGGTACTCGCCATCGACGGTCTCGTCCATGAGCCGGCGCAGCTTGCCCGTCTGATCCTTCGCCAGCAGCGGATCCCAGCGCGATCCCCAGATGACCTTGATGACGTTCCAGCCGGCGCCGCCAAAGGCCGCCTCGAGCTCCTGGATGATCTTGCCGTTGCCGCGCACCGGTCCGTCGAGGCGCTGCAGGTTGCAGTTGACGACGAAAATGAGATTGTCGAGGCCCTCGCGGACCGGCATCGTAATGGCACCCATCGATTCCGGCTCATCCATTTCCCCATCGCCGAGGAACGCCCAGACCTTGCGGTCGGTGGGCTCCACCAGGTCACGGTGCTCCATGTAACGCATGAAGCGCGCCTGGTAGATGGCCATCATCGGGCCGAGGCCCATCGATACGGTCGGGAACTGCCAGAAATCCGGCATCAGCCACGGATGCGGGTACGACGACAGGCCGCCGCCCCCGACCTCGCGGCGGAATCGCGCGAGCTGCCCCTCGTTGAGCCGCCCCTCGAGGAAGGCGCGCGCATAGATGCCGGGCGACGAATGCCCCTGCACGAAAATCATGTCGCCGTTGTGGCCGGAGTTGCCGCCGCGCCAGAAATGATTGAAACCGACTTCGTACATGGTGGCGGACGATGCGTAGCTGGAAAGGTGGCCGCCGTACTCGGTGCTTTCACGGTTCGCCCGCACCACCATCGCCATGGCATTCCAGCGCAGGTACGCCTCGATGCGGCGCTCGAGCGCACGGTCGCCCGGGTACTCCGGCTGCCGGCCGGGCGCGATCGTGTTGACGTAGGCCGTGTTCGGCGAGTACGGCAGGTAGGCCCCGGAACGGCGCGCGAAATCGATCATCCGGTTCAGCAGGAAATGCGCCCGCTCGGGCCCATGGTGCGTGAGAACCGAGTCGATCGATTCCAGCCACTCGTTCGTTTCTACCGGATCGATGTCGTCGTACGGATTGAACTTGGTCATGGATTGTCCATTGTTGCCGGCCCCGACCTTACACGTGACCGGGGCAGCCGCTGTGCGTGAATATTGCGAGGTGTCCTGCTAGGATCACCGCTCGATCGCGTCGGGCTTCGCAATAATTATTATTCTCACCTGTGATGTTCCCGATTTGCGCGGTGACGGTCAAGCATTCGGCAGGGAATACAACGTATGCATCCACTCCTTCCCGATTTCAAAGAAATCCGGATTTATCAACAACCTGGGCGATTGACGGCGAAGCAGCTGGAAGCGATGGATCAGTTGCTGCTGATACTACCGAAACGAATTCCGTCGGCCCTCTGGAACAAACTGCCCGAGGGGCAGACACTCAAGGCCGCGATGCGGCGGCGCGGCGCCGATGCGGTCCCTGCTCTTTATACCCGTCTCGCCAACAAGAAGCTCACACTGGTTGCCGGCGCGACACTGTCCGCCGACGCCAGCGCGTTCGCGCAGCTGACGCTGGGCCGCAAACTGGTGGCAAGCGCCACCGCTGAGAAAGCCGGCAGTCTCGGCATCGCCGTACTCGGATTCGACGATGACGCAGCCGCGACGATCGCCAGACACGTGGTCGCGGCCGCGCTCGCCGGCGCTTTCCGGCTGCCGGCGTTCAAGAACGACACGCCGCGGGAGAAAATTCGCAACATTCGCATCGCCGGCCTGTCCGAAACGCTCGACCTCGACCGCATCCGTGCCGAAGCCGACGGCAACAACCTTGCCCGCTGGTTGACAGCCATGCCGCCCAACAAGCTCGATTCCGCGGGCTACGCAGACCTGTTGCGGGCGCTCGCCAGGGACCGCGGCTGGCAGTACAAGCGCTACTCGGTGAAAGAGCTCCGGAAAATGGGCGCCGGTGCGTTTCTCGCCGTCGCGCAGGGTAATCACGACGACAGCGCATCGATCGTGCGCCTGCGCTACCGCCCGGGTAAGGACTCCGCGAAAGCCGACCTGAGCCTGGTCGGCAAGGGCATCATCTTCGATACCGGCGGCACCAACCTGAAGCCGTTCCAGGCGATGCTGGAGATGCACGGCGACATGCAGGGCAGCGCCGTGGCGCTGGGGACCTTGCTCGCGCTGTCGCAATTAAAGGTTCCGCAGGCCGTCGACGCCTGGCTCGCGATTACCGAGAACCGGACCGGCCCCACGGCCTACAAGTCGCAGGACCTCATCGTTGCGGCCAACGGCAAGACAATCCAGACCGTGCACACCGATGCCGAGGGCCGCATGGCGCTGGCCGACACCCTGACCTTCGCCAGCCGCGAAGCGCCGGGGCTGATCATGGACTACGCCACGCTGACGGGCTCCTGCATCAATGCCATCACGTCGCGGTATTGTGGCGTTTTCACGAACCGGCCGAGCTGGCACCCGAGGCTCAAGCGTGCGGGCCAGCACTCGGGCGAACGTGTCTGGCCGTTCCCCGTGGGCAAGGAATTCCTCGAGGATCTCAGGAGCAGCGTCGCCGACCTGCAGCAGTGTTCGGTGAAAGGCACCGGTGACCATATCCTCGCCGGCAGCTTTCTCGGCGAATTCGTCGAAGACGACGTTCCATGGATTCACATGGATCTCTCGGCCGGCAATCACAAAGGCGGGCTCGGCCACGTACCGACCGATATCACGGGCTTCGGCGTTCGTTATACGATGAGCCTGGTCCTGGACGAGAAGATTCTCGAAGCGGCTAACTGAGTGACATTCAAGGTGACAATGGCGGACCGCTTCCGCGGTTTCCTGCCGGTGGTGGTGGACGTCGAGACCGGCGGCTTCAACGCGAAAACCGATGCATTGCTGGAGATCGCCGCGGTATTTTTGACGTTCGACGAGCAGGGAAAACTGCGCCGCGACGAAACCATCCGCTATCACGTCAAGCCGTTCGAGGGCGCCAACATGGATCCCGCGTCGCTGGCCGTCAACGGCATCGATCCCAATCATCCGCTGCGTCCGGCCATCGACGAGCGCGATGCCCTGCAGCGGGTGTTCCGCGAAGTACGGCGCGCGATCCGCGAAGCGAACTGCACGCGGGCGATCCTCGTCGGGCACAACTCGGCCTTCGACCTGGGTTTCCTGAACGAGGCGATCGAACGGTCCGCGATCAAGCGCAACCCGTTTCACCCGTTTTCGAGCTTCGACACGGCATCGCTGTGCGGCGTCGCCTTCGGCCAGACAGTGCTGTCGCGGGCGGTCAAGGCCGCCGGCCTGGAATTCGACGAGGAATCAGCGCACTCGGCAGCCTACGATGCCGAGATCACGGCCGACGTGTTCTGCGAGGTCGTCAACCGGTTCCGGCCGGTCTTCGAGGCCATCCTGTAACCGCAATTCGCGGGCCCAGGCCCGCTCCTACAGTTGCATCCGGATGCAGGAACGGTTCTCGAACCACGATCGCGCGCCGAGGCGCGCTCCTACAGAACCGCGATCAGGCCGCCGATTCCTCCAGCAGCTTCTTGAGTTCGCCGGAATGGTACATCTCGACGACGATGTCGCTGCCGCCGATCAACTCACCCTTCACGTACAACTGCGGGAACGTCGGCCAGTTCGAATAGGCTTTCAGGCCCTGGCGGATTTCTTCGTCTTCGAAGATGTTGACGAAGGCATAGGGTTTGCCGATGGCATTCAGCGCCGCGACCGCCTGCCCGGAAAATCCGCACTGCGGAAAGTCCGGCGTGCCTTTCATGTACAACAGAATGTCGTGCGATTTCAGCTGTTCCTCGATTTTCGTATTTACGTCCACGTTACTCATCCTTCTTGGACCTCTCGTCCTCGTCTGTGTCGCGTTGCTCCGCCGGCGCCACGTCCGCGCCGAGCAACATGCTCGTGCAGCCCGACGCCGCCATCAGCGTCAAAATAATGATCAGTATGCGCATATCAAGTCTGGTGCCCGGTTAGCGTATAAATTCAAATACTTGAAGCCAGATTCTAAAATCGGCCTTACCTTGCGGGGGCCGCATGCCCATTCTATCCTGCTCTAAATACGAATGATTATCTTTTTGCGCGGGCAGTCTCTTATAATACCGCGGGCGCCGAGGCGCCTCTATTCGAATTCGCATCGATACCAACAACGACAATACTCCGGGAGTAGCGATCAATGAATCCCCTGAATACCGTTGCCGGCACCATCACGGCAGGCATCGTCCTGGCAATCATCATTGCGGCGGCCACCGTGGGCGTCGCGTTCAACGCGGTCAGCTTCATCGTCTGGATACATGTGCTCGCGGGCATTACCTGGATCGGGCTGCTCTATTACTTCAATTTCGTCCAGGTCCCGGCACTGGCCGACGCGGTCGCCGATGAAGGCGGCCCGGGCGGCGCGGGCATCACGAAGTACGTTGCGCCGCGGGCGCTGTGGTGGTTCCGCTGGGGCGCGTTGCTGACCTGGCTGTCCGGTGCGGCTGCGCTCGGCCACTATCGCATCTTCGCAGACGCCTTCACGCTGGGCCTGATGGGCGATTCGCTGAACATCCAGGCATTGGTCATCGGCGTCGGCGCCTGGCTGGGCACGATCATGCTGTTCAACGTCTGGGTACTGATCTGGCCGAACCAGAAAAAGGTGCTCGGTATCGTCGAAGCCAGTGCCGACGAAATAGCGAAAGCCAAGCGCGTCGCGCTCCTCGCCTCACGCACCAACACGATGTTGTCCTTCCCAATGCTGATGAGCATGGTCGGCTACGGGCACGGCGGCTTCTTCCTGTAATTGCCGCCGTTGGTCTCTCTCAGGGATGACGAGCGGCAGACCATCGGACCCACGGTCGCCGCGGCGCTCGCCGAGGATATCGGCAGCGGCGACCTGACCGCGGCGCTGATCGACGCAGACGCGGTCGTCGGCGCCACCATCATCGCCCGCGAGCCACTGATACTCGCGGGTCACCCGTGGGCGAGCGAGGTCTTTCGCCAGCTCGACGAGCGCGTCCTGGTCGACTGGTACATCGAGGATGGCCAGCACGCGGAAACCGACGACATCATCTGCAAGCTGGTGGGTCCGGCGCGGCCCCTGCTGACCGGCGAGCGCACGGCCCTCAATTTCCTGCAGACACTCTCAGGCACCGCAACCGTCACCGCACGCTACGTGGCCGCCGTCGCAGGCACCCGCGCCAGGGTGCTCGACACGCGCAAGACCCTGCCGGGCCTCAGGCTTGCGCAGAAATACGCCGTGCGCTGCGGCGGCGGGTACAACCACCGCACGGGCCTCTACGACGCGATACTGATCAAGGAAAACCACGTGAAGAGCGCCGGCGGTATCAGCGAGGCCTTGCGGCGCGCGCAGGACACCGCCGCAGACGTGCTGGTCGAAGTCGAGGTCGAGTCACTCGAAGAACTGCGGGAGGCGCTCGACGCGGGTGCCACGCGCATCCTGCTCGACAACTTCTCGCTCGCCGACCTGCGTGAAGCCGTGTCGATCAACGCCGGCTACGGCTACGTGGGAGCCGAGCTGGAGGCGTCGGGCAATGTCAGCCTGGAAACGATCCGCGAAATCGCGGAAACCGGCGTGGATTACATTTCGACAGGCGCGATCACCAAGAACGTACGCGCCATCGACTTGTCGATGCTGTTTCGCATCGACTAGGCAGCTGGGTCAGAGCTCGCCGGGAGCGTCCGTGTACGCCAGGGCGCTGCTAACGCGTTTCGGCTCGGATACGCCATATCCCTGCGCGTAGTCGACGCCCATACCCCTGAGCATCGTGATGATGTCCTCGTTCTCCGCGAACTCGGCAATGGTCTTCTTCTGGGTGAGGTGACCGATTTCATTAATCGACCGCACCATTTCGCGGTCGATCGCATCATGCAGCATCTCCTTGACGAAGCCACCTTCGATCTTGAGAAAGTCCACGGGCAGATGCTTCAGGTAGCCGAATGACGACATGCCTTCGCCGAAGTCGTCGAGGGCGAACTTGCAGCCGAGTTCCTTGAGTGCGTTGATGAAACGGACCGCCTGCGAGTAGCTGGCGACAGCCGCGTGCTCGGTGATCTCGAAGCAGATCTTCGTGGCGTCGAGCCCCGACATGCGGAACTGGTCGATGACGAACGGCAGGAACTTCTCGTCGCCAAGGCTTTGCCCGGAGAGGTTGATCGAGCACAGCATGAGCCGCTCGCGTTCATCGGCCTCCGAAACCAGCCAGCGGAACGTCTGGCGAATGACCCAGCGATCGATGGCCGGCGTCAGGTTGTAGCGTTCCGCCGCACCGATGAACAGACCCGGCGAGATGACGCCGCCGTTCTCGTCGCGCATGCGCAGCAAAATCTCGTAATGGGCACCGTCTTCGTCCGTCTGCAGCGGCATGATGGTCTGGCGGAACAACTCGAAGCGGTTCTCCTCGAGCGCATTGTTGATGCGGGCGGCCCACTGCATCTCGCGGCGCCGCCGCATGAGGTCGATGTCGTTTTCCTGGAAGCTGTGGATGCGATTGCGGCCCGCTTCCTTGGCGGCGGCGCAGGCGCTGTCCGCCGCGCTCAGCAGCGCAGCAACATCCTCGTTGTCCGCCGTGATCGGCACCACGCCGATGCTCACACCGAGGCGGAAGGTGCGGTCATCCCACATGAACTTGTAATCGCCGATCGCCGTGCGCAGCTCCTCGGCCGTCTTCATGGCCTCGTCGAGGTTGCAGCTTTCCAGGAGCACGCCGAATTCGTCGCCGCCGAGCCGCGCCAGCGTATCGCGCCAGCGGATCTTGGCCTTGAGCAGGTTACCCAGCTGGTGCAGCAAGGTGTCGCCGGCGCTGTGGCCGCAGGAATCGTTGACGATCTTGAACTGGTCCAGGTCGAGATACAGCAAGGCATAAGCGGTCTCGCGTGCCTTAGCGCTCTTCAGTGCCCGCTCGAGGCGGCTCTCGAACTCGCGCCTGTTCACGAGGCCGGTAAGGATGTCGTGACTTGCGTGGTAGCTGAGGCGGCGGTTGAGCTCGCGCGACTCGCTGACGTCGTGGAATACCAGCACGCCGCCGGTAACGACGCCCTTGCCGTCGCGGATCGGTGACGCCGTACTCTCTATATAGAGTTCATTGCCGTCGCGGCGGATCAGCAGCGTGGGACGCACGGATTTGATCGCCCGGTCGCGCCGGATCGACACCGCGAGCGGATTCTCTAACGGTTCGCAGGTTTCCTCGTGGAAACCGCGGAATATCTCGTCGATGGGGCGCCCGCTGGCGTCGTCGACCTTCCAGCCGGTGAGATCCTCGGCAACGGGATTGATGTATTCGACGTTGCCTTTGGCGTCGGTCGTGATCACGCCGTCACCGATCGACTGCAGCGTGATCTGCGCGCTCTCCTTCTGCCGGAACAGCGCCTCTTCGTAGAGCTTGCGTTCGGTGATGTCCACCTCGGCGCCGAGCAGGCGCAACAGGCGGCCATTCTTGTCCAGCACGGCTTTGGCCCTGCTCGACATCCAGCGCCAGTCCCCGGACTGGTGCTGCATCCGGTGTATCGACTCGAAGAACGGCGTCTTGCCTTCGAGGTGGTCGCGCATGCGCGCCTGCACGCGAGCCATGTCATCGGGGTGCACGAGGTGATACCAGTCGAGCAGTACGTCCTGGTCGTCCTCGTCGTAGCCGAGCATCTTTTTCCATCGCCGCGACAGGTCGACGCGCTTGGTCAGGCCGTCGAAATCCCAGATGCCGTCATTCGCGGTCACCGAGATCAGGTCGTTGCGCTCACGCAGCTCGTCGAGGATTTCCTGGTCCCGCAGTCGCTCCAGCCCGGTGGCCAGCGACGCACTGATCAGCTTGATGAACAGGTGCAGGTTCGCATCCCACCCGGTATTACCGTGTTCATTGGCCAGCGCAAGAAAGCCGGCAACCTCGCCGTGCACGGCGAAGCCGATGACCAGCGCCGAGCCGATGTGCAGCTCGGCCAGCCGCCCCAGCTCGGCCCGCGCCGCCGCCGGGCCCGCCGCCGTGTCGTCGATCTCGACGACCTTGAGGTGCCCCAGCCGGCTGACCAGCCAGGGCCAGTCGTCGATTCGCTCGCCGCCGAGCACCTCGGGCGTGCATTGCGCGAATCCCGCCTTGCCGGCGAATACCGGCTCGAAATTGCGGCCGTCCTCGGATATCAGCGCAAGGAATGCCGCGTCGCATCCCGTCGCATCGGGCAGCTCGCCGATGTTGGCCTGCAACATGTCGTCGCGGCCGGCGGCTTCTAGATTCTGGAGATTGACGGCGATCTTGGTCTGCAGCGCATCCAATGCGCCGCGATTACGCTCACCGGCACGCGGTCGACGGTGCCGGATTCCCGGTGTGGTCGTGGTGTCGGACGGGTTCGCCATGGATAGCCGCATTCTGACACGTCACCACAGGAATACAAGATAAGTTCCTGACTTTTTTAACCTTAAGTACCTCAGGTCAACCGTAACGCCAGTGGCCCGTTAATACCCCTGAGCAATGCAGTTCACGACCAAGGAGAGACTCATGATGCTGTCAACTATAGGCTTGCCTGGCTTCTCAGGCGCAAGGAACGCAGCCAGCCGGGCGGCCGTCGCACTCGTCGCACTCGTGCTCGGCGCCTGCGGCGGCGGTGCGGGCACCGCGACGAGCGGCCCCGACCCACTCGCCAGCTGCGATCCCGGCGACCCCGCCACGATCGCGGAGTGCGGCTCCGTCATCGTTTCATTCACCGATGCCGACGGCGACTTCCTCAACTACACCGTCGACGTCCTGTCACTGACCCTGGAGACGGCCAACGGCCGCGTGGTGGAGACCCTGCCGCGGGATACCCGCATCAACTTCACGGACTATGTCGACCTGACCGAACTGGTCACGGTGGCCACGGTACCCCCCGCGACCTATGTTGCCGGCACGATCCGCCTCGACTACACCGACGCCGAGGTCTTCGTCGAGGCCGGAGACGGCTCCAAGGAAGCCGTGGTGACGGACCAGGCCGGCATACCGCTCGAGCAGGCGGAGCTCCGGATCCGGCTGTCCAACCGCGACCAGCTGACCGTGCGCCGCGGCCTGGCATCGCTGCTCCAGCTCGATTTCGACCTGGCCGCCTCGCACGTCGTCGATATCGTGCCGACGCCGGCGACCGCGGCAGCCGAACCGTTCATCGTGGCGGAAGTCACGCCGGTCGACGAGAAAACGACGCGCGTGCGCGGTCCGTTACTCGAGGTCGACGAGGCCGCGAGTGAATACGTCGTCGCGCTGCGACCGTTTCACCATCGCAATGGCGATTTCGGCCGCCTCTCCGTCAAGACGACGGCAGACACCGAGTTCGAGGTCGATGGCGAGCCCTACTTCGGCGCCGAAGGCCTGCGCGCTCTCGCAGCCGCTGGCCGCGGGACCCCGACCGTCGCCGGCGGCACGCTGAATGTCGGCGACCGGCAGTTCACTGCTGCCATCGTGCTCGCCGGTTCGAGCGTGCCCGGGGCAGGACGTGACGCCGTGGTTGGCAACGTGATCGCTCGTGACGGCGACATCCTCACCGTGCGCGGTGCCACGATCATCCCGCACGACCGCCGCGCGCACTTCCATGACGACGTGCTGGTCCAGGTAGGGCCCGATACGAAGGTGTTCAAAGACGGCGACCGGCAGACCGACCTCGGCATCGAGGCGATCTCGATCGGACAACGCGTGACGATCCGCGGCAGCGGACCGGACGCGATGCCCGCCATCACCGACGCGAATTCGCCGCAGATCCTGTTCGATGCAACCGCGGGTGCCGTGCGCATGCACGTCACGCACCTGAGCGGCATCGTCAACACGGTCGTGCCTGGCCAGGTGGACATCGCCTTGCAGGCGATCGATCGGCGCCGCGCGGACATCTTCGACTTCAGCGGTACCGGGTCGTCGGCCGACGTTGATGCAGACCCGGCGAACTACGAAGTCGCGACGGGCAACCTGACGCTCGCGGAGCTGTCAGCCGGCAGGCCGATCGCCGTACGCGGTTTCCCGGAAGCATTCGGGGCCGCACCGCCGGACTTCAACGGCCGCACGGTGATCGACTTCACGGACGTGCGCAGCGCGCTCGGCGTGGGCTGGGGCACTGAAGGCACGACCGCCCCGTTCCTGAGTCTCGGCGCCGACGGCCTGGTACTGGACAACCAGAACCCGGCTATCGATGTGCGCCACTACATCAAGCAGGGAACGGTCCTGATCGACCTGACCTCGCTGGCATCCGGCACGACGATTGTGCCGCCGGGCTCCGGGCGCACGCTGTACGTCATCAAGACCTCGGACAGCCTGCGCCAGTACTCGGATTTCACGGAATTCGCCGATGACCTCGCCGCGAGTCTCGACGGCGCGAACCGCGCACGCTCGATGTTCGCGAGAGGCCAGTATGACGCGGACAGTAACGTCTTCACGGCGTACAAACTTGGCGTCTATTTGCTGGAGCCGCAGCTTTGACGTAAGGACCGATAGTTCCCCCGCTATGCCTTACCTGACTGGCTCACCCCCGCTACCGGCCCGGTAGCGGGGGTCTTTTTTGCCTTGCCGACGCGCCGGGGGCACCGCATACTGCGTCGATTATCATGGATATGGATTCAGAACTCGGGCTGCGCCGCAGCCTTGGCCGCTTCGCGACCGGCGTCACGGTGGTGACCTGCTGCGCGCCCGACGGCCGCCCCTGCGGCATCACGGCCAACAGCTTCAGTTCCGTGTCACTGGATCCGCCACTGGTGCTGTGGAACATCGCCAGGGTATCCAATTCCCTCGATGCCTTCCTGGCCGCCGACCATTTCGCAATCCACGTGTTGAGTGCCGACCAGCAGCACATGGCCGAGCACTTCGCCCGCACCGACCACACCCGCTACAACGGCATCGAACACACGATCTCCGGCCACAACGTACCGATACTGCCCGGCGTGCTGGCCCGCTTCGACTGCCGCACGCGGGAGATTCACGAGGGCGGCGACCATCACATCATTGTCGGTGAGGTCGAGGCGCACACGGCAGCCGACGGCGCGCCGCTGCTGTTTTTCAGCGGCGAATATCGTACTTCTTGACGCAGCGCAACGTCTGGCCGGGCAATCATTGATACTGTGTGGCAACGCACAAAAAAGCGTCCCGGTTATGTCAAAAACGGGCAACCTGTGCAGCCAGATGGACGTTATGAATAGTAGACGATTACCAAATGCGGGCGTCATCTCGGTCGAGGAAAGCCACGATGAAATGGCTTGGCTCTGACAAGAACCGCTTCGCCGAGCTGATGCGGCCTCATTTCGATGCGCTGTTCGCAGCGGCGCAGCGAATGACGCGATCCGCTGCGGACGCGGAAGACCTGGTGCAGGACGTGTGTCTGAAGGCGCACATGCACATCGAGGAATTCGAGAAAATCGAGTTCCAGCGTGCCTGGCTCCTGAAGACCCTGTACCACCGGTTCATCGACATCCAGCGATCGCGTGAGCGCTCGCCGGTGGACATGGCCGATACGGGCGCCGACTCGAACGACCCCGACTACCTGGAACGGGTGGGGTCGCGACCGGACGACCTGGTCGAACGCGACAAGCGGCTCGAAACGATATTTCGGGCCATGGAAATACTGGGTCATGAGGCGTCGAGCCTCCTGGCATTGCACGACATCGAGGGATTTTCCCTCGAGGAAATACGGCAGGTAACCGGGTTACCGGAAGGGACGCTGAAGTCCCGCTTGCACAGGACACGATCGAGGCTGGGGCGACTGTTGTCCAACCAGGACATACACAAGCCGGTGCTGACCGTGGTAGGTGGCAAAAAATGAAATGTGAGTCTGTAGTCGAACGGATCAGGGCACTCGCCGAAGGGTCGCTGCAGCGGGATGAGAAAACCGCGTGCATGAACCATATTGCGGGCTGCCAGGATTGTGCCGACGCGTTGCGCGGCGTCCGAGCCATGCTGGTGGTGCGCGACCAGGCGACGGTTCCGGGTTCTGAACGCGTGTTCAATCGCGTCATGAGCAAAACCAGCTACGACCCGCATGAGCAGGCATCGCGGCGTGGATTCTGGCTGGGAGCCGGCTTCAGCGGCGCCATTGCCGCCTCGCTGCTCGCAGTCGCCTTCGCGCTGGGACTGTTGAACAGCACGCTCGAGGTGCAACCGCAGGCCGCGGAGTTTTACGTGTCGCTGCAGGAAGTCCGGCCCATGAATATCGCGATCGAGGCCGACCGGCTGCTCGAGGGCGCGGAGATCAGCATCCTGCTTTCCGGCGACGTCGAGATCGACGGCTTCGGCGCACGCGATCAACTCAGCTGGGTCGACGACCTCGAGCCGGGCGTCAACCAGCTGACGTTACCGATCCGCGCCATTGGCGCGCGCGGCGGACAGATGGTCGTCCGGCTCACGCATCCGGACAGCGAACAGATTTTCGTCGTACAGCTGAAGATGGATAGCTGATTATGTATTGAACCGGCAACGCCAGGCCGAATTCCAGCGTTATTAACAATAGTGGAACCTGGAAATCAGCGGTACGTGTACCGGATCACTTGGGCAGAGCGACACAGAGAATTCTGGATTGGTCACATGAAGAGCAAACTCTTAATTCCGGCGGCGGCCTTACTGATGGGAGTCAGTACCGGCGCCTGGGCAGCCGATGACGATGTCGCCGAGGCGACCATCCGTCTCATGGGCACGGCCGAGGCCGAACTGCCTGACGCGGTAACCAAGAAGATCTCACTGCCGGACCACCTGCTCGTCGAAGGCGAGGACCAGGTCGCCGCAGTCGAGAAAGCGAAGAAGGGGCACGACCAGGCCAACGCGCGGCGCGAGAACAAGACAACGGGCCAGGAGAGAGCCGAGGAGGTGCGGCAGCAGGGCAAGGAAATGGCGGAGAACGCCAAAGAGGCCCGCGAAAACCGCGGCCGCTCGGACGACCGGCCCGATCGGCCCGGACGCCCGGACGACCCCGGTCGACCCGGCGATCCCGGCCGCCCCTGAGTAACGGTGTGCGGCAGGTTCCCGCCCCCCGAAGGGAACCGTGATATCAGTCACAATGTGAGCCCCTCGCGCTATCCGCCGAGGGGCTCTTTTGCTATTTACATAACTGATATTTTTGAAAAAACGGGGTTTCCCGGGCAAGCATGGTCCTCCGCCGACTCACCGCTTTCGCAGCGCTGCTGCTGTGCTGTACCTTCGCGCCACCGGCTGTCGCGGATGTCGCGGCGGACTGGGCATCGGGCCAGCAGGCTTTCGCGGCCGGCGACTATGAATCCGCCCTGCTCTATTTCGAACTCGCTCGCGACGCCGGCCAGGACGGCGTCGCCGTGCACTACAACATCGCCGTATGCCAGTTCAAGCTGTCACGCTTCGACGAAGCCAGGGCGACCTTCGGCTACATCGCCGCCAACTACCCGAAAATGCGCGGCCTCGCGGAATACAACCTCGGGCTCGTCGAACGCCGGCTCGGCAACGATGCCGCCGCAAGACAGCACTTCATCACCGCCTGGGACAACAGCCCCGATGACGACACGCTTCGATCGCTGGCAGCCGCGATGCTCGAGGAGCTGTCGCCGCCGGAGCCGTCCGAGTGGTACGGGGCCGTCGCCCTGCGGGCCGGTCACGATGACAACGTTGCACTTCGCGACAGTCTCGGACTTCCGGCCGGCGTCACGTCGGAAAGCCCGATGGCGGATCTGTTCGCCTCGCTGGGCTTCAACCCGTCCGGACTCGGCGAACTCTGGCTCGACGGCAGCATCTACGCGTTACGTACACCGACGCAGATGACTTCGACCAGTCCGAGTTCCGGCTCGGCGCACTGTACATCTGGCGGCCGGGCGACTGGCGGCTCGAGACCAGCGCGCACTTCGTCTACGGCACACTCGGCGGCAGCGGCTTCGAGCGCGAGCTCGCACTCGGCGCGCGTGCTTCGCATTACATCGGCGACGATGGTGCGCTCGACCTGCATTACCGCTACGACGACATCACCGAGGACGACCCGTTGTTCGCCGGCATCGCCGGTAGCCGGCAGCGGCTCGATCTGCGTTACCGCTGGTACCGCGACGACCATACCGTCATTCTTCGCGTTGGCGCCGAAAGTAACGATCGGCTCGATCCCGGCGTTTCGCCGTCCCGGACACGCATGCAGGCGGACTACCGCTACCAGCCGAGCGACGGCTGGGGTTTCGAGGCGGGCATCGCATTCCGTTCGAGCGATTACGACGACCTCGCAACGCCGAGGACCGAGGACCTCACGACGCTGAGCGCAGCGATTACCCGGACCGTGGCGGACGTCTGGTTGTTCGCGCTGCAATACCAGTACTCGGAAAACGACTCCAGCGACCCCCTGTTTTCCTACGACCGCAACGTAATCACGCTGGGCGTACTGCGCACGTTCTGACGTGTCTCACTCGACCCGGATCGTGTGGGTCGCGCGAACGATCTCAACGACAGGCGCCTCGGGCACCTCCTCCACGTCGTAAACCTTGGCGAGGAACTCCGGGTTCGCCTTGCGGAACAACAAGCGAGCCGTCACGTTCAGCTCCGTAAGCTCAGCGTTGTTGATGGCAAATACGATGTCCGACTTGCGTTCGCCGGGCGTATCCTGGCTCGCCGACTGCGACAGGCGTGGGCGTGCGATACCGGGGCAGCGGAACGGCACGTCGATCACGTCGCTGCCGCCGCTGCGGATAGTGCGCTTGTAGCTTGCGCCCACCACGTCCCACAGATTGTGGCGCTCCACGGGCAGGCCCTGGCTGTCGTACCAGTCTGCCTTGTAAACCACCGGCGCGTCGATAGACGGGCTGATCGACCGGTCGGCGCCCAGCTCCATGAGCGTATTGCCGAGATTGTCCTCGACGGTCAGCTCGATCCAGCTCTCCAGAACGTCGAGCGGGCCCGGCCGGGAAGTCGTGGCCGGTCTTGTTGTTGTGCAGGTGCAGCTTGATGTTGACGAGATCGCCGGCTGCGATGCGTTCGGGCGCATCGATCTGCATCTCGACAGTCGGCCCGGTGGTCCACTTGTCCGCGATCTCGGGAATCTCGATCTCGCCGCGCAGCCACTGGATCGTCAGTTCCGCCTGCTCCTTGCCGCCAGGGATGTCCATGGTGGCGGGAATGTACATGTTGCTCGCGAGCACGCGGTGGCTGCGATGCTTGCCGTCACCGGGACTGCGGTAGCTGTCGACGTCGTCCCCTCGAGCCGGATCGTCACTGTCGACGAGCGGCATGTGGCATTCCAGGCATTCGATCGTGTCGGGATGATCTTCGCCGTGGTAATAGCGCCCGCTCTTCCAGCTGTCGTACTCGTTCTGCTCCTGCGCGAGGCCCGCCGACGTCGCCTCGCCGGGCGCCGGCACCTGCTTGTGGCAGGCGGCACAGAACTCACTGGTCTTGTATAGCGGCCGCTTGTATTCGGCCACGTGCTTTTCCGGGTAGGCACGAATCAGGAATTTGGCGGCGAGGCCGGTGAATCCTGATTCATGGTCTTCGAAGAGATACCGCTCCGGCGCCTCGATCACGTAGCCGCCGTTGCCGTTGGTATCGGTTTCAATCGTGCTGTGACAGGTGATGCAGGAATTCGCTTCGAAGATCGGCAGCTCCCTGCCGTCCGGCCAGGGATCGTGGCGCGTACCCCCCAGCAGCGCCGCCGGATCGTGACAGCCGGCACAGGCGCGCGATTCGGCAACGCCCTTCTCCTCGATCAGCAGCTGCTGAACCTGCAGAAACAGCACGTCTTCCGCCGCGAAGCCGTGCGCGCTTGCACGCCACTCGTTGTAGATCGATTCGTGACAGCCGCTGTTGCCGCAGGTCGCGGAACCGGCCAGCGCCGAGGGCTTGAGAGAGCCCGTTTCCATCTGCCTGGCGACCGCCTCCTCGACAAGCCCGTCGATGGCGCTTGCGGCGTCGGTGTCCAGCTCCAGCGATGCGACCAGCTCGGCCGTCTGCGCGCGAAGCCCTGCATCCTGCGGCCCTCGCAATGTCGCTTCGAACGCTTTCGCATTCTCTGCACCGACGACCTGTTCCACGCCGGACAGGAACTGGTTCAGCCACGGCGTATTCGCGACGGCAATCCTGCTGGGCCAGAACGCGCGGTCGTCACCGTGCGGCCAGTTGTAATCGTCACTGAACGCCTGGAATGGGTCAGGCTCCGTCTGTGCCCGGGACAGGAAGCCGGTGACAGCAAACAACACCATGATTATCGCAACGCCCGTCGCCACGAACCGTTTGCGCGGCGCACGCCTTGGAGATGCCTCGGCATTGCCGTAACGCCCGACGATGGGAGCCAGGTGCAGGACGATCAACGCACCGAGGACAAGGGCGGAAACAAGATGCACTGTGTCCACCCAGCCCGGTACCCAGGTGCCGAACAACGCCATGGCCGTGATGACAAGGCCTGTCAGCACGCACACGCCGAGCGCCGCTATGGCGATCATCGCCGCGCGCGCGACGGGAACCGGTGCGTCGGACCTGCGGCGTTGCCAGTGCAGGTAAACCGCCGCGACGAGCGGAATCACGGCAACCAGGCCGACAGCCGTGTGAATGATGATCGAGAACTGCGTGTACACGCCGAATGGCAGCAGCGTGACCATCAGCCCCGATAACAGCGAGTAGGCGACAATCGAGGTAGCGATCCACGTGAGGAACGACCGATAGTCGATGATGACATCGCCCGGCGTCGAAGTCGGTTCCTGCTTATTGTCCATGTCTTCCTCTCATTCGCATCGAGTCGCTCTCGTTAATAGCCGATGCCGATCAGCCGCATCGCGCGTTCGCAATTGGTAACAGCTTCCTGCATTTCCGCCAGTGCGGTGTCCCAGTCCGACGCCTGTGCATGCCCCTCCGCGGAACTCGCCTGGCCCGCGGCAGTTGCGAGCAGCTTGTCGTACATCTGCTTTGCGCTGTGTGGCGGTTGCTTGCTGCCGGCGAATCGGTCGAGCACCATCTGGTAACCCTGGTACTGCTGCTCGAGGTACGCGTATTCGTCTTCGGGGCCGTCGAAGGATTTCTCGTAATAGACGGTCTTCTGGTCATAGATTGCGACGAGCCTGCGCTCTAGACGGTCGACTACCGGTCTCAGTAGTTTCGATGCCGCCTCGTAGTCACCCTTCACGGCCAGCTGTTCAGCACTTTCTATTTGTCGGTGCATGCCGGCTATATCGGCATCGCCCATGCCACGAACCTCGGGCGGCTGAGCCTCGAGGGACTGCAGGAAACTCGTCGTCCTGCCGTGCACCTCGCGATAGACGGCATCGCTTCCCGGCCCCTGGTTCCTTGCCGCCGCAAAGGCTTTCGACGCGAGGCTGAGGCCCGACGTCGCGAGCGCTACCGCCTCGGCACCGCAGCCCTCGTCCAGCACGAGGCTCGCCTGGGCCGCATCGCTGCGAGCCTGCTCGAGAACCTGCTTCGCTTCTTCGCTGTCACCCTCGTCAACGCGCTTCGCCGGTCCACCGCTGCCGACCATGCGTTGCAGCAGCACGAGCTTCTGCTCGGCCTGCTTGATAACGGCCGGATCGGTACTCGGCGTACAGTCGGCCGCCTGCGCGGTGGCCCGATAGACGACAAACAACGGCACGACGACAGGCAACACGTTGCGCACTATATGTCTCAAGGTGTCTCCCCCCGGGTCTTCGCCTGCAGCTCCCAGATCATTTCCTTGGCGCGCGGCAGGTGCCGCTCGTCTTCGGCGGCGAGATGCGTGTAAGCCTGCATCGCGGCGAGCGCGGCTTTGTCATTGCCGTTCTCGTGCTCGGCCAAAGCAAGTCCGTAATAAGCACTGTGTAGCGACGGGCGCAGGTCCGTCGCGCTGTTGAAGAAGTCCGCGGCAGCGGCCGGTTCGCCGGCGCCGAGTAATGCGTAACCCATGTTCACGTGCGCCTCGGGCAGTGCCGGGTAGATCGCGAGCACCTCGTGCAGAGCAGTAATTGCGTAATCGAACTGACCCGCCTGCAGCATGGCAACGCCCTGCTGGAAACTCTGGTGCGCGTGGCGCGCTTTCTCGTCCTCGAGGAACTCGTGCGCATCGGCGCCTGCAACCGCTTCGGCATTGACGGTCTCTGCGTTGTCACGCGACAGGTAGACGCTCAGCAGCGCGCCACCCAGCAGCGTGAGGCCAAGCGCCAGGGGAATTACCGTGCGCCGTTTGTCCGCGCGCCGGGTCACATGACCCCCTTGTGCGGCGCGATGCTCAGGAAGGGCACGCCGAGGAACGTAAGGATGGCGAGGCCGAAGATCGCGACCACGGCAGACCAGCCGTACGACGCGGGCATGCGCCGGAATGTCACGCGCGCATGCAGCAGTAAAGCGATGCAGAGCCAGGTAATGAAAGTCCACGTTTCCAGCGAATCCCAGGCCCAGTAGCGCCCCCAGGCGCTGTGCGCCCAGATCGCGCCGGCGATCAGCATGAAGCTGTGGCAGACGAAGGCGAGCGACAGCGTCAGCCATACGGCGGCATCCATCTCGCCGTTATTCGAGGTAGCGCGTGCCGAACGCACGAGCAACAATAACGCCGTCGCGGCTGCGGGCAGACACAGTCCGAGGAATACCTTGCCGGCAGTTACGTGCAGCCAGAGCCAGGGATTGTCGAAGGTCGCCGGCAGGGGAACTGCAACGGCCGATTCAGTCAAACACCAGACGCCCAGCACACCAAGGAATCCGACCACAATTGCGGATGACCCGCGCAGCGCCGGCACCAACCACGCCGCAACCAGGTAGACGAGTGTCAGGCTGAAGAGGTTGCTCAAGAGGACGTCATAGAGCGTCAGGAACGGCCCTTGAGCCTCCCTTAGCCAGCGACCCGCCACCGCAGCTGTGAGCAGGGCAAGAACGATCGACAGGGCGCTGCTGACGGCCGGCCATGTCCGCTTGTCTTGCCCGCGCAGCAGGAGGTCGAGCAATAAAGCAACGCCGAAGCCCGCGACGGCGGCAACGAGCGTCGTCCTTTCGAGTGCCATGCTCACGCTGCCGGCTCTCCCGCGCGCACAGGCACAGGTTCATTGACGCGCGGAACGCGGAACTTCTGTGCCATGTGCACGGCAAGCGCGCCCAGTGACAGGAACGCCGCCGTCAGAAGCCAGGGTAGCAGGGGGTTGTAGTCAATGCGGTAGCCCATCCAGAGGCGCAGATCGACGATCGTTATTTCGCCGCCTCTTACGGCAACAGGTTCGCCGGGCCCGACAGTTGTTTCGGCGAGTCCACGGCCGGAGATGACGACCTCGTAGCCGGTATCGCGGCTACTGAGGGTCCAGGGCGACTCTTCCGGCACGCGCTCGGCAAGCTTCAATTCAATGGTCAGCGGATCGCCGGCCGGCGTGGTCCAGTCGTTGACCTGTTTCCAGTCGAACTTGGGATATGACGGGAAGTTGACGGCGCCCAGCACTTCCCGCCCCCCGTCCTCACGCCAGATAACGAGAATCGAGTAGCCCTTGTTGAAGGTCGTCATGAAACGATAGCCGTGTGACGTGAAACCTTCCCGATCACCAATGTCACGGCGGATTTCGGCACCACCTTTGCTGCCCATAAAGACGCGGCTGTGTGTCGTGTCGCGTTGGAATCCGGACAGGTAACGAACCTCCAGCGGACCCTGTGCGAAATCGATACGGTCGAGGCGTTCGGGATGCAGCCATCCTGCGCTCCTCGCCGTCACCGCGCCAGCGTCGAAGGACTCGCCTTCGATCAGCTCGACGCTGCCGTCGAACCGCAGCAGGACACCCGCGGTAACCAGGATGAGGACGGCCAACAACCCGACGTGGAACAGCAACAGCGCGGCTTGTTGCCGGAAGGCATGTCTGATGATCAGCGCCGCGAACAAATTCGCCGCCAGCACGGACAAGGGCAACACGACCCAGGGCAGCGACGCTTCCGGCCACTGGCTGATCGCGACACAGTTGACAATCAGCGCGGCGAGCCCGGCCATCGTCAGCCTGAGCGACGCAAGTGTCCTCAGCACGGGCCTCATGGTGGATTCTCGCAAACGTTACGCATCCAGTCGCGGCCCGTGCCACCCTGGCCGCTGGCCGATCCGCAATCGGTTTCGGACCAGGTGCCGCTCTCGGCAAAATTCAGGATTTTCAGCTTGGCGTTCAGGTAATACGGGCCCTGGGTATACGTCACACCACTGCCGGTAATCGATACTTCCGTACCGGTTGCGAGGCCCGCCTCCGGCCCTACATCGTTGAGGTTCACGAGCAGCGCCTTGTTCTTCCAGCCGTGCGGCACGGCGACATGACACCAGGTGCATTGCAGGTTCTGACCCAGGCGGTCTGCATGGAACGCGTGCAGGTTGGTGTCGCGATCGTTATTGCCGAAGCCGCTTTCCCATCCGCCCCTGTCACCGCGGTTTGCATCCGTCGCGTACCCGGCATGGTTGTGGCAGCGGAAACAAATACCGCTCTGATTGTTGCCGGTATTCTGGTCCCAGGTGCCCTTGAGCAGGAAATCGTTTTCCGAGCCGTGAGGTCCCCAGGGACCATTGCCCGGCGGCTCGACCGTGCCATTCGCCGTGTTTCGCCCGTGACAGTCGGAGCAGTACATGGTCTGGGATCCGATGTCGGCACCATTCCATGGCGGCAGGAACATGTTCGGCGAAGCACTCATGTTGCGCACGCCGGCGCTGCGTCCAGTGCTGTCGATAACCGGGTGCCAGGAACGGTGGTTGCCGCCACCGGGCAGCTCACCCCGGTCGCCGAGCGGCGCCTGGAATTCCATGGCCTGGTTGGTGTACTGGTCCAGGTCATTCGTGCCCGCCGTGGTACCCCCACCCGAGGCGCCGAGACTCGGACGGGAACCGAGCGGGTACTGGTTGTCGTCGTCGTAGGCGTAGTCCGAATGACACTTCAGGCAGACCTGGTATTCGCGCGTGACGTGTGGAGCCGTCACGGCTTCGCTGGCACCTGTCCCGCCGTCCCCCTGTTTCACTTCATAGGAGAGCGGCAGCGAGAGGAACTCCGAGTTGCCGTATGAGGGCTCCACCCCCCAGGAACCGCGGAGCGCGCCGGACGCGATGTTGGTGTGGCCTGCAGAGTGATCGTGCGCACTCAATGAAGGATTGCCGGCGCCGTTGAACAGTGAATTACGCATCACGCGATGTGGGTTGTGGCAGTCCGTGCACTCCGCGTGCCGGTTGGCCAGGTTGCCGTTGCCGAGCAGTGCGCGCGGTTCGGTCAGGTCGCCATCAACTATGTCGTGCACTTCATTAGCCGCACGCTGATCGGCGCCGTCGATGGGCATGCGCACACGCAAATTGAATTCGCTTTCGATGTCCTTGACGTCTCCGGCAGCGTTGGTCACGACAGGGGCAACGGAGTGGCATTGATAGCAGGTCTCCTCGATTGCCGAGTTACCGCCTGACTTAGGCGTTCCCAGGGCATCGGTACCTTCGCGCAACAATCGCCTGGAGCCGTGCACGCTGTGGCTGTCGTGGCAGTTCAAACAGCCTGCCTTCCATACCGGCAGGCCTGGCGGAAATTCGCGCAACTGGGCTGGCACGCTCTGGTAGGTCTCGGTCGCCTCGCCCGAGTCGGCGTGCGCGGAGGACGCCCACCCTTCTTTGTCGTGGCACGCCAGGCAGTTCATGTCCGTTGTTTCGTCAAACCCACCAATGGCCGGCTGGGACTGCTGGAAGCGATTGAGACGCAGGAACTTGTTGGTCGGCGGGTTATCCAGGTTGATAACGTGCGGGTCGTGACACGTCGCGCACTGCACCTGCCCGGAGCCTCCCGGCCCGGTATCCTCGAGCGGAACCGGCGGTCGCACGCCCGGACTCCGGATGGCGATATGAGCCTCCGCCGCCGGATTACGCAGCTCGCCATCAGCATTGGCGAGAGTCGTATCATAGGTCAGCGAAATCGGGTGGTCGTTCGACAGGTCCGTGCCGAGATTGCGGGTGAACCCGGTCAGTTCGCCCTCTCCCGGCGGCATCGTGTCGCCCGGACCCGTACCGGTCATCGCAACGGACACGTTGGTCTGCCCGCCCAGCACATTCACTGAACTGATGGCGAGTGTGCCGTCGTGGCAGGACAGGCAGAGTTTCGAGCTGCCCGCCGGCTGCGCCAGCTGCCCCGCGATGGTCTCGGCGTCGAGGGACGAAGAACTGTAGGTCGTATAGGTCTGCCCGGACAGCGCGCGGTTCCAGAGCGGCGCCCCCGGCGCGTTCGTCGCACCATGGGGCGTGTGGCAGAAAACGCAGACCTGCGTTTCGCTGGTTGCTCTCACGGTTCCAGGACCGTCAACGGACAGGTTGTGCGGTGTACTGGCGACGTCGCTGGTCGACTGTGCATGCGCCACGAGGTACGTGGCCGAGCCGCACAACAGGACCGCAAACCCAAGCGAGCGTGCTACCCGAGTCACGTCGCATCCCCCAGGTAGTCGAGGACCACGACACGTCCGTTGAACATGTCGGCGACGAACAGGCGGCTGCCGTCATCGGTCCAGGCTCCCGCTGGCAGGAAGAACTGCCCGGCTTCCTTCCCGGTACCGCCGATCGGGATAAGCAAATCACCCGAATCGCTGAATACCAGGATGTGGTCGTAGTAGGACTCGATGACGTAGACGTGCCCGTCCCTGTCCGCCACCACACCCTTGGGCCTTACGAGGTTTCCGACGAACAGACCACGCTGGCCGATGGCACCGAGCGGCTCGCCGGCCGGTGACAGGATCTGCACGCGCGCGTTCAGCGTATCGGTCACGTACAGGCGGCCATCCGTGAAACTCATGTGCGTCGGCCCATTGAACTCCCCGGCGGCCACACCTCGCCGACCGATCGTTCTGAGCAATGTGCCGTGCTCGTCGAACACCTTTATGTCATGCGCGCCGGAATCGGCGACGAAGATTTCCCGCGCGACCGGGTCACGGCCAAGGCCGGTGGGCCGCTGCAAAACGCCGCGACCGAAGTCACCGTTCGGGGCTCCATTACCATCGAGTCTCACGACGTATCCGATATCGGCGTCGGCGACCAGGTAGCCCCCGGCACCGTCAGCAACGATCCCCACCGGCGACAGGAAGGCGCGCCCGGGCTCAGCCTCGTCCCACACAGTAAGTTTTGCTTCCGCCTCGTCGAAGACGACAATCGCCTCACGACCCGCGTCGGTCACGAGTATCCGGCCGCGCGCATCCACCATTCCGGATTGCGGGCGAATCAACTGCTTCTTGCGGTCGCCCGCGCCCGAAATCCCGGCGATCCACCGCAGTACGCGGACCGCGGCACCGTCTTCTGCGCCCTCAACGCTGCGAAAATTATCCTCGCCGACGAGTTCACCGGCATAACTCAGACGCGCGGTCTCCGGCGGCCCCGGCCAGACCAGCGCACTCTCGGGCACGCGCCCTTCCGGGAACAGAACCATTTCCGTAGGCGCAGTAGCACAGCCTGCCAATGACATCGCCAGCAATGTGAAAGCAACCGACTTCATAGCCCCATGCACGGCGGATCGATCGCCATCATGTAAACACCGAGGGCGCCCGCGGCCACATACAGCATATTGCCGTCTATCCAGAGATCGGTCACCGCTGGCGCCACCTCCGGCGGCAGCGCCGCGCGCGCATTTGTGCCGTAGAACTCCGGCGATGTAACAAACAGACCTCCCGGATGACCGTCGGCGACAAATACACGATGGCACTCGTCCACGGCAAGCGCCACCGGAGCGAGCAATGCATCTTCACCATGGGTCGCAACCGGCCGCCCCCTCAGGTCCAGCTGTGTGACTTCGCGCGAGGCAGCATCCAGCACGAAGACGGAATCGACTGTTGCGGCAATGGCCGTAATCGATGCCGCAACGGCAACCGGGGACAATGTCGTCGTAAACAGGCCGGTCGGGTTCGACATGGCATCGAACATGGCGAGGCGCTGGCCGAGCCCGTCAGCAATCAATACCGTCGAGCCCCAGTTGGTCTGCGTTACGTCGACTGGTGTCGGAATCAGCTGGCTGTCTGTGAATCGCCGTCGCTCCCAGCCCGACTGGTCGAGTTCGACGACGGCGCGATTGTAGCGATCAACGACCTCGATGATCTGATCGACAGAGACATGCAGCCCGTTCGTGTTCGGGTCTCGCAACGGATACAACACACGCACTTCGGCCCGGGCAGGGTCCAGAAGCACGAGCGCGGACGACGCAGCATCGACGACGTAAACGAATCCGCCAGCGGCGGCAACGGCCGCAGCATAACCCAGCTGCATACCGCCTGTTCCCCGCATCAACGTCGACCCACCTCCGGCGCCGAACGCGTCGATCGGCGTAAGCGTGACATTGATTCCGGCGATAGCTCGCTCGCCGCTCAGTTCGGGGTCCAGGGCACAGGAACTGATCAGCCAGCCACCAAATATCGCCGTAACAAGGACTTTCGTCCGCCGGAGACATGAGCAGCCATTCCGAGGATTGCTGTTACTGCGATTCAATGAAACCTCTCGTCAATAGATACCCGGACCGGTCGTCTTGTGACCGCCCTCTACGCCCGTCTCGAGACCCGGTCTCCCGGAATGACACAGATCGCAATTGTCGACTGACCATGCTGTTCCTCCATCGTGACAGGCGCCGCAATAACGTCCGTCGATAAGGTCCTGCATACGGATTCCCGTCGTCCCCGCCTCCATCCTGATACCGAGTTCAACGTGGCAGACCGAACACTGAAAACGAATCCGGTGAAACCAGTGAGGAAATATGACAGGCGCAACTCCCTCCGCCTCGGAGTTATTATTTAGTATTACATCCGCATACTCGGCCCAGGCAACCATTACCGGAATGAGGCATGCCGCGACTACTGCCAGCAATGACGGCCGCGACCGTCGCTTCATGATCCTTCGTCTCGTTCGGGGGCTCGTACCTCGCGCCCCACGGTCGACGAATCAGTGTTGTGGCAGCGATCGCATTCCGTCAGCGGGAATGCAACTGCACCGTGACATATTCCGCAGTACTCACCCTGCAGGATCTTCCCCATGTTGATCGGGTTCGCATGTTCCTCTGCAATAAAGATCGAGTCGTGGCAGGTCTCGCAACTCATCCATTGTGTATGTGTCTTGTGCGGGAACCTGACGTACCGCATCGGCATCGTATTTCTCATCAATACGGTCGTTTCGAGCACCTCCGGTCGGTACTCGCCGTGGATGCTGCCTCGTGGCTCGATAAAGCCGTAATCGAGGGAGCGGGCCCAGTCCACCATGTTACCAGCCGTATCCACCTGCAGGACGCTCAGCGCATCAGCTGGCTGCTGCAATACGTTGACTGCCGGGTTCGAAGGATCGTGGATGCCGTCTTTCTTCAGGGGCTTCCATTTATCCGCCGCAAGACCGGCTGATGCCACCGCCAGCAGAGATATGATCAACAATATGATTGGGTAGCGATTCGCCATACCTTTAACCAGGGATATAGACACCGGCGCTTCTGATCGCCCGAATGAGTTCCTTTGTCGACTGTTCCAGCAGTTCGATTGCCTCCTCGTACTTCTCCTTGCCTGCGGCATTCACTGCATCTTCCCTCAGCGCCACCGCCTTGTTGATAAACGTCTCCGCCGTAGCCCGCATCGGGCTCGACTCCATCTTCTCCGCAAACAGCACCTGCACAAGCATCTGGTGGGTATCGTTTCGATCAAGTTCGTAGAGATACTCATCCTCCCTGGTCTCGAAATGGAGTTCTCGGACCAGGGTATCTCCACCGCGCAGCGATTCCAGCGACGTTTTCACCGCCTCGTACGTGCCATCGAGCATGGTACGCGCCTCTTCCGCCTTACCTTCCTGCAGCAAGGCATCGGACGCCGACAGCTCGGCACTGACACGAGCCTGAAGGTCACTATTCAATTCATCCAGCCCTTTCTCGGTGGCGATCCTGTCATGCGCCTTCGCCAGCGCCTCAACACTTTCGCGGCGCTGGCCGTAATCATTCGTCTGCTTCTCCGATACCTTCGCTTCGCCATTGGCCGCCCTGGCCGCCTCTGTCAGAAGCCGAATCGCCTCACCCAGCTCTGCCTCGGCGGCTTCCGCGCCGCCACCGTCGTAAAGCTGCCTGGCCTTGTCCAAATGTACCTGTGCGTCGGCCTTCAGTTCCAGTGCCTTCGGATTTCCGCTGCCCTCGACTTTCTTTGCCGCGGAGGACTCGGTCAGCAACCGCTCCACGTAATTCAGCCTTGCCGACGTATCCCGCGACGAAGCGGGTTCGGCATTTGCACCGACATCCAGAAGACCAATGTTCAGAATTGTAGCCAGAGCGAACAGGCCGGCATATTTCCTAGTCATGAATCACCACTGTTTACCGGCCATCAATTTGCGGCCGTTTGTTCCTTGGGACGCGAGTGACAGCGCCTGCATTCGGATACCGGAAATGCCACCTTCCCGTGACACACACCGCACTTTTCGCCCAACAAGATGGACGCCATGCTGATCTGGTTTGCACCTTTCTGCGGTATGAAGATTGCCGGATGACAATTGCTGCAGTCGAGCCACTGAGTGTGTTGTTTGTGTGGGTAAACCACGTCGGGCATCGATCCCTTCACCTCACGCACTATATTCAGGTCGAGCACGATAGGAGGGACCGGAGAATCTCCGATGCTGTTACGCGGTGCTATCTGACCGGCATCGATCGCGGCATTCCAGTCGACGAAATTTCCGGAATTGGAATCCGGCAATGCGTCGAACGACTCCAGAGGCGTCTGCAGAATGTATGCGCCGCTGCTATCGGGATCATGTATACCGTCCTCCGGTGGCGGCGCATTGCGTTCTGACGCCGGCTTCATCAGGCGATTGAACGCGTTCGGATTCGATTGCGCTTCCGCGAGACTTGCGAGGAACAACATCGCCAGCACCGCCATTCCGCCAGCGACAAGCAGGATCGCGAGACTTCTCATATTGATGGCATTCACGGCTGTTACTCCCCGCCCGCATCCTGACTGGCTGCAGCACTGTCCGTCGTAGTGGGCTTCAGCGGCGCAACGAGCTTTTGTGTCGTACTGTGATGCACCTGCGTTGGTGTATTCGGAATGCCGGAGTGACACAGGTCGCAATTCTCGATCGACCACGCCACGTTGCCGTTGTGGCAGGCGCCGCAGTATTCGCCGTCTATGATCTTCAGCATATTAATGCCGTTGCCGCCCGCCTCGAACTTGAAGCCGAGATCACCGTGACAAACCTTGCAACGGAAACGGATGCGGTGAAACCAGTGTGGGAATACGACCGGCCGCATACCCGCGTCGTCGGAGAATTCGTTAATCACGACGTCCCCGTATTCTGCATTGGCGGCCTCGTAATAAACGAAGAAAAAGGCCATAGCGATGAGCGTTACTGCCATCCATAGTCTGATTGGTGTTTGCATGGGTTTTTATTCGCTCTCTTGAATAATTTTCGCGCCCCGATTCAGGGTGCGCCGTAATACCGCCTGACCCGGAAGAAGACCTGGCTTGTCCACCGATTGTTGATCTCCCTGACGTCGGTAAGCAATCGGAGCTCGAGCTTCCCGACCGTGTAGTCCAGCTCGTTCCTCCAGACCTGATCGCTTCTCTCGGCATCCAAACCGACCTCCTCGTCAAAGAAATTGTCACTGCGCAGCTCCCTACTCAGGAGACGCAATTCGGACAGGAAATTCAAACGTTCGACGTTGAACAGGTCCCTTTCCCGATACGTTAGATCAATGCCGTAAGTAAACGCAGCATTGTCCATCTCATCGGTCAGTCCCATCTCACTGTCCATTACCATCTCGGAGACATTGTTGCTGTACTGCAATGTAATTCCGCCGTTCAGGGACCGGTTACGCGTGAACCTCATCTGCGATGATGCCTGGAAAGTTAGCAGCTGGAGAACATTTTCCCGATCGCCATACGTGCGTCGGTCCGATGCCGACAATCTCAGGTAGGAAGAGGACCGACCTTTCTGCTTGCTCCAGGTCACAAAGGCGCTGTGAACCAGTGACTGGTCGCGCCGATCATCTGTATCGACCCGCGCGGCAGCTTGTTGCGAAAGACTGAACTGGAACTGGCTCCCGCCCGACAGGAACGCTGTCTTGGACAGGCTGTGATCAAAAACACCTGCGACGTTCTGGACGGTGTCGTTACCATGATTCCTTTGGCGCCGGTTCCCCGCCTCCAGCGAAGATCCCCAAAAGTACTGCATCGCGCCGACGTCGATCGGATCCGCGCGATAGGTGGTACGAAGGCGTTGATACACACTGCTTTCGTCAGGCTGCCCATCCGGGTCCAGGGTCGTGACACCGGCATTCCCGGAAATCGTGACTCGCGGCGAATACTGGTAGTTCGCGGACCCGGTCATCACAAAACTCGTCGAGCCGTTCTCGAACCCACTCGGGCCCGAATCAACCCCTTGCGCGACTACGCGGCCGATAACCAGAAGCGGCCGCTGCGTCTGAGGCCGCCAGTTCGAGACGCCGTTGAATTGCATAAATCGGCGATGAGAATTCATGCTGTCAAACGTGATGCGCTCGTCGCTGAAAAATGTCGTATCTTCGATGTAGAAACGCGGGCTCGCTCTGAACTGATGGCGCAGGTTGAAGAACTTTCGCTTCTCCGACTGCATCGAGTCGTCCCTGTTCAGATTGCGAATCGACGTCATCAGGTTGAAATTGTTCCGGCCGACATACTTCGTTCCCTGTAGCTGCCATATCTGGGAGCTGAATTTCCGGGTCGTCGTTATGCCGTCGACGTGTACGTCCTCGTTGTCGCTCGCGCGGTAGTCGAGTGCAATGCGGCCGCCCCGTTGAGCCGAATAGGTCTGGATGAATCCCCAGTTTCGGGATACGCGATCCTGGTCGAACACATCGCCGTCGACCCGGTTGTCACGGTTCTCGTAATAGGCCCGGAACGGAAATCGGCTTCGGGCAAACAAGCTGGCGGCGAGCCCGCCGGTTATGAGCGTGCCCTTGGATCCTTGCTCCGACGTAGAGTTGTCCGTACGCGTCAGCCCCAATGACCCGTCCAGCTGCAGGATGTAAGGCCGCCATACATAGGTCGACGCAAACGCTCGCCAGGTAGCGAGATTGGTCTGGCTGCTCGGCAATGCTTCGCTGCGGTTTAGCCGGTAGAGGTACTCCAGGTAGCCGGTATGCTGGATCGGACCCAGCTGCGCCCGGACAGGGGTCACTGTGAAAGCACCCGCGAATAACAGGCTCGCGAGCGCAACGGCGCGGCAGGAGAGCCCTGAATATCTCCGCGCCCTTTTTTTCATTGTCTGTCTACTGGGCGTAACCCGGTATCGACGCCAGGTAATCGGTGTCCACGTTCACCTGGGAGTCGGATCTGAGTTTCACCACCAGATCGCTCCATTGTTTTTCGCCGCGCTGTCGTTTCCATAACTCTTCGGCTCGGTCCCTTACTTCCGCAAACTCGTGCAAAGTCTCTGGCTTGCTCTCCGCCAGCTGAAAGATGGCCATCCCCTCGAGCACCTTGATTGCTTCGGTGACCTCGCCGACCTCCAGCTGGTCAATCGCATCTTCCGCGACAGGGCTTAGCGTGCCCGCGTGCATGAAGCCCATGTCGCCCCCGTCTTCCGCAGTCGGGTCCGAAGAATGCAGCAGTGCGAGTTCCTCGAAAGAAGCACCATCACTCAGCTGCTCGAGGATGCGCTGCGCTTCCTCCCGTGCTGCCTGCCATACCGGCGCCTCAGCGGACGGCGGAACGCCGAGCAGAATGACGCGTACCCGGTTCTGCGCCGGCTCCGTAAAGAGTTCGGGATTGGTGCTGTAGAAATCGCGTAGCTCCTCAGGCTCGGGATCCGTCACGGATCGAACGTCGGCTTCGAGCGCGGCCAGCAAGCTGTCGTCCTCGAACTTTGCGCGCAACGCCGCAACCATCTGCGGGCCTTCGGACTGCCAGCGCTCGGTGTCACCGTAGCGCGCCTCGTAGCTTGCGATCTTCGCATCGATGCCCTGATGGTTTGGCTGCAAATCGCGACGCTTCGCCTCGAGCAACAATAGTTGCCGGTCGATCATTCGGTCGGCCACGTCCCGCCGGAACTGGATGAATTCCTCGCCGCTCGGCGGACGCCCGTGGTAATACGTCTGGCGCGCTGCTGAGTAGACCTCCCGCTCGAATTCGCCGCGCGTTATCACGGCATCCTCCACCCTCGCAAACACCTCGTCGCCTTCCGTTGCCCATGACGACGTCCCGACGGAGGCGAGCACGACCACGAGCAGCGAAGGCAAGACCTGGAATGCGAATGATTTTGATTTCATGTAATCCCCGTTACGCAAAACGGCCCGGACAACCGACTGTTGCCCGGGCCGATCGGTCAGTCGACTTACAAAACCGCGAGCCGTTCGTGCGCCGGCCGGCTCACTTAGTGTGACATGCGACGCAAACCGCACTTGCAGCATTGCTGGTGCGCAGGAATGCGACGGAACCCGTACCCTGGGAAGCTGCGTTGTGCGGATCATGGCAGCTGCCGCACTCAACGAACGGTTCCTGTACGCCGAGGTCGTTACGCGTGTACAGCAGCATGTCGGTCTTTTCGCGTGCCGCCGTGCCCACGTTGCTGTTGACCCACCAGATCGGCTGACCGTTGATCGTCGCTTTCTCCGGCGATACGAAGTCCGGATCACCGAGTGTTCCTGCAAACGTCCCGTTTGCGTCAGCCACGGTGGCTCCACCGCCGCCGTACTGCATACTGATCGGGTGGTCATTGGTCAGGTCCTGACCGAGCATCGGGACTGGCGCGCCAACCATTACACCAATTGCCACCGGATCGATCTCAGAACCATTGGGATTGTAATTTCCCGAGCCAGGACCGTTGATCACGACATCCATCGCCTGGGTACCGTCGTGGCAGCTGAGACAGGCCAGCGAGACCGAACCAACCGGCGCCTCGGCAGAATCGAATGACGGAGTCGCCAGGCTCGAGTAACGCGTGAAGGGCGGCGTGTCGCCAGTGCCCAGTACCTTGTTCCAGAGCGGAACCGGCGCATCCGTATCCGCGCCGTGCGGCGTGTGACAGAACACGCACACCTGGTCGGTATTCGCTGTGCCGCCCTGGCCGGTGCCGGTGTTCGTGAGGTCGTGCTGGCTGCCGACGACCTGAGCCTGAACAGAAAATCCCGCGAGCAGCAGCCCGCCGGCAAGTAAGACTGAATAAATTCTGACCTTGTTAAGCATTTTGTGCACCTTCCCCGAAGAATTAACAAACTCCCTGCACATAGGGTATTGACCTTAGATAAATTAGCCCAGTGACATAGTCACATTAGGTGGAAACTACGTAGATGTCCCCATTCTTTAGGTCAGTTTTAAGGTAAATAGGGTAATTTGCGCGGCGGGATCACGGAGCAGACGCTTTCTGCCCGATGACGCGGTGCAGCGCGAGGCGATCCTGCAGGATGATCTTGCCGCGCCTTAGTTCGACCGCCCCGATACTGTCCAGCTCCTGCAGCCGGCGGCTGACGACCTCCCGCGCCGTCCCCAGATCGAGCGCGATACTCTGCTGTGTCACCTCCGCAGCCGGCGGACTTTCCTCGGATTCCTCGAACTTGCGCAGCAGGTATTCCGCGAGCCGATGGTCTACGCGACGCGTCGTAATCTCCCGAATCAGGCCAATGATCTCGCCGAATCGGAGCACGGTCGCAGAGAATACGTAGTCTTGCAGCGCGGCATTCCGGTGGCTCATGTTCCGGAAATCCTGTGCCGAAATGGCCAGCGCCGCCAGCTCGCCACTGGCCTCAGCATCCGCGAATGCGCCGATGCCCATCATGGCCGCACTCAGGTTAACGGGGCAGCTCTCGCCGGGGTTCACGTAGTAAAGCGTCACTTCCCGGCCAGTCGCGCCGGCTACAAATATGCGGATCCGGCCTTGGCCGACCAGTATGACATCCCGGCAGGAATACCCGGTTTCCAGGAGCGGCCGGCCATCGCCGGCTTCCACCGGTTTGGCCGCCTCCAGCAGTTCCAGGCGCTGCTCCGGGTCACTGTTGACGTAAAAGCCGTATTTCCTCAACACCTCGTGTGCGAAGCGGTGACAGCTGTTCAGCGTCTCGGCAAACCCGTCCTCAACCATTGCGTCCATACAAATTCTCCGGTCACGGGGTCGAAGCGCGCGCCCCCAGAAATCCCTCCCCCGGTCCGATACCCGCCGGGCGGAACACGTCCACCTTGCGGAAGAACTGGTCGACCATGTACACGCGGCCGTCTTCATCGACGCCGATTCCCGCTGGCAGCATGTAACGGGCCGGCTCCATCGTCTCCGAACGAGTGCCGACGAACAGCAGCAGCTGTCCGTCCGCATCGAAAATCTGGAAATTTCCGAACGCCGTATCGGTGACGTATACATTCCCGTCCGGATCGGTCGCTACCCCTTTCGGACGCGAAAACTGGCCGGGATAGACGCCGATCGACCCGAAGGTATCGACGTAGGTACCATCCGACTCGAACACCTGCACCCGGAAGTTAGCGCCGTCCACGACATAGATACGTCCTTCCCGACCGACTGCGACGTCGCGGGGCAGGTTGAACTGGCCGGGACCCGACCCCCGCTCCCCGATGTCGAAGACATGCTCGCCGGTCGCGATATCGAAGACGCGGACCCTGTGGTCCTGACTGGAGACCCCGCCGGTATCGACAACGTAGGCATAACGGGCGTCGGCGTCGACATCAACGTGCGACGGCCGCTCGAACATATCCATACCGCCGAAAGCGCTCAGGTAATCCCCGTCCTGGTCGTAGACGATCACCCGCCGCGCGGACCCGTCGACAACATACAGGTTACAGTCGGCGTCGACCGCCATCCCGAGGGGTTTTCGGAGCTCGCCAAGCCCCGTGGTGCCGAATTCGCTGAACGTGCCGTTCGGCACGTCGAACAGCATGATGGACCGCCGCACCGTGTCGCTAACGTAGATGCGACCCTGGCAGGCTTCTACGTCGAACGGCTTGGAGAGACCGGTGGAAGTCTTCGTTTCACCCGTTAATACTCGCCGCCAGCGCGTCTCGCTGTCCTCGAGGACAACGTCCGCGCTCCCGAGTATCGTGCGCTCGAAGACGAAACGAGCCTGCTCAGGCGGCGGCGGGAAGACGAGATCGGGCTGAGATTCCGCCGCACCCGGCGGAGCGGAAGTGCCCGGCGCGGCACACGACGCGATGAGGGCGCCGCTGCAGATGATTGTTGCGAGCGTCCAGGCCCGGAGGCACTTTCGTGTTTGGATTGGTATTGTGTGTTGCGGCATGGCGATGCTCGGCTGTTGACAGTCTATCCGGCCCGACGTTATGACAACCTGGTCATTAGTACGAGTCGAGTCAGATCGTTCAGTCGGAAAAATTCCGCAGAGTATATTAGGTGAGAGCGCTCCATCGTGTGCGGGTAACTACCTAGTTGCGAATGATAATCAAATACAGTAAAAGCTCCAAACTATGCAATTCAGACTACTTTCTCTAGGCGCTCTGCTCGTGCTTCCGGCGATCTGCAGCGTAGCCGCTGCCGAAGAATCCATCGATGCCGAACGCATTTACCAGGAATCCTGCTCGGTCTGCCACGGCGACGACGGCCGCGGCGCCGTGTGGGGCCAGGCCTCACTCTCCGTGCCGCCGCGCAACTTTCGCACGGCCGAATCGCGCGAGGAGCTCACGCGGGAGCGCATGATCGCCTCGGTTACGGCCGGCCGACCGGGTACGCCCATGCCGGGCTTCGGAACGCAGCTGAGTATCCCCGAAATCACCGCGGTGGTGGACTGGGTTCGCGCCGAATTCATGACGCCTGAAGCGTCGCAGCCCACGAGCCCTCACGGATCCCGGCTGCCGGGTAATACGGAGTACGGGCCAATTGGTCAGCCGCAGCCCCGCCAGGCCTTGCCGGGGGACTACGCAGGGGATGCGGGCCAAGGCGCGTTGCTGTACGCGCAGAACTGCGTCGCATGCCATGGCGCGAACGGTGGCGGGGACGGACCGCGCGCCTACTTCATCTTTCCCAAGCCACGCAATTTTAACGATGAGGCCACGCGCGAATACCTCAGCCGGCAGAATCTCTACAACGGCATCAAGTTCGGCGTCGTCGGCAAGGAAATGCCGGCATGGGGCAAGGTATTGTCAGACAGCCAGGTCGCGGACCTGACCGAGTACGTCTACCGGCAGTTCATCACGTCTGAAAGCGCCGACTAGACCGGTCACTCGAGGCGCGCGATGCGCGCGACGCCGCCGAAACTGCCGACCCACTTGCTGCCGTCGTCCGCCGTCGTCATCGAGAATATCCGGTTCGAGAACAAACCATCCTCGGTCGTGAAACGTGTGAACTCACCGTCGCGAAACCGGCCGAGGCCGTTATTGGTGCCGACCCAGAGCTCGCCGGCCGGATCCACGTGCAGCATGAACACGTGGTTGCCCGGAAGTCCGTCTGCCACCGTGTAGCTCTGCCATTTCTCGCCGTCGAAACTCGATAGTCCGCCACCCCAGGTCCCGCACCATACGACGCCGTTGTTATCGACCTCCAGCGCTACGATGTAGTTCGGGTTGTAGGCGACGCTGATCGTCTCGAGACCCATCTCGACTTTCTGCCTCGCGTGGTGTTGCGAGTACTGGCCGGGGTCCATGTCGAATTCGATCTGTTCCTTGACGAGCTCATAATCCGCGCCCAGCCCGTCTTCGTGCGTCCAGTTCTGCCACGCCTCATCCTTGAACCTGGCCAGGCCGCCCTCGGTCGCAAACCAGACCTCGCCGTTGTTGCCGGCGTGCAGCGCATAGACCCAGTCGTTGGGCAGCGCCCCACCGGTATTCGCGACGGTGTATAGATCCCAGCTGTCGCGATCATCGAGGTCGCCGCCGCGCACCCGGTTCGCACCGGACCAGGTCGCAATCCACACGTCGCCGTTATCGAGCTGCAGCGCATCGTAGATGAAACCGTCACCAAGGCCGTCGGGGATGTTATAGATGCGCCAGTCGTCTTCCGCCTCGTTGAGAATCGACAACCCGCCGCCGTACGTGCCGACCGACAGCCTGCCGTTGATCTTGCCGATATGGAACACGCCGTTTGCCAGCAAGCCCGTGCGCGTATCCAGGAGCCGGTATTCTTCGTTTGTCGTGTCGTAGCGGATGACGCCGGCCGACGTTCCGACCCAGACAATATCGCCTTCCGGGAAAATGTCCTTAACGTTCCGCTGGCCGACACGGAAGTGGGTGAAATGGGCATCGGGATCCACGTTCGCGACACTGCCGCTCTGGGCCGGCGCCGCGCTATCGGGGCCCGATGCGACAGGCGGGTGCCCTGCCGGCATTTCGCGTGCGGAGTCGGCACTGCCCGCATCGCCCGGGGATTCAGCCGTGGATGTGCCTGAGTCGCGACCACAACCCTGCAACAACACCAGCGCGGCGGCCGCCGACGCGATCGATACGGACACTACGAGCCAACGGTTCCTGTTCGTCGAAATCATCGTTTGTTACTCGTTGTTCGTCGCGGGCGCCAGGCGGGCAACGCCGTCGCGGGTTCCTACCCAGAGATCGCCATCACCGGCAACGGCAATTGCATACACGTGATTGCCCGGCAGCCCGTCCGCCGAATCGAAATTCGTGAACGTGTCGCCGTCGTAACGGCTGATGCCGCGGTTGGTGCCGAACCAGTAAGCGCCCGAATCATCCTGTGCGATGCTGTAGACAATATTGCCGGCAAGCCCGTCCGCCATCGACAGGTTGAGCCACTCCCCTTCCTCGTAGCGCGACACGCCGCCGCCCCAGGTGCCAACCCAGATCACGTCCTCCGGGTCGGCATGGGTCGCGAAGACATAGTTCGGGTTATACGACTCCTGCCCGCCCATCAGCACGCTGAGGTCGTGGCGCGTCCGCGTTCCGAGTCCCGTATTCGTACTTGGCGGGAGCGCTGCATCGTTGGGAGCGCCAATGCCGTCGTCGTGATTCCACTCCGACCAGGTGTCGCCGTCCAGCATCGAGACGCCACCCTCCGTGCCGAACCAGACGCGATTCTTCGAATCCACGGCGAGGCCGTATACCCACTCGTTGATCAGTTCTTCCTTGTACTTGGTGAATTCCATGGTTTTCAGATCGACCCGATTTGCGCCGTCCCAGGTACCCACCCAATAGATACCGTCGCGCTGCTCCGCAAACGCGTAAATCCAGTAGTCGGCGAGCCCGTGCATCGGGAAGAACACGTCCCACTCGCCATCCTTGTAACGTGAAGCGCCGCCCGCGTTGGTGCCGAACCACTTGTAGCCCTGGCTGTCGATCCCGATCGCGAATACGTATTCGTTCGCGAGACCATGCTGACGCGTAAACGTATTTCGGAGCACCTGGTCGTCGAGTCCGATCTCCATTACGCCCATCGACGTACCCACCCATAGGGTTTTGGTCGCATCCTCTATCGCCAGGGCGCGCACGTAGATGCCGGATCCCACTTCGAATCGCTCGACCACTTCGTAGACCGGATTGCCGACGCCTGCATCCTGACCGCCGCCACAGGCGCCGAGCAAAGAAAGGGAAGCGGGAACCAGCCACGGCGCGAGCCGCAAGCCTGGACTCATCGCTGCAGAGTCCTCACGTAGGCGATTACGTCGCGCAGGTCGCTATCGTCGATCATGCCCCGGTAGGAAGGCATGTGCGCCATCCCGTCCCAAAGTCGTTCGAAGAGCTCGGCGTCAGGCACCATCAGTGACTCACCACGGGTGAAGTCCGGTACCCCGGGCTCCACGCTGCTGCCGTCGACCCCATGACAGGTCTGACAGTGCATCTCGTAGACTTCCTTACCGTTGAAAATGTCGGCTGCCTGCGCGTTATGCGCCACGACAATCAACACGATCGTAGCCAGGCTCGTCAAAAAAGCTGGTCTGTTCATTCGCATATCCTTCCGTCAGTTACCGCTGCTGCCCAGCGAAGCCTGCCTGTCTTTCCAGTAGGCGGCACGCGTTGCGTCTTTGTCGACGCCGAGCCCGCCTTTTTCATACGCGCTGATCAGCACACGTATCGATCCTGCATGACCGGCCTCGCCGGCTTTCTCGAACAACTCACGCGCCTTCTCGTCATCCTGCGCGACGCCCTCGCCCTTGGCATACATCGCCGCCAGCCCGGCCATCCCCTCGGCATAATCCTGGTCCGCGGCCGCACGATACCAGTGAACGGCCTTCTCGTTGTCCTCGGCGTAGTCCAGCAGGTAGGCCAGCCTCACCTGAGCCTCGGGAGACCCGGCCTCGGCCGCTTTTTCGTATAGGGTCATGGCGCCTGGAAGGTCACCGCGGTTAAAGGCGTCGATGCCTGCCTGCAGATCATCGGACCCTTCATCCGCTACGCTGAACGAACCCGCACCGATCACCGAAGCAATCAGGACCGCTCGAAAAAACGTGCGAATAAACTTCATATTCATATATCTCGTTCCGTCGCAGATCCCAGACCAGCGGCACTATTACCGTATCCGCCGTCATCTTGTCCAATACGCGCCCGCCTTGCCACGGTCTCACAGGGGGCTTGCCTCGCCGGCAATTGGCACTAGAATCCGTCGCTCGCATTATGATCATGCCAGCCCAAAACTCCAGCCTTCCCCTCGGCATCCTGCGCATCGTTATGATCGCGTCCGCTGCTCTTCTCCTGCCGTGCACTGCGCTGGCCGAGGCCGACGGCGAGGCTATCTACCGCTTTTACTGCTACCAGTGCCACGGCTACGCGGGCGATGCGCAGACGCTCGCCAGCGCCAGCCTCTCGCCACCACCCCGCGATTTTACCAGCGTTACGGCGGACGAATTCCCCATCGAACGTATAGTCAAAACGGTGCTGGAGGGACGCGAGGGCACCGGCATGGTGAGCTTTGCTTCCGTGCTGAACGAAGCAGACGCCCGCGCGGTTGCGCAATACGTCCGCCAATCCTTCATGGTCAGCTGACCGCGTCGACGCCCGCTACCACTCGCCCGAGAATGGCTGGACCAATCACGAGCGTTATGCGGCTGCCTTCCCGTTCATCGACGGCAGCGTCCCGCTCTCCACGCCCTGGGAGTCGCTGACGGAAGAGCAACAGCGCGGCCGCCGGCTCTACGAATCGGCCTGCGTCAGCTGCCACGACCAGCCGAACACCGGCAGCGGCGAGGGACCGGACTGGGAACTGCGCGCCGTGTCCTACCCGCGCGACCATTTCAGCCATCGTGAGCCGAATCACGACCTGATATCCGGTGCCTCGCCGTATGCGCAACACGATGTGCCGCCGGACCCTGCCGGTCTCTCCGCCGAGGCGCTTGCCGGCCGGCCGCTGTACCAGGACAACTGCGCGTTCTGCCACGCGGCCGACGGTACCGGCCGCAACTGGATCGGCAGTTTCCTCGAGCCGCGTCCGCGCGACTTCACCGACCCGGCGTTCCGGCTCGGCCGGGATCCACGGGCGATGGAGCAGCGGATCCTGCACGGCATTCCGGGCACGTCCATGCCCGCCTGGAAAGACGTGCTGACAGCCGGCGAAGTGGCGGCGCTCATCGCCTACATCCGGGAAACTTTCGGCGCCGAGCAAACGAAGCCTGAATAAACGCATTGTTTTTCAGCGCTTTAGCACTGACTCTTCACCGAAAATTTGTCCGGCATTATGTCCAGTTAGTGCAACTGCTCAGCTTCTCCCGGCGTTTATATAGGTGTGTAGTCAAGGTATGCCGGCGACAGCACGTGCCATGAAGTCTGTGGAACTGCGGAGGACCAGAGTGGCGCTGTCGCCGGCTTCCTTTTTACCGAGGTAGCTCGGATACCTTTCAGCCGATATCCGGCACAGCGGTTATCCAACCGCATGCAACGACCAGATTGATGTGATGACGGGCGCTCAGTCGCCCAGGTGACGATCGTCGAGGGCCCTGTAGGCCGCTTCGAATTCCACCTGCAGCCGCGACACACCTTCGAGCAGTTCGCTCTCCTCGGCCTGATCTTTCAGCTGCTCGAGCCTCGCGCACAGCGCAGCCATGCGCTCTGCGCCTATCTGCTGGCACAAGCCGAGCAAGCGATGCGCCTGCCGGCGAACCTGGTAAGCGTCGTTATCGCGCGCTGCCTTTTCGAGGTCGCGCAGCCAGGCCGGCATTTGTTGCAGGAATTGGTCCGCAAGTTCGCTAAAGAGGTCGGCATCGCCCGAGCCGCGTATCTTGCTCAGTTCCTCGACTATCGACGTGTCGAGAATCGTGTTCGGCAGTGACGATGATGCCGGTCCCGCGTGCAGTTCACTCGTGGACAGGTTGGCCACCTCCACGCTGCCGCTCAGCACGCGTTGTAACGTCGCTCCGAGTTCTTCGACGAACACGGGCTTGCTGAGGTAGTCGTCGACACCGGCCGCGAATGCGCGCTCGCGATCCTCGGTCATCGCGTTCGCGGTCAACGCGATTATCGGCGTATGCCGCTCGTCACGCTCACGTTCGCGAATGAGCCGTGTCGCCTCGTTGCCACTCATCCCCGGCATCTGCGAATCGATCAGAATCGCCGTGTACTCGTTCGTTGCGCTGGCCTCTATCGCTTCCTCGCCACTCGAAAGGGTCGCCACCTCGTAGCCGAGCTGCTCGAGCATTCGCTGGGCAACGAGCAGGTTGACTTCATTGTCGTCGACGACCAGAACCTTGCCGGCCGATTCACCGTCCGCGGCGGCCGCCATTCCGCGCCCCCGGTCACGAGTCGGCACGCCCTCGTACACGGGTAGACCTTCGACACTGCCGTGGCCGTTCGCGACCGCAATCGTGAACCAGAACCGGCTACCCTTGCCCGGCTCGCTGTCGACCCCGATGGTGCCGCCCATCAGTGTCGCGAGTTCTTTCGATATGACCAGCCCCAGCCCGGTGCCACCGTATTTGCGCGTATCGGATTCATCGACCTGGCTGAATTCGCGGAAGAGTTTTTCCTGGTCAATGGCGCTGATGCCGATACCGCAGTCCTTGACGACGAACTTCAGGCGCACGAAGCCTTTCTCTACCTGGTCACAGTCGACACAGTCGCAAACGATGCTGATATCGCCGTCGTGTGAAAACTTGATGGCGTTGCTTACGAGGTTGGCGAGAATCTGCCCGAGTCGCACAGGATCTCCCCGCACCACCTGCGGAACACTGTCGGCCACCGCATAGCTGATCGTGAGGTTTTTGCGTCTTGCTTCGGCAGAGAACAGGTGCGCGACATCGGTGAGTTTTTCGTGCACGGAGAATTCGACCTTCTCGAGCACCAGCTTGCCGGCTTCTATCTTGGAGAAATCCAGCACGGAATTAATGATTTTCAGCAGCGACATCCCCGAGGAGTGCATGATCTCCGCGTATTCTTTCTGCTCGGCCGTGAGATCGGTGCGCAGCAACAGGCTCGCCATGCCAATAACGCCATTCATTGGCGTTCGAATCTCATGGCTCATGTTGGCGAGGAACTGGCTCTTTGCCTGGCTCGCGGCATTCGCCTGGTCTCTCGCGACCGCCAGTTCCCGGCTGCGCTGTTGCGCCTCCGCCTCGCTGGCCTCCAGCTCACTCGTACGTTCCGCCACCATGCGCTCAAGTACGACGGCGCGCTGCTCGAGCTCGTGACGGTTTCTTATGACCAGGGCGGCGATCAGCGTAAATGACGTAACAAGGATCACGATGATCAGTACATTGAGCAGGAAAATCCGGCGCTGGTCGGCGAGGATAATTGCGTCGATCTGCCCGGAGATCGTCGTGGACAGTGCGAGGATTTCCCCGAAAACGGCGTCAAATTGCTGGTCGAGGGCACCGCCGATTACGCCTGTCGTGTCGCGCCCATCCCATCGATCGGAGAGGATGCGATCGAATTCATTGATGTGCTCGCGCAAGAGATGCAGGTTGTCACCTGCCTCGGGCAGCGGGGGAATATCCCCTAACGGCGTGACCCCTCCGTAGATTGCAGCACCGACCAACAGTTGCGCGGCCTTTATCCGTGCCCGCACATCTTCGTCAATACTGATATACCGGTCGCCGCCCAGCGCCTCTTCGAACCACAGGTGCGCCGTCGCAACTTCCTGCTGCACCGATTGCATCAGGCGCAGGAACAGCGTATTGCGCTGGAAATCCCGCGTCACGAGCCACTGCGAATAAATCACGATGGCAATCGACACGAGTCCGACGGCGACAATGCCGATGACAAGTGATTTGAGCGAAAACGACCGCGTGCTCAGTTGCATCTGAAAGTAGTCTGCTTCCTGGCTGGCTGGAACGGCGTCGGTGCTGCGGTCATCGTCGCCGAAGATCTTCGAATTCTCATGCTCCATGCAAGCTACGTTCCCTGCATGGAAATCAATGGTATACGATGCCCCTTTGGAAAATCTGTAAAGATTTCCGACAAGATTTCAATGACTTACACCAGCCGAGACCGGACCGACCGGGTCACATATATAGGCGTTTTTGCCCATTTTCGGACTGCTCCGCAGGCCGGATGCCGGCATTGCTTCACGCGGCCGAGCCGTAGCCGGTGATCCGTCTGAGCGCGGGCAGATTATGGTGCCCATTTGAGCGTAAGTTTGTTGACAGCCACCCAAATCTTGTTGAGCATCCGATACACTTCGGCGCGTACCCGCAATTACGTACCGTGAACGACCAGAAACGCCCCACGCCGCAGGGATGTATTTATGTCAGATTCTTCGACACCGCCGATCCGTATCTTGCTCGTCGACGACCACCCGGTCGTGCGCTACGGCGTCAAGCACATGCTCGACGCCGAGCCGGACATCGAAGTCGTGGGCGAACTCGATGGCATGCGGGGAATCGATGATGCGCTCCGCACCCTGGAGCCGGATGTTGTTCTGCTCGACCTGGAACTCGGCGATATCCAGGGCGTGGAAGCACTGCGTCAGCTGCGCGAGATCGCGCCGGAACTCAAAGTAATCGTCTATACCTCGCACGACGAAGAGGAGTACATCATCCAGGCGGCCGAACTCGCGTTCGACGGCTATTTGCTCAAGGGCAGTCCGAAGGAAGAGATTGTCGGCGCGGTTCGCAGCGTCTTCGAGGGGGGCAGCGCAATCGAGTCGGCGGTGGCCGCCAAGCTCATGAGTCACATGAACAAGCGGTCGACGAAGGCCAAGCAGCCGGTTATCGAATTCAGCAAGCGCGAAAAACAGGTGCTGGAACTACTGGCCGCGGGCAAGACCAACCGCGACATCGGCGCAGCCCTGTTCATCTCCGAATCGACCGTGAAATTCCACGTCCATGCGATCCTCAGCAAGCTCGACGCATCCAACCGCACGGAAGCAGTATCCATGGCGGTGAAACAGGGCGTTATTTCACTGCCAACGGCCGGCTAGTTCGGCCGGATTCGGCCCTGTTCGAAGATCGGCCTGACGCGCTCGAACTCGGCTGCCAGCCGGTGAAACTCTGTCGGCAGATCGTCCAGTCGCCGGTCGCGGCTCGCCTTGCCAAACGCCTCACAACAGCCGCTCAGGGTCGTCACACCCATTTCGAGGCATGCTCCCTTCAGGGCATGGCACTCGCGCCGAATGGTCTCCAGGTCACCGTCGTCGAGCGCGCGCCGCATTAGCTCTATTCGGGCGCTCGCATCATCGACGAACAGGCTGATGAATTCGTCGAGTACGTTGCTGTCGAAGATACCGGCGCGATCCTGCAAGCGAGCGATGATGTCATCGCCGTCCTTGGTGGCCGTCCCGGCAACATCCGGTATCTGGCGCCGCCGGGAACTCGCCATCAGGGACCAGCGCCGCAAACCCGACTTCAGCGTGTCGAGACGCACCGGCTTTGCAAGAAAGTCATCCATGCCGGCCTGCATGCACTTTTCCCTGTGATCGATCGACACATCCGCCGTCACTGCAACGACGACAGGCTGCCCGGCATCGCCGTGTTTGCCTTCCCGAATGACACGGGTTACCTCGTCACCGTCCATTCCCGGCATCTGGCAGTCCATCAGGATCAGGTCGTAGTCGTTTTCCTGCAGGACCTCAAGAACCGAGGGACCGTCGTTGACGGTGTCAACGTCGAATTCGAGCGATTTCAACATGCCGTTCATCAGCTTCCTGTTGATCGGGTTGTCCTCGGCGATGAGAATCCGGAGTGACTGAAAGCCCTCATCCACCGCACCTTGCTCGCCAAGGTCGATCTCGAACAGCCGCGACAGGTTGTAGCGCAGCACACTGGGCAGAATCGGTTTGTTGACAACTCGGATCCTGCCGATGCTCGAGACCTTCCCGACCTCGAGAGACTGAGCGATAGACGTGAGCAGGATCATCGGCAGTTTGGTCTGTTTGCGAATCTCGCGCGCGACGGTAAGGCGGTCCTTCGCCGAACTCTCAGCGTCCAGAACGATGCAGTCGAATGGATAGCCTGCCTTTGCCGCCGCCTCGAGGCGTCCGGACACCGCGTCCAGCCCCGGCTCGATGTCGCAACTCATGCCCCAGGTATCGAGGAAACTTGCAATAGAGTTTGCTATTTCCGGGTTGACGTTAGCCAGTAACATACGACGGTTGCTCAGCACACGGCGGCCGTCGATTATCGAACGGTCGGCCTCGGCAACACGCCGCACCGGGACCGTGAACCAGACGGTCGTGCCTTTGCCGAGTTCACTCTGCAGGTTGATCTGGCCATCCATCAGTTCGATCAGCTGCTTGCTGATCGCGAGTCCGAGGCCGCTGCCTTTCTGGGGTGCATCGTCCTTGTCGGTAACCGAAGCGAACGGCATGAACAACCGCTTGCCGGACTCTTCGGACATGCCGATCCCGGTGTCGGAGACAGACACGGACAGCATCGGGCTGCCATCGTCACCGGGCTCCGCGCTGACATTGACAACGACCTCACCTTTCTCCGTGAACTTGATAGCGTTGCCGACGAGGTTGATCATGATCTGTTGCAGCCGGTGGAAATCGCCGACCACCTGCATGTCAGGCTCGTAGTCGGTCGTGCCGGCGAGCTCGATTCCCTTTGCGTAGGCGTGGTAACCCATGATTTCCAGGACACGCTCGAGGAGATCGGTGACATGGAACGAAACGCTCTTCAGTTCCAGCTTTCCCGATTCGATCGTGGAAAAGTCGATCATGTTGTCGACGAGACTGAGCAGCATGTTGCTGCTGCTTTCCATGATCTGCACGTAGGACTTCTGTTTGCGTGTAAGCGCCGTCAGGCGCAGCAGGTCGGTCATGCCGAGGACGGCGTTCAGCGGCGTCCGTACCTCGTGACTCATGGTTGCAACGAACTGCGCCCTGGCCGCATGCGCCGTGGCCGCGTCTTCCCGGGCCCGCTGCAGGCGCAGGGCGAGGCGTTCCTGTTCGTTGAGATTGTGCAACACTTCGACGGCACCGGTGATGTCACCATTGTCGTCATACAGCGGCGTCGCCCGCAGCTCGACCAGGTGCTCAACGCCGTCGGCATCCACCCGTTTCTGGATATGCTTGCAGGACTCACCGGTCGTGAGCACGCAGGGGTGCTCCGCCGGATCGCAGGGCGTATCGCGCCCGTGCAGTGCGCGGTAGCAGGGCACAGGCTCAGCACCACCGTCACCGTTGCCCATAGCCTGTCGGGCGGCCCGGTTAATCGCGCTTACCCGGAAGTCCTTGTCGATGATGATCGCGGGGTCCGGCACGCCGTCCAGCACGGTCTGGTTGAAAGACTTCGATTCGGCCAGCGCTACCTGCAGGCCGTCGAGCTTCTCTTCGAGTTCGCTGCTCGAAGTGCTTAGCTCCTTGAGCGCGCCGCGTGTGACCTGCCCATGAAGCAGCATCAGGAGTACCAGCGCGCCGAGCAGGGAAGCGGCAACAACGCGCTCGGCGGAGCCGATCGGCATCGGCAGCATCAGCATTACGAGCAGCGCTGCGGCAACACCGCCAGCCAGGAACAGGGTCCACCGGCTCTTCGTCATTCAATCAACCTCCTCCTGCCAATACGCAGGCGCCGGCACGAGGCCGGCGTTATCCCTGTCTGCTTCGCGCGGCCCTTACGGACCGGCGCTCGACATCCTTGCCGATTCCTCCAGTTCGTTCGCCTTTGCCATGCGCGACCGCAACTCCTCGGTGATCTTCTCCATCTCGCGGGGATCCTCGATGACGCGCGGGCTCACGGTGATGATCAACTCGGTCCGCAGCGTGTCCGTCGAGTACGTGCTGAACAACGCGCCGAGCCCGGGAATGTCCATCAGCAACGGAACGCCCGACTTGCCCTGGCTCGTGGTCTCGAGAATGAGGCCGCCGAGCACGACGGTCTGTCCGCTCTGCACGATGACGCTGCTGTTGATCGTGCGCTGCGCGATCGACACGTTGCCGCCGCCGCCGATCGCGGGTGACGCGCCGGGGATGCTGACTTCCTGGCTGATCTCGAGCGTGATCTGGCCACCCGCGTTGATCCGCGGCGTCACCGTAAGCAAGGTACCCGTGTCGCGGAACTGCACCTCGGTCACGATAGGCGCGTCCGGGTTCGTCGTGCTCTGCGAGCTGCGCGTCGTCACCGGTATCTGGTCGCCAACGCGGATGTTGGCGGTCTGGTTGTCGAGCACCATGACCTGCGGCGTGGACAGGAACTTGACGTCGGACTGCGTCGCCAGCATGTCGAAGAACGCTTTCAGGTCGCTCGAGTCGTCGAAAAACGCGAACGCGAGCCCTGCGCCGGAGGCGTTACCGGGCACCGGTGCGTTGACGCCGAGTTCCCAGTCCGTGTTCTCGAGGAACCAGCGCACCCCGTACGTCAGCCCGTCCGAGAGCGTCACCTCGGCGATGGTCGCCTCGATGAGCACCTGCCGCGGCGAGATGTCGAGCCGGCGGATGGTCGCTTCGATCGCGTGGTAGTCCTGCTGCGTAGCCATGACCAGGATCGCGTTGTTGTCCTGGTCGGCAATGATCGTGATCTCGCTCTGGCTCTCGGCATTAATGCCGTCACCCGAATCGCCGGTCGCAGCGCCGTCGCCCACGCCAGCAGGCCCCGCCGATGCCGGAGAAACGGGCCGCACCGCGCGGTTGCCAGTGGACTGCCCCGGTAGCGGCGGCGGTCGGGAAACGGTTTCGGCCCGGCGGAACACGCTGCTCGCTGCACCCGGCACGGCGAGTTCGCCGCTGCGGGAATCTTCGAGTTCTTTCTGGCCGAAGATCTGCTGCAGCACGCTGGCGATGTTCTCGGCCTTGCCGTTTTCGAGTTCGTAGACGAACAGGCGGCGGCCCGAGGCGCCTTCGAGTCCCCAGTCGAATTCCTTGATCAGGGCCTGCATGGCGTCGATGTGCTCCGGCCGGTGCGTGATGACGAGCACGCCGTTGACGCGCTCGATCGGCAGCACGCGCACGATGCCGGCGAGCGGCGTATCGCCGCCCGTTTCGATAATGGTCTCGATCTCCTGGACCACCGACACCGCATCGGCGTACTCCAGCCGGAACATCGCGAACGACATGCCGGCGAGCCAGTCGACGTCGAACATGCGCACGGTCGCGAGCAGGTCGTCGAGCCGGTATCTCGGACCGGACAGGATCAGCACGTTGCGAGTCGTGTCGACGCTGACCGAGCTGCCTTCCGGCACGAACGGCGCGAGTATGCCCTCGAGCTCGCTCGCCGCGACGTGCTGCAGCGGCACCACCTGGATGCCGTAACCTTTCTGCCGCGACGAAGGATAGCGGCCGACGGCCGGCGAGCCCGCGGCGCTGGCCGCGTTACCGAGCGGCAGTACCTTGAACATGCCCTCGTCGCGGATCAGCGCGGCACCGTTCTGCTCGAGCACGGCCTCGACGATCGGCAATACGGTGTCCTCGGTAACCGGGCGCGTCGTGTGCAGGGTAACGCTGCCGTTGACGCTCGGGTCCAGCAGGTAGTTCTCCTTGAGGATCGACTCGAACACGACGCGCAGGAATTCCGGCAGGCTGGCGTTCTCGAAGTTCAGCGTGACGCCGTCGCCCTCGGCATAACCGCTCCCGGCACCGGTGCCGGTGCCCTGCACGAAGACGCCGGAGCCTTTGCGGATCGTATCGCCGCGCTCTTCTTCGGATGACGATGCCGGCTGACCGAAGGCCGTCCGGCATCGGGTGATTTGTCCTGATCTTTTCCGCTGGCGGCCCCGGCAGCCTGCAGCCGTCGCAGCGCCCGGACCGGCATCGGTCGTCGCGGGCGGTGCGCTGGCGCAGGATACCAATAACAAGGCCATAACCAGCAGCGTCAGGTTACAGGCGGATTTTTTCATAATTGTCGGCTACGTTCAGTCTCGACCAGACTACCCCCTGGCGCCCCCCTGCGCACCCGACTTTCGATCAGGTTTTTCCCTTTAAATTCCTACATTAAGTCCAGTCCTGATCAGACCTGTTGACCGGTTACTGGCTTGCCTGCGGGCGATAGCATGATCGTCGACTACAAGAAACCAAAAAAAGTGGCGCCCGATGACCACCATAGCCGCAGAAACAATCGGGCCTGCGCGATTAAGAGCCGTAGGCACACCAGAGCAGCCGCCCCTGTGCGGGCTGCTCGTTGACTGTGGAAAACTCGAATCCACCGACGTCGACCGGGCGCTGCGCCTGCAAAAAGAACAGGACGACTGGGAGCGCATCGGCTCCATCCTCGTGAAACTCGGCCTCGTCTCGGAAAAGGACGTTGCCGAGAGCCTCGCGTCCCAACTCGACCTGGACCTCGTCGACCGCACCGACTACCCCGACGAGCGTCCGAACGGCACCGAGGTCACCGAGCGCTTCCTGAAGAAGAACAAGGCACTCATCCTCGACGAGGACGACGACACGCTTTCGGTCGTGATGGCCGACCCGCTCGACGACTACGTGATCGATGCACTGAAGCTTCGCAGCGGCAAGGCCGTGGGACCGCGCCTCGGCGTGCCTTCCGAGATCGAATACGCGCTCGAACAGCTCTATGACGGCAGCAACAGAACCGCAGGATCTGCCGATACCGACGTGGTTGCAGCCCAGTACCTCGACGACGTCGAGCAGCTGAAAGAGCTGGCCGGCGAAGCGCCGGTGATCAAGCTGGTCAACCAGCTCATCCACAAGGCCGCCGAGAGCGGCGCCTCGGACATCCACATCGAACCGTTCGAGGGCCAGCTGAAGGTGCGCTACCGGGTCGACGGCCTGCTGCGCGAAGTCGACTCCCCGCCGATGCAGTCGGCCGCCGCCGTCATCTCGCGCGTCAAGATCATGGCCAACCTGAACATCGCCGAACGCCGCCTGGCCCAGGACGGCCGCTTCAAGCAGCGCGTCCGCGGCGTCGAATACGACCTGCGCGTCTCGACCGTGCCCACGATGTACGGCGAGTCGGTGGTCATGCGCCTGCTGCAGCGCGACGCGGTGGCGATGGACTTCGTATCGCTGGGCTTCAACGAATCCCAGGTGAAGACGATGCACGACGTGCTGGCGAACCCGCACGGCATCCTGCTCGTCACCGGCCCGACCGGCAGCGGCAAGTCCACCACCCTGTACGCCGCGCTCACGCACCTCAACGAGCCCGAGCGCATGATCATCACGGTCGAGGATCCGGTCGAATATAATATTCGGGGAATCAACCAGATGCAGGTGAAACCTCAAATCGGTCTCACCTTTGCAAACGCCCTCCGATCGATCGTCCGGCAGGACCCCGACGTGATCATGATCGGCGAGATGCGCGACACCGAGACGGCGCAGATCGCCGTGCAGTCGGCGCTCACCGGGCACCTCGTACTCTCCACCCTGCACACCAACGACGCTGCCGGCAGCGTCATGCGGCTGCTCGACATGGGCGTGCAGGACTACCTGCTGACCTCCGCCGTCTCGGCGATCCAGGCGCAGCGCCTCGTGCGCACGCTCTGCACCGATTGCCGCGAGGAATACACGCCGATCGACGAAGTCACCGAGCGCTGGGGCCTCGACCGGTTCGCGGACGGCGGCAAGGTCACGCTCCACAAACCGGTCGGCTGCGACAGCTGCGGCGGCACCGGCTACTCCGGGCGCCTCGCCATCCTCGAGATCCTGATGATGTCCAACGAGATCCGCGACCTGGTGCTGAAGCGCTGCGACGTGGGCGACATCGCCCGCCTGGCGGTCGAACAGGGCATGGTCACGATGCGCGACGACGGCCTGCAGAAAGCGGTTGCCGGTCTCACGACCATCGAGGAAGTGCTGCGTGTCACGCCCGAACCCGCCACGAGCAGGGTCGAGGGCTGATCATGGCGACCTTCCAGTACAAGGCAGCGACCACCGCCGGCGAGATCGTCGACGGCGTGCTGACGGGATCGACACGCGAGCACGTCATCGCCAAGCTGCAGTCCCTCGGCCACGTGCCGATCCGCGTCGACGAGTCGGCGGCGAAGAAGAAGGTCGAAGATCGACATCCGGCTGCGCCGCGAGCGCATCACCGACGAGCAGGTCGGCGACGTCACGCGCGAGCTCAGTACCCTGCTGCAGGCGGGACTGCCGCTTGATCGCGCGCTCTCGATCCTGATCTCGCTGGCGGACGGCGAAATGCTCAGGGACATGCTCGAAGACGTCCGCGACCGCGTCAAGGAAGGCTCGACGCTCGCGGACGCGATGGAAGCGCAGGAATCCGCCTTCAGCCGCTTCTACATCAGCCTGCTCCGGGCCGGCGAGTCCGGCGGCGCGCTCGAGGTCGTGCTGGAACGCCTCGCCGACCACATGGAGAGCGCCAAGGAGATGCGCAGCACGCTCTCCTCCGCCCTGATGTACCCGGCGATCCTCGTGGTCGTCGCGGTCGTCTCGATTTTCATCCTGCTCGGCTACGTCGTGCCGCAGTTCACGCAGATGTTCGACGGCATGGGCGCGGCCCTGCCGCTGTCGACCCGCATCACGATCGCGGTCGGCGAGACCCTGCAGTCGTACGGCTGGGTGCTCGTCGTGCTCGCAGCCGGCGGCCTCTGGTTCGTGCGCCAGCAGCTCGCGGACCCGAAGAGCGCCTACAAGTGGCACGCGTGGCTGCTGCAGACGCCGTTTCTCGGCGCAATCGTCGTGAAGATGGAAGTGGCGCGCTTCGCGCACACGCTGAGCACGTTGCTGCACAACGGCATCCCGCTGCTGAAGGCGCTCACCATCGTCAAAGACACGATGGGCAACCGCGTGCTGGCGAACGGCATCGAGAAGGTCACCGGCCACCTCAAGGAAGGCCAGAGCCTTGCCGACCCGCTTGCCGACGTGCCCCATTTCCCCTCCTTCGCCACGCACATGATCCGCGTCGGCGAGGAGTCCGGCGAACTCGAAGCGATCCTCGCCAAGGTCGCCGAGACTTTCGACCGCGATACGCAGGTCACCATCAAGCGCACGATGACGCTGCTCGAGCCCATGCTGATCCTGGTGCTCGGCGTCGTCATTGCCGCCGTGATCATTTCGATACTGGTCGCGATCCTTTCCATCAACGAACTCGTGATCTGATTCGGAGGAAGAAGACGATGCCGCACACGAGACAACACAAACCGCGACGCCAGTTCGGCTTCACGCTGATCGAACTGCTCGTCGTCCTGCTCATCCTCGGCCTGCTCGCCGGCCTCGTCGGCCCGCGCGTCCTGAAGTACCTGGGCGGCGCCAAGACCGACACCGCGCAGCTGCAGATCGAGGAATTCGGCGCAGGGCTGGACCTGTTCCACCTCGAGGTCGGGCGCTACCCGACGACCGAAGAGGGCCTCACGGCCCTGTCGGTCGCACCGACCGGCGTCAACAACTGGAACGGCCCGTACCTCAAGAAAAAAGACATCCCCACGGATCCGTGGGGTAACGACTATCACTACCGCGCACCGGGCGAGAACGGCGACTACGACCTGTATTCGCTGGGCCGCGACAACGCCGACGGTGGTGAAGGCGAAGACGCGGACGTGGTGAGTTGGTAACGACACGCAACAACCCGATTTTCAGAACAGCCGGCTTTACGTTGCTGGAGCTGCTGGTCGTGCTCGCGATTGCGGGCATGCTGGTGGCGCTGGTGCCGGCAGCGGTGTCGGCCGTGGTGCCCGGCACGAAAGCGAGAACAGCCGCATTCGACATGGCGTCGACCTTCGTGACGCCAGTAATCTCGCGATCAGCCAGAGCACCCCGGTCGATGTCGTGTTCGACCTCGAGTCCGCGTCGTACGCGATCGCGGGCTCTCCCCCTACAGTTTTGCCCCGTGGCATGGCGCTCGTCATCCAAGAACGCAGCGGCTACGTCAGTGAGACACGTCGTGTCGCGGGGCAATCTTCTTTCGACCGCGAGGAGCCCATTACGTTGCGGTTTTATCCCGACGGCAGCTCCAGCGGTCTCGACCTCCGCCTGGGCCCCGAGGCAGGCGGCGGCTATGTCGTGAAGATCGACTGGCTCTTCGGTGGCGCGAGCGTCACGGAGGCGACGGACGATGCGGTTTGATCGTCGGCAATCGGGTTACACCCTCATCGAGGTGCTCGTTGCCTTCATGATCCTCGCGCTGGCGCTGACCGTGCTGATGCGAATCTTCTCGGGCGGGCTGCGCAACGTGTCCGTTTCCTCCGACTACGCAATGGCAACGCTGATCGCCGAGTCGCGGCTTGCGGCCGCAGGCATCGACGTGCCCCTGCGGCCCGGCGAAACCTCCGGAACCGAGGGCGAGCGCTTCGAATGGACGCTGAGCGTCCAGGACTACCAGCCCCGTCCGGGCTATCGTTCCGCGGCGCGAGGCGTTGACGCCTACCGCGTCACGGTGACGGTCGAGTGGCCGAACGGCGACAACACCCGCAGCGTCGGGCTGAGCACGGTCCGGCTGCGCACCGAGGGAGGCGTGGGCTCATGAGGCGCTCCTCGGCAGGCTTCACGCTCATCGAACTACTCGTGGCGATCATGATCCTGACGCTGTTCATGACGGCCGCCATGGGTGCGGTGCGTATCGCGAGCAAGAGCACCACCGCGGGCGTGGTGCGCGCCGACACGACGGAAGAGATGCGCGCCGTGTCGGACTTCCTGCGCCGGCAGTTCGCGCAGCTCCCCTACATGACGATCGGCGAAGGCAAGGACGAGCGCCTGGCCTTCGCCGCAGACCAGAAGACCCTGCGCTTCGTCGCGCCCGCCCCGCTGTATTCACGCGGCGCCGGCTTCATGATCTACACGCTCGCGGCCAAGCGCACCGACGACGGCCGGGAGGTGCTGACGCTGTCCTATGCGCCGTTCGATCCCGGCAGCGAGCGCTTCGAGTCGATTCGCTCCACGGAGCCGATGATCCTGACGGCAGGTTTCGAGACCGTCGAATTCGAATACTTCGGCGCCGAAAAGGAAAAAGACCGGCCCGACTGGACGCCGGTCTGGAGCGAAGACGCCGAGCTTCTGCCGGCTGCGATCCGCGTTCGTACCCGCACGGAACTCGGCGGCGCGGGCTGGCCGGACCTGTTCTTCAACCTGCGCTCGGGTGAAACGTCATGAACCGCGGCCGCGCATTCCCGATGCAGCGTCGGCAGGACGGCATGGCGCTGATCGTCGTCCTCTGGCTGGTCGTGCTCCTGAGCATCATGGCCGCGGGCCATTCGAAAAACGTTCATACCGACACCACGCTTGCCGCGCGCCAGGTGCAGTCCGCGAAAGCGCGCGCGCTGGCCGAAGCCGGCATCAACCACGTGATCCTCGAGATGCTCGCGGTGGATTCCGACAGGAAGCTGCCCGCCGACGGCAGCCTGTTCACCGTCCGGGTCGGCGACGACGACGTCACGATCGCGATCCGCGACGCCACCGGCTTCGTCGACCTGAATGCCGCGAAACCGGAACTCCTCGAGGCGGCGCTCAAAGCCTGCGGCGTCGGCGAGACGGCACGGCGCGACCTTGTCGACGCGATTCTCGACTGGCGCGACCGGGACGACCTGAGGCGCCTGCACGGGTTCGAAGACGACGACTACATGGCGGCCGGTGTCGCCTGGACGCCGCGCGATGGCGCCTTCGAGGCCGTGGACGAACTCAAGTACCTGCCGGGCATGAGCCAGGCACGCTACGACTGCCTGGCCCCGTTCGTAACGGTCCACTCGGGCAAGGGCGGACTGAACATGGAATACGCGCCGCCCGCGCTGATCACGGCGCTGACGGGCGAGGAAGTACCGGCGGCCGAAGCGGACGACGGCAGTGCTGGTGGGCCGCGGAACGGCACCTTCCACATTTACGCGAGCGCGTCGGGAAGCGCGGCCACGGTCGCCGCGATCGAGGCCGTCGTCAGGATATCGCGCACGTCGAATGCGCCGTTCACGATCGTGGACTGGCGCGAACCGCCGCGGGTCGAATTCCCGCCGCGGGAAGGAGTAGAGGGATGAACGTACGCGTACAACGCAGCCTGCAGCCCCTGCGCATCCGCTATGCGGATCCGCTGCTGGGCCGGTTGCGGAGCTTCTGGCGCTGGTGGACGGGGAACTCGTCGAGTTGCTGCCGGAGAACCTGCAGAAAGCCATCGCGCAGCGCCAGCAGAAACTGTATGTCGAAGTCGACGATGACAAGCTCCTGCTGAGCCTCGGCAACCATGCGGCCCAGCGCGAGGTGTTACGCCTGGCCCTCGATGCAGACAATGCCGAAGACGAAGACATCCCGCGCGAGGTGCAGCAGACGATCCTGTTGCTCCCGGAGGACAAGGTCCTGGCCAGGCGCATCAGCCTGCCGGCGGCCGCCGAGGAGAATCTCCGCGAAGTGCTCGGCTTCGAGATGGACCTGCACACGCCGTTCGAAGCTTCCGAGGTTTACTACGACTACACGGTCGTCGGGCGCGACAGCAATCGCCAGCAGGTCACCGTGGATCTCGTATACGCGCCGCGGGACGCAGTCGACACACTCGTCGACGGCAGCCACGTCGCTCGGCATGAAGACCGACGTCGTCACCTGCCGCCGGCGCGACAACGCGAACCTGCAGCCCGTCAACCTGCTGCCGCAGGAAAAGCGTCGCGCGAAACGCCTCGACGTCAAGAGCCTGAACCTCGCGCTGACCGGCCTGCTGGCCGTCCTCGTCGTCGCCGCGATCACCATCCCGATCGTGCAGAAGAACCGCGCGATCGAGGCCCTCGAGGCGCAGGTGCAGGCCGCGGCGGCCGACGCGCGCGAAGGCGCCGAGCTGCGCCAGGATCTCGAGAAGATGGCGGAAGCTTCGCAATTCCTGGTGGCGAAGAAGGCATCCGACGTGATGATCGTGGAACTTGTCGACGAGGTCAGCCGCATCCTGCCGGACCACACCTGGATCACGCGGCTCGACCTGTCGGGCGATGAACTGCAGATCCAGGGACAGTCGTCGGCCTCGGCGTCGCTGATCGGTATCGTGGAGTCGTCGCCATGGTTCGAGAACGCCCGCTTCAGCTCCCCCGTCGTGCAGATTACGGGCACGGACAACGACCGCATTCACATCTCCGCGACCGTCGTGAGAAAACGCGACGAGCTCGAGGAGCAGCCGCAATGATCGAGAAACTCGACAAGAAGCAGCAGCGGCAACTCGCCATCGGCATTCTCGCCGGCGCTGTCGTCGCGGTGCTCGCGATCACGGCCGGCCCCGTCTGGATGGCGAATGCCTCGCGCCAGGTGGCACTGGACGACGCGCATGAGCGCCTGCAGCGTTACCAGCAGATCGCCGCGCGCGACACGGAGCTGCTGCCGCAATACGAGGCGCTGCTGCAGAAGCAGCGATCGGCCGGCAATCACCTGCGCAGTGAAACGAGCGCCGTCGCGGGTGCGGAGCTGCAGCGGCTGGTCAAGACCATCACCGGCGAAGAACCAGGCGCAGATCGTGAGCACGCAGTTGCTGCCGGTTTCCGAGGAACAGGGCTTCCTGCGCGTAGCGCTCAAGGTGCGCCTGCGCGGCACAGCTGCCGGCGATCCTGCAGTCGCTCTACGACATCGAGACGGACGACGTCTACATGTTCGTCGACGAGTCTCGCGCTGCGCGACAACATGGTCGGTCGTACCAAGCCGCAGTCACCGCCCGATGGATGCCGAGTTCGAACTCGTCGCCTACATGCCGGAGACGTCATGATGAAACGCTTCTCCCTGAGCCGCCCGACGCAGCTGCTGATTGCGGCCAACCTGGTTCTTGCGGCCTGGTCGTACTGGCCGAGCTCCTGCTTCCGGCGCAGCCGGCTGCGCACGGCGGCCGATGCGACCGCCGACGACCTGCGCAATGCTGCCGGAATTCGGCGACACTACGCTCGCCGCGCCTTCCGTATCGCCAGCTCGTGGACATGATGGAACGTCCGCTGTTCTTCGCCGACCGGCGCATGCCGGAACCCGAGGTCGAGAAGGCTGCCGCCGCCGCCGCCCACGCCGCTGAGACTGAAGCTCGAGGGCATCGCGATCGCCGGCGGCGCGCGCGTCGCCGTGTTACGTAATCTCAACGGCAACGGGCTCGCTGCAACTCGCCGAGGGCGACTCGCACGACGGCTGGACGCTGGACTCGCTCAGCTCGACCATCGCGACGTTCAGCCGTAACGGCGGGCAGACCACCGAACTCCTGCTCGAGCCGGTCGGCAACGGCCAGCCGGCGATAACGCGCAGCGGCTCCCACCTGTCCGTTCGGACAGGCGAAACTGTTCACCCTGCGGGTAGCCTTCCTGCGCCGGTTCGATAGACTGACAGTCATCAAAATACGAATTCGCGAGGCCGCCGCGTGTTTAGAAGAATCCCCAACCTGCTCGCCAGGTCCGCTGCCTTTGCAGCCATGCTGCTATTTGCGTCCGCACCCGTTGCCGCCGGCAGTGCACCGGCCGACAAGGCTGCAGCCGAAGCAAAGGCGCGCGATTATTTCTCCAACGTCGAACTGGTCGACCAGAACGGCCGCTCGCTGAAGTTCTACGACGAGGTCCTCAAGGACAACATCGTCGTGATCAGCTTCATCTTCACGAACTGCCAGTCGGCCTGCCCGCTCATGACGCGCAACCTGACGATGATCCGCGACATGCTGCGCGAAGACGAGCGCCACGCGATCCAGTTCGTGTCGATCAGCATCGACCCGCTGCGCGACACGCCTTCCGCGATGAAGGAATTCGCACAGAAGCACGACGCCGACAACGAGCGGCTGGCTGTGGCTCACCGGCCAGCCGGACGACGTCAACTTCGTCACCAAGCGGCTCGGCTCCTACACCGACGACCCGGAAATGCATACCACGACCCTGCTCGCGGCGAACGTGCCGCAACGCGCACTGGACCAAGATCGAGCCCAACGTTCCGCCCAACGGGGTCGTCGCACGACTGCGGCTGCTTGTCGAGGAAAATGCGGCACCGTGACCTCCGCAACGGAGCCGTAGCCGCTAAAAGAACAACTCGACAGGCAGCCGCGGCACCTTTGGTGAGCGTGCTCGCACTGGCGGGCATGCTGCTCTTCGCACCCGGCCCGTCACTCTTCGCCGCCGACCTCACCGAAGCCGAGGAGCGCGGCAAGTACATCTACGAAACGGGCCGCTCGCGCAGCCGCCGCGTGATCATGGCCAGCATCCAGGGCGGCGAACCGACGCCCGGCCACATCCTGCCCTGCATCAACTGCCACGGCGCCGACGGCCGCGGCGCGGAAGACTACGTCGGCGTCGCGCCGCTGAACATCAACTGGTATGCGCTCGCGTACGTCGGGCCCGCACGCGCACGCCGTGCGCAGCCACGCGGCCGTTCGACGAAGTGTCGCTCGCGCGCGCCATCATCTTCGGCGTGGACCCCGACGGCAACAAGATGGAAAAGGCCATGCCGCGCTACGACATGGCGAAAGAGGACGTCGAGGACCTGATCGCCTACCTCAAGGTCATGGATTCGCAGTCCGATCCCGCCATCTCGGGCAGCACGATACGGGTCGGGACCGTCCTGCCGACGGAAGGACGGCACGCGGGCCTCGGCGACGCGATACGCAAGACGATCGAGGCCGTGTTCGCCGAGGTCAACGCGAACGGCGGCATCAACAACCGCAAGCTCGAACTCGTCGTCGGCGGCTGGAGCGACAACGGCAACCCGCAGATCTGGGCGGCCAGGGACCTCGTCAACAAGGAACCCGTCGCCGCGCTCGTCAGCCCGTACGTGCCCAACTACGACGCGGAACTCGAGGCACTCGCCACCGAGAAACGGCTGCCCGTCGTCGGACCCTACACCGTGCTGCAGCCCGACGGCGACCGCAAGGGCGACGAAGACGAAGACAACGTTTCACCTTCTACCTGCTGGCCGGGCCTCGAACTGCAGGCGCGCGCGCTCGTGGAAGCCGCGACCGCGCGGGTCACGCCCGCGGAAACCAGTCTCGCGATCGTCTACCCGCGCGTCCGGTTCTTCGACGAACTCGCCGCCGCTGCCGCGCAGCCAGGCCGAGGCGCTCGGTTTCGCGTCGGTCACGGAAGAGGTCTTCGAACTCAACGAGTTCCAGGCCGAATCCACCGTCGTCAGCCTGAGCGAGAACGAGCACCGGCGCCGTGCTGTTCCTCGGCAACTCCGCCGAGCTGCGCAGTTCGCGCGACGAGCCGCGCAGGAACCGACTGGCAGCCGCTGCTGCTGTCGCCCGGGCTGCTGGCCGAACGCAACGTCTTCGAACTGCCGGACAGCTTCAGCCGCCGTGTACTGCTGGCGTATGCGTCGCTGCCGACCGACTACAGCCCGGAGGGCGCGGCGGACTTCGAGCAACTGCACGAGAAGTACGGCTTCGACTACAGCTACAGCATTGCGCAGGTGAATGCCTACATCGCCGCGAGAGTGCTCGTCGAGGGCCTCGAGCGTGCCGGGCGCGACCTCACGCGCGAGGAACTGGTGAACAGCACTCGAAAGCCTCGACGACTTCCATCCGGGGCTCGCGCCGGCGTTGAGCTATGGCGAAGACCGGCGCATCGGTTCGGTCGGGCGTTCACATCGTGCCGGTGGACCTCGTCGGAAGACCGGTTCACGGAACCGGTGCGCTGGATCGTGCCCCGCGATCCGGATTAGCGCCGATTTTACGGTGATGTTTTTCGAGCCGTAGGAGCGGGTCTCGACCCGCGATCGCGCGCCCAGGCGCGCTCCTACAGCAATGTTCGGACGACCCGTAGCAGCGGGTCTCGACCTGAGATCGCGCGCCCAGGCGCGCTCCTACAGCAATGTTCGGACGACCCGTAGCAGCGGGTCTCGACCCGCGATCGCGCGCCCTGGCGCGCTCCTACAGCAATGTTCGGACGACCCGCAGCAGCGGTTCCGGAACCGCGACCACCCTATTTCACTTCGAACCAGCCGTCGCCGACCGGCGTGTAGGTCTTGTTCGCCAGGTCGACCGTGACGATGTGGGCGCCGCGCGCGCCGATGCGGCGATTGGGACCGTAGCTCAGCGGCGGCGTGACACCCGGTGTCGAACTGCGTACAGCGATTCGAGGCCGTCCACGAGCCGCACCCGGCTCAGGTCGCGGCCGGCCTTGCGCAGCCCTTCGACGAACAGTTTCGCCGCCGCAAACGCGGCGAGCTGCGCCTGGATATGATCATTCGGCCATGAATAAGTCTTCGCAAGCCCTTGATATTCCTCGCGTCCCCGAGGGCTGATATCGCTGCTCAACGTCGGGTACGCAAGGAACACGCGCTGGTCGAACACGCCGGCAAATTCGCGAGCGGCCGCGACATCAGCGACGACAACAGGTAGATCCGCGGTACCGGCACCTGGTTCGCGAGTTCCGCAAGCAGCGCGTCGAGCTCTGCCTGTGCGCCGAGGAAGATCACCGCCTCGATGCCGCCTCGTGCGACCGTGTCCGCGAACGCCGGCGGCATCGAAGCGCCCGGCCTCGTACGACAGGACGGTCGGCGCATCGTCCCGGTCGTCTTGCGCAGACCTGGTCCTGCGCAGCTTTCGCGAGCCCCTCGGCCGGCCGCCTTGCGGGCCGACGATCAGCACCTTGTCGGCGGCAGCGATCCATCGGCGACCGCGCGATCGGCGAGCACCCGTGACCTGCTGGTCCAACCCCGCGTAAAGATAGAAAGCCGCCGCGTCGAAATAGGCGTCGCCCGGGTCGAGCGTGAACGGGCCCGACCAGCGGCACGTTGTCGGCACGCAGGAAGGTCAGCAGCTCGTCGTCGAGGCCGATCGTATACGCGCCGACGAGCGCAAAAATGCCTTCGCTGTCGAACGCGTCGCGCAGCGTGTCGAGGCTGGCCTCGGCGGTCTCGCCCATCGGCACCGCCAGCAACTCGATGCGCCGGCCGAAGACGCCGCCGTTCTTCGTTGATCTCGTCGAAATAACCCTCCAGGACCTGCGCATGGCCTCGCCGGTCTCCCCTGCCCGGCCGGACAGCGGCAGCAACGTCGCCACCCGAACCGTGTCGTCGCTGACGCCCGGGTCGAGGTCGTACTCGAGCACTTTCATGTAGGCGACGAGATCCGCCATGTCCTCGCCGGACATCTGGTAAATCGGCATCGAGCGGTCGAGCGGATTATTCGCCGGGTCGATGCCCGCGATCATCGAGCGGATGAAGCTGTCGTCGTCGAACGCGGGATGCCGGCGGCCGTCATGGTGCACGTGACCGTAGGTCTTGACGAGTTCGCTCCAGCGGATGTCGAGCGGGATCACGCCACCCTCGGGCCGCCCGAGGCCGTCCGAGCCGTGACAGCTCGAACAGGGCATCGTGCTGCCGGGAAGCATGGCGGCCTCGTCACCGACGACCGCCGTTATCTCCGTCCCTCGCGGGCTCGCTCCTTCGAAATAGATCTGCTTGCCGCGCTGCTGCGCCTCGCTGAGTTCGTCGGCTTGCGCCGCGCAACGCGGCGCCGAGCGCGAACGCAGCCGCAGCCGCCGCTACCCGGGCGGCACGCACGGCGCTTCGAGCCCGGCCGCCCACGCGCTAGCCGCCGGCCTTGCGCTGCTCGCGCAGTTCGTTGACGATCTGCACGATGCGATCGGGGTTCGGGAAGCCGAACAGCCGCTTCCACTCGCCGGTTTGCGCGTCGCCGATGAGCACCATGGTCGGATGGTCCTCGAAGTTCGACGTGTAGGCGCCAAGCCCGGTCAGCACGTCGTCGACGGCGGGCTTCGCGCCGGTCAGCCACAACCAGCCCTCGCCGGCGCGGTGTTTCGCGGAGTAGGCCTTGAGGCGCTGCGGCGTGTCGCGGATCGGGTCCACGCTCATCGAGATGAGACGCACCTCGTCGCCCACGACGTCGCTGCCGAGCTTGGTCTGCACCTGCGTGAACAGCGCCGAGAGCACCGGGCAGATCGTCGTGCAGGTCGTGTAGACGAAGTCCATCACGACGATGTGGTCGCCGATGGCATCGGTCACGAACTCCATCTCCCGGCCGTCCTGGTCGAGCACCATGCGGTTGCGGAGATCGATCTCGGCAGACTCGAGCGCCGGCTCCGATTTCTGCTTCATCATCGCGCGGTGCTTGGCGTGCGGATCCTCGTCGGCGTACGCCGCCGGCGTCGCGACCAGGACCAGTACGATGCGACTGGATCAGAATATTGCGGCTAGACGTGCTCATAGTGGCTCCTTGTCAGTTGCCCGCGCCGAGCGGAATAAGCACCTCGACCTCGGCCGCGGCGCGCAGTTCATCGATCTTCTCGCGCACCGCGGCCTCCATTTTCTCGTTCGCGCACGTAGTCGCGAGCTGCTCGCGAACTTCGTCGAGCGGCAGCAGTCGCGGCTCCTGACGCTCCTCGAGCTTGAGGATGTGCACGCCGTAGACTGTATCGACCGGATCGGAAACCTCGCCCTCGTTCGAGCGAGAACGCGACTGCCTCGAACGTCCGGCACCATCGTACCCTGCGCGAAAAAGCCGGTGTCGCCGCCGTTCGCCCGGGTGCCGGAATCCTCCGAGAACTCCCTCGCAAGCGCGGCGAAATCCTCGCCGGCGCGCGCGCGCTCGAGAATCGGTTGCATCTGCTTGCGGACCGCCGCACGGTCGTCCTGCGTGCCCATCGGCTTCCACGTCAGCAGGATGTGGCGCACGCGCACCTGCTCGGGCAGCGTCAGTCGTTCCTCGTTGTCGTCGTAAAACTGCTCGACCTCCGCGTCGCTGACGTCCGCGGCGTCCATGCGAATCCGGTCGAGATAGACCTTCGCCGCAATCATGCGGCCGACGTGGCGACGGTAGCTCTCCTCGGTGAAGCCGTCGGCCTCGAGCTTCATCCGGAACTGCTCGTCGCTGTCGAAGGTCGCGCGAAGTTCCTCGACCTATTCTTCGACCTCCACCGTATCCGGCGTCGATGCCTTCCTTCTCGGCAGCCTGCGCGACCAGCTCCTGCTCGACGATGAGATCCATCGCCTCATTGCGCAGTTCCTTCATTAGCTCCAGCTGGTCGCCGCGGGCGCCGACCTGGACGCCCTTCGAGTTGCGGTACTCGACGTAGAAGCCCTGGAACCGCTGGTAGCTGATCGTCTCGTCGTTCACGCGCACGGCGTCGCCGGGATAGATGCCCTGCGCCTGCAACGCCGGCGCGACCGCAAGCAGCGCGAGGAACGTCAGGAGCCGGGGGCGAATCAATTTGCCGTCTCTTCCTTCGCCGGCTGGGCCTCGGGCACTGCCATCAGGCTAAGGAACGGCTGTCCGAGTACTCCAGGTCCTGCGACGGCGCACCGACGAACACGTAATAGGTCGCCGGCTTGGTGGCCTCGACGATGGCCTCGTAGACACCGTCCCCGACCGATTTTGCCGGCTGCACCTTGCGGCCGCGGCCGTCGGAACGGTAATACAGAACCGACACGTCCGGGATATTGGCCGCCGGTGTCCCGGTCCCCGTATCCTCGAGGCGGAAGCGGATCGTACGGGGCTCGCCAACGGTGATGATAGCGATTCTCCACTGTCGTAGCTCAACGCCAGCTTGTCCGCGCCAGCGTCCCTGGACGCTGCGTTCGGCGCGACCTTCGCAGTGAAGCAATGCAGGAACTGCGGCGAATCCATCATGAATGCGATGTCGTAGATTCCCTCCACCGGTATCCTGACGCGGCCGCGGTAGACGCCCGGCGACACCTCGGCCAGGCTGCGATCGACGATCGTGATGGCACGCGTCTCGTGACCGTAGTTGCGGAAGCTGCCCATCGGCGCACCCATGCCTTCCATGTAGTAGCTCACGGTACCTTCCGCCTGGTTGACGATATATGCAGCCGCCGCCTGCTTGACAGCCGGCACGATGCTGTCGGCGATACTGATGTCGCCGGCAACGCCGGGTGGCCTCTGGCCGACGGGGATGTACGTGACGGGCGGCGTCTCCGTGCCGTCGAGCTCCGACATCGGGTATCAGCCCGACATCCTGGGTTCCGAGCGAGCGCACGTACGCCAGCGCATTGGTGAAACTGACCTCGTACGGCTGCTTGCCGACCGAGATAGCGTGCGCGAGCCGGTCGCTCGAGCTGTCGATGACGAAGACCGTGTCCGTGCTGGAATTCACAGCCATTCCCCAGCGTCCGTCACGCGTAAAGCGCAGCGGACCGAGGCCGGGCTCGGCCTTCGATCGTGGCGCGAATCTCGCGCGTATCCGGGTCGATGACCGTGATCGTGCCGGCATCGGCATCCGTCACGTAGACCGCGCTGCCGAGCTCCGAGTAAGCGACCGACATCGGCCTGGGGCCCGTCTCGATATCGGCGATCTTCTCCAGCGACTGTACGTCGATAACCGACACCGTGCCGCCGTCGCGATTGGTGACGTAAACGCGTAGCGATCGCCGTCGGTGAACGCGATCTCGTGGTGGCCCGGCCCTGTCGGGATGAACGCCACTGTCTTCGAGATCCTGCGCATCGATCACCGTAACACCGCTCTGCTCCGGATCGGCCGAATTATTGCCGACCCAGAGATAGCGCTGGTCGCGCTGCAGCTCGACGCGCATCGGCTGTTCACCCGCCTCGATCTCGTGGCTGACCTTGAACGCCTCGGTGTCGACGAGCGCGACCTTGCCGGCGGCCGGCATGCTGACGAACAGCTTCTTGTTGTCGTCGTTCAGAACCCAGTCGGCACCCGGGCGGCTCAGGTTGATCTGCGCGAACAGATTGGTGATACCGGTGACACCGACGACCGGGTCGATCACCGAGATCGAGTTGTCGCGGTTCAGGACGAGCAGGAAATGGCTGTTCAGGTCGATCATCGGCCGGACGCCGACGATGCCCTGCAGGTAGGTGGCGACGCGATCCTTGCAGCTCATCGGGCGCTCGCCCATGGCTTCCCAGGCCTCGCCGATGTCCATCCAGGCGGCAGGGAAGCGTCCCTTGATGGGATCGCCGGTACCGGCATCGGTTACGCGGAAGGTCACGTCAGCCCAGCTGCTCGGCCGTGACCTCGCCGACACCGCCGACAGGCAGTACCGAGAACTCGACGTTGACGCCTTCGCGGGTGATTGGGTTGGGATCTTCCTGGGCTTCGGGTCTCCGCGTCGCGGCTGCATCCGTCGGCGAGGAAGAGTGTAGTGAGCGCGACCAGCGTCGCGCGTCGGATCAGAGAATGGGCGGCCACCATTATCTCTCCTGTCGTTGTTTGTATGTACGCGCCGATACTTCCCGGCGGCGGTGCCTTTAGAAGAAAGGTGGAGCGACCCTTGCGGGCCGCTCCACGCTCTTTGTTACAGGACGTCCATGTCCTCCATGATTTCCGTTGTTACGGCGTTTCTTACTCTACCCTGAGGATACCAAACATGCCGTTGCGGTTGCCGTTCGGGGTGTAGTCGCGGATACAGGTAGTCACCCGTTACCGCGCACCGGTGCCGCCGGCGTCGAACAGGATCGGCCAGTGTGCGAAGACGTGGCCCATGCCTTCCTCGCCGCCCATGTACTTGGCCTGCTTGTTGAGGCCCAGCGCCTTGGACGGAACCGGCGCGTCCGGAGCGCAGCGGCCCGGGAGGTTAACCGTCGTATCCTGCGAGCCGCCCGTACAGACGAACGGATCACGCGGCCAGACGTGGCCGTGCAGGACGAACGTGCTGTCGCGGTCCGCCGAGGCACCGTTGAGTACGTACATGCGGGTGTTGTAGGCCGCAGTCCGTGGCCAGGTTCGCTCCTGTACGGAACACCGGCGTCTGCGGGTCGCCTGCTTCGGAAACGACCTTGCCGTTAACCGGGATTGCAGGTACGGCATTGTCGCTCCCGCAACCAGCGCATTGGCGTACATCGCCTGCGGGTTCTGGATGCTGCCGAAGCTGTTGGGCGTCCCGGCGTTGCCGAATGGCGCATCCGGCTGCAGGCCGAAGCGGAACCAGGCCGGTTCCGAGGCGTAGTTGAAGCCGGCATGGCCCGAATCCTCGGCACCTTCGACACCGAACTCACCCTGGTGGACGTTCTTGACGGTAGTACCGTCCGCCCAGCGCAGGTTGGTGATCTTGTGCGCGATCGCAACCGTCTCGCGGTACTTACCACCGGAACCGGCATCACCGGGATCGGCCGTCACCGTCACCTGGGCGCGGGTCGGCCGCGTAGCGCTACCGGTACCCTGGCCGTCGGCCACGATCGTGTCCTCTGCCCACGTCGCGCCTTGCGGCTCGATCACGAGCGCACCGAACAGGCCCTTCTGCGGCTGCTTGACGCGATCCGCCGACAGCAGGTTGGTGCCGCCGAACTCGATCGGCGTAGCTACGTAATCCACGTCGGTCTGGTTGCCATTACCCTGCGGATTGCTTGCAGACAGGTCACCGGCGTAGTAGCGATAGGTCGCTTTGCCGCCCGGCCGCGCCAGGGTCGTTGGCCGTGTTCCGGCCAACCGCTATGCCCTGATGGACGCGGGAGTCGTAGTCGACGAGCTGCGCTACCAGGCCAACCTGCGCGGAAGGTGCGATCAGGTTGTTGCCGAAGAAGCTCATCTGCGGAGGTCCTCCGTTCGGCGGATTCAGGCGCTCGGCCACCGGCTTGAACAGATCGCGGTTGACCACCCAGAAGGTGTCCTGCCAACCGGCCAGGTCGGGCACGCTGTCGAACGTAATAGCGCCCATCGCGACCTGCGTTCCGTCGGCTTTCACCAGCAACTGACCGTCTTTGAGCGAGTCCTCAGCCTGATCGGCATCGAACAGGTGGCTCCACGCAGCTACGTCGGGATTGTCGCAGTAGCCGTCAAGGTTCGTGTCGTCGCAGTAGTAGACGAGAGACCCATCCGCGGCCGTCGCCTGGCCAAGAAGCTTGTTGTGCAGCGTCACCTCGATGCAGTCGCCCGCATTGGCGCGCAGCACCAGCGGCTCCACCGGCACTTCCGGCTTCAGTTCGACCGGGCAGCCCTCGAGCTGCATGTTGATGTCCCAACCTCCGTCACCAGCAGGTTCACCGCAGAGGCCTTCGAATCCGGCCTTCGGCTGCAGATCCTCTTCGAGGACGTACATCATCGCCGTCGGATCGTTGAGCGGTCCGGCCACGTTGCGGATCGGGCCCTGGCAGACACCTGCCTCGTCAAAGCCCGCGTCGCACAAACCGATACCCGTTGTACGGCGGTTGTACACCAGCGTGCCGCCGTCGGGATCGAGCGGACCGCCGACGTTGTCGACAGGGTTGGCGTTGTCGGGAATAGTCACGCCGAGACCGGGGTCGTTCCCCAGCGCGTCGTTCGCCAGCACCGCATAGACATTGTACTGCCTGAGGTTCGCGGGCGTGCTGGTCGGCCGGCCGTTCTTGGGGTGCATCGCAGCCGGACACACGCCCACGAAGTCGCCTTCATTCCTGAACTTGAAGCCGCCGCCGCGTTGCGGGTTATTCGGCAACTGGTACAGGTCGTTCTGGTTGTTCTGGTAGGCGCGCAGGATGCCCCACGTGCCGCTCCAGATACCGTCACGCGTCGCGTCGGTGGCATACAGGTAGTCCACCGTCGTATTCGGCTGATCCGGATCCTGGGTGATCGGCACCTGCAGGCTGAACTGCTCGGAAATACCGTGCGACTGGAAGTTACGCCAGCCGGAGTTACCCGAGCGGCCGAAGCCGGAACCATTCGACAGCCACTTCATGCCGTGGATCGTGGTCTGGTGCTGCTCTTCCGTCGCGCCGACCTGGATCTTGACCTTCACGTGGTCATTCATATAGGCGCGCATGATCGGGGTGAACGGATCGCCATTGCCGCGATCGCAGTTGATCAGGTCGCCCTTACCGTTGCAGTAAGGTGCTTGCGGATACGGCGTGTTACCGAACGAACTGTTCAGATCCGAGATCCCCCGATCGCCACGGCTCTGGAACGCGAGGGCGAGATCGCCGCCCGGTCCACGTGTCTGTCGGCCATTTCGCCCGTCCGGACCTGGTTCGTTCGGATCGAACACGCGCAGGCCAACCGGCTCGTTGCGGTAGTTGACCACCCACATCGACGCGTGGCCGATATTGATGGCCTCGCCACAGGGCCGCGGAACGCTCGGGTCGTTCTGACCGGCAGAGCCGGGGCAGTTCGGATGCGCATTCACGGTATCCGGGAAGGCGAGTGCTTCTACACCGCCGCCAGCCGTCAGCTTGAGCGTCGGGTTGACCACCTGTATCCAGGTGTTGCGGATATCCGGCGCTTCGGCGTACGTGGCGTCGAGAATACCGTCCGCCAGGTCGTCGACCAGAACCGTGATTTCCTGTCCGCCCTCCCGGAACTTGCCGGGTCTGCCGAACTCGTCGGCGGCCGCGTAGCCGGCGCCCGATTCGTAGGCGTGCTGGAAGTCACTCATCTCGAAGTAGAACTCGCGATGATCGGGCACGTTCGAACCGTCAGGTGTGAGGATCGCCGCCTGCCAGCTCGTCGGACCGCCGTCAGCACGTCCGTCTCCCGGCTCACCATTCGGCAGCCAGCCGAGCTGGTCGCCGCTCTCGTTGTGAACCCATTTCGAGCCGGCCGGCTCGGCGAGGATCGTCGAGTACAGGCCGATCTGCTGGAACGTCGACGGACCGTAGTGGTCGTGCGAGAACGTCAGGCCGAGGCCGCGGTCGATACCAGCCACGTTGAAGACCGGGTCGACCAGCAGGCGCTGGATGGTCGTCCGCGCACTCTTGTACATGCCGGCGTCCGCCTGCGGATTCGCGGCGTCCGTGAAGCCGCCGAAGTAGTGCGGAAGCTTATCATTGAGTTTGACAAGGCCACCGGGCGTTCCACAGTTGTTCTCCGCAACCGTCTCGGGCGGAGCGTGCGGATCAGTCGCAATATCGCCACAGGCATTCGCCACCGTCTCAACCGGGGCGAAATCCCCCAGGTCGATTGGGCCAAGCTGGTAGGCGCCGAGCGCGCCAGCCGGCAATACCGGTGCCGTGAATACGCCGGTCACGTCGACGAAGATCGCACATTCGGCGCTCGGGGTCGCAGCGTCGGTGCAGGCGCCTGCCAGCTCAACCAGGTGGTTGAACTCGTTGATGGCGAGCGCACGCTCATGGACCATGCCCGGCGCCAGCGTGCCGTCCTCGTAGTTCCAGCCGTTGGCTGCGCCGTCGTTCGTCGTGAGATCCCATTTCGGCAGGTGGATGTGCTGACCGATGATGTCGGTCGGCGTACGCACCTGGAAGTCGTCGACTTCGAACTCATGCGGCACGAGGTTCGCGTGCAGCAGCTTGCCGCAGTCGAACGAATTGAAGCGCATCACGAGCGGTTCCGGTGGGCGTTGCTTCAGCACTGTCGGCTTCACGTCCTCCCAGAGGATGATGATGCGCTCCTGGGCGTAGTGGTAGCCCACCTTGTTGAACACGGCGTCGATCTGCAGGTTAGCGATCTTGTAGGTACGCGGATTGTGGGCGTCATAAGGCGAGACACCACCGCGGTACCAGCCTTCGTCGGTCCTGGTGAACGCGCCGTCGCCCCGCCACCAGCGGTGGCCCTTACCGTCGTTGTCGTCTGTGTACAGGTCGTCCAGCGGCACGCCGATGTCATCGACGCACGGGTCGTTGAATGCGCCGCCCGGTACGGGGGGCGCGCCGTTCAGTTGCCAATCGCCAGCCACCGGCGGGGCTCCAATCTGAAGCACGGAACTGGGATGGTTACGTACAGCCTGGTAGGCCATGGATACCTTTTCCAAGTCCGTGCCGGTCTCGGGGAAGAACACCGGCTGCGCCATGTGCACGACTTTCCTGAAGTCGAGGCGGCTGTTGGTGTCCTCCGAGATGCTGCCGGAGACGTAGCCGAGCAGCGCATGGCGCGGCAAGCCGCCGTCCCAGCCACCACCGAGATTGGCCCAATCAGGGTTTAGTTCCCCGGCAGCGAAGTCGGTCAGCATGTCGAGCGGCGGCGTTGGCATACGCTGGCCGACGATGCCCATGGGGCACTGTGCGTGTCCCACGACCCCATTCGTCGCGCCAAACGGCACGTCACCGCACTCGTTACCGGCGAGCCAGAACGGGTAGCCGGGGGAGACGTCGTCAGCAGTACCGAATTGGCCGTCGACACCCTTCGCCTCGTCATGGTCAACGACCGCCTGGCTCGAGTCCGGGATACCGTCAGGGCCGCCACGGCCGCCGAGCAGGCTGTGCGAGCCGCGGTCAACGGCCACGACCTTGACCTTGGCCGGCATCAGCGGCATGGGCTTGCCGGGTAGCGGCACGATGGCCGGGATCGGCGAGCCGTCCGGCAGTTCGCCGTCGGGATAGGCACGCGAGCCCTGCATGGGCTGGCCGCTGCGCAGTGCAAACGGCTGCGTGTGGATACCGGGAGCCTCTACCGTGCCACCCGAAACGGCCAGCACCGTGCCCGTCTCGTATACGTCGTGGTTACGCATGTGGTACCACATGCCCTGGGCAAAGTGCGGGTAGAAGTGGCAGTGGAAAATCGCGTCACCGACCGTCTTGTTGCGGTTACCGGCGCCACCGTTCACCAGTTCATACGTGTGGCCGGAACCCGGCATGATTTCCTGAGCGTCCAGGTAGTTGCCGTTGTCGTCATTCGGGTTGAACAGCCACTGGTGGTTGTGGAAATGGAAGATGTGCTGTTCGAAAGAACCGGCATGCGTGTTGCGCATCTTCACGAAGTCGCCCGTGTACGCATGGTGCACGTTGGACGGGTCTTCCTGGTACAGCGCGTAGTTGCCCGCGATCGGGCCGTTGGCCAGGTTCGCGTCACGCCAGCAGGCGTTCGGCGTGCCGGGGCCGGCAATGATGTTCTCGGGACTGCAGGCCTCGATCAGCGTATTCGCCGGGCTGTTCACCAGCAGCGCCGGATCGCCGACCGTCTGCGACGCGAGGAAGAATTCCTCGTAGGCGCAGTCCGTGCAGTCGTGCATCGGGCCCGTGTGCAGGCGGTTCGCGATGATCTCGGAACCGATGCCGCCGGAACCGTAGTTGATCATGAACTGGTCCTTGACGCCGTGCAGCACGTGCCGCATGACCGGGTTGTTGTACCAGTTCGGGAATACCTGCGAGTTGGTCTGCTCGTCATGGTACTGCGACGTGAACTCGCGGAACGCCTCGAGGCGGTTCGGGTAGGCGGGATTACGCTTGCCCACGCTCTCGAGCGGGTACGGGCAGCTGGTCGCCGGGCTATCGTTAGAGCCATTGCAGACGCTCCGCCAGCTGCCGTCGGCATCCGGGCCCGCGATGATCGCGTTGATGTCGGTGTGCACCAGCTCGCCTGAGGGCGTCAGCATGTTGACGATCGGCAGGTCGGCCTTGCCCTCTGATATCCAGGGCTCTTCGTTCGGATACGTGGCGTCGTAGTCGATGATCGGCTGGCCTTTGTCAGTGCGGTCGGTCGTCGCCAGGCGCAATTCTTCTTCCGTCATCTGGCTGCGATAGATACGTCGCGCCTTTCGGCTGCACGTTCAGCGCGCCGAACATGCCGACGGCGAGGTTGCCGCTGTTGGCTTCGGAGCCGATCGTGGCGCCGTAGCTGTTGATGATGAAGGCGCCCTCGTGCGGCGTGTACAGGTTATAGGTGTGGGATCTGGCCCGGGGCCACGAGGCCGGACTTGGCCGGGTCGCCACATGCCTGAGGACCCGCGTTGCGTCCGACATTACCGTCATTGCTGCCGACCATGGCGCCGTTATCGGCCATCGAGCTGACGAGCTCCGTGCCCGTGGCATGGAAACCGGCGCAACGTCCGGCGACCTGGTCGTCGTTGAACAGGCCCTTCCAGTTCGGGTCGGTCGCTGGCGTGTCCTTGCCCTGTTGTGCATTGTTGGGGTTCGCAGCGTCGGCGAGCAGGTTCGTGAAATTCACCGTCAGGCAGGCGCCCTCGACCGAGCGAATAACCAGCGGACGAGGCCGCTTGTCGGCTACGCAGCTCGACGTTGCCCGCCGTACAGCCTCCCAGAGAACACGGTACACCGTGTCGTCGAGTTAACGACGTCGCGCTCGAGCGCGTAGGTAATCCAGTTCGGGTTCTGCGCGCCGAGGCGGTTGAACACCGTCGGGCTGTCGAAGACGACGACATTCGCCGTGATCGTCTGCTTACTGCTGCAATCGACAGCCGCATAGGCATTCCTGCCCGCGCCCAACGAGGCGACAAACAGGGCCAGCCAGAAAAGGCCATAACCCAGCCTGGGCAAAACGTCAGACTTGCTGCCGATGATGTCGAACGGTTTCAGTGTAGTCACGAGACTATCCTCCCTCTGCGCGAGACCCTGCCCCCGAATGGATACGAGAGTGCTCGCCGATGCGCGCATGGCGCGGTCTTTATTGATGTTGAAATGCATGGAATTGCGGATTGGAATAACGAAAGCGTTTGGAAAAACTGGCGGGCGACGCGGAACAGGGGCTCCAGGCGGAACGGCAGCAGCCGCCGGCCGTCGGGCCTGGCGGTCATTACGGGGACACGAAGCTCTGTGTCGTGCTGCATTTGTTGTTGTCCTTGTTTTCCCCGTGCCGGGCCCGTCGGCCGCGGCGCGTCGCTAACGGATGCCACCGGCCCGGTCCTCGGGCCAGTACATCCTCGATGGGGGAATTTTGGACCTGCACAGGTCCGGCGACTTCATGCGGGGGGATCAGAATTCGCCCGGTCCGTGGTTTAGACCGAACCTAACCCTTTGGACAGGGTCAAAGTGCAGGTACAGGGCGCGTGGTTGAGCCAAAAACGTGACTTTGTCACGGTGCAACAAAAAAGACGCGCCCTGGGGCGCGTCTTGGGGTGTTTAAGGATCGCTCCTTAAATCTGGAGCACTTCCCGCCGCTGACGGTTCAATCAGACGTGCGAGTCGTGCTCCGGTCGTGCCATGAAGGCTTTACTGACAGGAAGCCGTCAGCTTAACGATCGACTCGTCCCATTTCTCGCAGACTATGGGCTCGCCATTTTCATCATACTCCCCACAATGTGTTGCAGGATTGTCGTCACATGCCGACACCCAGGTCGTCGTCGTGTCCGCGTAGCCGTCATTATCAGTATCGTAATCAACGGCGACGGATACTTCCGCGTTTACTACGTCTCCCTTAGTGAGGCCCGGTTTAAGTGCGCACAGATCGATGGACTCTACCGTCGAGTAAGCCAGCGGATCCGAGCCCGACCAATACAGAGTCGTTGTTTGACCAGACGGCACGAAACCTTGCGAACATCTCTGTTTGCCACCCTTGTTGGTATCGCAAATCTCTCCCTTAAACGCCGGGTCGGCTACGGGGTTATTGATCGACGCGTTACCGTCGGACTGTTTCGAATCGCTCGGCGTAACCGTCGTCGTAATATTGAGCGACGTGCCTTCGGCCGTGCAAGCGTTGTAGACGTCGATGCTGAGCTTCGGGCCTTTAGGCCGTTCGCCCTTCGGCCCCGCAAACGCGCTACCCGACATGACCACGGCAAGCAGCGCCAGCGGTGCGGCTTTCTTTATCGTATTAATAGTTGTCAGTTTATTCATTTTCCTATCTCCTCTCGGATTTTCTAGTTCTAGAAGAGAGTCATCCACAGGCAATGACGTGTAGCGATGAAGCCTGCTTCATCATCTCTTTATGAATAAACACCGTGGTGGGTAACGCAGCGGACAGGTGTTCTTGCGATAGTAGTCTGCGCCTGGACCGGCGATCTGACATCCATCACAGGATCGGACTTTATCGAATCAACGGGTTGGACGTCACCTGACCGATCGTACAGTTTTGTGCAAACCCGCACAAAACAAGGGCTCCGCGGTTTCCCGGGAGCCCTTATGGAGTACTTATGTAACAACAGAAAGAAAAACTACCTGGCGTCGCAGCTTATTGGATCACCAAACTCGTCGACGGGCAGAACGATCGATTCGTCAAATTCCTCGCAGATAATCTTCTCGCCATTCTCATCTAAGCCGCAGAACGTGTCCGGATCATCATCACACCGGCTCAGGAACATCCGACCATCGACCTCGACCCAGACCGATGCATTGAGCGCCTTGGCGTCGTTGCGCAGCAGGGGAACCTGGCACAGCTTGATATTGACCTGATCGGCGATATCCGGGTCCTGCGCTGCAACGCCAACGTCCTTCCATTCCTGCTTTTTCGGTGGCTCGCTGGACTTGACCGACTGCTCGCCCACAACGGTCTTGGAATCGACGTTGAATCCCGTGCTGTTGTCATCACTGGCATCCTCGATCACGGTCGTGACCTTGAGCACGTGATTCGGGACACCGGAAGTCGTCATATTGTCGGCTTCCAGAACGCAAGTATTCGTAATATTGACGCTCGATTTCGGTCCCTGACCCTTATCGTGGCCGTCTTTATGTTTCGCGAGCGCCGTACCCGACACCGCGACTGCGGCCAGAACCGCGACAATTCCAGTGACTTTTCCGTATGTCTTCATTTCAGCTTGCTCCGTGCGAATGAGTTCAACGCAAGCCGAGTCTACTGATCGCGCGGCGTTCGCAATGAACGCGCGTCACAGTTTAGGGATTGAACCCGGTCACACTCCGGGCATTACATAAGGCCGGTGCTGTATGTGGTCGGAGATTCTTGCTGCGGCCCTAGTTCGGCCGCCGGTCGTCCGACATCGGCTTCGCCACTTCCGAGGCGACGTCTTTCTGGTAAGCCGCCTGGTAGATCAGGTTGGCGGTGTTCACTGCGCCGTTCAGGTCGAAGTGCATGCGTCGCGGCTGGAAGCGCAGGAGTTCGTGGATCTCGTTGGCCAGCGAGGCGCCGTTCAGGTGCTGCGGCAACAGGAGCCGCCCTGCTCCCCAGTACACGAGCCGCTGGGCGCGCACGATCTGCGCCTGCCGGTCGCTGCTGCCGCGAGGGCACGAACAACGCGGGCGTGCGCGTCTGCATGGTGTGCACCGCGGTGCTGTACTCGCACTGGCTGACGGACCAGCGGGCTGCCGTGCAGCGCAGCGCCGATATCCGGCACGGTGCGCTCGACCGTCAGGTCGGGCGAATCTGTCGACCTCGCCACGAGGTCCTTCCATTCATCCTCCGGCAAACCCTGGCCGGCGACGATCTTCATCGGCAGGAGCAACGTCGAGCCGAGAATCTTGTGCGCCTCGACGGCCGCGCGGTAAAGCGGCGCCACCGTGTTCGCCGTCGCCTGCGGATACCAGCACGGTGTCCGGCACGATGGCCGGGTCAGCGGGCTGTGCGCCGTCTTCGGATGACACGAATCCCGTATGGTAGACCGGCACGCGCAGGACGTTCTGCGGCTGAAAGAATTCCTCGATGCGCGCGAACACGGGATCGGACTGCACGATGATCATGTCGAAGTACTTGTCGAGCATCTTCGCGCCGTCTGGTCCCTGTAGGCATCGTCGTGCTCGGCATCGTCGGCCAGGATACCGTCGGTCATGGCCGACCACGAGCGCATCGCCGTAGACACCGTTACGCGCCCGCTCGACGAGCGGTAGTACTTCGGCCGCGCAGCGCGTGCTGGCGGAACGGGAAATCCTCGATCGCAACGACACGGGGCTTCAGTCGCTCGAACTCGCGTATCGAGGATGTTGCGCCGGGCCTTGATGATATCCAGCAGTTCCTGGGAACGGCTGGATATCGAAGACATTGGTGTCGGGGTCGATGCCCAGCGACGGCAGGAGCACCGTCTGGACATTGTCGGGAAATTCGATCCGCCCGGGTATTGCATCCCCCAGCAGCACCGTGACATCGAAAGTGTCGCTCAGCTTGCGAGCCACCTCCATGGTGCGCCTGAGGTTTCCGGAGCGTTTACCGCTGCGGCAGCAATACATCAGTGCGGATCGTTTCATTTTTGTTCTCGCTCTGTATTCGGTGGGCGCCCCGGCCTCCGTGTCCGGGGCGCCACCGGTTACTTCGCTACAGCTGGATCGCTCATTCCATTTCCAGCTGAAGCTCACGTGCCAACATTGACGTATCGCCCGTCTCGGTGCCGGTGACGTCGACGATAACGCCGCCTGTACCAACCGCGAGCCAGAAGTCGTCAGCCGATATCGGCGTGTTGTCGTCGGCAAAGTAGTTGCCCGGCGAGACATCGGTTGTATCAACCGTCACACCGAGGATCACGAACTCGTCCCGGCCGACGACACTGCCGTCTTCCACGAAGCCGCGGAGTTCGGTGTCGGTATCGACGTCGTCGCGCTCGATGAGGAATGCCGTTATTTCACCTTCAGGCTGTTCCTGGCCGCGCGCCTCGACGTAGTCGCCTGCGACGATGTCGCCAACCCGGAACGGCTCGAGGTCATCGCGCTTGTCTTCGAAGCGTGTCGTCGTGACGTCCGTATTGACGGAAATGCCGAGGATCGTGATGACATCGCCCTGGACACCGTCAACGAGACCAGTGACGCGGACGTTCGTCGACGTCTTGATCTCGATCTTGGTTGCGAGCAATACCTCCTCGGCATTCAGGTCACCCTCGACTTCGACCTTGAGGTTGTCGCCGAGATCCGCTGCCGAGCCGCCTTCATAAACGGTGGTGCCCGGAGTGGTCGTCACAGGGATAACGAGCGTGCCGACCTTGACGCTGAATTGCGTCTCGGAGACGAAGCTCGTAATGAAGCCCTCAACTTCGTAGTGGTCGCCCGTGTTGCCGCCCAGGACGCCGCCCTTGTACTCGACCTTCGATGCGGTCAGTACCGGCGTCGCTCCTGTGTCGTCGAAGTTCCCCGGCGGGCCCTCGGCCTCGACCGGGTCGCCGTCGTTGATCTGGCCGCCCGGGAAGTTGTCGATGGACAGCGCACCGCTGTAGTCGACTTCGAGACCGTTGATCATGAAGGTCATCGTGCCGGCGTTGTGGCCGCTGACGATGCCGTTGACTTCAAACTCGTCGTCGGCGAAGTCTGCCGCTACCTTGCACTCGATACGCGTCGCCGCGATAACGCCTGCGCTATCGGCGGAGCCATAGACTTCGACCGCAAAAACGCCGAGTAGCGGGGATAAATCCGCGAGCGAGGCGTTGCAGCTGTCGTCGATCGACGTCGTGCCGCCCGTAGTAACGGTCTGTCCCATCACCGTAAGCTGGCCGCCTGCAACCGCGCTGACCGGGCCCTTGATGAGCTCGTCGAGCTCGACGGTCTCGGCCACGGCGTTCGTGTTGTCGTCGTCGATTGTGCCCTTGACGATGACGGTCTCGCCTACCTTGAAGTCCTCCTGTGTCGACGGGTTGTCGTCACGGATGAACTGCGCGGTATCGGTGTTATAGGTCACGCCGTTTACGATGATGCTGCCGAAGCCCGTAATCGGACCGGCACCAACCGCAACACCCGTGCGGACTATGCCGCCGGTCGGCGGAGGCGGAGGCGGAGGTGGCGGAGAAACACTGTCGCCGCCACCGCTACTGCCGCCGCATCCGGCAGCGGTAAGTACGGCCACAATCAAAACTGCGCCGAGTTTTCTCAACTGAATAATCATTGCACTCGTCCTTGTTCACTTTCGTCGTAGATGAGGTACACACCGACGCCTAAGCGAACAGTTTCGGCATTGGTGTCGTCCTTGGGTTCAATTTCGTGCTCGGTAAGCCACACGTCGATGTCCTCCAGGAACTCGAGTCCCCGGGACTCGACGAGCTTCTGGAAGGCGTTGACAGCGCGTGGCGTAATTCGTTCGTTGTTGGCAATCGCTTCGAAGCGTCTTGCCGTCGGCCGATCGGAATCGAGGTTGTGCTCGAGCGTTGCCGCGTGGTCGTGCAGCGCGATGCCGAGTTGCCTGACGATTTCGGGGTCGAGTTCTGAATAAACAAAGTCACGTTTCAATACACGTATATGGCCGTTATCCAGTTCCTCGATCAGGCCGCGCTGCTGCATTTCCTTGCGAATGGCTCCATGCGGCAGGTCTCCAGCATAGCGTTTCAGCAGAGCGGTTAGACTCCCCGTTGGTCCAGTCGGTGCCAGATCCTTGGGTTGGCCGTCGTTATCCGTGAAATCCGGGTCCACGTGCCAGCCGGTCAGGATCCTCGAGATCTGGTTGCCCTGCAGCTCGGCGGCGCGTTCCGCACCGTTCAGCAGCAGATCACGCACGCGAGCGACCTCCCGGCGGCTGAGGCCGGTCAGCATGGCCACCCGCGAATTGTTCGTGGGCCTGCCCTCTATTCCGTAGTCTTCGCGTGCCACTTTTACGTAGGCCTCCTTCGAAAGCTCGCCGAACTCGTTCCAGGTCACCCCGTGCTTGAGCAGGAAGCGCACCACCGGCAACAGCAGGTATCGGCAGCTTCGAATGACGTGTTCCTTCACTTCCACGGTTTGTCTCTCGTCCGGTATATGTGTGCATTCTGCGCACACATATACGGTATTGCAAGCTAAATATATGATTTATTTTGAAACCGTATTTGCGCAGTGCCGCTCGACGCCGCTAACGCGCTGATTTAGCTTGGAATATCCAGAATGTGCGCGGAATCGAGTGGCGACCCGGATCGATTGGACGTAATCCGCAATCGCCCGCAAATTTGCGCAGATCGGCGTGTTTCGCGGTTCCAGAACCGCTCCTACGCGTGGCAAGGCCCTACCTGTAGGAGCGGTTCTCGAACCGCGATAGGGGCTGCGTGCTGAAGCCTGCGCCTAACGTGTCCGGAGGTAACGGCTCGGGTGGCGATCGAAAACGTTGTTTTCGAAGCCCGAAACGGCGGGCGAGACGAGGTGCTTGCTCACGTAGAAGTAGAGCGGCGTAATCGGCGAGTCCCCCAGCAACACCGCTTCGGCGGCGGCATACAGGCGCATCTGCTCATCCCGATCTACCGAAGCCTCGGCCTGCGCCAGTAGCTGGTCGTAGTGTCCGCTCGCGTAACCCGGCAGGTTCTGGGGGCTCGCCGCACGGAAGATGTCGGTGAAAGCCGCGGGATGATCGAAGTCGCCGACCCAGGAAAACCGCATTACCTGCCATTCATCGCGGTTGTCGCGGGTCGCCAGGAAGTATTTCCATTCGCGCTTGTCGAGGCGAACGTCGACGCCGAGGTTCTGCGCGCCACATCTCGCTCACGGCCAGCGCGATGGTCTCGTGGATATCCGCGGCGTCGTAAAGCAGGGTCACTTCGAGAGGCTCCGCCGCCGAGTACCCCGCCTGCGCATAGAGTTCCCGCGCCTTTACCAGCCGCGCGTCCGGCGACTGCGCCGCCCACGGGAAGCGTGCCGGCACGTAGCCGTTCACGCCGTCCGGGACCAGGCCGTAGGCCGGTTGTTCTCCCCTGCCCGTCACGCGCACCAGCACATCCCGATCGATCGCCATCGACAGGGCCTGCCTTGCCGCGGCGTTATCGAACGGCGCCTCACTGAGATCGAACGCCAGGTAATACAGCGCCAGGTACGGCGTGATCAGGAGTTCATCACCGTGCGATTCGCGCAGCTGCTGCACGTGGGAGCCCGGCACCGCGAACGTAATATCGAGTTCACCGGCACGGTACATGTTGAGCTCCGTCAGCGGCTCGGTAATCGGGTAATACCGCACTTCGTCGACAGCGACCTGGTCTGCCTCCCGAAACAGGGAGTTCTTCCGCAGCCGGATGTGGTCTCCCGGATCCCAGCCGGCGAGCAGGAACGGCCCGTTGCCAACGAAACGGGCCGGGTCGGAAAAGCGGCCCTGGTCTCCGTCGCCATCGTCCAGGAACGGCATCGCGGTGGGCATCGTCAACAGTGACGGCAAATACGGTGCGGGCGCATGCAGCCGGATTTCAAGCGTGCGCTCACCTTCTGCCCGCACACCGAGCGCCGTCGCCGGCAGGGAGCCGTTGGCCACGGACTCGGCGTTGTCGATCGGGTACAACAGCGCGGCGTAGGCTGACGCCGTTCCGGGCGACAACGTACGCCGTATTCCTGCAACGAAATGCCCGGCTGTCACCAACGTGCCATCCGACCAGCGTGCGTCTTCCCGCAGCTCGAAGGTGTAGATCAGCCCGTCGCCGCTTACCGTCCAGGACTCCGCGACGCCCGGCACGATATCGCCACGCGCATCCAGGGACAGCAGCCCTTCATACAGGTCGGTGATGACATTGAACGCCTGGACCCCCTCGGCGCGGGCAGGATCGAGCGAATCGGGTTCCCCGCCGTTACCCCGGCGCACGACGACGGGAGCCTCGGCATCGCGTTGCGAAACACCCTCGCCGCCAGGACTGCAGCCGTAGTAGATGAGCAACGCGATGACCGGCAGCGCAACGAGCGAAATTGCACGCAGGTTCATGCGCTTATCTTTTCACACGAAAGCCGCGTCTGCCATACATTTCAGGCGATTCGCGAGGGGCTCGGGCCGCGCCACCACTGGGAGGAATTACGTATGTTACAGCCCCACGGACGCAGCTACGATGACAGGACTTGGGCTGTCCTGTGGCTGTTAGATGACCAACGAATTGTGCAAACAATTCGGGTTCGACCGTACCGCGATCGACGCGCGCCTCAACCTGCTCGGTCTCGGCGGCCCCTCTATTCCTATGATCGCTGCGGAACTGCAGTCCCACGTGATCCAGCCCAACGTCGACGGCATTATCGAGGACTTCTACGAGGCGCTGGAGCCCAGCCCCGAGTTCCAGTCGCTCGTCCAGGGGCGCGGTCAGATCAACCACCTCAAGATGACACAACGCAAGTACCTGCTCACGATGGGCCAGGACTTCGACACGCCCGAGTACTTCGAGAGCCGCTTGCGGGTCGGCACCGCCCATCAGCGTGCGGGGGTCTCCCTGAGCCTGTACCAGGGCTTTTACTGCCAGCTGCAAAACATGATGCTGTCGCTGATCCCCGGGGAAATCCGGCAGAAGCCCGAGGCGTTTTCCGAACTGGCGCAGTTCATCATCAAGATAACGTCGCTCGACATGTCGCTCGCGATCGAAACCTATCATTCGAGCGAGGTGCACGACCTCGAGGATTCGATCGTGATGTTCCGTGCCGAAAGCGAAGCGCTTCGGCGCGACCTGCGGTTCGATACCGTGACACGTGTGCACAGTCGCGCATTTGTCGTGCAGGCGCTCGCCGAGAAGCTGGAACACGCACAGGAAAACGGCACCCCCTTGTGCACGGTCATGGCCGACCTCGACCATTTCAAGGAGATCAACGACACGCACGGCCATCCTGTGGGCGACCAGGTACTTCACGACGTGGCGACGCGCATGGTCACGGGCGCGCGCAGCAGCGATATCGTCGGCCGATACGGCGGCGAGGAGTTTCTCATCATTTTCGAAAACGCCACGCTCGACGTTGCGCGTGATCTCGCGGAGCGCATCCGGGTCCGCGTGCTGGCCGACCCGTTCATCGAGGACTCCGAGCAGCTGTTCGTCACCGTGAGCCTCGGCGTAGCCCAGGCACGCGCCGATGACGGCGCGGAGTCCCTGATTCGCCGCGCCGACCAGGCCATGTACGAGGCGAAGACCGCGGGCCGCAACCGGGTCCGCACGGAACTGGATATCGGCCCTTCGAGCAAGGCAACGACCGACTGACAATCGTCCGCCACCTCGGGTATGTTGGCGTCATGCGCGCGCCGGTTACCCTGTTCCTCGCGTTGGCCCTGTGCGGCTGCGGCGCCGTGCCGGCCGGCGCCACGCTCGAAGACATCCGCCACACCCGCGACATCGACTACGTCATCGTCGGCGGCGTGATCGCGGATTCCGCAGGCCGCTAGGCGTTCGACGTCAGCCGGCGCGGCTGGCCGCCTCGTCCCAGGCCGCGATCGCATAAAGCACCGTGGCAAGCACGATGACCACGTTGAAGCCGAACTCGATCGCCAGCAACGTCGCGAGTACGGCGCTCACGACCGACGCAAAGCCGTTGATGCCCCAGGCCCAGGGCACGAAGCCCGGAGCCAGCCGCGCAAGGCGCGCGAGGCCCAGCGGGAACGGCATGCCCATGAAGAAGGCCAGCGGCGCGATCAGCGCCAGCGACAACACGATCCTGGTGGGGTCCGCGAGGCCGATGAACTGCTCGAACACGATCGGCAGGAACACGACGTAGAAAAGAGCAAGCGTGGCGATCGCGGCCACCGCGAGCGATACCGGCGAGATAGCCCGCCACGGCAACCAACACGCAAAGCGTTCCGATGCCGCGCTGCCGAGGCCTGCGAACAGCAGGAAGCCGCTGAGGACCACCGCGACCGAGTACAACGGATTGCCCAGGAACAGCGTGAACTTCTGGATAAAGGCCATCTCCACGAAAAGGAACGCGAACCCGAGCAGCAGGAAGTAGAAGCCGAAGCTGCGCCCCGCACCGGCTGGCCAGGCATGCCGTGCCAGCGCGAGCGGCACGAGGATCAGGCCGAGCCCGAGCGCGGCTGCCTGCAGCAGCGTAGCAACCAGGACCAGGTAGCCCCACTCGATCAGGCCGGCGCCGCCCGCCTTGCGCAAGGCGATCACTTCCGGCAGCGTCCGCCAGCGGAAGAAATGAAAGAAGTAAGGCTGGTCATCGGTGGCCGGCGCGACGTCGAACTTGTAGCGGTCCAGGAACTCGGCCGCATCATCGCCAAACAGCGCGGTAGCGGCTTCGTAGAGGTAAGGCTCCTGCAGGCGGTTGTAACGATTGACGTCATCGGCGCCAATGCCCGGAAACCACGCGGTATCGAAGGAGCGCGAGCGCGAGAACGCCTTGATCCGATCGACTTCCGCCGCGGTAAGATCGCCGCGCTTCATCAGCAGCGTGCTCGTATTCCAGCTGCGAATCACGGCAATTCGCCGTCCGGGCTCGCTGACTCCGGATTGCCGTAACGCTTCGATGGCGGTTGCGATGAGCTTGACGCTGTCCCGTGGCGGCAGCTTGATCCAGCGCGTAATGGCGACAACCCCTCCCGGTGCGAGATCATCGAGGTATTCGCGCAGCGCTTCGACGGTGTAGATATAGCTCTCGTTGAGCGCCTGGACCCCGGCGCCCGATGCGCCGAAGGAATCCAGCAAGCCGATCTGGATGAGGTCGTAGCTGCCCTCGTGCCGTGCGACGAAGCTGCGCGCCTCGGCGGTGACCACGCTGACGCGCGGGTCCTCGTAGATATGCCCCGCGAAGTCGGCATAGGTTTCCGCGACCAGCCGTGTGACCTGCGGGTTGAGCTCGACCGCGTCGACGCTGCCTGCGCCGTGATAAAGCGCCATCAACACGTCCGTGCCGGTTCCGGCGCCCAGCACGAGCACAGCGGGCTCTTGCAGCAGGGCGAACGGCAAGGCAGCCGTCATGTCACCCAGGTAAGCCACGGACTCGGGCCGGCCGTCGTAGCGCGTGATCGCGCTCATCCCGTCCGCATCGGTGAACACCGCCAGCTGCGGCGGCGGGATATGACGCGTGCCGAAACTCAGGCCCGGCGCGTGCCGAACGGGCACGACCGGGCTATCGACGACCGAAATGAGCCCGAGCGGACTCGACGATTGCCCGAGGATACGGCTGTCGACGACCTCCAGCGACTGAGCGAGTCCCTTGTACTCCGAAATACGCAGCTCCAGCTGCGCCTGCGGCAGGCCGATTGCGAGCAACAGCAGCCACGCGAACTGCGCGATGCCGAGCGGCAGGCGGACGGACAGCGTCGATGCGACGAGTGCCGATCCGAGCAGCGGCAGCAGGACCAGCAGCACGAGTGTCGTCTGCGGGCTGACGTTGAAGAGCAGCGCGATAACCAGTATCGCACCTAGCCCTGCGCCGGAAAGGTCGAAGAAGTAGATGCGGGCGGACGCCGCGCCGCGGCAGGTAAACGCGAGACCGATGCAACAGGCCGCGAAGAAGAACGGCACGAAGAACGTGAGGTAGAGGACGGCCAGGTTCAGGAACTGGCCATAGTCCCAGACGATTTCGAGGGCATTGAAGGGCACCCGCTGTGCGAGGATATAGCAAGCGGCCATCGATACGCTGAACAACAGCGCGCTGGCCGCGAACACCGACTCGAACCGCGGCTCGAGTCGGCCACGCAGGACGGCAATGAACGTGCCGCTGGCGCCGTAACCCAGGAGCGCCAGGCTGATGATCATGTAGGCGAAGTGGTGCCATTGCACGATCGACAGCACGCGCATCAGCAAGATCTCGTAACCGATAGCCGCCGCGGACACCAGCAGCGTCGCTAACAGCACGCGCCGCACGGGACTCAGTGCTCGCCGGTCAGCGGCACGAAGCGCACGGCGCCGATCTGCCGCGTCACGACCTCGCCGTCGTCGCCCTTTTCCAGCAGCAGAAGCAGCTGCGTCATGAACCGTGCGCCGACCGGAATCACCATCCGCCCACCGGGTTTCAACTGCTCGATCAGGGGCGGGGGAACGTGACTGGCGGCGGCGGTCACGATGATGGAGTCGAACGGCGCATGCTGCTCCCAGCCGTAATAACCGTCACCGAGCCTTGTCGTCACGTTGTCGTAGCCGAGCCGCTGCAGCCGCTCGCCGGCCGAGGTCGCCAGCGGCTCGATAATCTCGATCGTGTAAACGTGACCGACGAGTTCCGCGAGTACCGCGGCCTGGTATCCCGAGCCGGTCCCTATTTCCAGGATGACATCGTCTGTGTCCGGTTGGAGCAGGTCGGTCATCAGCGCCACGATGTACGGCTGCGAGATTGTCTGGCCGTGCCCGATCGGTAGTGGCCGGTTTTCATACGCGTATCGCACCTGTCCGGGCGGTACGAACCGGTGGCGCTCGACCCGACCCAGGGTTGCGAGCACGTCATCGCTGAACGGATCGTCGCCCGCGTAACCCGCGTATACACGCACTTCGTCAACCAGGTCGGCGCGCAGCGCCGCATAATCCGGATCGTCCGCGAAGGCGGGCGCCGCGAGCACTAACGCCAACATGATCAAATAGCGGTTCACGCGAACGCCCAGGCGCCGTAACCGACCACGAAGTCGCGATCGCCGCCGGTATCGCCGGAATTCCGCAGCTCGAGTGTCTTTACACTCATCCCGCGACGCTTCGCGGCAATCAGCAAGCCCCGCAGCGGGGTGGCGCCGCAGGCGTCGTCCTGGTCGATACGGTTATCGAGCTGCTCGATTCGCCGGCAGGTCGTTTCGTCCCGCGACCGTGCGGTGGCGTAGTCCAGGTAGTGACTCAGGTCCGAGCTGACCACGATCAGCGTTTCCGGGCCGGCCCAGAGCGACTCGATGACATTCGCCACTTCACGCGCCGTCGCTTCCCCGACGACCACCGGGACGATGCTGAATTCGCCGAGCACCGTCTGCAGGAATGGCAGGTGTACTTCCAGGCTGTGTTCGTACTGGTGGGAGGGCTCGAATACGGCGATACCCTTCGCCTCGAGCGCCGCGACCGCCTCGCGGTCGACAGGTACGTCGCCGAGCGGCGTCCGGAACGCCTCGGCACCGCTGAGGGCCATGCCGGCGACCGGTACGCGGTGACACGGTCCCAGCAGCACCACGCGTTTGTAGGTATCGCGGTGAGGAGCCAGCCGCGCGTAGGCAGCCGCCGCGACGGCCCCGGAGTAGACGTACCCGGCATGGGGCACGATGAGCGCCCTGGGCGGCGCGCCGGCCTGCGTACCCGCTTCGGCGAGCAGTCTGTCGACGAGTGCCCGCAGCTCTCCGGGGTCTTCCGGATAGAACTGGCCGGCGACGGCGGGTTCTCTCACGACGGTCATAGCGGTTTTGTCGTGCACAACAGGACCATTCTAGGTGGCCGCGGCATGATGGATATAGGTAACTTTACGGGTTACGCATTGATTCGTGCATCCGGAGCAACCATATACAGCTAACTGGACATGAACGGCACGAATGCGATTTCGGGAACGACGGCCCGCTACTGGCACCGCCTGGATGACGGTCGCCTGCAGTGCGACCTCTGCCCGAGGTTCTGCAAGCTGCACGACGGCCAGCGCGGCCTGTGTTTCGTCCGCGCACACGGCGGCCGGGAGCTGGTGCTAACGACCTACGGCCGGTCCAGCGGTTTCTGCATCGACCCGATCGAAAAGAAACCGCTCAATCATTTCCTGCCCGGGACGCCGGTGCTGTCCTTCGGCACGGCGGGCTGCAACCTCGCCTGCAAGTTTTGCCAGAACTGGGATATCACCAAATCGCGGCAATTCGACCTGCTGCAGGCGCAGGCGTCGCCCGAGGACATTGCACGGGAAGCGACCGACAGCGGCAGCCGCAGCGTCGCCTATACCTACAACGATCCGGTCATTTTCCTCGAATACGCGGTCGACGTGGCCGCAGCCTGCCGCGAACACGGCATCCGCAACGTCGCCGTGACAGCCGGCTACATCACGGAGCAGGCCCGCAGCGAATTCTTCTCTGCCATGGATGCCGTCAACGTCGACCTGAAGGCGTTCACTGAGCGCTTCTACTGGAAGATCTGCGGCGCGCACCTCGAGCCGGTGCTCGATACGCTGCGCTACCTGAAGACGGAAACCGGCACGTGGATCGAGTTGACGACACTGCTGATCCCGGGCGAAAACGACTCCGATGCCGAGATCGACGCCATGAGTCGCTGGATCGTGGACAACCTCGGGCGCGACGTCCCGCTGCACTTCACCGCTTTCCATCCCAGCTGGAAGATGATGGACACACCTCCGACTCCGAAAAGCACGCTTACGCGCTGTCGCGAAATCGCGCTGCGAAACGGGCTGCACCATGTCTACACCGGAAACGTGCGCGATCCGGCCGGTGCGAGCACCTACTGCTCATCCTGCGGTGCACTGCTCATCGGCCGGGACGGCTACCACCTCGGTGACTGGAACCTGGCTGTGCACGACGGCAAGGCCGCATGTAGCGCGTGCAGCGAACCGCTGGCCGGCGTCTTCGAGGCCCGCCCCGGACACTGGGGCGGGCGGCGCCAGCCGCTGGCGCACCGCCTGCAGGCCGTGCAATAGACCAACCGCTCCAGTTCGCCTCCAGCGGGCCGGGTGGGACTATAATTCGCCAACAACCAAGAACAGAGGGAGTTACCGATGGGATTTCTGGATTTTGCAAAAGACGTTGGCCGGCAGCTGTTCGACACGGACGCCGAAGCCGCGGATAACATCAGGGAACACCTGAACATCAAGCTGTCTGGCCTCAAGAACCTCGACGTGAAGTTCGACGACGGCGTGGCGACGATCTGCGGCGAGTGCGTGAACGAGGCGACGAGGAATTCCGCCATCCTGATCGCTGGCGACGTCAAGGGCGTCGAGAAGGTCGTGGCAGACGGCCTTACCTTCCCTCCCCCCAAGGTCGAGGAGGAAAAAGAAAAGGTCGAGTTCTACGAGATCGTCTCAGGCGACACCCTGAGCGGAATCGCCAAGCGCTACTACGGCAATGCGTCTCTCTATACGCGGATCCATGCCGCCAACAAGGAACTGATCCCGGACCCGAACAAGATCTACCCCGGGCAAAAGATCAAGATTCCGCTCGACTGACCCGAGCCCCCGCGTCAGGCTTTCTTGCCGGTCCGCGACGGCACGGCCTTGAGCTGTGCCTTGCGCTTGCGGCGCATCTCGTCGAGATTTTTCATGCGTCGCGTATCCGCCGCGGTCACCCGGCCTTCCGCCCCCTGGTCGGGCACGGGTACGTTCATCACCTTGAGGCGGTGATGGCCGAGCGAGATGACGTCGTTGTCGAGCAACAGCGTGCTCTTGACCTTGACCGAATTGACCGTCGTGCCGTTGACGCTGTTCAGGTCCAGCAGCACGAGGCCATCCGAGTAGAGCATCAGCATGGCGTGAAATTTGCTGCAGAATTCGTCCTCGATGACGATGTCGGCGAAGTCCGAGCGACCGATCAGCACTTTCCTGTCGTCGAAGACGAACTCCCGCAACGTCTTGCCGTCCCTGGATATCACCACGCTCGGCGGCTTGCGCGTCGCGGGCAGTTTTGCCGGCCGTTTCATGATGCGGGTAACGGTAACCGGGAGAGCCTCCGAGCGCTTGATTGCAGTGAGAGCCAGCGCATTCAGGCGCGCAGGCCAGCCCCGGGCGATCTCGTGCAGCTTGTCGCACGCGTCGCCGGGAAACACCGAGTCCGGCACGCCGACACCGCAAGCCTCGAGGCGCGTATGCAGATACACGAGCGCCTCGTTGGCCGTCATCGGCTGGAGTTGATGTGCCTCGATGGCGCGTTCCGCACCCAGCTTGCCGTCCTCTCCGGACAGCGGGTTCAACCGGCGCCTGCTGGTGAGGACGACACGCAGCGCCGGCTTACCGCCCTCGGTCATGGCTGCGATCCTGCCCAGCGCCTTCAGCGTGCTCGGGAACATCCTGTCGGCGTTGTCCACCATGATGATGGGCGGCTGGTAGCTGCGGGTCTGCTGCCCGGCGAACATCGCGAGCAGTTGCAGCAATTCCTCGGTGGTCTGGAGGTCCGTTGAGTAGCCATAGCGAGCCAGGATCTCCGAAACGAAGCCCCGCGGCTTGAATCGCGTGCCGTCGAGTGCCGCTATCGATGTGTCGCGCGGCAACTCGCTGACGAACTGGCGCATTACGGTGGATTTGCCGGAACCCTCCGGGCCTTCGATGACGCCGATAGCGTTACCGCCGCCCAGTATGCTCCAGATGAAATCGAGCGCATGCTGCTGCGACTCGTACTTGACCGCAACGGCTACCTTCGAATCCTTGCCGAAAGCCCGTTCCCCGAAATCGGTCTTATCCAGGTCCATTTTCAATTTGATTTAGTCCCAGCCCCATTAGTCATAACGACAAAAGTGCGCAAAAGGTTCCATCCTGTTTCATAACAGGCCGTCAAGGCCGTCCAGGTCATTGATTACACGCCATTCGCCGCCGGCTTTCTCGACGCGTCCCTGCCATTGCTCGAGCCGCGTCAGGTATTCGCGCGGGTCGATGTTGTCACTGCGAAGCTTGGTGACGTTCAGGGCGATGACATCGAAACCGTTCAGTTCGAGATCGAAGTCGCGCACGTAGCCCTCCTCCAGGTCTTCCTTGAGATCCGAGAAGATCAGGATGGTCTTGTTACCTGTGCCTTTCTCGTTCAGGTATTCGACCGCTTGCAGTATCCCGCCGGAAATATCCGTGTACGGCGACGAGCTGGCGCTGTTCACGAAGTCGGCGATCTGCTGCGCGAAAACCCGCTTCTGCCGGTTCACCGCGCTCGGGCGGTCATCGAAGGACGCTTTGGCGATGATGTCTTTCTCGCTGAAGCTTCCGGTATCGATCCGTGCCACCGCGAACGTATCGGTCTCGCCAAGTCGCGACAGCGTGTAACGGATGATCTGTTCCGCCTTGACCAGTTCCTCGCGATACGTGCCGGAGGTATCCAGCAGCATGTAAACGCCCGTATTACGCGGACCCTGTTGCCCGCAGGACGCGAGCACCGCGCACGCGACAAGTACCGCCAGTTGCCTCATGACCGTGCCTCCCTTCGCAGGGCATGACCGCCTTTGCCGTCCGCGTTTTGCCCCATCTTCTGCTCGAGCCAGAGCGGCACGAACAGCGGCAGGTCGTACAGCTGTTCCAGCAGCGTGCCGATGTGCAGTGCGGCGTTTCCGAGCACCCGCAGCAGGAGCGATATGAACCGCAGCACGGCGATGCCGATCATGCCTATGACCGTGCGCAGCGAATGCACAAAAGTCTCCAGCGGGATCGCGACGAACGTAAGCGCAAACGGCAATATGAAGCCCATGCCCATCTGCGCCGCGGTCGTTATCCACAGGTATTCGTTCGTCGCGGTGGCCGACGCGTCGCCGCGCAACAGTGCGCTCGTCGCCAGTTCGTCGTGCAACAGCACTTCCCGCATGTAAGCGAGGCCTGCCTCGACGCTGGCGAGCAGAAACAGAATCGTGAACGTGATGAACGCCATGCGGATGCGGACCTTGTCCGGCAGCGCACCGATGACGGGGAACAGCCGCGTGATGCGCAGCGATTCCATCAGGAACAGGCCCATCGATATCTCTACCATGATGATGACCAGCGCCGCGATGTCGGCCGTCCTGTAACCGCCGATCAGGCTCGTGCCGCCCACCATCTCCGCCATCGGCCGCGCGATCAGCGAGAAGTTGATCGCGGCGCCGCCAATCGCGACCGTCAGGACCAGCGCGGAGACAAAGAAGTTCACCAGCGACGATGATGAAAGCACGGAGATCGCACGATCGTGGCCGCGCACGATGTCTTCGTACTCCTGCATCAGCCGGTCGATGGTGACGGACCGTGCGAGCAGGCTGTCCACGTTCTTGCCGACCCGCGACAGCGTCTTCTGTATCTCGCGCCAGTCGGGACGCATTCCCTTGAGGAGCTGATGACGCTGCTTCGACGCCGCCACGTACGCCGTCATCGCCTCCTTGTGCGCCTTGACGAGCGACTTGTGGATGTCGCTCAGGATATTTCCGACTCCGAAGCGCCCCTCACGCTCGTCGATCTTCGCAATTGCCTTGACCGCCTCCACCCATCCCGGGGGGTCCGGCGGCACGTTGACGGACTGCTGGTGGTCGTCCTCGATGCGCTTGATCGACTCGTCGAGCGAGCGGTGCAGCGCCGAGTAATTGCCCAGGTCCTTGCGAACGGTGTCGTTGATGCGGTCGAACTCGCGCTCGATGACGCGTTCCTTGGCTTCGCGGCCTGCAGCCAGCAGCACATCGCGGTTGCGTGCCGCGAGGCTCTCCTGCGAACGCCCCACGGCTTTCGAGGCCGTGCGAAAACCGCGGTGGAGTGCGCGGGCCATTGCCTGGATCGCTTTGTGCGCAGTCGCACGCGCCAGGTACAGCGCGGAAACGATGAGAATTATCCAGAGTAGCGCCGACGCGACTGGCCACGGCGTAATGCCTAGCATGAATGCCATTGATGGTAACCCCGCTGTCCTAGCAAAAGACCGTAGACCGGTGGCTTTGCGAAGCGCCCTTTCGAACGCCGTGCCTTTTTCATCCGATGTCACAGTTTCACACTGTTTTCAGTATTGTCAATTACATCGGAAACAAGGGGTTAAGTTGCCGATTTATAAGGACAGGGGCGGTCAACGCGGATAATATGTTCAACGCTCGACAATACTTATAACAACATCCTGAGGGAGAGAAATCATGAAGAAGTCATTAATAGCCGTCCTGGCTCTGGTCGGCCTGGGCATTTCCGGGCTCGCGTCGGCCGACTCGTTCGCCAACGTGTACACGTGCAAACTGAAAGACGACGTGGAACTGGAAGCGGTTCAGGAAGCCAACAGCAAGTGGCTGAAGTTCGTGAATGCCAAGGTCGCGGGTGGCGGCATTACGAGTGCCGTAGGCACGGCCGTCGTCGGTAATTTCGAGACGTTCATTTTCGTCGATACGTATCCCAGCCTGTCGGCGTGGGCCGCGACGCAGGAACTGCTGGACAGTGATGCCGGTGACGAAGTCGACGGTCTTTTCGAAGATCTGACTGACTGCAGCAAGAACAGTCTCTGGAAGTTCGAAAGCACGAAATAGGGCGCGTTCGCGGTTTGCAATTGTAGGAGCGCGCCTTGGCGCGCGATCGTTCGCGGTTCGAGAAGCGCTCCTACAGCACTCCTACGGATACATCCGGTAGTCGTACTTCGGAACGACGACTTCGTAATACGGCTGCAGATACATGACCAGGTCGATCAACTCCTGGATGGTCATGTAGCGGTTGTACACGTACATGTTCGACTCGCCGTCTTCGGCAACCCTGTCCGGGGGATAACCGTCCGCCAGCTTGTGTGACGGATTGATGATGGACGTGACGAGTTCACCGTACGACTTCACGCGAGTCACCTTGCCGCCCAGTTCGACGTACGGCGGGTCCAGGCCGGGCAATGCGGGGAACTGTTCACCTTCTATGAAATGGCACTGGTGACACTGCATGTAAACGAAGGTATCGCGGCCGGCGACGGGGTCACCTTTGGGCAGGCTGAAGCCGCGTTCCGACATGCGATCGCGCTCGCAGCCACCCAGCATGGCGAGTACCGCCACCAGCAGGGCGAGTGTTGACCTGAGTTTCATCGCGAGCCTCCTTGGCAGGGGCGTCTTGCCTCGCAAGTTATTAATATCAAAATAACTATCCGGGCAGCATTCGGGAAAACCGCAGCGCACTGCGGTCTCTTGCGGGCCGCGTATTGCGCGCTCATACTCGGATTCCTATGGGCCATCGAGAACACTGGGAACAGGTTTACAGCAGCAGGGCGTCAGACAGGCTCGGCTGGTACAAGCCCCGCCTGCAGACTTCGCTGGACTGGATTACGGCGCTCGACCTGGGCCCGGACGAGCCGATCATCGACGTCGGCGGCGGCGCGTCGACACTGGTCGACGACCTGCTCGATCGCGGCTACAGCAACGTCACAGTGCTCGATCTCGCCGGCCCGGCGCTCGATCTCATCAAGACGCGCCTCGGAGAGCGACGCTCGGCCGTCAGCTGGTTGTGCGGAGACATTACCGAGATCGAGCTCGGGGAAAACGCGTTTGCACTCTGGCACGACCGTGCCGTATTTCATTTCCTGACGGAGCCGGACGACCGTGCCCGCTACCTGGCGAACCTGAAACGGGCGTTACGCCCGGGCGGCTACCTGGTCATCGGTACCTTCACGCCCGAGGCACCGCCGAAGTGCAGCGGCCTCCCGGTACAGCGCTACGACCTGGATCTGCTGCAAAAAACGCTGGGGGACGAGTTCCTGCTGCGGCGTAACCAGCAGGAACTGCACGTAACCCCTGGCGGCGTGGAGCAGATGTACCTTTACGGCGAGTTCCGCCTGGAAGCCTGACGGTCAAGCGCGCAACCAGTCCGGATACGACATGGATGCGTCGATCGGGAGCGTTGCCGCAAGTTCACCGAGGCAAGCCCCAACCACGGCATCGAAGCCGGCTGCGGTCGTCGAATCGTCGGGAAACGCTTCAAACGCGATCGAGCAGTAGCGCTTGCCGTTCAGTTCAATGTCGGCCATCTCGAAACCGACACCACGCTCCAGAACGGTGCCGGGCGCAACTTCCTCGGGCGCACCCGAATCCAGGCTGAAGAGCCTCAGACCCCGGGTCTTGTGGACCGAGGCTGTCTCGAGACCTCGCCCGCCATCGGCATCGAACAGCAAGCGATACGCGGCCGGCACCTCGGTGTACGTCCACTTGATCCAGCGCTGCACCCTGCCTTCGTGAAGCGCACTGAAACGCCGCGTCCCGAGGTCGGCGACCCGGCCCTTGATCTGCAGGCTGCCCTCACGCCACTTGACGCCCATATCGGTGCAGCCTTGCATGAGCAGGTACACATCCGGCTGCCCGTCCGCACGGCCCCGCCATTGCGGCGGCCCTACGTCGGCGCGGCGGGGAAACGGCGTACAGGTCTCAAACCACTGCCTGAGCTGCGGGTAGCCGTCGGCACCACCCTCGAAGAACCAGCGCGTTTCGATGCTCGCGAACGGTAACATGCCGGCGGCCGATCGCAGCCCTAGTTGCCGCTCCTGCCTGCGCGCATCAGCTCGTAATGTCCGCCCTTGTCCAGTGCGCGCTTGTAGGCCGGCCGCGCCCGGATGGTCTCGAGGAACGCGGCAAGATGGGGATAATCGTCGGTGAGATTCGTCCGGACTTCCGCGGCTTCGAGCGCGAAGCTCATCTGCACGTCGGCTGCCGAGAACATACTCCCGCAAAACCAGCGCGACTTCTTCAGCGTGGCGTCCATGAACCCGAGGTTTCTCGAGACGTTGGCGTCCAGGTAGCTATCGCGAACCTTCCCGGCTATCCCCTTTGCGACCGGCTTCAGGAAGAACGGCATCGGTGCTTCCTCGATTCGGCTCAGGACCAGCGACAGGATCATTAGCGGCGCGAAACTGCCTTCGGCGTAGTGCAGCCAGTAGTTGTAAGCCAGGCGTTCGTCCGTGCCCTCCTCCGGGCGCAGCCTGCCATCATCGTACTCGTACATCAGGTATTCGATGATCGCGCCGGATTCCGCGATGGTCGTGTCGCCATCGGTTATGACCGGCGCCTTGCCCAGCGGATGCACATCCAGGAGTTCGGGCGGCGCAAGTCCGGTCTGCTTGTCCCGCCCATAGCGCTTGATCTCGTAGTCGATACCGAGTTCTTCGAGGAGCCAGAGAATGCGTTGCGAGCGGGAGTTCTCGAGGTGGTGGACGGTGATCATGGCGGGACCTCTCGGGGATGTCCCGACCGATTATAAGGTCAACGGAGCTCCCGCGAGCGCTACCCGCCTAGAATCGGACGCTGAAACCGAGTCGGGCCTGTTGCGGCCGCCGGAATGCGGCGGGGTTGCCGAACTCCGGGTCCGGCCGGCGGAAGTCCTGGTACACATGCCGCGGCCGGTAATCGGACTCGAGGGTAAGAAAGGCACGTCGCAGCACGGTCTCGAGCAGATTGCCCGGGCGATCGACCCGGGCCTGCGACGCCGGCAACGAGTATTCGGCCGCGCCGAACAGCGTCAGCCAGCGGTATTCCACGGTGTACGCGGCGGGTTCCGCCATTGCGCCCGGCGCCGCGACGGTCAGTACCAGGCCTGCCAAAATCCCTGTCAACCTGCCGGTCATATCGTGTACCCCGCGCCTGCAAATCCTTGCGTTACATGGACATACGGGTCACGCGCCGAAAAGTTCGATGATTTTACATAACGCAGGCGTGCCGCCGGGCGTCAGACGAAGCTCTGCACCACCTCCAGCATCCTGTCGCGCGTTGCCTCGTCCGGCAGGCGCCCCATGCCGGCGCCGAGATTGTCGACGAGGTGGTCGGGGTTGGCGGTCTCGGTCAGCACGCAGGTAACAGCGGGGTGCGACAGGATGAACTTCAGCGAGAATTGCGCCCAGCTGTCGCAGTCGAATTCCGCCGCCCACTCCGGCAGCTCCCGTTCGCGCACGAGGTCGAAGTATTCGCCGTTCATGAACGGCCGGTTCACGAGGATCGCGACGCCTTTCTCCTGCGCCATCGGCAGTACCGTGTCGCCCGCCTGTGGCTCGAGCAGGGAATAGTTCACCTGGATGAAATCCACGGCGCCCATGTCCATCAACTGCATCATGGGCTCGTGGAACTCCAGCTTGTGCCGCGCGGCGCCGATGTAGCGGGTCAGCCCGGCCTCTTTCAGGCGGACGTACCTTGCGGGATCCGCGAGGATTTCCTTGAAGTCGTAGGTGAGGACGAGATCCAGCACATCCTTGCCCTGCGCCGCCCGGACACGCTCGAGTTCGGCGGCCATGGCGTCGTATTGCACGGTACCCAGGTAGGTGCCTACGAACAGCTGCGATTGCAGCTCATGGGCCTGCATGATGCTCGCAACGGTGAAACGGCTCGGGCCGAGCGTATCGATATAGCGGCCGCCGTATTTCATGAACAGCTCGATGAGCTCGCGGGTCGCCTCGAGGTTGCCTTCCTGGAAATGGCGCGAGTTACCGAGACCCACCATGGGGAGTTCCTCCGCGGTTCCCGGGATGGGCCGCGAGTGAACCTCCAGCTTGTTGTGAGCAAGCGTCAGCGCAGGCATCGCCGTGCTCAGGGCGACGGCGCCCGAAGATTTGAGAAAGTCGCGACGGCTGGTCATCGCTCACCCCTTGTTCACCAATCCGCAGGAGGAGTATAAGAACAGTATCAACCGGAGGAAAGTCATGAATAAAAAAGCTCACGCCCTTCTCCTCCTCATCGGCAGCATCATGCCCGTTTCGGTGTATGCCGCGGATGCGCAGGAAATCATCGACAAGGTCCTGCAGCTCGAAGAAGAGCGCCGCGCTGGCGTCAATCGCTATGTCGTCGAGCAGGAAGCCATGGGAATGGTGTCGACAATCGCCTTCGAACGCACGACCGTAACCGGGCCCGACGGCAAGCCCATGGATACCTTCCAGATGGTTCTGCCGGACGACATGCTCAGCTCGGGACCCGGTGAGGAACCGGTCATGTCGCAGGACGACTTCGACGATATGGCGCAGGAGGCCGTCTACAGCGTCGCGGCATTCTCGGAGTCGGCCGAGCTCGTCGGCACGGAGACCGTCGAGGGACGCAAGGCCTACCACCTCGTCGCCGACAACCTGGAGCGCACGCGCAGCCTCGAGGGCCAGCAGGAATTCACGCTGCAGACGATCAACATCTGGATCGATGCCGACGAGTACGTGCCGCTGCGGATGGTCATGGACGGCACGATGGACACCGACGGCACGCCGCGACCGATGACGATCGAGACCATCGAACGCGACTACCGCAACGTGCCGGGCAGCAACATGTACGAGCCTTACCAGCAGGTGATGCGGCTCACCGGCGAATTGGCTGACGACACCAAGGCCCAGATGGAAGAGGCGCGCGCCCAGCTTGCCGAGTTCGAGAAACAGATGGCGGAGATGCCGGAATCGCAGCGCAACATGATGATGAACATGATGGGCGATCAGATCGAAATGATGCGCAGTATGGCTGCCGGCGACGGTATCGAGATCGTTTCCACCGTGCGCTCGATCACCGTCGAGTAACGGCCGGCGCAGTAAATCTACGTATCGCGCGCAGGGAGGCTTGCCGCTAGGGTGACGCCGGGGCCGCGAAGGCCAACGGAGTCGATTGCCCATGAAAACCATCATCGAGCCGCATCGCGTAAAAATGGTCGAGCCCATCCGGCTCACCGATCGCGCGGAACGCGAGCGCCTGATCGAGGAAGCGCACTACAACCTGTTTCTGCTGCACGCCGACGACGTGGTCATCGACCTGCTGACGGACTCGGGCACCAGCGCCATGTCCTCCGAGGCCTGGGGCGCGATGATGCGAGGCGACGAGTCTTATGCCGGTGCCCGCAGCTGGTTTCGCTTCCGCGATACGGTAAAGGACATTTTCGGCTTCGAGCAGGTCATCCCGACCCACCAGGGCCGAGCCGCGGAACGCATCCTGTTCAGCGTGATGGTGCAGCCCGGCGCGGTAGTCCCGAACAACACGCACTTCGACACAACCCGCGCCAATATCGAGTTCTGTGGCGGCAAAGCGATCGACCTGCCCTGCGCGGAGGCGGCCGATCTCACCTCGGACGCCCCGTTCAAGGGCAACATGGACACGGCGGCGCTCGAAAAACTGGTCGCGGAACAGGGCGCGGCAGGGATTCCTCTGATCATGGTGACCGTCACGAACAACTCCGGCGGCGGCCAGCCCGTGTCGATGGCGAACATGCGGGAAATCAGCCGCATTGCGCGGGAGGCCGGCATACCGTTCTATATCGATGCCTGCCGCTTCGCCGAGAACGCCTACTTCATCAAGTTGCGGGAGCCCGGCTACGAGGACGCGGCGGTCATCGACATCGCGCGCGAGATGTTCGCCCTTGCTGACGGCTGCACGATGTCCGCCAAGAAGGACGCCTTTGCCAATATCGGTGGCTTCCTGTGCACCAACGATGCCGAGCTCGCCCAGCGTGAACGCAATATCCTCATCCTCACGGAAGGCTTCCCGACCTACGGCGGCCTCGCCGGCCGCGATCTCGAAGCTATCGCCGTCGGTCTGCGTGAGATCCTCGACGAGCACTACCTCGACTACCGGCTACTGTCTACGCGGTACGTCGTCAATGGCCTGCTCGACTCCGGAATCCCGGTCGTAGCGCCGGCAGGCGGCCACGCCGTCTATCTCGACGCACGCCGCTTCCTGCCTCACATCCAGCCCTTGCATTACCCCGGCCAGGCCCTCGCCGTGGAACTCTATATCGAGGCAGGCATTCGCGGCTGCGAAATCGGCACCGTGATGTTCGGCATGGACCCGCACAGCGGCGAGGAGCACCCGGCGCGCAGCGACCTCGTGCGACTCGCGATTCCTCGCCGCGTGTACACGCAAAGCCACATGGACTACGTGCTGGAGGCTATTCAATACGTGTGGGATCGGCGCGACGCCATTCGCGGTATGCGAATCGTCGAGGCACCGCAATTCCTGAGGCATTTCACTGCGCATTTCGACTGGCAGTGAGCGCACACCAACTTTCATAACCGATGAACGGAATTCAAATGAACGAAATCAAACCCGGCCACCGGACCTGGGCCGAACCTTACAAGATCAAGTCCGTCGAGCTCCTGAGAATGACGACGCGCGAAGAGCGCGAAGCCGCGATGGCTGCCGCCGGCTACAACACCTTCCTGACACGCAGCAGGGACGTATACATCGACCTGCTCACCGATTCGGGCACCTCGGCCATGAGCGACCGGCAATGGGCCGGGTTGATGCTCGGCGACGAGGCGTACTCGGGCAGCGAGAATTTCTACCACCTCGAGGAGGTCGTCCAGGAATACTACGGCTACAAGCACCTGGTGCCGACCCACCAGGGCCGCGGCGCCGAGAACCTGATGTCGAAGATTCTGATCAAGGAAGGCGACTACATTCCCGGCAACATGTACTTCACGACCACGCGGCTGCACCAGGAACTCGCGGGCGGCACGTTCGTGGACGTCATCATCGACGAGGCCCATGATCCGGATTGTGATCACCCGTTCAAGGGTAATGTGGATCTCGACAAGCTGGATGCGCTGGTTCAGGAAGTCGGCGCGGATCGCGTGCCGTACATCAGCCTCGAAGGCAACGTCAACATGGCCGGCGGCCAGCCCTTTTCTATGGCAAACCTGCGCGAGCTGCACAGCTACTGCCGCAAGCACGGCATACTGATCATGCTCGACGCGACACGCACCATGGAGAATGCGTGGTTCATCCGCGAACGTGAGGACGGCTACGCGAACAAGACGCGTGCGCGAAATCCTGCGCGAGATCTGCGATCTCACCGACGGCTGCACCATGTCGGCGAAGAAGGACGCGCTGGTCAATATCGGCGGCTTCTTCACCTGCAACGACGACGAGATCTTCGAGAAAGCGCAGAACCTGGTGGTGGTTTACGAGGGCCTGCACACTTACGGCGGGCTCGCCGGGCGCGACATGGAGGCGATGGCGCAGGGTATCCGCGAGGCAGCAACCGAGGATCACCAGGCGGCCCGGATCGGCCAGGTCCGCTACCTGGGTGAGAACCTGCAGCGCGCCGGCATACCGATCGTCAAACCTATCGGTTCGCACGCCGTCTTCATCAATGCGCGCGAATTCCTGCCGCACATCGATCAGGACGACTACCCGGCCCAGGCGCTGGCGGCCGAACTGTTCATCGAGTCCGGTATCCGCACGATGGAGCGCGGCAACGTATCCGCGGGCCGCGACCCCGCGACCGGGAAGAACCGCCGACCCGCGCTGGAGCTTGTGCGCCTGACGATTCCGCGTCGCGTTTACACGCAGGCGCACATGGATGTCGTCGCGCAAGCCGTCGTTGACGTCTACTCGCGCCGCGACGATATTCGGGGGCTAAGGATGGTGTACGAACCGGAGTACCTGCGCTTCTTCCAGGCGAGGTTCGAACCCATTACGTAGGCGCCGGGCCTGTCCGGCGAAGCCGACCGGCTGGAATGTTCCCCCGACTTCGTGCAAGACTCGCGCGTTTAGTCGGGCGAGCAGATATCTCATGGGCGTCTTCGAATACATCGGCGTACTGATCTCCGTCATCATGGGTCTCGGCATCACGCACCTGGCGACCGGTGCCACGAAGCTCATCCAGCACCGCGACCAGGTGCGGTTCTACATGCCGCATGCCTTGTGGACCGTCAATATCCTGGTCTACATCCTGATGATCTGGTGGGGCCTGTACTGGTGGAGCAGCCACGACAACTGGTACGCCTACGAATACCTGTTCATCACCCTCTACTCGATCGTGCTGTTCTTCCTCGCGGCGATGCTCTACCCGTGGGACATGGACAGGGACATCGACATACGTGCCTACTTCTTCAGGAATCGGTCCTGGTTCTTCGGCGCCATGTTCGTCGCCTGGTGCATCGACGTGCCTGAAACCCTGATCAAGGCTGCTTCGGACCTGCGGCCGGCGCCGCAGGAATATTTCCTGTTCGTCGGCCTGCACCTGGGCATCGCCGTAGCCGGCCTCGCCACACGTAATCACATCGTGCACCTGCTCCTGCCGGTCTGCTGGTTCGTTCTCACCGTCTACTACGTCCTGATGTCGACGCTTGGCCGGATTTCCGGCTGACGCCTTACTCGGCTGAAGGCTCGGCCAGCTGATCCCACAGGTAGCTGTAGATCAGCGCCTCGGCGCGTGCGAACTGCTCGTTGTCCGAGGCACCCGCATGGCCGCCGACCGTGTTCTCGTAATACAGCAGGTCGTGGCCCATCTCCTTCATGCGCGCGACCATCTTGCGCGCATGACCGGGATGAACGCGGTCGTCCCGCGTCGAGGTCGTGAAGAACGGCACCGGGTAGTCCGCCTCGGGATCGAGGTTATGGTACGGCGAGTATTCCTTTATATAGTCCCAGTCCGCGGTATCCGGATCGCCGTATTCGCCCATCCACGATGCGCCGGCGAGCAGCTTGTTGAATCGCTTCATGTCGAGCAGCGGCACCTGCACGACGACGGCGCCCCATAGATCGGGCCGCTGCGTGAGCATGACGCCGGTTAGCAGACCGCCGTTCGAACCGCCGCGAATACCCAGGTGTTCGGCGCTCGTGATGCCGCGCGCGATAAGGTCCTCACCAACCGCGATGAAATCGTCGTACGCTCGCTGCCGGTTTTCCTTTAACGCCGCACGGTGCCACGCCGGACCGTACTCGCCTCCGCCGCGGATATTCGCGACCACGTAGGCGCCGCCGCGCTCGAGCCAGCTGTGACCGACCGTCGCGCTGTAACCCGGCGTGCGGCTGATCTCGAAGCCGCCGTAGCCATACATCAGCGTCGGCGTTTTGCCATTGGCCTCGAATCCTTTCGGCAACACCACGAAATACGGTACGCGGGTACCGTCCTTGCTGGTCGCGAAATGCTGTTCCACCGACATACCCGCGGTGTCGAAGAATTCGGGCAGGGAACGCAATGCCTCGACGGTCCTGCCGCCATCGTCAGCGACGAACAGCGTATCCGGTGTCAGGAAGTTCTCGTAAGTGAAGAAGAAGATATTTGACTCGTCTGACGACGAGCCGAGCGTGATCGTGCCGAGGCCCTCGGTCTGCAGGTCTTCGCTCACCCACTTGCCGTCCGTGAACGAGAACCGTTTCAACTTCGATACGACATCGTCGATGAGCCGAACGATGACGTAGTCGCGCGTGGTGAGTATGCCACCGCGCGGAATTGCCATCGATTTGCCGGGCACAACGAGAATCTCGAAGTCACGGTCGCCCGCCATGAACCGCGAAAAGTCGATGGACATGAGGGCCGCCTGGGGGTACGTGGTTTCACCGACCTCCCAGTCGGTCTTCAACTGCACCAGCATCTGGCCGTTCATGACGCCGAGAAAGTCGGCGTCGTCGGGGATATCGATGCGCAGGAATTCCCCGTCGCCCATGTAGAGGAAACGCAGGGTCTCGAAGAAGCTCGGCGTGCGGTAGGCGACGTCGTAACTTTTTTCACGGTCCCAGCTGCGGTACACGCCCGCGGCGACATCGGTCTTCTCGCCGGCAAAAATCTCCGTTGCCTCCTCGATCGGCTCGCCGCGCCGCCACAGGCGCGCCGTACGCGGGTAGCCCGAGTCTGTCAGGCTGCCATCCCCGAAATCACTGCCGACCCAGACCGCGTTCTCGTCTATCCAGCTGACCTGGTGCTTGGCCTCCGGGATGGAGAAGCCGTCCATGACGAAGGTCTTCGTCTCGACATCGAACTCACGCACGACCACCGCGTCCGCGCCGCCGCGCGAGAGGTTGAGAATACAGCGGCGGTATTCCGGCCGCAGGCACTGCGCGCCCTTCCAGACCCAGTCTTCATCTTCGCCTTCGGCCAGCTTGTCGACGTCGAGGACCAGTTCCCACTCCTCGCTGCCGCCGATATAGTCGTCGAGCAACATGCGCCGCCAGCGACCGCGAATATTGTCCTCGTCACGCCAGAAATTGTAGACGTGGTCGCCGCGCATGGCGGGCATCGCGATGCGCTCGTCGGAGTTGTAGATCTCGAGATTGCGCTGCCGTAACGGCTCGAATACCGGCAGCGATTCGAGGTGGCCGAGCGACGCGGCATTCTGTTCTTCGACCCAGGCGAGTGCCTCCTCGCCCTCGACCTCTTCGAGCCAGATGTAGGAATCCTTGGAAAAATCGTAGGCCGCCGGCCCTGATTCGTCCTGCCCCCCGCAGCCCGCGAGAAAAACGAGTGCCAGCGAGAGGCCGATGAGCTTGCGCATGATCTTCCGCCCTGTATTCAAAGGCGGAAAAGTCTAACACGTTGCTATACTTGGGTAATTCGCAACGGCAAAAACGGTGATCGCTATGCGGCATACAACCCTGATCGGCTTTTTCCTACTGGCTCTTCCCGGTTTCGCCCTCGCGCAGGGCGCGGAGACGAAATGCACCTACGGCGACATGGAGCGTCGAGTCGTGGTCATGACCGAACCCGGTGTGAGCGTCCCCTGCGAGGTGCACTACTTCAAGGACACCGAGGCACCCGGCGAAGACCAGGTGCTCTGGAGCGCATCGCAGCAGGCCGGTTACTGCGAAGAACAGGCCGCCGGCCTGGTGGAGAAGCTCGAAGGCTGGGGATGGGACTGCGGCGCCGAAGCGCCGGCCGCGCCCGCTGCACCGGCCGAGGCAGCCGAGGCGACCGAGCCTGCGGCGGCACCGGAAGCGCCGGCCGATACGACCGGCGACCTTGCCCCCGCCGCCGAGGACGACGGCGAAGACTAGTCGGTACGCCGGGCCGCGAAGGCCCGGCGTCCATCATTCGGTCAGCTGCAGCCTGTCGGCGGCAAATACGCCGCTCGGCGACAGTACGTAGCGCTCGCATTGCAGACCGACGAAGAAGCTGCCCGTCTCGTCGGGATTCTCGGAGATCTTGATCTCCTCCGGGTTGACGTGGCGCTTTACAAACTCGCTCAACAACGTCGCAATGCTGGATTTTTCGGCGGCTATCACGATGTTCATGGCGTTCTCCTTGCCGGCCGTCTCCGGCCATTTCCGTGACTTTCGCCTGCAGCTTAGCCGCGGGCCGCTTAACGCTCGCTGAAATTTTTATGAACACCGGCTGAAGGCCGCGCGGCCCTAGTTCGATGCTGGAATCCGCGTAACCTGCCAGGCAACCACGCGCCATGCGGCATCGCGCTTTTGCAGCGTGCCGGTATTGAAATATTCCTGCACCTCGGTTCCACCCGACTCGCCTGTCGTCGTGCCGACGAGGCGGAAAGCAAGCACCGCCATATCGTCATATAGCCTGATGTCGACGTCCTCGGCATGGTACTCGGGGCCTGCCGCACGCTCGGCGGCCGATTCGGTGTCATCGAAGCTCGCCATGATCTCCGCCTTGTTGGTGCGAGTGCCGCGGGAGGACGTGTACACGAGATCCTCCGCCCAGAAGCGCGCATGAGCCTCGGCTTCCCCCGCGTGCGCGAGAAACTCATCGAGCATTGCCGAGATCGTGTCGACTTCGTCGGCCGACGCGGCGACCGCGTATGACAGTAACAGGCCGGCCAGCCCGAAAAATGCGACCTTCGTCTTCATTGTTGCCCCCCACTTGCTTGTACGCTAGGTGTCATGAATTATTCGCTGCCGCCACCATGAAGTTCAACCGGGTCCTCCTCGCGGTCAGCTTCGCCTGGCTGCTGGTCTCTTTCTGGAATCGCAATGAGCTGCCCGGCAACATCGACTATGTGCCGGAATTGCAGAACGAACCCGTGCAAACGGCAACCGCCAGGCAACCGTTCCAGGTCGAGTTCAACGGTGTCAGTTACGACGTAGCCCCCGAGTACGCTTACGACATCACGGGCATGATCGTGTCCTACCGGCACCATGACGGCAACAGCCGCATGCATTCACGTGCGAACGATCACCTGAACATGCTGGATGTGTGCGTCATCTGGGGCGACAACCCGGCCAACGAGCGGCTGCACAAGATCAGCTTCTGGAACGGCATCTTCACCTGCAACGTCAAGACCCGCGACCAGCAGGCCTGGGACGCGTTCGACATGAACCAGTTATCGAACAACCACCTGGTCTCCGACGACGACTTCATTCGTAACCAGGTTCGCAGGATCCGGGTGGGCGACCAGATCCGGATCAGGGGCTACCTGTCGAGCTACACCAACGGTAGCGGCAGCACACGCGGCACGAGTACGACGCGGACCGACACCGGCAACGGCGCCTGCGAAACCATTTATGTCGAGCAGTTCAAGATCGTCGAGCCCGCAACCAGCTACTGGCGCATCTCGATGTGGGCCTCCCTGGCTCTGCTTCTGGCAGGCCTGGTGATTCACTTCGGGAAGCCCTACCGGCCCTACTGAAGCGGCGCTATTTTCATCGCTGCCGTAATCCTGGGCGTCAACTCGCGCTATAGTAGCCGCTGGCCCATTCAAACAATTCCAATCATGGCTGTTTACATACACAAGCTCTCACGCACCGCTATGCTCGCTGCGCTCGTCCTCACAGCGGTCCCGGGTAATGTCGAGGCTGAAAATCACGACGACCTCGTTACCCTGTTCAGGGACTGGCGCGCCTTCGAATCACCGTCGCTACTGAACGGCGCGCCCGACTACACAGCGGAGCGCTTCGCGGTACGGCAACCGGAGTACCTCGAACTGCGCGCGCGCCTCGACGCCTTCGACATCAGCGACTGGCCTATTCCCGAGCAGGTAGACTGGCATCTCGTGCGCGCCGAAATGAACGGCTACGACTTCAATCGTCGCGTCCTGAAACCCTGGGCACGCGACCCCGCCTTCTACAATACCGTGTGGACCTATCGCAGCGATGTGCCGGCACACGAGGGACCCACCCATCATGCTGTTGTCGAGCTTTGGACCTATGACTTTCCGCTCAGTGACGAGGAGCAGCGGCGGCTTGCCCGAGAGCTTGCCGTAATTCCACCGCTCACCAAACAGGCAAAGGTCAATCTCACGGGCAATGCCCGCGATCTCTGGGTGACGGGTATCCGTGACATTCGCGGCCAGCGCAAGGTGCTGGAACAGCTCACGGAGACGGTGGGCGACGACGCGAGCGCCGAACTTGCCGCGGCCATAAGGGAAGCAATCAACGCAACCGATGAGCTTATCAGCTGGCTCGAAGCCGAGGCGCCCGGGAAAACCGGACCGTCGGGCATCGGCAGGGACAACTACACCTGGTACCAGCAAAACGTGCACCTGGTGCCCCTGACGTGGGAAGACGAGGTGCGGCTGCTGAAGCGCGAACTGGATCGCGCATGGGCGTCGCTGAAACTCGAGGAGCAGCGCAACCGCAAGCTGCCGCCGATGGTGGCCGCGAACTCCCCCGAGGAATACGAGGCGAAAGCGCGCGAAGCCGTCGACCGCATCATGAAGTTCCTGGAAGACAAGGAAATCGTCACCGTCGCCGACTACATGAAGCCGGCGCTGCTCGACCACCTGGGCGCGTATGTACCCGAGGAGAAGCGCAATTTCTTCTGGATCACGGCGCACTACGACCCGGCACCGCTGTTCACGCATTTCTACCACTGGTTCGAACTGGCGCGCATGGATAACGAACCGCACCCGAGCCCGATACGCCAGGGCGCCCTGCTCTACAACATTTTTGACAGCCGCAACGAGGGCACCGCCACGGGCGTGGAGGAGATGTTCATGCATGCCGGGCTCTACGCCGACAGCCCGCGTTCGCGGGAACTCGTCTGGATACTGCTCGCGCAGCGCGCCGCGCGCGGCCTCGGCTCGCTGTATGCGCACGCCAACGAGATGACCATGGAAGAAGCGGGCGGCGTACACATGGAATGGACGCCCCGCGGCTGGATGAAGACCGAGAAAGAGCTCCTGATCTTCGAGCAGCACCTCTATCTTCGGCAGCCCGGGTACGGGACCAGCTACGTAACCGGCAAGTACCTGCTGGAGCGCACGCTGGCGGACTACGCGAAACAGGTCGAAGACAGGGAAGATGCGTTCCGGCTGAAGGACTTCTTCGACACGCTCAACCGCATCGACAGTATCCCGATTTCACTGGCCCGCTGGGAGATGACCGGCCTCGACGACGAGATCCGCGCGTTGATGCAGTACTAGCAGCAGCTCGCGAGCCGCGATTGGGCCCTGATCGCGCGACAAGCGCGCTCCTACGGCAGCGTTCAACAGATCCGTAGGAGCGGGCTCGCCCCGCGATCGGAGATTGATCGCGCGCTGAAGCACGCTCCTACGGCCGGGTTCGGCGTATCTGTAGGAGCGGTTCTCGAACCGCGACTATGGTTTCAGGCGGTAGCTGACGTTGTTCTGCTTGATAACAATCAGGCTGCGTTTGCGCAGCTCGTCCGTGATCGCATCCAGTTCGGCCTGATCGAGCTTCTTGGTGAACAGCGTATTGATGGTGTTCTGAAGCGTCTTTACCTTGCGAGGCCGCGAATGGCCACGCTGACGCAGATTCTTGACGATTGCATCGATCTGTTCGTCGCGGCTCGTGGTATCCGGAATCCGGAGCTCCGGTATCTCGGCGAGATCGGTTTCGCGGCGAATGCGTATCTTCTTCCTGTTCTTGAGATACAGGATCAAAGGATCGAAACCTTTGTCCCTGCTGACAATGTGAAAGTGCGCATCCGGCTCCCGGGTGGCGAGCTCGCCGATGTAATAGGCGATGTGAAAGTCCAGCGCATTGGGCCCGCTCCCGGCGATCTCGACATATTGCGCCTTTTCTCCGAGTGCCTGCATGGGAACCACCACGTGCCGCGGCAGCTTCGCCTGGTTGGAGCCGATGAAGACGAGCACACGGAACGGATGCTCCTTCAGAAGTTCCAGGTTCTTCGGCTGCACGTTCTCGAAGTCGACCAGCACGTACTTGTTGCCGGAAGCGCGGCTCGCTGGCGCAGCGGTATTCATCTCTTTCGGCTTGCTGGCTTTCTTTTTGCTCGTTTTCTTCTTGCTTCTGGTGGCCACAGCTTTTCCACTTTAGCAATTCATGTTCACGCTATGCGAGATAGCGACGGTTTCGCGAAAATCAACGGGTCAGGAAGCGCACGATCTCGACCATGGCCTCGGTATCGAAGCGGCAGTATCGGCGCAGCTGCGCGTCGAGTTCGGCTTTACGTTCCGCACTGGTCGCTGCCTGGATCGCCTCGATGAATCCGTCGGAGGCCGCCGTTCCTTCCCTGATGCCCTCGAGTTTCGCGTAGTCCATATCGGGATTGATCGTCGGCATAACCGCCTTGATCGACCAGGACCCGACCATGTCCGGATGGTAGTAGTTCGCCTTCACGACAGGATGCAGGTCGTAAAGGCGATCGATGATCTTCGCCAACGGTGTGTCGAGGTCCGGGTAAAGCCCGGCCAGGTTGTTGAGTACGCCTTCCTCGTAGCGCGTCCACATGAATACCGGCCCCGTGTCTCCCAGGCACTCGATAAGCTCGAGCGCCAGCGGCCGCATCGGCGGAGCGCCCGACAGGTCGAGAAACTCCCGGTGCCGAAATCGACCGGGTGTCTCCTCGATGTGGCACGACCACTGGATAGCGACTGCCTCGTAAGGACGTGTGCCCGCCCAGAACGGCACCGCGGGCGCTATCGTCTCGAAGTCGAGGTAATAGCGCGGGTATGGCAGTGCCCCGAGCTCGCGACGCGCAGCGTCCAGCAATTCAGGCGCCCCGCTACAGGTTACGCGGTGAATGCGTTGCTGGGTCTCGGCGGTGATCAGCTCGGCCGGCACGTCACGGATATCGCGGTAACCCAGCGCAACATATTCGCCGAGCCTGGCCTTGCCGCCACCGAGACCCGATACCGGGTACGCCGTATCCGTCGGCCAGCAGTAGTCCATGAACTGACAATCGTAAGGACTGCTGCAGTGGGCGCCGACATTCACGTCGGGCCTGGGGCCGGCAACCGCATCGCGGGCGCTGGCTACCAGTTCGATAACCGCGGGCTCCAGGCCGCGCGCCTCGTCCGTCAGATCGTGCTCGACGAGGATGCCGTCGTAGTCGCCGTCGCCAGCATAGACGAAGCGGTTGTTGATGTGGGCGAGCGAAACCGTCGTAACGTCGATATCGCAGTTGCGCAGCACCCAGTCCTGGATCGCGCAGTCGAGTACGTGGTAGTCCTTGACGGATGTCGACGCCTTTACCTCGATCATGCGCCAGCCGCCAGCATCCGGCATCAGTACATCGACCCGCACCAGCACACCCTCATACCGAAACGTTGCCTCGAAGATCGGAAAGTCCGCGCCGCCGTCGATCAACTCGCGCGTCCTCGCGAGCAGGCGACCGACGCGCCTGTCGTATTCGATCTCGACCGAGTCGGGCGTGCCATAGAGTTGCTGCGATATAGCACCGATCTCGATGGCCCGTCGCCCACAGTGAACGGACCTGCGGCGTGATCACACCGAACTCCGGGATGATGCTTTTCAAGGTGCACGCGCTTGAGGCACTGCCATGCCGAAATCAGGCGCGATTTGGAAAGAAACGGTCGACGGGCGGCCATGTGCGAAGTCTACACGACAGTATCTACGTTGCTTATCTGCAACAAGCGACCGTGGCTCGCGCCTTACGGACCCGCGAATACTGCTTTAATTTGACCGTATCGATCATTTAGTCGAATCTGTGAACCGAAGCACAATGCGGATGTCACACCCCGTTAGCATTCGACCTACTTGGGCAAAGCTAAGGAGAACGTCATGTTGCGTTCATCACTACTCATTGCATGCCTCGCGTGTTCGGCCACGGCCGTCGCAGAGGATTTCGACTACAACTGGCTGTCGTTCGGTTACGGCATGATCGACTTCGACGATATCAACGTCGATGGCGACGCACTGGGCATCGATGGGTCGTTCGCGTTCCACGAAGACTTTCATGCGTTTGCGTCGTATACCGCGGCGGATCTCGACTTCGGCATCGATGCATCCACGTTCGACATCGGCGTAGGCTACAACACCGAACTGTCGCCCGTTGTCGATGCCTGGGCGCGCCTGTCGTACGAGTACGTCGAAATCGACGTGCCCGGTTTTGGCGACGACGACGACAATGGCTTCGGCTTCGGCGTCGGCATTCGCTTTGCCGCCACGGAGCAGGTGGAGCTGGAGGGGGCTATCAAGTATGTCGACCTTAACGACAGCGGCGACGAGACGGGACTGGTTCTCGGCGGGCTGTACAGCATTACGCCCGCCTTTGCCGTGGGCCTGTACGGCGAATGGGGTGACGACGTAACCGCGTATACGCTGCTGGGACGGTTCTACTGGGGACAGTAATCGTAACTGCCAGGTGATCAGGAAGCCCCGCCACGAGCGGGGCTTTTTTGTGGCCGGTCGCGCTTCGAGAAGCGCTCCTACAGAAGGCCGCTTGCCTGTAGGAGCGGCTCTGGAGCCGCGACCCGGGGCGTGCGCTTGCAGGAAATCTGAGGCAGCCACACGATGATGGAACCATATCGAGACGGATTTCGTCGAAGTAGAAGGAGGTATTCGAGCGATGAGCGATAAAAATGCGAAAGTCAGAGGCTGGGCGATTCTCGTACCGGTCGCCGCTTCGATGTTTGTTTTGCCGGGACTGACGGGCTGCGAGACCACGACGCATGCCCAGCAGGGTGAGGTCATCGGTGGCGTCCTTGGCGGCGTGCTCGGCTCCCAAGTGGGCGACGGCACCGGCCAGACGGCCGCGATCATCGTTGGCACGATGGCCGGTTCCATGGTCGGCCGCCAGATCGGCCAGAACATGGACGACGTCGATCGCATGAAGACCGCGGAGGCGTTGAACAGCAACCGTACCGGGCAATCGACGACCTGGACCAACCCGGACAATGGACGCGAATACACGGTAACGCCGACGCGCACGTACGAAGAGCCCTCGGGCGCTCCGTGCCGCGAATTCGAGCTCGACGCGACCGTAGGCGGTGACCCGGGCCAGGAAGTGAACGGCACGGCCTGCCTGCAGCCGGACGGCAGCTGGAAGATCGTCGGGTAGCCGAGGGCGTCGGCCGTGCAGCCCCGGTAGGCATGAGCCGCCACAAGCTGGTAGTCTTGCGCAACTTTGCGGCGCGGCGAGCCCCCGTGCCGGTACGTCAACCACCCAGTTTGAAGGAGCATGCCCGTGAGAGTTTGGTTCCCGCTTGTCCTGTTGTTGCTGGCCGGCCTCGTCCATGCCGGTGAGATCGATGCCAAGGTAGAAGCCGCGCTTGCCGCCGAATCCCGCCCCGAAGCCGATGTAGAGCGCGACCGCAATCGCAAGCCGCTGGAGACCCTCAGGTTCTTCGGCCTCGAGGACGACATGACCGTTCTCGAACTGATCCCGGGTGGCGGCTGGTATACGCGCGTTCTCGCCCCCGTGCTGGCAGAAAATGGCAAGCTCTACGTTGCTATCGGCACGGGCCGCGTCTCCGATACCGTGCTGACCGAACCCGGCTTCGAGAAGGTCGAAGTCATCGAGACCGACGCTAACATCCGTCGGCCGGAAGGCAGCCGCTACTACGCGCTGGATGATTTCGATTTCGGGATCTCCGGCGTCGACATGGTGCTCACGTTCCGGAACGTTCACAATTTCGATGCGGAGTCCCGCCAGCGCATGAATCGGGCCGTGTTCGACGTCCTCAAGTCGGGCGGGCTGTACGGCGTCGTCGACCATACGAAGCGGCACATGGAGCCCGAGAATCCCGAGAATCGCCGCCGCATCGACCCGGTCCTCGTCATCAAGGAGATGCTCGATATCGGTTTCGAGTTCGTGGGCTACAGCGACCTGCATTACCGCCCTGATGACGAACTGCGTTACGAAGTCGGGCGCCGCACCGTGACCGGGAATACCGACCGATTCACGTTCCTGTTCAGGAAGCCCTGACCCGCCTGCTACTCAATCGAGAGAAAAAACATGAAGAGACTTCTCGCTATCGTCCCGCTGGGCCTGGCCCTGATCATCGCGTCCTGCAACCAGGCGCCACCTCCCGGCAACCCGAAGATCATCGAGGACCTGTCGACGGCCTGGCAAGAAGCGCTAAACACCAAAGACCTCGATACCCTGACCATGATCTACACGAGCGACGCCCGAATCATGCCGCCTAACGGAGAAATGATGCGTGGCGCCGAAGGCGTGCGTGCAACGTTCGGCGGAATGATGGAAGCCGACCTGACGGGGCAGACGGTGATCGAAGAGATCACGATGCAGAACAACATCGCTTACAAGATCGGCAGCTTACAAGATACTGCACGGTGACAGCGTCGTGGACAACGGCAAGTTCATCGAAACCTGGCTGAAAGGCGAAGATGGCAAGTGGCGCATCTCGAATGACATCTGGAACAGCAACAATCCTCCTGCAGTGCCGGATCAACCGATGCAGGGCAAGCACCGCATGCAGGGCAAGGGTATGGGCCATCCCCATGTGATGATCCTGCACGAAGTCGAGGATGCCGAAAAATGGCTGGCCGCCTGGCGCGGCGAAGACAGCCGGCACGACCTGTTCCGCGCCAACGGCGCCGCGCACGTCCACACCTTCCAGAGCGAGGACAGCCCGAATCTCACGGGGCTGGTCATTGCGGTGAAGGACATGCAGGCGCTGCACGACATGTTGTCCTCCGACGAGGGCCGCGCCGCCGCCACGGCGGACGGTGTCATAGCCGACAGCATGACCGTGTTGATGGAGGCGAAATAACGCCTGCAGGCATCCCTTATATCGGCAACAACCGAAGCCTGATAGCGTGCTCCTGTCGATAACGACAGGAGCACGGCATGAGCGCAAGACGATCAGCCGTCTTCGTGACGGCCGCACTGCTGCTCGTCACCGGGTGTGCAACCTCGCCGCAGGATGAAGACCGGCGCGAGGCGATCGAGGCCGACATCCTGGACATACTGACCCTGTCAACCAGCGAGTACGGCCAGCCCCGGCGCTGCCTGTCGGAGTCCCAGTACAGGGGAATACGTCCGCTCGACGAGAAACACCTGCTGTTCACGGGAAGGGGCGACCGGCAATGGGTCAACGTTCTGCGCCATCGGTGCGCCGACCTGCGACACGGCTCCGTTCTGCGGCTGCGTCCGCACAGTTCTTCGCATATCTGCAGTACGGACCGCTTCGCCGTCGATGACTGGTTCGAGTGGCCATGGTACTCGCGCGCACCGTGGCACTGGGGCGCATGGAGTACCGGGATGACCTGTACGCTGGGCAGTTTCTACCCGGTGACGAAGGGCCAGGTCGAGGAGATCGAGGCCGTCATTCGCCGCTGAGCAACGCGTCAGGCAAAAATCTCGTCGATCGTGGCCAAGAGTTCCGGTGTGAACCGGTCGATGAACTTCACGGCCTGCATATTCTCATGCACCTGCTCGACGCGGCTTGCGCCGGTGATCACCGTGCTCACCCAAGGGTTCTGCAGGCACCAGGCCAGTGCAAACTGCGCGAGGGTCGCGCCCATCTGCTCCGCGAGAGGCTGCAGCGCGGCGACCTTTGCGAGCCTGTCGGCATCGGTTATCTGGTCGCGCAGCCAGGCGAGGCTTTCGATCGAGCCGCGGCTACCTTCGGGGACACCCTTCTGGTACTTGCCGGTCAACGTACCGGACGCGAGGGGGCTCCAGGTCGTCGAGCCGTAGCGCTGTTCTTCGTAGACCTGGCGGTAGCTCTCACTGAAACGGTGCCGTTCGAACAGGTTGTAGACGGGTTGTTCGACGATGGGTTTGTGCAGGCAGTATTTCTCGGCGACATCGATCGCATACTGGATGTCCGCCGCCTCCCATTCCGAGGTGCCCCAGTACAGCGCTTTGCCGCGCTCGATGATGTTGTGCATCGCCCACACGGTCTCCTCGATGGGTGTCGAGGGATCGGCGCGATGACAAAACAGCAGGTCGACATAGTCGAGGTCCAGTCGCCCCAGGGAACTGTCGATGCCCTCGAGGAGGTACTTCCGATTCAGCGTGTTCGTCTCGTTCGGATTGTCGTGCAGCCCCCAGAACAACTTCGTCGAAACGAGGTAGCTGCCGCGGCGCCAGCCGAGACGCTTGAGGGCCTCGCCCATGATCTCCTCGGACATGCCGTTGGCGTAGCCTTCCGCGTTATCGAAGAAATTAACGCCGGCATCGTAGGCCGCCGCCATCATTTCTACCGTCTCCCTGACGCCCACCTGGGTATGGAGCGTAACCCAGGAACCGAAGGACAGTTCGCTGACCTGGATGCCGGCCTTGCCGAGATGGCGGTAATTCATCATGTACCCCAGTGTGTGTCACAACGGGTCATGATAAACAAAACACCGCGAGCACGTCTTCCGAATGGACGGCTGGCAAACCTGGAATGTCCTTGCTGCTAGACTACGCGGATGTTTCTCGTGGTGATCGGCGCCCTGCTCGGCGCCCTGTTTGGCGGCGTCGGCGGCCTGCTCATCGGCGCAGCCCTGGGCTATGCGGCCGGCGTCATTTTGCGGCGATCCGTCATCGGCGGGCTGCGCATCGTGCAGTCCCAGCTGATCGACTCGACCTTTGCCGTCATGGGCGCGCTGTGCAAGGCCGACAGCGTGGTTACCCGTGACGAGATCGACGCGGTCGAGCGCATTTTCGGCATGCTGAGGCTGCAGGAAGAACAACGCCGCGCGGCCAAGGCGGCGTTCTCACGCGGCAAGCAGCCGGATTTCGATCTCGATGGTGCCGTCGACCAGTTCGCACGCATGAGCCGCGGCCGCGCACCGCTGGTGCAGTTGTTCCTGCAACTCCAGGTCATGGCCGTCGCGGCGGACGGCCGGGTGGATCCTGCCGAACACCAGATGCTGGTGCGCATTGCGCGGCGCCTGGGGCTCGGCGAACACGATGTCGCACAGCTCGAGGCGCTGCTTCGCGCAGGCGGCGCGGGTCCGTCCGCCCGCGGCACGACGCCCCCCGCGGATCGCCTTGCGGACGCTTACGCGGCGCTGGGCGTATCGCCGGACGCGAGCCCGGCCGAGATCAAGCGCGCCTACCGTAAACTCATCAGCCAGAACCACCCCGACAAGCTTGCCGCGCGGGGCCTGCCCGAGAGCATGCGGGCGGTCGCGGAGGAACGCTCTCGCGAAATCAACGCTGCCTACGATCTCGTCAAGAGCGCGCGTGGAATAGTGTAAGGCCGCTCGCGGCGCGGATCAGGTTTTCCCGGGTCGTCGAAAGCCATTGCCGACGTAATTGATGGGGGACTGCCCTTCCAGTTTCGCGACTTCAAAGGTATCGGTCGCATCGAGGTCGACGTCACCGGCATCTTGTGAGCCCTTCAGCGAGTAAATGATGCGCACGTCTCCCATCGCGATGACATCGTTGTTCGCCAGCGCGAGGCGTTGCGCCGTTTCGCCGTTTACCGCGGAACCGTTGGTGCTTCCGAGGTCGAGGTAGTAGACCGCTTCGGCAGCCCGCGCGATCAATCCGTGAAGCCGGCTGACCTGCGCGTCATCGACGCAGATGTCGCACAGCTTGTCCCGGCCGATGAGCACGTTGCTACCGTTCAGCGCGATGGTCTTCTCGGGCTGCCCCTGAACCCTGATGATCAGGTGGCCGGGCGAATCGTCCGTTGCTGCCGTGGTGTCCTGCTGCTCGTCGGCCTCCTCCGGCAAAAGGCCGACCATCCGGGCCGCGGCCTTGACCTCGGCCGTGGAAATGACGCTGCAGCCACAGTGCTCGGCGACATCGACGGATTCGCGGCACAACAGGTCGACGGTCTCGGGCACCCCGGAACTCAGTTCGTGGATGAGCTGCGTGGCGTAGACCTCGAAGCGCGGCCTGTCGCCGGCGGCTCCCGAACCGTTCGTCGCGCTGCGCTCGAAGCGCTCACGAATGAACTCGCGGGTCTCGGACATGACGAACGGCGTCAGGATAATTCGCTCCGTCGCCTGTAGCGAGATGGTATCGAGCATCGGGTCCACCGGCTCCACCGAATCAGTCGCGGGGCCTGTCACAATAGCCGTCAGCCCGAATTTGTTGGCCGATTCCTGCTCGATCAGGTCGCGGATCGTGGCCAGCACCTGTCCGCCATGCGCATCGATGTCGCGGATCGCCAGCACCGTACGCTGCCGGCGAGTCTTCTGGTAGCGTAAAAAAAGCGCGAACGCCTGCTGGAGATGCGCAAGACTCGTCGACTCCATCTCGAAGCCGATGCAACTCATGATGCGGTCCATGAACGCCGCGGGATCGTCGAACGACTGCTCGATACGAATCAGCGTCGTTTGCTCATCCACGGTGGCAAGGAAACGGTCAAGGACGTAGCCGGCCGCGAACCGGCTGTGACTAACCAGCATCACTGCTGGTGCACCGTCGCGGTACATGCGCGAAAGGCGTTTCATCGGCGAGCGGCAAAGACGGCCGAGGACCGGGATCGACGGCGCCTCCGACTCGTTCGTCTCGAGATGCCGGCAGGCGTTGTATTGTTCGACGATTGATTTCATATGGTCGGCCTTTTTAAACAAGGGTTTAAAGGCTCTTGTTGATTATTTGTTGAGCTTGCGCAGTCTATTTACTTTGGGGCCTTATGTAAAATCTTATTGAGCGCTATCTCATAAGTCGTTGAAAAGTAGACAACTGGCCATAGCGCGCTTTTGCCGGCAGCCCCGTCCGCCCGAGCGCGGCCGTGTTAACAGAATCTGTTCGCGGCACGGGGATTGGCCGTTTTTCCCGACCGGATTTCCCGCTGCAGCCTGCAGGGTTTGCCCGACCGGCAAACAGGCGGTATGTTCAGTGAACTCCCCCGAATAAGAAAAAAAACGAGGGTTGGCAATGGGAATCAAGCATGCTGCGGCTTCAGGGGCCGCACTTCTCGCCGGTGTGGCGTTCGCAGTTTCGCTCGCCGCTGGCGCACTGCCGGGCAACGGGCAGTCGGAACGGCCTGTTGACGAAGGCTCCATCCCGAACATGCAGGCGGGCCATCTCGTGCGCGGCCAGGCCTGGGCAACAGAGTTGTTCGGCCGGCGCCACAACCGGAACCTGCTCGCCGCCGTGGCATCCGACCGCAACGATCGCGGGTCCGCGGCGTAGCAACGACGCCCGGGGGCGCGTGTCCCGCGGAGTACCATGCCGCTCCTCGAGCGCGCGTGCCGGGCGTATCTTTGTGGACGTCAGCCGTTCAACATGGAAACAGCAGACCGATGCGCCGCAAGCGGCACGATGTGCGCAGTACCTGAAAGACGCAGAAGCCCGTCCGGCTAAGCTTCGTCGAGATCGTCCCGGCGATAGTCGGACGCAGCCAGGATATCGAGCACGCGATTGATGCGGTCGCCGTGGCGCTGCTTGACGCCGATCAGGCCTTCGTCGGCATCCTGCAACAACGCGAGCGCTGCCTCGACATCGCCGAGCGTCGGATGCGCATCGAGGATCTCCACGACCGTGTGATCCTGGATACCCGGGAACAGTCGGACGACGTCCTTGTGACTAGCGGTGTTCATAAACAAAAGCTAGCACGCGGGCAGTTGTCCGGAAATCAGGACTTCTACCGATTGGCCGCCGGCAGCACCAAGCACCCGGACGTCATATGCGGCTACAATCCCCTCTCGAATGACAAGAAACGGCCGAGGTGTTATCGATATGCCGAGATTTACCTGGATGGCTCTCACGAGTATCGCCGCGATCCTGATTCCCGCACTCACACTCGCTGGTGAACCTGCGAATCTCAAAGCAATCATGCAGGAGCTTCGCCAGAATTTCCTGGACGTGTCCGACGGGTTCCTGATGGACGATTTCACCAAGGTGGCAGAAGGCGCGCTGGCGATCGCCGAACATCCCAGGGTCCCCGCGGCCGATGTCGAGCGCATCGCTGAGGAACTCGGGGCCGAAATGCCGGTGTTCACCAACTTCGACGTCCAGGTTCACGAGCTATCGCTCGAGATGTATGAAGCTGCGCGGGACGGCGATCGCGTCGCTGCGCTCGAAGCCTACCAGGGGATGGTTACCGCCTGCATCGCCTGCCATAACGCTTACCGGGAACGGGTTGGCGCCGTGCTGAACGACGAGCGTTGAAACCCGCACCGTTGGGGAGATATGCGGAGGCAACGGCATGGTTGAATACCGGATGAACGACGATTGGCCGGACACGTGCCGCGGAAAACCCGGCGGCTTCGAGGGTGACTGATGGCCGGCGGCTTTGCCAAAGACGGAGCGGTACAAGAGCAGATCGACGCCACGGTCGAGGACGCCATCCAGCGCGCCCGGAGCGAATTACCGCGAGGAGAAAGCCGCGAACACTGTGAGGAATGCGGCAAGGAAATCCCGGCTGCGCGGCGTGAAGCTGTGCCGGGTGTACGGCTCTGCGTTGCATGCCAGGCCGAACACGACAAGCACCGCAAGACGGTGAGCGGCTACAACCGCCGCGGCAGTAAAGACAGCCAGCTGCGCTGAGCATCCGCGGCGAGCGAATTCGCGGGCTTCCGCACTGACGCCGGCCCGCCCAGCGGCTGGCGATAGGCAGGCGTTTCCAGAGACCTTACATAATTTTCCTGTTTAAACGGATTCCTGTCGCACGACCGGGTCCTTGGAAACTCCTCAGGCCATCATCACGCGAACCTCAGGCCAGCCCCTGCCGTCGACGCCAGACTACATGCCATCAATACGACGATCTGATTGGGGAGGCAAGCGATGAAACACGGTCTGGCAATAATCATGGTGGTCTTGCTCGCCGCCTGCGGCGGTGGTGGCGGCGGCGACGACGAAATCGATACCGGCAACAGCGGCTGGCTCGACATTCGCGAGCCGATCAACGGCAGCGGCACGTTTTCTACCCGGGCACCCAGTATCGGGATTGCCGGCAATGCGTTCGTATCGCCCGCCGACGCCGACTGCGCCGCGATACAGCCTGTTCAGCTCACGCTGACATGGCGCAATGACTCCACCGGACAGAGCGGCCTCGGCGGCATCAGGTCCTTTTGCCAGAATACGTTCCTCGGTTTCCAGCGGGTTTCGAGCTGGAGTATTCCGCGCGGCGAGATCGAACTGCAGTTCGGCGACAACGTCATCAACATCGCGGCAACGGATAATGCCGGCAATCGCGGCACCGCGACGATCAATGTTATCCGCGAAGAAGACGTCGTTGCCCCGGTAATCATCGGCAGAGTGCCGGCTCCCGATTCGCTCGACGTCCCTGTCAATCGCAGCATCGCGGTGACGTTCAGCGAGGCTATGCGGCGCAGCAGCCTGACGGGCGAGCGCTTCACCGTGACCGATCCGGACGGATTCGAGGTGAATGGCTTCAGGGACTACGATGAGGTCAATTCCCGCTGGGTGTTTGAGCCTCAGTTCGATCTCCTCTACTCGACGGAATACACGGTCAAGATTGGCGGCCTCGTTGAAGACGAATTCGGCGGCAACACGATGGGCAGCGACGCCAGTTGGAATTTCACGACTGCAAGGAACCCCGACGTTACGCCCCCCCAGGTAACCGCGGTCAGCCCGGATCCCGGTTCCACCTGCGCGGCGCCGAATGGGGGCGTATTCGCAACCTTTGACGAGCCACTCGATGCGTCAACGGTCGATAGCGCAACATTCACTCTCATCGAATCCGGCGGCGCTGCGATCGAGGCCTCGGTAAGCTACGCCGGCACGACAGCCGTACTCGACCCGTTGCTGCCGCTGATCGGCGACACCGGCTACGAAGCCAGGCTTGCGGCTGGCATCGCAGATCTCGCAGGCAATGCGCTCGGCGCAGACTTCGCGTGGTCGTTCACCACGGCGAACACCATCCCTGTCGGTTCCTGGAGCCAGACCAGCCAGGCCGGCGCGCCCTTCGAGCGTTTCGAGCACACGGCGATCTGGAACGGCAGCGAAGTGATCGTTTTCGGCGGTCACGGCTGGGACCCCGGTATCGGCGCATTCGTCGACACCAACACGGGCGGACGCTATGACCCCGCACTCGATGCATGGGGCCCGATGAGCACGGCTGGCGCACCGGCGCTGTCCGGTCACAGCGCGGTATTCACCGGCACGGAGATGATCGCATGGGGCGGCAATACAGACTCCGGTGCACGTTATGACCCGGGCACCGACGCCTGGCAGCCAGTCAGTTCCGCGGGCGCGCCCTCGCCGCGCCGCGAGCACGCGGCCGTCTGGACTGGCACCGAGATGATTGTCTGGGGTGGCGCGAGCCCCGGCAACCGGGCACTGGACACGGGCGCGCGCTACGACCCGATGACAGATACCTGGACGCCGATGTCGACGGAGAATGCGCCCTCGCCCCGAGTGGATATGGCCTACGCCTGGACCGGCACGGAGTTCATCGTCTGGGGCGGCGTCGATTCGCCGGTGGTCGGCAGCAAGCTTGCCGACGGCGCCCGCTACAACCCGGCCACCGACACCTGGACGCCGATGAGCCCCTCAGTGACGAGCAGCGGTTTCGGCGACGCGCAGGCAGTGTGGACCGGCACCGAGGTGATCCTGTGGGACGGCGGCCAGCCGAGCTTCATCGACAGCGGCGGTTTCCCGGTCAAGACGCCGACCTTGCGCTTCTACGATCCGCTCACGGACAGCTGGCGGGGGACGGCGAACCAGTGTGAGCCGTTCCTCGGCACGAACGACATCCAGGCGCACTGGACCGGTTCACGGCTGTTTGTCTGGAGCGACGCCGAAAACGGCGGCTATTTTTTCGACCCGGCATCAGGCAGCTGGGAGGCGATCGACAGCCTCGGTGGACCGACTGCTCGTTCGGGGACTGCTTCCGTCTGGACGGGTGCCCGCTTCATTCTCTGGGGCGGCCAGGGACCCTTCGGGCTACAGGACACTGGATTCGTTTTCCAGGAATGAACGCCCGGGACTCGCCGCGCCGGCTGCGCGCCGGCGCGGCAGCCGTCACAACTTAAGCGTCATCATCACGACGCTGGGATCATCCGGCGAACGCTGCTGATCGAAACCGAGTTCCTTCGCGAGTGCAATCATGCCCTTGTTCTCGCGCAGCACGATGCCGACCATCTCCTCGAGACGGCGATCTCGCGCAATATCGATGAGCCGCCGCAACAACTCGGTTGCAATGCCCTTGCCGTGCCAGTCGTCCGCGACGACGATGGCAAACTCGCAGCTACGGCCGTCGGGATTCGTCACGTAGCGGGCCACGGCGATCTGCCGCTCGCGGCCCTTTTCCTCCATGAGCGCGATCAACGCCATTTCGCGGTCGTAGTCGATCTGCGTAAAGCGGGACACCATCTGCATGGTGATGTTCTTCAGCGAGTACATGAAGCGCAGGTAGCGGGAACGCTCGGACAAGCCGTCGACGAACTCGCGCTCGGTCTCAGCATCCTCCGGCCGGATCGGGCGAATTGTAATGTAGGTGCCGTCGAGCAGACGGTATTCGTCGACGAGCTTGCTCGGGTACGGATGGATCGCCATGTGTGCATACTCGCGCGCCGCCGGACTTACGGGCCGCACGACGATACGCGCGTCCAGCGCCATGGCTTTTTCGTCGTCGACGACGAGCGGGTTGATATCGAGTTCTTCGAGCCATGGCAATTCGCACACCATGTCGGACAGCCGGAGGATTACGTCCTCGACGGCACGGCGGCTTGCGGCCGGACGGCCGCGGAACTCGTCCAAAAAGCGCGATGCCCGTGTGTCAGCGATCATGCGCTTGGCGAGAAAGCGGTTCAACGGCGGCAGGCCAATCGCACGATCGCGAATGACCTCGACCATGGTCCCACCCAGGCCAACGCTTATAACGGGGCCGAACACGTTGTCGTTGATGACGCCAAGCATCAGTTCGCGGCCGGAGTGCGACTGCCACATCGGCTCGATCAGCACCCCCTTAATCTTCGCGTCGGGGCGCCGCTCCTTGGCGGTCTCCACGAGTTCCCGGAAAGCACCCTGCACATCCCGGCCACTGCTGATGCCGAGCCGCACTCCGTCGACGTCCGTCTTGTGAGAAATATCCGCGGAATGGATCTTCATTGCCACCGGGAAACCGAATTCTTCCGCGATGGCGAGCGCCTCGTTGGGATCGTGCGCCGGGATACTGCGGACCACCGGGATACCGAATGCAGCCAGCAGCGCCTTCGACTCGACGAGGTCGAGCACGCGGCGTTTTTGCGCCAGGGCATTCTGGATAATCAACTTCGCGCCATCGCGATCCGGCTTCGCGCGCTTGCCGAGCGCCTGCGGGACCTGCAACAGGAGTTCCTGATTGGCGCGGTAGTCCGCCGCGGCCGCAAACGCCTCGACCGCGGACTCGGGCGTGCCGTAAGTCGGCACACCGTTTTCGCGAAACAGGTTGCGGCTCGCCTGCATGGACTCGTCGCCCATCCAGCAAGTGAGGATCGGCTTTTTCGCATGCTTCTTGAGCTCGACGACACGTTCTGCAATCGACGTCGGGTTGGTCATGGCCTGCGGTACGACGATCGCCAGCACGCTGTCCACCCCGTTGTCGGCAAGGCACGCCTCGACCGCCCCCGCATACTGGTCGGCACTTGCGTCACCGAGAACGTCCACCGGGTTGTCGTGTGACCAGCACTCAGCCAGCAGATCATCCAGCTTTCCGCAGCTGCCGGGAGACAGCTCTGCGAGTTCGAGACCCCGATCCATGAGGAAGTCGGCCGCCATCACGCCGGGGCCGCCGCCGTTGGTCACGACCGCGAGCCGAGAGCCAAGCGTCCGCACGCCGGTGTGCAGCGTCTCTGCCACCGCGAAGAAATCGGAATAGTTGTGTACGCGCACGACACCGGCACGATTCAGCGCCGCATCGAAGACGTCATCGGCACCGACCAGCGCCCCGGTGTGCGATACCGCCGCGCGGCTGCCCTCGGCAAAACGCCCTGCCTTCATCACGATGACGGGCTTGGCGCGCGATGCAGCACGCAACGCACTCATGAAACGCCGCGGCTCGTGGATACCCTCTATGTACAGCATGATCGCGTGCGTCGCGGGATCGATCACCAGGTAATCGAGGATCTCCCCGAAATCGACGTCGGCGGCGATACCGCTCGATATGACGCAGGAGAAACCGATGTTTCGCGGGCTCGCCCAGTCGAGCATGGCTGTGCACATTGCACCTGATTGCGATACCAGGGCGATCTGCCCGGGTTTCGCCATGCGCTGGCTGAACGTTGCATTGAGCTTGATCGCGGGCCGCATGAGACCAAGGCAGTTCGGGCCAATGAAGCGAATGCGGTGGCGCCTCGCCTTGTCGAGAACGGCCTGCTCCAGCGCACGCCCGTCCTCCCCGGCTTCGCGAAAGCCCGCCGAGAGGATGACCGCTGCGGATACATTGCACGCACCGCATTCGTCAAGCACGTCCGGCACCGCCGCTGCGGGCGTCACGATCACAACGAGGTCGACCGGTTCATCGATGTCCTTCAGGGAGGCGAAACACGGCCTGCCCTGGACGGTCTCGTGCTTCGGGTTCACTGGGAATATCGATCCTTCGAAGCCCGCATCCACGAGGTTTTTCAACACGACCGTTCCCAGCGAGCCTTCACGCTCGCTCGCGCCGACCAGTGCCACCGCGGTTGCTTCGAATATTGGAGCGATGTCCGGTCCCTGTTCTCTTACGTATTGCATGCGTCCCTTCCCGTGTTACATTTCTGCGGCGCGCCGCTCACACAGATGACCGGTCGCCAGGCAGGGATTCTACGTGACGACAGCGCTTCTCCATCACCCCATATTTGACCGGCACGAGGTTGCGGACGGCCATCCGGAATGCCCGCAAAGATTGTCGAGCATCACGGATGCCCTTCACGCCCGGCACCTCTACGACCATCTGCTGCACGTGGATGCACGCGCTGCGACCCGGGACGAGCTGGAACGCGTGCACGCCGCATGGTATCTCGAGATGCTCGAAGCGCGCGCACCGAGTGAAGGCTTCGAGCACCTCGATCCCGACACCTGGCTCAGCCCGAATACCCTGCCGGCCGCCCGCCACGCCGCCGGCGCCGCAGTACTCGCGACCGAACTCGTCCTCGAGGGCCGGGTCGCGACGGCATTCTGTTGCGTGCGCCCGCCCGGGCATCACGCCGGTACCGCGTCCGCCATGGGGTTCTGCTATTACAACAATATCGCGGTCGCCGCCGCGCACGCCCTGGCCAGCGGTGCCGTCCAGCGCGTCGCGATCCTCGACTTCGATGTGCACCACGGCAACGGTACCGAAGAGATATTTCTGCACGATGACAGGGTCCTGTTGTGCTCGAGCTATCAGCACCCTTTCTACCCCTATACGGGCGCTCCCTCCGTGCCCGGGCGGATTGCGAACGTACCGCTGCCGGCAGGCACACGAAGCAGCGAATTTCGCACAGCCATCGAGGCACAATGGCTGCCCGAAATCGATCGTTTTGCCCCGCAGCTGATCTTCGTGTCCGCCGGTTTCGATGCCCACGCAGGCGACCCGCTGGCGCAGCTGCTGCTGACCGACAACGACTACACCTGGATCACGCAGCGCATCGTCGAGCTTGCGAAAAAGCATGCGCAGGGGCGTATCGTCTCGAGCCTCGAGGGCGGGTACGCGCTGGACGCGCTCGCCGCAAGCACGTGCGCGCATGTGCAGGTGCTTGCCGGGCTGTGAGAAGATCACCATAGGCAGTTGCGCGTATTGAGGCTGCTATATATACGTGCGACAAACCGCACTCTTGAAAAACTTGGAGAACCGTTTTGAATTCATTCGCTTCCAGGCTCGTACTTGCCCTGATCGCCGCAAGCCTGCTGTCGGTACTCGCCGGCTGCTCGAAACCTGCCGACGAACCGGCAGCCGAAAACGCCGCGCTGTCTGCCCCCGTACCGCCCGGCATGGTCCGCGGCGAGGTGCTGGAGACCATGAACTCAGGCGGCTACACCTACGTGTTCATGGATACGGGCCAGGACCAGCGCTGGATTGCGGCCCTCGAGACGTCGGTCGAGGTTGGCGATGTCGTGCAGACCGACCAGGGCATGGCAATGAACGGGTTCACGAGCAAGACGCTCAACCGTACCTTCAACGTGGTCTATTTCGTCGGCGGGCTGCAGAATCTGACCGGGATCGCGCAGCCGGCGGCGCAGGCCTCCGGAGAAATGCCGGCCGGCCACCCGGACATCGGCGGAGACGCTCCGTCGACCGCCGCGGAGGCCGTCGAGTCCTATGAAGACGGCAAGAACATCGCCTACGTCTATGCCAACAAGGACGGACTGGCGGGCAACCCAATCACGTTGCGCGGCAAGGTGGTGAAATACAATCCCGGGATTCTCGGCTGGAATTTCATCCACATCCAGGACGGCTCGGGCGATGCGGCTGCGGGCGACAACGACCTCATCGTAACGACCAAGGCCGCCACGGCCGTCGGTGAGACGATCGTGGTCACGGGCAACATCGTGCTCGACAAGGATTTCGGCGCCGGTTACAGCTATCCGGTGCTGCTCGAAGACGCCCAGATTACGTCCGAATAGGCCTCAGATGTCCAGGCGCCGGCCGGGCTTGTGCCCGGGGTCGTAGTTCATGCGGCATTGCCGGGCGGGCGCCACGGCCGCAAATTGCGGCGCATTCGGGCAAAACTCGTTGCCCGGGACTGTCTCTCCGTTGAGCCAGCGCTCGCAGGTGTCGGGCTCCGGACAGCGGCGGCAACGGCGCCGCACGGCACGCATGTCCAGGTCGAGCAGCGCGTCCGCATTGCGCGCCGTGCTCTCATCGATGCCGAAGGTCAGCATCATGCGCAGCACGCGGCGCCTGACCGCCTGCGACTGCTGCCACTGGAATACAGCCGCGCTGACTGCAAGAAAAACAACGAGATAGATCGCAAATGTGACGTAGGAATTGATGACGTACATGGCGGCCGGCCCAGTATCGACGATACCCTTTTGTAGCGCGAATCCGCGTCACGCCGCTATGAAGCAATTCTCAGAAATGCCCGCGCCTATACTTGCGCACTCCTTGTCTGTTGCATGATAACTCACGTATCTGTTATGCTTTTCCGATGAGTTTACACACACCGGAACAAAGCCTCGCGCTCGCGTTCGCGGGTGCCTGGAACCGCCTGGAGCGCCGCCTCGACCACAGCCTCGGCGCCGTGCGCGGCATCAGCTTCGCGGAATACCGGCTGCTGCGGGCACTCGGGGATGCGCCGGGCTCGCAGGCCAGCCGCGTGGATCTTGCGCAGGCCGTCGGCCTGACCCCGTCAGGCGTCACCCGCGCGCTGCGGCCAATGGAAAAGCTCGGCATCGTGTCGACAGTCAGGAGCAAACGCGACGCGCGCCTCGCGATCGCCGCCCTGACGCCGGCCGGCCGCCAGGTCCTGGAGGATGCGTCCGGCGTTGTCGACGACACGATGAAGACCCTGCTGAAGCGCACGCCGCAGGTGGTCACGCACGCCAACGCCATGACCGAGATGCTCGAGGAAATCGGGCGCTAGGGACCGGGGCAGCGGCTGGCCATCAGCACTTGATCTGCAGCCGCGCAAAATCCTGGACATAGGCCGGCGCCTGCGACGCCTTGCGCCCCACATTGCCGTTGCCCGCCGGTACCCTGCCCTCGTCGTCGGCGTCCTTTGTCGGTGGCGAGCGCATCCACTCACCGTAACGGACCCGACCGTCAACGCGGTAAGACGGCCGCACGGTCCATCGGTAGGTCTTGCAGGCCTCGATCTCGTAGTTCAGCGTATGCGTGGGCTCGGGCACCTGGCGCTGCGAATAGACCAGGCGTTGGTTGTCGTAGATCTCGACGTCGTAATAGATGTCTGCCTCGCCAGCCCCTGCGATGGCCGGGCTCGCTGATTCCTGGGGCGGCAGAACTTGCCATGCGAGTGTCGGTGTTTTCGATTTGCTGGCCCCATGCCAGTCGTTCTTCTTCACGCGCGATACCGTGGGGGATTCTGCCGGCTGCAGTCGATGTGCCGGCTCCGTCCTGCCAAAGAGGACGGCCGTGATTTCGCGCGCGAGATAGTGCGCGGCGAAATTTGCGTAATCCTTCCACAGCGCGTTGTCGTCAGCCGTCCAGTTCTTCAGCGTGTCCCTGTCCTCGTAAGCAACAACCGTCTCGTAAATCTTCAGGCCGTCCTCCGGATTGCGCACGGTCGCCTTGGCAGAAACCGCGAGCACTGCCTCGTCACCTTTGACGTCGATGCCGACGTCCTCGAAGCTGACGAAGAGAACGGCGTCAGTGTCCTCGGGGATCGGCACTGATGGGGCAAAGAGCTTCGTTTCCGGGCTGGCGAGCTTGCTGAGTTCCTGGTAGACGTCCAGCGCGAGGCCGTCGTTTGTAAGTGGCTTACTTTCAGCATCCGACAGTTCCTTCGCCAGCGCGTCCCTGAACGCCTGAATCTCGCGCTGCGCGGCGCCGGAAAGACCGCCGAATATCGCACCCGGTATCGTCAGTATCGGGATCGGAAAGTTGACGTTGACGCCGCCGATCTCCTGCGAAATCGTACCGAGTCGGGAACCCTCGTTCATGCCGCCGACGAGTCCCGCGGTCTCCTTGCGATAACTTCCACCGATTTCCTCGCGTGGCGGACTTTCGCCGCCGATGACTACGGCTTTCTTTATCGTGGTTCGCACGGATTCTGACAGGTAGGCACCCGCATCGACGGCTATTGCCGGCACGGTTGTTTCCTGTGATTGTCCGGGCACCGGCGATGCCGCCGCCAACAATGTCGCCGCCCCCAGCATCAGCCGTCGAATCGTCGGTTGATAACGCCCCCTGGACGTCATAACAGCCTCGTGCGCATCCACAATCCGCTTGATTGTAGCAGCCGGAACGGCTAGCCCTTGTTGCGCTTTATGAGCTGCCGCCGGGTGTGCTTGTCCGGCCGCCCCTTCGTCTTCGGCATCAGCATCCGGTCCTGGCGCAATGTCCGTATCAGCGACTCGCGTTCGAGAACGATCCCCTCGTCCTCTGCGTAGCAACGCTGCGCTTCCGTGGCAGGTCCCCTTCTGCGCGGGGATCGCCGTTACGTCCAGGACATACGGCAGGCGGTCACGCACGAGCTCGATGCGATCACCGCACTTGACCCGCGTGCCGGGCGTCGTGCGTTCTCCGTTGATTCGGACGTGTCCGCCGGATACCGCGGCGGTTGCCAGGCTGCGAGACTTGTAAAACCGGCAGTAATACAGCCACCGGTCGATTCGCAGAGCTTCTTGAGAATCAGTCATCGGCGTAGATCGTACGGTGGAAGTTCAATGGATTAAAGCGGTCGGTGGGTCACGTCGCACCGCGAGATGCGCGCCTTGCAGGCCTTGGCGGGCTCTCCAACGGCAATTCTACATAAGCGGTGATCCGGGATGACCAATGTGGAACCGTATTTGCGCATCAATCGTGTCTCTAGACAGGACAAGTGCGAAAGGCCGAGCGTAAACACAATGAAGTTCAAGGCGCGAAAAAGGAAACAGGGCACTGAATGCGGCACCGGCACATACCGCGTGCAACTGTATTCCCGCCGGGCATTATTGATCAGGGAATTCTGTCTCGATGCACATGAAAACGGCCTCAGCGGAATGGAAGCCGCGGAGGAGCATCTGCGCCAGACATTGCCTCCCACGGCTGCCTCCTCCTTCACGGTAGCGCTCATTGACGAAAGCCCGGACCGTCATCGTTACGTGCAGTTTGACATCGAAGCGAGCTGACGGGGCCCCGCACGCTATTGCCAATTGTTATTTCCCGTTTGTGGCGGCAGACCTGACCGTAAACTAAACTTGCTCCTGGTGAGATCGATCTTGCCGGGGGTGGCGGTTATGCGTAATCCGAAGTCTGTCCTGGCGTTCCTGCTGTTTGCTGCGGTGTGGGCGCACGCGGCCGAGCAGCGAGTGGAACTGCGCGAACACGTACAGATGGGTGAACACCTGCATCTCATCGAGCAGCCAATACCCGATTTTCCGAAATCCGAACTGATACGCGGGCGCGAAGGTTGGGTACTGCTGAGCTACGACGTCCTCGAAGACGGCACGGTCTACCGCCCGATGATCGAAGCTTCGAGTGGCAGCGAGGCATTCGAGGAAGCCGCCACGAAAGCGGTGCGCAGGTGGCGCTACCTGCCGGGCGAAGCGCAGGCCGACAAGGCGCTGTTGCATTTCGTGTACGAGCGCAAGCAGCCGTATGTGTCCAAGAAGTTCTTTGCACGCGACAGGAAGGTTCACACCGCGATCGACAAGGGCGAGCTTGACAATGCGCAGGAACGCATCGACGAAATGCGGCGCAAAGATGATCTGAGCGCTGTCGAACTCGCCTATACCTACATTGCGGAAGGGCGGATACACGCAGCACGCGGAGACAGCGAAGGACAGCTGGAACACTTTCGACGGGCAATGATCAACGACGGTCGCTGGCTCAGCCGCATGGATTACCTGAAGCTCCTGCACGCCACGGTAATCCTTGAGCTGCAGCTCAAGGATTACGGCTCCGCGCTGCGCGATTACGGGATCCTCACCGAGACTGACGTCGGCAAGAAGCTGGCCAGCGACATCGAGGAACCGATGCGCAGGATAGCGAGTGCCGTCGAGAACGGTGCGGAGCTGCCGCCGCCTTATGCGCCGGCGGAACTCGAAGTGTTCATCGTGCGCGAGCCGCCGCGACCCAGCCGCTCGGATCAGATTCCGCGGCCCGAACCGGAGCGCCAGCCGTCACGGCCCGAAACGCCACCGCGGACCGAACCACCGCGGCAACAAAGCAGCTGATCCGTCGGCCTACATCGACAAGGAGCCTTCCCGGAAGTCGGTCTTGTCCAGCCAGGCATTGATGAGCACGGGCTTGCGGCCCTGCGCCGCATTGCGCGCGTCCCGCAGGCCGTCGCTCACCTGATCCGCTTTTTGCAGCAGGATGCCATGCCCGCCGAGCGCGGTGGCCACCTCGTGATAATTGCTGCGCTCGAGCACGGTGCCGACGTCGTCCTGCAGGATCTTGACCTGTTCGCGAGCGATCTGCGTCCAGCCCGCATCATTGCCCACGACGGCGATTACGGGAATGTCGTGGCGCGCGAAGGTATCGAACTCCGCGAGCGAGTAGCCGACCGAGCCATCGCCGAACAGCATCCATACCTCGCTGTCCGGCCGGCACAGGCTTGCGCCGAGCGCAAACCCGGCGCCACAGCCCAGCGTCCCGAACACACCCGGGTCGAGCCAGCTGAGCGGTCCGCGCGGCTTCACGATATAAGAGGCCGTGCCGACGAAGTCGCCCCCGTCGGCAACGATGACACTGTCATCGGGCAATACCGCATCGATGCGCCGGCACAGCCCGACCGGGTTGACGTACTCGGCGTCGCGATCGGCGGTCCCGTCGATCTCGGCTTCTCGCTCGGCATCGCGCGATTCCAGCGCGAGGTGCCAGTCACGCCAGCGGTCGTGGGTTCCGGCCTCGACGGTGTCGGCCAGCGCCCGCAGGAAGAGTCCGGCATCGGCCAGGACACCGACATCCGGCTTGCGATTGCGTTTCAGGTCGACCCTGCTGCGGTTCGCCGATACCAGGCACGCCGAGCGCCTCACGTGGCGGCCGTAGTCGAGCCGGAAATCGGACGGCACGCCGGCGAGAATCACCAGGTCGGCTTCTTTCAGCGCCTTGCGCCGCTGATGCCGCCGATGCAGCGGATGCGCGGGCCCGAGCAAGCCGCGGGCCATGCCCGAGAGATACACGGGAATTCCCAGGTCGGCGACGGCGGCCGCAACCGCTCCGGCCGCCCCGGCGTCGACGAGCGCCTGGCTGCCGACGACGAGCAGTGGGCGATCTGCGCTTGCCAGCTTCGACGCAGCCCGCGCGACCGCACCCTGCGCCGGCGCGGCTGGCGCGATGCCGGCGACGTGGTCCGTGTCGCTGCCTGCCGGATCGGCAAACAAGCGCCGCGCGTGGTGCTGCAAGTACTTGCGCATGATGCGGTCGGGCAGCGCATTGCCCTTCGGCATCGCGGCCTCGTACCACTCCCGGATTACCGCTTCGTCATAAAGCAGGTCGACCGGGCACTCGATGAAGACCGGCCCCGGCACGCCGCTGCCGGCGGCCTGGAAGCCTCTCTGGAGCGCCGGCGCAAGGTCGCGCACCCGCTTGACCGCCCTGCTCCATTTGACATGCGGCTTGAACAGCGCAAGCTGGTCGATATCCTGCAGCGCCCCCCGTCCCTGTAACAGGGTTGCCGCCGCGCCGCCCAACAGGACGACCGGCGACTGCGCGAGCTGTGCGTTCTTGACGGCGGTTATCGTGTTGGTGACCCCGGGCCCGGCAGTGACCGCGGCAACACCCGGGATGCCCGTCAGCCGCGCCGCGGCGTCCGCGGCAAAAACGGCCGTCGCCTCGTGGCGGGTATCCACGACGCGAATGCCCCTGTCCTTGGCGCCCTTGAGAATCGGCGAAATGTGTCCGCCGCACAGCGTAAACAGGAACCGGACCCCGTGCGCCTCGAGCACCCGCCCGATGATGTCGCCGCCGTTCATGCGCACCACCCTACATCAGTCCCAGGAGATGGAATACGCCAGTACCGATCAGGGTACCGAGCGCGTAGCCGAGAACGCCGACGAGCACGCCCGGCGTTACGAGATCGTGCCAGCCTTTCGCGGCCGCAAGCGCGGGGGCCGTGGTTGCACCGAGAACCGCCGCGTTCGAGGCCGTCACCAGCTCCGGCAATGTCAGTCGGAACAGCCGGCCGACACCGAGCAGCACCAGCAGGTGCACGCTGAGGAGGATGAGCACGAGCACGATCAGGAGCGGTGCAATCCGCACCATCGCGATGAGATCGGCACCCGCGGCAATTGCCGCGAAAAATACGAACGCGAGTCCGACGCCCAGTTCGAAGCCGCCGTGCAGGCGCTTCATGGCGCCCGGAAAAGCAGTCGCCGCCGTTACCACCAGGACCGTGATTACGGCATAGCGCAGGCTCGGAACACCGGTCAGTGAGGTGATGAAATCGCCGACCGCGACGAAGCTGATGGCGGTAGCCATCGCCAGCGTCAGGCTCATTGCCGTGATCGGCTCCGCCGCGACAGCAGTTGATTGTGCCTCGCCGTGGTCGTGTCGGCTGAAGCGCCGCGCCAACCAGTTCCAGCCCGGCAACATGGCGATTACGCCGAGGAAAACGGCACTGAAGAGATTGTCGGTCGCCGTTGCGGCCGAGAAGAACGAGGCGTCCCTGCTCAGTCCCGTAATCTCGCCGAGCGCTGCGTAATTTACCGAACCGCCGATGTAGGTCGCGGTAAACAGGCCCGCGATGCCCGCCTCGCGCAAGGCGGGATCGATGTCCGCCGCCGTCGCGAGATTGCCGAGGTCGAGCAGGCTGACCGCGATGAGCACGCCGATCACGGTTCCCGCACTCGCAATCAGGAACGCCCCTGTCATGCGGGTGGTTTCGAACAGCATGTGCCGCAGGTCCGCCTTGAAAAGGAACAGCGGAATCAGTACTGGCACGAAGTAGGAAAACACGAAATCGAAAGCCGGCGCCGAATGCGGAATGATGCGCAGGTTGGCGATTGCGATAGCCGAGAGGATGGCGATCACGGCGCCGGTCAGATGCGAACCGATCGCGGGTCTTCTCCGCGAGGAACGCAGCGCCGGCGATGACGAACAGCACGGCCATTAGCGCCAGGTCGTTTTCGGAACTGATGAGGGTCATGTCGCTGCCTCGAGATACGCAGCGGCCAGTGTAAAGCGATTCCTCCCCGCCGGGTACACGGATCGCATCACCTGTAGCTGCCCTTCATCCAGGCTTGGACGAACGGCGGCGCACGAGCGGCGCCGCTGTGCCGCGCTCAGAACATGCGCTTGCGTCGGTTAAGCGTCTTAGTGCAGTACCAGATAAGCAGGCCAATGCCGGCAGCAATCAGGATCAGGGGCGCCAACGGGATGGCGACTTCCCAGAGCTCCCAGAACCCGCCGATCACGAACGCCATCGAGACAATGATCCAGAAGGGATCCACCTTGATGTGGAACAGCACGCGCAGGCCCTGCAGGCCAAGTACCAGGATGCCCGCGCCGATAATCCCCCAGCCGAGGCTGACCCCCATTAACCAGGCAACGCCTACCCACATAAAAAACGAGGCCCAGCCGACGACGTCCAGAAGGTCGGAGCGGTCCTGGTGCTCGATGAATTCGATCATTTTATGGACGTCCGGCTTCCCGTCCGGCCCAAGCCAATCGTGCATTGCGTGCTTCATCATGTCCGCCCTCCAATGCCCTTTGTTATTTAAGGAGTATAGACCTCCATCAGTCAATTAGAAGAAATACCTAGCGATGGACGATCAGGCGCGGGTCCATCGGCTCGTCGCCCTCAAAATTCACGCCGTAGTCGTAACTTCCTTCGTCCGCCTCGATCGTCACCGACACCACTCCGTCCGACGAGCCGCGCTTGGCCGCCCCCGGGAACGGTGCGTTCCCCATGAAGTCGACGAAGTAATCTCGGTTGGAACCGGTCAGTACCCACTGTACCTGGTCACCATCGCAGACGTGGACGTCTTCCGCCGAACCGCCGCGGTACTTCAGCGACGGCATCCCGTCCGATCCCTCGGATACCTGGATCGTGTGATTACCGCCCCGATCGCAGGTGTCCTGGCCATTGGAATCCGCGCTCGCAAACAGCAAAGCGCCAGCAACCGCCCCCGTTATCGCTATCGTCGCAAAAATCTTCATTTTTCTTCTCCCATGTTATGTAAATACAACTATCAAGAGCTATTGTTGGAAACCAGCTGCCTGAACCGCTCGTCGTCTTGCAGCCCTTTGAGCGCGGGGTCTACCCGCAGAAGCTCGCGTTCGTAACTGAGTTCGACGGCACGCTCGAGGGCCGCGAGTGCCTCGTCCACTTCGCCGAACTGAACGTGTATCAACGCACTGTTGTAGTGCACGTACATGATGCCCGGCCCCCGGCTGTTCGCCTTTTCGTCGAGTTCGCGGGCCTTCTCGACGTTACCGATGCGTGAATGGTAGAGCGCAATATCCGACATCACCATCGAATCTTCCGGATTCACCTCCAGGTGCGCTTCGCCGAGACCAATGGCGCGCTTGTACGCGACTTCCGCCACTTGCTCCTGGGTGCCCTGGAAATGATAGGCATCGCCCAGGTTCCCCCACATGCGGTAATCGTTCGGTGCGAGGTTTGCCGCATTCACATAGCGTTCGACGGCGCGCTCGAAATCGCCCAGGTAGAAATACATCGTGCCCGTATTGGAATAGGCGTTGCGCGATGGCTTGATGGCAAGCGACCGGTCGAAGCTCTCGGCAGCCCCCTTGAAGTCACCGGCCAGGTAGTAGGCAGCGCCGAGGTTGTTGAGCGCGACCGCATCGTCGTCCACGCGATTCACGAACATCTGGTAGAACTCCGCCGCCTCGTCGAACCGGCTCAGATCGAAGAGGAAATTGCCCATCGCGTTGTAGCTCTGCCAGTAGCTGATATCTGTCTGAATTGCGCGACGAAGGTTCTCCTCGGCGGCATCATTGTCACCGAGCGCAGCGTGGGTCATTCCGAGACCTATGAAGACATCTCGCAAGGCGGTCGTTGTTCGCCCAGTGCTTTCTCGAATTCGTGCAGCGCGTTTTCGTATTTGCCCGATTCGTAATAAAGCTGTCCCAGCACCACCCGCACCTCGACCGAATCCTCGTCACTCTCCAGCGCCTGCTGACACGCGGCTTCGGCGGCACCGAAGCGCGCCGCATCGGCGGACAGCTTGTAGCCTTCAAGTTGCTTCCGGCACATCGCGGCGTGGGCCTGGGCGAAGTCGGGGTCGACGGCCAATGCTTCCTTCAGGAGGCCCTCCGCAAACAGCAACGACGTTTCGTCAGGCGGCCGCCTGAGATAGTCGATGCCGCGAAGATAGGCGTCGTACGCGTCGACGTTGCTCGTGCCGAGTTTTTTCAGCCGCCTGTCCGCGGCAACCGGCAATACCACGTGCAACGATCGCGCAACGTGACGGGCGATATCCTCCTGGATGGCGTAGATATCGGATAGTTCACGGTCGAACTTCTCGGACCAGAGTTCCTGACCGTCGTTGCCGTCGATCAGGCGGGCGGTAACGCTCACCTTGTTCTGGTAGCGCCGCACGCTGCCGAGCAAAACCGCTTCTGCGTCCAGGCGACTGGCAATGGACACGACGTCCGTTACGTTGTCCTTGAACTGCTGCGTCGTGCTCAATGCGACGACGCGGAATTCGTTGAGCCGCACGATCAGACTCTGGATCTCCTCCGTCAGGCCGTCGCTGAAGTACTCGGTCTCGGCCTCGCCGCCGGAATTTGTGAACGGCAGCACCGCGATCGAGCGGCGCGGCGACTCCCAGAAGTTCTGGGACAGGTAGTACAGCAATGAGCCGCTGGCGACGGCGACAACGCCGACCACGGCAACAAACGGCAGGAACGCCAGCCGCGGTGCGCGCGTTCCGGTTTCCTCGTGACGCACGATACCGCGTGCCGTCAGTTCGTAGGCCCATGCGAGAACCGCACGTTATCGGAAAACCGATAACGACCAGCGCGATGAGCACGGTCATCGAATTCTCGGGGATCGGCAGCCGGTCGAAGGTGACGTCCGCTACCTGCAGCAGCATCCATGCCACGACGCCATACGCCACGAGCGCGCGAAACACGCTGCGGTTGCGAAGTTCCTGTACCAGGTTGCGTATGCGATTCTGCATGGCCGCGGCACCCCCCTGCCGGGCTCGCTCTCGAGTCTGGTCATCATGCCCCAGATGACGTTAGTTTTCAGTAGATTTGGAGCGATTCCTCGGTTGATTTATACCGTGATATCTGCGCATTCCGGCCTGGACTCGGCTCATCTGTGTCCACATCGCGCTCCCGCCTATAATGGTGCTGTCTCCACCAGGACAAGATCGATGAATGCCAATGTAATTGAAACCGATGCCCTCATCGTCGGCGCTGGTCCCTGCGGCCTGTTCCAGGTGTTCGAACTCGGCCTGCAGGGCATCAAGGCACACGTCGTCGACAGCATGCCTGTGGTCGGCGGACAGTGTGCAGAGCTCTATCCCGACAAACCCATCTACGATATTCCGGGCATCCCGATGCATCCTCGCGCAGGAACTCGTGGACAACCTGATGGAGCAGATTGCGCCTTTCGAGGCCGAATTCCATCTCGGCCAGGAAGTCACGGTCGTCAAGCCCGTGGACGACGCGTTCGACATCGAGACCAGCGCGGGCACAAGATTTCGCACGAAGACGGTGTTCCTCGCGGGCGGCGTCGGCTCGTTCCAGCCGCGGCGTATGCGACTGGAAGGCATCGAGGCCTACGAAGACAAGTCGCTGTTCTACAAGGTTCGCGATCCCAAGGTATTCGAGGGCAAGGCGATCGCCATCCTCGGCGGCGGGGACTCGGCGCTCGACTGGGTGCTCGGCGCTGCAGCCCATCGTGTCGTCGCTAACGCTCGTGCATCGTCGGGCCGAGTACCGCGGCGCGCCCGCGTCCGTCGATAAGATGAAGGCGCTCCTCGAGGACGGGAAGATGCGCGAGATCATCGGCAAGGCCACCGACTACCGCGCGAATCGACGACGGCATCTCGGGCATAACGGTGACAACCCTCGACGGCGAGGTGGAAGACGTCGACTGCGAGGCCCTGCTGGTGTTCTGGGGCCTCGCGCCGAAGCTCGGCCCGATCGCCGAGTGGGGGCTCGACCTGAATCGCAAGACCGTCAACGTCGACACCGAGAAATTCGAGACCAACATCCCCGGCATCTACGCGATCGGCGACATCAACTACTACCCGGGCAAGAAGAAACTGATCCTGTCAGGTTTCCACGAAGCCGCCCTGGCCGCTTTCGCGGCTAAGGAGCGACTCGAGCCTGACAAGAAGGCGCACCTGCAGTACACGACGACGAGTCCGCTGATGCACAAGCGGCTGGGTGTCGAGGATTGAAGCAGCCGGGACGTCTCGAAACCGGGCGCGACCGAGCAACATCGCTCAGTAGCTGTGACGTACCCTGACCACCGGATCGAGGACGATCGGTCCGGCCGTAATATCGTATTTGAATTCCTTCATTTCGGTTTCCGGCGGAAGCGCTGTTAGCGGAACCGGGACCCAGAATACGCCTTCCTTGTCTTTGCCGAATATCTTACCGCTGCCCTTCAGCCACTCGCCACCAGGTTCGCTGCTTTCGACCGACACGAGAATATTGGGCTTGCCCTTTAGCATAAATCTCAGAACGTCGCCGGGTCGGGCGCACCTGGTTTGCGGATCGATAATTTCATTCGGTGTAAACACAATGGTAATCGGAATTTCTCTGGGAGGACCGTGTGGGCCCGGCGTGCACTCCGAGGTGTGTTTAGTCCCGACGGTGGAGCACGAACTCGCAACAAGCGTGAAAATCACCAGAAGTATTATTCGCGTGTTCATATTTGGACCCCTATGTTGTTCTTGAGATTCAGCATAGCTTCTCATCTTCGAATTTGCAGCGGCGCAGCACCCACACACTAGCCCGCCTTTCCAATCAAACCAGAGAAGGCACGTTCACTGCGCAAGTCCGAGATCAATGGATCTGACGCCAGCATTACCGTTGGATAGCCGTTGTCCACAGCCAGTCGAAACGCATCGACAGCCCCTGCCCTGTTACCTGAGAAAAACTTTATCAATCCATCGAAATAATGCGCATACGGATCCTGAGGCGCCAGGTTGAGCGACTGGGCAACCAGTACTTCCGCTTCATCAAGATCGCCCAGCGAGGCCGTTGCCCATGCCAGGAAATAGAGGTTGGAGGGATCATTCGGGGAGATTTTCGCCTCACTGCCGGCGAGCTCGCTGGCATGTCGATAAGCGTCGCCTGCTGCGTCGGACTGGGAAGAGAAGCGCAGTGCGTCGCCCAGGTTCAGCCAGACTGAGACAGATCTCGGCATCTCCTCTGCCGCCTCCCTGTGAGTCGCCGCCGATCTGTCGTACTCGCCCATGTAGTAATAAATAAGGCCGAGATTGGACAGGAAGTACGCGTCTCTCTCGATGCCAAGCGACTTGTTAAGCGGGTCGAGAGCTGCGTCGAAATCCCCTGTCATCATCAATGCACTGCCGAGATTTCCCAGGCCGAGCCAGTTCTCCGGGTCGAGAAACACAACCTGTCTGTAAGCTTCCACGGCGTCAGCATACCGGCCCGTCTCGAAATACAGCAGGCCGAGCGCATCGATGGTGTACCAGTTACCAGGTTGTAGATCGACAGCCTTCTGAAGCAAGGCTTCTGCTTCATCGATCTTTTGCTCTCTGTGCCTGACCGCTGCCATCCCCCGCATCGCTTCAACATCCTGGGGATTAACTTCCAGCGCTCTTGCGAATGCGGCTCCGGCAGCTTTCAGATCTCCACCGGCGATCAAACGAAGCCTACCGAGCGATGAATAAACAACGCCGAGATTGGGGTTCGATTGCAGGGCAGAACCGCAGGCGCGCTCTGCTGCGGGGACACTGTCCCTCTCCCTTGTCGTCTGGTACAGCACCAGGTGTGCCCGGCATACTCCGGCATGCGCCGCGGAATAATCCGGATCGAGTTCGAGGGCTTGCTCGAAGTACCCCATGGCTTCATGAATTTTTTTCGTCGTCGCTGGCTCGTCCAGTATCGACTTGCCGCGCCGGTACAGCACGTATGCATCGAGCTCCGGTTCAATTTCGACCGCGAGGATGTCGGAATGATGATCCTCGGGCAATGCCACTCGCAGGTTGGCAACCGCCAGCTCCGTAATCTCGCGCTGCACGTCCATATGATCCGTCAGTTCCGTCTCGAAACTCCTGGAAAACACATGGAAACCCGTTGCGGATTCGATCAGCTGCACGACGACGCGCAGCTCGTCGCCGATGACGCGAACGCTGCCCTCAAGAAAATAGGCGACGCGTAGTCGCCTGCGCACGATGTCCGATGAGGCGTTCTGTGGCAATGACCAGGAATCTCCGCGCGAGGAAACAGCGAGTCCCGGGATGCGCGCCAAGCGGTCAAGAAGATCCTCGCCAAGTCCCTCGCTGAAGATTCTTCCCGTCTCGTTATCGCTGATATTCAAAAACTTCAGCACCGCGATCGAGTTGGGCCTGACCGGCAACAGGGAATCTGCGTCGACCGCAACTCCAGAACGGGTTTCCGCAACTTCGAAACCGACGATCGCCTGGTACGCATAAGCCCCGACCGCCGCGATGCCATAGGCGACAAGAATCGAGAGGTAGTTGCGCTCGAGACCCGACAGCACTTTGCCGGACTGCCTGCCGCGATCGAGAAACCACCTCCCGTCGCTTTGTTCCAGAACCCATGCGAGGACCAGCACGATGGGGAATCCGCCGATAGACGCGAAAGTCACCAGCGTCGGTACCCAGGCCGGCAGATTGAGCGCGGGCGTGAAGATGTCTGCCACCTGGATCAACAGCCAGCTGAAGACCATGTAGGCGGCCGCAGCCTGGACCACGCCGCGTCGCATGAGGTTGCCCACGAAACTGCCGTCATCTGGGGCCTGGAGGACGCCCGTCTCGGACGCAGGCTCCGGGTCGTCGATTAGCCGGGGCTGCTGCAGCAGCCGGTATCCGCGCCTCGGGACGGTCTGGATTACCGTCGGGCTGCTGGCGTGATCCTTGCAGCAGCTGCGTAGTTCACTGACTGCATGCGTCAGGGCTTCCGGGCTGCCGGAATCTTCACCCCACACGGCTTGCAGGAGTTCTTCCCGTTCCACCAGTTCGAAGGGCCGCTCTGCAAGATACAGGAGTACCTCGACGGCCTTGGGTTTCAGGTGTGTTTCGAAGCCGGGCCCGGAGACGCGACCGTTCGCCGGCTCGATCAGCAGATCTTGCAGATAGAACCCTTTCAACAAGCTGTGCTGCATTCGAACGCCCGTGGGTGGTCGAGACACAAGGATATCACTCCGCGGTATCGCCGCGCTCGACCAGGCCTGTAATTGCGTCCCCATCGGATTCCAGCTCCGCTTCGTTCTCGCAGGCTTGATATAGCCTCCGCCTCCTCTAGACTGTAGAGCCTTCCTTTCTCTCTATTTAAAGAATACAAATGACACGCCGAATTGTTTGTCTTGCCCTCTCGTGGTGCGTCGCGTCCGCAACGCTCGCCGATCCCTTCACCGCTGAACACCTCGTCCGAATCGATCGCGTCGGGGCGCCCGCCGTCTCGCCCGATGGCGATCTGATCGTCTATCCGGTCCGGCATACCGACATGGAGGCGGACAAGGGACGATACGATCTCTGGCTGAGCACTATCGACGGCGCTGCACCGAGGCAGCTGACGACCCACGAGGCCAATGACACCAGCCCGGCCTGGTCGCCCGACGGCCGCCATATCCTGTTCCTGTCATCGCGCGGCGGATCAACGCAGGTTTGGCGGCTCCCGATAGGCGGTGGCGAGGCGCAGCCCGTGACCAACCTGCCACTCGACGTCGGCACGTTCCGCGTAGCGCCGAGCGGCGATCGGCTCATCGTGTCGCTATCCGTCTATCTTGATTGCGATGATCTCAAGTGCACCGCCGACAGGACGGCTGCAGAAGCCGATGACAAGGTCACCGCGCAGCGCTACGACAAGCTGTTCATGCGCCACTGGGACTACTGGCTCGACGACAGGCGGTCGCAGCTGTTTGTGCTGCCGCTCAGCGAGGACGGTGTCGCCAACGGAACGCCGGTACGGCTCAGCCGGCTCGACGCCGACGTGCCGTCACGTGTCTGGGGCGGCAACGAGGAGTACGCCATATCACCCGATGGCAAGACGCTCTATTTCGCGGCCCGGCTGCGCAATCGCGACGAACCGGCCTCGACGAACTTCGATATCTATACCGTGCCCACGGACGGCAAGGGCAAGCCCGAAAACCTGACGAGCGCCAACGACGCCTGGGATACCGCGCCGGTCGTCAGTCCCGACGGGCGTTATCTCGCCTGGCTGGCAATGTCGCGCCCGGGTTTCGAAGCCGACCAGTACCAGCTCGTGCTGCGTGACCTGCGCACGGGCAAGGATCGCGTCCTGAGCAGGAACTGGGACCACTCGCCCTCCTCGATCGCGTTTGCGCGGGACAGCCGGTCACTGTTGCTCAACGCACAGGACCACGGGCAAAAGACGCTGTGGCAGTTCCCCGTCGAAGGCGGCGAGCCGGTCAAGCTGGTGTCACGCGGGACGGTCAGCGCGTTCGAAGACGGCGGCGACTACATCGTCTATGCCATGAACAATCTCGCGTCGCCCGACGAACTCTATGTGTTCGACCCGGATACCGGCGAGAGTCGCAGGATCACGGACTTCGCTTCTCGCGCGCTCGCGGGAGTCACCATGGGTGAGTTCGAACAGTTTTCGTTCGAAGGCGCCGGGGGCGATACCGTATACGGCTTCGTCGTGAAACCGCCCGGCGCCGAGCGCGGCAAGAAGTACCCCGTCGCCTTCCTGATCCACGGCGGCCCGCAGGGGAGCTTTTCCAACAACTTCCACTACCGCTGGAATCCACAAACCTACGTGGGCCAGGGCTTTGCGGCAGTGATGATCGATTTTCACGGTTCAACCGGTTACGGCCAGGCGTTCACGGACAGCATCTCTGGTGACTGGGGCGGCAAGCCGCTGCTGGACCTCCAGCTCGGCCTCGCCGCAGCGCTGGATCGCTACGAGTTCCTCGACGGCGAGCGCGTCTGCGCCCTGGGCGCGTCCTATGGCGGCTACATGATCAACTGGATCGCAGGCCAGTGGCCCGACCGCTTCCGCTGCCTGGTCAACCACGACGGGGTGTTCGACAACCGCTCGATGTACTACACGACGGAGGAGCTGTGGTTTCCCGAGTGGGAGCACGGCGGCCCTTACTACGACAACCCGGAGGGCTACGAAAAGCACAATCCGGCGTTGTTCGTCGACCGCTGGCAGACCCCCATGCTGGTTATTCACGGCCAGCTCGACTACCGGGTGCCGGTAACCCAGGGAATCGCGGCGTTCACTGCGTTGCAGCGCCGCGGTATCGACAGCCGCTTCCTGTATTTTCCCGACGAGAATCACTGGGTGCTGAAGCCGCACAATTCGATCCACTGGCACGAGCAGGTCAACGCCTGGCTGCACCAGTACCTCGGCGAGTGAACGCCGGAAGGCTCGCTACGATGCCGTGATCAGGTCAGCGAAACGACCTGCGGTGTCACGAGCTTCGCGTAGTCCTTGTAGGCCATCTTGACGAGTTCGGTGTGCGAACCCGCATTGAAGGCGATCTCGTCGTCTTCGGTCAGCTGCTCCGCAACGAATACGCCCATGTCATAAAGATTGCCGAACGGCGGCATTGCGCCGAGCTCACAATCCGGGAACAGGCGTTTGAATTCGTCTTCCGAGGCCAGCACAACGTCATCGGCACCGAGCGCACCCTTCAGGTGGTCGAGGTCAACGCGCCGTGATGCGGGCAATACAGCCATCGCATACTGGCCGTCGATCTTGACGATTACGGTCTTTGCGAGTTCTTTGCCCGGGATGCGCGTCAGTTCGGCGATGCGTTGCGCGGTGTAGGCTGGCGAGTGACTGATGGTGACGTACTGGACATCGTGTTCGTCGAGATAGTCTTTCAGCTTCTGGACAGGCATTTTCATTCCCCTTGATGGGTCTCCAACCCCTGTTGTTTGTAAGTATAGGCGAAAATCGGACGATCAAGATGCGGCGTGGCCTCGGCCACGACAGGGCGATGGTCACCGACGGGTGTCGACGACCAGTTGCGGCGATACCACGTCGATCCGGTGCTTCTGCATGAGCTTGCAGAGGGCGACCCGCGACGTCTCGAGTCTCGCCGCGGCAATGCCGAGATCGCCGTTCGCCGCCGCCAGTGCGGTCAGCAAGGCGCTCAGCTCGGCTGCCTCGCGGGCTTCGTGGAGCGTCATGGCGACGCGGCCGTGCATACGATTGTCGAGGCCGAGGGCGCCGCTGGAAAGCGGACCCTTCTCGCACATGACGATCGCGTTCCTGATTCGGTTCACGAGTTCGCGTACGTTACCGGGCCAGCTCCATTGCTGCATTGCGAGCCGCCCCTCCGCCGAGAATCCAGCCACACGCCGGCGTGAACCCGGACTCGTAAACTTGCCGAAAAAGAAATCCGCCAATAGCTGCACGTCCCTGCCGCGCTCCCGCAAGGGCGGAGCCTTGATGCTCAGCAAGTTGAGCTGGTAGTACAGGGCCTCCCGGAAGCGACCGGATTCCGCGGCCTGCTCCAGGTCCTTATCGTTGGTCGAGATGATCCGCACATCGACATCATCGGTCCGCAAGTCACGCAGCAGCTGCGCCTGCAGGTCGACCGACAGTTCCCCGATGCCGTTAAGAACGAGGGTGCCGCCTTTGGCTGACTGCATCGCATCGAACAGCGACCTGCGTGCCTGGCTGTCCGACATTGCCTTGCAATCTACCGCCTTCAGGGGTCCGCTGGCACGCTCCGACAATGTATGTAATGCCCGCGCTATCAGGTTCTTGCCGGTGCCGTGCTCGCCGCCGATGAGTACTGGTGATGTGGCGGCGGCCATTCTGGGTAGCGCGGCGTACAGCGCCCGCATGGGCGTGCTCGCTCCGATCATGCCGTGGTTTTCCGCGGTGTCAGGGGCCGTATCGGATAGAAAAGCGCTGTACGTCGGCGACTTGCGATAATCGCTCATGTTATCGATGCCAGGTGCTGCTGATATCAATGACAAGTACCGCCGGCCCAGGAAAAAGTTGGCGGCAGGTGCAGCGGATGGAAAGTCGGGCGGGACTCGTGCCTTACAGTGCGGCGCCCTGGTTCAGGACCATTCGAACTTCATCATCGCCGTGGACGAGTACCGCGTAGTTCCTGCCCGATTCCTTGACGGCCCAGCCGTCGAGGTCGTCGTCACTGCCCAGACGAACGGTCTTCTGCTCACGGCGATCATTCAGGATAAGCACGCGGGCGCCGTTCGCACTCACGACACCTGTGAGCTGCCAGCGTTCCTGCAGGGCTTCGCCCGCCGAGGGCGGCTGTCCGGGCTCATCCGCCGCGAAAGGCTGCTGGACAGGCTCCGCCGCCGCACCCCGCTCGATCGGCTCCACCGGCGTGGATTGAAAGGCTACCTGGGGTGAGACAGGCTCCGGTGAAGCGACCGCCGGTTCCTGCCGCGTTGCGGCAAGGAACCACATCGCGATGGCGAGTGCGCCGACCGCCGCAGCGGCAGCCGGGAATATGACGGCAGGCCGCAGCCGGCGCCGGGGCTTCTCGGTTGCGGCGGGCCGTAACCAGTCCCTCTGCGTCAACGGCTTGTCGAGCCTCGATTCCAGCCACGTGGTGATCGCCTGCCACTGCTCGGTGTCTTTGCGCACCTGCGACGGCGGCATCTCGTGGATGCAGCGTCCGTCAGACGCGGCATGTGTGTAGTTCTGGCTGTCCCGCAGCACGCCGACGAGGTCGATCGACAGCCGGTCGAGGAACCTGAGCAGCTGCTTGTAGGCGACCGTCCGTTCCTTGACGCGATTGGCAACGATCCCCAGGCGGCCGTTGCGGCGGCTCACCTGGGCCTTCAGAAGAAGCTGGGAAATCAGCCGCGACGCCGCGTGGATATCCAGGTCGGACGGCAAAACCGGAACCAGGATGGCGTGGGCGCCGCAGGTGTAGTCGATTAGCTGGTCGCCCGCGAGACCCGCCGGCGCGTCGATGACGACGGTATCGACGTCTGCAGGCACTGCGACCGTACCCGAACCGCCCGCCGGGGCGGGCAAGGCATGAATTCTGGGTAGCGAATCGGGTCGGTTTGTCAGCCAGTGGGTGCTCGAACCCTGCCGATCCATGTCGAGCAAACCCACGGTGCGACCCGTCGAGGCAAGGTAGCCGGCCAAACTGAAGGCGAGGGTCGTCTTCCCCGATCCGCCTTTCGGATTGAGGACGACGACCTTATTCGGTTTCTTATTTCCCGCCAGCTCGAGCAACGTCCAACCCCGCTAACCCCAATGCCCACGAATGCGATTGGACATAAAATCTATCAGCCCTCTCGCCGCAGTAAAACTGGTCAATGGGTCAGTTTTCGACCTTAGAATCCGGGCGAGCGTGATACGTGGTGTCTGTATTCCCTAACCAGGTGACGCGCCTCGCGCAGCCAGTGGCAGGTGTCACAGGCGCAACGCCTCGGGTTGTGCTTTTCGCGGGTGACGTAGGCATCGATGTAATCGATGCTGAATGTGAATGCCTCGAACAGGGCTTCGATCGGCTTCCGGGCAAGCACGCTAAACTCGTCGTGGCTGTTGAGCCAGAGGCACTCCGTGCCCTTGTCGCAGACCAGGCAGATATCCTGCGTCGTGTCGAAATAGCCGTGCATCGGGCAGGTATCGACGTCGATGTGCGCAGTCATCAGCATGCGCGGATAGGTGAGCGCTTCGATGAACCGCTGCCTCATGCCGGACCCGGGATGGCCCCCTCCCCCTTTTTGATCACTCACATCGCCTGTCTCGTCTGGCAATGGACCCTGGGGGTTTGCGGCGCAGGCAAGCCCCCAAATTACCCCCTTCTTACGCGCTCGCCGCCACAGGGGAATCGTGGATGTTACTTAATCGCGCCGGCATCAATTCCGTTTTTGGCGAACCACGCCGATCGACTCGAGGGCTTTGAGGTATTCGGCAACGTATTCCAGCGGCACCTCGCCGAGCTGGGCTACGAGCCAGTCACGAATATCGCTGACGTCGCGTTGCCCGTCGACGAAGTTGAGCGCTTCGTAGCTGAACATGCCGCCGCTGCCGAACGCCGTCGAGTGTTTCGGCAGCCGCAGCGAGTCCAGCTTGTCGGCGCCGAGCTTGTCTTCGATGTATGAATAACCGAAGGCGTGCATCGGGCCTGCGACGGCCGGATTGCGTTCGTAGACGGTCTCGTCGCCGAGGCACGAAGATCGCGGGGACCGGCATTACGAACAGCTTCTGCAGTTCCTCCAGGTAATCGCAGGGCCGAATCCCGCTGAACATCCGTTAGCGCGGCGAACGCGGCAATACTGTCGATCTTTTGCCGCTCCACCTCGAAATGAACCTGCGTGGAGGCAGCTGCGTCCAGTGCCGGCAGCGTGGCGCGCCGCGCCAGGTGTCCGGCACCGCGGTCCAGCGCGTTGCGCCGCAGCAGCTCGAGTACCGCCGGAACATCGGCTTCCGACATATTGGCGAGAAACCACCCGCTGACGGCGCCGATCGAAGCGGCTCGCTTCAACTTCGTTGGATCGATGTTCGCGGCCGTATCGAAGTTCGGTGTATGTAACGGTCCGGCCAGTCATGCAGGTAGAGACCGGGGATGCGCCAGCTGCCCTCGAAAAAGACATCGTGGTCACTGCCCATGTCCAGCCCTTCCATCTGGGCGAGCAACGGCTCCTTGCCACCTTCGGGCGCATTCAACGGAAACGCGACATCCTCGCCGTCGGCAAAACGGCGCGTCTGGTCATTGATGAAATGGCCGATCTCGTGCCCCAGGTCCGCGATGAAGGACGGCACACTGTAAGGTCCCCCGGAGATCCGGAACACAGCCTTGGTGACCGGCGCACCGCCGACCATGTCCATGTGAATGTTCGCCTTGATGCGTGACGGATCATCCAGACCGGCGAGATACATGATGCTGCCCTCGATCTCGGCCGGCCACAGAAACTTCAGCGTGCGTTTCGGCCGCGGCAGGATGCCCTTATCGATCAGCACATTCAGCGTGCGCGCAGTCTCGAGGATTGCGACGCAACCCGAAACGTTATCGTTGGCGCCCGGGCGCGGGTGATCAAGGTGACCGGTGTATTGGATGATCTCGTCCTTGCTGTCCGTGCCTTCGATCTCGGCCGTGACGAACTCGTAGCTCCCTTTCTCATGGTTCGCATCGACCCTGGCGTGGAGCAGGATTTCCTCGCCCGCAGCGAGGCGCTGCTGCAGCCTGCGCGCCTCACCGAGTGACACCATGAACCCGAACGATTTCGTCTTCGGGAAACTGCCGATGTGGCCCCAGCGCACGAGCCGGTCGTCTTCCTTCCACCAGGCACTGCGCTGGTTCGGCGCATAGGAGACTATGCCGGCCGCGCCCTCCCGGCCGACCGCGAGATCGACGATCGCACCTGGCTGGCTCGATGTCAGTACCAGCTTGCCGTGCACATCCCTGCCTTCGTAGTCGGCCTCGGACGTGCCTGCACCGATGTCGACGAGTGCCGCCGTCACCTCCGCCGACAGGCTGTCCTGCGCAAGCGTCAAAGGCACCGAATCCCAGTCGCCCAGACGCCGCACGCGTTGTGCCGCGCCGTCCACTTGCTCGACCTCCCAGAGTTCCGCGAAGCGCACCTTCCATACGGGCCGCGACTTCTGCGTACCGAACATCGTCTTGCCGTCAGCCGGGTAGCGCAGGATTTCTACCTTGTCGACCCCATAGTCTTCGAGCTGCTGCTCGATGTGCCGCGTCGCCTCCATAAACTGCTCGCTGGCACGCATGCGGTGCTGCAGCGCGATCGTATCGAGGTTTCTCTTCGCCGCTTCGCCCGACGTTTCTGCGGCGATCTGGCGCAGCGTTGCTTCGTCAACGAGCGCCCGGAGATCCGCGTGTGCGGCCGTAGCAGCGACGAGCGATAGTGATACAGCGAGCAAGAGTTGCTTCATGGTTTCCTGCGCCTCTGAAAAGGGTGATGGACGCCGGATGGTATCAGGAGTAAGAATCGGCGCGGAAACCACATGACGGGCTGTCGCCGACGCAACCATCCCGATTACACTACGGCGGATGCACAGGTTTTACAGACCTTCGTACCTCTGCGCCATCACGCTGATCTTCTGCGGTCTCGCATCGGCCGATCCCGTGCCAGAGGAGCTTGCTGACCTCGGCCGGGCGCTCTTCTTCGATTCCCGCTTGTCCGCGGGCCGTAATCTGTCCTGCTCATCCTGCCACGACCCGGCGCGTGCGTTTTCCGAGTCCCGCGATAACGGGTCGGGTCGCGCCGCGTCGCTCGGCGATGACGGCGCCTCGCTCGGCGACAGGAACGCACCCCGCCCTTACCTATGCGATGTTGACGCCGCGGTTCCGCAAGGCACCCGACGGCAGCTACGAGGGAGGGCTGTTTTTGGACGGCCGCGCGACGAACCTGGCGGAGCAGGTCCGGGAGCCCCTGCTGAACCCCGCCGAGATGGCCCTACACCTGCCGGCCCTGCCCGGTCGCCTGGCGGAGGTTCCGGCGTATGTCAATGCTTTCGCGGCACTGCTCGGCCCTGCGTCAATCGCCTCCCCGGAACGCGCGCTGGAGTCGGTGGCGGAGGCTATCTCGGCCTACGAGAGCTCGCGGGAGTTCGCAAGCTTCGACTCCAAATACGACCGCTATTTGCGTGGCGAAGCAAAATTGACCCGGGAGGAAGAAATCGGGCGCGTGCTGTTCTTTTCGGAACTTATCAACTGCAACCGCTGCCACCTCGTAGACCGGCGCGAGCACAGGCCGAACGAGGTGTTCACGAATTATCGCTACCACAACATCGGAATTCCGGCTAACAAGCGCCTGAGGGAGCAGAATGGCCGCGGCGGGAACCATGTCGATGCGGGGCTCGCGGACAACCCCGCCGTAAACGACGCTGCACAGGCAGGTCGATTTCGTGTACCTAGCCTGAGGAACGTCGCGGTCACCGGCCCGTACATGCACAACGGCGTATTCCGCAGGCTCGAGACGGCGATCCTGTTTTACAACCGTTTCCTGTTCGGCGACGAAGCGAACCTGGTAAACCCCGAAACCGGCCGGCCGTGGGGCCCGGCGGAGCTGCCGGATACCGTTGACGTGGAGTTACTGCAGGGCGGCCAGCCGCTGACGATGGAACGGGTCGGTCATCTCGTCGAGTTTCTCGAAACGCTCACCGATGCGCGTTACGAACACTTACTCGGCGACTGAATCGCCGGACAGCCGAGCTTGCCGGTAGCCGATGGGATCGGCAAGTATCTGCGTCCTCGCCGCCGTCACCTCGCCCACCGTCAGCGGCTCGAAATTCCTGGGCAAGGTGTCTGCGTTGAACTCCGTCAGAACATAGTTCAGCACTTCCGCCAGTTTCGCATCGCTGAGTCGCGACTGCAGGACCGCCGGTACCCGCACGAGATAATCGCGTCCTTCTGCGGTCGCCGCGAGCGGCCCGAGCGTATCGCGCAGGCTCGGGACCTCGGGTGGCACGCCACTACCGTCGGCGAGGTGACAGCCGCGGCAGGCCAACAGGTAGTTCGCGCGCACGTCGTCATCGGCCGCGGCTGACAGCGGTAACACCGAGAGGAGCAACAACGGCAAACGATCGCGCATTACTGCGTGTCCGCAGCCTCGCCCAGCACGACAGCCACCGTGCAGTGATACGAACGGTGCTCGGTGCCGAAACACCAGAGAATGCTGTTGCTGTTCGTGGGGTAATAGACCGGCCGGTCCCGTTCCGAATTGCCGCAACCGCAGCGCGCACAGACGGCCTTGCCGCAGCAATCGTTGTAGGAGATCAGGTAGTCCTTGTCGTCCACCGGGTTGCGGCAGGTTCCGACCCAGGTGATCGGCGACGGCTCCGCGCCCGGCGGGCAGCTGTTGTGGGTGCCGCCGCAGCAGGCGCACAGCGTGCCGCCAAGCGCGCAGTAGCGCCAGTACTCGCAGGTCTTCGGATCGCCGATTTCCTTTATCGCCGACCCCTGTGCGAAGGAGCGAGCCACGGGCAGCAACGGCAGCATCGCTGCGCCGGCGAGCATCGCCCCGAGGCGGCCGAGGAAACTACGCCGCGAGATTCGCTGCGCCATCAGCCGGACGCCGTCGCGGGCTTTCTCGTCCAGCCAGTAGTAGCCCTTGTCGATGAGATTGTTTCTCGTCATGACACCTGTTCCTTCACCGGCGAATCGATGTTTGTTCCGGCCTCCATCCGGCCGACATACTCCTGCAGCGTTGCAACGCCGGAGTCCATGGCCTCGATCAGGCTTTCCAGGTGCTCGCGCGTGTTTACGAGCCCTTTACTTTGCAGCGTTCCGTCGGCACCGATCAGCAGCGCAAAGGGCAGCTTGCTGACCTGGTAGGTCATGCCCAGCTCCTGGGAAAGCACGTACGGATAATCGCCGAGACCGAGATCTTTTGCGTATGCCACGTGCTGCTCGCGACTGTCACCATCGCTCGCGAACAACAGCCGCATGCGTGACGCTTCCTTTCTTGCGAGCGACTTTGCCGTCGGCACCAGCGACTTGCACACCGGACAGGTCGGCGAGATGAAAAGCACGAAGGTCGCCAGGCCGTCTGCATTCCTTCCGCCGATCGTGACAGGCTCATCGTCGAGGCTCTTAAGCGGCATCGCGTCGGTGAGTTCCCCTACCTTCGGCCCCTCGATGGGCTGCAGCGCGCCTGCCGGTGCGACCCGCTCGTGGAGTATGCCCACCTGCCGCGCCAGCGCGAGCACGATGAGCGCCAACACGATCACGAGCACCCAGAGCACGATATTCGATACCAGCAACATGTCAGTCACGTGACCCCGCCCCGCGCCGCCATGAATTGATGGCCGCCGCATTTCGAATCAGCTGGTTACTTGCCGCGAACAGCATGACGACAGCCAGGAGTGCGGCGACCAGGGTCGCGTAGTCCAGGATGCCTGCCGGCCGCGACGTTTCCGGCAGCGTCGCGGCAGTAGCGGCAATGAACAGTCCCGCATTGCGGGCGACCAGGCCCCAGGACAATGCTTCGTCCCCCTGCGTCGCCTTACCGAATCCGCAGCCGCAGCTAATGTGAACACGGCCGCGCAGCAGATTGACAGCGATGCCGGATGTATAAATAGCGAGCAAGCCGGCCGTCGCGAAAGCAACGGGGCGCAGGTCCGCCAGGAACAACCAGCCCAGCCCCAGCGCAATTTCGAGCAATGGCAACGCCGCCGCGGCAATGGGTACGAGCATGCCGGGCATTATCCGGTAGTCCGCGAGCACCGCTCGGAAGCGGTCGAACCCCGTCAACTTGTGGACAGACGCGAGCAGGAACATCAGGCCGAAGCTGATCGAAATGATCGATGCCACCAGCGGGTCCAGCATTATTCGAATCCCATGTAGAAGTTTGCCGCCGGACCGGGGTCCTCGATCGTCTTGTCGAGGCTGAGCTTGATCGCGTCGAAGATATGCAGACCGCCCTCCTCGTCGCCGACGATCAACCGGGGTTCTTCGCTTTGTGTCACAAACAGGCTATGGGCGGGCAACTCGAGCTCTATGCGCTCGAGACGGCGCTGAGCTTTTGCGTCCATGACCCAGATCTCCGTGCCCGGTTCGTGATGGGTGTAGTCTTTTTCGGCCTTGTGCATCAGCACGTACAGCAGGCCTGTTGGCAAGTGAATCGACGCGAATTCGGCGCCACCCGGCCGCCATTTCTGCTCCTCATCCTCCTCGTCGAGTATCGACCAGACCTTGCTGACGCGAATCTTCGAGCCGTCTACGCTGACGTCGAAGACCTTGCCGGAATGCGACATGAGCAACCAGCCGCCGGACGTGGGTACCGGCCTGTCGAACACCGGATCCTCGAGCACCTCGAAGAACTTCTTGCTGCGTTCCCGGCTCGTTTCGTTGCCCTGCTCATCGAGCTGTATGAGCTGCAGCGTACCGTCGCCACAGATCATCAGAAAATCGTTGTCCTCGACAGGCATGATCATCGCGCAGCCGGGGGTCGAGATTTCCCCGACGAAGCTGCGATCTTCCACGTCGATGACACTGACCGACTGCGCCGGCGTCATATTGAACACGAGGAAGTGGCGCCCGCCGCTGAGCATGCCGACGTGACGGCGGAACCCCAGAACCGCAACCTTCTCCGGTATGTCGATCTCACCGACCGGAGACAGGTTGTCGAAATCATAAATCGTCACGACATCGCTGCGCTCGCCGTGCACGCCTCGTGAGTAGTACGATTCGGGCGCATAGAACTGCTTGCGGCTCTTGTCAATTTCGATCGAGGATGTATAGGGGCTCAGTGAAATGAGTCCATGCATCTCGCCGCTATCTGCGTCGTAGATGTAGCCGCCGTTTCTAGTCTTGCCGATAAACCAGTTCTCGCCCGGCGCGGGCATAGTGGCAGTGCCGACCTGCTCGGGGGCAACCTGCGCGCTACCGGTATGTGACCAAAGCACGAGGCACGATGCTGCAAGTAAGATGACGCGCATTATTATCTCCCCCCGGGTTATTCGCGACACTGCCATCGACGGCGCAGTCTAGCACGCCGTATCACCATTCAATACTGGATCCCGGGCGGTGATATATTTGGCAGCCCGGCCGGAAACAGGTACGCCAATGACCGACCCTGCCCAAAGCGCGCCCAGTTGGCCCGCGCTGCCCTATAAAGAATGGCGCGACACGGCGGCAACCCTGCACATGTGGACGCAGATCGTCGGCAAGATTCGCATGACGCAGTCGCCGTGGCTCAACCACTCGTGGCACGTTACGCTGTATGTGACGCCGCGCGGCATGACGACCGGCACGATTCCCCACGGCGACCGCACCTTCAGCATCGAGTTCGATTTCATTGCACACGCACTTCGAATTCACACCTGCGAGGGCCATGACAAGGCTATACCCCTGGAACCGCAGGACACGGCTGACTTTTACCATGCCGTCATGGCCTCCCTGCATGAACTCGGCTACCCGGTCGCCATCAATGCAACGCCCAACGAAGTCGAGGATGCCGTTCCGTTCCCCGACGACCGTGTGCACAACGCCTACGACGCGGACGCGGCACACCGGTTCTGGCGTGTGCTGTACCAGGCCGACCGTGTGTTCAAGCAGTTCCGTGCCGACTTCAGCGGCAAGGCGAGCCCGGTCCACTTCTTCTGGGGCAGCTTCGATCTCGCCATGACGCGCTTCTCCGGGCGTGAAGCGCCCGACCACCCGGGTGGTTTGCCGAACATGCCCCTGTGGGTGGCGCAGGAGGCATACTCGCACGAAGTCAGCAGCGCGGGCTTCTGGCCCGGCAGCGACGCGTTTCCAGAGCCTGTCTTCTACTCGTATGCGTACCCGACGCCGCAGGGTTTCAGCGAGGCTTCCGTAGCGCCGAAGGAGGCACGCTGGCACGATGTGCTGGGCGAGTTCATCTTGCCGCTGGATGCCGTGCGGGCCTCGGCCACCCCCGACGAGACCCTGCTCGAATTTCTCCGCAGCACCTTCGATGCCGCGGCGACACTCGGCGACTGGGACCTCAGCGAATACCGGCGGCGGCATTTCCCGCACGGGGAGTAGCGCGTGAGGGTCGTCGTTGCGTCGAGAAATCCCGTCAAGATCGGCGCCGTGCGTGAGGCGTTTGCCGCGCTCTTCCACGACTGCGCGCTCGACGTAACAGGCGTCGAGGTCGATTCCGGCGTTGGCGACCAGCCGGACTCCGACGCGACGACCCGCGAGGGTGCGCGCACGCGCGCGGAACAGGCGTTTGATGCCGAGCCGGCCGCCGATTTCTGGGTCGGCCTCGAAGGCGGGGTCGATGTTTTCGACGGCCAGTTGATGGCGTTCGCCTGGATGGCCATAAAGGGCCGGCAAGGCGACATCAGCGAAGCGCGAAGCGCCACGCTGCCCCTCCCTCCGGCGGTCAAGGAACTGGTCGATGCCGGGCTGGAACTCGGCGCAGCCAACGATCGCGTCTTTGCGACAATGAACAGCAAGCAGGGGGGCGGTGCGTACGGCCTGCTGACGGACGGGCGCTACACCCGCGAGGGCATCTACGCACAGACCCTGATCATCGCACTAACGCCATTCGTGAACGACCTGTATCCGCAATTCAGCCGCGATCCCGGCTAGCGAGATCGAGCGCGTCTTCCACCCGCATCGCCGCGGGGTAGGAGTAAGTGCTGCCGAACTCGAACCAGAAATCGATAGCCATGCAGCGCGCCTAGGCCCGCAGGCGCGGTAACAGGCCGCTAACCCCGGCGCCAACGACGACCAGGGCGAAGGACGCCACGTCCTGGCCGGCGAACAATCCGCCTCCATAGCCGAATACCGCCAACAGGGAGATGCCCAGGCACAACAGGACCGCCCCCGCTATCTGCCTCGGCGCCGAAGGGACTGTCGCACCGGCGCCTCGGCCGCGCCGCTCCAGCGGCGAGAGCGCGAGCGCTGCCGGGAACAACACCAGCATCAATACGCCGATCCAGATCGGGCGCGTCCACCACCACGCCGCCGAGCCCGGCTCGATGCCGAAACCGAAACCGTTCGCGAAGTACAGAATCGAGCCCAGCAATACCATCACGGTGATATGCCAGAGGTACAAGGTCATGATCATGCTGTTGATGAGCACGGTCGCCGTCCACAGGCGCAGGCTGCCGAGCGCGCGGCGCATCGGTCCCTCGAGCGCCAGCAATATACCGAACTGGCAGATGCCGAGCGCAATCAGCGTGATCTTCGGAGGCAGCGTGTTGCTGAGACCCTCGTCCGGCGAACCGACCATCGCCAGTGGGTACGGGCCCTCGCTGATGAGCAGGTAGAGCGTGGCAAAGCCGGCGGCGGCGCACGCGAGCAACAACGGGGGGCGGCCGAGACGGCCGTCGCGCCACGCGAAACCCAGCTGGTGAACCGCGAGCCAGACCCAGAAGTAGTTGGTCCAGCCGAGCCAGCCCAGGTCGGCGGCAAAGAACGCGACGTCGGTCAGTATCGCCAGCGCCACGAAGGCCCAGAACGACGCGTATCCGTAGCTGCGCCACGCCCGGTAGGCGGCCGGCGCCAGGATCACGAGCATGATGTAAATAGCGAGAAACCAGGTCGGGATCAGCGCGGCTTTTGACGTGAACTGAATGACCCCGGGACTGGCACCGACCAGGTGCATCGTCAAGGCGATGCCACTCCACGCGAGCAGCAGGATAAGCAAGGGCGCGACGAGTCGGTTCAGGCGAGCGGCGAGCCAGGCCGCGTACTCTTCGCCCTTACGTTCCGAGCTCTCGAGCGATACGCCGTTCGCATAGCCGCCAACGATGAAGAAGATCGGCATCACCTGGAATATCCAGGTCAGCCACTGGGTACCCGGCTCGGACTTCAGCAGGTGTCCGGGCGTCAGTGTCCCGTCCACGTAGTAAGCCGTGGCGATCAGCCAGTGGCCGACCACGACGACGAGAATCGACACGGCTCTGAGGAAATCGACGTAGCGATTCCTCTCGGCGGGCGTTTGCGCCGCAAGATCACTTGCCTGAGACCAGATACGCATGCACCCCTCCGTAGAATCCAATGTGCCGGCAGTCGCAGCTCCGAAGAGCGACGCCAGCATACCCGGACTTCGCGGGAAATGCCGCCATGCGGGTCGCTTCGGTAAGGTAGTCTTCACCTTTCGCTCGCATGACGGCGCAGGCAACGACACGGGCAATGGCGGAAATTGAGGCAAAATTCATCGTTCGAAGACCGGAGCAGATCGAGGATGCGCTGCGCGCGCTTGCCGATGCCGGCTACGCCATCACCGATCGCGGCGACACGACCCATGCCGACCGTTACTTCGATACCGCGGACTGGTCGGTCCTCGGTGCCGGGTGGGCTTGCCGCATTCGCCGGCGCAACACGGACGCCACGCTGACGCTGAAGTCCCTGCACGGCCCCGACGGCAACGTTTTCGTGCGCGACGAAGTCAGCCAGGCGATGCCGGGACTGCTAACACCACCCTCCGCGCCTCCGGGTGCGGCAAAGCGGCAGCTCGACGAGATCATCGATGGCAAGCCGGTCGTCGAGCTCTTCGCGTCGTCCTGCCAGCGCAGGGTTTACCTGGTCGAAAAAACCGATCCGGAACCCGTGCTGATCGAACTGGACGTCGATCGAACGCGTATCGAGGCGGAAAAGACAACCGAGAAGGCGACCGGCATCCTCGAGTTCACGGAGCTCGAAATCGAATTGAAGTCCGGAGGCACTGCGGAACTCGAGCGCGCAGCGGCGGTGTTGCGTGACCAGGCAGGCCTGATGCCGGCGAAGTACAGCAAGTTCGAGCGTGGCCTGCAGGCAGCAGGGCTCGAACTGGAAGCGCTGCTCGAAGATTGCGGGGCGCCCGTCATTGGCGAAGACGACCCGATTCTCACGCTGCTGTACAGCTATCTCGCGGAACAGCTTGCGATAGTCCGGCGCCAGCATCCGCGTGCGCTCGAAGGCGTCGATCCCGAAGGCGTTCACCAGATGCGTGTCGCGACGCGGCGCTTGCGCGCCATAATGAAAGCCTTCCGCAGCATGCTCGGCGACGAGGTCGTGTCCCGCTTCAATGCGGAGCTCCGCTGGCTCGCGAGGAACCTAGGGCATGCGCGCGATGCCGACGTTACGGAGCGCGACGCCGGGGAGGCCCCGCAGACCGGGGCCGGCCATTACCAGCGATTCCTCGCGCAGGAGACCGTAAGCGCCTACGAACGACTGGTCGAGGTGTTGCTGGGCGAACGCTGTGCTGCGCTGGAAGATGAACTGTCGCGATTCGTTTCTGCGGGACCGACCCCGGCGATGCGCGAACAATTCGGCGGTCTCAGCATCGCGGAGTGCGCCCGCCAGTTTGTCCAGACCGATTTGCAGAAGTTGCTGGCGCACGGTGACGCAATCGATGCCGACGCTGCCGCAACGCAGCTGCACAAGCTGCGGATCGAGGCGAAACGATTTCGCTACCTGCTGGACTTCTTCAGTACCGTGCAGGCTGAGCAATGGCTGCAGCTGACGGAAGCCGTGAAAAGACTGCAGGACGTGCTCGGAGAGCACCAGGACGCGGTAACCGCGCAGGCCAGGATCGCCGACTACGCGGCATCCCTTACGGACGACGGCGACGATCGGGCCGAGCTTCTGTCCGCAGCGCGGCTCATGCGCGCTGAGACGCAACGGATCGCCGCAACCCGGCAGCAGTTTGCCGAGACCTGGTCCGAGTTTCGGGCTGTAGCAACCTGACCCTCAGTCGCCGATCGATATCTTTTGCTGGTAGCGCGCGATTTCCGTCGGCGCGCCCAGTTCACTCCTGAGCTTTTGCAGCAACGGCACCTGCGCGCGCTCTTCGCCGTGCACGAGATACACGGGCGGCCTGTTCTCGAAACTCGCGTACCAGTCCACGAGATCGCGCCTGGTCGCCGTGCGCCGAGAGTCCCCCGATGGTATGCATCTGGGCGCGTACCCGGTAACTATCGCCCCACAACCTGATTTCGTCGGCGCCATCCACGAGCCGCCGACCCAGGGTGCCGATCGCCTGGTAGCCGACGATCACCACGTGGCATTCCGGGCGCCAGATGTTGTTCTTCAGGTGATGCAGGATGCGGCCGCCCGTGCACATGCCGCTGCCAGCGATGATGATGGCGCCCGACTCGATCTGGTTGATCGTCATTGACTCTTCTGCGGTGCGAGTCGCGTACAGGTTCGGCAATTCCGGGTTGTCCGACTTCGGCTCGAACAGTTGCGCGGCGAAAAGATGCCGGTAACGCGCGTAGACCTCGGTCGCCTTGATGCCCATCGGGCTATCGAGAAAGATGGACCAATCGCCGAGACGCCACCTGTCGAAGTGTTCGGCCATCAGGTAGATGAGGTCCTGGGTGCGGCCGACGGTAAATGCGGGAATCAGGACGTTACCCTTTGCCGCGCGCGCCGATTCGAAGACAACGGTCAGTTCTTCCAGCGTTTCCTCGATCGGTCGGTGCAGGCGATCGCCGTAGGTACTCTCCATCAGCACGGTATCCGCCCGCGTCAGGCGCTTCGACGTATTCATCAGCGGCGCATCACGGTAACCGAGGTCGCCGCTGAAGACGAGGGTGCGCGAGTGGCCGGCTTCGCGGTACGTCAACTCGACCATGGAAGCGCCGAGGATATGACCCGCGTCATAAAGTGTAAGCGTCAGACCCGGCAGGATCTCTTTCGGCGTCTCGTACTCGAGGCCTTCGAACTGGCTGATACACGCCTCCGCATCGGCCTGCGTGTACAGGGGCTCCACATCCGCCAGGTGCTGCTTGCGGCGTTTCCTGTTCTCCCACTCCGCTTCCTTCTCGTTCAGGTAACCGGAGTCCGGCAACATGATCGCGCACAGCGCCCGGCTGGCTTCATGGGTATAGATCGGGCCTGAGAAGCCTTCCTTGACGAGACGCGGAATGCGGCCGGAATGATCGATGTGCGAATGGCTCAGCACGACGGCGTCGATGCGGTCGACATCCAGCGGGAACGCTTCACGGTTGCGCAGTTCCTCGTCTTTCGACCCCTGTACGAGACCGCATTCGAGCAACAAGCTGTGCGGCCCCGCGCGCAGCGCGTAAAGCGACCCGGTCACGCGTTCCGTTGCGCCGAAGAACTGCAACTCGAACGCCATCTGAAGCTCCTGCTCGACTCCGGCGGTATTTACACTGGCAAGAGAGCGCCGGCAGGCGCAATACGTACATCCCCGCGTTGAAGTCGCAACGCGGGCGCACCATAAATAATGGTGCCGAAATGTCGCTGGGAGCCAACCATGGTAGCGCCTGTTCCAGCTGACGACCGACGTTATCTCGTCGTTGTCGCAGATGAGTACCGTGCCATCATCTACGCACGCGATACGTTGACCGCCGCTCTGCGCAAGCTGCGCACCTACACGAACGAAACCGCCCGTATGAAAACCGGGGAGCTACTCTCCGACCGCGGCGGCCGGAGCTTCGACAGCCACGGCAAGGGCCGGCATACGATGGGAAGTGACCGGGATGCGCCGCAACAACAGTACGCCCGAGCGTTTGCAAAAGACATCGCGCAGGTCATCGCTGCGGAGTTCAACAAGGGCATGTGCCGCGGCTACGCGGTGATCGCGGCGCCACGTTTTCTCGGCCTGCTGCGTCAGGAGTTCGCAACGGCGCTCAAGGACAAACCCTACGCGACGGTCGACAAGGACGTGGTTGACAGGGACGAGGCCTTCCTCGCGACGCTGCTCGATAGCGCCTGAGCGACGCGGCGCACCAACAAATCGTTCCCTACGGAACTATTTACAACGAATTGCGTATACTCGTTTGTGCTCGAGAGCACGACAACAGGGCGCAATTCTCCTGAAACTATTTGAGAAAAGAGGGTTAACTATATGAGAAATAAGATTTTTGCTATTGCTGGTTTGGTACTCTTCGCGGCATTGGGCAGTACGTCGGCGCTGGCACAGGATCACTCGCGGGGATGGGAACAGGGCTATGTCGTGCAGGTGACCGAAGTGCACACCAAGGACGGCATGTTCAATGCGTACATCAATGATCTCAGCAAGGTATGGCGCAAGTTCCTGGACGCACAGAAAGCCGACGGCGATGTGATCAGCTACGGCATGTACAGCAACGTCAACCAGCGCGAAGGTGAGCCGGACCTGTTCCTGACCGTTACGTTCAAGAACTGGGCAGCTTTCGACCGCGGCGTGGAGTACTTCGAAAAGCTCGGCGCGCAGATCCTCGGCTCCACCGACGACATGCGCGAAGCGAACATCGATCGCGGCGAACTGCGGACGATCGGCAGCACCTACGTGCTGCGGGAAATCAAATTCAAGGACTAGTCCAGACCGCGAACCAGTCAGAAAAAGCCCCTGCCTGCAGGGGCTTTTTTTATTCCTGCGCGGGGTAACACGCGAACCGCGCGAGTATGTTGTTGACCTTGGCGATCAGCTGTGAAGGTCGCGCAGCGATGCCGTGCGACGCTTCCGGGATGCGAATGAGCGCAGGCTCGAGTAATGCCCCGGGCCTGACAACAATGGGCGATGGCTACCGCCGTCCGCCCCGACCTGCCACAGGAACACCTTCATGAAGATCTCCGTCAGACTGAGAGAGGCGCGACACTGGCACATCGTCCCGGCCCTTCTGTTGCGCCGCAACATCACGCTTCGGGAAATGGTTTGGGTTATGCTGTGCGCCGGGAGGTGACAGGTCAGCAAGGGATGAGTTTCAGACTTTCCCCACGAGTTTGCGTAATCGGCGGCGCCAACGTCGATATCCATGGAGCGGCCTGGCAGCCGTTGCGGCTGCGCGACTCCAACCCGGGCTCGGTACATGTTTCTCCCGGCGGCGTTGCACGCAACGTCGCCGAGAATCTCTCGAGGCTCGGTGTCGACTGCCGTCTCGTCACGGCCGTTGGCAAGGATGCGCACGGCGAGATGCTGCTCGCCCACGGCAGGGCAGCGGGCATCGACATGCGGTTCGTACAGGAACTCGATTCAGCACCCACGTCGACCTACCTCGCCATACTGGACCGCTCCGGAGACATGCACTGCGCCGTCGCCGACATGGACATCATGGATCAGCTGACGGCGGCGAGACTGGAGCCACTGCGCAACGCCATCGGCGAATCCTCGCTGCTGGTGATCGACGCCAACCTGCCCGACGATGCGCTTGCCTGGGTGGTGAACACCTTTCCCAATCACGACATCTTCGCCGACACGGTTTCCACGGCCAAGGCCATGCGGCTGAAACCCTACCTCGGAACCCTGCACACGCTAAAAACGAACCCGGTCGAGGCGGAAGCGCTGACCGGATTCGAGGCGAGGACCGGGCGCGAACTGGACAGGATGGCCGACTGGCTGCACGGCCAGGGCGTGACCCGCCTGTTCCTGACTCGTGCGGAGCACGGGCTCTTCTACAGCAGCGACGAAGGTCGCGGCCACGTTGCCCTCGAGAACGACGCCGGCGAGGTGACAAGCACGACCGGGGCAGGCGACGCCTTCCTTGCGGCGCTGGTCTACTCGCGGCTTCACAATTGGCCGCTTGACGGCACGCTGCAGTTCGCGGGCGCGGCCGCACAAGTCACCGCGGCGGACCGGTCGCCCAGCAGTCCGACACTGTCGCTCACGGCCATCGAACGGGCGCTGAAGGTCTAGCGTGGCAGAACCGGCGGCGAGCCATCTCGATATCGCTGAGGATATCGCCCGCGCGCTGCGCAGGGCCGAAGCCGTCGTTGCACTCGAATCGACCATCATCAGTCACGGCATGCCGTATCCCCAGAACGTGGAAACCGCGCTGAGGGTCGAGCGCACGGTCCGGGATGCCGGCGCGGTTCCGGCGACAATCGCCATCCTGGGCGGACGCCTCAAGGTGGGCCTTAGCAGCGAGGAGATACGCTACCTCGGCAAGCGAGGCCCAGCCGTCACCAAGACCAGCCGCCGCGACATCCCGTTCCTGGTCAGCCGCCGCGAAGACGGCGCGACCACCGTGGCGGCGTCCATCATCATTGCCGCGATGGCGGGTATCCGGGTATTTGCAACCGGCGGCATCGGCGGCGTCCACCGCGGTGTTGCGGAGACGATGGATGTCTCCGCGGACCTCGAGGAACTCGCAAGGACCGATGTCGCCGTCGTTTGCGCGGGCGTGAAGTCGGTGCTCGACATCGGCCGTACGCTCGAGTACCTGGAGACCAAGGGCGTCGCGGTCGTCGGCTTCAGGACGGATCACCTGCCCGCTTTCTATACGCCCGCGAGCCGGTTCGCGGTCGACTACCGCGCGGATACACCCGCAGACATTGCCGCCGCCCTGAACGCGAAACGAGACATGGGCCTGTCCGGCGGCATGGTCGTCGCCAACCCGATCCCTGCAGCTCACGCGCTGGACGATCAGGAGATCGAAGGGGTCATCGAAGACGCGATTGCAGAAATGGAGCGTGGTGGTATCACCGGCAAGGACACTACGCCGTTCCTGCTGGCGAAGATTGCCGAACGGACAGGGGGGCGCAGCCTCGAGGCCAATATCGAACTCGTGGTCAACAACGCGCGGCTGGCCGCGCAGATAGCGAGCGCGCTCCGAGCCGGCTAGCGGACCTCGGCGGCTAAAGGACCTCGGCGGCTGGCGGCCCGGCGAGTACCGCGTCGAGGCTCCTGCGAATCTCCGCAGCCCAGTACGGCGCACGCAAGGCGGCTTTGTGCGAATGACTTGCCGACTCTGCGCTTTCCGGGAACTCCGGCCCTGGCAGTGCGTACAGATCGAAGCGCACGTTCCTTTTCGTATCCACGATCAGCACACCGGGCGTGCCCCAGATGCCGTTCAGCTCGGCAACCTCGTTGCCCTGCGTAAGCAGGGTAAAGTCGTAGCCGGCATCACGGACAAAACCGACCGGATCGCCCTTGTCGTCCCTGAAGTGAATCGCAAGGACTTCAATCCGATCGCCGTACTCGAGCGCGATACTCTGCACGTGCGGCATCAGCGCCTTGCAGTAGGGACACCAGGTTGCCCAGAACAGCAGCACGACGGGGCGCTCGGCGACGGCCTGGCTCAACGTGACCGTTTCACCTCCGGCACTCTGCAGTGTCCAGTCCGGCGCAACACGAGGCTCGGCCATCGCGGCCGACACGAGGAACCAACAAATTACGAATGCTGCAGATTTGACGCGCATGAACGAGCAGACCGGCTTTGCCGGACGCTTATTACACGGACATGCGTTTTAGCGAGGTTCAGCGGAGCACGATATCGCTGAGGATATCGTGAACGACCTGAGTCGCGATTTCGACCAGCAGGATCTTGCCGTCAACGATGATGCGCTCGTAGCCACCGGGCGGTGCCGGCAACGCATGCACGAGACCGTCCGGCAGTTGCTGCTTGGCGATCCCTGGCGGCAGCGGTTTGCCGCGCCCCAGGTTCTTCGCTACTGCCGGGCGGCAAGCCCTTGTGCTTGTGCTTGCTGCTGCCGCGATCAGACGACGAGTCGTGCTCGCGATACCAGGCGTTGATGATCCTGATTTCATCGTCCGAGAATTCGACGGACACGCCAACGGTAGCCGCCGCCGGAAGCGGCGCCGCGAGGAGCAGCAACAGGGCTGCGTATAGTGCGGGGATGGTCCGATACATGAGGTTGGCTCCTCAATTGATCCGTTGCGACCAATTTATCCCCTCGCCGGTCGGACCGGATGTTAATCAGGTCACATATCGGCCTGCCCGATCCAGTCACGAACCGCCGCCTCGATGTAGGGAAGCGGCGTGGAAGCCACGTGCAGCACGGTGTCATTGAACTCGCGAATGTCGAAGCGATCCCCGAGCGCTTGTTCTGCTTCCTTCCGCAGTTCGAGGATCTTGAGCATGCCGAGCTTGTACCCGAGCGCCTGCCCCGGCCATACCGCGTAGCGTTCGACTTCGCTGACCGCGGTGCCTTCCTCCACGCCCTCGACGTCGATCATGTATTCGATGGCCTGTTCGCGGCTCCATTTCTTCGCGTGCATTCCGGTGTCGACAACGAGGCGCACGGCGCGGTGCAACTCCGCCTGCAAGCGGCCGAGATCGCCGAAGGGATCGTCATCGTACATGCCCATCTCGGCCGCGAGTTGCTCGGAATACAGCGCCCAGCCCTCGCCGGCCGCGTTCGACCAGATCGCGGTCACCAGCGGCGGCACGTCCTGGTCGATAGCCGTCGCAAAATGCAGGTGATGCCCGGGTATCGCTTCGTGGTAGGTCAGTGTCGGTAACGCGAAACGCGGGTGCACGGCCGTATCGCGCACGTTGATCCAGTATACGCCCGGCCTGGAGCCGTCTTTTGCCGGGGGATTGTAGTAACCGGTGGGCGCAGAGTCCTGGCTGTATTCAGGGACCGGTTTCACCACGACCGGGTACTTCGGCATTGTCGCGAACCACTGCGGCAGGACCTCCCGGATACCTTCGATCTGCGCCGTCGCGTCGGCAACCAGCGCTGCCTTGCCTTGCGCCGTGTTCGGATAGACGAAGCGCTCTTCGACGTTGAGTTGCTGCATGCGTTCGCCAACCGATCCTTCCGTGTAGCCTTCGCTCTCCAGGATCGCGTCCATTTCCCGGGTGATGCGCGCGACCTCGTCGAGGCCGATACGGTGGACCTCGTCCGGCGAGCGCTCGGTATCCGTCATGTGCCGCACCATCGCGGCATACAACGCTTCGCCCTTGGGCAGCCGCCAGATGCCGGCCTCGTGCGGCGCCGAGCGCCGGATCTCGGCCAGGTAGTCGCCGATGCGGCGGTAGGCCGGTATGACCTGGTCGGAGATGATCGCCAGCGCCCGCTCGGCATAGCCGGCGGCGTCCTCGACACCCGCCGCATCGAGGCGCTCCAGGAAACTCACGTAGATCGCGTTTTGCTCTGCCGGCGCCGCGATGAAGGACTCGACGACGGCGAGCGACTTGGCCACCACGAAGTCCGGGGGGATCGCGCCATTTTTCGAAACGGCCGTGCGGAAGCTCTCCAGCGCACCGTCCAGCGCTTCCTGCACGGCCTCGAGCCGCACGAGGTAGGCGTCCGCCTCCTCGCGGTTGCCAACGGGCTGCTTGCTGTTCAGGAAATTCGGAATATCGACCGTTGGGCCAGAAATCTGGTTGATGGTGTACGGCAGGAAATAGAAGCCGAAGCCGTCGACCGTCGTGCCGAAATCGGCGACGGCGGCCGGCGCGAGCGCGCCGCCCATCAGCGTCGTTACGACCGCGTGCGTACGCGGCCTGTTCCCCGTGAGTTCCGATGTATCCAGTGCCAGCATGCGCTCGAGCGCGGCACCCAGTTCTTCGCGGCGCCCTGTTTCACCGAGAGGCGAGCGGTTTTTCAGTCGATGCGCGGTCCGCGGCACGACCAGCTCGGACACCCCGTAGATCGTGGCCTGTTCGGGATTGTGGTAGAAGAATGCACGGGTCATGTCGTCCAGCGCCCGGTCGAATGCCGCATCGGCGGATTCCCCGGCCGCCTCGCTTGCCGCCGGCTGTGCCGCGACGGGCACCGGCTGGTCGCCGCCCGGACCGCAGCCGGTCAAAACGAAGAGAAAGCTCGTCAGAACGAGTAAGTGTCGTGGCATGGTACGTTCCCCTGGATGGTCGCGGGACAGTATACGGTTCGCGAACTACGAGTAAATTCGCTTCATGACGGGCGCCATGCTGCGCATGCCGACCATGGCCATCGTCGTCAGCAGCCCGGACATCATCGCACCGGTAACGCCGCAGGTAAGCGTGTCCTGCCCGGTCAGCCACAACCCGGGAATCCGTGTGCGCGGCCCGAGCCAGTCCTGCTGGAAACGCTGCACGGTGTGATCCAGTCCGTAGAGCTCGCCTCGGCGATACGCGGCAAACCATTCGGTCGATAAGGGGGTCGAGACTTCGTAGTAATCCACCCTGCCTTCGAGCTGCGGCAGCTTGTCATAGAGGTGCCGCATCAGGCGTTCGCCCAGCCCGGCCTTGAAGGCCTCGTAGTCCTCACCGCGCTTGCCCCAGGTCGTGCCGCGCCAGCGCTCGAACCACTCGTACGGCGCGGGGGCCACGATCTCGATCGTCGCCGTGCCCGGGTGGCGGTTCAGGTAATCCGGGTCTTTCGCCGACGGGAACGAGATGTAGACCACCGGGAACTCGGCATTCCTGTCTTTGACGAAAGCGTCGACAGCCGCGTCGTAATCGTTGTGCGGATAGATCCAGAAATTGGTTCTCGGCAGGCCCAGCTCTTCTGCCGTCGCCTGCAGCCCGATGTAGACACCGAGGTGCGCGAAACTGGGCTCGACCGCGGCAAGCCGGTCCGCATAGCCGAACGCATCTGCAACGCCGGCTGGCAGCAGGCCTTCGAAGGTATTCGCTACACCTGCCGACGAGATCACCGTCGGGCAGTCGATTCGATGCCCGTCTGCCATGTCCACCCCGGCAACCCGGCCGTCTTCGACGACGATTTGCTCCACCCGTGCGTAGGTGAACACCTCGCCCCCCGACTTCCGGATCTTCGGGATGATGCTGTCCGCTATCCGCCAGCTGCCGCCGACCGGATAGAATCCGCCGTAAAGGTAGTGCCTCGCTATCATGGCGTGGACCATGAACGCCGACTGCTTCGGCGGCAGTCCCATGTCCCCCCATTGCCCGCAGAGCGTCGCGATGAGATCGTGGTTGCGCGTGAGACCGCTCAGCACCTCGTAGGTACTTCGATACATGAAATCCGGCGTCCGGAATTTCATCAGCGGCGCGGCGAGCCTGCGCTGCCAGGGTTTCAGCACCTTCTCCATGCCGAGGTCACCAAGCGCCCGGCCGACCTGTTTCAGGAGATCCAGGTAGGCGTCGATGGCTTCCCGCTCTGCCGGGAACTGGCGCACCAGGTTGTCGCGAAATGCCTGCTTGCCGGCGACCGCATTGAAGACCTTGTCTCCGACGTAGAAGCGATCGTATTCATCCGCCATCGGCGCCCATTCGAGCTTGCCGTCGGACAGGAAGTCGAACATCTTGCGTGTGCGCGTACTGGCGCCGACGTCGCCGATGTAGTGCACGCCCACGTCCCATTCGTAGCCGTTGCGCTCGTACGAATGGGTATAGCCGCCCGCGGTGTAATGCTGTTCCAGGACGCAGACCCGCTGCCCCAGTTCGGACAGCAGCGCCGCCGTGGTAAGTCCGCCCATCCCTGAACCGATAACGACAGCGTCGTACGCCGGCGCAAGACGTCCGGGGCGGTAACGGTAGCCGATGCGCAGGGTACTGGGCTTCACGGCATATCAGTCGTTGACGCCCAACTGCTCCTTGAGGGAGGCGAGCTCTGCCTCCAGACTCGCGACCCGCTCCTCCAGGTCCGCGACGCTCGCCCGTTGCGGCGCCGGGCGCCGCTCGGCCGGGGACTCGCTGGCGTAAGCCTGCACATCGACCGGGCCACAGAACAGGTGCATGTATTCCGAGTCCTTGCGGCCGGACTGCCGCGGCAGCTTGACGAGCAGCGGCTCGCCATCCCGCTCCATCAGGCTCGTGAGCGCAGCGACGACCGCGGAATTGTCGGCGAATGCATGCAGCCTGCCGCTGCGCGCGCGCAGTTCGCCAGGCGTCTGCGACCCGCGCAGCAGCATCAGGCAGATGACAGCCAGTTGCGCATCGTCGAAATGGAAATCGCTGTAGCGCGTATTGCAAAAGCGCTGGATGTACTTCTCGGTGCGGGTTTTGAAGTTCTCGTCGGTGCGCACGAGATGCTTGGCCTCGAGATCCCGGACCGTATGCTGGACCTCGCCCTGGGTGAGATTCATCACGGGATCGCGGGACGATTTCTGGTTGCAGGCGTTGGTCAACGCGTTGAGCGTCAGCGGATACTGGTCCGGCGTCACGACCGATTTCTCGATCAGGCATCCGATGACGCGGGCTTCCTTGTCAGTGAGCTCTGGCAGCACATTGTGTCCTCGAGTCATGTGCGCGGCAGCGGCACGCCGCATACTGTGGCCCAAAGGCTGATGCCGGGCAACTCCGTCTTTGCCCGGCCGGCTTGGAAGCTTGCCCCGATTCGTCGAGAATAGCCGACTTTGCGGCAGCAACAGCCGCTCGAGACTACCTGGGGGAGAACCCGTGCTCAGATTCCTGCTTGTTTTCACGATGTTGGCGCTTGGCGCCTGCGGCAAACAACCGGCGCCGGCAGAGCCGTCGGGTGCGGCCTCCGCGGCCCCGGAACAACCATTCGAAGTCAGCGTCGACCGTTTCGCGGACGTGGAGGTACTGCGGTACCAGGTCCCGGGCTTCGACGAACTGCCACTGTCGCAGAAAAAACTCGCCTACTTCCTGTCGCAGGCCGCGCTGGCCGGCCGGGACATCATTTATGACCAGAACTACGAACACAACCTGAGAATTCGCAAGCTGCTGTCGGCAATCATCAGTACCTACAGCGGCGATCGCGACAGCGAAGACTTCAGGAAACTGCTCGAGTACGCCAAGCGCGTCTGGTTCGCACACGGCATCCATCATCATTACTCGAACGACAAGATGCTGCCGGAGTTCACGCCCGAAGCGCTGGTCGCGATGGTCGCGAAAAGCGACCCGTCGAAGCTGCCGCTCGACGAAGGCCAGACGCGGGTGAACTACTCGACATGCTGCGCCCGGTCATGTTCGACGCCGATGTGGCCGCAAAGAAGGTGACGCTGGATCCTGATGTCGACCAGGTCGTGAATTCCGCGACGAATTACTATGACGGCGTTACCGCCGACGAGGTCGAGCGCTTCTATGCCGCAAAAGTCGATGAAGACCCGCAGCGACCCGTGTCGTGGGGATTGAACTCACAGCTCGCCAGGGTCGACGGCGAGATCGCGGAGCGCACCTGGAAGATCGACGGCATGTACGGTCCGGCAATACAGGAAGTCGTCCACTGGCTGGAGAAGGCGGCCGGCGTCGCCGAGAACGACCGGCAGAGGCAGGTCATCGACACGCTCATCGAATACTACCGGACCGGCGACCTGCGGAAGTTCGACGAGTACAACATCCTCTGGGTCGGCGACCTCGACTCGCACATCGACTTCGTCAACGGTTTCATCGAGGTCTACAGCGATCCGCTGGGCATGAAGGGCAGCTGGGAGGCCCTGGTCAACTTCAAGGACCTGGAGGCCACAAAGCGGGCCGACACGATCTCGGCCAACGCCCAGTGGTTCGAGGACAACTCCCCGGTCGATCCCGCTTCAAGAAGAAGGAGGTCAAGGGCGTCTCGGCCAAGGTCATCACCGTCGGCCATGCTCGGCGGCGACTGCTACCCGCGACTCGCCGATCGGCATCAACCTGCCCAACGCGAACTGGATTCGCAAGGACGCACGGCTCGAAGTCCGTGACGCTCGGCAACATCATGGAAGGCTTCGAACTCGCGGCCGCCGCCGGCGGTCTGACGGACGAATTCGCCTACACCGAAGAAGAAAAAGCGCGCAACGCGGAATATGCTGCCCTGGGATCGTTGCTGGACGTCGATATGCACGAGGTAATCGGGCATGCATCCGGGCAGATCAATCCCGGCGTGGGCACTCCCAAGGAAACGCTGAAGAGCTATGCGTCGACGCTGGAAGAAGCCCGAGCCGACCTCGTCGCGATGTACTACATCATGGACCCCAAGCTCGTCGAACTGGGGCTCATGCCGTCACTGGACGTCGGCAAAACGGTCTACGAGGCCCAGATCAGGAACGGACTGCAATACCAGCTGCGGCGCGTGAAGCTCGGCGACGATATCGAAGAAGCGCACATGCGCAATCGCCAGCTGATCGCTGCCTGGGCCTACGAAATGGGGCGCGATGAGAACGTCATCGAGGACGTCGAAAGAGACGGCAAGCATTATTTCGTAATCAACGACTACGAGGCGCTGCGCGACATCTTTGCGGAGCAATTGCGCGAGATCCAGCGCATCAAGTCGGAAGGCGACTACGACGCGGGTAAAGCCCTGGTCGAGAATTATGGCGTAAAGGTAGACCGGGCGATGCACGAGGAAGTGCTTGCGCGCATCGAACCACTGAATATCGCGCCTTACAAAGGCTTCATCCAGCCGCGACTGGTCGCGGTCGAGAAAGACGGCGAAATCGTCGACGTCAAAATCGAGCCAATGGAAAATTTCGTCGACTGGATGCTGGAATCGGAGGAAAACTACAGCTTTCTGCCGGTCTCCAATTGAACTGTCGGGTACACTTTGTAACAGTCTCGTCTCGCGGCACGCGCTAGAATGTCTCGCGGTCGCGCAAGGCGAGACCGAAAACAAGACCCATGAAGGAGCAATAGATCAATGGCAGGTAAATTCGAGTGTTACAAGGACAAGGCTGGGGAACACCGTTTCAGGCTCAAGGCCGGCAATGGTGAAACCATCCTTTCGGGCGAGGGCTACAGCAGCAAGAAAAATTGCGACAACGGCGTCGAGTCCGTGCGCAAGAACGCTGCAGTACCGGAGCGCTTCGAGAAAACCCAGACGGCGGGCGGCAAGTTTCGTTTCAACCTGAAAGCGTCGAACGGCCAGGTCATCGGCGTGAGCCAGAATTACGACTCCGAGTCAGGACGCGACAATGGCATCAAGAGCGTTGCCAAAAACGCACCGGACGCCAAGGTCGTCGAGCTGGACGCCTAGACCGGATTCAATAGCCGTTGCGCCGGTCCGTGTGACCGGCGCAATCACTTCTCGCGGCAAACCCGCTGCATTCCCCTACTCGATCTTGCCTTCGATCGGTACGGTACTACTGAGCCTTTCTCCTGACCCGGAACAGTTGCGCTGGCCGGTGAGCGCCGTCCCGGCGCAATTGACCGGTCGGCTCGACGAGATCGAGCGCCGTGAGTCTCTTGCGGAAGTTGCGCTTGTCGATGGGCGAGCCGCCGACGGCCTCGCAGGCGCGCTGCAATTCGGCCAATGTGAAGCACTCCGGCATCAGGCGGCGCGCGACAGCCTCGGTATCCAGCCGCTCCCGAATACGCTCTGCTGCGTGCTGCAATATCCTGGCGTGATCGAATGCCAGTTCGGGCAATTCGTCGAGGCAAAAGAGGCGCACGTCGCTCGCATCACTGCCCGCGGCGAGTTTCAGCCGCTCGGCCGCGGTCAGCGCAATGTAGACCACCGTGATGACGCGCTCCCGCGGGTCGCGATCGGGGCGGCCGAATGCGCCCAGTTGCTCCAGGTAGCCGGCTTTGAGCCCGGTCTCCTCGCGCAACTCCCGCCACGCGGCACGCTTCAGGCTCTCGTCGATGCCGACGAAGCCCCCGGGCAGCGCCCACTTTCCCGCGTGCGGCCACGCGGCGCGCCGGATCAGGACGACCGCGAGGCGCCCGCCGGTAACCGTGAACACCGCCACGTCGACACTGACCGCGGGATGCGGATGATCGTAGGTGTATGCCATCCGTCGATATTAGTATCTTTAATACACGAAGTATAGTGTATAAAAGACACTAAATAGAGGGTGGCCACCGTCTCTAGGCACTTGCTCGTATAGCTGCGGCGGGCCGCGTCTGCTAGCGTTACTGCGTCGGCAAGGAGGCTGCAAGTGACTGAGCTGGCTGAAAAACTGCCGGCCGACGTCGAAGCCCGACGACACCATGCCGTCGCACTGCGACGCTGGCTTCACAGACACCCCGAACTGTCCTTTAACGAGGCTGAAACGGCCGCGCGCGTGGTCGCCGAGCTCGAGCGGCTCGGCATTCCCTGCGACTATCCGGGCCCTGGCGGTGGCGTCATCGGCCGCATCAGGACCGACCCGGCGCTGCCGACGATCGCACTGCGCGCAGAACTCGACGCCCTGCCCGGCATCGATCTCACGAACCCGGAGTACCGCTCCGTCTATGCCGACCGCATGCATGCCTGCGGCCACGACGCGCACATGACCATGGTGCTCGGTGCGGCGGCGACGCTGGCGCAGCAGCCGCCGCACGGCAACGTCGTGTTCATCTTCCAGCCTGCCGAGGAGCGTGGCGGCGGATCCAGGGTAATGATCGAAGCGGGGGCCCTCACGGACGTGCGGGCGATTTTCGGCGGCCACGTGACGCACGAGTGGCCGACCGGCAAGATCATGATCAGGAAAGGTGCCATGACGGCACAATCGGATCGCTTCAACATCACTATCAGGGGCAAGGGTGGGCACGGCGCCCGCCCGCACGAAGCGATCGACGCTGTCGTCATAGCGGCGCTGCTGATTACGACACTGCAGACGCTGGTATCCCGGCAGACCAACCCGGTGCACCCGTCCGTGATAACCGTCGGTAAGATCGTCGCCGGTACCGCTCCCAATGTCATCGCCGAATCGGCCGAACTCGAAGGAACGATCCGTACGACGTTTCCGGAAACCCGCGACCACATCCACAAGGGTATCCGCCGTATGGTCGAGGCAATGGGTGAGCTGCACGACGCGGTTATTCGACTGCGGCTCTCGGAGGGCTATCCGCCGGTCATCAATACACCCGAGGAGGTAGGCCTCGTCAGGAAGTGCGTACGTGATCTCTACGGTCCGGACGCGCTCACTACGTCACCGCATGCGAGCATGGGCTCGGAAGACTTCTCTTACTACCTGCAGCAGGTGCCCGGCGCATTCTTCCGCTTCGGGGCGCGGCAAGCCGACTGGGAGCCGATGCCGCTGCACAGCCCGCGATTCGACATCGACGAGGCGGTACTGGCCATCGGTGCCGAGTTCTTCGATGCGATTGCGCGACGCGCACTGCATCACTACGCGGCGGGCACAACGTGAGGTTCGTGCCTCATCCGGATCCGACACTCGGCTGCGAATGGGAACTCCAGCTTCTGCACGAAGACTCGCTCGAGCTCGCCGATGGCATTCTCGCGTTCTCCGCGGAGCTCGGTGAGCACGCACTCGTGAAACCCGAGTTCCTGCAGTGCTGCATCGAGATCAATACACCGCCCGTTGCAGCAGCCCTGGATCTCGAGCCCTCGCTGAACTCGGTACTGGAAGCGATCGACGCGCATGCCAGGCCGATGGGGGTTTGCCTCGCGGCCGCCGGCACACACCCGTTCGACCGCAAGCCAGCGATCGTTACACCGTCCGCGCGCTACCTGCGGCTGGCGGACGACCGATCGGGCGCCGCGGCGATCCACCCGGTTACATTCGCCACGCACATCCACGTCGCCTGCCGTGACGGCGATGCGGCGGTCCGCGCGATGCGCCGTGTTGCGCCGTGTCTCCCCGCTCTGCTCGCAATTGGCGCCAACTCGCCGTTCTGGCACGGCGTCGACACCGGGTACATGTGTTTCCGGCAGCGACTGCTGGCCTCCAACCCGACCTACGGCCTGCCGCCCTACTTCGAGTCCTGGGCGGCATTCAACGACATGCTGGACGCCGGCATTCGCGCACGGACGATCGAGAGTTTCCGTGACCTGCACTGGGATATTCGCCCGCACGGCGACCTCGGCACCCTGGAGATTCGCGTCTTCGATGCGCAGATCGATGCCCACCGCATCGCGCAGATCGCATCCTTCGCGCGAGCGCTGGTCGTTACCGCGGCTGACCCGAAAATGCCCGACTCGGCTTTCCCGGCGCGGCTGCCCCACTGGATGGAACTCGACAATCACTTCCGCGCCTGCAAGTCGGGCCTCGGCGCCGAGATCATCGTCTCCCATTCCGGCGATACCGCGCCGATAATGCAGGTCATCGGGCAGTTGTTCGACCTGGTGAGAGTCGAAGCCGACACTCTCGGTGACAGCGAATTGCTGGCCGGCCTGGAGCGCTCGCTGATCAGCCGTAACGGCGCCGGACTCCAGCGCGGCATGTGGCAACGGGAACACTCTTACACGGCCGTTACGCGATTGCTTGTCGAGTCCGCTGCGGCACCCTGCTCGTCTTCGGGCGACCGCCTGATCTCAATGGGCGCCAGGAGATAGAGACCCGTTGCAGGTGGTATCCTCCTGCGCTTTCTGCTGCGAAGCGCACCGCACCCTGCCAGAGGATCGACCAATGAAGCGTCTGCCGGCCCTGCTCATCATGCTGTCCGTCATATCTCCGACTTTCGCCGCCGAACACGGCGACGACGGACAAACCGAAACCCAAAAAGCAGCGCCGCAAGCGAAGCAGTACGTTACCGAGCACGAGGCCCGGGTCGGCGGCAAGAAAGTCGCGTACACCGTTACCGCCGGCACGATGCTGATGCGCAACGACAAGGAAGAGCCGCAGGCGCTGATCGGCTACACGGCCTACGTCGCCAAGGGAACCAACAAGGGTGAACGCCCGATCATGTTCGCCTACAACGGCGGCCCGGGGTCCGCGTCGATCTGGCTGCACATGGGCATCCTGGGCCCGCAGCGCGCCGTGGTCACGGACGCCGGGTTCAGCACGAACGGGCCGTATCGGCGCGTCAACAACGAGTACAGCATTATCGACGAAACCGACCTCGTCATGATCGACCCGGTAGGCACCGGCTTTGCCAAAGCGGTCGGCGAAGCCAAGGGCGAGGATTTCTGGGGCGTCGACCAGGACATCGAGTCCATCTCGAAATTCATCGTCCAGTACCTGACGGAAAACGGGCGCTGGGCCTCGCCGAAATACATCCTCGGCGAGAGTTATGGGGGCATGCGCTCCGGCGGCGTCGCCTACTACCTGCTCAACAACCACTTCGTCGCGCTCGACGGCGTCGTTCTGGTGTCACCGTTCATGGAGTTCACCGCCGGCTTCTCGGGCATGGGCATCGACCTGCCGCACGTGATGTTCCTGCCCACGCTGGCGGCGACAGCTCGCTACCACGGTGCGCTCGATCCCTCGCCGCCGGATCTCGAAGCGTTCCTGGCGGAAGTTGCCGAATTTGCGCTGGATGAATACGCACCTGCGCTGCTCAAGGGCGACAAGCTCGGCGACGCGGAACGGCGCGCCGTACTGGCCGGACTGTCCCGTTACACCGGGCTCAGCGAGGATTACTGGGACCGCGCGAACCTGCGCATCAACGAAGGTCGCTTCACCAAGGAGCTGATGCGCGCCACGGGCAAGACGGTCGGACGCGTCGACTCACGCTTTGCCGGGCACATGATCAACCGCATCGGCGAGAGTGCCGTTTACGACCCGATGCTCACGTCGATCGGCCCCGGGTATCTCGCCGCTTTCATGGACTACTACCAGAACGACCTGAAAGTCGAAGACATCGGCAACTACACGGTCTTCGGCAACATCTTCATGAAGTGGGACTGGAGCCACCGCCAGCCGGACCTGCAGGGCTTCAAACTGCCGTTCCCGGACACCAGCGTCGACCTCGCCTTTGCCATGCGGCAGAACCCGTCAATGCGCGTTCTCGTGCAGCAGGGCTACTACGACCTCGCGACGCCACACCTGGCTACCGAGTACTTCATCGATCATCTCGACGTCCCGGACGAGCTGAAAAGCAACATCGAGTACGCGACCTACGAGGCGGGCCACATGATGTACATCCACGAGCCGTCGATGGTGAAGTTCAAGGAAGACCTCGCACGTTTCATCCGCGGGGACGAGTAGCTACGCACCAATCTGCGCGATTACGGCTGCCTCGTCTTCGGCACTGGGCCAGCGCCGCGGGTTGGAACGTCTCTCCTCGCTTTGCGACAGCCACCACTCGTGGGTGTCGCGAACCGTGTCGGCGAATGACCGGAATGTCAGTCCGGCTTCCTGCGCCGCAGCCGAGTCCGCATGGATCGAATACGGCGGGTTATAGAACATGGGTGTGGAGAATCCGAGCGCCTCGACCTGTTCTCGCGTGGGCCAGTGCATTGTCGATTTTGCGGTCGCCGACAGCCGCAGGCCCCACATAAAGCTCTCCCGGCTCACCACCTGGCCGGGTGCCGTCGCATTGTAAACACCCGCCGTATCATTTTCGGCAAGTCGAACCAGCCAGTGGCACAGATCGCGAACGTCGATCCAGTCGACCGCGTGTCCCGGGTCGGGCGGACAGGCAATGTCGCCGCCGCGCTGGAAGCGCTCGACCCAGTAGGTGAATCGATCCGTGTGGTCGCCGGGACCGACGACGTAGGTCGGACGAACGACCGTGCACGAATCGCCGTAAAGCGCCTGCACGATGCGATCGCATTCCGCTTTCAGTGGCCCGTAGGTCTCGCCGGTAATCTCCTCGGTCGCGGGATCCGGCGCGGGATGCAGTGGGCCGGTATTGTCCACGTGGTGTTGCTTCTCCAGGTCGTAAACAGAAACCGTCGAGGTGTAGATGTAGCGGCCGCATCGGCCCTTCAGTAGTTCGGCCGAGTCGCGCACGTGCCGCGGCACGTAGCCCGAGTTATCGACGACCACGTCCCAGGTCCGTTTGCCTTCCAGCGCCTTTAGTCCGTCCCCGACTTTTGCATCACGATCACCCGAGAGTTCTTCGACCTTATTGCCGAACAGGCCCGACTTGTTGCCACGGTTGAACATGGTGACGTTGTGGCCGCGATCCAACGCATAGTTGATCTGGTGCGGCCCGAGAAATCCTGTGCCGCCGAGGAATAGTATGTCGAGCTTTTCGTCCGCTGGTGCGATCGCCGCACGGGCTCCGGCAGCGGATGCGCCGAGGATGGCCGCGCCTGCGCCGATGAATTCTCTGCGTGTCGTCATGGAGTCGGTCCTTCGTTCTTTTTTGGAATAGACTGAAAGCATACCAAGAATAAGGGAAATCACGATGCAGCGAAGACAAGTCCTCAAGACGCTTGGCGTTGGCGCGCTGCTCGCGTCTGTCACGGCATGTGCATCGGGGCGTGCGGTCGAAACCACCTATCGAAGACCGTATTCCAGGATGCCGTTCGCGGCACCGCGCGTGTCGATGGACGACGTCATTCGCGTCGTCGTCGGTCATCGTCCTTATCGCCCGGCGGGCTTCGTCGTCCGGAGCGAGCAGATGGATGCCAAGACGATCGTGCATAACTATGGCCACGGCGGTGGCGGCCTCAGCCTCGGCTGGGGGTCGTCGGCCCTCGCCGTCCGGGAGACGCTCGGAATGGCGCGGGGCGACGTCGCAGTCATCGGCTGCGGCATCATGGGGCTGACCACTGCGCGGCTGCTGCAGGACGCCGGCTGGAGCGTAACCATCTATTCGCGCGATCCCGCGCGGCACACCACATCCAACATAGCGGCCGGAGAATGGGGTCCGTTCAGCGTCCACGATCCGTCGATGGCGAGCGCGGCTTTCGTCGCGCAACTCAACTGGGCGGCGCGCATCTCGCACCATGCGTACACGAACCTCACGGGGCCCGAATACGGGATACGGTGGCTGGAGTGGTACACGTTGAGCGACACGCCGTTCGACAGTAACTTCAGCGGCAGCGAGGAAGCGGCAAAGCTGTATGCCTACAAGGGAACGCTCGGCCCCGGGGAACATCCGTTCCCGGTGCCCTACGTGCAGCACTTCGTGACGATGCAGATCGACCCGGGCGTACTGTTGCGAAGACTGACGCGGGACGTACAGCTCGCCGGCGGGAAGTTCGCTGTAAAAAACTTCGACAATGTTTCGTCAATACTGGCATTGCCGGAGCCCGTAATCTTCAATTGCACGGGGCTGGGTAGCCGGCAACTTTTCGGCGACAAGGAACTTACCGCCGCCAAGGGTCAACTGGTGTTCCTGCCGCCCGACCCGGCGGTCGACTATATGACACTGGGGGGCGGCCGCGGCATGCTGCACATGTTCCCCCGCTCCGACGTGCTGCTGCTCGGCGGTATTTTCAGACCGGGTGATTTTTCGACGCACGCGGAGGCCGATGAGACCGTGCGTATCGTCGAGGAACACCGGCGTCTTTTCGAAAAATTCGGTTAACTGTACCTGCGCTAAGTACCTGCGATTTCAGGTCTTTCTTTACATATCCAACTATCTTTTAGAACCATTTGGCATATAATGCCCGCGACAACTCGATAACAAAAAAATAACTCGGGGGTCGCATAACACCCCGGTCTTTTCAGTTCCAGTTGGAGGGAACTCATGCTTGCCAGGTTTATCTGGATAGCAGCCGCAATGGCTGCCATCACCTCTGTACCTGCATTCGGCGAGAGCGTCATCGGCCGCAACACCAACGCGGTGGGTCCATTCCCCGAGGGCTTCTACAGCGGCATCCCGCATTATCAGGATAACGAACCGCACTGCGATCGAAACCCGCTGCTCGAAAGCAACATCATCTGCATGGTGAACGGCTACAACGGCTCCGACGACCTCATCCGTGACGCCTGGCCCAAGATCCTCGAAACCCAGGACAATGCCCGCACCTGGCAAAGCCGCTTCGCCACCGGAAGCGCGGCCGATCCCTCGACCTATATCGGCCAGGAATTCGGCGCCGATCCCATCGTCGTCTGCTGGCCGGGCGGCTGTGGTGGCTTCTTCATCGCGTCGACTCGCGCGCCCGGCGGCGGCACCGGTGGCGGCGTCTACATGCAGTTGATGCCCGAGTTCAACATTGAAGTCGGCTTCCGGCACCTTTCCGAGGCCGGGCCGCGAACCGTGCAGCTCGGTACGGGCGACAACTTCCTCGACAAGATAGACGCCATCTACATTATCGACGAAAACAACCCCGGCACCGTCGACCTCACTATGACCGTCGAGAAAGGCAATGGGGTTATCGAGACCGTCACGCGCAGCTGGCCAAGGGGCCGCCTGCTCGTCGTGTACGCCTCGCTCAACTCCAGTTCACAGAACATCCGCATATTCTCGACGTATTCCGACGACTATGGCGCCTCGTGGAGCCCGCCGAAACAGGTCGCCAATACGACCGGTCTCGATACCGGCGTCGCGGTTGCGGCAAACGGTGACACGGTAGCCTACCTGTACAGGCAGTTCGAGGACGACAGCGGCGACCAGGTCAACGGCGTGTTTGCGGCGATCTCGCCGGACCGCGGCCAGAAAATCGGTAAGCCGTTTGCCGTCGTCGGCAACCTGTGCGCCTTTGACCAGCCGACGCTGCCGGTCGAAAACAATCCGGATCCGCCCGCCTTCGAGACAGTGGCTTCGCGGACCAACAATTTCGTGGATGTCGCCGGCAACGGCTCGAATTTCGTCGCGGTACTTGCCGAGCGGCAGCGCGACCCGTCGGGCGAGTGCCTGACACAGCCCTTCGATTACCAGGCCGGGTCGCGCGTTCTTGTCACGACGGCGGGCCTGAACGGCAAGAACTGGAGCACCCCTGTCGAGATCGCGCCGCGAAGCAATGCCGACGGTCCGCGCGACGGTCACAGCTTCCAGTTCATGCCTGCCGTCGATTGCGTGCTCGGCGTGTGCCAGGCGATCTGGTACGACTCGATCAACGACAGTATTCGCACGATCAATTACCTCAACGATCTCGGCAAGACCGACGCCGTGAACGCGTTTGTCAACTTCCCGCTGTTCGGCGACTTCTACTTTCCGCGCATTGGCGATAGCGGCCCCGAAGTCATCCAGTTCCGCCGCACAGCCGACGTGATGACACGACAGTTTACGGTCAACGGCAACAACATCAGCTTCCAGGGGCCGGTCGCACAGGTCACACGCTTTCAGCGCGCGCTCCTGCCGAGCGGCGCGGTCGTCGAAATCGAGCAACTTCCGTTCAACCTGAAGCAATACAAAGGCAATACGGCCAGCTTCATGGGTGACTACAATGGCCTTGCCTCGCAGAAGATACGCGGCGGCCGGGACCCGGAAAATCCGGACGCCCCCCCGGTCTATCAATCCAACCAAGGCGTGGACCCGGACAACCCGGGGCTGCGCGCCAAGTGGTTCGCCTACTGGACGGATACCCGCAACGCGAGGGGACAGCTGTACACGGAAACGGTCGGCGAGCCGGCGCCGTTCGAGAAATCGCCGTCGGCGGGTGGCTTCGCGAAACGGGATAACGAGGCCACGGACGACGGCGAGGCGCCTGCCCCGCTGCGGACCGATCGCAAACTGACGGCAGAAGGCGTGGAAGACTCGAATCCGGTCGCGGCCGTCTGTACACCGCCGGGGACGCAACTGGAGCCGGGCGACCCGCTGCCGATCCTGCTGAACAAGAACCGGATCAAGGACGCCGACATATTCGGCGCACTGATCGAGCAACCCGCTACCGCGTGGGTCCTGAGCGCGAGCAAGGGCCTCGGCGTCATCCAGCGTACCTATGTCATAGCGGCGAGAAACGAGCTGCGAAACGCCGGGAAGACGTTTCGCTTCCGTATCATGAACCAGCCGGCAGGCTTCGCCACCGACGAGGCCCGGGCGTCGTGGCTGCAGCTGCCGTTCGAGAATTTCGACAACGCCGACCCGCTGCAGGCACCGCTCGAAGAGGTGGACGAGGACGTCGGACCCTTGTCGAGCGTGACCGTCGCGCTGTTCGTCGTTTCGGCGCAGGCGATCAACCCGGTCAACGTTAACGTCTACGAAGTCCTCGGCGACGGCAGCGAAGTGTTCGTCGAAACCCTGACGGTCGACGGTGCGCTGCAGGCGGGCGAACTCGTCACGCCCGTCGATTTCCTGCCGGACGTCAACGAACTCGAAATCCATAACCCCCTCGTATTTGCGCCAACCGCGTCTGCAGAGGTCGATTATTCGAACCCCGACATCTGGAACCCGGACATCTGGAACCCGGACATCTGGAACCCGGACATCTGGAACCCGGACATCTGGAACCCGGATATCTGGAACCCCGATATCTGGAACCCGGATATCTGGAACCCCGATATCTGGAATCCGGACATCTGGAACCCCGATATCTGGAACACCAGCGTCACCGATGCCGATAATCTCGACAACGAGGAGATCCCGCAGCCGGACCTCGACGGGCTCGTCAACCCGGCTACGGGCGAGTTGCGCCAACCCAATGAGCTCGTCGCGAAGTTCGACGTGCAGTTCGGCGCGTTCAACGAAGGCAACACGCTGACGCCGTACACGGCCGATTTCGCCGTGAACTCCGCCCTAGTGCGCGAACTGCTCGCGAGCGGCGCGGTCAAGACGCAGCTCATCATCTGGGAACACGCGGACGAGGCGAGCTACCAGGCCTGCGATCCGGACATCAACGGCGGTGACAACCGCATACTTGCGGTCGCCAACAATCCGGATCTCCTGAATCTCAAGATCCCGGACATCGTCAACAACCGCTTCGGTTCAATCACGTTCAACGTCGAACCACTCGACCTGGCGCATGCGACGATCCGCTTCATCGCGTTCGAGGCCGTGATCCGCCAGATCGCGCCGGAACTCGAAGATGGAGGCATCTCCTGGGTCGTAACCTCTCAGGCCGCCAATACCGGCGAGACGTCGCTTAATGTGGGCATCGAACAGGCCATCAACAACAACGTGCCGCCCTCCCTTACGGTCAACGCCGACGACTTCCCGGTTGCGCTGACCGCAGTCGTGCAGAACGGCGAGGTCGGTGCGGTCCTGCCGTCCGACCTGGTGACCGCGCGCGACGGCGAGTTCGGGCCGCTGCTGCCCGTGAGCTGCGATTCGACATCGCTGTCGTCGCCCGTGGCACTGGGCGGCTTCGCGGCTCTCGGTCTCGGCACGTCGGAGCTGCAATGCTCCGCGACCGGTGAGAACGCCGTGGGCACCGTGAGTTTCGGCGTCGAGGTCGTGGACCAGGACCCGCCGGTATTGAATGGCGTGCCGCTGGATTTGTCGGTTGAGCGCGACGCACTCATGAGCGCTACGGTCAGTTACACGCCGCCGACCGCCACAGACGAAATCGATTCGGACGTCGCTGTCGCCTGCACGATCCCGGACGGTTCGGGTGGCGCGACGCCGCTGCCCTCCGGCGGCGATGTGCCGTTCATTGCGCCCGGACCGACGACCACGGCGATAACGTGCACCGCAACGGACGATAGCGGCCTCAGTACCTCTGCCGCTTTTGCGGTAACGGTTGCTGACACGACATCGCCCGTCGTCGACGACGTCGCGGATATTCTCGTGGGCGCCATTACGGCCGCCGGTGCGACGGTGAACTTCGCCACACCCCTGGCGACGGACGTCGGCGCCGTAACCGTCAGCTGCGATGCGCTGTCCGGTTCGGTGTTCCCGATCGGGACGACCACCGTGACGTGTACTGCCACCGACGACGCGAGCCTGACGGCGACCGAGGTCTTCACGGTCACGGTTGCCGACGCGACCGCTCCTGTCATTACGACGGTCGACGACATCAGTGTCGAAGCTTCGCAATCCGGCGGCGCCACCGTGGCGTTCACGCCACCGACGGCCACCGACCTAGGCGTAGACATCGACGTCACGTGCTCGGCCTTCGACCCGCCGGTTATCGTGCAGTCGGGTGATTTCTTCCCGGTTGGCACGACGACCGTCACGTGCTCAGCCACTGACGCGTCGAACAACACGGCGATAGAATCGTTCTCCGTGACCGTCGCCGACACCGCGGCGCCACAGCTGGATCTGCCGTCAGACATCACGGCGATCCTGGACGACGTCAGTGGCGCCGTCGTGGATTACACGGCGACGGCTACCGACGTTGCCGATCCGGCCCCGTCCGTCGTCTGCGCACCGGCATCCGGAAGCGTCTTCCCGGTCGGCTCGACCACGGTCGACTGCACCGCGACCGATGCGTCCGGCAACTCGGCGAACGGGAGCTTCGACGTAACCGTCGAGTACGGTACCGGTAATGGCTTGCAGACGAACAAGAACTCGATCAACTCGGGTTCGTCCGCGTCGTTCTCCTGGGCATGGACGGATTCCTCTGGCAACCCGGTGGATGCCGGCCTCGAGAACAATGACATCGAAGCGCGGCCGGGCAGGTGCCCGTCAACAGCGGATGACATTCTCGACGAGGACCCGGGCAGCAGCGATATCCGCGAACAGGGTGGTTTCATGATCACGTTCAACTGGCAGACCGTGGACAACGTCGGTGATCCGTTGCCCTCTGGCGTTTACTGCGTATCGGCGATACTGGTCACTACGGATCAGCGCCAGTCGCTGGAACTGCGCATCCGGTAAAGCGCCAAATCAGGGCAGCCGCTGGCGGGCATCGTCCGCCAGCGGCCCGCCGCCGGGACGGGCCGCGAGGAACGCGCGAAAGTTGCTGATAGCCGCGTCCGTCATGCCGAGCTGTTCCTGCGCGAGCGCTTGCCAGTACGGCAGGTCACAGACATACCGGTACGTCGGCAGATCGTCCAGGAACAATGCCGCTGCCTCGCCGTGACGGTCACGGGCCACGGTAAATTCATCCAGCGCTTCCACGAAGAATCCGGCCTCCAGGTACGTGCGCCCGAGGTAATAGCGAATCAGCCACAGGTCCGCCTTGTCGATGGCCGCCGTCAGCTTCTCGATCGCCTCGACGTAGTCACCGGACTGCGACAGTACGAGGCCTTCAAGCAGATCGGCGTACGCGCGCGACTGCGGCGACAGTTTCTCGCCCAGTGCGGTGGCGATGCGCAGGGCCTCGTCGGTATCGCCGACCGCGAGATGAATGAGCGCAGCGGGCACCAGCGTTGCGTCGGTCCTGATCAATGCCAGACCTTTCGAGACCGCATCCAGCGATGCCGCCCTTTCTTCCTGGGCACGTAGCGCTTCGGCAAGCGCGAGGTATTTGACGGCGCGGCCGTAGATATTGCCGATCTCCTCGTCTGCGCCGATGCCGATTTCGAGTGCTTCCTCCGCTGCTGCAAAATTGGCCGCGTAAAGCTCGGCGTCTGCCAGCCCGAGACTGGCCGTGGACGCACCCCTGGCGCCTGCTTCCGCCATGCTTTCGTAGGCTGCCCGCACCCCGTCAAAATCACTGCTCGCGAGCGCCTGGATAGCGATCGGCAGCCATGCTTTGAATGCGGCCTCGTCGAGTTCGAGTGCCTCGCGGCCGGCGCTCACGGCCGCGTCGAGGTCGCCTGCGTACATAGCATAAAGCCCGTAATTCGTCCGCGCGATGGCGTTAGTCGGGTAAATGTCGAGCGCCTGCCGGCCCTCCTCGAGGGCGCCGTCGAAGTCGAGCGCAAAGAACTTCACAACCGCCAGGTTGTTTCGCCCAACGAAATCCGCCGGGTATTTCTCGACGAGCGTCTCGTACGTTTCGATCGCTTTCTTGAAGTTTCGCGTGACGCCCCAGTAGTAAATGCCCTGCGTCCGCAAGCGCTCTCGTTCGCTCATGCTCCCGAGATTGGCCATTGCCTGTTCCCATGCTTCTTCCGCTTCATCCATCAAGCCGAGGCTGCGCGCCGCAACGGCCCAGCCCGAATAGGCACGGCCGAATTGGGGATCGTGCTCGACCGCACTGCGATAGTGCTCGATCGCGTCTTCGTACCGGGCCACATACTGCAGCTGCTGTGCCTGGTCGTATTCCCGAGCTGCTTCCAGAGACATCGCCGTAAATGTCTCCGTAATCTCGAGATTCTCCCTGTCGACCGAATCGTCGCCGAGTTCCTCGCGCAATTCCGCCGCCAACTCGCCCATCGCGGCCAGCACTTCGAGCTTGCTGTCCGCCGTGGCGTCAGCTTCGGCAACAACCTCCCCGCTGCGCGGCGCGATGGCGTTCACGATCAGGTCGAACTTGTTGCCATCCGGCACGATAGCGCCCGCGAGAACCAGCTTGATGCCTTCGCGCGCCGCCACGAGCTGCGCCGCATCGGCATCGAGCTTGTCCGACGACTGCATTTCCGCCGCGATCTGCTTCGCCATGCCGCGTTCGTAGCTGGACACGAACGGCGCACCTTCAAGCCCGATCTGCAGCGCCTGCTCCAGCGAGCCCTCGAATAACGGGTCACCTGTCTGGTTATCGAAATCGGCAATCAGGATCGACATCGGTTCCAACTGCGCATCGACCGACTCGACGTTGCCCGCAATGTTGAGATAGACCGAGAAAATCAGCGCTACGCTCAGTACTCCGATTACCACGAAATCCATGCGCCGGCCGCCGAACGGGATGACCATGGTGTCCGTGGCATCCGCCTGGACCTCGATACCTTTCTCGGTGATATCGAAAACCCAGGCCAGGACAATCGTCACCGGCAGGCCGATAATGGCGACGATTATGACAGCCTGGAGCGCCCAGTCGGGCGCCTCGAACGCGTCGAAAAGAACGCTCGAAACCTCGACGGCGATCCACGCAATACCGACGTAGAGGCCCGCGGTGCGGAACACCTCGCGTCGTCGGAGCTCTTTGATTAATCTGTGCATTTTTGATGGCCGGACTCGCGTCGCCGAAGCTGCGAGTCTAGCATCGGAGCGGCAGCGCCATGAAGCAAACAGGCTCCTCATCGCGTCGGATCCGCGGGCGATTTCCGGGACCGTGCGGCATTCTATTGCTTACATCAACTGAATCGCATATCCTCAGGAAATATCTAGGTTTTTACCAACCTCTGGTGGGGGATCACCAATGACAAGCAAGACCATCAACCGTGGCGCGCTCGTATTGCTCGCCACAGTCGTCGCCATGCCCGTGTTCGCCCAAGAGCAATCGGACGTGGCCATCTTCGAAGAGATACTCGTGACCGCGACCAAGCGTGAGCAGACGCTGCAGGAAGTACCGGTAGCAGTATCGGTCGTGTCTGCCGACGTCATGAACGACGCGCAGGTGCTCGACATCAAGGATCTGCAGTTCCTCGTGCCCTCGTTGCGCGTCAGCCAGTTACAGACGAGCGCAAACGCAACGTTCCTGATCCGCGGCTTCGGTAATGGCGCAAACAACGCCGGTGTGGAGCCGTCGGTGGGTGTCTTCATCGATGGCGTGTACCGGTCAAGGTCGGCGTCCAGTCTTGCCGATTTCCCGAATCTCGAGCGCATCGAAGTCATCAAGGGCCCGCAGAGCACCTTGTTCGGCAAGAACGCATCTGCCGGCGTCATCAACGTCGTGACAGCGAAGCCATCGCTCGACGCTTACTCCGGTTCCGCGGCGTTTACCTACGGCGACTACGACCAGATCATCGTCAAGGGCGACATCAGCGGGGCCTCTTTCCGACACCTTCGCCTGGAGCCTGTCCGGCAACTACAACCAGCGTGACGGCTATTTCACCAACCTGGAAACCGGCACCGACTTCAACGAACTGAATCGCTGGGGCGTTCGCGGCCAGCTGCTGTGGGCGCCTTCCGACACTTCGAGGCACGCTTCATCGCGGACATGGACGAGATCGATGAAGTCTGTTGCGGCGTCGCGAACCTCGTCGACGGCATCTCCGGTGTCGGCATTCGCTCGCCCGGCGTTGGTGGCGACTACCTGTCGGAGCAGCCGTTCTCGTACGAAGGCATCTACAATTTCGACGCCGTCAACGAGATCGAGAACAACGGCGTTTCGCTGCAGCTCGACTGGGATCTGAGCGACGCCGTCACGCTGACGTCGATTACTGCATTCAGGACGCTAGAGCGCTTCGACAATGCCGACAGCGACTTCACGACGGCGGCCCTGCTTTCCGAGACCGCAGCCAACCTGACGGACACGAAGCTGGACACCTTCACGCAGGAATTCAGGCTGTCGGGATCGACCGATAACATGGACTGGCTGGTCGGCGCGTTCTATTTCGACGAGGATGTCGAGCAGAACAGCGGCGTGCTGTTCGATACCGGCGCACGTCCGTACGTCGACACCATGACCAAGCTGCTTGGCGTCCAGACGGGCGACTACACGTTGCCCGAAGCGCTCAACCCTGCCGTTCCTTCGCCGTTGGGTGTACTCGAAGGCGCTCTGGCCCTGCCCCCGGGCACGTTCCTCGCGGCGGGGCAAGGCACGCTCGAAGCAGCGACCATGAGCAACCAGGCGCTGTCGCTGTTCGCGCAGGTCGACTTCAGTCTCGGCGACCGCTCGACGGTAACGCTCGGGGTCAACTACACGGAAGACGAAAAAGACGTAACGGTTAACACCGTGAACGACAACGTTTTCTCGACGCTGGACCTCGTGGATATCGGTGGGCAGCTCATTGCTGGACAGGTGCTTGCCACCTGCGGCGGGCCCACGGTTCCTGCCTGTCTGGCTGCTGCGCAGGCCGCCGCCGCGGCCGGCCAGGGTCAGCTTTGCGCCGGCCTGCCGCCGGGCACGCCCTGCAATCCGTTGCTGCCTTTGCAGGCGGTGCAGATCCTTCCCCAGGTCGTCGACTACCCGAACAGCGTGGAGAACGGCCAATCGAAGGATGACCAGACCACCTGGACGGCACGTTTTGCCTACGACCTGACTGATTCACTCAATGCGTACGTCAGTGCCGGAACCGGTTTCAAGGCAACCTCCTGGAACCTGTCGCGCGACTCGCGGCCGCTGGCCTCGGACATCCCGGCGCTCGATGCGGCCGGCCTCACGGTACCCAACCTCGTTCCCGGCACTCGCTTTGCGAATCCGGAGGATTCCACGCTCTACGAGGTGGGCCTCAAGGGCGCTTTCGACAACTGGACATTCAACCTCGCCATCTTCGACCAGGAGATCGAGAACTTCCAGGAAAACGTCTTCCAGGGGACGGGCTTCGTGCTGACCAACGCCGGCAAGCAGTCGACGACGGGCATCGAGATAGACGTGTTGTGGGCACTGACCGACAACTTCGACTGGTTCATCGCGGGCACATTCCTCGACCCGACGTATGACGACTACACGGGTGCTCCCGGCGTAGGTGGTCCCGTGGACCTGAGCGGCACCACGGTTCCGGGCGTCAGCGAAACCAGCATCAATACCTGGGCGCGTTATTCCTTCGACCTGGGCGCAACCATGTCCGGTTTCGTGCGCGCCGAGTACTACTACGAGAGTGATACGCAGGTCATTTCGAACGTACCGGAGAGCGTTGCGTCGCGCGAAGTCAGCATGATCAACGCGAGCGCCGGCCTGCGTTGGGACAATGGCTTCGAAGTAATGCTCTGGGGCCGCAACCTGACGGACGATGAGTTCCTGCAGAGCGCGTTTCCGACGACGTTCCAGAACCTGGCTGACCCGTTCAGCTACAGCGGCTATCCGAACCAGCCGCGTACCTGGGGCATCACGCTGCGCAAGTACTTCGACTGATCGACTCACCACCAGTGGCAAACCGAACGGGCCCTCATCGAGGGCCCGTTTTTTTTTGGTTCGCGGGCCGAGGCCCGCTCCTACAGGCTGGCCGATAACCCGTAGGAGCGCTTCTCGAAGCGCGACTGGTTCGCGGGCTGAGGCCCGCTCCTACAAGAGAGGTCTTTTCCGCCATAATGGGGATCTGCTATGACGGACTTCGATCTCACACCGGTCAGTACCGAAGCGCCGATGGAGCCGGTGCTCCGCAAGGGCATCGGCCTGTGCCTGTCCGGCGGCGGCTATCGCGCGATGCTGTTTCATCTCGGCGTCGTCTGGCGGCTTGCCGAACTCGGCTACCTCGGCACCGAGCACCGCTGGGGAAAGCACGGCGAACTCGGGTCGCTGCAGCGCGTCTCGTCGGTGTCCGGCGGATCGATCACGGCCGGCGTACTGGGGCTCGCCTGGGACAAGCTGGACGTGGACTCGCCCGGTGTCTCGGAGCGCTTCCGCGAGCATGTCGCCGAACCGATCCAGGCGTTCGCGAGCCGCTCGACCGTCACCCTTCTCTCCGGGCTGCCCGCCGTCATATTCAGTACCGTCAACAAGCGCGTCGTTCGCATCTACCGCAAGCGCCTGTTCGGCGAGCTGACGCTGCAGGACCTGCCGGGAACCCCGGACTTCGTCTTCAACACCACCAACCTGCAGTCGGGTGCGCTCTGGAGTTTCTCGAAACGCGCGGCGCGGGACTGGCGCGTGGGCCGTATCGAGGAACCGAGCGACACGATAGCGAAAGTCGTCGGTGCCTCGTCGGCGTTCCCGCCGTTCCTGTCGCCGGCGAGGTTCCGCTATCGCGACGAGGACTTCACGCCCGGCAGCGGTGACGGCCTGCAGGGGCCGCCCTTCACGACCCGGCCACAGCTTACCGACGGCGGCGTGTACGACAACCTCGGGCTCGAGACCGTGTTCAAGAACTACAAGACCGTGATCTGCTCGGATGCGGGGGGCGATCTCGAGGCGCAGAAGAAAGTACACAGCGACTGGATCCTGCAGACCTACCGCGTCGTCAAGACGATCAACAACCAGGTCCGCAGCCTGCGCAAGCGCATCCTGCTGACCTCGTTCGTGGAGCACGAGCGCCACGGCACCTACTGGAGCATGCGTACGGACGTCCGCAAATACCCGGCGAAGGATCGATTGCCGTGCCCGTTCCCCCGTACGCAGGAGCTCGCAGCCATTCGTACCGACCTGGAGGCCAAGGACACGGTGACGCAGCGACGCCTCATCAACTGGGGCTACGCGCTGTGTGACGCGGGCATCCGCAGCTGGGTGGAAGACGGCTTGCCACCGCCGCAGGATTTCCCCTATCCGCTCGAGGGCGTCTGAGTACCGTGCCGGTCGACGAGCTGCCAGATCTTGGTCAGCGCGCTGGTGCTCGTGCCTGTCGCCTATGCGGCGACGAACATCGACAACCTGCTCATCATGGCGTCCCTCGGCGCCGGCCGCTCGAGCCGCGGGCACCTCGTCACCGGCTTCCTGGTCGCGAGCGGCATCGTGCTGCTGGTCGCTTCAATGGCGATGTTCATCGACCGCCTGGTGCCGCCCGAAGTACTCGGGTATCTCGGCTTCGTACCCATCAGCATCGGCGCCTACCTGCTGCTCTTCGGCGGCGAGCCGGCGGAAACCCCGGCGCAACGCGCGACGACCTGGCCGGCCATTTCCGGGCTGCTGCTGGCAAACAGTGGCGACACGATCTTCGCTATCGGGCCGCTGTTTGCCGAAAGCGGCAGCGATGCGCGTCTCGGGCTGGCGGCCGGCTTCATCGCTGATCGCGGTCGTCTGGCTGCTCCTGATCGTCAGCGTGTCGGAACGCGTTGCCCGCTCGGCGCTGCTCAGCAGGCTCGGGCACCGCATGGCGCCCTGGATGATGATCCTGGTCGGCCTCTACATACTCACCGACAGCGCGACGGATGTCGTGTAGCGCGCGATCGGCAGGCTATTGCATGTAGACCGCCGACGAAGCGCATCGTGACCTCACCACTTGCGCCTTCGATCGCCAGATCTTCGCCTGAGATCGCGAAACGCCGCGCGTTCTCGAGGGCCTGCAGAAACGCGTCTTCCTGCTGCATGGCCTCCGCACACATCCGGCGCGTGCTCGCGATCGGTCCGAACGACAGATCCGTCGCCGGTTACCGTGACCGAGCCGGTAAACTGGTTGCAGCCTGCGTAACCGCCAACCTGGTCGTCGCCGCTCAGGATCATGTGCAGTTCCTTGTCCTCGCCGGGCAGAACGGCCGCGCCGTTCAGTTCGACCAGCTTCCAATAGGTGTTCGTAAGCGTCACGTCAGGTTTCATCGTCTCTGCCGCAGGCGCCTCGGCAGGCGCCTCCGCAGCGCCGTCTTCGTCGGACCCGCATCCGACCACACCGAAAACCGCGACCAGGCCGCATACCCGGAGGATATTTCTCATTGGCAAAACCCCGATTAACTCAACAGTCCATCTGTAACGCATGCCGGCAGGTATCCGGGTTAACCGGATCACCGCGTATCGATGAAGACGTCACCGCTACGGGCGTCCTCGATCCACAACGCCCTTTCACCACTGTCCTTCGACTTGCCGGCCCGCAAGATGTAGGTGTGGCCGAGTATCAGTTCGCCCCTGGCCCGCGCCTGTTCCGTATTCAGCAGCACCGGGCGAATGGTAATGCCGATACTCGCACCATCGTCCTCGTAGAGCGTGTACTGGCCCGGCACCAGCAGGAGAGTCCCGTACTCGGACCTGGGCAGGACACGCTCGCGGACGGTAACGTCCCGCACGTCGTCACCGAGGCGCAAGGTGACGATCGCCATGTTGGACCGGTCCGGCCCGATCCAGCTCTTGTAGACGTTTTCGCCCCTCTCCGTGCAGCCGGAAAGCAGCAGTCCCAGCAACACGATTGAGGCATATTTGGGCTTCATGTGCGCCATTATAGGGGTTCCGGGAATTCGTCTCCCGAAATCCTGTCAGATCTAACTCCCTCAAGCCAAAAGATCTCGCATTGCTATGTCCGGTCGACTGATTCTGATACCCCTGATTTCACTGCTCTCCCCGCTTGCGGCGGCGGGCGGAACCACGGAGTTCTGTCTCGAGGGCGAGGCCAACCTCGGTGCCCGCTACCAGGGCATGCAGCCGGGCGTGGACGAATTCGTGCCGACGCGCTGGTGCGTCGTCACCGAGGACGACTCGCAACGCGTGCTGTTCTCGGGCAACGGCAAATCCAACCCCGACATGGAGGGCAGCTGGACCGTCGCCGCCCTGCCCCCGGATCTCGTGCGCATCGTCAACCGGGAAAATCCGCCGGACATCGAGTTTCACGGTGCCGACGCGACCGCCGAGGCAGCGCGGCTCCGGCGTATCGATCCACGCCGGCTGCTCGAGGAACATGAGAAGACACCCATCGAGGATGTTCGCATCAAGGTCGAGGACGGCAAGGCCGTGACGCTGGTGGCGTCCGCGGACCTGCCGCTGCGCGGCAGCGTCCCTGTCATCTGGCACTGGGACTGGTCCGATGAGTCACGCCCCGGGCTGATCCTGGAGGTGGACGGTGACGTGATCTTCCGCGCCCGCGGTTCCTGGCGCGAATTGAGTGACGCGCAAGCCCACAGGACCTGGTCCGCGACACCCGATACCGATCCGGTGCTCGCTAACGCCGAAAACTGGCCGGCGCGGGTCGACATGCGCCTGGTCGACGTAGCCGAGGGTGTGCACCTGGTCCGCGGCGTGCGCACCGGCTTCCAGCATCTCGTCGTCGAGACCGGACAGGGCCTGCTCGTTGCCGACGCGCCTGCCGGCTGGGTGGAGCTGCACCAGATCCCGCCCACCGACCTCGTGCCAGGTCTCGGCATCAGCGGACTTGTCGGAGAAACTCATCGACTTCCTCGCGGAGCAATTTCCCGAGCAACGTATTCACGCCGTGGCGCTGACCCATGCGCACGATGACCATGCGGGCGGCGCGCGGGCATTCGCGGCGGCGCGCGCGGTGATCTTCGCACCCGCTGAATACAGCGAATTTCTCGAACAGGCGCTGAACAGCGGCAAGATGCCTCGCGACCGCTTTACCTCGGTCAACGGGGACGTGGATGTCGTGCCGGTTTCCGATGCGGTCACGCTCAGCGACCCGGCCAATACCGTGCGATTGCTGTCGATCGGGGCCGGGCCTCATGCCTCGGCCGCGCTCGGCGTGCACGTCGTCGACGCGGGCGTCTTTTTCGTCTCGGACCTGCACGTTCCGAATTCCGACAGTGACAAGCCACGCAAGGACCGCGTGCAGACCGAGTGCTGGTTTGCGGACTGGGCAGTTGCCAATCTGCCGCCGGAGACGCTCGTCCTCAACTCTCACAGTGCACCGCAAACGCCGGTTTCACGGCTCGAGAAGTACCGCCAGAGCGCGGCGTGCGGGGCCCTGCCCGATTGAGGCCGATAGCCGGTTCAATGCCGTAATCGGACAATACGCTGGCGCGGCCGCCTCGTAAGCTGCTCACCTCGAAAAAGCATTGCGAGGTCAGGATCATGAGCAGATTAGCCGCCGTTGTCGGCGTCAAAGCCGGTTGGTTCGTGTTGCGTGAAACGCCGCTGCCCGGCCCCTGGAGCTGGTTCGTCGCCCCGACTTTCGAACAGGCGATGCAGCGACTCGAGAACTACGAGGTCGTCGCGGTCGACGCGCCCCTGAGCCTGACCGAGTTCCCTGCGCAGCCGGACGGCGGCGATGAACCCGGTCTGCGCGATCGCTACCGCCGGCCCGCGGAGAAGGTCCGCGAAGTCCACGACTACCTGCGTGCCAATCCCGGCGCGGGGCACGACCTGTACGAAGTCCACCCGCGCCTGAGTTTCCTCGAACTGAAGGGCGGCGCCACGGAGCAGCAAGCCGCCGAGCGCAAGCCGCGGTTTCGCGATCAGCTGAGTTTCCTGTGCGACATCTTCCCGTCCCAGGCCCTGCACCAGGCACTGACGGCGTTTCGTCACGCCGAGGCATCCCGGCACGACATACTGGATGCGTTCGCGATGCTCTGGTCCGCGAAGCGTATCGCGACCAGCCGCGCCGAGCGCTTGCCCAGCATCCCCGTCTACGACGCCCGTGGCTTCGACATGGCCATCTGGTACTGACGGGAAGGCACGTATAATCCGGCGTATCCAGACACAGGAGGACGCGCCATGCCTATCCGAGCCGCACTTGCTGCAGCAGTCATTCTTCTCGGCGTACCCGCCGTCGCCGACACCATTGCCGTAATCGGCACCGGCGACGTCGGCGGCGCGCTGGGCCCGGCGTTTGCCGGCCAGGGGCACACGATCGTCTACGGCTCGCGCGATCCGGACCGGGGCAAGGTGAAGGAGCTGGTGGCGCGTACGGGCGAGCTCGCTTCGGCCACAACGCCTGCGGACGCCGCCTCGCAGGCGGATATCGTCGTGCTGGCCGTGCCGGGCCTGATGGTCGAGGAGATCACGAAAAGCCTCGGCGACCTGTCCGGCAAGATCATCATCGACCCGACGAATCCGCTGGAACGGCGCATGAACCGCCTCGAACACGCGGTCGACACGTCGAACGCGGAGATCATCCAGGCAGCAGCGCCTGGCGCCCACGTGGTGAAAGCCTTCAATACTCTCAACTGGAAAACGATGGTGGACCCGGACTCCGCGGGCGGACCGGTCTCGATCCCGCTCGTCGGCGACAACGGGCGCGCGAAGGAGAAGGTCGCCGAACTCGTCTCCGGTATGGGTCTCGAACCCATCGACGTCGGCCCGCTGCGCGATGCGCGCTGGGTGGAAGGCATGTTGATTCTCTGGATCAACAATCGCTACGGCAGCATGCGGCCCTCCTTTGAATACCACCTGCGCAAGAACTAGCCGCGTGCAATCGGCCATCGCAGGCTTCACCGCCGTGGTCACGTTGCTGGCCGCTGCCCTGCCCGCCCGCGGCGAGCCGCTGCAGGAGAGCTACGAGGCACTGTTCGAACGCGCGCTCGAATCCATCGCCTGGGACTTCCATGCCGACTGGGCATTCACGGAGACCGAATCGGGGAGCGACGGTGACTTCGTGGGCCGCTTCGACCCGCGCATGCCGGAAGACCAGCACTGGACCTTGTTGTCGATCGATGGCCGCGCGCCCACCGCGGAAGAATCGCGGCAATACGCGGAGCGCAAACGTGGCGAGCCCGGTGACGACGACCATGAAGGCGATGGCGAGATCGACGCCATGGTCGAACCGGGCTCACTGCAACTCGTCGAGGAAACCGGCGAGTACTGGCTGCTGAGGTTCGTGCCGACGGATGACGACGGGGACGACGAGATGGGCCGCGAGGTCCTGGAGCGAATGGACGGTACGGCGAAGATCGTCAAGCACGGGCATTACCTCGAGTACATCGATATCCGTAACACGAAGCCGATACGGCCCAAGGTCGGCGTCAAGATGAAGAAGTTCGTGACGCGCATCAGCTTCGGTCCCGCGGTCGAGGGCGGGCCGATCGTGATGAAGTCGGTGGATGTCGCCATCGAGCTGAGCGCGTTTCTCGTCGTGCGCGTCGACGAGACACAATCGGTGCGTCTGTCGGACTTCGAATACGCAGGCGATGCCGGCTGATCAGCGCTCGACGTCGAGCGGCGAGTAGCCCATGCCGTCCGGTTCCCTGCCCGCGCGCAGCATGCGGGTGATGGCGCCGCTGGCAAGATCGATCTCGGTGATGACGTCGGCGTTGGCGTGCGCGACCCACGCAGTCTCGCCGCTGCCATCGACGATCACGCCGATCGGGACGGAGCTGTCGCCGAAGCGATCGCCGAACAGGCGTTCCTCGACGTCCATGCTCGCGATGTCGAAAGTAATAACCCGGATTTCATCGAACGTCGCGGCGTCATAGACAGCGAGGTCGCCTGCCCTCGCGCGCGTGACGAGCACCTGCCCCCTGGATGTCGCCGTCGCGCGAATCGGGAAGCCTTCGGAAACGATCTCGCCCGCCGGTTCCAGCGTGCCGGCATCGAGAATCGTGATGGTATCGGCGGCGCGGTTCGTGACCCAGATGTGCTTGCCGGACGCCGATACCGCGATGCCTTCCGCACCGTCGCCGGTGGCGATGTTGGCTTCACGGACGCCCTTGCCAAGATCGAGAACGGTAACGGAACCGGAGCCGATATTGGCCGTGTAGGCCCGTCCACGGTCCGGATCGAGGGCCACCATGTGGGAGACCTCCTGGTCCGTACCGATCGACTGCGTCACCTTCTCGCGGTCCACGTCGACGACGATCAACGCCTTGTTGCTCTCGACAGTCACGGCCGCGCTGCGATTGTCCAGCCACTCGACGCCGTGAGGCCTGCGGTAGTCGCCGAGATCGATGGTCTTCACCACGCTGGCAGCGGGAATATCGATCAGCGTAAGGCTGTTGCCATCGACCTCTCGCGTGCCGTAGTTGGTGACGAGTGCGAAACGGCCGTCGGGCGAGATGCCGATCTCGTGGGGACCCTCGCCCGTCGGCAGCGTGGCGACGACATCGCCCCCGTCGAGGTCGATCAGCGACACCGTGGCCTCCGCCTTGTTGGCGACGGCGAGCGTTGCTGCCTGGGTAACGGAAGCGAGCAACAGGGCCGTCGCGAGAACGGCGCTGAATGACCTCGAGAGGTCGAGACGTGTGCGTGAGTTCATTGGGCCTCCTTCGTCCGGAGGCCTATCCTAGCAGGCAAGGCGCGGGTGGCGGCTAGTTGATGACTACCGAGCGTTCCACCTCGTTGGAAAAGTCGCTCTCGATGCCCGCCGCGTTGAATGCGGTCGCCGTGAAGTAATAGGTCGCCGGCCGCAGGCCGTCGACGACGTAGGCCGTCAGACCGACGTTGTCGATCGTCACCTCCTGGTCGTAGCTGCCCGGCTCCGTGCCCCAGTAGATAACGTAGCCTGCGAGGTCGCTCGCATTCGATCCGTCGGTATTGGCCTGTGGCGGCAGCCATTCCAGCGTCACCGACCCCAGCGCATCCTGGCTCACCGCAATGGAGAACGGCGCCAGCGACGCTGTCGCGGTGCCGTCGCTGACCGAGATCTCGATGCCATCATAGTTGCCAACGTCGCCGAACTGCGGGATCCCGTCGAGCTGTCCGGTGGCGGTGTCGAACGAGGCCCAGGACGGCTGGTTGCGGATGCGGAAGCGTGAGCGGGTCACCATCGCCGTCGGACGCTGACGGCCTGAAGGCGTAGGCATCGCTCATGACGGCAACCTTTTGCGGTTCCCCGCTAATCCGCGGCGCGGCATTGTTGGGGCTGTCGGCGGCGAGACCGCCACCGCCGGGCGGTGACTCCGAACCGAGGCAGCCGCCCAGGAGGGCTGTCGCGATCACGGCGCTGGTGAGTTTCGTTGTTCCCGGAAATCGTGTTCCTAGCTTTCGTAGTCCCTGAATCATAACTCCACAATAGTCAGCCAGGCAGTCCGTACGCTGCGGACCGCGTTTCAGTGAGTGAGCATTGGTACTGCCGCGCGGCGGAATGCCGCGGCAGTAACGAGTCGGTGGTCACGCCCCTGCGCAGCGGCCCAAATTGACCATCCGGCTCACGATGCTACATAAAGCAAGAGCCGTGCCAACTTCGGGATTACGTTGAAAACCGCCTAGCTATGCGGCCTGCGGGATGACAGCGAATCGTAATTTGCCGGATGGTTTGTCTGCGAACGGGGACGGTTTGGTGCTACGCAGCATTATGTAAGTTCTGTAACACTCGGGTGGCCAAGCGTTTTTTGCTCGTCGCCAGCTTGCGACAGCGCTGTCGGTCTTGTCGCCGTTCGGCAACCGACGGTCAAGGGTAGCTACGCTTCCGTAGGAGCGGTTCTGGAACCGCGACCTCGCCGTCACAGCGACATTGCCGCAGGAGCGGTTCTTGGATCGCTTAACGAGGGGGCTGGCCAAGGAAATGGTGCCGAAGAGAAGACTCGAACTTCCGACCCACGCATTACGAATGCGTTGCTCTACCAACTGAGCTACTTCGGCACTTGGAGAGGGCGCGCAGTATAGCGACACGCGCCGGAATGGGAAAGTCCCGCAAGCGGTCCGTCAGCCCTCGCCGCGGATGCGGATCAGCACCTCGATGCTCTCGCTGCGGGTGCCGTCGGGCATTGGCGGCAGCTCGCTGAAGCGAACCTGCTCGTCCGGGATATCGCGCAGCTCGCCCGTGTCGACATTGTAGAAGTGGTGGTGCGGGCGCGTCGTCGAATCGTAGAACTTGCGCGTCGGGTCGACCATCACCTCCTTGACGATGCCGCGCTCGCCGAACAGGTTCAGGGTGTTGTAGACGGTCGCCTTGGAGACGCCGCTGCCGGCCTCGCGCAGCCGGTCGATGATCTGGTCCGCCGACATGTGCTGCGGCTTTTCCAGAAGAATTTCAGCGACTTCCAGACGTTGCGGCGTCGAGAGAATGCCGTACTGTTCGAACAATGCGAGGATTTCGGAACGCGACATCGGTGTCCCCCCGGACTTGGATCTGGACTGAGTATAAACGAAATACCCCGGCTTAGAACCACCGGCGAGGATGTCCGGGCCGGTAATCCCGGTATTTCGGCGCAATTTCCGGGCGGCACGGGGCGTCCCCGGCTGTCAGTGTATGGCCCTGGACCGGAGACCAGCGATGCACGCCAGGGATTACGGCTATTCACTCCTCGAGCTCGTGATGACGATTGCCGTCGCGGCGCTGATCCTGACGCTCGGTCTGCCCTCGTTCTCCGCGCTGAAGGCGCGCGCCGCCCAGCGGGTGGAACTCAATGCCCTGTTTCACGCCGTGCATCTCGCGCGCAAGGCCTCGATCATGCGCAAGCAGGTGGTGTCCCTGTGCCCGACCGCCGACGGTGCCACCTGCCGTCCTGGCAGGGACTGGTCAGGCGGCTTCCTGGTATTCGTCAACAGCGACCGTGACGAGCCCCCAGAGCTCGATGACGGCGAAATCCTGCTCGACCGGCACCTTGCCGGCCGGTACACGCAAATCACGGCAAACCGGCGCGGATTCACGCTCAGAGCCACGTTCCTGAGGGCGACCAACGGCACGCTGGTCGTCTGCGACCGCGCCGGCCGCGTGGCGCCCCGGGCGCTCGTCATCAGCTATACGGGCCGGCCGCGGGTGGCCGACCGGAGGCCCCGCGGAGCGGCTTATTCCTGTGCGGATTAAGTCAAATCGGCGCCCCCGAAATCGACCGCTCGTCGGCCGTGACGGACCGCTCGTCGGATACCGGGGAGCGGCCTCTCCCGAGCCCTTATATTGCCTGCATGAACAAGCGACAGCAGACCGGCTTCACGCTCTACGAACTCATGATCACGTTGACGGTGGTGGCCGTCATCCTGGGTTTCGGCATTCCGAATATGCGGAACTTCACGCTGAACAGCCGGATGACGAGCACGGCCAACGACCTGCACGCGGCATTCCTGATGGCGCGCAGCGAGGCCGCGCATGCCAAGACCAACGTCACGATCTGCGCGAGCGCCGACCCGATGGGCGCCGCGAATTGCGGCGGCACCTGGGACCAGGGCTTCGTCGTGTTCATCGACAACAATGCAGATCTCGTGCGCGACGCCGGCGAGGCGGTCTTGCGAGCGCACCCCCCGACCGATACCGGTGTGCTGCTGCGGATCGCCAATGGCGCGAGCTATTTCATGTACGCACCGAGCGGCCTCGGGCGCCTCGACACCGGCGGTAATCCGGCCCTGTCGCAGGTCGTGATATGCGACGAGCGCGGCAACATCGACGGTCCCGGCGGCGGTTCGGCTGCCCGGCTGTTCGTCTCGACGCCGCTCGGCCGCGCCACCATCGTGCGTGACAAGACAATGATCGGCAATGCATTGACGGCAATGGGAGCCACCTGCCCATGACCCGCCGGACCCGGAAAATTCAGGAACGAACCGCTATGCCAGTGATTTCGAAATTGCAACGGGGCTTTTCTTTGATCGAGGTGCTGATCGCACTGATCGTCATGTCGGTCGGCATGCTCGGTATCGCGGGACTTTACGTGCAGAGCCTGCAGGCCGGGCGTACGTCGATGTTCCGCCACCAGGCGGTGGCGCTCGCAGGCGACGTGGCCGATCGCATTCGCGCCAACCCCACGGCGGGCATCTCTTACGTGGACGCCAATGGCGCGGACAACGGTTGCGTGGCCGCCGGCGTCGACTGCGACGCGGCCGGTATGGCGCTGCACGACGTGTGGCTGTGGAAGCAGCAGGCCGGCAACTCGCTGCCCGGCTCCGCGGCGACGGGTGGCGGCGACGTGACCGTGGCATTCGACGACACGGTCACTCCGCCGCTTTACACCATTACCGTGAGCTGGGAAGAGCCCGGGATCACCGCCTTCGACGTGGCACCCAGCTACGTCGTCACAATCCCGGTCAACCCGTTCTAGGAGCGATGGATATGCGCATGACAAGCAAGAAACTCGGCGGACGGCAGCACGGTATCACCCTCGTCGAGCTGATGGTCGCACTGGCGATCGGCTCGTTCCTGATGATCGGGGCGATCCAGATCTATTCCCAGAGCCGCCAGGCATTCGTCATCAACGAATCCATCGCGCGCGTGCAGGAAACCGCGCAGTTTGCGCTCGACACGATCGAGGCCGACCTCCGCATGGCCAGCAACTGGGGGCGCACAAGCCGTGCGCTGTCGATCGAGGGCCGTTCGCTGATCGGCCAGCCCAATCCGAAGGTACTCGCGCGTGCCGCTCGATTGCAGCGAAGACTGGTCGATCGAGCTCGGCACGCCGGTCGACGGCTTCGACAACGTCATGGGGCTGACCTGCCCGGCACAGAATGCCGCGCAACCCAACTCCGACGTGCTCACCGTGCGGCGCGCCTCCGTCAATGCCGTACCGTTGCAGGCAGGTCGCCTGCAGATTCAGACGACACGCACCCAGGGCGAGATCTTCGATGACGGCAACATTCCGCCGCAGTTCGACCCGGCGATCTCGCAGACCCACAACCTGGTGGTCTCGAGCTACTACGTGGACGCGAATTCCGACCTGATCCCGGGCGTACCGACGCTGCGGCGCAAGGTGCTCGGCGTCCAGGGCGTGAATTCGGCGATCTTCGACCAGGAGATCGCGCCCGGCGTCGAGAACCTTCAGGTGCAGTTCGGCATCGACGTGAACGAAGATAATACTGTCGACCGCTACGTCGATCCCGGCGACCAGAGCTACAACCCCGAAGCCCCGGGCTACATCCCTGGCGCGCGCGTACTCACCGCGCGAGTCTGGCTGGTCGTTCGCGGGCTGACGCGCGAGGTCGGTGTTGACGACCAGCGCACTTACGCGCCGGGCAACGTCAACCTCGGCACCTTTGGCGACGAGGTACGGCGCATGCAGGTGTCGAAGACCATTCTCCTGCGCAACACCAGGATCTGATTCGAGAGAGCAGACAATGACCAAGCAGATGAACATCAGGACACAATCGGGCGCGGCGCTCATCGTCGGGCTGTTGCTGCTCGTCGTCATCACGGTACTCGCTGTCTCGGGCATGAGCACGGCGACCACCGAGCTGGCCATGGCGCGCAACGACCAGAACTACGAGAACGCGTTCCAGGCGGCCGAGACAGGGCTCGAAGCTGCGCTTGCCCAGGGTCAGTTCAATGCGGTGGGCACAGTTTCCGTCACGCAGTACATCAATTCGAACGATTCCGTAACGGCGCAGATCGCGCCGGACGGCGATCCCACGATCGTGCCGGACCGGGCGTTCAGCCTCGGCGTCGGCAGCGGAGTGGTCGCCTACCATTTTCTCGCCACGGCGACGGCCGTATCGGAGCGTACGCCGGGCACACCCAGTGATCGCGACTCCAACGCGGTACACACCCAGGCTTTTTATATTGTCGGCCCGCAAGGTCCGCAACTCTAAGCGGTAGCAGGAACGGAGTATTCCCATGAAATTCAAAGTATTGATCGCCGCCATTCTTCTCGGACTCGCGCTGCCCGTCGCAGCGGATTTCAGGACTGTTGCGCTCGCGCACGAAGTCGCACTGACCGACCTGCGGGTGCCGCAGAGCGAGTCGGGCACCGTCTCTTTCAAGACCTGCGACGAGTGTTCCTACCAGTCCAAGCGCGTCGGCGAGGGCACCCAGTGGGTGCTCAACGGCAAGAGCCTGCCGCTCGCGAAGTTCCGCCGCGGCTTGCTGTCGATCAGGGACCGCGATGCCGCGGCCGTAACCGTCCTGCACCATCTCGAGCAGGACCGCGTAATTCGGGTCGAGGTCACGACCTACTAGGCCGGTGCACAGGATTAAGAGGACGCAATGATGAATAAGGTAATTCACAAGACGACATGGACGTGCGCCGGACTGCTGCTTGCTTTTGCATGCGGGACGCCGGCGGTCGCCGACGACACCGAGCTGCTGCTGATCAACCCGGATGCGGCGCAGCAAAAACCGAACGTGCTGATGATCATCGACTCCTCGGGCAGTATGGGTACGCTCGAGCAGACGACCGAGGTTTACGATTACACGCAGACCTATGTGGGCGGCGCTACGCCCTGCGATCCGAACTACCTCTACTGGACGGAATACAAGAGTGTAATTCCAAGCTGCGATGCGGCCAACACGCAACGGATCCTGAAATCGTCGTACGTTTGCGAATTCGGCGACAAGCAGCTGCGCGGTATCGGCAGCTACCGCACCACGATGGCGCAGTTCCGCGATGGTGCATCCGGCATCTTCAGTATCCTGCTCGGTCTGACCGACTCGGATCGCTGGCAGGAACTGGAGCCCGGCAACGAGACCGACCTCGTCGAATGCAGCAAGGACGACGGCAAGCACGGCGACGGCGTTAGCGGCAGCCGGTTGCACGCGCAGCGCGGCGGCGACGTAGACCCGTTCACCAGCGACAAGAAGGACCGCGTACAGTGGAATTCCTGGCCGACCAGCCAGTCGGTCACGGTCTACGACGGCAACTACCTGAACTACCTTGTGTCCGCCACGATCGTGGACAAGTCACGTATCGGCATCGTGCAGGACACCGCAAGATCCATCCTGAACTCGATCGAAGGCATCAACGTCGGTGTCATGCGCTTCAACAGCAACCAGGGTGGCCCGGTCATCCTGGACATACAGGACCTCGATACGAATCGGGCGAACATCCTTGCGACGATCGGCGGCATACCCTCCACAGGCTCGACGCCGGTATCCGAAACCGTGTACGAGTCAGCACTGTTCTGGCGCGGACTGCCCGCCTACTACGGCGAGAATATCAACGAGAACCCGACGGACCCGGCCGCGCTGATCCAGGCCAGCCCGGAAATCTACGATCGGCCCACCAGCGTGTCATGCGCCAAGAACTTCAATATCGTGCTGACCGACGGCGCACCCACGAATGACGTCGAAACGCAGATGCTCGTCGATGGCCTGCCCAACTGGGGCGCGACACTCGGCTACGCCGGCTGCACCGGCGCCGGCAGACGGCGCCTGCCTGGACGACGTCGCGGCCTACCTGTTCAACGACGATATCGACCCGAACATCCCGGGCGTGCAGACCGTAACGACGCATACCATCGGCTTCACGGTCGACCTGCCGATCCTGAAGGAAGCGGCGGCCCGCGGCGGCGGTTCCTACTTCCTCGCCGACGACGTGCAAAGCCTGACGCTCGCATTGCTCGAGATCGTCAACGACATCCAGGACCGCACCCTGTCGTTCGCGGCTCCGGCCGTCGCGGTCAACACCTTCAACCGCACGCAGAACCTGAACGATCTCTACCTCACGCAGTTCGCGGCCAGCGAGAAGGTCCACTGGCCGGGCAACCTGAAGAAGTACCGCATCGCGGGCGGCCAGATCGTGGACCGCAACGATGTCCCCGCGGTCGACCCGAACACGGGCCTGTTCTACGATTCGGCGGCCAGCTACTGGACGGCGGGCGTGGACGGCAACGACGTGAAGCTCGGCGGTGCCGCGCAGAACCTGCCGGACCCGGCACAGCGTAACGTGTACACCAATATCACGGCCAGCAACGACCTGACGGCTGCGGCGAACGCGGTGTCCCCCTCGAACGAGTCCACGTTCTCGACTGCAGACTTCGCCCTGACCGGCGCTGCCGGTGAGCCCACGATCGAACAGGTCATTCGCTGGGCGCGTGGCGAGGACGTGGCCGACGAGGATCAGGATCCGACGACGCTGGTTCGCAACGCGATGGGCGATCCCCTGCACTCGCAGCCCGCGGCGATCGTCTACGGCGGCACGCAGGCGAGCCCGGAAGTGGTCGTGTTCACGGCCACCAATGACGGCTATGTTCACGCTATCGACGGTTCGACCGGCGAGGAACTGTGGGCCTTCATACCCAGGGAACACCTGCAGAACCTGCCGCGGCTGTTCTTCAACTCGGAAGCGCCGTACAAGTTCTATGGCGTGGATGGCGACATCGTCCCCGTCGTTGCGGATCGCGACGACGACGGCGTCATCGAGCCGGGCGACGGCGACTTCGTCTACATCATCTTCGGCATGCGCCGTGGCGGCAGCTCCTACTACGCGCTCGACGTTACCGACAGGAACGCGCCGAAGATCAAGTGGCGTATCAGCACGCCCGATTTCGGCCAGACCTGGTCCCGGCCGACGGTCGCGCGTGTCGACATGAACGACCCGGGCCTGAATACCGACAAGGCGGTCGTCATTTTCGGCGGCGGCTACGATACGGTGCACGATACGATCGACCATCCGTCCATGGAGGATACCAAGGGCGCAGGCATCTATTTCGTCGACCTGCAGAGCGGCGATGTATTGTGGCGCGCCGGGCAGGACTCGAGCGCCAATCTTCAGCTGCCGGGCATGACCCGATCGATCGCAACCCAGGTCCGCGTTATCGACCTGAGCGGCGATGGCTTGGCCGACCGCATGTACGCATCGGACATGGGCGGCCAGATCCTGCGCTTCGACATCTTCCAGGGTAAGTCGCCGAACGGCACGGGCACCGATGCCCTGGTCACCGGCGGCATAATTGCGCAGCTCGGCGCAGAAGGCCTGTCGGGTACCCCGTCGGTCGCGGACACGCGTCGTTTCTATGCGGCGCCGGACGTGTCGGTCTTCACCGATAACCTGCAGAACCGGCGTTTCATCGCGGTCAGCCTTGGCAGCGGCTATCGCGCGCATCCGCTGGACGACTCGAATACGGACCGCTTCTATTCGATCCGCGACAAGAACGTATTTAACCCCCTGACCCAGGCGGAATACGATGCCTTCTCGCCGATCACGGAATCCGACCTCGTCGAGGTCAGTGGCCAGGCAGGAACCTTGATCGGCCAGAACAATGCCGGCTGGAAGTTCACGCTGCCCGCCGACCAGAAGGTGTTCTCCAACTCGGTCACGTTCAACAACGAGATCTTCTTCGTCGCTTTCTCGGCGGATACCGCCGGCGCCGCCGTCTGCTCTGCCGGGCTGGGCCGTAACTTCCTGTACCGCGTGTCGGTCAAGAACGGTGACCCGATCGCCGATCTCGACTCCATCGTACCGGGCGAGGAAGACAACGAACGCGTCGAGGAACTGGCGCAGGGCGGCATCGCGCCGGCACCGGCGTTCCTGTTCCCGAGCCCCGAAACCGGCTGCACCGGTGAAGAATGCTCACCGCCGCCGATCGGCTGTATCGGCGTCGAGTGTTTCGATCCGGGCTTCGACAACTTCCCGGTTCGCACGCTCTGGACCCAGGACGGAGTTGAATGATGAATGCCGGTTGGCGAATGCAGGCGAAGCTCATGCACACGATGCGGGGCATCACGCTCATCGAACTGATGATCGTTGTCGTGATCATCGGCTTCATGGCGGTGATCGCGTACCCGAACTACCGTGAGTTTGCAGCGCGCGCGAAGCGCAACGAGGCGAAGGCTGCGTTGCTGCAGATAGCGACCAACCAGGAGCGCTTCTACCTGCAGAACAACACCTACACCTGCCTGATGACACGGCTCGGGTTTCCCGTCGACGACGACTTCGTCACGGAGTCAGGTACATACACGGTAGATATTACTCAATGTGACGCGAACAACTTCGTTGCCCAGGCGGATTACAATCCGTCGGATTCGGAGTCCGGAAAATGTAGCTGGTTCAGGATCAATGGGCGCAATGTAAAGCAGTCTTTTCCCTACACGGACTGCTGGACGCGTACCCGCTAGGCTACCAATGCGCTACTCGGGCGGCGCCTCTTTCGGGGCGCCGCTTTTTCTTTGCCCGACAAGAACAGCGAGTCGATGATCAGAAGCGCCGCGCCGACGGTGATCGCGGAATCGGCCACGTTGAAGGATGGAAAGGCCCAGCTGCCGAACCAGACCTGGATGAAGTCCGTCACGTAACCCAGCCTGATCCGGTCGACGAGATTACCGACAGCGCCGCCGAGCACGAGCGTGAGTCCCGCCGCGAGCACCAGCAGGTTACCCGCGCGGATTCGCCACAGCCACACGACCAGTGCCGCGCTCACCGTCGTGGCGAGTACGACGAAAAACCAGCGCTGCCAGCCGCCCGCGCCCGCCAGGAAACTGAACGCCGCGCCGGTATTCTGCTGGTGCGTCAGGTTGATGAAATCGTTGATGGGCACGTCCCCGTAAAGGGGCACCCAGCGGATAATCGCAGCCTTGGTCGCCTGGTCGGCGAGCACGACGATCGCGGCGAAGATCATCCAGACGATGAACCGCCTTATTCCCGGTTTCGGTTCCAAACCTTCTCGTTCCTCAGGTTTCTGCAGCAAGCGCGGACCTCGCATTGTCGGCATCGACGTCCATTTGCGCAACCAGGTCCTCGACGAGGTCGAATTTCACCTGCGCGCGCAGCCAGGCGATGAAGTCGACATGAATGTACTCACCGTAGATATCCTCGTCGAAATCGAAAATATGCACTTCCAGTATCGGTTTGGTGCCCGCAAAAGTCGGCCTCGACCCGACGCTCGCGACGGCATCATGCGGGCCGCCTTCGAGTCCATGTACGCGCGCCGCAAAAATTCCCATGACCGCGCTCTGCCGGCGCCGCAGGTCCACGTTTGCCGTCGGATAGCCGAGCGTCCGGCCTACCCTGTCGCCCTTCACGATCTTGCCCGACATCCTGTACGGCCGCCCCAGCAGCTTGGCCGCGGTTTGCATATCGCCGCGGCCGAGTGCATCGCGGATCGCCGTGCTGCTCACCCGCACACCATTGACGACCACGCTTGGTACCTGCTCGACGTCGTATTCGAGCAGGCCGGCGACGGCATTCAGGTGCTCGACCGAACCCTCGCGTCGCCGCGCAAAATGGAAATCATCACCGACCACGAGATAGCGCGCGTTCAACCCGTGAATAAGAACCCGGCGAATGAAATCCGCGGCCGAGATGTCGCGCATCGGCGCAGCAAACCGCGGACAGTAAAACAGATCGATGCCATGCGCTTCGAGGCTCTCGAACTTCTCGCGGAACCGCATCAGTCGCGCCGGCGGACTGGATCCGCCAAAGAACTCCTTCGGCGTCGGCTCGAAACTCATCACGACGGCCGTCAGGCCTTTGTCTTCCGCGACGTGCAGGACACGCTCGAGCAGCTGCTGGTGGCCCAGGTGAATACCGTCGTAGGCACCGATCGTGACGACGCTGCCCGCGTCGAGATCCGGATACGGCAAGTCTTCGAGATGCCTCGCAAGCCGCATGTCAGGCCTGCCTCAGGCGGAAATCGGCGGTGCGCATGCCGAGCGCGAACAACACCGCGAAGTATGCCGCGACTGCGGCGAGAATCTCTATCGAAAGCCAGGCCACCCGCTCGAACATGCCGCTGTACAGCCACCAGCCCTGCGGCCGCTGCAGCGCGAAGAGCGCAGCGGCCATGACGAGATTCGCGACGCCCGTACGGATCAGCAGCAACCCCCAACCCTTGCCGTGACGCACCACGCCCTCCCTTCGCAAGGCCACGGTACAGCAGGAACGCGTTGAGCAGTGCGGCAACGGATATGGCCAGCGCGAGGCCGGCATGCGAGCCCGCGAAGCCGATGCGGGTCAGGTACCAGGCGAGAATTATGCTCAACAGGAAATTGACGGCCAGCGCTATCAGTCCGACCCGCACCGGCGTCCTGGTATCCTCGCGCGCGAAATACGCCGGCGCCAGGATCTTCACGTAGGAAAACCCGATCAGCCCGACGGCGAATGCCTGCAATGCCAGCGCAGTCATGCTGACGTCGTCGGCGGTGAACACACCGCCGTAGAAAATCGTGCTGACAAGCGGCCCGGCGAGGACGATGAGACCGATCGCCGCCGGCACAGCGATGAGAAATACGAGCTTCATCGACCAGTCCAGCGTGTCCGAGAATTCCTGGTGAGACCCGTTGGCCGCCTGCCGGGCGAGATACGGCAATGTCACCGTCGCCAATGCGATTCCGAACAGGCCGAGCGGAAACTCCATCAGCCGATCCGAGTAATACAACAGGCTGATCTTTCCGACGCCGAGCATCGACGCGATGATGCCGCCGAGCAGCACGTTGATCTGCGCCACCGAAGAACCGAATATTGCCGGCAGCATCAGTCGTGTGACGCGTCTTACGCCCTCGTGCTGCAGACCCCATTTCGGCCGCGGCAAGGCGCGGATGCGCATCAGGAACGGCACCTGGAACAGCAGCTGGCACACACCGGCGACAAACACGGCATACGCAAGCGCCATACCGGGTTCCTCGAGCCCCGGCGAAACCCAAACGGCGCCCGCGATCAGCACCACGTTGAGAATGACCGGCGTGAACGCCGGCACGCCGAAGCGGCCGTAGGTATTCAGGATGCCGCCCGCGAAAGCCGTGAGCGATACGAAGAACAGGTACGGGAACGTAAACCGCAACATCAGCGTCGCCAGGTCGAAGCGACCGTCCTCGCCGATGAACCCCGGCGCGACGATGGCCACCAGCACGGGAGCCGCCACGACGCCCGCGAGCGTCACCAGGAACAGGATCAGGCCGAACGTGCCAGCAACGGCATCGACGAACTCGCGCGCTTCCTCGTGGTCGTGCCGTTCGCGGTAGCGAGCCATGACCGGGACGAAGCCCTGCGAAAAGGCCCCCTCGGCGAAAAAGCGGCGCAACATGTTCGGGATCCGGTTCGCGACGAGGAAGGCGTCCATGACCAGCGATGCGCCGAAAAAACGCGCGAATACGACGTCGCGGACGAGCCCGAGCACACGTGACAGCAGCGTCATGCCGCTGACGACCGAGGTCTTGGCGATCAGGCTTTGCCCGGAAACCCGGCCGGGGTGAATGCCGGCGCCGGCGGGCGCCGCGTCGGGAGCTTCTTTTTCGGTCGTCATCAGGCCGCCCAGTTTAGCCCAGAAAATTCATGGAATCAGGCATTTAGGTGCCACGCCCGGCGCCACCGGGGAGCCCCGATCAGGCGTTGACATTCCTACCCCGGGCACGAATAATACGCGGCTCTTCGAGAGCAGGACACGGAAATACCAGTGGCTAACATCAAGTCAGCACAGAAGCGCGCCCGGCAGGCGGAAAAGACCCGCAAGCACAACATGGGCTTGCGCTCGCGCATGCGCACCAAGATCAAGAACGTCATCAAGGCCTGCGAGGCCGGCGACAAGGAAGCGGCGCAGGCCGCGTACAAGGAGGCCGTGCCGGTCATCGATACGATGATCAACAAGGGCATCGTCAACAAGAACAAGGCCGCCAGGCACAAGAGCCGCCTGAACAAGCGCGTCAAGGCGCTTTCGGCCTGAGCCAGGTTCGGATCCGGTTATAAAAATGCCGCCATCGAGGCGGCATTTTTGGTTCGCAATCCCCGTAGGAGCGGGCCTGGGCCCGCGATCATGCGCGATTCGAGAGCCGTTCCTACTTCCAGCAGTCGCCGTCCCCGCCGCTGCTGCCTTTCACCAGGGCCTGGTTCAGCGTCAACGAACCGCACTTCCCATCCCGTGAGGCCTGGCCGTTCAACGGCGCCGCCGTGATGGTATAGGTCGTCGCCGTGACGTTTGAAAGCGCCACCGAGTAGGTGCTGTCCGCACTGGCGGCGTTGGCCATCGGCCGGCCGTCGTCGGCGATCACCAGCGGGTTGGCCGTAAAGCCCAGGTTTGTCAGGTCATTCGTGAACCGCTTGTTGTCCATGAAGAACTGCTGCTGGCGGTCAGCCACCTGCAGCAGTATCGACGTCGCGGCCGTGCGCTTCGTGTCCACGACATAGTTCATGTAGGACGGGTACGCGAAACTCGCGATCAGGGCGAGAATGACGATCACGATCATCAGCTCGATGAGCGTTACGCCGCGTTGCTGCTGACCTGCTTTTTCAAAATGCATCGATAGTCTCCTGGTTGCCCTAGGGCTGGGTCGGGGTGCCCGTGGGCGCCGTGTTCTGGATATCGCTGTCCTCGCTGAGGAACCAGTAGGTACGCCAGCGCGTCGCCGCGTTCACGTCGTCGATCTGGAGGTCTGGCCGGAGGATCTTGTTGGGCGGGATCGACACGACCTCGGCCGGTATGCCCGCCGAGATCAGTTCGACGCTGCGGTCGGCCTTCGAATTCGGTGCGTCAGGATCGTCCGAGGTATCGTCACTGGTGTCGTAGTTTATGACGGCGGTGCCATCCTGCAACGCGACGGCGTACAGGCGACCCGCACCCTCGGACGGCGCACAGGCCGTCGCGGAACTGCCACCGCGCGGCAGGTACGAGGTAAAGAACACCTTGCCGGTCACGGTGAGCGCAGTCGCGAGTATCTTCTCGCCCGAGTCTTCCATGTTCAGGCGCCAGCCGTTGGTCAGGTTGACCGTGCAGGTGCCGCCGTTCTGCAGGCAATTGCTGGTGACATCGCCGAAGTCGGCATGCTGTATCGCCGAGTCGGTACCGCTGCCGATAGCCGTGGCCCGGTCCTTGATCATGTACAGGTAGTCGGACGTCGTGCCGCCGGAGTCGAGCGGATTGGCACGGTTGCCGGAGCCGATGACGACACCGTCGAACAGCCCGTAGCCGTCCTTGCTCGGCACCAGGTCCGGCCGGTGGAAGAAGCGACGATCCGTGGTAATACCGGAACTCCCCGATGAGTGGCGGCCCACCGTTGCGAGCAGCGACAGCTTCCATTTCGAGGTGTCGTCACCGCCGATGTCAGCGCGCCAGATGTTGCCGCCCGTGTCACCGACAACCATGCGGTCGGTGAAACCGTCGCCATCCATGTCGGCGACCGTCAGGGTCGACGGGATACTGTCCGACAGACGCGGATGTTCGAATACCTTGCTGCCCGCGCCGCCCGCACCGCGGCGTGCCTTCCAGATCAGGCTGCCCGTAACGGCATCTACGACGTACAGTGCGTTGCCTTCGCTGTCGTCGGTTCCGACGCTGCCGCGCTTGTCCTTGTTGGTGTCGTAGCCGCCTGCGAACATGACCGCGGGCCGCGGACCGCTGGGCGTCTTGACGAGCCCTACCCGGGGATTCGAGAACGTGTAGCCGAGTTCGGCGAAGTCGCCGCCTTTCTCGATCGTCCACATCAGTCGGGGCGATTCGGGGTAGGTAACGTCGAGCGCGTAATAGGCCTTGCCACCGCGGCGCATGCCGACGTAAAGGAATACCCGGTCACCCTCGCTGGCCACGATGTTGCCATCGTGGTTCTTGTCCCAGATGAACGCGACGGGCGCACCGTCGAGCGTGTACGGGTGCTTCATGCCGGTGCCGTTCGCGCGCAGGATTTTCTGCGCCTCCATCGACTTGCGCGGCATGAAGGCCCAGACTTCCTCGCCGGTATCGGCACCGCTCGTGCGCGTGTTGCGGAGCAAGCGCAGCATGCCGTCGTTGGACGCCACCGCGACGTATATCGCCGGGTTATTCGGCTCGCTGAATCCGCCGATAGCGCCGTAGTTGATCGGCAGCGGCCGCGAATGCAGCGGATCGCCGAAGATCCATTCCCGCGCCTCGTCGGTATCGCCGTCGCCATCGAGGTCATCGACGTCCAGACCGCGCGCGTAGGCGATTAGCTCTGCCGCCTCGGTCAGGTCCGCCGCATCGAGGTCCGATTGCAGCGCCGTGGCGGTTGTCAGGTCCGCGTTCAGAGGTGCGAACGTCGATGAGGTCAGGTCGAAGTAGATACGACGGCCGCCCAGCCCGTTGGCCTCCTGCGGTCCGTTGCCGAGGTAGCCCGGCAGGCGCTGCCCCGCACCACCGCGTGCGACGGTTCGCCCGTCGCGCGCAACGACTTCGCCGGCCTCTTCGTCAGGCGGCGGTAGCGTACCGGGGTCTGTCCAGCTGGTCAGCGCGTCGAACCGGAGTCGGCCGTCGCCGGCGACCGCCGGGTCACCGAGCGCATCGACGATCGTGCCGGCCGCCGATGAGTTGTTCGCCCCGGCAATCCTGAGCTTCTTGACGTTGCCGACCCAGTACGGACGTGCCTGGGCATCAACCTGGAACAGGGCAATATAGACATTGTCGGTGATCTCGGCCCGGTTGAAGACATTTACCGGAACCGACGCGGCGACAAAGGTCGTGCTGACGCTGAGGATCTGCTTGAAGATTTCGTTCAGGGTCGCCACGAGTTCGTCGGGGTTTTCGCTCAGTGCAAGCGGCACACCCGTGCCGCCGGCGCGCGCATAGCTCCGCGTGGTCGTATTGATCTTGGTGCCGTCGACGATGAAATAGGAGATGACGTTCTGCTTGTCCTCGAGGTCCGGCACGGAGCCGTAGTTGCCGTTCGCAAGGTCCGCGTCGTACAGGTACTGGATCACGTCGGGGAAGGTGCGTTGCGGCGAACCGAAGCCGCCGCTCGCGACGGGGTCGGCGATCGCCGCGTCGGAATCGTCTTCCTGGTTCGAGACCTGGAACATCACGTTGACGCTGTACAGTTTCGAACACGCGCCGGCCTTCTCGAGCGGGCTGACATACGAAGGTTTGGTTTTCGGCCCCCATTCGATCTGCGAATCCCAGGCGATGGCGGGGTAGTCGGTATCGAGGTTGAAGGTATTCTTCGTGCCGAAGTCGGTGTAGCCATTGTGCGCGTTATAAACGCTCTGTCCGGTGAGATAGCGGAAGAACTCGAAGAACAGCTCCTTACCCTGGTACGAATGACTCAGGTTGCCCTGCGGCGTCGGCATCGAATCGAGGATACCGTGGAAGCGCGCTTTCGCCCCGTTTGCATCGCCTTTCTCAAGGCGCTCGAAGCCCATCGCTATGTAGCCGCCGTTACTGCAACCAGTGCGCCCGAATCCCTCGCAGTTATTGTTGTCGTTATGGTTGACCATCAGGCCGACCTGTACGCCCTCGAGCGGCTCGAACACCTTGCGCAATGCGCCGCGCAGTACGTCGAAGAACGTGTACGGTCCGGTTGCGCTCATGTAGCCCTCATTGATCAGCGTGTCGCACTCACCGCCGTTACAGGCCGTCGACCCCAGGTTCGGGCGGTAGTCGAGCGAAAACATCACCATCGGCTCGCTGCCCGAGGGCAGCCCCGAACCCGGGTTGATGTAGACGTCCGTATCGTCGGCGTGAGCCGATCCGACAGTACAAACGAGCGCTGCAAACGCCGTAGTCAGTACGATCTTTCTGAAGATGGTGTCCATACCTGCTTACTCCCGATCCGGGGATTACTGTTTGGGTACGAGGACGAGTACGCCCTGGGATACCTGCTGTCGTCCCAAGCCTTCGTCCATGCGGTCATAGGTCGTCGTGACCCGGAAGCCCGCACTGGTGAATTTGTCGATGCTCGATTCGACGGCGCGCGGCGGCGGCCGGAAAATCGGGCCTACGCGTTCGACGCGAGCGCTGATGTGGCCAGAGGCGATTTCCGCATCCAGTACCGCATCTCCCACCGGGAGGTCGTTGCGATCGCAGCCCGTCTGGCCGGTGGTGCAGGCGGTGTATCCCTGCAGGCCGTAAACCGGCGTTGCGCCCGGATTCGCGACGATCGCATCCGCCAGGGCCTGTGCCGCCTGTTCCGCCGCGATCCGGGACTCCTCGTTCTGCGCCATGTACAGGCCGATATTCGAGGCCCGCATGGACGAGAGCGTCAACAGCGTGATTGCAATGAGGAACATCAGTGCGACCACCAGTATGGCGCCCCGCTGCCTGTTCCCCGCCATCATGGAATGCCTGCTCATATCAAAACCCCATCATGTTCATGCTGCGGATGTTCTGGATCGCCACTGTCGTCGAGTAGACGCGGCGATGGAACGAGTCGTTCGGCGTGTAGTCGGGTGCATTGCCGATCGAGAAGGTCTTCTGGTTCGTGTGGCGAACATCGATATCGGTGGTACGCGCAAGCAGGTGAATCCTTGCAGAAACGATGCCCTGCAGGTCCGCGAGCGTGGGCGTCGACATGTACACGTTCGGGTTGCCGTTATTGCTGGTATCGATGCCGTACTCGATCTGCAGGTTTTCGATACCCGTCGCAATGCATTCAGTGAGCATGCTGGGCCCGGGTCCGCCGAGGACCTTGCGGCACAGCGTCGGAATGTTGTCGCCGAGGTCGTAGGCCCATTGCCGGATGTAATAGATCGCCGGGCGGTACTCCCATTCCGTGCGCGGCAACGGGATGCCGACGGTCGGCGAACCGGTCAGCGGCTGGCGGTAAAGCAGCCCGACCGTACCGTTGGTCCGCAGGTATACGGCACCGTCCCGGAACGTGCTCGCCTCCGCACCCGCGACACGCTTGATCGACACCACGTCCGTCCCCGGCGCCACTTCGTCGGCCAGGAAACAGGCATGATCGGCCACGACCTGGGCGCTGGAAACGTTGTCGATCGCGATGACCGATAGTGAATCGCCCGTCGCGGGTTGTGTCGTCTGATAGGCCCAGTTCGTAACGCCGGTGGGGCCGCAATCCAGCCCTATGGCCAGGTTGGCATCGGGGGTCACGGCCGAGGGCGAAAGGAGCTCAGCGTAATGCCCGGCCATGCTGAGGTCGAAGGCGATCTGCTGCAAAGCGAAACGCGCATCGTCCTGCATGCGCATGACATTGTCGTCCTGGCTGAAGCTGTGACTGTTGTTGACGAATACGGTGACGATCGCCACTCCGAGCAGAAGCGACAAAAGCATCGCCACCATGATCTCGACCAGCGTGAATCCGGATTGCGTTTTCATGTCGAAATTCTGCATTGCGCTCCGCTCAGAAATTTGGGTCGATGTAAGTTGGAATCGCGACGACGCGCCGGAATTCGTTCTGCGCACCGTAGTTTCCGCTGGCGGCGCCGCAGGGATTCGCGACGTTCGACGTAATCGAGGCCGTGCCGCGCCAGACGATCGTTACCGTGTAGACGCCGGCACCACCCGCGCCAGGACCGGTCACACAGAGCGTCGGCAGAACGAGGCCACCGGCACCGATCCCGCCGTTCGTCTCGAGGTTGCCGTCAAGGACCTGCTCCCAGAACCAGAGATCGTGCACGGCTTTCTGCACCGCATTGCATTCGTTGCCATCGCGGCAGTTGGGCACGGGCTCCGAGCCGGCCGCGCCGCCGCCCAGGTCCGGTGCCGCGGCGTAGATATCTATGCCGTTGCCATTGGTGCGCATGTCCTCGAGGAGGCCGTTGGCCACCTGGGCCGCGGTGGTGCGTTGTACAGCCTCGAAATTCGCCTGCTTTGAAACCGTCTGCAGACCGGCTATCGCGAGCAGGCCGATGCTGAACACGATCAGTGCAATCAGCAGCTCGAGCAGCGAGAAGCCATCCAGTTTGCGGTGTACGTTCGGCACGTTCGGTCTCCGTGGTCCCGGGGCTTCAGATACAGCTCGGAGGTGCGCCATTCGCCCTCGTCTCCGACATTCTCGGACGGCCCGACAGTTCGACGAGGATGACCTTCGCGTGCTCGGCGCCGCGGAAGTCACAAACCGCGAACTCGCCGGAGTTGCCCGTGAGCGCATTGGTCATCGCACGGCCGTTCGGCCGGTACATGAGCGATGCGGGAAATTCGCCTGACTGGATATCCAGGCCCTCGACTGCCGAGGACGCAGAAACGATCCTCTCACCGACATCGAGACTGCCGTTGGCGTTCAGGTCGCCGAACACGATCCAGCCGTTCTCCCAGGCCGTCAACTCGCAATTCGTGCCCGAGGCGCTGGCGCACATCGTTACGCGGGAGTTCGTCGTAATTGCAGTGTTGCGCGCCAGGTGTATCGCCGCTACGAAGTCGTTGATCGCGCCGGTCTGCCTGGCATCGTTGGTGAAGTCCTCGAGTGCGGGAACTGCCGTCGCCAGTAATATGGCCACGAGCGAGATCGCGATCATCAACTCTATGAGCGTAAATCCGCTGTTCCTGCGCATGACATAATCCCGGCTTCGGCTAGTCCCGGAGCGTGGTTCCGGGCTACGTCCGGAAATCCACTATCCTGAGCAAATGCTAGCAACGACGCGGGTTTCAGGCTGAGAACCACGTCCGGTTTGGGTGACCGCGAAGGGAGTTCAATGACGGAATTGTGACGTTCGTCGGCCGTTATGTCCGGTTGCGGGGCCGACGGGGGGAGGGGCGCAGCGGGTAGCGCCCGGGCGTGGAATCAGGCGTCTGTTTCGTCCTGTTCCCGGCGCGATTCCAGCTCGCGCATGATGGCCTGTGCCAGCTGCCCGGTGCCTTCGCCGGTCGCCGCACTGACCGCGAAAACAGGGCCTTTCCAGCCGAGTCCATCGAGCAGGTCCTGCTTCATCAATGCCAGCGTTTCGCGGTCTAAGAGGTCGATCTTGTTGATCACCAGCCAGCGCGGCTTTCCGGCCAGCTCCTCGGAGAATTTCTCGAGTTCCCGCTCCAGGGCACGCACCGCGTGGATGGGATCTTCCCTGGCATCGACCGGTGCAATGTCGACGACGTGCAGCAGCAGCCCGGTGCGCTGCAGGTGTTTGAGGAAGCGGATCCCCAGTCCCGCACCTTCGGCCGCGCCCTCGATCAGGCCCGGGATGTCCGCCATCACGAAACTTTGCAGCATGCCGACGCGGACCACGCCCAGGTTCGGGTGCAAGGTTGTAAACGGATAATCCGCGATGCGCGGCCTGGCTTGCGACATTGCGCTGATCAGGGTCGACTTGCCGGCATTCGGCATACCGAGCAAGCCCACGTCGGCCAGCACCTTGAGTTCGAGTTGCAGGTGCCGGCCTTCGCCCGGTGTGCCATGGGTCGTCCTGCGCGGTGCCCGGTTCGTGCTGCTTTTGAAGCGCGTATTCCCCAGGCCGCCGCGGCCACCGGCGGCCACCATCTGCCGCTGGCCGTCCTCGGTCAGATCACAGATCAGTTCACCGGTATCGATGTCGTGCACGACGGTACCGCAGGGTACGTGCACATCCAGATCGTTGCCCGAGCGCCCGGTCATGTTCCTGCCAGCCCCGCCCTGCCCGCTCTCGGCCCTGAACTTGCGCGCAACCCGGAAGTCGGCCAGCGTATTCATCGCCGCGTCCGCAACCAGGTAAACGCTGCCACCACGGCCACCGTCGCCGCCGTCGGGGCCGCCTCTCTCGACGTACTTCTCACGCCGGAAGCTCAGGCAGCCGTGCCCGCCGTTGCCGGCCTGCACGCGAATGGTTGCTTCGTCGACGAACTTCATGGCGGGATTGTAGCTCCGAAAACGAAAAACCCCGCTACCGCGGGGTTCTCCTGGATACTGTCGATCACGCGCTGCGCGAGGTGGCGGCGCTTATTCGACGTTCACGAACTGCCGGTTCTTCGGGCCTTTCTTTTCGAACCTGACCTGGCCGTCCTTCTTGGCAAACAGCGTATGATCGCGGCCGATGCCGACGTTCACGCCGGGATGAAACCGGGTGCCGCGCTGACGCACGATGATGTTGCCCGCGGTAACCTGCTGGCCGCCGAAAATCTTCACGCCCAGTCGTTTACTTTCTGAATCGCGGCCGTTCTTACTGCTGCCGCCTGCCTTTTTGTGTGCCATTGATCAGTACCTGTCCTGTTAAGAAGTCTTCTTTGCAGCCTTCTTTTTCGCTGCGGTCTTTTTCGCAGCGGTTTTCTTCTTGCTGGTCTTCTTCGACGCAGCCTTTTTCGCGGTCGCCGTCTTGGCGGCCTTCTTTTTCACCGCCGGCTTCTCGGCTGTCTCGGTGTCCGCCGCCTTGTCCTCTGCCGCCGCTTTCTTCGGCGCAGCCTTCTTCGCGCCGGATCCGCTGATATCGGTGATCTCCACCTCGGTGTAGAACTGCCGGTGCGAAGCCATGCGCAGATAATTCTGGCGCCGCTTGAACTTGATGACGTTGACCTTCTTGGTCTTGCCCTGGCTCAGAACCTTGCCGCTGACGCTACCGCCGGCAAGCAGCGGGTCGCCGACTTTCACGTCAGCGCCCTCGCCGATCAGCAGGACCTCGTCGAACGTAACCGTCGCGCCCTCGTCAGCCTCGATTTTTTCGAGACGCAGGA
>CAVONH010000025.1:0-68890 GCA_963697245.1 uncultured Gammaproteobacteria bacterium | reverse complement strand
CGCCAAGACCCAGCTGGCCACGGGAGACCCGACAGCGCTGCGCGAATCCCACCCGAACGAGATCGTGCGGGCGTTCCTGACACGCGGTGTACCGGAGGCGAATGCTGCATGAGCAAGAAATCAAGCCCTGCCGTAATCGGGATGTTCGTCGTAGGCGCGGTGTCGCTGCTGGCGCTGGCCGTCGCACTGTTTGGTGGTAGCGAGCTGTTCAAGAAGCGATTCAATTACGTCGCGTATTTCGAAGAGCAGACCAAGGGACTGCGCGTCGGCTCCAACGTGATACTCAACGGCGTGCGGGTCGGGTACGTATCGGAGATCGCACTGCTCATCGACGAAACCCGCTACGAGACGCTGACGCGTGTCACGCTCGAGATACTGCCCGACACCTACATAGCGATGCATGACGGCGTGCCCGTCGCGGATGACGTGCAGGAAGCGATTCCTCACGAGGAACTGGTCACGAAGGCCGGGCTGCGCGCACAGCTCGAGATCGAAAGTTTCGTGACCGGGCAGCTGCTGGTGCGCCTCGACCTGCGGCCGGATACACCGATCACCAGTAGCGGCATCAGGTCGGAATACCCGGAGATTCCGACGATACGCTCCGACATCCAGGAGCTGCTGGCGCGCATGCAGCGCTGGCTGGCAAACATACGCGACAACGTGGACGTGGATGCGCTGGCAGAAGGCCTCACCAATGCGCTGAATGGCATTGCCGCGCTGACCAATTCGCCGGACCTGCACGACTCGCTTGCGGGTCTCAATGAAATGGTCAACAACGAAGACGTCCAGGGTCTGGGGGCGGCACTCAAACAGGCGCTCAATGAGGTCAGTGTCGCCGCATCCGAGGCGTCGGTCCTGTTCAGGAATGCCGACGCGGACATCGACAGCGTCGTGGCGGGCCTGCAGCCGGTGCTGAGCGGACTCGCCGAGACGCTGCTGGCCGCTGAAGCAACGCTCGACGCAGCCAGGCTGCAGCTGCGCGGCGACTCCGAGCAGGTCTACCAGCTGCAGTCGACGCTGAAGGAGGTCGAGGGTGCCGCCGCCGCATTGCGCGAGTTCTTCGACTACCTCGAGCGCAATCCTGAAGCCCTGTTGAAGGGCAAGCAACCATGAGGAAGCACCCGGCATGATCCGACAAAGGTGGCTCGCAACGGCTGTACTTCTCGCCGCCCTCCTGTGCGGCTGCGGTTCTTCGCCGCCGGTACACTATTACGACATCGAGGCGCTCGAGACGGGTTACGCTGCCGCGGGCGAGCCATCACTGCGCATCGGCATCGGGCCGCTGCGTACGCCGGACTACCTCGACCGGTCGCAGATTGTCACCCGCGGGGCAGACTCCCGCGTCATGGTCGACGACTTCAATCGCTGGGTCGAGCCGATCAGCGATGCAATCTACCGGGTGCTCGCCGAGAACCTCGACAGTCTCGTTGCCGATGCGGTCGTCGTCGCGTTTCCGTACACCCACATCGCGGACCTCGATTACCAGCTGGTCGGTCGCGTCAGCCGCTTCGATGCCGGCGCGGACGGCAATGCGGTACTGCAGCTCCAGTGGGGCGTGATTTCGTCGCGGAACGAATTCGTCGTGCAGCCCAGGCGTGCGCGCTACGCGGTCAGCGCCGGGCAGGCGGGCGACTACCCGGCGCTGGCCCGGGCCATGAGCGAGTTGCTGCAGCAGTTCAGCCGCGACGTGGCACAGACGCTGCAAAGCGTCAGGCAGCGCGCCGTGGATTAGGCCAGGGGCGGCGTGCTCCAGCCGGTCTCCAGCGCGCCCTGGTCGAAGATGATCTCGCGGTGACCGCTCCACGTCAGGCGGATCGCCTCGGGCGTGCCGATACCCGCACCGCGCGGATCGCCACAGGGGCCGAACCAGTGATTCTGGGGCGCCCCGGTGGTCCGGGCGCGCAAGCCGCAGTAAGTGGTGCCGTTGACCGTCGCGCCGAGCACCTTCTGCTGGAACACCGGGTCCGCGCTGACCACCGCTGCCGTCAGGTGATGCGAAATGCGCTCGAATACGTCGAGCACGCTGTCGAGCTCGTCATCGCCGTAGGTCGCGACGACCTGGAACGGTCCGAACAGCTCGGTCGTCAACAGCCCGAAGTGTTCGCCACAGACCGCCTCGAGCGGCACCCTGACGGCGGTGGCTTCGTAGGCGCCGAAGACGGACGGTATCCGGTGGTTCATGAGCGGCTTGCCGCCGAACAGCAGCTCCGCGCCCGGCACCTCCAGCACCGCGTCCACATGTTTCTGGATGCGGTTGTTGCTCCAGGTCAGGACCGGCCCGATGCTCAGGTCGTCGAGCGAACGGCGGGCCGCCAGCTCGGCGAGTTTCGGGAGCAGGCGTGCCGCCCAGTTGCGGTGGATGAACAGGATGCTCTGCGCCGAGCATTTCTGCCCCGAGGCGTTGTAGGCATCCTCGTCCGACTGCCAGGCGACGTAGTCGAGCCATTGCTTGTCGTAATCGGGGCCGATGATCTTCCAGTCGAAACCGGCGTCCTCGATCCGCACCGCGCCGTTGACGCTCGCGGCGACCCGCTCCGCCACCTCGCTGGATCCGGTGAACTGCACCAGCCGGATGATGTTGCTGGCATCCGCGATGAGCTTGCCCATGTTCTCGCCGCGGCAGTGGACCATGTCGACGTCCCCCGCCGGCAGGCCGCAATGGATCAGCAGGCGCAGGAATTGCTCGAAGACGATGCTCACCTTCGAGTCGACCTTGACCAGCGGGCGGTTGCCCATGAACAACGCGCCCAGCACCTGCAGCGCCGGGATCTCCAGGGGGAAGTTGAAGGGCGCCACGACGACCACGGGACCGTAGGGCCAGCGGTAACCCCGTGACTCCTGGCCGGTGCGATCACCCGGGTTCGAAAACCCGCGTGCCAGGAAGCGCACGCCGTCGCCGGCAAAATTTTCCAGGAAGATGCGCGTCACGAGAACCTCGCCGGCGCACTGGTTCCAGCTCTTCGGCATCACGCGCTGCACGAGGCGGGTGAAGTAGTCAAAGACGTCCTGTTCGCCGAGCAGGGCAGCGGCGCGGGCACACACGTGGCCGAGCATGACGTAGCGCTCGGTGTTCTTCATCGGGTTGTGCAGGCCGGTCTTGGGGCAGCCGCGCAGGCCGTCGATAAAGGCTGCGAAATCCGTCGTGTCGGGAATTTCCAGGAAGCGTTCGCCGTTCATCGGGTCGACAATGTCGTCGCGCACCGCTGCAACGGACGTCCACCGGCCACCGACGAGGTTCTGTGCCCGGCCGGGCTGTTCGCCGGTCATTCCCTCGAACGGATCCACGGTTGCGAATGCAGCTACTTTGTCGTTCATGACGAGTTCCTTTCTCAGCGTGTCCGACATTGTACGAATGCCGGAGGGAGAATGTCAGGGCCGCGGTTCCAGCCGCCAGAAGCCCGGCATCTCTCCCGGCACGCGATGGTAGGCGCGCTCGGAATCCGCCGGTTCGGTGCCCAGCAGTATCCGCAGGTCCTCGATAACGGCCGGGTTCAGCATGTGATAGAGATGCCCGGTAATGTCGTTGATGCCAGTCGGGGTAATGTCCACTACATTGGCGTGTTCGAGGTCGAATTCGCTGGCGACACCCAGCCGGCCGGACACGTTCACGGTCGTCGAAAGCCACAGCACGCGATCGTGGTCCGACATGTACACGGTGATGTCCGACGCTCGCTGCTGCAGCATTGCGACGTTTTCGCGGAATACGTCCCGGCGAATATCGGGCGCAACGAAAATCGCGCTATGGAACCTTGCGTCATCGTCGCCGCGCTCGTGCAGCGCCGCAACGAGGCCGCGGGAACCCATGCTGTGCGCCATCAGCACGATACGGTCATGGCCCACGGCCTGCACGGCGCGCGTCAACAGGTCGTTGAGCTCGTCGATGCTCTGCTCGAGGTCCTTCGCGTCGCCCGCGTACGTGAGGTACGAGCTCGACGGCCACGAGAACAACAGCATCCGGTCATCCAGTCCGAGGCGTTGCTGCAGGAGCGCGGCCCGCCGACAGTTCTTTGCAAAATATTCGCCGTAGCCGTGCACATAAATCACGAACAGGCCCGGTGCGGCTCCGGAGAACGCGGCCTCCAGCGGGCCCGTATCCACGCGCAGCACATCGCCGCGGTCTTTGCCCGGCTCGAATCCGACCCGGCAGCTGCCGGCGGAGAGATCGCCGTGACCGTCGCCGAAGTAGTCGCCCCGGCCGGAGTGAACAAGCCCGCGGTTGGTGACGAAGCGCAGGTCGACAAGGGTCTCGTAGCGGTCCGACGCCGCTTTGAAATCCGTGCCGACGGGTATGCGGGTGGCGCAGGCGCTGAGCGCGACCGCCGCGGTTGCGGCGGCCAGGGGGAGTAGCCGTGCGCGGGATTTTTTCATGCGGTCAGTATATTGCGCCCGGGCGGGTGGTTGACATAACCGTTCGCGATTTGGCCGCGGGGCGCGAAATTGAGACAACCCGTAATTGCCGCAACGACCTGCTAAAACTACGAAGTGAAGAAATGCGGTGAAAACGGCCTAATGTCAGCAGGTTGGAACGCACCGGAGTATGGCAGTGCAGAGCTATGCGCACGGTCGCGGTGACACGCCCCTCCTCGGGGTAACCGTCGGGCAGCTGCTGGACACCGCAGCGCGCCGCTGGCCTGACCACGATGCATTGATCGTCGTCGATCAGGGAGTCCGCTGGAACTGGCGGGAGCTCAGGGAGCGGGCGAGAAACTTCGCCGCGGGATTACTTGCACTCGGTCTGGAGCCGGGTGACCGCATCGGTATGCTCGCCCCCAACCGGGCCGAGTGGCTGGTCGCGCAGTTCGGCTCAGCCTACGCGGGCCTGGTTCTCGTCAACATCAACCCCGCCTACCGGACACCGGAGCTCGAGTACGCCCTGAAAAAGGTCGGCTGCCGGGCGCTGGTGACCGAGTCGGCGTTCAAGACCAGCAACTACATTGCGATGCTGAACGAACTCGCGCCGGAGCTGGCCGGGTCCGAACCGGGCAATCTGCATTCGGCAGGCCTGCCCGACCTGCGGATCGTGGTCCGTCTCGGCAGCGAGCATTCCGGCGGGATGATCAACTTCGACGACGTCGCGCGGAAGGCCGGGCCGAAGGAGTTTGCCGCGCTCGACACGATCGGCCTGAACCTCGACTTCGACGCGCCGATCAACATCCAGTTCACGAGCGGCACCACCGGTTCCCCGAAGGCGGCGACGCTGACGCATCACAACATCGTGAACAACGCCAGCATGTCGGCGAGCATCATGCGCTTCACGGAGCGCGACCGGCTCTGCATGCCGGTGCCCATGTACCATTGCTTCGGCATGGTTCTCGGCACGCTGCTGTGTACGTCGAGCGGCGCGGCCATCGTGCTGCCGGCGGCCGCGTTCGAGGCAGCCGCGTGTCTCGCGGCGATCGGGGGCGAGCGCTGCACGGCCGTGCACGGCGTGCCGACGATGTTCATCGCGATGCTCGAAGACCCCGGTTTTGCTTCCTGTGACACGCGCGCGCTGCGGACCGGGATCATGGCGGGTGCGCCGTGCCCGATCGAACTCATGCACCGCGTGATCGACGAGATGAACCTCCGCGAGATCACCATCGGCTACGGCATGACCGAGACCGGACCGCTGTCGACGCAGACGCTGCCCGACGACCCGATCGAGTTGCGCGTCGGCACCGTCGGCCGGCCGCTGCCGAACACCGAGATCAAGATCGTCGATGAGGACGGCCACATCGTCCCGCGCGGCAAACCGGGCGAGCTGTGCGCGCGCGGATACAACGTCATGCGCGGCTACTGGGGCGATCCGGACCGCACCGCGAAGGACATCGACGAAGCGCACTGGATCAGGACGGGTGACACCGCGACGATGGACGAGAACGATTACGTGCGCATCGTCGGCCGCAGCAAGGACATGGTGATCCGCGGCGGCGAGAACATCTATCCGCGCGAGATCGAAGAATTCCTGTACACGAACCCGAAGATCGAGCAGGTCGAGGTCGTCGGCGTGCCCGATCCGAAATTTGGCGAGGAGGTCGCCGCATGGATAAAACTACACGAAGGACAGGCAGCGAGCGAAGCGGAGATACGGGAGTACTGCAAGGGCAAGCTCGCGCACTTCAAGATTCCAAAATATATACGCTTCGTCGACGCGTTCCCGATGACGGTAACCGGAAAGGTCCAGAAGTACCTGATACGAGAAAGCATGGCCGAGGAGCTGGACCACAAAAAGACAGCATAAGGGGCTCCGCGGTTACCGAAGCCGAGTTCCGTTTCTGCGACGATCTCGGCCCGAAGACGGTCCTGCATCTCTACCAGCCGACGCTGGGCATGAAAGCGATCGTGGTCGTCGATAACGTCGCCTGCGGTCCGGCGATCGGCGGCACGCGCATGGCGCCGGACGTGTCGTTCGAGGAGTGCTTCCGGCTCGCACGCGCCATGACGCTGAAGAACGCGGCCGCGGGCCTGCCGCACGGCGGGGCGAAGTCCGTGATCTTCGGTGATCCGCTCATGGATCCCGACCTGAAAGAACAGTGGATCCGTGCATTCGCACAGGGCATCAGGGGCATCACCGACTATATCCCCGGTCCGGACATGGGCACCAACGAAGCGGCGATGGCGTACATCCGGGACGAGGGCGGCCGCAGCGCCGGGCTGCCGCGCGAACTCGGCGGTATCCCGCTCGACGAGGTCGGCGCCACGGCGTTCGGCCTGATGGTCAGCGCCGACGTCGCGAAGGAAAAGATCGGCCTGTCGTTCGAGGGCATGCGCGTTGCTGTCCAGGGCTTCGGCGCGGTGGGCAAGCATGCGGCGCGGTTTTTCGCCGAGAAAGGCGCGATTATCGTGGCGGCCGCCGATATCACGGGCGCGGTCTACGACCCCCGCGGTCTCGACGTTGCGGCGCTGGTCGCGCACAAGGAGATCGACGGCGACATCACGGACTTCGACGGCGGGCGGCAGATCGAGCGCGACTCGATCATCGGCGTGGACTGCGACCTGCTGATACCGGCGGCACGGCCGGACGTGATCCGGGCGGACAACCAGGCGTCAGTAAAGGCGCGCTTCATCGTGCCCGGGGCCAACATCGGCATCACCGACGAGGCCGAGCACATGCTGTACGAGCGCGGCGTGCTGTGCATACCCGACTTCATCGCCAATGCGGGTGGCGTGATCTGTGCCGCGACGGAGGTCGCCGGTGGCCGCAAGCGTGACGCGTTTGCGGCGATTGACGAGAAGATTCGCGCGAATACGGCAGAGATGCTGCAGCGTGCGGAGCGCGACGCGGTTCCACCGCGCGATGCGGCCGTGCAGATGGCGCGCGAGCGCGTCGATGCGGCGATGCACTACACGCGTTTCGACTGACGCAGATTGCGCCGCGGGGATGCGCTGACCGCGAGGCCTACTTGCGCTTCCAGCTGCCGCTCACGTCCTGGTAGTAATGTCCGGGGGCTGTCCGCTGCACGGCGAGTTCGTAGAAGCGGACCCGCACCTGTTCCAGGGTTGCGCCGGTCTTCTTCGCCGTGCGCTCGAACTCGGCCTTGCGCTTGCCGTTGACCTCGGCAACCAGGGCCTTGACCTCCGCACTCGGGGTGCCGATCGCGGCCAGGTAGCCCGTGTTGGCTTCGCCCACCAGTCCCTGTTCCTTGGCGTCATGCAGGTCGATGGCCCACGCGCTCTGAAACGCAAGTACCAGCAAAAGTGCTGCAACGATGTTCCTAAATACGTCGGGTTTCATGATATCGGCCCTCAAAACAGCTCACTGTCTTCTTCGAACAGGTCCTCGAGTTCCTTGTCGACCTGTACACGGATGTGGTGTTCGATCTTGACGTTCAGGTTGATCTCTATCGGCTCCTTCGGCGCTTCCACCTTGACGGTCGGACTGCAGCCTGCGAGCAGGATCAGGAGAACGCTTGTCAGCAAATATCTGGACATGGTCAGTACCTTGAAAGCACCCTTGCTCAGCTTAACGTATGCCCTGCAGCGCCGGAAGCATCATTTGGACAAGCTCTTCTCGAGGACGTCCTCGATCGACCGGGTCGCCTGCAGGCTGCGCAGCATCTGCGGCACATTGTTTTCGACGTTCAGGTTGAGAATGATCGGCTGCGTGGGATCGACGTCCGGGTTGATGCCCCTGAGCCGCATCCTGAGCACCAGGTCGCCGTCCTCGGAGTACCTGACCGCGGAGGTCAGCGAGTCGAACTCGAAATTCCTGAGGGTCCGGGTGACGACGCCCAGCTGCGACCCGTCGCCCGCGACGCCTTCCGCGCCGCCGCCACGATACCGGATGACACCGCCCGGAGGATCGTTCTCGAGCTGGCCGTCGTTGATGGTCACGTTGTTGCCTCTTAGGGTCACCGGAATCTTCCCCGACACACTGCCGCTGATGGTTACGGCTTCCAAGTCTGCAAGGCCGGCCATTAACGGCAGCTGAATGCTGCTTGCCAGGAGCACGAGCTCGTTGCGGTCGGCATCCAGGTCGAAACGGAATGGCTCGGCGGTTACGGTGCCGCCGAGCACGTTCATCGACAGCCCGGTTACCGCGACCGCCGCTGCAGCGATATCTGGCGCAGCCATGCCGACGATATTCTCGATCGGGAAGCCCACATCGACCAGGGCGACATCGAAGCGGGCCGGCTTCACCGTGAGCTGCGAATCCTGGCCCAGCTCCACGTCGAGCCGGGTGCCGAAGTCCACGAAACCGATATCGGCGTAGCGGCCGGCCAGTCCGTCTGCGTTGACGGTTGCCGTTCCCTCGACCGCGAAGCCGGCGTCCGTGCTCGTCCAGCGAATGCCGGCTTCGGCGACAGCCCGGCCGGCTTCGACGTTCCAGTCGTGCGGCCAGTCGCTGAACAGCTTCGCCAAGGGGAGCTTGTCGAATTCGATCGTGGCGGAATCCAGCGACAGCTCGCCGCGCTTTGTGACCGGGTCGTGCATCAGTTGTGCCGCCCCGGAAAGCCCGCCCTCGGTCGTCCTGAATCGCGCTGCTGCGGACAGCCTTGCCTGCGAGGCGGCCAGGTCCGCATGCACGACCGGGGCGACAACGCGGAGGCCGCCAACCGCGGTTCCTTGCAATGTCAGGCGCGTGGCGGGCGCCGAGGCTTCCCATCTGTCCTCGTCGGCCAGGAAGGTCACGTCCGGCGCGCTGACGTTGATCGTGTCGACGGTGAGCCCGCCGAGGGCCTGCTCCTCGAACACCATCTCCAGGGCCGTGCGGCAACGGATGCCGGATCGGCATTCGCTGTTGTGCAGCTGCACAGGGGGCAACGCGAAGTCCTGCCCGGTAATCGACACGGACGCCCGCTCCACGCGTGCGGACCAGTCCAGAGACGGATACTCGAGCATGGCATCGACGGCCGTGGGCCCGGGTACCGACAGCCGGACCCTGGAACCCTCTGCGTCGTAGACGGCCGCCATGCCGGGAGCCACGTCGATCCCGGTCCGGATTTCGACCGGCAGAGCCGCATCGGCGTCGAGGCTGAAATCGAGGCCGCCTTCCACGGTGCTGGTCAACGCGACGACCTCGGCGGGTACCGCCCCGACCGCGTGCAATGCCGGCAGCAGCGGCTCGAGCATCAATCTGAAGGTGCCTTCCACCCTGAAGCCCGGCCCGTCGGGCACGAGCAACAGTGCGGCCATCACGGCCTCGCTGTCGTCGGCCAGCAGCGCCCGGACCGACCCCCTGTGATGGCCGTCGGGGAGCTCCGTGGTGGTGACAAACACCTCGAAGTCCGCGATGGTCGCGCGCAGCGCCGGGTTCAGCGTATCCGCGTGCCAGGCCAGATCACGTATCAACGGCATGCCGGGCAGGAGCGTGCGGTCGACGGCGACCGTGGCGCCGGGCATCGCGTCGGGGGCGTCGAGGAATCCCTGCAAAGCCGCCGCCAGCCGGACCGGCCCGGTTGCCGTGGCGGCGGGCTCGAACCGGACGCTGTCGATGTGCAGGCGGGAATCCCTGAGCCCGCGGACCCGGACCGGCAGCGTGATGCCCTCGATGAACAGCGTGCCGCCACCCGCCAGTTCGACCACGATCGTATCGAACAGCACTTCGGACGAGCTGATCGACCGCACCGAGACATCCGTGACTTCGACGCCGCTGCCGCCGAGCGCCGTCCGGGCGACGCCGAGCGCGATGGAGTCGCGGTACAGGTTGATGAAGTACGCCGCTGCCAGGACCAGCACGAGCAGGGCGGCGGCGAGGATCAGGAGGAGCCGGGCGGTTTTTTTCGTCACTCGGCCGCGTCCCCGTAGTCGATTCGGCCGAGTACGACGTCGAGGAGTTGCTGCAGCTCTTCGCGGCGGGTCGGTCGGATGTGACGACCCTCGGTCCAGATGATCTCGATGTACTCACTGGCCGCCGCGGCCTCGACAAACGGCTGCTGCGCTTCACGCGGCACGAAGTCGTCATCCCTGGCCGCGACGACGACCAGTGGGCGTGGCGCAATTTCCGGAATCCACTCCAGCGTCTCGAAGGATTTGCCGTAGACGAGCAACAACGCGCTACGGGCCAGTATTCCCCGCAGGAATTCGTTTTCCACGTAGCGCCGCCCGACGTGCATGACCCACGGCACGTTCTCGGCACCGCCGTGCAGCAGCCACACGCGCGTAAACCGCGTATCGAGCGCACCGGCGACGGCGGTGAACGGCACCCCGAGACTGGCGCCCACCAGCTCGACCTTGTCCGGATCGACCCAGTCCTGCTGCAATGCCCAGTCCACCGCGAGCGACATCGCGGGCGGCGAATCGAGGAAAGCCTGCTGGATGCCGGGTATGGCCGCCAGCGATTCCCAGAATGCATCGAGTTCCTGGTCGCCGTCATACGGATAGTCGAGCGCGAGGTAGGCGACGCCTTTCGGCGCACCGACCAGGTCGACCGCGTCCTTCCCGGTACCTTCGCCGCCCATGACAACGATGACCGGGAGCCGCCGGCCTGCCGCCGTCTCCGGCCGCACGACGCGCATGTTCACGCGCAGTCCCGTCGAAGACTGCAGCCGCACCCGCTTCTGCACGATGCCGTCGGAACTGGCCTCGGTGACGTCGGCCGACACGAGCGTGCCACGACGTTCGACGAAGTAGTCACGCTTGGGTGTCGCGAGCTCCAGCCAGTAAAGGCCGGTCATCACGACTATCAGCGTGAACGCGATGAGTGCTGCCTTGCGTAAGGACATGGCCGGATTATTACTGATCGCCGACAGCAATGGCATCGCAGCCGGTGCTGAGACCAGCTGTTGCCACGGCACAACATTGAAAAATCATGGCTATCGACTAGGCTTCTGCTGTAGTGTGCGAAACTAAGTGACGCGTCAAAGGTCAACTAACAAACAAAGGGATAGGGAACGAATCCTGTCTCGGCCACGAACGGGGATATTTCGTTGCCGGGACGCAACAATGGCACCAACCGAAGGGGGATACATGAAGACTTCAATCGCGCTGGCCGGGGCATCCGCCCTGGTCCTGGGCCTGGCGATTGCACCCGCGGATATCGCGCGTGCTCAACAGGCCGAAGCAATGGAAGAGGTGGTCGTTACCGGATCGCGCATTCGTCGCAATCCACTCAATGAACCGGTCGCGATTATGGAAATCGGTGCCGGTGACATTGAGGATACCGGATTGACGAACCTTGGCTCGGCATTGCAGCAGTTACCGATCACGGGTTCGGCAATCAACTCGGGATTCAATGTGCCCGGCAACTCGGGATTTCCGCAGGACGGGTCGGGCATCGGTGCAGGTGCAGTACAGTTGTCGATCCGCAATGTCAGCGCAAAGCGTACGCTGGTGCTGGTGGATGGCAAGCGCTGGATCGCGGGTGCATCCGCATCAGGTGTTCCGAATTCGGTTGACCTGAATACGATTCCCGACAACGTCATCGAGCGCGTCGAGATACTGCAGGACGGTGCATCGGCAATCTATGGCTCGGATGCGATTGGTGGTGTTGTCAACATCATCACGCGGCAGAACTATGAGGGCTTCCGGCTCGATGCTCAGGCCGGTAGTTACCTGTCCGAAAACGACGGAGAGTCATATGATTTTTCCGGGCTTTGGGGCGGCGGTAATGACACGACACATTTCGTTCTGAGCATGAGCTATGCGGAAGAAAGGGGAGTAGAAACGGCCAGCCGTAGCCGCTCGGCGTTTCCGACGCCCGACGCAACAAGCTGCCTCGCGGGCGGTTGTTCATCGTTTACGCCGCAGGCGCGCCTGGTCTTCGGACCAAACATCGGTCCAGACGGCGGTTTCCAGGACATCACATTGAACGACGGTGTGCTGAACGACGGCGGTGCGAATATTCCGCAATGGGATCCCAACGACCCAGACGGCGGGGCCGATTTTCATGCGTTTAGTGCGGCGGACCGTTTCAACTTCAACGGACCGGGATTCAATTTTCTCAAGACGCCGAACGAGCGCGTGAACGTGTACGCGAATGTGCGCCACAACGTCGCGCCGGACGTGACCTTGTTCGCACGCGCGTCTTACACGAACCGTACATCCGAGACCAAGGGTGCTCCAGAACCGCTATGTCTCGGTGCTGGTTGCGGTACCCGCATCACCGACAATTTCGTGATCTCGGCCGAAAATCCCTACAACTTCACCGGTCTGGATCTGTCGGTCGCCAACGGCAACCTCGAGTTTTTCGCTCGGCGTCCGCTGGAATCGGGCCCGCGCCTGTTCTTCCAGGACGTCAATACCTACATGCTTACTGCGGGCCTGGAGGGTGAGTTCCAGGGCGCCAATCGCAACTTCTATTGGGATTTGACGGCCGGGTACGGCGACAACCGTGGCTTCCAGGAGAAACAGAACTCGCACAATGCCGCGAAGTTACAGGTCGCGATGGGCCCCATCGATGTCTGCAACGCAACGCCAAACTGCGTGCCGTTCAATTTCTTCGGCGGCCAAGGGCCCGACGGAACTGGCTCGATAACCGAGGAAATGCTGAATTTCGTTCGTTATACGCAGCGCGATTTCAGCGAGCAGACACTGAAGAATTTCGCGTTCAATATCGGCGGCGATGTGGTCGAGCTTCCGGCTGGCATGATGGGCTTCGCAGCTGGCATGGAATATCGTGATCATGAAGGCTCGTTCCGGCCGGACCCGATCGCGGCAAGTGGTGAAACCGCGGGCATTCCCTCCGGTGCAACTGCCGGTGGCTTCGATGTCACGGAGTTTTATGGCGAGCTGAACATCCCGTTGATTTCGGGTGCGACGTTAGCCGATTTACTCGAGGTCAATATTGCGGCAAGGCAATCCGACTACAGCACGTCGGGATCAAAATCGACTTATAAGGCGAGCGCCTTGTGGCGGCCGATCGACCAGCTTTCGTTCCGCGGGTCATTTTCGACTGGATTCAGGGCGCCGGGTATCGGCGAACTGTTTGGTGGCGCCGCACGTGAAGACTTCACGTTCCTGGATCCCTGCGCAGACTATGAAGGCACAGAGGGGTCGGCGGCCGGTGGTCGTGATGCGGCGCAACCTGCAAACATCCAGGCTAACTGCGCCACGCTCGGCGTGAATCCCGGACTACTTCAGTCCAACCCGCAGCTATCCTCCTTGTCGACAGGTAACGACCAGCTGCAACCTGAAGAGTCCGACAACGTCACCTTCGGTGTTGTCTATAGTCCGGCATGGTCCGAGGGTGTGTCCTGGTCGGATGGCATAACGCTGTCGGTCGACTACTACGATGTGCAAATTACCGACGCCGTTCAAGGTATTAGCCCATCAGAACTCATCACCGCGTGCGTCAACACGCTCGATCCGCTGTTCTGTGTCAACACGCCGCGCACGAGTTCCGGTCAGCTCGACACGGTACAAAACAAGCTGCAGAACATAGGCGGCATCGATGCCTCGGGCCTGGACATCATGTTCAGCTACCTCAGCCCGGAAACGAGAGTCGGTAATTTCAGTCTGAACGTCAACGCGACGTACCTGGACGAGTACAAGGAGACGACCAATAATCCGGACGGCACCCAGACTGTAGATGATCGGACCGGGACACATCCGCAGGAAGTCTTTTCTCGCGCGTTCCCCGAATGGCGTGCGGTTACGTCGGTCGATTGGTCCATGAACCGATTCACGGGCTCGCTGAGGATTCCGCTGGGTTGACGAAATGCTTAGGACGAGGGAAACAAGCTGGATTCGGTGATGTTCACCGACCTGCGCTTCAGCTACAATCCGAGTTGCGGCTAGCGACGCACTGACGTTCACGGTCGGCTTCAACAACGTGCTGGACGAAGATCCGCCGGTGTGCCAGAACCTGTGGCGTCATCGGACTTCAACCCGGTCGTGCACGATATTCCGGGCCGCGTCGGCTACGTGCGGGTGTCCTACCAGCCGCAGTAAGTATGGCCTCAAACTGCAATAAAGCAACGGCCCCGTGAGGGGCCGTTCGCTTTTCCGGTACACTGAAATCGCTCCGCATGGCCGAGGACCCATGACTGATATGAAGCGTGTACTCTTTCGCCTGATGTTGTTTTGCCCGGCGCTGCTGCAGGCACAGGAAGCAGGCATCGAGCTCACGGCGTTCGGCGCCTACCGTTTCGGCGGCACGTTCGAGGAACAGCAGTCCGGTGCGGAGTACGAGCTGAACGATTCGCCGGGTTTCGGGCTCATTCTCAACCTCCCGCACAAAGACCCCACGCAGTGGGAGATTCTCTATTCGCAGCAGCAGACGGAAGCCGAGTTCCAGGGTGCGACGCCCAACGACCCGGTAGTCGACATCGACCTGCACGTGCTGCAGCTGGGAGGCACCTACCAGTGGGAAGGGGAGGTGGCGCGGCCGTACCTTGCGGCCACGCTCGGCGGTACGCACATCCGGACCAGCTCGGCAGAGTCCCGCAGCGACACGTTCTTCTCGGGCTCCATCGGCGTCGGCATGAAGTTCCTGCCGACGTCACGCGTCGGCATTCGCGTCGAGGCGCGCGCCTACGGAACACTCGTCGACAGCAACACAAAGCTGTTCTGCAGCACCGGGCCCGACAACAACGTCTGCGCAATCCAGCTCGAGGGCAAGATGTTGAGCCAGGTGGAGACGTTCGCGGGGATTACCGTTCGGTTCTGAAAATGGATCGCGGGCCGAGGCCCGCTCCTACAGGTCAGATCAAACCAGGCTGTAGGAGCGGTTCTCGAACCGCGAATACCGGTCAGGCCAAACGAAGCCGTAGGAGCGGTTCTCGAACCGCGAATACCGGTCAGGCCAAACGAAGCCGTAGGAGCGGTTCTCGAGCCGCGAACAGGATCGCGGGCCCAGGCCCGCTCCTACAGGTCAGATCAAACCAGGCTGTAGGAGCGGTTCTCGAACCGCGAATACCGGTCAGGCCAAACGAAGCCGTAGGAGCGGTTCTCGAACCGCGACAGGTTCGCGGGCCCAGGCCCGCTCCTACAGGCGGAGGGTTTACTCTTTCTTCTTGCCGCCCATCTTGTAGCGGAAGCCGAGCCCGACGATGACCTGCTCGTCGTCATACGGCGTTGCGCCGAGTGACAGCAGCAGCGGCAATGCATCCGGCGTCACGCCCTGCAGGGCCCAGTCCTCGGTTTCGAAGGTCTGGTACAGCGCGTACAGGTTCCACTCGATGCGCTCCGACTGCCGGAATCCCAACCGGACTCTCAGGTAGTCGAGCGTGGTTTCGAGGTCCGGGAACTGCGCCGCCGGATCGGCCGCCGAATCGAGGTCGATGCTCGACGTGCCCTCGGAGCGCATGTAGTCGAGCTGCAGGTCGAAGCGCTCGCCCAGTTCGCGGAAATTGACGCCAGCTCCGATGGTCCTGAACTCGTCCTCGTTGTCGGCACGCCAGTCGGGCTCGGCGAAGGACTCGCTGCCGAACTGGGTCGACTCGATCATATCGAAACCGGTGTTGAAGTAGAGCGACGTGTTCTCCGAGACCGACCAGCCGAAGTCGAGCGCAAGGCTGATTTCATCGGCGTCGGTCAGGCCGAGTTCGGAACGTGTGTATTCGTCATCCGCGAACAGGCCCGTCAGCGAAACCGAGACCGGCGCGGCAGCCGGCGACCAGCTCAGCGTGGCCTCCCCGAACTGCCGGTAGCGGTAGGCGAGGTGGTATTTGCGCATCAGCGGATTCTGGCCGGTTGCGGCCGCGAACGCCTCGTCGTAGTTGTCCGAATCGCGCTTCGAGGCGCCGCCTTTCAGGTCGATGTCGAAGCCCTTGCCCGGACGCAGGCGCAAACGGCCCCAGCCGGTGTCCTCGGACTGCGATGCAAGCTCCTGGAAGGTCCGGTCGACGTCCTTGCGGTCGTAGCCCGCGGATACCTTCAGCATGTCGAACAGGTCATAGTCGCCGCTCAGGCTGAGGTAAGACCGTTCGAAGCTGTACGGGATGTTGAGTTCCTCACCGCCATCCGGGAACGTATCCACGATCACGCGGTTCCAGGTGTCCTGGACCGTCGTGTTGTCGCGCTCGTCATAGCGGTAGCTGAAGTTGATGCGGCCCTTGCGGAATACCCGCGACGTAATGCTAGCCGCAAAATTGGTGGTATCCACTTCGGCGTCCAGCGACGGCCGCGCCAGTGGATCGGCGGCGAGATTGGCGTTGGTCGTGTATGGCAGGAACGCCGTGTCCTGGGTAATCCGTCCCATCGAGGCGGACAGGCTCATGACCGTGCGCAGTTCCGGGAACGAATAACCGCCGGCGAGCGTCAACTGTTGGAAGCGGCTTTCCGGCGCCTGCGCCTGGGCGAGCGTGTCAGCGCCGGCCACGCCCGATGAAGGGCTGTTGCCAGAACAGCGCGGTATTGTCGTTCTGGAAGTCCGACAGGTACCAGCTCAGCGAGACGAAGCTGTTGTCGGCACCGTAACGTGCTTCGAAGTCGACTTCGTCCGTAACGTAGTCGAACGGCATCGGCAGCAGGCTCGCGTTGGTGTACGTCGAACCGCCCTGGATCTTGTTGCCGTCATTTTCCTGGCGGCGGTAATCCAGCGAGAAGCTGAACCGCGAACCGGCGAGATAGCGGCCGCCAATCGTGTAGATGTTGCGGTCGCTCTCTATGTTGCGGCTCACCAGGCTCGAGTCGAGCGCGGTGAAACCGTCGGTCGTTCCAGCGCGGACCCAACCGGCGGGCAACAACAGGGAGTCGGCGGTCTCGAGGAAGATCGAAGACGTCGTGTTGTACTGCCGGTACGGCATTTGCCGGAAGCCGATGTTGTAGTCGAACTTGCCCGCGTGGCTGCCTTCCAGTTCCGCAGCGCGGGAGTCGAGGCCGAGGTCTTCGACGGTCCAGTCCATTCGGTAGGCGCCGCTGGCGTAGGAGCCGTCGCCGTCGAGATTGCCGTAAGCGCCTTCTTCGTCGAGGCCCGTCGCATTGCCGAAGTAGGCCGAGTCGTCGCTGACGCTGCCGGCGCCGACTTCGTAGTCTCCCTGGTGGCCTTCCGGGAACGGGCAATACTCGCAGGCCCATTCACTGGTATCGACTTCCTGCGCCCCAATGGCCGGCGCCAGCGCAATCGCGCCGAGGGCCAGTAACAGTTTCGATTGTGTGTTGTTCATCATCGTCACCGCATCAGTTTGGAGCCGGAGGGATGGTTCGATCCGTGCACCTGGGAATGACAGTTCAGGCAACTCTGCCCGAGCAGGAAGCGCGAGGGCGTGCCGCTGGCCAGTTCGTCAGGCCCGTAGGCGACGCTGGGGTGGCCGAACTGCGAGTGGCAGCTCTGGCACAGGAGCGGTGCGCGTTTCGCGAGCATGCCGGGGTGGTTGGAGCCGTGCGGCGAGTGGCATAGCGTGCAGTCCTCGCTGACCGGCGCGTGTTCCCAGAGATACGGGCCGCGCTGCTCGGCGTGGCACTGCTGGCAGGTGTCGTTGACGGTCTGCCTTGCGAGGCTCGTCGCAACCTCGTCGCCGTGCGGGCTGTGACAGGCGGTGCAGTCCATCTTGTCCTGGAAGAACGGATGGGAAAACGCTTTCATCGATTCGGTGCGCTGTGCCTGGTGGCAGTCGAAACACACGTCCGGCTGTGTCGCGGTCTGCAGGACCGGGTCGCGGGCGATGTGCATCTGGTGGCAGTCCACGCAGGCGACTTCGTCGACGGGATGTTCACCCGCGTGCCAGCCGAAGCCGACGCCGCTGTTGTGGCAACCGAGGCACTGGCCGTTCTGTTCCTCGATCGTTGCCGTGCTGCCGAAGTGGAAGAACGGGATCGCCGGGCGCTCCTGGCCGCGGCGGACGCGGCCGGCATGGTCGCCGCCGGGTCCGTGGCACGCTTCGCACTGCAGCTGGCCGTGGCCGAATGGACTGCGCGGGTCCGACGGCACGGCGTGCTTGGTGCGAAAAATCGCGAGCATCGCTTCGTCTTCGTGACACGACAGGCAGGTATCCGCGCCTTCCCGACTGTAGTCGGGCCCCTCCTGGCCGTCAGCGTCGCTGACGGCCAGGAAGGCCAGCAAGGTTCCTGCGATTACTAGTGAGAGCAGCCTCATGGCAGCATCCTTTCCCGCAGATTAATTGAACTCGAAGCCGGCTACGCCGTGAACATCTTCCACGTCCACCGAGCGGCCCGGCCCGTGGCAGAGCGCACAGCTCTCGACGCCGGACGAGATCAGCGTGCTGTCCGCAGCCTTGGTGGCTGCAAAGTCGGCGCCGTTCTGCTCCATGTGCGTCTTCGCAAGATCCGACAAGTGGCAGCTCGAGCACACCGAGGCGTTCGGTGAGATCACGACATCGTCGGTCGGCGAAGCAGGATCCGCGCCGACGTCGATAGTCGTGCCGAGCACTTCAGCGGGATCGACCGGGTGGTATGGGAACGGGTTGTCTTCCGTAGGCGCATGGCAGCCTTCGCAGTTGTTGATGTGCCCCGGATAGGCCACATCATAGAAGTGCGCGCTGTTGCCGAAACCGCAGACCCCGAATGGGGTGTCGGTGGCGCCGCTGGCGTGGATCCGGTGGATCATGCGCTTGAAGTCGATCGTTTGATCATCCAGCCCGAGGCCTGGAACGCCGGGATCGTCGGGGCCATCGGTGCCCGGAGGCCGTCCGATATCGCATTCCGAGCCCGCTACGCGGCGATTGGCGTCCGTTGCGTTCGGGTTGTGGCAAACGACACAGACTTCCGGCTCATCGGTACGGTTGTTGCCGTGGATCGACAGCTGGTTGTGGCACTGGTCGCAGCGCTCGATCGCGATAGCGTTGCGCCGCGGCTGTGCAGCCGCGTCCGTTACCGGCGCATAGGCGACCGCATTGGTGACCGCGATGCGCTCGATGGTGCCGTCGATATCCACAGCCGGATGACCGTCGATCGTGACGGCGAGTGTGCCCGTGACATCGGCCGGAACGGCAACCGGTGACGTGACCGTGAAGGTGCCGTCGAGGTTATCGGTCGACGTGCCGCCACAGCCAGTCCCAGTTAGCGGGTTCATCGAGACCGGCTGTGCGGGCGTATTGCCGCTGCCGGTGTTGGTGTAGTCGCTGGTACTCCAGCCCACGCTGACCGCCAGGCGGCTCGCGCCGAAGGTGCAGTTCGTGAACTCCGGGTCCGTCTGGATGTTGTACGCGGCGTCGCCGTTCGTCGGGTCGGTGACCGAGAATTGCACCACCGGGAATTCGCCAACGCCGGTGTTGGTGACGTTGAGAATATTGAACGCGAATTCCGCGCTGGCGAGCTGCGTCGGGATCTGATGGACGACTGCAACCTGCAGGCTGCCGCCACCGATCGTTGCATCGGGTCCGTGGCAGTTCACGCACTGGGTGTCGTCGGTGAAGACGAGGCCGGCGGGATGGACGCCGTCTTCGATGGCGAATTCGTTGTCGGTGCCGGGTACGCCATCATCATAGTGACAAGTGCCGCAAGCGGCGCGGTTCGGTAATTCGCGCCAGTTGCTTGCCTGCGGCGTATTCGCGTCGCTCTCCTCGTGGCAGGTCTGGCAGTTACGTACGTCCTGCGTCCACACGATGTCCGAGTAGTCGTGCTCCGTGCCGCCGAAACCGATGATGACGTAGCCGTCGCGGCCGGCGTGAATGTTGTGGATCAGGGCTTTCATGTCGACCGTATTGCCCGTGTCGCCGTCTATGGAGTACGGGTTGTGGCAGGTCACACAGTAGTCGACGTCGGTGCGCGGGCCGCCATGAAACTCGAGGCGGTCGTGGCACGCGTTACAGGTGTCGTTGTCGACAATGCGGCGTTCCGTGACCGGGTCGCCACCCGCCGGCACGAACGTGAGTATGCCGTTCGAGGAAATCGGCGCCTGGCCGCGGATCTCGATGCCGATCCGATGCGTCTTGCTCGCGTCAAACGTCGGGCCCGCGGGATAGTCCGTCAAGGCACTGGCGAACGTGTATGTGTAGGTACCATCATTGTTGTCGACGAACGTGCCGGCCGTAGCGGTCTCGGTGTTCGCCTGGGCATTCGGGATACCGCCGCTGTCGCGCGTGACGTAGGACTGCCACTCGCTCGAGCTGCCGCCGGTGCCCGCCGTGAGCTGGGACAATACGAAGCGGATATCACCGGCCGGCAAACCGATCAGCCCCTGGTTCAGGTCGTTGGTCAGGGTCAGCTGCACCGTCGGTGCACCGCCGCCCGCAGGTACGGCAACGCTGTCGACAGCGATGTTGATCCGTTCGGCGGAATCAACCGGAACGCCACTGCCGGTGGACGGCCCCGGAGGTCCGGGAGGTCCTACAGGCCCGGGCGCGCCGTCTGCGCCGGGGGCGCCATCGTCGCCTTCACAGCCAGCAAGGAAGAGGCCGAACAGGATAAGAGATGCAACTCGGCTCGCGCGGATCATGAAACTTGCCATTTTGGTTACCCCAGCGGTTGATTGAGGGCAGTTGTACCTGCCCACGTCCTTTTTCACGTGCTGATACTACCGTTTCCGGGTCGCTCAGCGAGATAGGAACGCACCGTCAGGGCCTTCGTAGATGTACGTATATCGGTTTCGCGCGTGGTATTGCAGGTACGTTTGATAGACGTATTAGAAGTCCCTGTTATACGAAAAGATTCTAAGATGCTGCGGAGGGCGGGCTGTGGCCTCACAGGCCTGCGCATAGAAAAAGGCCGGGAGGATCTCCTCCCGGCCTCGTTATTTTCTCCTTTTCGGTGGTAGGGGGTGGGCCCGGAGGCCCACCCTCGACCGTCTGGTTACTTCACCGAGTCGATGATCGTCTGGCGTCCATCCGGGAATACCTGCGGCACCCAGCTGTTCTGGTACGCATGACCCTTGGTTGCACCGGACTTGTGGCAGGTGATGCAAGCGGTCGTCGCTGCACCCTGGAGCGTGTCGTCGACCTGGTCGCTCCAATCACACGCTGTACCAGGCTCACAGGCTTCGTTACCGGCATCAGTGGTCGTTGCCATTGCCTTGGTCTGGTCAGGTATGACTGGCGTGCCATTGGCGGCGCCGAAGGCGTCGGCGTGGCAGGCCCCGCAATCATAGATCCCGCGCGGGTATGTCGGCGTGTGGAAGTTGTGGTTTACCACGTAATCGCCTGGGGTCGTGGGGTCGTTATCCGCAAAATCGGAACCGTAGACGACCTGCTCGCCCTCGCCCGGCCAGTTCGGCAGACCTGACCTGTCGGGCGCGAAGGCGTAGATGCCGCGGCCTCGATAGATCACGTACGGAGGCGAACCTTCCTCGCCCGCCGAGTGAATACGATGCAGCATCGTCTTCATCTCGAAGGTCTCGCCGACCTTGCCGTCATAGGCTTCGGACGCATCGACACCCATGGCTACGCGGACACTCTTCTCGTTGGAGGCCGAGTTGTGGCACATCAGGCACATGTCGACGTTGTCGACACGGTCGCCACCGTGCTGGTAGAGCGAACCGACGTGGCACGCCAGGCACTTGTTGGCGGTATCGACCACAGCGCGGCGATCCGGTGCTTCGCCGCCAACGCCAACGAGCCAATCGAAGGTCGGCGACGGGACGCGGGCCACCATGGTCTGAGCCGGGTCGACCACGCTGACAACCAGCGGCTTACCGGCCAGGGCGAGCCTGCCGCGTTCGGCATCGACGTCGTCCGCCGGGATGGTGGTCGTTGCGACGTTGCCTGCACAGACCGTATTGGTGTCGTCCAGCGTAACACGCGCGGGCTGGCCTGGGCCTCCGGTATCCTGGCCGAGGATGAAGTCCTCACCCTGGGCGTAGTTGCGGTATACGCGGATCGTGTTACCTACGTGGAACAGCGGTGCGTTTGCGCCGATGGTGGCGTTGCAGGGATCGACCCCGACGCCGCCGTAGGTGGCCTGCCAGGTGAACGCCACGTTCGTGCCGTCATCGGTGACGCCCGTGATCTCCCAGACGAACTTCTCACCTTCCGTGACGGAGGTGTCGACGCCATTAAAGATGATGCCGTCGTTTCCGGTTTCCGCACCGTTGTGAGAGTCGGTTACGACAACGAAGTCGGGCGCGAGTCCGTTGGGGTTGTGGCAGCTCTGGCAATCCGTATTCTCGTTTGCGTTCGCGTGAAGGCCAGCCGTCGCGTCATCGGGGAAGGGGATCCCGTCGATATCGCCGTGGCAGCTGAAGCAGGCGGGGGCTATGAACGGCAAGGCATTGACAGCCGCAAGCTCGTCCTGGGTCGAGTGGCAGACGCTGCAGTTGTTCATGTACGTCGGGAACGTGACCTCGATGGGTCCTTCAGCTGGATCTTCGACCCAGATACCGCTGTGGTAGCCATGCGCTACTGCGGCGAGGCTCGGGACGTCGTCAACGCCATGGCAGGTGAGGCAGGTTTCGACGCCGTCAGCTGCGGCATAGTAACCCCCGTGGATGCCCGAAAGCCGCTCAGGACCGTGGCACGCGTTGCACGCCGCGGCGGATACCACCGGCGGCGCGATCTCGACCGGCGTGGCCGGGAAGTCACCGAAGAAATAGACACGCGTGTCTCTGTCAGCGCCAGCGCCAACCCGGAACAGGTAACGGTTGTCCGTCGCCGCCGCGGCTGCGCCGCCCACGACCGTAATAGTGTAGTTGCCGCCGCCGTTGTCGGTCAGTGTCATGCTCGCCGAATCACAGGGAGAGCTGAAGTCGGCGGCGTTGCAGATATCGGTCCGGGTCAACCCGTCCGTCCTATAGCCTCGCTGCACCGCATCGTAGCCTGCAGTCAGCACGCCATCGGCCGCGAGGTCGAAGGTGACTTCCAGGTCGACGGTATTCGCGGCGACCGCGAACGTGATGTTGCTGACCGATTCGATCGGTGGCAGCGTATGGGCCACCGCGGCATCCGCAAAGCTGCCGCCGCCGTGGCATGTCCCGCAGGACTCGAGGGCCAACTGGCTGGTCGGCGGTGCGTCAGATCCCGGAGGTCCCTGATCACCCGGAGGTCCCTGCTCACCCGCAGGTCCTTGCGGACCCTGTGCTCCATCATCGCCTTCGCATCCGGCAAAGCCGAATGCGACCAGGCAGATGACGAAAATCGACCAGGTCCATCGTTTCAGTGCGTCGAACCGGTTCATTTTCCTACTCCTATGCATTGTGCATCACAAATTGATCGAGGCTGGCGCCCGCCGTTCGTGTTGTTGTGGACGGAGTTCCAGCGCTTTGCATAGCGTAGGAAAGCGCAAGTTCAGCAACACTGACTTTTGTCAGTTTCGGTGCTGAAAAGGGACGTGGAATCTGCTTATACGAAGGGACATTTTTGGCGGTATTTACGTAGGGATTTTCTGCAGCGGAGAGCTTTGTACGGCGCGCTTTCCGGGTTTTCTGCCCGCCAGAAAAAATAGCTATGCAGAGCAAGCATTTACCTCACCAAATTATACGTTCGTCCCCTGCGCCCTACACTGATAAAGCGCAGTTTCGAGTAGGTAAATACCGAAGTATTTCCCGGCAAGTTGCTATCGACCAGACCGGAAAAATCATCTAAATAACCAGTAACACGCAAGAAAAACAGCCGCCGAGCGCTCCCAACCTATGCCATGCAGTAGCTGCGAATGCCCGTTCCAGGAAATCCGGGCCCTGACCGGGTCGGATTTGTCCGCCGAGCTGCAGTGCATGCTCGACGATACCGTGCAGCGCGCCACATTCCGGCAGGGCGAGATTCTGTTCATGCAGGGCCAGGCCAGTTCCTGCCTGTTTGCCGTCGTCGACGGCATGGTGAAGATCTGCACCCACAGCGCGGACGGGCGCGAACAGATCGTCGGCCTGAGCAGCCCGCAGAGCCTGCTGGTCGGGCTGCAGTCGATGAACGACCAACGCTACGCCTACTCGGCCATCGCGGCCTCGAACGTGACGGCCTGCAAGATCAACCATCGCACGCTGCTCGAGCGCGTTCGCGACAGGGGCGATCTCGCCATGCGGCTGATCCAGGCGATGAACGCCCAGCTCACACACAGCCGCGCCCTGATGGAGGTGCTGGGACACAAGTGCGCGGCGGCCAAGATCGCGTCGTTCATCCTGCTGATGACCCCGAAATCGAGCAAGGGCAACGGCGGTTTCTCACTGCCATTCTCGCGGCTGGAGATCGCGAGTCTCCTCGGGCTCAGCGAGGAGACCGTGTGTCGGCTGATGGCCAACATGAAACGCGAGGGCGCCATCAATGCGCCGCGCGGCCGCATCGAGATTCGCGACTGGGACAGGCTGCACGCGATCGCCGATGGCAAGACGAGAAGCGATATTGGCGCGTAGTTACGGCGTCTACCTATTGGAGAGATAGCCTTGCTGTGGCACACAGGGGCCAGGCCGGTCATTGACCCGTCAGGGGGTTGGTCGGTCTGTTTCGTTCTCGTCTCATGATTTATAGTGGGCACCGTTCAGCTCTGGTTAACAAAGCCTGTAGTACAACTAACACTGCCCAATCTTCCAAATGGAAAAAGGGGATCACATGAAGCGCATAATCTCTTTTGCAATTTCACTGACGTTCGGCTTGTTTGCCTCCGCCTCGATGGCCGGTGACCTGGAAGCCGCAGTCGAAAACTGTAACGGTTGCCATGGCGATAACGGTGTCAGCCAGTGGACCGACGTGCCTACGATTGCCGGCGTGCCGGAATTCGTTCATGCGGATGCCCTGTATATCTTCCGCGATGAGGCTCGCCCGTGCACGGAAAGCAAGTACCGTCAGGGCGACACGAGCCGGGCGGCTACGACGATGTGTGCGGTAGCGGCTGACCTGAGCGACGAGATGATTGACGAAATCGCCGCCCATTACGCTGCATTGCCGTTCGTCGCCGCGAAGCAGGAATTCGACGCGGGTCTGGCGGCCGCAGGCAAGGCCGTTCACGATGCCGAATGCGATCGTTGCCACTCCGAGGGCGGCTCCAACCCCGAAGACGAGGCCGGTATTCTTGCCGGGCAGTGGATGGGCTACCTGGAGGATACCTTCGCCGAATACAGCGCGGGCGAGCGTGAGCAGCCGAAGAAGATGGAAGAGAAGCTCAGCGCGCTCAGCGCCGACGACGTCAAGGCACTCGTTCATTACTACGCCAGTCAGCAGTGACAGGCAGCTCCCACGGGGGCGTTGATTTCGGGAAGCTCTTCGTGTCCATCGATGCGATGGACACGGAGGGTTTTCTCGCATTTATTGCCCACGATGGGGAATTCCGTTTCGGTTCTTCGCCGCCGGTCAACGGGCATGACGGTATCAGGGCTGCCGTCGAAGGTTTCTTTTCGTCGTTCGCTGCGCTCCGTCACGAGCTGCAGCGAATGATTGCGGACGGCGACACGGTCGTCTGCGAAGGGGAGGTCACCTACACACGCCACGACGGTAGCGCCATCACGCTGCCGTTCTGCAACGTCTTCGAAACGAAAGACGGCCTGATTGCCCTTTACCGGGTCTACATCGATGTCGCGCCGCTTTACGCAGCCTGATCGGGGGCGGTCGTGAAGGGAGACAGCGTTGCGGATTGTCGACCTCCTGATCGACAGCTTCCTGCGCCGCGCCAGCCGGCGCGTCCTCAGTTTCCACACGGCTGAGGGACGGCCCGTCCTGCCGCCGCCGGATCCCCGGCAGCGCTACCTGCTCTACCTGCACATCCCCTACTGCAGGGTACTGTGCCCGTTTTGTTCGTTTCACCGCGTCCGCTTCACGCGCGACCGCGCCGTGCCGTATTACGATTCGCTGCGCAGCGAAATACGCCTTGTCAGCGGCGCGGGTTACCTGTTCGACGAGTTGTACGTCGGCGGCGGGACGCCGACCGTCATGCCCGGCCAGCTGACGCGGACCCTCGACCTGGTGCGCGAACTGCATCCTGTGCGGGCCGTGTCCGTCGAAACAAATCCTGACGATCTCGACGACGGCGGCATTCAGCGGCTTCGGGATGCCGGCGTCAACCGGGTTTCGGTCGGTGTGCAGAGCTTCGATAACGACCTGCTGCATGAAATGCAGCGCCTGGAACCTTACGGGAACGGTGCCGCGATCGCTGCACGCCTGAAGCAGGCGCTGGGGCAGGTCGACACGCTGAACGTCGACATGATTTTCAATTTCCCGCACCAGACCGAAGCCGCCCTCGAGCGGGATATCGAAATCCTGGTCTCCGAAATCGGCGCCGACCAGGTGTCCTGGTACCCCCTGATGACCGCGGCGAGCACCCGGCGTTCGATGCTGAAAGACATGGGCCGCGTGGACTTCTCGCGCGAGCGCCGCTTGTACGAGTGTATCGTCGGACGCATGTCGGATGCGGGGTATGAACGCGTTTCCGCCTGGTGCTTTTCGTGCAAACCCGGCCTGGTCGACGAATACATCGTGGATCACGACGAGTACGTCGGGCTCGGCAGCGGGGCGTTCAGTTACCTGCAGGGCAGCCTGTATGCCAGTACGTTTTCGCTCAATCACTACGCCAGGCTGGTAGCTGCCGGCGAGCCGGGATTGACCCTGCGCCGGGAAATGCGCGAGCGGGACCGCCTGCGCTATTACCTGTTGATGCGCCTGTTCGCGGGCTCGCTGGATCTCGACGCTGCGGAGCGGACGTTCGATGGCCGTTTCCGGCGCGTCCTGCGGCCCGAGATGGCGGCGCTGAGGCTCATCGGCGCGGTTCGAGGCGAGGGTGCCACGCTTCGCCTGACGGAGCGCGGCTACTATTTGTGGGTGATGATGATGCGGGAGTTTTTCTCCGGCGTCAGCGGCCTGCGCGATGAAATGCGGCACCACATCGCGGACGAACAGGTGGCCCTCGGGGACCGGCCGGTTGAATGACGGCTTCGACCGAAAGACGTACTTCGGGAAACCGCAATAGCATCTTCGGAGAGCGGATAGTACTTAAGGGCCTAAAGCCACTCGCAGAGTGAAGAAAGCACAATGGATATGGCCGCGGTCAGGCTCACGTGGACGAAACTGGTTCTCGGTTTCGGGTTTCTGCTAATCACAGCATTCGCCAGCGGCCAGGCCCTGGAGGATTGCGTCGCTTGTCATGAAGACGTCGTTTACGCCTCGACCGCGCACCCGGACGTCGAATGCGGTGAGTGCCATACGAACATCACCGACAAGCGCCACAAGCGCGGCGTCGAACCGCTGACCGACGAGGACAGCTGTGGCAACTGCCATGGGCGCGTCATCCGGACAATCGGCCGCAGCGTTCATGAAGGCCAGGCCGCCTGCCTCGATTGCCACGGCGATCCGCACACGATCTTCAAGGTCGAGGAAGCCAATTGCAGGGTTTCTGCGGTCAACCAGATCGACCAGTGCGGTGCCTGCCACGACACGCCGGAAACCCCAATGCAGGACTACGTGCAGAGTGAGCACGGCCGGGCACTGTTGCTTTCCGGCCTGGTCGCCGCACCCAGCTGCTCGAGCTGCCACGGCAGCCACAAGATACTGGCGGTGGACGACGAAAATGCGCCAACCGCGCGCGCGCACGCACCGGAGATGTGCGGCACCTGTCATGCGCTGTTGCTCGAAGAGTGGCGCGACCTGAGCGCGCACGGCCTCGCCTGGCAAGCGGGCGAGGAAGGTCCGGTGTGCACCGATTGCCACTCCAGCCACGGCATCGCCGACCCGATCTCGGCCGCTGCTCGGCTGAAGACGCCGGAGACCTGCGGCGATTGCCACGACAAAGAGCTGGGCACGTTCAGGGACAGCTTCCACGGTCAGGCGACCGACCTGGGGCTTGCCGCCGGCGCCAACTGCTCCGACTGCCACACGCCGCACAAGAACCTCGCGAAAGACGACCCGCGCTCGAGCATCCACCCCGACAATCTCGTAGCGACATGCTCACAGTGCCACGAGGGCATAACGGCCTCGTTTGCGAGCTTCAATCCGCACAACGACCCCACCGATCCGGACGATGACTTCCGGGTGTACGTCGTCTGGTTCTTCATGACCGGGCTGCTGATCGGCGTATTCGCGTTCTTCGGCCTTCACGACCTGTTGTGGCTGCAACGCTCGATCGTCGCGCTGCTCCGCGGTGAGCTCAAGGAAGAGCGTGAAAAGCACGGGCCCTACGTCAAACGATTCAACGCGATGAACATCAGCATGCACGTCGTAATCATCACGACGTTCCTGCTGCTCGCGCTGACCGGCCTGCCGCTGAAGTTCCACGGCGCGCCCTGGGCACAGACCCTCATCGGCTTGCTCGGCGGTATCGACTTCGCCCGCGTGATTCATCGTCTCGCGGCGATCGGCACCTTCGGCTACATGGCCTTCCATGTCGGCAACGTCTTCATTCGCTGGCTGGTCCGTAAGGAACGGGGAATGTTCTGGGGCCCGAACTCGATGACGCCGCAGCCGCAGGATGTACGCGCGTTCTTCGGCAACATTCGCTACTTCCTGTATCTCGGCGACAGGCCCGAGGGCGATCGCTGGACGTACTGGGAGAAGTTCGATTACCTCGCGGTCTTCTGGGGTGTCATGATCATCGGCCTGTCCGGCCTGATGCTCTGGTTCCCGGATTTCTTCACGCGTTTCCTGCCAGGCTGGACGCTCAATGCCGCGCACGTCATCCACAGTGACGAAGCACTGCTGGCGACCGGCTTCATCTTCATCTTCCACTTCTTCCATACGCACCTGCGCCCGGAGAGCTTCCCGATGGATCTCGTGGTGTTCACGGGCAAGATGCCGCTGCACAAATTCAAAGCGGAACGGCCGCTCGAGTACCAGCGTATGGTCGACAACAATGAACTGGAGGACAATATCGTCGATCCGCCGACCAAGGCGGAGAGTCTGACTGCCTACATCTGGGGCACGATTTTCCTTACCATCGGAATCGCTTTGGCAATCGGTATAATCTGGGCATTGCTCAGTCACTGACCAACCAGAAAAATTGAGCTGACTTCAAATGCCCCGGGGGGGGAACGCCATGTTGAAAGACTTTTTTGCATCCATAACCCATAACGTTATCAGCCTGATCGGCACCGCGCTTGCCGTGGCGAGCCTGGTGCTGATGGCCTGCCTGTTCGCGATGGAGCAGTTCGGATTCGAGGGCGGACCCTATATCGGGATACTGACGTACCTCATTCTGCCGATGTTCTTCGTTGTCGGACTGCTGCTGATCCCGGTCGGCGCTCTCCTGCACCGGCGCAAGCTTCGGCGGATGCATGGTGACAAAGCCATCGAAGCCATGCCGGTCTTCGATCTCAACAAGCCTGCGACGCAGCGCTGGACGCTGATTTTCGTCGGCGTAACGATGCTCAATATCGTCATCCTTGCGAGTGCCACGTTCAAGGGCGTGCACTACATGGAATCGACTGAGTTCTGCGGGCTGGCCTGCCACACGGTGATGGAGCCGGAACATACGGCACACCAGCGATCGCCGCATTCACGCGTCGCGTGTGCGGAGTGCCACATCGGTCCCGGTGCCGACTGGTTCGTGAAATCGAAACTCGACGGCGCCTGGCAGCTGGTCGCGGTCGCCTTCGATCTGTATCCGACCCCGGTGCCGACACCGCTGCACGAACTGCGCCCGGCGCGCGACACCTGCGAGCAATGCCACTGGCCGACGAAGCACATAGGCGACAAGCTCCGCGTCATCAAGCACTACAAGGAAGACGAGGCCAATACTGAATTGACGACGGCGCTGGTCATGAAGGTCGGTGGGGTCGAGGGCACCGGTGGCACCGGTATCCACTGGCACGTTAATCCCGGACTGTCGAGATACGTTATCGATCCGACGAAACTCGCGAAGAAATCTACGAAGTCGAAATGACGCAAGGCCGACGGCACGGTGGTCACTTACGCGGACCGAAAGGCGCCGGAGAACGGCGGTCAGTGGCGCAGATGGACTGTGTCGACTGCCACAACCGCCCGAGCCACATCTACAAACCCGCACACGTCGAGGTCGATCGAGTGATTAACGAAGGCCGGGTTGACCGCTCGTTGCCGTTCGTGAAGCGTGAGGGCGTGCGGATCATCGAGCAGCAGTTCGAGTCCCACGAAGCGGCGCGTGAAGGCATTATTCAGCAGCTGCAGGCCTACTACGCCGAGAATCATCCGGAGATCGCTGGCGAAAAAGCCGATGTGATTGTTGCCGCCGGCGAAGCGCTGGCCGATGCCTATGCCGTCAACGTCTTCCCGCAGATGCAAGTCTGGTGGGATACCTATCCGAACCACATCGGCCACGAGCAATCCGACGGCTGTACCCGTTGTCACAAGCGCGCGATGAGGACCGAGGACCGCGAACAGATCAGGGACGATTGCGATATCTGCCACATTGTCCTCGCCGAGGAAGAAGAGGATCCCGATCTCGTTACCATGTTGCAATCAGAATGAACACAATCAACCCGACAACCACTGCAAAACGTCAACTCACGTACGAAATCATCAGTGGTGGCAGCGGGCTTTTCCTGGCCCTGTTCATGTGGGGTCACATGGTGCTGGTCGGGTCGATACTGACGGGTGAGCGCGGCTTCAACTGGCTGGCGACGATGCTCGAGGATTACTACATCGCGCAGCCGACCGTGGTTGCAATCCTCGTGCTGTTCTGTGCACACGCCGTGCTGGCAAGCCGCAAGATCCCCGCGCAGTTGCGGGAGCGCAGGAAAATGCTCGAGCTCGGCAAGGGGCTGAGCCGATCGGGCCGGGAAAAGGTCCCTACGGCGAGCCCGTTCTCGCCGTTCCATCCGCACACCGAGTCCGTGCTCTGGATCTGGCAGGTGCGCACGGGAATGATCATCCTGGTGCTCGGCAGCTTCCACATCATCCTGCTGGGTCTGGACGTACTGACGGAACTCTACGGGATCAGAGTCGGGATCGAGGCAGTAACGACGATGGAACGCGTGCAGGCGGGCCTGTGGCTGCCGTACGCGATCCTGCTCATTTGCGTTGAGTTCCATGCGAGCATCGGCCTGTACCGGCTCGCAACCAAGTGGGGAGCAGGCGCAATGCTCTCGCGTACGGCAATACACGCCATCGAGCGCGTGTTGCTGTGGTTCTTCCTGGGGCTCGGCGTCGTCGTGCTCCTCGTGCTGGCGGGCGTACTGCCGCCGCCGCTGGCATTTCTCCTGGGAGGTGCGGGCTCATGAGCGGCTCAATCGTCAGCACCGACGTACTGGTCATCGGCGGCGGGCTTGCCGGCGAACGCTGCGCCATCGAGGCGGCCGCGGCCGGTCACGACGTCCTGATTCTCTCGCTGGTGCCCCCCCGTCGGAGCCACAGCTGTGCGGCACAGGGCGGCATGCAGGCCTCGCTCGGCAATTGCGTCAAGGCCGAGGGCGACAATCCGACGCTGCATTTCCTCGACACCGTGCGCGGTTCGGACTGGGGCGCGGACCAGGAGGTGGCGCGTATCTTTGCGGAGGAAGCGCGCATAGCCGTGCGCGAACTCGCGCATTTCGGCGTGCCCTGGACCCGCGTGCGCGGCGGCAAGAACAGCTACTTCATCAAGGGCGAGCGTGTCGAGATCGAGGAGGCCGCGGAGAATGACGGCCTCATCATGCATCGCGATTTCGGCGGCACGGCCAAGTGGCGCGCGTGTTACGCCGCGGCCGGCACCGGCCACGCGGTGCTGTATGCCGTCGATAGCGAAGTGGTTCGCCTGGGCGTTACCGTACGCGACCGCACCGAAGCCGTCGAACTGATCCACGACGGCTCGCGCTGCTGGGGCGCCGTTGCCCGTTGCCTGCGCACCGGCGAGCACTACCCGATCCTGGCGAAAGCGACGGTCATAGCCACCGGCGGTTATGGCCGTATCTACGGCCAGTTCACGACGAACGCCACGATCAACGAAGGCATGGGCGCGGCCATCGCACTCAATACCGGTGTCGTGCCGCTCGGCAACATGGAGGCCGTGCAGTTCCATCCGACCGGGCTGATCCCGAGCGGTATCCTGCTGACCGAAGGCTGCCGCGGCGACGGTGGCTACCTGCTCAACAAGGACCTGCACCGGTTCATGGTGGAACTGGAGCCGGCCAAGCAGGAGCTCGCCAGCCGCGATGTCGTCTCCCGCCATATGGCGCAGCAGATGCGCGACGGAAAGGGCGTGGAGACGCCCTACGGGCCGCACCTGTGGCTGGATATCCGCCACCTTGGCGAGGAACACGTCACGACGAAACTCCGCGAGGTCTTCGACATCACGCGCGACTTCGTTGGACTGCATCCGGCACACGACCTGATCCCCGTGCGGCCGACTCAGCACTATTCGATGGGCGGCGTGCGGGTGAACAAGGACGGCCAGGCCTATAACCTCGCGGGCCTTTATGCCGCCGGCGAAGCGGCGTGCTGGGACATGCACGGCTTCAATCGTCTCGGCGGCAACAGCCTCGCCGAAACCATCGTCGCCGGGCGTATCGTCGGACGCAGTGTCGCGGCGCACGCGGAAGGCTTCTCGCTCGATGCGAAGACCGGGCTCGCGTTCGAAGCCACTCGCCAGGCGGAAGCCCGGGCTGAAGATTGGCTGGACCGCAGCGGTGAGGGCCCGAGCGTCTACGAGCTGCGTGACGCCATGGCAACCACGATGATGGACAAGGTCGGCATTTTCCGGACAGGCGCGGAACTCGAGGAAGGTGTCGAGGCAATGCGCGGCTTGTTGGACGACTGCGATCGTGCCGTGCTGCGTTCGAAGGCCCCGGGCATGAATCCCGAGCTCACCTTCGCGCTCAGGTTGAAGAACATGATGCGTCTCGCGCTCGTCACGGCCGAGGGTGCGCTGGCGAGAACGGAGAGTCGCGGCGCGCATTACCGTACCGATTATCCGCTGCGCAACGATGCGGAGTGGTTGAGTCGCACGCTGGTTCGCTGGCCGGTCGATGCGCCGGCACCGAATTACAGCTACGAACCCGTCGGCCTGCTGGATCTGCCCCCGGGACACCGTGGCTACGGCAGCGACGAGCGCATCGAAATGACCGTATCAATCGACGATTACAATGCCGATGTCGACGCGAAACAGCACGAGCACGGCAAGCTCGACACGGTCGAGCCTATCGGCACCCGAATCCAGTGGGGCGCCTGGGAGCAGGCCGTATGACGGCAAAGACGACACACGGCGGACGACGCCTCCGTTTCGAGATCTTCCGCTACAACCCGGTGGACCCCGAGTCCACGCCGCACATGCAGACATTCGAGCTCGACGAAACGCCGTACATGTCGCTTTTCATCGCGCTCAACGAGATTCGCGAGAAGCAGGACCCGAGCCTGCAGTACGACTTTGCCTGCCGCTCCGCAATCTGCGGTTCCTGCGGCATGATGGTCAACGGCCGCCCGGCGCTGGGCTGCCGCACGCTGACCTCGGACCTGCCGGAGGTCATCAGGCTGCACCCGCTGCCGGTGTTCAAGCTTGTTGGCGACCTGTCGGTCGACACCGGGACCTGGTTCCGGGAGATGGTGGAAAAGACCGAGGGCTGGATACATGCGCAGGAAGCGTTCGATCCGGAGGCCCAGGAGGCCCGGATGGACGACGATACCGCGGCCGCGATCTACGAAAACGACCGCTGCATCGAATGCGGCTGTTGCGTCGCCTCGTGCGGTGCCGCAAACGTCAACGAGGATTTTCTCGGCCCGGCCGGCCTGAATCGCGTCGCGCGCTTCGCGATGGATCCCCGGGACGAGCGCTCGGACAGTGACTGGTTCGAAGTCGTTTCAAACCAGGACGGCGTATTCGGCTGCATCGGCCTGATGGCCTGCCACGACATCTGCCCGAAGGAATTGCCGTTGCTGGAGGTTTACGGCTACCTCCGCCGCAAGGCCTTGTCGTCGGCGCTGTCCAAACGCGGCTGACTCCTTCCGTCATTCACTAAAGTTCGCTGCAGCGAGAAGGCCGGCGACGCCGGCCTGTCGGCTCCAATTGCTGTTCTGCACAAGAAGAATGATACGGATTCTACGTATTGTGGAGCTGTCTGCAGGTACGTATCCATAGGTTCAGGGGACAAGAACAACAACATTGAAAAACGTATTTCGCAGCCCTGTCTGTTCGGGGGGGAGAAGCGAAGATGAAGTGGCATGTCCTGCGCCCGCTATGGCTGGCCATCGGATTGGTGGTAGTAATTCTCATAGCCCGGCAATTCATGGTGCCCGACGATTTCGGGGTTCACGGCGACAGTTTCACCTATAACTTCCATCGTCTCGGCAACGTGCAGGAATGGAAGGACTTTCCCGTCAAGTACCAGGGCCGGGAGGGCTGCATAGAGTGTCACGAAGAAAAGGTCGAGATGCTCAACGCGTCGCCGCACGCCCCGATCGAGTGTGAAAACTGTCACGGTCCCGCCGTCGGCCATCCGGACGACGTCGAGTTTCTGCCGATCGAGCGGGCGCGTGAACACTGTTTGCGGTGCCACGAGTCTCTCGATTACCCGAACCACGCGCGCTCGGAACTTCCAAACGTCAGAAACAGTACCCACAAGCGGCGCCGTGAATGCGTGACCTGTCACGTACCGCACGATCCCAGGGAGAAACCAGCCAGGGAGAAATCAGAATGAGCTGTTCACGACGAGACTTCCTGAAGCAGGCCTGTGGCGGAACGCTGGCGAGCGTGTTACCGGTCAGCGCTTTTACATTCCTGACGAACGAAGAGGCCAGGGCGGCGGTCGAGAACGCGAACGTCCGTTGGGCCTTCCTGGTCGATACCCGCAAGTGCGTCGGCTGTGGCTTGTGCGTCAAGGCGTGCAAGAACGAGAACGAGATACCCTACGACGCACCGGTTACGCGAACATGGGTCGAACGTTACGTGATAACGAACGACGGCAAAGCCCACATCGATTCGCCGCTGGGCGGCCGCGACGGCTTTATCGAAAACGTCATCGACGGCGAGGAGATCGACCCGGAAACCATCTCCAAGGCCTTCTTCGTACCGAAACTCTGCAACCAGTGCGACAACCCGCCGTGCGTGCAGGTGTGCCCGGTCGGCGCGACCTACCAGACGGACGACGGCGTCGTGCTCGTCGACCGCAGCTGGTGCATCGGCTGCGGCTACTGCATCATGGCCTGCCCGTATGGCGTGCGCTTTTTCCACCCGGTCCACAAGGTCGCGGACAAGTGCAACTTCTGCTACCACCGGATCACGAAAGGCCTGAACCCGGCCTGTGTCGACTCCTGTGCATTCGATGCGCGCCGGATTGCCAACCTCAGGGACCCCGACGACCCCGTAACGAAGATCATAACGACCGAACGGGTGGCGGTGCTCAAGGACGAATACGGCACCAAGCCGCACGTGTTCTATATCGGTCTCGACGAGAATGTGAGGTGATGCCATGACGAGCGAAGCTGTCGTTCACGGAGTCGAGTGGACCGTAAAAGAACTGTTCGTCTACCCGAACGAATTCATCTACTGGAGCATCCAGATCGTCATGTACCCGTATATGACCGGCCTGGTTGCGGGCGCTTTCGTCTTGTCGTCCCTGTATCACGTGTTTGGCCAGAAAGATCTCAAGGAGATCGCGCAGTTCTCACTGGTGTTCTCGCTGGCGTTGCTGCCGGCAGCCGGTTTGCCGTTGCTGTTGCACCTGCAGCAGCCGACGCGTGCGATGGAACCGTTGCTGACGCCGCATTTCACTTCCGCTATCTCGGCGTTCGGTATCGTTTTCACAACCTACGGTCTCATCGTCGTCAGCGAAATCTGGTTCGTCTACCGCAAGTTTTTCGTCGAGCAGGTTCACGCGCTCAAGGGCAAGGAAGGTTTCGGCAACATGCTGAGGCTCAACGTCTACCGCGCGCTGACGATGGGCGCCTTCGACATCAGCGAAGAGGCACAGAAAGTCGACCACAAGGCCGCGAAGATACTGGCCGGCGTCGGTATCCCGGTCGCCTGCTTCCTGCACGGTTATGCGGGTTTCATCTTCGGTTCGGTCAAGGCCAACGCGTTGTGGATGTCGCCCTTGATGCCCGTCATTTTCATCATGTCCGCGGTCGTGTCCGGTATCGCGCTTTGTATGCTGACCTACATCATCATCATGGAGTGGAAGGCGTTCAGGTTGCGGCGCACGGTAGGCGTGACGGCGGCTACGGAGATCAGGGGCGCCGAGACGGACATCATTGCAACGGCCACGAAATACCTGTTGGGCTTTCTTATTGCGGCCATCAGCCTGGAAATCCTCGATCTCATATTCCGCGGGTACACGGCAATGAAGTCCTGGGACATCCTGCGTTCCGTGATGTACGGCAAGGATTTCGTCAACATCTTCGTACTGCAGTACACGCTGGGTAACCTGGTTCCGTTCGTGCTGCTGTTGCTGCCCGGTCGGACGCTGAAACGGACTATCCTGGCGCTGCTGCTCGTGTTGTTCGGCGTCTTCATGATGCGCTGGAACGTCGTGATCGGCGGCCAGGCTTTCTCGCTGTCATTCTCCGGCTACATGCACTACCACATCCCGATCATTCCGCACAGCCTCGAGACCTTCAAGGAAGGGCTGTTCGGCGCATTGACAGTGGCGGCCACGCCTTTCGTGCTCTTCTGGATTATCAACAAGTTCGTGCCGTCGCTGGAGAGGGGCGAGGAAGCCAAGTATTGACGATGCCACGGGTACCTTGACCACGTATTGAAGGGATCGTCATGAAACACAGGATTGCTGAACTCGAGGCCCGGCTCGCCAGAGTCGAGGAGCGGCTCAGCAGACTGGAGGGCGAGGCACCGGCGACGGCGGCGGTTGCAGATGAGCCGTTGTCCGAAGCCACCGTTGCCGACCGGGTGGTTGCGAGCGCGCCGACGCATATCGGCCATACCTTGCTCATTTTCGGTGGCGCTTACCTGCTGCGCGCGATCACCGATTTCCAGTTCGTGCCGACAGGGCTCGGCCTGTTCATGGGCGCCACCTACGCACTGTTCTGGCTGTTCATGGCCTGGCGCAAGAGTGCTGTCGAAGCGCATCGAATCACCGCCTCTATCCTCGGCGCGTTGTCCATCGCGCTGATCATGCCGCTGCTCGTCGAGGCCGTTCAGCATTTCGAGCTGTTGACCGGGCCGCAAAGCGGGTTGGCGCTGGCCGCCTACTGCGTGCTGGCTCTCGGCGTCGCGCTGCGACGCGAACTGCGGACCCTCGCGTGGCTGACGACAGCCGGCGGTATCGTGACGGCACTCGGGATCATGATCGTCTCGCACAGTGCCTACGTCGTTGCGACACTACTGATCCTGCTGGGCCTGGCGACGCTGTGGATTGCCTACCTGAAGGACTGGATCGGCCTGCAATGGCTCGGCGCCGTCGGCGCCAACGCGGTCGTCCTGGGCCTCGTGGGCCTGAGTACGACCGACCAGTGGTCGATCGAACCCCAAACCGCAGCGCTCTTTGCCACATTCCTGCTCCTTACGTACCTCGTCAGCTTCGTCTATCGTACCCACGGCAGCGGGCACAGCATCGCGTTCTTCGAGCCGATGCAGACCCTGGCTGCATCCGCCATAACCTTTACTGCCGCCATCATGGCGGCAGAGGCCGGCCAGTTCGGGCTGGGGCTGATGGGCATCCTGAGTATCGTGGTCGGCGGCAGCGCCTACGCGCTCGCATTCTCGCCGGAAACGCGCCGGAAACGCGGGCGCAACTTCTTCTTCTATTCGACGCTCGGCCTCGTGTACGTGCTCGCGGGCAGCGGCCTGATGCTGCCGTACGATGCCGCTGCCATGCTGTGGGCGCTGCTTGCCATCACGATGGCAGTAGCGAGCGGCCGTACCGGCCGGGTCGCTCTCAGCCTGCAATGCACACTGCTGCTGCTTGCCGCAGGCGTTTACTCCGGCATCCTCAGTGCCGGACTGCAGGCGCTGGCTGGCGATGCGGGGCCCGGCTGGCCCGACCTGCAAGGCAACCACGTCGTCGTCGCGATCGCGACGGTGGCCTGCCTGTTTATCCCGGTGGCACAGCAGTCCGAGCGCTGGGGCAAGCTGGCCGGTATTCCGCAACTCACCGTCCTGGCCCTGTCGGTCTGGGCGGTTGGCGGACTGATCGTCATTGTCGTGGCGCCGCTGCTCGCGGGCGCCACGAGCGCAGAACCGAACCTGTCCGTGCTGGCTTCCGTTCGAACCGCCGTGTTGTCGGTAGCGGCCGTGACGCTGGCGTTGTCCAGCCGGCACTGGCGCTGGCCGGAGGCACGCTGGCTGGCCTATCCGCTGCTCGTTCTCGTGGCCATCAAGCTGTTCGCCGAGGACTTTCCGCATGGCCAGGCTGCCACATTGTTCGTGTCGCTGGCTTTCGTAGGCAGCGCGTTGCTGTTGGTCGCGAAGGTTATCAAGCGCGACAGGCCCGCTGAGGAAGCAACGGCGGCCCAGCGAGCGCCGGGCGGCCAACGGCAGGCCGCAGAACCGGAGGACTAGGACGCGACCGACAGCTTGCCGAGCGCTCTCAATACGTCCTTGCGGCTGATCTGGCCGACCAGGCGGTTGTCCTTCATGACCGGGTAACGGCGAAAGCCCGATGCCTTGAACAGCTCGGCCAGGTCGATGATGCTCATGTCGGCGTCGACTGTTTCGACGTCCGCCGTCATCAGTTGCGATACGGGTCCGCCGGGGTGGCCGTGGTAAGCGGCTGCCAGCACGACGTCGAGGCAGTCAAACTCCGAGAGCATGCCCACCAGGGTGCCGTGGTCGTCCACGACGGGCGCGCCGGTGATATTCCGGTTCACGAGTACGTGAATCGCGTCGAGGATGTCAGTGTCGGGCTTGAAGGTCACGAGCTTCCCCGACATGTAATCTTTAACCTTGATCGACTTGACCGGCATGATCGTTACCTCTGGTTTTTTGCTTTCCTGCGGCACTCGCCGGTACCGCTGCACAGTTCACAGGCGCTTCCACTGAGGCCGCCGCAGCTACCCTTGATCGGGGATCTTCCTGCCATCACGCCGATGGCCATGGCCGTCACCGCCACGAAGACGATGACAAAGCTCAGTATCAGGGTGGCGAGTACGCTCATTGCTTCATGACCTTGGTTGCAAACAGGGACGACATCCGTTCCTCGAATTCGCTGCCCGACCGTAACAGGAAGTATGCCGCAATATTCTCCTGTTCGGCGAGTCCCATGCCCGCATCCGGGCCGAGCACGAGTAGCGCCGTCGCGGCGGCGTCCGCAAACGCCGCCGTATCCGCGACGACCGTAACGGATGCGCCATTATGCGCTACAGGGTACCCGGTGCGCGGATCGATCGTGTGGGAATAGAAACGGCCTTCGTGCTCGAAGAAATTGCGGTAGTCGCCGGATGTCGCCATCGCCGTATCGCTCAGGTGGACCACCGTCTGAACCGAGCGCCCGGTCCGGTCCGGCGTCTCGATGGCGATCGCCCAGTCCTCACTGCGGGCGTTCGTGCCGCGCAGCCGCATCTCGCCGCCGATCTCCACGAGATAGTCCGGCAATGCCCGCGCGTCCAGCAGCCCGGCCACCGCGTCCACGGCATGCCCCTTGGCGAAGGCCGACAGGTCCACGTAGACGCCCGGGGTCTCCTTGCGCAGCGCCGGAATCGTGCAGTCCACGTGCAGCTTCGCATAGCCGACGTTCTCCATGGCCTGCGTGACGGTATCGTTGCCGGGCGGTTCGTAGGAGGTCTCGTCGGGCCCGAAGCCCCAGAGGTTCACCAGCGGGCCGACGGTCACATCGAACGCGCCATCCGTAAATTCGCTGACGACCCGCGCAGCCTCGACTGCGTGGCAGAGTTCCGGCGTTACCTCGATCCAGTCGACGCTGTCACTGGCATTGAAGCGGGACAGCTCCGAATCGCTCAGGTAAGTGGACATCGTGCTGTTGATGCCTTCGAGGGCGCCCTCGATTTCGCTCCGCAGTGCGGGCAGGTCGAGACTCTCCGGCGCAGCGACGACCTTGATGTTGAACGTCGTGCCCATCGTCGAGCCGACGAGCTCCTGGACCGGCCGCTCGCGCGGCGAGTCACCGCATGCGCCGAGCGCAGACAGCAGCGCAGGGACGACGATCCAACGTGTCAGGGGCCTCATTGGAGTTAGCCGCCGAAATCATCCAGCAAGATGTGGTCGCGGGTGACTCCCAGGTCTTCGAGCATGCCGATTACCGCCGAGTTCATCATGGGCGGACCGCAGATGTAGTACTCGCAGTCTTCGGGGGCGGGATGGTCGGCCAGGTACTCGTCGAGCAGTACCTTGTGGATGAAGCCCACGTAGCCCTCCCAGTTGTCCTCCGGCAGCGGCTCGGAAAGGGCGAGATTCCATTTGAAGTTGTCGTTGTTCTCGGCCAGCTCGTCGAATTCCTCGACATAGAACGCTTCCCTGAGGCTGCGTGCGCCATACCAGAAGCTCATCTTGCGCTTCGTGTGAATGCGTTTCAGCTGGTCGAAGATGTGCGAGCGCATCGGCGCCATGCCGGCACCGCCGCCAATGAACACCATCTCGTTGTCGGTGTCCCTGGCAAAGAACTCGCCGTAGGGACCGGACACGATCACCTTGTCGCCGGGCTTCAGGCTGAAAATGTAGGAGGACATGATGCCGGGCGGAATCTTGTCGTCGCCGGGCGGCGGGGTGGCGATGCGAATGTTGAGCTTGATGAGGCCCTTTTCGAGCGGGAAGTTCGCCATCGAGTACGCGCGCATCGTCGATTCCTTGACGTGCGACTCGTAACGCCAGAGGTTGTAATGGTCCCACTCCTCGCGGAACTCTTCGTCGATGTCGAAATCCTTGTAGCTGATATCGTGCGGCGGGCACTCGATCTGGATATAGCCGCCGGCACGAAAATCCATTTCCTCGCCTTCGGGCAGCCGCACCACGAATTCCTTGATGAAAGTGGCGACGTTGCTGTTGGAGACGACCTCGCACTCGTATTTCTGGACCCCGAAGACCTCGTCGGGGACGCGTATCTTCATGTCCTGCTTGACAGCGACCTGGCAGGAAAGCCGGTAATGCTCGTTTGCCTCGCGCTTGTTGATCATCGAGGTCTCGGTCGGCAGGATCGCGCCGCCGCCGGACAGCACCTGGACCTTGCACTGTCCGCAGGTGCCGCCGCCGCCGCAGGCCGACGCGATGAGAATGCCTTCCTCGGCCAGTCCCTGCATCAGCTTGCCGCCGACGGGCAATTCGAGCTCGCGCTCGTCATTGACGATGACCTTGACGTTGCCGCTGGCAACCAGCCGGGAGCGGGCCGCGAGAATGATAAACACGAGCACGAGAATGATCGCCGAGAACAGCGACATCCCGAGGATGACCTGGGTAGTAATCGTTGCGTTCAAAGCTGAATCCCCGACAGGCCCATGAAGCCGAGCGACATCAGCCCGGCAATGATGAACGTGATGCCGAGACCCTGCAGACCGTCCGGTACGTCGCTGTAGCGGAGTTTTTCGCGAATGCCGGCAAGAGCGATGAGGGCCACGGCCCAGCCGAAACCGCTGCCGATGCCGAAGGTCACGCTTTCGCCGAAGTTGTACTGCCGTTCGACCATGAACAGCGTGCCGCCGAGAATCGCGCAATTCACGGTAATGAGCGGCAGGAAGATACCGAGCGCGTTATAGAGCGCCGGCACGAACCGATCGAGCAGCATCTCGAGGATCTGTACGAGTGCCGCGATGACGCCGATGTACGACACGAGCCCGAGAAAACTCAGGTCGACACCGGGGAGGCCCGCCCAGCCGAGCGCGCCTTCTTTCAGCAGGTAGGTATAGATCAGGTAATTGACCGGCACCGTGATCGTCTGGATCACCATAACGGCGACACCGAGCCCGATCGCGGTATCGACGCGCTTCGATATCGCGAGGAAGGTGCACATGCCGAGGAAGAACGTCAGCGCGAGGTTCTCGACGAACGCGGCACGGATGAACAGGTTGAAATAGAGTTCCATCAGAGCACCTCGGTACGGTGAACTTCGTGGATCTGGTATTCGGGTTTCTCGACCTGCTTCGGCCTCGCGACACGTACCGCCCAGATGAGCAGCCCGATGATAAAGAACGCGCTCGGCGGCAGCAGCATCAGGCCGTTGGCCTCATACCAGCCACCGTTGGACGTGAGCGGCAGTATCTGCGTTCCGAACAGGCTGCCGGCGCCGAACAGTTCCCTGAGGAAGGCGACCACGAGCAGGACTGCGCTGTAGCCCAGCCCGTTGCCAATGCCGTCCAGGAAACTCAGCCCTGGAGTGTTGCTCATCGCGAACGCCTCGGCGCGGCCGAGGATGATGCAGTTGGTAATGATCAGGCCGACGAATACCGACAGCTGCTTCGAGGTTTCGAACGCGTAGGCCTTCAGTAACTGGTCCACGACGATGACGAACGAAGCGATGATCGTGATCTGCACGATGATGCGGATGTTGTTCGGTATGCGGTTGCGAATGGTGCTGATCGCGGCACCCGACAGTGCGGCCACGCTCGTCATCGCTATGCACATCAGCAGCGCCGGCAGCAGGGAGGTCGTTACCGCGAGCGCCGAACAGATGCCGAGCACCTGCAGCATCACCGGGTTGTTGTCGACCACCGGATCGAGGAGGATCTTGCGTGTTTCAGCCATTGTCGTTCGCCTCGCTTGAAATTCTCGCCAGGTAGGGGCCGAAGCCATGCGAGCCGGTCCAGTACCGGACCAGGTAGGTCACGCCATTCGCGGTCAGAGTGGCCCCGGACAGACCGTCCACCTGGTGGATCGCGTCCGGCCCGGGTTGGACCGATCCGCGCACGACCTTGATCTGCGGGTTGCCCTGTTCGTCGTAGAGCTTCTGGCCGGGCCATTGCGCCAGCCAGCCTTCCTTCTCGATCTGGTCGCCGAGCCCCGGCGTTTCGGCATGTTCGTAGAACCGCAGGCCGCTGACGGTATTGCCGTCCGGCTCGACCGACAGGTAGCCGTACAGCGTCGACCAGAGTCCCTTGCCGCGCACCGGCAGTATGTATTGCTGGGGTTCGTCGCCTTCCTTGACGACGTAGACCGGCGCGTACACGGCGCGGCGGCCGAGCTTGGCGATATCCTGTTCTTTCGGTATGCCGACACCCAGTTTCGGGTCGTTGGCGGCGGCTTCCGGGTCGAAGCTCTGCGGGTCCACGTCCTTGACGTATTCCCCGGTCTCCAGGTCGACGAGACGCGTTTCGATGCGGCTGAACTGCTGGTCGACCGGCACGCCGGGCTCATACAGGCCGGCAACCTCGAGCACGATGCGCTGCCGGAACTCGTTCTGGTTCGCCTCCTGCTGAGGTCGCAGCACGATGGCCGCCGAGGAGACGAGCACGGAGCAGACGAGACTGACGCCGATGGCGACGGTCAGCGTGTTACTGATGCTGTCGCGTGAAAATCCAGGTTTCTTGTCGTCAGACATTGCGTTTCACCCTGCGTCTCACGTTGGCACGAATGACGAAGTAGTCGATCAGCGGAGCAAAGATATTGCCCAGCAGGATCGCCAGCATGATGCCTTCCGGGAAGGCCGGATTGATGACGCGGATCACCCAGGTGAGGGCGCCGACCAACAGTCCGAATATGACGTGGCCCATCATGGTGTCCGGCGCACTCACCGGATCCGTTGCCATGAACACCGCACCGAAGGCGAAGCCGCCCACCGCGATGTGCCATTGCCACGGCATTTCGAGCATCGCGTTGGAGCCATCGCTGACGCCGCTGAAGAGCAGTGCCGGGATGATCATGCCGGCAAACACGCTGAGAATGATGCGCCACGACGCGATTCGCGTGTAAATCAGCATGGCGGCGCCGAACAGGCAGGCGGCGAGCGACGTCTCGCCCAGCGAGCCCTGCATCTGGCCGATGAATGCCTGCGAGTACGTCAGGCCGCTCGCGAGCAGTCCGGACATGCCCTCCTGTGCAGTGACCGCCAGGGCCGTCGCGGCGGTATAGCCGTCGACGGGAACCCAGACCGCGTCGCCCGACAGCTGCACCGGGTACGCGAAGTACAGGAACGCGCGGCCGACCAGCGCCGGGTTGAGGAAGTTCTTGCCCGTGCCGCCGAACACTTCCTTGCCGATGACGACACCGAAGCTGATGCCGAGTGCGACCTGCCACAGCGGCGTCGTGGCCGGCAGGATCAGCGTGTACAGGAACGAGGTGACGAAGAAGCCTTCGTTGACCTCGTGGTTGCGCACGCTCGCGAACAGCACTTCCCAGAAACCGCCGGCGGCCATCGTCACGACGTAAATCGGGAGGAAATACAGCAGGCCGTGAATGAGGTTGTCGTAAACGCTCGCGGGATCGTAGCCGGCGCCGAGCAGCGCCATCATCGAGCCGCGCCAGCCTTCGACCCATTCGATGCCGAGCGACGCCATCGCCGTATGGGTCTGGAAACCGACGTTCCACATGCCGATCAGGGCGCAGGGCGTCGCGGCGAACACGACCGTAATCATCACGCGCTTGAGGTCGATTGCATCGCGGACGTGTGGCGAACTCCGCGTTACGTCGGCCGGTGAGTAGAAGAGGGTATCGACCATCTCGTAGATGGCCTCCAGTTTCTCGAAGCGGCCGCCGCGCGAGAACAGTGGCTCGATGCTGTCGAGGAACTTGCGCAGTGGTTTCATCAGCCGTTCACCTCGATCTCATTGAGGTTCATGCGCAGGTAGGCGCCATAGTCGTGTTTGCCGTTGCACACGAACGAGCAAAGCGCGAGGTCTTCTTCCGCCAGTTCGAGGCAACCGAGCTCCTGCGCACGGTCCGTGTCCTCGACGAGCAGCGCTTTCAGCAGCGGTGTCGCGAGGACGTCCAACGGCATGATGCTTTCGAAGGAGCCCGTCGATACCATCGCGCGCGGGCTGCCGTTCTGCGTCGTAGTGAGCGGGAACTTGCCGCGGTGAAGCACACTGCCGGCAAAGGCGCGCGTCTGTGAATACCGGTCGGCGCCGGGCAGCATCCAGGCGAGGAACTCGCGGCTCCGGTCCTCTTCGAGCACCGTGAGCTGGGTCTGGTAACGGCTCAGGTAGGCGAGCGGCCCCGCAGCCCGATGGCCGCCGAGTGCCGAACCGCTGACGACGCGCAGGTTCCCCGGGGCGGTCTCGCCCTTCAGGAGATCGACAGTGCTGGCGCCGATGCGGGTCCGCAGGACCCGCGGCCGCAGGGCCATCGGGCCGCACAGCGTGATCAGCCGCTCGGTCGGCAGTCGTCCGCTGGTGAACAGGTGGCCGAAAGCCATGACGTGCTGGTAGCCGATGTGCCAGACGGTCCTGTTCTTGCTGACCGGTCGCAGGAAATGGATGTGCGTGCCGACGAGACCGGCGGGGTGCGGACCTTCGAATTCCACGTGGTGGAATTGCTCCGGGTGGGGGCAGTTGATCCCGGAATCCGGCGCCGTGCACACGTAAACAGGGCATTCCGCGATCCGTGACAGCACCTTGAGGCCGTTGTCGAACGCGTCGGGATCCTGCTCGATGAAGAAGGCAGGGTCGATCGCCAGCGGGTTGGTGTCGATAGCGGTGACAAAGATCGCATCCGGCGTCGCGTCCGGCACCGGGATGCGGCTGAACGGCCGCGTGCGCAGCGTCGTCCACAGGCCCGACGCGATCAGGTTGGCGCGCACCTTCTGTTGATCGAGCGTTTCCAGCTCGGATGCCTTCCAGGAATCGAATGATTCCGCGTCGTCGCCCTCGAGCCGGATGACAACCGACTGCAGTGCACGACGGGCTCCACGGTTGACGGCGATGACTTCGCCAGCGCCCGGTGCCGTGAACGGCACTTCCGGATTGCGCTTGTCGTGGTAGAGCACCTGCCCGAGCCGGACCTTGTCGCCGACCTGTACCGCCATTCGCGGCCGTATGCCCGAGACATCCGTGGCAACGGCGGCAACGGTCTTGATCGCCGGGCCGTCGCTGATCGTCTTCTCGGGTTCACCCTTTATGGGGATGTCCAGGCCTTTTCTGATTTTGATACGCATGTAGCTGTGGGACGTCCTAGTTCAAGTTATGCGCCGCTCACGCGCCAAAAAATGCAACAAACAGGGCACAACCCGCGAGCCAGATCGATCCGATCGTGTGGATGCCCAGCGTCATCTCGATCGCTCGCGTCATAGCCGGGCGATCCGCGATTCCCGTACGGATGGCGCGTGCGGCCTGCCAGGCCAGTGCCAGCAGCAGGACGGGCACGATCATCGCCCAGGCCGGGAAGCCGCCCAGCAGCGCAAGCGCGACCAGCGCGGCAACCCCCGTAAGGTGCAGGAGGAAATAGATGACTGACGTGCCGCCGAGATCGAAGCGGACCGGCAGCGTTCGCTTGCCCGTCGCGCCGTCGGCGGCGATGTCCGGTACTTCGTTGATCAGCAGTATTGCCGTGACCCAGACGCTGACCGGGATGGAAAACAGCAGCACTTCGATGCCCAGCGAGCCGCTCTGCAGCCAGGCGGCCCCGGTCACCGGCAGCACGCCGAAGGCAATGCCCACGGAGAGTTCGCCGAGGCCGATCGAGGCCAGCCGGACAGGCCCGAGCGAATACAGCACCGCGAGCAGCAAGCCCGCGATACCGAACCACAAAACCATCGCGCCCTTGCTGAGAAGCAGGATCAGGCCGGCGATCGCGGCAACGGCCAGCAGGCTGACGCCCAGGCGCGCCATGCCGCTTGCGGACATGATGCCGGCCTGGATGAATCGTGAGCCGCCGGTGTACGGGTAGATCCGGTCCTCGTTCTGGCGGTCGGTGCCGCCGGCATCGTCACCCACGTCATTCAGCACGTTGGCGCCCGCGTGTACGCAGACGGTGGCGAGCAGGGCGAGGACGAAAGCGGACAGGTCGAACTGGCCGGCAACCATGAATCCCCAGGCCGAACCCGCCAGAACCGGCAGCACGGAGGCCGGGAAGAACTTCGGCCGCATGGCGTTGAACAGGCGCTTTGCGACCTGTGCAGGCGAATCGCCGGCAAATGCCTGCGTCGACGGGCCCGTGACCGTAGTTGAGTCTGATGACACGACAAATCCCCTATTGAGGCGCTGCGCGAAGCGCGTTATTCGCAAAGCGCCTACAATATCTCGCCATGAGACTACATTCCACGCCAGCGAAGGGTACCGCGGATTTTGCGACTTCCATTTTGGCGATATTTATGCTCGTCTTCGGGCTCCAGGCGCAGCCCGGCGAGGCGGCCGGAACCGGCGGCCGGAACGCCCCCGACAAGGCGGAAACCCCTTATCTGATACTGGTTTCGATCGACGGGTTTGCCCGCGACTACCTGTCGATTTACCCGACTCCGGCGCTCGACCGCATCGCCCGAACGGGCGTTCGTGCCGCGTCGCTGCGACCGGTGTTTCCCAGCCTCACGTTTCCCAACCACTACTCCATCGCGACCGGTCTCTACCCGTCCGAGCACGGCATCGTCCACAACCACTTTCCCGATGCAGCCCGGGAAAACTGGTACCACCTGTGGGACCGCCAGAGCGTGGAAGACGGCCGCTGGTACGGCGGCGAACCCATCTGGGTCCAGGCCGAGAAAAACGGGCTCGTGTCCGCCGCGTACTACTTCGTCGGTACCGAGGCGGAGATAGCCGGTATATCGCCGAGTCACTGGCACAGTTTCGATGCCTCCGTGCCCGGCAGCGACCGCGTGGCGCGTGTCATCAGCTGGCTCGAATTGCCGGCGGAGAACCGGCCGCACCTGATCACGCTGTATTTCGAGCACGTGGACACGGCCGGGCACAACTTTGGCCGCGGATCACCCGAGCTGGCCGCAGCGGTCGAGGCGGTGGATGCCGATATCGGGCGCCTGCTGGACGGCGTCGGCGAGCTCGGCCTTTCCGGCGACGTTTACGTGCTCGTCGTCTCGGATCACGGCCAGGCCAACTACGTGGATTCCGAAACGACGTTGGTTCTGCGCGAACTCATCGACCTCGACGGGCTGCAGGTCACGGCAGGCGGCGCCTACGCATGGATCTACCTGCAGCAGCCTGACCCGGACCGGGCACGCACGATCCGCGACACGATCAACGAGCACTGGGCACATGGCCGTGCCGTGTTGCGCGAGGAGGCCCCTCCCGAGTGGCGGGTTGACGACAGCCCCCGGTTTCCGGAGATCTTCGTGGTGCCGGAGCCGGGCTACGGCGTCGTCGTGGAGCGGGAAGCCTTGCAGCGCCTGAAGAAGGGCGACCATGGCTGGGAACCGTCCGACAAGGCCATGCACGGCATCTTCCTCGCCGCGGGCCCGGGATTGCCCCGCGGGGAGACGATCGACGAAGTCAGCGCTGTCGAGGTATACCCGCTGATGCTCGAGATCCTGCAACTCGACACGCCGGCTCCCGCGAGCGGCCGCGACCGGCTACGCTCGCTGGTGAACCAGGATGGCCGAGTACACGCACCGCGTTAGCGACGAAGAGGCGCGCCGCATCCAGCGATTCCTTTACGGGGTTGCGATCGGGACGGTGCTCTTCGTGCTGCTGATCATTGCCGCAGTGGCGACGGCCCCGAGCTGGATCCGGATCATCAGCCACGAGAGTGAACGCCGTTTTATTACGCCGTACGTCGAGTGGGTCGGTGACAACCTGCTGGAGCAGGGCGACCCGGCACTGCAGGCGTATGTCGAGAATCTAGGCAGGGAAATTTCGGCCGGCATGGAGCTGCCGCCCGGGCTGGAACTCGAGTTCTTCGTCATCGAGGGCTCGTCGGTGAATGCCTTCACGACCCTGGGAGGCCATATTTTCGTGCTCGACAGCCTGCTGCGAGAGCTCGACGACGAAAACAGCCTCGCCATGGTGCTGGCGCACGAAATCGCGCACGCGAAAAATCGCGATCCGCTGTCGGGCGCGAGTCGCGGCATCTTGCTGCAGATACTGATCTCGTCCGTCCGCAGCAGCGGCGGCATCGATCCGAGGAGTAGTGCCGAAACCGGGCTGGGGCTGGTGCTGAACGACTACAGCCGTGAGCAGGAGGAGATCGCCGATGCCCTCGCTGTAACCGGGCTGCATCGATTCTACGGTCACGCTGGTGGCGCGACCCGCCTCTTCGAAATGCTGGGTGCCGCTTACGGCAACGACGAGGCGCCGGAGATTTTTGCGTCCCATCCCCACATCGCGGATCGCATCGCCGCGATCGATGCGCTCATCGCAGAGAGAGGATGGCAGGTGGCAGAGACGATACCGTATCCGCCGGCGGTGCAGGATGCGCTCAGTTCGAGGCCTTGATATAGCGCCCGGCAGCGTCCTTGAAGCCCCCGGTCACGATGATGATGAAATCGATCAGCGTCCAGATGCCGAGGCCGCCAAGGGTCAGCAGCATCAATATGCCCGTGCCTACCTTGCCGACATAGAAGCGATGGATCCCGAATGCACCGAGAAAGAAACACAACAAAATCGTCGGTACGAAACCTTTATCACTAACGGCGACGTCGTTCATAAAGACTCTCCAGTATTGAGCTTTTGTCCGGGATAGAGCACCAGCTTGCCGCTGCCGTCCCGAAACGACCCTGTCAGCAGCATGATGGTTACGATGAATGTGTGGATTGCGTCGATCGCGCCGACGCCGATGGCCCAGATGATCTGGCCGCTAACGAACAGGTAGATGGTTGCGATGAACAACACGAGGTCTATCGTTGCCTCGATATACCGGCCGAGATAGAAGTGTTGAATTCCGACAACGCCGAAGATCGCCGACAGGCAAACGGCAATCGTGTAGCTCTTGTCCGACGGCTGTTCGTGTGTAGTCAATGGCAACCCCGAATTTCAGCGCAATATAGCCCTCCGGGGCCGAAGCAGGCAAACGACCAGGTCGCATTTTTTACGGCGAAACAGGCTTGAAATTGAACTTGACGCCGGTTGCCGCGAATTCGCCCATGAGGCCGAAACGGGTGAGCGGAATCACCGCGACACCTTCGCTGTACGTCGGGGTTCCGTGTGCACCGAAAGTGCCGATGTCGATTCCCGCCTGTCCCATGAACTGCATATCGCCGCGCTTCAGGCTTTCGAGCGCTTCCTTGTTCCTGAAGAAAAGAATCATGGAAAAGTTCTTGGCGCCGGCCTGGATGCCGGAGCTGAATTGCCAGTAGCCGACCGTGCCGACGGCTTGGCCCTGCTCGATGACGATGCCTTTGCCGTAGGCGCCGCCGAAGCCGAATCCGATTCGTGTGATGCCGGGCCAGATAGCGTACGCATAGGCATCGTCGAAGTACGGATGGCTGCGCTCGACCTTGTCGCGGAAATTCTGGATGGTCTGCGCGGCGCGCTGCTGCAGCCTGTCGTCCGGGTCGGCCTGCCAGTCGGCAAAGGTGGCGGGGCTGCCCCACGGAAGCAGCGCGAGGGCCAGCAGAATCGATGCACCGCGCCGCATCGTCACGAGCCCCCGTCCAACGTGCATTCCAGGTGGGCGGTTATCCAGTCTACGCCCCCGGCGACATCGCCGAGAAAATCGGAGGTGCCGAATATTCCGGAGCGGTGCACGACGGTTAGCCCCGCGTAGCAATTCTCCATCGTCTTCGAGCGGAACATCCGGCGCAGCGGGAAATCCACCTGCAGTTCCAGGTAATTGAGGAATCGGGAGGTGTTGTTGCCTTTCTCGGCTTGCTTGCGTTGCTCCGCTATCGGCACTTCGTCGGCGTAGGACATGCCGAAGCCGAACCCGTAACGAAATACCTCTTCGTCGGTCCACGGCGAATAGCCTTTGCCCATCGCCATCATGTATGCGGCGTAGCTGAAGAAATTGCCGTTGCCCTCGTCTTCCTCGAAATGCCTGAACACGGCGAATTTGCCGACGAAATCGATGCGCGGACCGTCGGTCAGGAGCTTTGCAAACGTGATGCCGGCGATGTGCGTATCCGCGTAATCGCTTTTGCTGAAATCGCCATGGTCGATTTCGCTGATGATGTTGCCGTCTGCCTGGTAGCCGAAGTTGGTGCGCCACGACCATTCGCCGGCGCGCTCTGACGATATGTAGAGTTCGGGCTTGCGCGCGTTGCCGAAGATATAAGTACCGCCGGCGAAAAACGCGGAGCCGCTGTCTTCTTCAACGAGCGGGCTCTCTGCAATCGCCGTATCGACGCTGCCGAAGCCGATATTCGCGAACAGGTTGATACGGTTCGAAATCCACCAGGTTGTGTTCAGGCCGAAGGCGACTATCTGGGACTCGCCGGTGTCATACTCGGGGCGGTCAGGACGGGCTTCGGCCGCACTGACGCCGTAGTAATAGTTGGTAAGCCTGTCGTCGTTCCACGCCCAGCTCACGAACGGCGAGAAGGTCAGCGCGCCGCGGTCGAAGTCGTAGCGATACGCGACTTCCGCACTCTGGCCCTTGTGCCTGTTGAGGGTGTCGGTCAGGTACGTCGCGCTCAGCGCACCCCAGTCGCCGCGAAGCCGCAACTCGAGGCCGCCATCGACGGTCTGTTTGCGGGTCTCGATGCCCTCGTAGAAGGCGTTGCGATCGGGGTCGAGCTTGTTGAAGCGAAACTGGAACAGCAGGTTGAGCTGGAGATTTTCGCGGTTGATGAAATGCAGGCCGCCGGCGGTCCCCCTGGCGAAGAGGTACTTGCCATTGTAGAGATACAGCGGGATCAGGTCGTACTGGCGCTGGTCGTCGTTATCGAAAGCCCGGTACAGGCTTTGCCCGAGTCGAATGCCGCCGCCCAGCGCTGCCGTGCCGGGCGGGGCGTTGAAAAACGGGATCTCGGCGACTTCCTGTCCGGCACGCGTCGAATCGGCGGGCGCCAGCAACAGCCCCGCCGCGACCGTCATAGCGGCGGCCAGGGTGCGGCAGGGCCCCGTAATCGCTTTCAGCGCTCTCGAACTGCACCGCAACATTCCGCCGGCCTGGATCAGGTGCTCGATGCCTCGAAGATGCTCTGGATCGAGGTATCGAGCATCGCGTCGAACTGCTCGTCGGACTGCTGGGCGCTCAGGCCTTCGGACAGTGCGCGCGAGAAACTCGCTACCATGCCGTTCTGCCGGCTCAGCCGATCATTCGCCTCTTCACGTGAATAGCCGCCGGAGAGCGCGACAACCCTGACCACGTTCGGGTGTGCAACGCAGTCCGCATACAGGTTGTCCTTCTCGGGCAGCGTCAGTTTGAGCATGACCCGTTCATTCTTACCGAGGCTGTCCAGTTCCTTTATGATAGCGGCATGCAGCAGGTCCTCTGCCTGCGCCTTGTCCGGGCAGTTGATGTCTACTTCGGGTTCGATGATCGGCACGAGGCCGGCGGCCACAATGCGGCGACCGATCTCGAACTGCTGCTTGACGACTGCGTCGATACCCGCAGGATTCGCTGCCTTGATGACCGAGCGCATCTTGGTACCGAACACGCCGTTTGCCTTGGCTTTCTCGAGCAACTTGTCCAGGCCGGGCATCGGTTTCATGACCTGCGCACCGTTTTCCACGTCCGCAAGGCCTTTGTCGACTTTAAGAAACGGCACGACGTTCTTCTCGTTCCAGAGATAACGCGCCGTCGGCTGTCCCTCGATCTCGCGGTCCATCGTGTTCTCGAACAGGATCGCGCCCAGGATGCGGTCACCGTTGAACGACGGGCTGGTGATGATTCGAGTGCGCATCTCGTGCACAATCGCGAACATCTCATCGTCGTTCGACCAGGCGTCCTCGCCGATGCCGTAAAGGCCAAGCGCCTTGGGCGTGCTGCCGCCGCTCTGGTCGAGTGCTGCGATGAATCCGGGTTTTGTTCTGACTTTCTCGAGTTGTTGTTCGAAGCTCACTTTGATCGTCCCGATTTGATGTATGGATTGGGGGGAGAAGGCAAATTGTACAGCAACCGGGCGAAACCCCAACAGGTAGTATTAATACGGTCATAGCAGAGAGTTCCGAAAAATCATGAAGTTTTGCAGCCCTTTCATTGCCGTCGCCGCGACCTTTGTCCTGCCGGTGGTGGCATTTGCCGCCAAAACGGATGTCGTTCTCCTGGTCAATGGCAACACGATCACCGGCGAGATCAAGTCACTCGAGTTTGGCGCCCTGCGGTACAGCACGGATTCCATGGGTACCGTTTCCATTGACTGGGAAGACATAGTCAGCATCACGACCAAGCAGACGTTGCAGGTCGAGGACTCCGGCGGCCGGCGCTACTTCGGCACGCTCGACTCGGCGAATGACCGATTCGAAATCAAGGTCAGGTCCCCGGACGGCGAGACTGAGCTGCACACGTCGCAAATTGTCCGGATGGTCCCCATCGACGCGGAAGAGTCTTTCTGGGAGCGGCTCGACGGCTCGTTCGCACTGGGTTTCGATTCGGAGAAATCGAGCGACGTAACGACGCTGCGCACGACGGCGGACCTTGCCTACCGCACGCGGAGATACCTCGTCGGCCTGCAGGCTACGCTCAATAACACCACCCAGGCGGAGGGCGAGACGCGCAACCGCACCAACATCCGGGGCAACTACCAGCGCTTTCGCGCCGATCGCTGGTTCACGGACTGGTTCGCCGGCTGGGAGCGCCACGACGAACTGGGTATCCTGTCGCGAGTTTCGGCCGGTGCCGCCCTCGGGCGCTACCTCGTGCAGACGAACCGCAACCAGCTCTCATTGACCGGCGGTCTGAATATTACGCATACCGCTTTCACCGGCGACGACCCGTCCAGCGAAACGGCCGAAGGCAGGATCCAGGTGCGCTACCTGCACCGCAATATCGATCCGGAGGCGAATATCACCTTTACCACGAACATATTCCCGCTGCTGGAGGACCTGAGCGAATATCGCGCGGAGTCCGAACTGATCTTCCGCCGCGAATTCGTGGAAGACCTGTTCTTCGACATCACGCTTTCGCATTCGTACACGACCAACCCGCCGACGGATGCCAACAAGACCGACTACACGCTGACGACGTCGATCGGTTATTCGTGGTAGGCGCCGGGGGTTTCCGCGGCTAGAAGACGTAGTCGCCGACGAGCTCCAGGAGATGGTCGGTCCAGCGCTCGGGAAACGGTTCGGTAAGCTCGACCGATGCGGCGAAATCGGCCTCGAACACCCGTCGCTCGAGGTCTGCGACGGTGTCCGGATGAGACGTCGCGATATTGAGCTCCTTGTTGATTCTGAAGCTCCAGCGGTCCCAGTTGGCTGAACCGATGCATGCCCAGCCGTCGAAGACAGCGGCCTTGATGTGCGACATGCCGGGATATATGAAGACCCGGATGCCGTGCTCCAGCATGGCGTTGGCAGCGAGCGCGTTGTTGCGCGTGATGGGGCCGCGATCGGTTACCAGCGGCATGATCACCCGCACGTCGACGCCGCGCTTGCGGGCTCGGGCGAGTTCGTAGAGCATGGCGTCATCGGTGAAATAGGCGTTCTCGACGTAGATGTATCGTTGCGTGTTGCGTATCGCTTCGCGCTGCGCCCTGAAGATCTCGTGATCGTGCGGCCGGGTGAAGAGAACGCGAATCGGGTAGCCGCCTCCATCTGCCCCGTCGGGTTCCGGCCCCAACCGGGCGAACAGGTAATTCAGGTCGCCAAACAGGCCAGCGTAGGCCCACGCCTTTTCGAATTCGTACTGCAGCACGTCGACGACCGGGCCCCGCAGCTCTGTCATGAGATCGTGCCAGTCGTAGCGATACTCCCTGGCGATGTTCATGCCGCCGGTGTACGCGAGCTTCTCGTCGATGATCGCAGTCTTGACGTGGTCGCCGGTCAGCCATGGGTTGCTGGCCTGGCGCACGTCGATGCGTGAGTCGCGTTCCAGGAAGCGCCTGACCGAAGACGGCCCGTGGTAGTCGTCCGGCAGCGTCTCCTGTTTCTCGATCGTCGACACGATCGTGCCGAGGCCGTCCAGCAATATGCGAACGTCGATGCCGTCGTTGGAGCGCCGCTTCAGCAGGCCGCCGATGCGAACCGCGTAGTCATCGTTGTCGAAAATGTAGGTTCGCAGTGCGATGGACGACTCTGCGCCGATCACGGCGTCGATGAACCGCGTGAAAAACTCCCGGCCGTCAACGAGGAATCGCATCGTGCCGCTGGAGGAACGGCGTCGGGTCAGCTCGTCGAGTGCGTGTTCCCACAGCTCGAGGTTCATGCCCGGTGCCGTCGATACCGGCGGAACGGGCTGTTTCGACAGCTCGGCCAGGAAAGTGGGCTTGACGGTCTCCGCCACGGTGTCGCTGGTCACGAACAGCAGCCGGTACAGCGACGAGATGGGCCGGAACACGATGCCGGCCGTGTGGCTGCCGGCGACGTGCCCCGCCGTCTGCATGTAGGGCATCGACGCAGGGCCGGAAACAAAGCGTTGTTTCGGACCGGGCATGCGCACGAAAACCGCAACGGGCAAGTCGCGATTCACGTACAGGAACGGCAATGAGTAATAGCCGGTGTCTCCGGTGTTGAATGCGATCCGGCGCTCGTCGATGCCGCGCTCGGAGAGGAAGTCTTCGAGGACGGGCAGTCCCCGGTAGACGAGCTCCGACATGGCAATGCGCTTCGCGATGGCGTAGTCGGCGGGTTTCGCGTCGATGACCGTAGCCGCAAAGTTGCCGCTGTCATCGTAATAAAGAAAATAGTCGTCGACGTTGAAGTGCAGCACGACGCCCGTGTGCTCGTTGCGGGGGAGCAGGGTCGCGAACAGCCGCGCGCGTAACGCGTGCCAGTCCTCGACGCCGAGGATCGCGGGAGACACCCGCTCGTCGGGCAGCGCCGCCCAGCGTGCGGCCTGCTCGTACTGCATTGGCAGCAGGTAAGGACCGTCATATCGGTCCCGTTCGCCGAGCTCGAGGATTGGTATGCGATTCGCCCAGGTGCCGCCACCGTAGCGAACCTCATCGCCACGGCGAAAACGCACATAGAAATCGGTGTCGCTGAGATAGGCCTCATCCGCTATCAGCCGGGGCTGCTCGCCCTCGTCGGCGAATTGGCCGACGAGCGTGGGGTAGTCGAGCGGTTCGGATTCAGGTACGCAGGCCGCCAGCACGGATAGCATGGTGGCCAGAGGTAGCAGCGATTGCGACCTTGCGATCATGCGCGCTCCGCCAGATGCGTACAGCCCGATTGTATCGACGTCGAATGCGGGCCGGTATCCGCAGATGCCGAGATTCCTAGAGTTCTCTCAGCGCCTGGGCGACGGGCAGTCGTGCCGCACGAATAGCCGGGAAAAGCCCGCCGACGACGCCGATGACGAGGGCCACCCTGAGGCCATCCCCGAGCAGATCCGGCGTCACCGCGAAGTCGAAGACGACCTGGCTGAAACTCGCGCCATTGAGTGTCGAGACCTGGAAACCATTGAAGATGAGGAGGGCGAGGAGGCCTCCGAGCAGGCCGCCGATCAGAGCCAGCAGGGTAGACTCGATGATGGTCGAAACAAGCACGGGAAACGGCCCGAATCCCAGTGCCCTCAATGTTGCAATTTCCTTACCTCGCACGGTGACAGAGGAGTACATGGAGTTGAGGGCCCCGAAGATCGCACCGATCGACATCAGGATGGTCAACGGGTAGCCCACCAGCTTGATGAACTGTGTGAGCTGTTGCGACTGGTCCAGATAGAACTCGCGTTCGCTCATTACGTCCGGATCGATACGCGGGTCCTCCTTCAGGTAGGCTTCGAGAACCTCCAGGCTCGCGGGGCTCTCCAGCCTGGCACGCACGGTCTGGAACGAATTGCCGCGGCGATAGGCGTCCTGCAGGACGCGAACGTCGGTCCAGAGTTCCGACTCGGAGACGCCACCGCCGGCCGAAAAGGTGCCCACGACCGTCCACTCGGTGCGGCCGAACTGAATCTTCGACCCCACGTCGAGACCCTGGAACTCGGATTGTGCGGCGCGCCCGACGAGTATCTCGTTCCTGCCCGTCTCGAACATCCGGCCTTCGGTGATCTTCACGTCCCGCCGTACATCGAACGCGCTGGACTGAATCCCGCGGAACGGGACATTCGCGTCGAGCCCGTTCGACTTCTTCTTTACATCGACAATGACATAGAGCTCGGCCGAGACCAGCGGAGTGTCGCCATCCTTCAGTACGCCCGGTGCGTTGGCGATCACCAGTGCCTGGTCGTTGCTCAGGCCGCTGCTCATCTCGGACGTCGAGCCGCTGCGCATGATGATCGCCGTATCTTCCGCGCCAGCCGAGATCATCGTGCGCTCGAAGCCCCTCGCCATGGAGAGCACCGCTGCGAACACGAGTACCACCGCGGCCACGCCGACAACGGCGACCATCGACGAGCCGACACGTTGCGGCAGGTTCCTGAGATTCAGCCAGGTGACGGCGAGTATCTGGTTGATTGCGCGCATGTCTGCTTCCTAGGCTCTTGCCAGTGCGTCGATGATCGACAACCGCATTGCCTTGAGGGCGGGAAATATGCCGGCAGCAATGCCGGCGCCGATCATCAGTGCGAAGCTTGCCACGAGTGCCGTGGGTGACAGATAGAAGCCCGGCAGGAATGCGCCGGCAACAGACGCAACACCCTTGACCGCGATCGAGCCGATCCCGATGCCAAGCAGTCCGCCCATCAGCATGATCAGGATGGATTCCGACAATACGATCCCCAGCACGGTCCGGTCTCCGAAGCCGAGGGTCTTGAGGACGGCGAGCTCGGAGATGCGCTCACGTACCGACTGAGACATGGTGTTGCCGGACACGAGCAGCAGTGTGAAAAACACCGCGCCCAGTACCAGCGACACGATGAGTGCGATGTTGCCGAATTGCTTGGCAAACGACTGTGCGAAAGCCGCTTCGGTGCTTGTTTCGGTCTGGTTGCGCGAATTCTCGAATTGCAGGTCGATGGTATTTTGCACCTGCACCGGATCCGCGCCGTTCTCTACCCGCAGGATGTACCACCCGACCAGCCCTTGCCCGAACGCTCGCGCCTCGTCGAAGTAGTCGTAGTGAAACAGGAACAGGGACGTGTTGCCGCGCGGATTCTCGTTGGTGAAGATGCCCTCGATGTCGAATTCCCAGGTGCGCTCGCCATCCTTGCGCGTCCAGATCGTTGCCTGGATCGGGATGCGATCGCCCACCTGCCAGCCGAACGTGTCCGCAATGTCCTTGCCCACTACGGCGCCGGCCCGGTTTTTTACCCACGCGTCGAATTGTTCCGGCGGCATCTTGAACTCGGGATACATCGCGAAGTACTCGTGCGGGTCTACCGGAAACTGCGCGAATTGGTTGCGCGGCTCCTGGTAGTAACCGCCGAACCAGGTCGAATGGGTGACGCTGTGCACGCCAGCGGTCGACGCGATCTGGTTCTGATAGGCAATCGGTAACAGGTTTATCAGCGAGACCTTGTCGATGACGATCAGCCGCTCCGCATCCGCCGACTCCTCGCCGTACTTGAAGGCATAACCCAGCGCGGACAACAACGCGAACAACAGGAACGCAACGAAAACGGACAGTATCGTCAGAGACGTCCGTATTTTCTTGCGCCAGACGTTGCGCCATACCAGGCCGAAGTACTTCATGCTGCTTCACGTGCCTGAAGCGTGCCCTTGTCGCAGTGGAGCGTGCGGTTTGCGTACTGCGCAGCCTGGGCGTCGTGCGTGACCATGATGATCGTCTTCCCGTGTTCACGGTTGAGAATCTGCATCAGCTTCAGGATCTCGTCAGCAGTCTCCCTGTCGAGGTCGCCGGTCGGTTCGTCGCACAGCAGCAGCGACGGATCCGACACGATCGCGCGCGCGATCGCGACCCGCTGCTCCTGCCCGCCTGACAATTCACGCGGGTAGTGTTTTGCGCGATCGGCGAGGCCGACGATGTCCAGCGCAATACCGGCGCGTTCGGCGCGCTCCTTCGCGTTGAAGCGGGTCAGCAACAGCGGCAACTCGACATTCTTCTGTGCCGTCAGTACGGGGAGGAGGTTGTAAAACTGAAAGATGAAGCCCACGTGTGTCGACCGCCAGTGCGACAGCTGGCTATTGGACATGGCGGTCAGCTCGGCGTCGCCTACGTGGATCGTGCCCGAGGTCGGGCGATCGAGTCCGCCGAGCAGGTTGAGCAAGGTTGTCTTGCCGGACCCGGACGGCCCCATTATCGCGATGAAATCGCCTGCGGGAATCTGCAGGTCGAGGTTATGGAGCACCTCGACCTGTTCCTTGCCTTTCTGGTATGTCCGGCTGACACCTTCGAGCCGAGCGATCACATCTGCCATTGTCCTGTTCCCGTTACTGAATTTTGACTTTTCCGCCCGCGCTGAGCGGACCATCGGCGGCGCGCACGATCGTGTCGCCCGCCACGAGTCCGCTGGCCACGAGTACCTGTGACCGGTCCCGCGATCCGCCGAGGACGACCGAGCGGCGTTCGATCGTGTCTCCGCGTACGATCCACACGAAGTCGCCAGCGGCGTCGGAGCGTAGCGCCTCGGCCGAAATCATCACGCCCTGGACGTCGGCGCCGGTCTCTCGTGGCGCGCCGTTGCCGAGAAAAGACACCTTGACGCCCATGTCGCGAAGAACTCGATCGTCGCGCTCCAGGAAGCCGACGCGGACGCGCACGGTGGCTTTCTGCCGGTCCGCGGTCGGGATGATCGCGATGACCTCGGCCGGAATTCTCCACTCAGGGTAAGCGTCCAGCACGGCCGAGACGCGCTGGCCCGCCGTGACTCTCTGAATGTAAGACTCGTTGACGTCGACCTCGATCTCCAGGGAGTCCGTGTCGATGATCGTGCAGATTCCGGTTCGGGTGAATCCACCCCCTGCCGAGACCGGTGAAATCATCTCGCCCGGCTGAGCGTTCTTTGTGACGACCATGCCCGCGAACGGGGCCCTGATCGTCATGTTGGCCAGGGAATCACGGGACAACGCGACGTTACGCTCGGCGACGCCGACGTTTTCGCGACCCGTGGCCAGTCTTGCGGCGAGTTCATCATAAGCCGCTTCTGCTGCATCGAGACTCGATTTGCTCGCCAGGTCTCGTCCTGCAAGGTCCCTGAGGCGGTCTCTTTCAAGCCGTGCATTGCGCAGCTGCGCCTCGATCTCCGCGAGTGCGGCGCGCGCCGAATCCACTTGTGCAAGTGCGAGTTCGAGCTGCGCCTGCTGCGTAGAATCGTCGAGGGTTGCAACGACCTGCCCCTGCTCGACGCGCATGCCCTCTTCGATAAATACCTGCGCCACTTTGCCCGTGACCTTCGACGATACCGTAGCCTGGCGCCTGGCGACGACGTAACCGGACGCATCGAGCACGCTGTTGGCGGCCGCCACACTCGGCGGTTTTCGGGCGACTTCGGTTTCGACGAGCACGCCCGAAGAACCCGGGCGCAGCACGATCAGCCAGAGAGCAATGGCCGCCACGGCAGCGATACCTATCGCCGGCAACAGCCAGCTGCGGCCCGCCGTCGTATCCGCACTCCGGTCGATCTTCAGCTTGCTTATTCGGTCCGAGGGGTCTGCCATCGTTGTGGGTTTTTTGTCGCAGCCTTACATTTTGTGACAAACGTAAGGCGCGTGTCATGCGAAAATAGAAAACAATTCGACCGCTCAGGATAAAAGAGTGAAAACAGCAATCATCGGCGGAACCGGTTTTGTCGGTAGCTATATCATTGACGCGTTGCTCGACGCCGGCCACGAGCCGCACGTACTGGTGCGATCCGGCAGTGAGGCCAAGCTGCACCGCGCGGGCGAGTGCCAGCTAACGAGCGGGGACCTCGAGTCGCAGGAGGCGATCGATGCCGTGGTCTCCGGTTGCGACGCGGTGATCTACAACGTCGGCATCCTGCGCGAGTTCCCGGGCAAGGGCATCACCTTCGAAGCCCTGCAGTACCGCGGAGCGAAGGCGGTCGCAGAGGCGGCCAAGCGCGCCGGGGTCAGGCGTTTCCTGTTGATGAGCGCCAACGGCATCGACAGTGGCCGCACTCCTTACCAGACCACCAAGCTCAAGGCGGAGGCGATGATCCGCGATAGCGGGCTCGACTACACGATCTTCCGGCCTTCGGTTATTTTCGGCGATCCTCGCGGCACCATGGAGTTCGCGACGCAACTGTATCGCGACATGGTTCGCGTGCCTTTGCCGGCCGTGGGTTTTCACACCGGCCTGAGTCCGGCTCACGGCGAAGTGCTGATGTCGCCCGTGCATGTTCGCGACGTGGCCGATGCGTTCGTGAACGCGCTGTCGGACGCGTCCACTATCGGCAGGTGCTTCGTGCTCGGCGGTCCGGAGGTTGTCTCCTGGCCGCAGATGCTGCAGCGCATTGCTGCGGCCGTCGGCAGGAAGAAACTCATCCTGCCGATGCCGATCGGATTTATGAAGTTCGGCGCAACGCTGCTCGACTGGCTGCCGTTCTTTCCGGTCACCAAGGACCAGCTGACGATGCTGGCGGACGGCAACACAGCCGAGCCCGACGAGCTGGTATCGCTGACTGGCCGAGAGCCGCTGGAGTTTTCGCCCGAAAACCTCGCATATCTCGGCCGCTGAGCCTTCCATGAGTGCCCGCCGCCTGTTCGTGGTGCTGGGCAACCAGCTTTTCCCGCCCGATCGGCTCGCGGACTACCGGGATGCGGTCGTCTTCATGGCCGAGGACAGGGGGCTCTGCACCTACGTCAGGCATCACCAGCAGAAGATCGTGCTGTTTCTTGCCGCGATGCGCAGCTACGCCGACGAATTGCGCGCGGCGGGATTCGACGTGCGCTACGTTACTCTGGATGAGGGTGGCGACGCCGAGTACGAGGACAAGCTGGAACGGGTCGTCACCGAGCTCGACTGCGGGGAACTGATCCATTTCGAGGTCGAGGACAAGCCCATGGAGGAGCGCCTCATCGCTTTCTGCGAGCAGCGATCCCTTCGCCGGGTCGAGCTCGTATCACCAATGTTCTGCGGAACGCGCGAGGATTTCCGGTCGTTTGCGGCCGACCGATCACGAATGCTCATGGCCGACTATTACAGGCGGCAGCGCGAGCAGCGGGGAATACTGCTGGATCAGGATGGCAAACCCGTGGGCGGCAAGTGGAGCTTCGACGAGGCCAATCGCCGGAAGCTGCCGAAAACCGTGCAGCCGCCGGAGATCGCCGCCGCGCCACGAACCCGTCACGTCGAGGATGTCATCGGCATCGTCGAGCGCAGGTTCGGTGACCACCCGGGTCGCGCGAGCGAGTTCTGGTGGCCGACGACGCGCGAGCAGGCGAGGGACTGGCTGCGGGACTTCCTGGAGCAGCGGCTGGCGGACTTCGGACCTTACGAAGACGCCATCAGCCAGCGCTCCGCGACGGTATTCCACAGCGCTCTGAGCCCCAGCCTGAATCTCGGGCTGCTGACGCCGAGCGAGATTGTCGACGCAGTGCTGGAGCGCCATGAAGCGCAGGACCTGCCCCTCGAAAGCATCGAGGGATTCGTGCGCCAGGTGATCGGCTGGCGTGAGTTCGTCCGCGGCATCTATCGCGTCTTCGGCGACGAGCAGGAGGTGAGCAACTTCTGGGGTCACCAGCGCGGGCTCACCGAGGACTGGTACCAGGGCACGACGGGCATCGTGCCGCTCGACGACGCGATAAAGACCTCGTCGCGGCTCGGCTGGGCACATCACATACAGCGCCTGATGGTGCTCGGCAACCTGATGACGCTGTGCGAGATTCGGCCTGCCGATGCCTGGCGCTGGTTCATGGAGATGTATGTCGACTCGTCGGAGTGGGTTATGGGCCCGAACGTTTACGGCATGGGGATTTTCAGCGACGGCGGGATCTTTGCCACAAAACCCTACATCTGCGGCTCGAACTACCTCCTGAAGATGAGTGACTATGGCAGGGGCGACTGGTGCGACACGGTCGACGGCCTGTACTGGCGTTTCATCGATAAACACCGCGATTTCTTCGCATCGAACCCGCGGCTTGCGTTGATGCCGAAAGCGCTCGACCGGTTGAATGACGATCGCAGAGAGACGATCTTCAGCGCGGCGGAAACCTTCCTGGACCGGTTTACGCGAAAAGATACGACCTGAAACAAATCATCACAATCCTGAAACCCTCTTCCGGACGCGGCTTGGTACCGTACATCCCGTTAGCTCAACTCACGGGATAAATGGAGATTATCAATGATCAGCAAGGTTGCAGGATTCTTTAAGCTTTTGATTGCCGCACAGTTCGTGCTGGTCGCCGCGCAGGCCACTGCCGGTCACCACGCGAAAGACGGCAAGTCGAAGGATATTGTCGATACCGCCGTGGCCGCAGGCCAGTTCACGACGTTGGCCGCCGCGCTCCAGGCCGCCGACCTCGTAGACACGCTGAAGGGTGACGGTCCGTTTACGGTATTCGCTCCCACGGACGCCGCGTTCGCGAAGCTGCCGGAAGGCACCGTCGAGTCGCTGCTGAAGCCCGAGAACCGGGACCAGCTCGTTGCGATCCTGACCTACCACGTTGTCGCGGGCAAAGTGGAAGCGGCGGACGTCGTGAAGCTCGATGAGGCGAAGACCGTCAACGGGCAGGACGTGCAGATCACCGTTGCCGACAACGGTGTCCAGGTCAACAACGCCAACGTGATCAAGACGGATATCGAGGCGAGCAACGGTGTCATTCACGTCATCGACACCGTGATCATCCCGAGTTCGTGAGTAGTAGCGTGGTGGCACAGGGACGTGCCGCCACCTCTTTCCGATGTCAGCCCTCAAATCCTTCCCCACCGGCCTGAATGCCGTGATCGTCGGCGCTTCCGGCGGTATCGGTTCCGAGTTCGTGCGGCAACTTGCGGCTGATACACGCGTCGCCCGGGTCCATGCACTGTCCCGCACACGTGTCGAAAGCCGAGACGACAAGGTCTTGCCGATAAGCATCAATTTCGACGATGAGGCATCGATCCGGCTCGCGGCCGAGGAGGCCGCTTCCGGGGGAGACATCGATATCGTCGTCGTCGCGACCGGTATCCTCCATCGCGGCAGCACGCTACAACCGGAGAAGTCCCTGCGCGACATCGACCCGGCAGCGATGCTCGATGTGTTCAGGACGAACACGATCGGCCCTGCACTGGTCGCGAAACATTTCCTGCCGAGATTCCGCCGCAACAGCAAGACCGTTTTTGCAGCGTTGTCGGCTCGCGTGGGCAGCATCGGTGACAATCGGCTTGGCGGCTGGATGTCTTACCGCGCGTCGAAGTCGGCACTCAACATGATTCTGAAGACACTCTCGATCGAGCATGCCCGGCGGTTCCCTGGTGCCGTGGTTGCCGGTTTGCATCCCGGGACCGTGGACACCCGGCTGTCTGCGCCTTTCCAGCGCCGGGTTCCCGACGGCAGGCTGTTTTCGCCGCAACAGTCGGTGGCGCTACATGCTGTCGGTCATCGACCGGCTGACGCCGTCCGACACCGGTGGCTTTTTCGCCTGGGATGGCACATCGATCGAGTATTAATCCGACGCCCAGGAGCGACAGGCTAAAATGAACAGCGTATTCCGAATATTGTTATTGGCGACGATTCTGTACGGCGGCAAAGCTATGGCGACCGAAGAACCGACCTACGACGTTCTGCTGGAGACCAGGCATTACGAAGTGCGGCGCTACCAGCCGTACATCGTCGCCGAGGTGGACGTCGATGAGGAATTCGAGCGCGCCGGCGACAGCGCGTTCAGCGTTCTCGCCGCTTATATCTTCGGCGACAACGAGCCGCAGCAGAAAATGAACATGACCGCGCCGGTCGAGTCAGCCGCAAGCGATGCCCCGTATACCTACTCCTTCGTCATGGAGCGCAAGTACACGATGGAGTCGCTGCCAAAGCCGACCAATCCGGATATTCGCCTCGTCCAGCGGCCCGCAAGAATCATGGCCGTGCATCGCTATTCCGGGGGCTGGAGCGAGGAACGCTACCGGGAGCACGAGCAGACCCTGCTCGATGCCCTCGCGGCGGACCGGGTAGGGACGAAGGGAGCGCCGGTGTTCGCGCGCTACAACGCGCCATTCACGCCCTGGTTCCTGCGCCGCAACGAGATCATGGTCGAAATCGACTGGAAGGACACGGACTGACGCAATCTCAGGCAGAGCCCGGAACCGGCCTGGTTTCGGCGTCGATGTGCAGAATGTGCACCAGGAATTCGCGGAAGACCGGCAGCTGGTCCGGGTCGATGATATTGATGCCCGGCAGCCCGGTGAGCTTCTCCACGAGGTCGAGCGCGGCGCTCGTATTGGTCGCGGGACCGGCCACCAGGTCCGGCATCAGCCCGTAGGCTTTCTGCACGCCGACGACGGCGTAGGGGTCCGTAGCGCACAAGATGCAACAACGCACGTTGGCGCCGAGTTCTTCAATGGCCGCCGCGCCATTGTAGGGTTCCAGTGGCGAAGCCCCGGCCTCGACGACCATGAAGTCCGCGTCGCGGTGGGCAATGTGGCTCAGCAAGGGTCGGATCGCGAGCCGGAACTCCTCTTCCGGCACGACGGTCGACGGCAGGCCGGCATCGACGAAATCGTAGATTTCAGCGGCACCGTGGTCGCGAAAACTGAGGATGTCGCGATAGCGCCCTGCGCCGGTCAGCTTGGTTCCGATGACGCGGTACCCGAGGTCGGACAGGATCTGGCAGGCGAACTTGCCGACCATCGTTTTGCCCGCCGACATCGATGTGCCGACCATCAGGATGGTGGCAACGTCCAGCTCGCGGGACGCCGCACCGATCGCAAAGTCGCGCATGCAGACTTTGCTGCCGGCACGTAGCACGTGGCCCGTGTAGCGAAGGCTCACCGGTCGCGGCAGCAGCCTCGATACCGAGGTGAAACGGCCGAACAACCCGGCGCTGGTCATGGCGTTCATCTCGCCGCCGTCGATTTCCATCCAGCTGCCGACGCCTTCCAGCGTCGCGGCCCGGTGCCCGAACGCCCCGATGACCCGATCGCCCGGCGCGACCTCCACCATATCGCCGGTGACGGATTCGACGTGGTACAGGCTGGTGGGCTCTCCCGTCACCACGCCCTGCACGTAGTCCCCGGTTTGCCAGTCGCTCCGCGGGATCATCGCCACTTCGAACGGCCAGGCGTCGAGGTCCGCGATTCTCGCGAGCGATCCGAGGACCTGCTTGCTCATCGCGGCGGCTCCGTCGGCGGTACGGGCGGGGAAATCAGCAGCAAGACGAGCAGGGCCACCCGTTCGAGTGTCTTGTCGATGTACAGGTGTTCGTGTTCGGCATGAGCGCCGTCGCCTACCGGCCCGAGGCCGTCGATCGTGGCCGTGTACTGGCTCGTGGTATTGCCGTCGGACCCGCCGCCGGCACGCGCGGGGCGCAAATCGAGACCGAGTTCGGCGCCGAGCACCCTTGCCTGCTTCCACAACGCGATGTTGCGTGGCGTTGCTTCCATCGACGGCCGGCCGATCCGGCCCTCGATATGCAGTCGCACCCCGGGCGTGGTCGGTTTGATGCCGTGGATTGCTTTTTCGATGGCCCTGCCGGACGCGATGGTTGGCACCCGGACGTCGACGACCGCCGTGCTGTGCGGGGCGATGACGTTGGGCTGGATACCCCCGTCCACGGTGCCCACGTTGACCGATATGCCTTTGTCCGGGTCATTCAGGGCAAACAGCGCCTGGATGACGTGCGACAGTTCGAGGATTGCGCTGGCACCGCCTTCCGGGTCGAGGCCCGCATGCGCGGCCTTGCCGAAAACGGTGACCGTGAACCGGCCGATGCCCTTACGCTCCGTCTTGAGGTCGCCGTTCACGCCCAGCGATGGTTCGAGCACGAAAGCACGTTCGGCGCGCCGGGCAAGCATGCGGATATACGACGACGACGTGCGGCTGCCGATTTCCTCGTCGGCATTGATGAGCACCACCGGCGTCAGCGGCGGCTCGAGGCGCAACTCACGAATCGTACGCAACGCGAGGACGGCCTGGGCCAGCCCGCCCTTCATGTCGAATACGCCGGGGCCCTTTGCCGTATTGCCATTGACCGAGAACGGCCGCTTGTTGATCGTGCCGATCGGCCAGACAGTATCGAAGTGGCCTACCAGTAGCTGGCTGCCGCGATCGCGGCGCCGCTCGGCGGGCAGGGCGAAGATGTGGCGAACGCCGCCGCTGACCCCCGGTTCCCGTACCCGGTACCCCACGTCCATCAATGCGCCGGACAGGATGCGCCGAACGCTGTCGTGACACTCCGGATGAGCGGACGGCGACTCCGCCTCTACAAGACGTTGCAGCAGGCTTACCAGTGCGTCTTTCTGGCCGTTTATGAAATCGCTTACCTGGTCGACAACGGGGCCCGCCATGTCGCCATCACTTTTTCATTTCTGCGGGAAACGGAAATGCATTGGACCTGTCGATGGCCGTGAAGCGTCCCGGCGCCAGGTACGCCAGTAATGGCGAATCGTGAAGGAGATCCTGGCTGTCGTGTTCGGATGCACGGATGAATGACGCCTCGGCGCGCGCGGCGATGATCTCGCCTGTAATCAGGCAGTTCTCGCCGAAGCCCCCAACCGTCTTGAAGTGCCGGCACTCGAAGTAGAGGTAGGCATCCTTGATGAACGCCCCATCGATGTTGCCGGCGGCGAACGTATCGAAGTACTCGAGTATTGGTTTACTGCCGTCGATACGTGGTGAGGCGGCGAGGCTCGAGTAGAGCACCTGCGACGGCTTCGGGTAGCTGACGGTGAATTCACCCGTGCGCTCGATATTCGCGCAGGTTGCATGGCTGGGCGAGCAGACGAAGCCGAAGTAGTTCTGCCAGCCCATTGGCGTCACCATGTGCTTGGGCGCCATGTCGAGCGAGCCGTCCTCGTCGACGGTGCCGATAAGGACGAGTGGCGCAACCGTGAAAAACCGTTCCCAGACGGGCTCGCTGGTGTCGATCTCGACCAGGCGGCGCTTTACGCTCGATTCGGTCACGGCCGCTCCCGGCAGGCGCTTTCCCACACCTTTCAAAATAGGACCGGGCACGCAGCTTGAGAATAGGTACTTGCCGCGATCAGGACCCACCGCCTGTAAGTCCTTGAAAAAAGCCCCGACCCTCATTTGCGGTCGCCGCTACCTGCTGACGCTTCTGCTAAGCCTCTAGTCGGAGAGCATGTAGAACTGCCAGAGGTCTTTCTGGCTCATCCTCAGGAACGGCTTGATCGCGAGCTTGCCCGTTGTGCCGATGCTCTTTTCGAGGTACCTGAGTTCCTCCAGCTTCGCTCGCGTGTGCTCGCCGGTTTTGTTCACGAAGCCCGACTCGCGCATCATCAGCAGCCCCTTGGCGCGGATCGACAGCTCCGTGTGCAGGCGCAGGTAGCAGAGCAGGTCTGCGACGATTGGGCCTTCGAATTTTTCCCTGAGTGATTGCAGGTACTGGCCGACCTTCGACGTCGAGAGTTCCCCGGAGTTGATGAGTTCCAGGAGCTCCGTATCGGCGTCGAAACCAGCGCCGAGCCAGTCCGACAATGCCTTGTCGCTGCGCTCGAAGACGACCGTGAACAGCAGCGGCAGGATGGCGAGGACGAGTGCGGTGTTGACGACAGGCGCAAAGAAGAAATGATTGAACACCGAGTGCGTGATTGCCGCGATTAGCAGGCCCGGTAGCAAGGCGACCCAGCCTTTCGTGGGGTACTGCTCGAGCATGGTGTGAGCGATAACGGCAAAGATCGCGGTCGCTCCGCCGTGCATGATTGCCGTCCCGAAGCCCCGGACAATCCAGGTGCCGAGCTTCAGGTCCGGCAGGATCGTCAGGTAGTACAGGTTTTCGAAGATCGCGAAACCGGCGCCAACGGCGAAGCCGAAGATGGCCGCATCCACGAGGAAGCCGATGCGGTTATTCCGCATCAGCGCCCACACGACGAGGGCCTTGAGCGCTTCCTCGACAATGGGGGCAACGTAGCGGGTATAGGCAGTAAAGCCGAGATCGCTCCACTGCAGCCCGAGCGAGTTGAGCGGATAACTCGCGATACCCGTGGCGCAGCCCAGGACGATCGTGGCAACGACCCATTTCAACGGTACGAGCTTGTAACTGTCGAGGTATACGAGCGCTGCCAGGAAACAGCACACGGGCAATAATCCCAGCAGGGCATGCAACACGGGATAGTCGATCATCAAGCCGAGTTTGTCAGAGTATTTTCAGGGACAC
>CAVONH010000024.1:0-238026 GCA_963697245.1 uncultured Gammaproteobacteria bacterium | reverse complement strand
GCCCATGTAGACGCCCATCTTGTGCGACGGCAGGTTGCTCGACAGCAGCGCGTACGGCAGCGACAGGATTGAAGCCCAGGCGATGCCGACGCCGATCATGGGAATCAGCAACAGTTTCGGATCGGAGATGAAATAGAAGCTCATCAGGCTGACACCACCGATCGCGACGTTGAGCATATGGGAGACCCGGCAGCCCAGGCGCCTTGCGACGAACGGTATCGCGATCGCCGCCAGCGCCGCGAAGCCGTTGTAGGCCGCGAACAGCACGCCGACCCAGTCCGCGCCATTGTTGTAGGCAATCGAACTCGTATCCGAAGTGCCGAAATGGTGGCTGGTCACAGCGGCCGTGCCATAGATCCACATGGCGAACAGGGCGAACCAGGAGAAGAACTGCACGATGGCCAGCTGGCGCATTACCTTCGGCATGTGGAACAGGTCGTGCACGATTTCGTACATGCCGTTCTTCGTGTTCCCGGCACGCTGCATGAACGCCGTAACGACCTGCAACAATCCGAACGCGACGAGGCCACCGGCGAGGATGTAGAGCTGCTTGTCGAGCCCTTGCTGCAGAATCACGAACCAGCCGGCCGCACCGGCGACCGCCCAGGCGATACCACCCTTCATGTACTTGTCCGCGGGCCGCAGCGAGGCGTCGGCGGCGACGTGTTCCGGCGGTCTTGCGGCGTCGAATTCGGCGAGTTCCTGCGGTGAATATTCCCTGGTACGCAGCACCGTCCAGATGACGGCCGCGAAGAACACCGCCCCGCCGAGATAAAACGACCACTTGACGGAGTCCGGGATCTGCCCGGGCGGCGCCGTGTTGGAGACGTCGAACCAGTTCGTCATCACGTAGGGCAATGCCGACGCAACGACCGCGCCGATGCCGATGAAGAAACTCTGCATCGCAAAGCCAGTCGTGCGCTGCCGCTCGGGCAACATGTCGCCGACGAATGCCCGGAATGGCTCCATCGACACATTGATGCTCGCGTCCATCACCCAGAGCATGCCCGCGGCGACCCACAGCGTCGGCGAATTCGGCATCACGAAGAGCGCCAGCGAGGCCAGGATCGCACCGATCGTGAAATACGGCCGGCGTCTCCCGAAGCGGCCCCAGGTTCGGTCGCTCATGTAGCCGATGATGGGCTGCACGATAAGCCCCGTGAGCGGCGCAGCCACCCAGAGTATCGGCAGGTCGTCGATCTCCGCGCCCAGTGTCTGGAATATGCGGCTGACGTTGGCATTCTGCAGTGCGAACCCGAACTGGATCCCCAGGAATCCGAAGCACATGTTCCAGATCTGCCAGAACGAGAGCGGGGGCTTGTTCTTCGTTGTCGTTGTGCTCATTTGTCGGGCTGCAGCCGAACGGCTGCGCCGCCTCCTGCGGCAAGCCTCAGCTCCAGTGAATCCTCGCCGGTCAACGTACGTTCCTCGATCACGTAGTCGTAGGGATTCGATTTCCAGTCCGCATCGTCACCGTCACGATAGATCGTCACCCGGTAACGCCTGTCCGGCTCGAGGAACGCGAGCGGCACCGCGACGGTCCGCGGCCGGTCCCCGCTGATCGCGCCGACGTACCAGTCTGCACCGCCGCGCTCCTGTCTTGCGAACACGACGAATTCGCCGACCTCACCGTCCAGCGCGATGCTCTCCTCCCAGTCGGTCGGTACGTCCTTGATGAAGCGGAACGCGTCCGGCCGCTGCTCGTAGTTCTCCGGCAGGTCCGCCGCCATCTGGATCGGGCTGTAGAGCACCACGTAGAGCGCGAGCTGGTGGGCGAGCGTCGAGGCGACGCGGAACTCGGACTCCGGTCCCTGGTGCAACAGGTCGAAGATGCCCGGCGTGAAGTCCATGGGGCCTGCCAGCATTCGCGTATAGGGCAACGTTACGTTGTGGCTGGGCGGGTTGGGCGGCGCCCACGCCGCATTGTACTCCTGGCCGCGCGCGCCCTCGCGGCTGACCCAGTTCGGGTAGGTCCGGCGAAGCCCGGTGTCCTTGACCGGCTCGTGGGTATTGATGCTGATCCTGCGCCTGGCCGCTTCCTCGAGTACGTGGATGAAGTGCGCTATCGCGAACTGGCCGTCGTGCCATTCGTACTTGTCGATGCCGTCTTCGACCCGCACCAGCCCGCCCCCATCCGCGACATACCCGGTTTTCACCTGCCGTACGCCCAGCGATTCGTAGAGGTCGAACGCATCCCCCATCTGGCGTTCGTAGTTACTGACATGACCCGAGGTCTCGTGGTGTCCCACCAGCCGCACGCCTTTCTCACGCGCGTAGCTCGCCACGCCCTCCAGGTCGAAGTCGGGATACGGCTGCGTGAAACTGAACACCGCGCCATTCACAATCCAGTTGCCATCCCAGCCGCTGTTCCAGCCTTCGACAAGCACACCGTCGAAGCCATGCGTCGCCGCGAAATCGATGTAGCGCCTGGCTTCTGCCGTCGTCGCGCCATGATCGGGACCCGAACCCCAGGTCTTATCCTGCAGGTGCATCCCCCACCAGATGCCGACGTACTTGCCGGGCTCGACCCAGGACACGTCGCCGAGCTTGTTGGGTTCATTGAGGTTCAGGATAAGGTCCGAGTTGAGCAGGCCTGCGGCATCCGGCGATACCTGGATGGTCCGCCACGGCGTAACGAACGGCGCGTGGGTCCTGACGCGGATACCATCGGACCACGGCGTCACGTTCGTCTTCAGTATGCCGCCGCGGCGCTTGTCGAGCACGTAAGCCGCGTAGTCGACGAGCGCCGCCTCATGGAAGCTCACGTGCACGCCGCTCGCAAGCCGCACCGTCACCGGTGTGTGCGCAAGCCCTATGTCTCTCACCGGCGTCTCGTTGTACAGGAACTCGTAGCGATTCCAGCCGCGCCCCGGGATCCACCAGGCGGTCGCTTCCGGGTCGAGGTGGAATTCGGTGAGTTCGTCGATGACATCGACGTTGGCGTAGCCCGGCTGCTCCGGCAACTCGTAGCGGAAGCCGACACCATCGTCATACACGCGCACACGCAGGCCTAGCTGGCGCGGCGGCGACTCGGCCTGGAACAGCACGAACAGTTCGTTGAAGTGATCGCTTACCTTCCGGCGCTCGCCCCAGGGCTGCTGCCAGGCGCCGTCCGCGCTGCGACGTTCCGAGCGCGTGATACGTGCAAGCCCGCCATCGAAGCCACGGTGATTCGCAAAGCGCATCCCGAGCCGCGACTCGCGGACCACCGTCTCGTCGCTAAAGCGACGCTGTAACGAGGCACGCCATCGTCGCCGGTCTCGATCGAAAACGCGATGCGGTTATCCGGCGAACTGACTTCGAGCGCAGCACCCGCCGCAGGCAGCAACAGGGCCAATATCGGACCTGCCAGGCGTTGTGCCAGTCCCGTTATCATCGTCCAAGTCTACCAACAAGGTGTCGGATACTCCCGGATGAATACGTATTCAGGTGAATCGACTATAGTGGGCTGACTAGAATCGAGCGAAGCATTGTTGCCGACAGCGGGGAACACCATGCGTTGCACTGCACTCTTCTTGTTTGCCGTTCTGGCCGCCGGGTTTGCGGCGGACACCCATGCGCAGGAGATCGAACGTGTTGAGCCGCCATTCTGGTGGACCGGGTTCGAGCACCGCGAACTGCAGCTGATGCTTCATGGCAACAGCATCTCCCTGCTGACTCCGACTGTCGACAATGCGGGCGTTTCGATTAACCGCGTCGTGCGCGTCGCAAGCCCGAACTATCTGTTCCTGTACCTCGACATTGCCCGGGATGCGGAACCGGGCACCTTCGACATCGTCTTCTCGGAGGGCGACTACAGCTTCACACGCACCTACGAATTGCGTGAGAAGAGCACCGACCCGGAGCATGCGCGGGGATTCAGCTCGGCGGATGCGATCTACCTCATCATGCCGGACCGTTTCGCCAACGGCGACGCGAAGAACGACGAACTCTACTTCCTCGACGACAAGCTCAACCGGGACGATCCCTACGGTCGCCACGGCGGCGACCTGCAGGGGGTCGAGGACCATCTCGACTACATCGAGGAAATGGGCTTCACCTCCGTGTGGCTGAACCCCGTGCTCGAGAACGCGATGCCGGTGGCCTCCTACCACGGCTACGCAACGACGGACTATTACGCTGTCGACCCGCGCCTGGGCACCAACGAGCAGTTTCGCAAGCTCACCGCGAAAATGAAAACGCGCGGCATCGGCATGATCATGGACCAGATCATGAATCACATCGGCAGCGGGCACTGGTGGATGGACGACCTGCCCACCGGCGACTGGCTGAACTTCCAGGGCGATGCCGGTCATGACGGCGCACCGGCGCACGACCAACATGGATCCGTACGCGTCGGAGTATGACAAGAAGATCCAGACAGGCGGCTGGTTCGTCGAATCCATGCCGGACCTGAACCAGCGCAACCCGCTGCTCGCCGACTACCTCATCCAGAACTCGATCTGGTGGGTCGAGTACGTCGACCTGCAGGGCATCCGTATGGATACCTGGCCTTACCCGGACAAGCATTTCATGAGCGAGTGGAGCCGGCGCATCATGCAGGAATACCCGGACTTCAACATCGTCGGCGAAGAATGGAGCGAACTGCCGGCCGTAACCGCCTACTGGCAACGCGGTCAGCGCAACGAGGATGGCTACGTCTCCTACCTGCCGAGCGTGTTCGACTTCCCGGTACAGGGTGCACTGACGCGCGCCCTGATGGGCGACCCGTCGAGTTACAACGGCGTGTGGACGTCGCTCTACGAACTCGTGGGTCTCGACTTCCTGTACCCGGACCCGATGAATCTCGTGATATTTGCCGACAATCACGACATGGATCGCATCTACACGCAGCTCGAAGAGAACTTCGATCTCTACAAGATGGCGCTGGCCTACTACGCGACCATGCGCGGCATACCGATGTTCTTCTACGCGGACGAGATCCTCGCCTCGCACATGGGCACCAGCAGCCACGGCGCGCTGCGTAACGACTTCCCCGGCGGTTGGGACGGCGACACGGTGAATGCTTTCAGCGGTGAGGGTCTTACCGATCAACAGCGGGAGGCGCAGCAATTCGTCCGGACGCTGCTGAACTGGCGCAAGAACAACACGACGATCCATAACGGCAACTTCATGCACTTCGCGCCGATCAGGAACGTCTACGTGTACTTCCGCTATGACGACGACAACACGGTCATGGTCGTGCTGAACCGCGACGAGGAGACCGTGACGCTCGAGACCGGCCGCTTCGCCGAGCGCATCGGCGATGCGACGCACGGCACCGACGTGATCAGCGGCAAACGCTTCAGCATCGAGGAGTCGCTCGTGCTTGCGCCGCGCACCGCGCTCATCCTGGAGCTGGAGTAACACAAGGTGAGACCTACGCTGTAGGAGCGGTTCTCGAACCGCGACCCCGCCTGGTCGTAATCGCGCTTCCAGAAGCGCTCCTACAGGCCGCCTTCTCGCCACAGGAGCGGTTCTCGAACCGCGATTGCCGCCGTTCTTCTCCTCTGTCTCGCGCAGGCGGCCTTCGCCGATTTCGGCAGCTACGAAAGTCACGCGCTTGTCGGCCAGGCGCTGATCGTGCAGACCGACATCGGCGAGATGAGCATCACCGCGGTCGACGATGCGGCATTCGAGGTCCACTACCGGGAACACGGGGTCAGGCAGCTGCCCTCCTTCGCGCTCGCCGGCCCTCCCGCAGCGGTGACGGCCGGCGTCGTCGATCGTGGCGATTCCCTCGAATTCACGATCGAGGGGCTGAGCGCCATCGTCGATAAAGCGCCCGTGCGCGTACGCTTCCTGCGCGACGGGCTGCCGCTCGTCGCCGAAGAGCACGGCTACTATGCGCGCGAGACCCTGCGCGGCTTCCGCTTCGCACTGGATGACGGGGAAAAGCTGCTCGGCGGTGGCCAGCGCGTGCTCGGCATGGACCGCCGCGGCAGGCGCATGCCGCTCTACAACAAGGCGGCCTACGGCTACACCACCGAAGACAAGGACCAGATGTATTACGGCCTGCCGGCCGTGCTGTCGAGCAACAAGTACATCATCGTCTTCGACAACTCCGCGAGCGGCTGGCTCGATATCGGCGCCACCGAGCCGGACGTGCTGGATTTCCAGGCCGTTGCCGGGCGAACCGCTTACCTGGTTGTCGCCGGCCACAGCTACCCGGAGCTCATCGGCAACTACACCGACGTCACGGGACGGCAGCCGCTTCCACCCCGCTGGGCATTCGGCAACTTCGCGTCTCGCTTCGGCTATCGCACGGAGAAGGAAACGCGCGACGTCGTGCGCCGCTTTCGCCGCGAGGACATCCCGCTGGATGCGGTGATCCTCGACCTGTACTGGTTCGGACCCGAGATCCAGGGCTACATGGGCGATCTCGACTGGGATAGGGAGGCGTTCCCCGACCCCGAGAAAATGATCAGCGACTTCGCACGTGACGGCGTGCGCACGATCACGATCACCGAACCCTTCGTGCTGCGCACGTCGGCGAACTGGGAGGAAGCTGTCGAGAACGACGCGCTCGCCCGCAGCGTCACGGGCGAGCCGCGCAGTTTCGACTTCTACTTCGGCAACACCGGCCTCATCGACGTGTTCGACGAGAACGCGAAGCAGTGGTTCTGGCAATACTACGAGCGGCTCTTCGAGCAGGGTATCGCCGGCACCTGGGGCGACCTCGGTGAGCCGGAGGTGCATCCCGCCGATGCGCTGCACCGTGTCAGCGATGCCAGCATCGAAGCGACGGCGGACGAGATCCACAACGCTTTCGGCCACGTCTGGGCGCAGCTCGTGTTCGAGAACCAGGTGCGGCGCTTCCCTGACATGCGGCCGCTGATCATGATGCGCTCCGGCTTCGCCGGCTCGCAGCGCTATGGCATGGTGCCGTGGACCGGTGACGTCGACCGTTCCTGGGGCGGGCTGAAGCCGCAGGTGGAGCTCTCGCTGCAGATGGGCCTCCTCGGGCTCGCCTACACGCACTCGGACCTCGGCGGATTCGCGGGCGGCGAAACGTTCGACAAGGAAATGTATATCCGCTGGCTGCAATACGGTGTCTTCCAGCCCGTGTACCGCCCGCACGCGCAGGAACAAATACCGCCGGAGCCCGTGTTCCACGATCGCGAGACACGCCGCATCGTCGGCGACTACATCCGGTTACGCTATCGAATGCTGCCCTATATCTACACGCTGGCGTGGGAAAACAGCATGACCGGCATGCCGCTCATGCGGCCGCTGTTCTTCGAAGACGAAGACGACCCGTCTCTCATCGACAAGAAGGATGCCTACCTCTGGGGGGATGCATTCCTGGTGGCGCCGGTCACCGACCCCGGCGTGGACAGCGTGAGTGTCGACCTGCCGCACGGTGCCTGGTTCGATTTCTGGGATGACGTCCGCTATGAGGGCGGACGGACCGTGAACGTGCCCGTTACGCTCGAAACGATACCGGTACTCGTCCGCGCCGGTTCGTTCGTGCCAATGACCGGCGAGATACAGACGACAGCGGAGTACTCGAGCGAGCAGCTGACGCTGCACTACTACGCCGATGCGTCGGTGCCATCCGCAGCGGGGCAGATGTATGACGATGACGGCAGCAGCAGGCTGAGTCTCGAGCAGGGCCGCTTCGAGTTGTTGAAGTTCCGCGCCGCCCAGGACGGCGATTCGCTGAGCATTGCGCTGCAGCGCGCGGGCGGCACCTATGACGGCCGCCCCGAGTCGCGCGACCTGACGCTCGTCATCCACAACTGGGAGGGCGACGTCGATGAAACCCGGTTCAACGGCGAGCCGGTACAGGTGCTGCACGACAAGCGCGCAAAGACGCTCACCGTGCGCGTCGACTGGAACCACTCGCCCGCAACGCTCGAGGTCAACCCCCGGCCGGTTCGGGGAAAGGCTGTCGTCTACCAGGTATTCACGCGCCTGTTCGGCAACAAGAACACGACCAACAAACCGTGGGGAACGATCGAGGAGAACGGCGTGGGCAAATTCGCCGACTTCACGGACACGGCGCTCGCCTCGCTGCGCGATCTCGGCATCACACACATCTGGTACACGGGCGTGCCGCATCACGCGATCACGACCGACTACACCGCGTACGGCATCAGCAACGACGACCCCGATGTCGTCAAGGGCCGGGCCGGCTCGCCCTATGCGGTCAAGGACTATTACAACGTGAACCCCGATCTCGCCGTCGACCCGGCGCGCCGCCTCGAGGAGTTCGAGGAGCTGATCGCGCGCACCCACGCCAACGGCATGAAGGTCGTCATCGACATCGTCCCCAACCATGTTGCCCGCCGCTACCAGTCGATTTCACGTCCGCCGGGCGTCGCCGACTTCGGCGCTGATGACGACAGCTCAGTCGAATGGGCACGCGACAACAATTTTTATTACATTGTCGGCGAAGACTTCGAACTGCCTGACTTTCCGACCGACCGCTACCGCCCGCTGGGCGGCGCGCCGCACCCGCTGGTCGACGGTAAATTCGACGAATCGCCGGCCAGGTGGTCGGGCAACGGCGCGCGCGTCGCAAAGCCGGAATTCCAGGACTGGTACGAGACGGTCAAGGTCAATCACGGCGTGCGCCCGGACGGCAGCTACGCCTTCGATCGCCTGCCCGAGGAAGCGCGCCAGTGGACGACGGCCGAGCACGCCGCGTACTGGGAAGGCAGGGACCTGCCCGACAGCTGGATCAAGTACCGCGACATCGTCCTTTACTGGACCGCCAAAGGCGTCGACGGCTTCCGCTACGACATGGCAGAGATGGTGCCCGTCGAGTTCTGGAGCTTCCTGAACTCCGCGATCAAGGCCGCCAACCCCGACGCCTTCCTGTTCGCCGAGGTCTACAACCCGTCTTTGTACCGCGACTACCTGCAGCTCGGCCGAATGGATTACCTGTACGACAAAGTCGGACTGTACGACACGCTGAAGCCGGTCATGCGCGGCGAGGCGAGCACGGGCACGATAGCGCCTACGCATGCAGAGGTACTCGACATCGAACAGCACATGCTGCACTTCCTCGAAAACCACGACGAGGAGCGCATCGCGAGCACGAACTTCGCGGGGCATGCCGACGTCGGCAAACCCGCGATGGTAGTGTCGGCGCTGATTGGCAGCGGCCCGACGATGATCTACTTTGCCCAGGAAGTCGGCGAACCGGGCGACCTCAACGATGCGGCCTTCAACCAGCCGCCGAAGATGCGCACGACGCAGTACGATTACTGGGGCGTGCCGCACCTGCAGCGCTGGATGAACGGCGGCGCCTTCGACGGCGGCCAGCTCACGGACGCTGAGAAAGACCTGCGCGACTTCTACTCGCGCACCCTGAACCTGAGCCACGGCGAGGTTTTCGCCGCGGGCGACTACGCACCCCTGCCGACCGGCAACGACAGCCTGTTTGCGTTCGCACGCTGGCGCGGCGACGAACAGCGGATCGTCGTGAGCAATTTCGACGACGAACAGGCGCAGGAGGTCACGCTCGAGATCCCCGCCGAGCTTAACGACGCATGGCAGCTCGCCGACGGCCGTTACGTGCTCGACGAGCACCTTTACGGCACCAGCAACGCTCGCCTGATCGTCGACGGCGGGCGTGGGTCGGCGACGGTGCGCCTCGCACCGCTCGAGTCCGCGGTCTTCGAGGTTGGCCGACAGGAGATCGTCCGGCACACGAGTTTCGGCTCGCAGCATGTGCCGCCGCGCCACGTCGACGTGTGGCTCCCGGCCGACTACGGCAGGGCCGACAAGGCCTACAAAGTGCTGTACGCCCACGACGGCCAGAACCTGTTCAACCCGGAGTGGTCGTATTACACCGGGACCGACTGGGGCGTCGACGAAACGCTGCAACGGCTGATTGACAGCGGCGAGGTCGAGGACACGATCGTCGTCGGGATCTGGAATACCCCGAATCGCGTCGGCGAGTACCTGCCGTGGGACGCATGGAATCTTGCACCCGATTACCGCGACGCCATCAGCGCCTACATGCAGGATGAGCCCGTGTCGCGCGAGTACCTGCGCTTCATCGTCGAGGAGCTCAAGCCCTTCATCGATGCGAACTACCGCACGCGCCCCGGCCGCGACGACACGTTTCTTATGGGCTCGAGCATGGGCGGCCTTATCTCACTGTACGGCCTGATCCGCTATCCCGACGTATTCGGTGGCGCGGCCTGCATCTCGACGCACTGGCCGTCAACGATGATGCCCGAGAATCCCGAGGCCAACGCGCCATTCCTCGGCTTCCTGCGCGCATCGATCCCCGCTCCTGGCGCGCACCGCATCTATTTCGACTTCGGGACCGCAGAGCTCGACGCGAAATACGAGCCGCATCAGAAGCAGGTCGACGCCGTCATGCGCGAGCTCGGGTACGAGCCGGGCCCGCTGTGGCAGACACGCAGGTTCGAGGGCGAGGGGCACAATGAAGCCGCGTGGAACGCACGCGTCCACACCCCACTGGCATTCCTGCTCGGCACGAATAACAACAAGGAATAACAAGCATGCTCACGATGCAGAGAAACCTGAGCAACAGCTTCCTCGCGATCCTGGCCCTGCCCGCCACAGCGCTCGGCTTTGCGCTGTCTGTACAGATCTCGGCGCTGAGCTGGATCCTGACGACGCAGTACGGTCTCGATATCCACGACATCGGCCTCGTCTGGGCGGCGGGACCGATCGCGGGCATATTCGGCCAGGTCATCATCGGCGTCTGGAGCGACCGGGTGTGGTTATGGCGTGGTCGCCGAAGGCCGTTCATTCTCGTCGGCGGCACGATTGCGGCACTGACGCTGCTCGCGCTGCCGAACATCGACGTGGTCTCCTCGGCGCTCGGCTTCGAAGGCATCCTGGGCGTCGCGCTCGCCGTCGTGCTGTCGCTCGACTTCGCAATCAACGTCGGCTTCAACCCGACGCGCTCTATCATCGCCGACGTCACGCCCGCCGGCGTCGAGCGCACCAGGGGCTATACCTGGATGCAGACCGTATCGGGCAGCTTCGGCGTCGGTGCTTACGCAATTGGCGCGATCTGGAACAACTACGTGCTTATCTACGTCGCCGTCGTCCTGGTCCTGCTGTTCTCGCTGATCCCGCCGTTGCTGATCGAGGAACCCGAGTCACTCAACACCGAGGACGATGCGGCGTCCGCCAGTGCCCAAAAGACTTCGTTCACGGGCATGCTGATGGCAATCCAGCCGCTCTGGGGTTTCCTGGTTTACGACGTCTACGCAATGTCCTTGCGTCTCGCCGGAATCGAGCACGACCACTATTACGCCGAAATCGTCTGCGCCATCCTGACCGTGATCCTCGTCGTGCGCGCGCTGTTCGACCGCGAAACCGTGGGGGATACGGTTCGCAACCACCTGATCGGCTTCCGCCGGGTGCTTGCCGCGCATTCCTTCAGCTGGATCGGCGTGCAGACGATGTTCGTCTTCATGGTCATCTACCTGCAGAGCGTCCTGACTTCACTGAACGAAATCGACGTCGGCCGCGTTGGCTCGATGGGCTTCCTGATCCTGAGCGCGGTCGGCGCGGCGCTGCCCGTGCTCGCGCTGGAACCACTGACCGAGCGCATCGGCCGCGTCAAGACGCACACGATTGCCCTCACTATCATGGCGGCAGGCTACGTCGGCCTGTACCTGATCGGCTCCTCACCGATGACGATCTACGTCCTCATGGCTGTCGTCGGGGTCGGCTGGGCGTCAATCGTCAGCCTGCCATTCGCGATCTTCTCGCAGACGATCGGCAAGAATGAGATGGGGCTCTACATGGGGCTCTTTAACCTGTCGGTCGTGCTGCCGCAGCTCGTCGTCAGCCTCGGCATAAGCCTGCTTATCAGCCGCGCCGCGGATATGCGTATCATCTTTTTGGTATCCGCCGTGACGCTGGTCATCTCCGCCCTTGCGTGGACCCGCGTACCCGAAGACTAGTCATTCTGCGCGCCGCCGCGATCGATGTCGGCTGCAAAAAACCGGCCAGCAATAGCAATGAGAATTATTTCTATCCCCTGCGCCCGTGCCCTTTACAGCGATCAGTCGTTGCAAACGTATGCACAAAAATCAGTCCCCGCTGTGGCCTTGAATACGATTGCATTTCGTTGCTTTGCTCAAGCTCCGTTCACTACTATACAGACAGTCAATTAGCCGAAAATCAGACGATTTGGCCAGTACATAAGGGCGGATCCATCCGCCGTCAATCGCATCTCAAGCGAGGGGAGCCCCACCATGAACAAGCCACTAGGACGTATCCGGCTTGCAGTCAGCATAGCGCTGATTGCAGGAATCAGCGCCGGGACGGTCAACGCTCAGTCGCAGAGCGCCGACGAGGAAGTGATCGAAGAGATCGTCACAACGGGAATTCGCGGCAGTATCCAGCGCGCCATTGACCTCAAGCAGACTTCCAACAGCATCGTCGAGGCGGTTTCGGCCGAAGATCTCGGCAGGCTGCCCGACACCAGCATCGCCGACGCTATTTCGCGCCTACCGGGTTTGACATCGCAGCGTGCCGAAGGTCGTGCCTCGGCAATCAGCTTGCGCGGAACGGATCCGGGCTTTACGACAGCGCTGCTGAACGGTCGTGAGCAGGTCAGCACCGGCGACAACCGCAGCGTCGAATTTGACCAGTATCCGTCGGAGCTGCTGAACACGGTGCTCGTGTACAAGACGCCGGATTCCAGCCTTGTTGGCCAGGGCCTTGTGGGTACGATCGATCTGCGTACAGTACGCCCACTCGATTACGGCAATACGGCCTTTGCCGCGAATATCCGCGGCGAGATGAACAGTCACGACGACCTGGGTGCCGGCGCAGACGAATGGGGCTCGCGAATCAGCCTGTCTTACATCGACCAGTTCAGAGACGGTACGGTCGGCCTGGCGATTGGCTACGCCCGTCTCGACGCGCCTCTCGCGACGCGAGGCTTCGGCACCTACGAGCCCTGGGGCGCAGTTAACAAGAGCCGCCCCGACTGGAATGCCGATGTACCCGAAGGAACCCTCACAACCAACGGCATGAAGGTGCGTACCGACATGGGTTCAACGGAGCGCAACGGCTTTATGGCTGCGCTGCAATTCGAGCCCAGCGAAAACTACACCGGCATCATCGACCTGTACTACTCGACGATGGAGCAGACCAACAACGCGCGCAGCCTCGAAGTTAACCTCGGCGACTATCCCGCCGTGTGCTGCGATGGCCCCTGGCCGCCGGGAACACAGTTTGGTTATAGTGGTGTGACCATCGAGAACGGTGTGGCCGTCGCCGGTGACGTGCTGCAGGTGGTGCCGCTGGCTCGCAACTTCCTGTTCCTGACAGATGATGAAGTCCTGTCCGTGGGCTTCAACAACGACTTCATGCTGAACGACGAATGGAGTCTGAACGCCGACCTGAGTTACTCGAAGGCAACGCGCGAGCAGGACCAGTTTGAGACGCAAGCGCAGTACGTCCCGCTTAGCGATCCGACCCTGCCGGCCAACCAGTACGACACCGCGACGTTCCAGCTGAATGGCACCTCCAGCATGCCCAACTTGTCCTTCGTACGGGACTACGCCGATCCGGACCAGGTGCAGGTTGGCCCAACGATCTACGGCGCCGGTTACACGAAGGCGCCGGTAGTCGAAGACGAGATAGCCTCCTTCCGTGTCGACCTCGTACGATCGGCCGAGTGGGGCTGGTTCGACGAGATGGCTGTGATGTTCAACTACACGGAACGCACCAAAGACAAGATCTCACCGGAAAGCGGCCTGAGCACGGCCAATGGCGGCTATAACCGCGTTGACGACCGTTTCCTGACCAGCCCGATGAACCTCGACTACGCCGGTGCCGGTCAGGCCCTCGCCTGGGACGTTGGTGGCGTTCTGAACGAGTACTTCGACCCGATCGTTTACGGTGATCCCACAACACTGCCGTATCTCGCCGGCAAATACTGGGACGTGCAGGAAGACGTCTGGACCGTGGCGCTGCGCGGCAACCTGTTTCACGAATTGTCCAGCAATGTGACGTTGCTGGGTAACGTGGGTGTCCAGGTAGTGGGCACCGACCAGAGCTCGAGCTCTTTCTTCGTCACGCGAGCTTTTACGCCGGACCAGGTAGTAACGCCGGTTTCCGACGGCAAGTCCTATGAGCACGTGTTACCGCAGGTCAACCTGGTCTTCGCCATGGGCGATATCCACGCGGTACGTGTCGGTCTTGCCAAGTCAATCGCCCGCGCTCGCATGGACCAGCTGAAGGCCACCGAAGAAAGCGGTTACGACTTCATAACCGGTGAGCCAGGTGGCAGCGGCGGTAACCCATTGCTCGATCCTTGGGAGGCCTGGAATTTCGACCTCGCCTACGAGCGTTACTTCGGTGACGGCGAGGGCTACGTCGCCTTGGCGGGCTTCTACAAAGACCTGGACACCTACATCTACGACCAGACCACACGTTATGACTTCACGACGCTGCTGGAAAACACGCCTCCGGCGCTCTTCCCGCCTGGCGTGACACCGCAGACCGAGGGTGACTTCACCCGTCCCGTCAACGGCAGCGGCGGTTACGTGCAGGGCCTGGAGCTCTCGGCATCAGTGCCGTTCAACATGTTCGCCGAGAGCCTCGACGGCTTCGGCGCGCAGTTCAGCTATTCGTACACGGACAGCGACATTTCGATCGAAGGTTCGGTCAGTTCCATACCGATCGAGAGCATTCCGCTGCCTGGCCTGTCGCAAGACGTCTGGAACCTGACGCTGTACTACGAGAACTACGGCTTTGCAGCCCGGATCAATACGCGATACCGGTCTGAGTACATCGGTGAGGTCACCAACTTCGCGAACGATCGCGGCTTCCGCTTCGTCGATGCGGACCAGATCACCGATGCGCAGTTCAGCTACAGCTTCCAGGGCGAGCGGCTGGCTGGTCTGCAGTTGCTGTTCCAGATCAACAACCTTACGAACGAGCCGTACGTCGCCTACTCGCAAGACAAGACGCGGGTTCTCGACTACCAGGAATACGGCACGCAGTACCTGCTGGGGCTGAACTACCGCTTCTGAGCGCCGTGATGCCTTAGGGCGTCAGCAGACCGATCAAGCCCCCGCGGGCATCGCTTGCGGGGGCTTCGCCCGGTGCAACCAAGGCCCCTTTATTTCGCATCTGAACAAGACGAACCAGGAATCTGCCCCGACGATGCGCTCCAAGGAAGAAAATACCGCGATGCCTGGCGGCAGGAGGGCAGGCGTTTGCCTGCACCTGACTTCCCTGCCCGGCCCCTATGGCATCGGCGAGATCGGGTTTGCTGCCCGCGAATTCGTCGACAGGATGGTACAAATGGACTTGTCCGTCTGGCAGTTTTTACCTGTCGGACCAACAGCTTATGGCGACTCGCCCTACCAGCCGCTGTCCACGTTTGCGGGCAATGAAATGCTGGTCGATATCGGTGACCTCGTCGACCGCGGTCTACTCAACGAGGAAGAAGTCCGCAAGCTGACCACCCTGCCGCATCACTACGTCGATTACGGGGCCCTGATCCCGATCAAGAGCCGCCTCCTGCACCTTGCCGCGAGCCGCTTCGAGGATCGCGCAGACACGGCGCTCAGGGAAAGCTGCGATCGTTTCGTTGCGGACAATGATCGCGCATGGCTGCACAGTTACGCCCTTTATCGCATCCTCAAAACGCGGCATAACGAGCGGCCGTGGCCCGATTGGGAATCGCGCTATGTGCGCCGCGAAGCGGCGGCTATCGCCGAGATCGAATCGTCGGCCGATGCGCAGATCGCCGATATCAAGGTGGTGCAGTTTTTGTTTTTCGAGCAATGGCAGCGGCTGCGTAATTACGCCCACGCGCACGGCGTCCGCCTGTTCGGCGACATGCCGATCTACATTGCGCTCGACAGCGCCGACGCCTGGGCGCATCCCGAGATCCTGAAAATCGATCGTGACGGCCGCCCGGAAGCAGTCGCCGGCGTGCCGCCCGATTATTTTTCCGAAGATGGCCAGCTGTGGGGCAACCCGCTGTACGACTGGGACGTGCACGCGGCCGACGGCTACTCCTGGTGGGTGGACCGCCTGCGCGCGACGGCCGAGCTGGCCGATCTCGTCCGCATCGACCATTTCCGTGGCTTCGAGGGCTACTGGTCGGTCCCCGCCGACTCCAGGACCGCCAAGACGGGTTCCTGGGAACCCGGTCCGGGCGACGCGATATTCGACGCCATCGAGGCGGCGCTCGGTGACCTGCCCATCGTTGCCGAGGACCTTGGTGTCATAACGCCGGAAGTGGACGCACTGCGCGAGCGCCACCGGATCCCCGGCATGCACGTCCTGCAGTTCGACGTTACCAACGAAAACATCGACATCGACGAATTCGAGGAAAATTCAGTCTGCTACACGGGCACCCACGACAACGATACTACCGTCGGCTGGTTCAGGGGCAGCCCCGGCGACATCCGCTCGCGCGAGGAAATTCTCGCGGCACAGCAGGCCGCGCTGCGGGTCACGGGCGGCAAACCGGAGACAATCCACATCGACATGATCCGTACCGCATTCGCGACACGCTCGACAATCGCGATCGCACCAATGCAGGACTATCTCGGGCTCGGGTCCGAGGCCAGGATCAACGTGCCCGGCACCTCCAGCAACAACTGGCGCTGGCGGCTGCTCGACTCCCAATTGACCGACGCAGTCTGCGACAATGTCGCGGCAATGGCAGCGGCTGCGGGACGCGCGCCGCCCGGGTAGCGCTCTCTCCGCGCGACCCCGGGCCGGCTGCAGTGTACCCTTCAGTCCTGGCACAAGACCGTCGACTGCAGAGGGAGGTTTCAATGGTCAAAAACGGCGCCACTGATGACGCACGTTTTGTAAGCCGGCTCACCCGGGACACGCTCGCGCTGATTCTGGCGGGCGGCCAGGGGTCGCGCCTGCATGAACTGACTGACTGGCGCGCCAAGCCGGCGCTGTACTTCGGCGGCAAGTTCCGGATCATCGATTTCCCGCTGTCGAACTGCATCAACTCCGGCATCCGGCGCATCGGCGTGCTGACCCAGTACAAGGCGCATTCGCTGATACGGCACCTGGTGCAGGGCTGGTCGTGGTTCCGCGCCGGCGCCGGCCAGCGCGAGTTCGTCGAGATCCTGCCGGCGTCGCAGCGGGTCGGTGGTGAGTGGTACCGCGGCACCGCCGACGCGGTTTACCAGAACCTGGACATCTTCCGCACGCACGATCCGCGCTTCGTGCTGATTCTCTCCGGCGACCACGTCTACAAGATGGACTACGGCCCGTTCCTCGCCGCGCATGTCGATCAGGAGGCGGACATGACCGTCTGCTGCCTCGAGGTGCCGCTCGAGGAGGCGGCCGGGCAGTTCGGCGTCATGACCGTCGACGAGACGGGCCGCGTCATCAAGTTCACGGAAAAGCCGGAGCATCCGGATCCCGTGCCCGGCAAGCCGGACATCTGCCTCGCGTCGATGGGCAACTACGTGTTCAACACCGAGTTCCTGTACGAGCAGGTCATCAAGGACGCCGATACGGTCGGCACGCAGCACGATTTCGGCCGCAACATCATCCCGTCGATCATCGACAACTACCGGATCTACGCCTATCCGTTTCGCGACCCGGAGACAGGCCAGCAGGCCTACTGGCGCGACGTCGGTACGCTCGATGCGTTCTGGGAAGCGAACATGGAGCTGGTTGCCGTGACGCCGCAGCTCGACATGTACGACAAGGTCTGGCCGATTTACACGCACCAGACGCAGGACCCGCCGGCCAAGTTCGTGTTCGACGAGCCGGAGCGCAGGGGTTATGCGCTGAATTCGATGGTGTCCGGCGGCAATGTCATATCCGGCGCCTTTATCAATCGTTCGCTGTTGTTCTCACGTTGCCACGTGCATTCCTACAGCGTTATCGAGGACTCCGTGATCCTCCCGGACGTCGATATCGGCAAGAACTGCCGCGTCAAGCGCGCGATCATCGATCGCGGCACGGTACTCGAGCCGGGCACCGTCATCGGCGAAGACCCCGAAGCCGATCGCGAGCGCGGCTTCCGCATCACGGAGAGCGGCATCACGCTCGTGACGCCGGACATGCTCGGCCAGCACATGCATTTCACGCGTTGACCTGAGGCAGACCGCTATCGCTACCAAGCACGTCCTGTTCGTTGCCGCGGAGAACGGCGCGCTGCCCGGTGGCAAGGTCGGCGGCATCGGCGACGTCGTCCGCGACCTGCCGCGCGCGTTGAATGCGCAGGGTTGGCACACGACCGTGCTCACGCCGTCGTACGGTGCGTTTCACCGCTTGCCTGGCGCTACCGAGCTGCCGTCGTTCGAGGTCAGGTTCCGCGGCACCTCGCACACGGTGCGCGCGTTCGAACTGGTCGTCGACTCGATTCGCACCGTGCTGTTCGAGCACGAGATCATGGTGCCGACCGAGGCAGGTCGCATCTACCATGACGACGGTCCGCTGCGTCCGTATGCCACCGACGCGAACAAGTTCGCGTTTTTCTGTGCCGCCGTGGCGAGCTGGATCGACACGCTGGACGCGCTGCCCGACGCGGTTCATCTGCACGACTGGCACGCCGCGTTCTACCTCCTGCAGCGCGAATTCGCAGCGAGCGGCGAGCGCCTGCGGCGAATCCGTACCGTCTTCACGATCCACAATCTCACTTATCAGGGCCAGCGGCCGCTACAGGGTAACGATTCTTCGCTCGAGGCATGGTTTCCGGACATGCGCTACGACGCGAGAGTCCTCGGGGACCCGATAGCCGACGACTGTATCAATCCGCTGGCGTTCGCGATCCGCCGGGCCGACCGCATCAACACGGTGTCGCCGACCTACGCCCAGGAGATCCAGTGCCCCAGCAATCCCGACACCGGCTTCATTGGCGGCGAGGGCCTGGAGCAGGACCTGACCCGCGCGGCCGACGAAGGCCGCCTGTTCGGCATCCTGAACGGCTGCGAGTACCCGGCCAGCCTGGGCCGCAAGCCCGGCTGGCAGCGATTGGCGATGGCGGCCCGCGAAACTGCCGAGGAGTGGCTCGACGACGACCCCGGCAACGCTGTCCATGAATTGGCACTCGAGCGCCTGGACGCATTGCCGAAACGCCGGCCGTTGCACGTGCTCACCAGCATAGGCCGGATCGTCTCGCAGAAGATGCAGCTCTTCCTCGAGCCGCTCGCGGACGGGCGCAGCGCGCTGGAACACATCCTCGACCGGCTCGGGCGCCAGGGCGTTCTCGTAATGCTCGGCAGCGGCGAGCGAGACTACGAGCAAAGGCTCGCGGCTATCGCGGCGGACCACGCCAACTTCGTTTTCCTGCGGGGCTACGCAGAGGAGTTCGGCAGCCTGCTTTACCAGGGCGGCGACCTGTTCCTGATGCCGTCCAGCTTCGAGCCCTGCGGGATCAGCCAGATGCTCGCGATGCGCTCCGGCCAGCCCTGCGTCGTGCACGGCGTCGGCGGCCTGCACGATACCGTCGAGAGCGGCATGACCGGATTCGTGTTCGCCGGCGCTACTCGCCGCGAGCAGGCTGCGGCCTTTACCGACTGCGTGCAGCATGCCCTGCAGCTGCGGCATGATCATCCGAACCGCTGGCAGAAGATCCGGAAGCGGGCCGCGGCGCAGCGCTTCGACTGGGCGTCCTCGGCAAGACAATACATCAGGCAACTGTATGACCACGATCGCGCTTGACACAAAGAAGAACAAGGACGCCTATGCCGCACTGATGAGCGGCCATCACGGCGACCCGTTCAGCGTGCTCGGTGTGCACCAGGCCGGTGGTTCGCGAATCGTCCGCACGTTGCAGCCTCACGCGGCGCGCGTCGAGATCATCGACAGCGAGGGCACGGCGCTCGCCGAGATGGAGCGCGTGCATCCCGACGGCCTGTTCGCCGCATTAATGCCACCCAGGCTGCGCCACTACCGTCTGCGCCTCACGACGACGGTCGGCGATACCGTGGATATCGAAGACCCCTACCGTTTCCCGACGACCCTGGGCGACCTGGACCTCTACCTGTTCGGGGAAGGCTCGGACACGCAGATCTACGCCAAGCTCGGCGCACAGGTGCGCACCGTGCATGGCGTCAACGGCACGCGGTTTGCGGTCTGGGCGCCGAACGCCGCACGCGTCAGTGTCATCGGCGACTTCAACGACTGGGACGGCCGGCGCCACGCGATGCGCCTGCACCCGGCCAACGGGCTCTGGGAGATATTCGTTCCCGGGGTGGGCAGCGGCGAAAAATACAAGTTCGAACTGCTCGACCGCAACGGCCACCTCCTGCCACTGAAGAACGATCCGTTCGGGCATTACCACGAACCACCGCCCGGCAATGCGTCCATCGTCTTCGCAAGCAGGTACCAGTGGTCCGACTACGAGTGGATGCAGCGCCGCTCGACGGGGCCTGCGCTCGACCGGCCAATCAGCATTTACGAAGTGCACCTCGGCTCCTGGCGGCGCCGCCCGGAGGATGGTGACCGTTACCTCAGCTACCGTGAACTCGCCGACGAACTCGTCGCCTACGTGCAGGACATGGGCTTTACGCACATCGAATTGCTGCCCGTGTCCGAGCACCCGTTTGACGGCTCCTGGGGCTACCAGCCGATCGGCATGTACGCGCCGACGCACCGCTTCGGTAACCCGGACGACTTCCGCTACTTCGTCGACCGCTGCCACGCCGCCGGCATCGGCATCATCCTGGACTGGGTACCGGCCCACTTCCCGCGCGACGAACACGGCTTGCGCCGGTTCGACGGCACCGCGCTTTACGAGCACGCGGACCCGCGCAAGGGCGAGCACGCGGACTGGGGCACGCTGATTTTCAATTTCGGGCGCCGCGAGGTCATCAACTACCTCATCGGCAGTGCGCTCTACTGGATCGACGAATTCCACGTCGATGCGCTGCGAGTCGACGCCGTTGCATCGATGCTGTACCTCGACTATTCGCGCAAGGACGGCGAATGGGTGCCGAACGAATTCGGCGGCAACGAGAACCTCGAAGCCGTCGCCTTTCTGAAGCGCCTGAACACGGAACTGCACGCGCACGGCGCGACCTCGTACGCCGAGGAATCGACAGCCTGGCCCGGCGTCTCGCGCCCGGTCGACCAGGGCGGCCTCGGCTTCACGTTCAAGTGGAACATGGGCTGGATGAACGACACGCTGTCGTACATGAGCGAAGACCCGGTGCACCGCAAACACCATCACGACAAGATGACCTTCGGGCTCGTCTACGCCTTCAACGAGAACTTCGTGCTGCCGCTGTCCCACGACGAGGTCGTGCACGGCAAACGCTCGCTGCTCGGCCGCATGCCCGGCGACGAGTGGCAGCGCCTCGCCAACCTGCGTGCCTATCTCGCCGGCATGTATGCACACCCGGGCAAGAAATTGCTGTTCATGGGCTCGGAACTCGCACCGTACGACGAATGGAACCACGACCGGTCGCTCGACTGGCACCTCCTCCAGCATGCACCGCACCGGGGCGTGCAGGCACTGGTCCGCGAACTGAATGCACTGTACCGGGGCACGCCGGCGCTTTACGAAATCGATTTCACCGCTGCCGGTTTCGAGTGGATCAGCTGGGACGACCGCGACAACAGCGTATTCAGCTGGCTGCGTCGCGACACCTCCGGCGACTTCGTGATTTGCGTCTCGAACATGACGCCGGTCGTCAGGCATGATTTTCGCATCGGAGTGCCTGCGGGCGGCCGTTATCGCGAACTCCTGAGTACCGATGACGGACGGTTCGGCGGCAGCGACGTGCTGAATGGCGACGTCGAAGCGACCAGGCCCGGCATGCACGGGCGGGATTTCTCGATCTCGCTGACCCTGCCGCCGCTCGCGACCATTATTGTGGGACCGGTGCCCTGAGCAGGGCACTCCAGGAGACCATTGCATGGCAAGCAAATCTGACAAGTCCCTGGGACCGGGCGATATCGAGCTGTTGCAGACGCCCAGTCTGCCGATGACGGCCGACGCCATACTCCAGGACTTCACGCACTACTTCGGCCGCATGCTCGGCCGCCGCACCATACGCACGGAGTCGCCCTACCTGTACCAGGCCGTCGTGTTCACGGCGCGCGACCGGCTCATGGAGCGCTGGGCGAAGACACGCCTCGCGATGGAGCGCGACCATGTGCGGCGGGTGAGCTACCTGTCGCTCGAATTCCTCATGGGGCGGCTGCTGCACAACGCGCTGCTCAGCGTGGGGATCGAGGACCAGACCCGCGAGGCCCTGAGCCGGCTCGGACTGGACCTCGAGACCGTCTTCGACCGTGAGGCCGATGCCGGGCTCGGCAACGGCGGTCTCGGCCGCCTGGCCGCCTGTTTCCTCGACAGCTGCGCCACCCTCGCCCTGCCCGTGGTCGGCTACGGAATTCGTTACAACTACGGCATGTTCCACCAGCGCATCCAGAACGGCTTCCAGGTCGAGGAGCCGGATCCCTGGCTGCGTGAGGGCTTCCCCTGGGAAGTCGAACGCTACGAATTCGCCCAGACCGTCAAGTTCGGCGGCCACACGACGACGTACAAGGATGGGGCCGGCAAGACGCGCTACCGCTGGGTCGACACGCAGGACGTGCTCGCGATCCCCTACGACGTGCCCGTGCCCGGCTATCGCAACGACATCGTCAATACGCTGCGCCTCTGGTCCGCAGCGGCAACGGACGAATTCGATCTCACGGAGTTCAATGCCGGCAGCTACGCCGACGCGGTGGCATCGAAGAACGAAGCCGAGAACATCACGATGGTGCTGTACCCGAATGCGGCCACGGAGAATGGCCAGGAACTGCGCCTGCGGCAACAGTACTTCCTCGCCTCGGCAAGCCTGAAGGACGCGCTGCGCTACTGGAATTACCACCATGACGGCGACCTGACCGGCTTTGCCGAGAAGAACTGTTTCCAGCTCAACGACACGCACCCGGCGGTCGCTGTCGCCGAATTGATGCGCATCCTGGTCGACGATTACCTGCTCGACTGGGACGACGCCTGGGACATCACGCGCAAAACGATGGCCTACACAAACCATACGCTGCTGCCGGAAGCACTGGAGATGTGGTCGGTGTCCATGTTCCGGCGCCTCTTGCCCCGCATCCTCGACATCATCTATGAGATCAACGCGCGCTTTATCGCCGAGATCAACCAGCGCTGGCCGGGCGACACGGACCGCATTGCCCGCATGTCGCTGATCCAGGAAGGCCACGAGCCGATGATCCGCATGGCTTACCTCGCAATCGTAGGCAGCTATTCCGTCAATGGCGTCGCGGAGTTGCATTCGCGCCTGCTGCAGGAAGGTCTTTTCCGTGACTTCGCGGAGCTGTGGCCCGCGAAATTCAACAACAAGACCAATGGCGTGACCCAGCGCCGCTGGCTCGCGGCCTGCAACGGCGGCCTCGCCAACCTCATCACCAGCAAGATCGGCGACGGCTGGATAACCAATCTCGACGAACTGGAACAGCTGCGTGAACATGCTGCCGATGCCGAGTTCCGGAGCGAATGGCGCAAGGTCAAACTCGCCAACAAGGCGCGCCTGGCTCGCGCGCTGCAGGAGAAGAACGGCGTGCATGTAGAAAGCAGCATGCTGTTCGACGTGCAGGTGAAACGCATCCACGAATACAAGCGGCAACTGCTGAATGTCCTGCACACGATCCACCTGTACGACCGCATACGCCGCGGCGATGCTGACGAAATTCCGCCCCGCGCAATCATCATCGGCGGCAAGGCAGCGCCTGGCTACGTCATGGCGAAAAACGTCATCAAGTGCATCAACAACGTGGCACGCGTCATCAACTCCGATCCGCTCATGGACGACCGGCTGCGGCTGGTCTTCTACCCGGATTACAACGTATCGGCGATGGAAGTCATCTGTCCGGCTGCTGACCTGTCGGAACAGATATCGACGGCCGGCAAGGAAGCGTCAGGCACCGGCAACATGAAATTCATGATGAACGGTGCCGTGACGATCGGCACGCTCGACGGGGCCAACGTCGAGATTCGCGACGCGGTCGGCGAGGAGAACTTTTTCCTGTTCGGCCTCACGGTCGAGGAGATCCAGGCAATGCGCGGCCAGTACGACCCGCAAGCCATCATCGACGCCGACGAGGACTTCAGCCGTGTCATGCACCTGCTCGACAGCGGTCACTTCAATCGCTTCGAGCCGGGCGCGCTGGATTCGGTCATCCAGTCGATCCGCGAGCCCGCTGATCAATGGATGACGGCCGCGGACTTCCGCAGCTTCATCGACGCACAGCGGGCGGCGGATGCGACCTATCTCGACGTGGAGCGCTGGACACGGATGAGTATCCTCAATTCCGCAGCATCGGGCCGCTTCTCGACGGACCGTACCATGCGTGACTACAACGAAGGCATCTGGCACCTCGACCCGATCAACCTGGACGTCGCGAAACCGAAATAGGCTCATGGAGACCGGCAGCCCTGCCCCGCTCGGCGCGACGCCGGACGATGACGGCGTCAACTTCGCCGTGTATTCCTCGGTTGCCGAGTCCGTCGAGCTTTGCCTGTTTACCCGGCACGGCAAACCGGCGGCGACGTACGCTTTGCCCGAGTGCACCGAAGGCGTGTGGCACGGCTACCTGCCGGGCTGCGAGCCCGGCCAGCGTTACGGCTTCCGCGTTCACGGACCCTGGCAGCCCGAGGCCGGCCTGCGTTGCAACCCGAACAAGCTGTTGCTGGACCCTTACTGCCGGGATCTCGATGGCGATTTCACCTGGCACGCCGCCGTGTTCGACTATGTACCGGGAGCCGACGAATTCACGATGAGTAGCCTCGACAGTGCCGCTTACGTTCCCAGGTCAGTCGTCTGCGCGCCACCCGACATCGCCCTCCGCGAACGCCCGGGCATCCCGTGGTCGCAGACCGTCATTTACGAAACCAACCTTCGCGGTTACACGATGCGCCATCCGGCCGTGCCGGACATGCTGCGCGGCACCTTCGCCGGCATGCGCAACGGCAGCGTGCTGGAGTACCTGCGGTCGCTGGGCATCACTTCCGTCGAGCTGCTGCCGATACAGGCCTACATCGACGAGCACCACCTGGCGAAGCGCAGCCTGCACAACTTCTGGGGCTACAACACGGTTGCTTTCTTCGCCCCGATGCCCCGGTTTGCGGCGCGCGGCGCGCGGCGCGAATTCCTCGAGATGGTCAATGCCATCCACGATGCCGGCCTGGAAGTCATCCTCGACATCGTCTTCAACCACACGGGCGAGAGCGACGGCTCCGGACCGACGCTGTGCTTCCGCGGCCTCGACAACCAGGCGTACTACCGGCTCGAGCCGGACGATCCCGCCGCGTACGTGAACGACACCGGCACCGGTAACACGCTCAACGCCGACCATCCGCAGGTGCAGGCACTGGTACTCGATTGCCTGCGTTACTGGTCCGGCGAAATGGGTGTGGACGGCTTTCGCTTCGACCTCGCAACGATCCTGGGCCGCCATGCACATGGCTACTCGCCGGAGCATCCGCTGCTGCAGGCGATCAGCGACGATCCCGGATTGCGGGACGTGAAGCTCATCGCCGAACCCTGGGATCCGGGTCCCGGCGGCTACCAGCTCGGCCAGTTCCCGGATCGCTGGGCGGAATGGAACGACAAGTATCGCGACACGGTGCGTCGCTTCTGGTGCGGCGAAACCGGCATGAACGGCGAATTCGCCCGCCGCCTGCACGGCTCGGCCGACATTTTCGACCACCGCGGCCGTGCGCCATACGCCAGCATCAATTTCGTGAGCAGCCACGATGGCTTCACGCTCGCCGACGTCGTGAGCTACGAGCACCGTCACAACGAGGCAAACGGCGAAGACAACCGCGACGGGCACGCACACAACTACAGCTGCAATCACGGCGCCGAGGGCGACACCACGGATCGAGCCATACTCACAGCGCGGCGGCGCCACCGCCTGAACCTGCTGGCGTCGCTCCTGTTCTCACAGGGTACGCCGATGCTGCTCGCGGGCGACGAATTCGGCAATTCGCAGGGCGGCAACAACAACGCCTATGCGCAGGACAATGAGACCGGCTGGCTGGACTGGTCCGGGCTCGAAGACGATCCCGAGTTCGCGCTGGAAGTGCGCGAGCTCATTCACCTCAGACGCGAGTGGCCGTTGCTGCGGCTCCCTGAATACCTGCACGGCGAGACAGAAATCGGCGCTCACGTCGGTGCACATCGAATGGCTCAACGCCGACGGCAACGAGATGCACGAAGATGACTGGTCGGGACCGGCGCCTTTCAAGGTCATGTTCGCGGAGTCATCAAAAGACGGCGTGAAGTCGCGGGCGGCGGTGCTGGTTAACAACGGCGACGACACGGTGGCTTTTCGCCTGCCGAACGGAATGCCGGGTCAGCCCTGGCGGGTGGCCTGGTCCGCGGACAATGCCTCGGTCGCGGCGGACGGCTGCTCGTTCGCGGCGCCTGCGCGCTCGATCACCTTCCTCGTGTCGACCGCAGGCTAGCCCGACAGCGGCAGCATCGTCGTGTACTTCACGCGCTGCAGGACGAACGTCGAACTGGCCGAACGCACGGCGGGATGCTTCAGAATTTCCGACTGCAGGAATTCCGTATAGGTCTCCATGTCCGGGACCACGACATGCAGCACGTAGTCGCGTTCGCCCGCAACCGTGAAACACTCGGTCACCGCGGAGAGACCGGCGATGTGTTCTTCGAAGCTCCGCCGGTTGTCGTCAGTGTGCCCGGTCATCGAAACGGCCAGCAGCACCTGGATATGAAACCCGGCCTTCTGCGGGTGCAGCAACGCCACCTTCCCCTCGATCAGGCCGCTCTCTTCGAAATCGCGAATCCGGCGCCAGGCGGAGGTGCGCGACATGCCGGCGATCTCGGCCAGGTCCGCCTGCGGACGGGTCACGTCCTGCTGCAGGGCGTCGAGCAGGCGCTTGTCGGCGGCAGACAATTTCATCCGGGCATCCTAGCTCAAAAAGCGGCCAAATTTGAAATATTTGTTTCGGTATTTGCAAAATAACAGTCAGCTAAGGACACAAAGTGCGCGAAAATCGCGCAAAATGTCAGGGTATCCCGTGTAATAGAAAACTGGAGATTCCCATGCCGGACCTGTTCGAAAACCCGATGGGACTCGACGGCTTCGAGTTCGTCGAATTTGCGTCACCCGAGCCGGGCGTGCTGGAGCCCGTGTTCCACGCGCTGGGCTTCGAGGCCGTCGCGCGCCACCGCTCCAAGAAGGTCACGCTGTACCGCCAGGGCGGCATCAACTTCATCCTGAACGAGGAGCCCAAGAGCCACGCGTACTACTTTTCGCAGGAGCACGGCCCCTGCGCGGCCGGTATGGCATTCCGCGTCAAGGATGCGCATGTCGCTTACAACCGCGCGCTGGAAATGGGCGCGCAACCGATCGAGATTCCCACCGGACCGATGGAGCTGCGGCTGCCGGCAATCCGCGGCATCGGCGGCGCGCCGCTGTACCTCATCGACCGCTACACGCCCGGCAACACGATCTATGACATCGACTTCGAGTTCTTCGACGGCGTCGACCGCAACCCGGAAGGCTGCGGATTCACCGAGATCGACCATCTGACCCACAACGTCTATCGCGGACGCATGGAATACTGGGCGAAGTTCTACGAGAGACTGTTCAATTTCCGTGAGATCCGCTATTTCGATATCAAGGGCGAGTACACGGGCCTGCTTTCAAAGGCGATGACTGCGCCCGACGGCAAGATCCGTATTCCACTGAACGAGGAAGCCTCGAAGGGCACCGGCCAGATCGAGGAATTCCTGATGGCATACAACGGCGAGGGGATTCAGCACATCGCGCTGTCCTGCGACGACCTCTATGCGTGCTGGGACCGGCTGCAGGCTCGCGGCCTGCCGTTCATGACCGCTCCGCCGGGCGCCTACTACGAAATGCTCGAAGAACGCCTGCCGGGACACGGTGAGCCCGTGGATGAACTGCAGTCGCGCGGCATCCTGCTCGACGGCAGCACGCAGGACGGCGAACCGCGGCTCTTGCTCCAGATCTTCTCGGAACTCATGATTGGCCCGGTCTTTTTCGAATTCATCCAGCGCAAGCAGGATGACGGGTTCGGCGAAGGCAATTTCAAGGCGTTGTTCGAGTCGATCGAGCGCGACCAGATCGCGCGCGGCATCGTGTCCGCGGAAGACGCAGGCTAGGAGGCAGCCATGGAACTGAAGCGAATTCACCACGTTGCGTACCGTTGCAGGGACGCGAAGGAAACCGTGGAGTTTTACCAGCGCGTGCTGAACATGGACTTCACGGTCGCGTTCGCGGAAGACAGGGTGCCTTCGACGAAGGAGCCTGATCCGTACATGCACGTCTTTCTCGATGCCGGCATGGGCAATGTGCTCGCGTTCTTCGAGTTGCCGACGAGACCGGAAATGGGCCGCGACGAGAATACGCCGGAATGGGTTCAGCACATCGCCTTCGAGCTCGAGGATTACGACGCCCTGCTCGCGGCCAGGGAACACGTCGAAGCGCAGGGCGTTGACGTGATCGGCCCGACCAACCACGGCATCTTCCAGTCGATCTACTTCTTCGACCCCAACGGGCATCGACTCGAGCTCGTTGCGAACACGCAGACGCAGGAGCAGATCGACGAACTCAAGCGCGTGGCGCCCGACATGCTGGAGGAATGGAGCCGCACCAAGAAAGCACCGCGGCACGCGGCCTGGCTGCATGAACTGGAATTCACGGGCGGCCAGGAATAGGCACTGAACTGACAGCGTCACAATGACTGAAGAAGAACAGACGATTAGAACAGGGGTCATTCAATGAAACTGGCATCACTCAAGGACGGCCGCGACGGCCGGCTCGTTGTCGTGTCGCACGACCTGTCGCGCTATCTCCCGGCAAGCGACGTCGCGCGCACCCTGCAGGAGGCGCTCGACAACTGGGAAGACTGTTCGGCAGGCCTGGAAGCGATCGCGGAGCGGCTGCAGAGCGGCAAGCCGGGCGAGGATTTCGACCCCGCGCAGTGCGAATCGCCTTTGCCACGGGCCTTTCAGTGGGCGGACGGCTCTGCCTACGTCAACCACGTCGAACTGGTCCGCAAGGCACGCGGCGCCGAGATGCCGGAGAGTTTCTGGACGGATCCCCTGATGTACCAGGGCGGCTCCGACTCCTTCATTGGCCCGAACGAACCGATCCTCGCGGGGAGCGAAGACTGGGGTATCGATTTCGAGGCCGAGGTCGCCGTAGTTACCGATGACGTGCCGATGGGTGTCAGCGCGCGCGAAGCACTGTCGCACATCAAGCTGCTGATGCTCGTCAATGACGTCTCACTCCGGAACCTGATACCCGCCGAACTCGGCAAGGGCTTCGGCTTTTTCCAGTCGAAACCGTCGAGCGCCTTTTCGCCGGTCGCCGTCACGCCGGACGAGCTGGGCGGCGCATGGAAAGCCGGCAAGCTGCACATGCCGTTGCTCTCGTTCCTGAACGAGGACCCCTTCGGGCGGCCCGACGCGGGCATCGACATGACCTTCGACTTCGGCCAGCTCATCGCCCATGCCGCACGGACACGTCCGCTCGGCGCCGGCACGGTCATCGGGTCGGGCACGGTCTCCAACAAGCTCGACGGCGGCCCGGGACGGCCGATCGAAGACGGCGGCGTGGGCTATTCCTGCATCGCGGAAATCCGCATGATCGAGACGATCGAGTCCGGCAAGCCGCAGACAGGATTCCTGAGATTCGGCGACCGGGTACGGATCGAGATGCGCGACGCGGATGGCCTGTCGATCTTCGGCGCGATTGATCACGAGGTTAAGCAGTACTAACCTGCGCCGATGGCCGCGAAACTCTACACGTACTGGCGTTCGTCGGCGGCGTACCGGGTCCGCATCGCGCTCAATCTCAAGGGCATGGATTACGAGCCGATACCGGTTTCGCTGAAGCCCGGCGACGACGAACACCGCAAGGACGAGTACCGGGCAATCAATCCGCAGATGCTGGTGCCGTTCTTCGACGACGGCAAGACCGCGATCGGCCAGTCAATGGCCATCCTCGAGTACCTCGAGGAAGCGCATCCGGGCACGCCTTTGTTGCCCCGCTCGGAACCGTCGCGAAGCAAGGTGCGCTCATTCTGCAACGTGATCGCCTGCGACATCCATCCGCTGAACAACCTGCGGGTACTCAACTACCTCTCCGACGAACTGGGCGCTGCCGACAAACAGAAAAGCGACTGGTATGCGCACTGGATCGCCGAAGGATTTCGCGCCTGCGAGGAGTTGTCGGTGCGTTACGCACATCACGGGCCCTATGCTTTCGGCAAGGACGTCACCCTTGCCGACGCGCTGCTCGTACCACAGATGTACAACGCACGCCGCTTCAAGGTTCCGCTGGACGAATACCCGCGCCTCGTCGCCGTCACCGATGCCTGCAACGAGCTGCAGGCTTTTAAAGACGCCGCCCCGGAAAACCAGCCGGACTGCCCGTAGGAGCGGTTCTCGATCCGCGATCCATTCGCGCGCCGAGGCGCGCTCCTACAGAAAGACCGGCTGGCTCCTGCCGTAGGAGCGGTTCTCGAACCGCGATTTATTCGCGCGCCGAGGCGCGCTCCTGCAGAAAGACCGGCTGGCTCCTGCCGTAGGAGCGGTTCTCGAACCGCGATCCATTCGCGCGCCGAGGCGCGCTCCTGCAGAGAGACCGGCTGGCTCTTGCTGTAGGAGCGGTTCTCGAACCGCGATCCATTCGCGCGCCGAGGCGCGCTCCTGCAGAAAGACCGGCTGGCTCCTGCCGTAGGAGCGGTTCTCGAACCGCGATCGGGGCTTGATCGCGCAGCTAGGCGCGCCCCTACGGGCTCGTCAGGGCCTGGTCGAGCATCTTCACCAGCTGGTCACGATCGAAGCTGTACGCCTGCCACTCGTTGAGCTGCGCGAGTTCCTCGATGGCCTTGCGGATAGTCCGCTCGGCTTCCTCGGCATTCGGCACGACCATGTAACGTCGCTTCGGTTGGTCGCTGAACAGGGCGTGCATGAACGCGTCCGATACCTCGTCGGGTTCCTTCAGCGCCAGTTCGCGATCTGCCGTGCCATCGAAACGCGCACGCTGTTCCTCGGTCGGTTCGATGCCCGCTGCTTCCATCTTTTCTTTCGTACGCTGCATCGTCGTGCGGCGAATCTTCGACTTGTAGTTGCCGGGCTCGATGACGCTGACCGACACGCCATACTCGGCCATCTCGCCTGCGAGTGAGTCCGTGTAGGCTTCGACGGCGTGCTTGCTCATGCTGTACACCCCGAGCGTGGGGCTCGACAGAATTCCGGAGATCGAGCCGGTCGTCGTGATGCGGCCCTTGCTCTCGATAATCATCGGTGCAAACGCGCGCGTGACGCGCACGACGCCGCCGATATTGACGCCGAAGACGAATTGCAGATCCGAGTCCGGCGTCTGCGACAGCGGGCCGATGACCGCCACGCCGGCGTTGTTGATGAGGCCGTAGAGCCCCTTCCCTTCCCGCTTGACGATCTCGACGGCCGCGTCGACGTCCTCCTGCGACGTGACGTCGAGGCGCACTGCCCTGACGTTATCGATCGCGTCGAGCTCCGCGAGGTCTTCTTCCTTCCTCGCGCCCGCGAAAACGAAATAGCCCTCCGAGGCGAGCCGCTCGGTGATGTTGCGACCGATACCGGTGCTCGCACCCGTGACGAGCACCGCTCTCTGGCCACCGCCTTCATCGGCGTTGACTGCTGCCAGCGGGATAAACGTGAGCAACGCGGCCAGCGCGGCCGCGAGTATGGTTTGGTTCATGGCCTGTCCTTGTTGTTGTCGTTCAGGTTGTCAGGAGAGGCCAATATTACCGAAAAGTGTCAGGCGCGCATGCGCGAATCGCGCTTGCGCTCGACTTCGGTCAGCCGCTTCTTGCGCAGGCGAATAGTCTGCGGCGTAACCTCGACGAGCTCGTCGTCATCGATGAACTCGAGTGCCTGCTCCAGCGAAAAGCGTATCGGTGGCGTCAACACGAGGTTCTCGTCTGTGCCCGCCGCACGAATATTCGTCAGCTGCTTCGCCTTGGTCGGGTTGACGACCAGATCGTTGCCGCGGCTGTGGATGCCGATGATCATGCCTTCGTAAACCGGTTCACCATGACCGATCATCAGTCGGCCGCGCTCCTGCAGGTTGAAGAGCGCATAAGCCAGCGCCTTGCCCTTGGTCATCGAAACCAGCACGCCGTTGTTTCGCTGCCCGAGATCTTCGGAGAAATAGCGGTCGTACTTCTCGAACACGTGATACATCAGACCGGTGCCCGCCGTAGCGGTCAGGTACTCGGTGCGAAAACCGATGAGGCCGCGGGTCGGGATGCGGTAGTCGAGCCGAACCCTGCCCTTGCCGTCAGGCAGGATCGCCTGCAGTTCACCCTTGCGGTCCGCGAGCCGGGTCATGACCGCGCCCTGGTAGGCGTCTTCGCAATCGACGGTCAGCTGCTCCCACGGTTCGAGTTTCACGCCCTCTTCTTCGTGGAAAATGACTTCCGGCCGTGACACGGCCAGTTCGTAACCCTCACGGCGCATGTTTTCGATCAGCACGGACAGATGCAGTTCGCCGCGGCCCGAGACGCGGAACTTGTCCGGGTCCTCGGTGTTTACCACGCGCAGCGCGACGTTGTGCTTGAGCTCCTGCTGCAGGCGCTCGCTGATCTGGCGGCTCGTCAGGAACTTGCCTTCCTTGCCAGCGAACGGTGACTTGTTCACCTGGAACGTCATGCTGATGGTCGGCTCGTCAACGGCCAGTGCCGGCAGTCCTTCGGGCTTGTCCCTGGGACACAAGGTGTCCGAGATCGCCAGGTCATCGATGCCGCTGAACACGATGATGTCGCCGGCGCTGGCCGACGGGATCTTCTTGCGCACGAGTCCTTCGAATCCATACAGCTCGAGCACGCGTGCATTGCGCACGGACCCATCCGCGGCCACGATGCTGACCCTGGAATTCGTCTCGATCTCACCGCGCTGGATCCGACCGATGCCGAGCACGCCGACGTAGGGATCGTAGTCCAGGCTCGACACCTGCAGCTGCAACGGGCCGGCTCTGTCGACAGGCGGCGGCGGCACATTTGCGACGATCGCTTCGAACAGCGGCGTCATGTCGCCTTCGCGCACGCCGGGTTCCCTCCCCGCATAGCCCTGCAGTGCAGACGCATAGATCACGGGAAAATCGAGCTGCTCCTCGGTGGCGCCGAGCCGGTCGAACAGGTCGAACGTCTGGTCCAGCACCCACTCCGGGCGCGCGCCGTCGCGGTCGATCTTGTTGATGACCACGAGCGGCACCAGCCCCCGCGCGAACGCCTTCTGCGTCACGAAGCGCGTCTGCGGCATGGGGCCGTCGACGGCGTCGACGAGCAGCAGCACACAGTCCACCATTGACAATACACGCTCCACTTCCCCGCCGAAGTCGGCGTGCCCGGGCGTATCGACGATGTTGATCCGGTAGTCCTGCCAGTTGATCGAGGTGTTCTTCGCAAGGATCGTGATACCGCGCTCGCGCTCGAGGTCGTTGGAGTCCATCACCCGATCGGGCACGGCCGCACGCGGCCCGAGGGTCCCGGACTGTTGCAGGAGTTGATCGACCAGCGTGGTCTTGCCGTGGTCGACGTGAGCGATGATTGCGATATTTCGCAACCGGGCGATATCAGGCATGGGGTGCGGTGGAGGAAAGCAGCGAGGGCGCGGATTATAAGGGTGCCCGTCGGCATTTGATACAGCGCCGCGATCTCGTCGGGATAATCGTATTGATGTTATCTTGGTACCATGGTAACTTTCTGCACCACGCTTACGGGAGAACACCATGAACCGATCGATTGCGCACGCGGGCACGCTGCATGTGGACGCCCCGCCGGAACACGCTTTCCAGCTGTTTACCGCGCCCGGGGAAAGATTCTGGATCGACGACTGGGATCCTGACGTGCTCCGTGGCGGTGACGGGCGCGCGCAGGGCTCCGTCTTCGTCACCCGCGCCGGGGGCGACAAAGCCTACTGGATCGTCGTCGACTACGATGCGAGTGCAATGCACGCGCGCTACGCGCGCATAGCGCCGGATACGCGCGCAGGCACGGTGGAAGTGCTGGCGCGGAGCGACGGCACCGGCGGCACCGAGGTCGAGGTGCGGTACGAATTGACGGCGCTCACGGAACAAGGCGACAGGCAGCTCGCCGCGTTCGACGCCGGGGCCTTTGCACAGATGATGACCGATTGGGAACAGATGATCCGCGAGGCGAACATCGAGTATCCCCTGCCCTTTGCCGCCGACGGGTAGCGTTTCGGGGGGTGCGCGGGTACTGTAACGCCCCGAATTCAGCCCCCGAGGTACGGATGCTCACAACGATGAAGTGGCAGGCGCTTGCGGTCTGCGTCTCGATTGCGCTGCTCGGCGCATGCTCGAAACCCGATGGCGGCCAGCCGGCGCAGCCCGCTGTCGAATCAGGCAACGAGCCGGTCTCGGGTCTCGACTACCACTCATTCGCGAACACCGACGACTACCGGACCACGCATATCGACCTCGAGTTCACGGTCGATTTCGAGCGCAGGGTCCTCGAAGGCGAAGCAACGCTGCACCTCGACCGGCTCAACGCAGAGAACAACGCCCTGGTCCTCGATACCCGCGGGCTCAAGATCGACTCCGTGCGTGCGGGAAGCGACGGCAGGTTCGTCGATGCCGCGTTCTCCATCGGGGAAGGCTCGCCGGAGCTCGGCGCACCGCTGAATATCGGGTTGCCGGCCGATGCGACGACGGTCGCGATCCGTTACGAGACCTCGCCCGACGCGCTCGCGCTGCAGTGGCTCGAGCCGCAGCAGACCGCCGGCAAGCAGTATCCGTTCCTGTACACGCAGGCGCAGTCGATCCACGCGCGCAGCTTCATACCGCTGCAGGACACGCCCGGTGTGCGCATCACCTACGATGCCACGGTTCGCACGCCGCCCGAGCTGAGGGCGGTGATGAGCGCAGACAATGATCCGGAGGCGGAACTGGACGGCGAGTTCTCGTTCAACATGCCGCAGCCGATCCCGCCGTACCTGATCGCGCTCGCGGTCGGCGACGTCGAGTTCCGGGCGATGGGCGAGCGCACCGGCGTGTACGCCGAAGCCGAGATCCTCGAGGCCGCTGCCGCCGAGTTCGCCGACACCGAGGCGATGCTCGAGAGGACGGAGGAGACCTTCGGGCCGTACCGCTGGGATCGCTACGACCTGCTGATACTGCCGCCGGCTTTCCCATCGGCGGGATGGAAAACCCGCGCCTGACTTTCATCACGCCGACGGTCATCGCAGGCGACAAGAGCCTCGTCGCGCTGATCGCGCACGAGCTGGCGCACTCCTGGTCCGGCAACCTGGTGACCAACGCGACCTGGCGAGACTTCTGGCTCAACGAGGGCTTCACGACCTACCTCACCAACCGCATCATGGAGGCCGTCTTCGGCGACGAGCGTTACTCGATGGAGATGGCCCTCGGCTATGCCGAGCTGAAGGACGAACTGCCGGACCTGGACGATCGTGACCAGGCGCTGGCCGTCGACCTGCGCGGCCGCGATCCGGACGAGGTGTTCACCAGCATCGCGTACGAAAAGGGCTCACTGTTCCTGTACGAACTGGAGCTCGCCGTCGGCCGCGAGGCGTTCGACCGTTTCCTGCTGGACTACTTCAACGCGTTCGCGTTCCGGAGCATCTCGACGGAAGAGTTCGTCGACTACATGGAGCGGACGCTGGTCGCGGATCATCCCGAGTCGGTCAACATGGAGCGCATCCGGCAGTGGATCTTCGAGCCGGGGTTGCCTGAAGGCGCGCCGGTACCCCGCTCAGCCGCCTTCGCGCCCGTCGAGGAGGCACGGCAAGGCTGGCTGGCCGGGCAAATCGCGGCAGAGAACATCGACACCGGTGACTGGACCTACCATCACTGGAAGCGGTTCCTGGACGGCATGCCGCAACATCTGCGGCGTGACAAGCTCGAGGACCTGGATTCCGCGTTCCGATTGACCACGGCACGGAACAACGAGATCGCGTTCAGCTGGTTGCGCATCGCCATCCGCAACGGCTACGAGCCGGCCTTCGAGCGGCTGGAGGATTTCCTGGTAACGATCGGCCGGACGAAGTTTATCGGCGTCCTGTACGAAGACATGATGGGCGCGGGCATGAGCGGAATGGCCAACAGGGTCTTCGAGAAAGCGAAGCCGACGTACCACCCGCTTGCCGCGAAAGAGATCGAGGAATCGCTGCAGGCAGCGCCGGGCGACTAGCGCAATCCGACCCGCATCAAGATGGAGAGGCTGAAGGCTATCTGTGCTGGTCGATCAGTATCGGGTTGCCGTCGGGATCCGTGAGCATGATGCTGGCCGGACCTTCGGACGACTCGTCCGCCTCGCTGTCGAGTGCGAGGCCCTGAGTCCCTGAGCACGCGCTGGATCTCGCGCACGTCGGTGAACGACTCGCGTCGGGTTGCACTGCTGGTCCCAGCCGGGATTGAAGGTCAGCATGTTCTTTTCGAACATGCCCTGGAACAGCCCTATGACGTGGTCGCCGTTCCTCAGGATCAGCCAGTTCTCCTCGACATTCCCGCCCACCGGTTCGAAACCCAGTATCTGATAAAAGTCGCGGGACGCTGCGATGTCCTTCACGCTCAAACTGACTGAAAATGCGCCTACGTCCATTGAGTTCTCCCGTCTCGGTTAGATGACACTGTCCCCAAATCTAGACGTTTTGGTTAAACTCCGCACCATGCGCATTTTCAACGGGTATCTTCAGCGGCCGATCCTCCTGTGCTCGGCCTTGCTCGCGGCGGCCTGCAGCCCGCTGAAGCCCGTGGATTTGCCGCCGGAGTACACGCCCGCCCCTACCGATGCTGAGCTCTGGACCACCCTTGCCGATGAGCGGCCCGGCGAATGGTATGTGCTGCTCAACGACGGACCGGGCGCGCTGGACTGGCGTCTGCGTGCCATCGACAGCGCGACCGAGAGCATCGACCTGCAGACCTTCCTGTGGAGCGTCGACACGGTGGGGTCCATGGTACTCGATCACCTCGTCGCGGCGGCCGAACGTGGCGTAGAGGTAAAACTGCTCGTGGACGACTCGTTCCTGCTGGGCAAGGACGACATACTGCTCGAACTCGTTCATCACCCGAACATCGAGTACCGCGTCTACAACCCCTACAAGCGCCGATCGAATAATGTCGTGACCCGGCAGGCTCTCAACCTCGCCGAGTTTCACCGGCTCGACCACCGCATGCACAACAAGGCGATGATCGTCGACAACCGGATCGCGATTGTCGGCGGCCGCAACCTCGCGGATGAGTATTTCGGCCTGCATGCGGTTGCCAACTTCCGCGACCTGGAGGTGATGGTCGGCGGGCCAATCGTGCTGGACGTCAGCGCCGAGTTTGACAACTACTGGAACGATCGCTGGGCCGTCCCGGTCGAGTCGCTGACCCACGTCAGGCACACGGCGGCCGATCTCGACGCGGCGCGCGACGTTCGCGATGCCAATATCCATATTCACGCCGAGCAAACCGGGGCGGAAAGGCTCGGGTCATGGCGCGAACTGATCAGCAACGCTGTGGATGGCACGGCAACGCTGTTCGCCGATAAGCCGCCGGAGGAGAATCCGGCAAAGGCCGGCGAAGCGCCTGTCCAGGTTGCGCACGCGCTGATGCAAATGCTCGACGCCGCCAGCGAGGAAGTGCTGATCGTTTCCGCTTACCTGATCCCGACGCCGGAACTCGAAGGCGCGGTCGAACGAGCGGTGAATCGCGGCGTGCGAATCCGCATGCTCACCAATTCGATACGGTCGAACAATCACCTGACCGCCCACAGCGCCTATCGGAACCACATCCGTGGGCTACTGGACAGCGGCGCGGAACTGCACGAAGTCCGAATCGATGCCACCGACAGGGACATCTACATGTTGTCGCCGATCGAACAGAAGCAGCTGGCGCTTCATGCCAAGGCGCTCGTGATCGACGACGACAAGGTGTTCATCGGCAGCGCCAATCTCGACCCGCGATCACTGCGCATCAACACCGAGATGGGCTTCCTGATCGAAAGCGAAGCCCTCAACGCCGAGGTTCGCGATGCAGTCACGCCGGATTTCAGCAAGACCAATTCCTGGCAGCTGCAGATAGACGAACAGCGGCAAAGTGGTCTGGGTGTCCCACGACGTCACGCTGACCGAGCAGCCCGCCGCCTCCATGCTGCAGCGGATCGAGGACTGGTTCTTCTCCCATCTGCCCATCGAAGACGAACTCTGACCGAACGAGCCCTCCCGCGGGGCGCCTGCGGCGTCCAGAACGCTGGCGCGTTCTATGAACCACCTTCGGTGGTTCCGATTCGTCCTGCCACACAAGGCAAAAAAAAGGGCGCCACAAGGGCGCCCTTTTTCTTTGCTGGTGGTGATGGGTGGAATGGATTGAACGGCAGCTTCGCTGCCTCGCACTACGTGCGTCGTGCTTCGACCGGCTTCGCCGGTCTCGGTTCGGGCCTTCGGCCCTCACCCCTCCGGGGCGCCTCCGGCGTCCAAAACGCTGGCGCGTTTTGTGAACCACCTTCGGTGGCACTTTTCCTCTTACCCCGGAAACAAGAAAGGCCCCTCGATGAGGGGCCTTTCTGTGTTTCTGGTGGTGATGGGTGGAATTGAACCACCGACCTACGGGTTATGAGTCCGTCGCTCTAACCATCTGAGCTACATCACCAAAAATTCGTTGTCCCATGATAGTCGCTGCCACCACCGGGTGGAATTGACTCGGGCCGTTTCGGCCCTCGCCCTTCGGGCGCGCTTCGCGCGTCTGTCGGCCGGCTCCGCCGGCCTCGGATGAACCACCGACCTACGGGTTATGAGTCCGTCGCTCTAACCTTGCGACTGCGTCGCCCCGCTACATCACCATTTTCCGGTGCGGCCTTTTGGCCAGCGGGGCGAAGATTGTCCGGGTGAGGATGGCGCCTGTCAAGGCTCGGCCCCGCCTAGAACACGTCCAGATCGTCGGCCAAAACCACCTCCCCGCTGTACTTTTCCCGGACCTCGCGTAGCACCGTCTCCTCGCTCGCGCCCCAGAAAAGAACGTGGTACAGGACCAGCAGCTTCGGCTGCGCCCGGCTCGCCAGCTCGCCGAGTTCGTGTGCCGACGTGTGGTTACTGCTGTGGTACTTCTGCCAGAAGGGGTCGCGTTTCCTGAAGCCCTCAACCGAATACACCTCGTGGATCAGTATATCGGCGCCCTTGGCAAAACGCTCCATGGCTTCGTCCGGCGCGGCGTCCCCGGAGATGACGATGACCCGATCCGGCGTCGTGAACCGGTACCCGTAGGCATTGGGCCAGGTGCCGTGGCGAACCCGGAATGCCTCCACTGTCACGTTGTCGTCCTCGAACACGACGCCCTCTTCGACCGTGTGCGCGTTCACCCGCCAGCCCTTGTCATTCGCCGGCTCCAGTCCGTAGACACGGTAGTCGATATCCGCCCGGTAGGCCTCGAGGATATTCGACGCCATTTCCTCGATACCGTCGGGGCCATACAGTTCCAGCGGCTCGTCCCGCTCCAGGACCCAGGGCGTCAGGATCAGGTCCGGCAGGCCGGCCGAATGGTCGGAATGCAGGTGCGTCAGAAACGCGTAACGCAGCCTGTCTACCTCGAGTCCGGCAATCGCTCCGCCATAAGCCGGGGACATGGCCGCGGCGCGACGCACGACGCCGGGGCCGAAGTCGACAAGGTAGGGCGTGTCGTTCACGACAATGGCGACGGCCGGCCCGGAGCGCTGCGGATCGGCGTTCGGCGTACCGGTTCCCAGCATCACGACCCGGGTCACGCCTGCCGGCTCAGGCTCCGCGGCAACAGACACGGCAAGTGTTGCCGCAAGAAGAGTGAAAATCGCAAACTGTTTACGCATCGTCGACCCTTGGTCCACCGTGATTGGAACCCGTAACAACGGCCAACCCTCAGCCGTCCTTTGGATTAGTTTTAATCTTATGTCCATTCTCGGGAACCTGAGAATTTCTCGCAATTCCCGCTGGAGGCCCCGTGAAACACCGCGTCTGTCGGGTTTCGCTACATAAAACGCGACGAATGTCTCATTTTTGGCCGTGATGCATGGTAACGCGCAGGCGCCAGAACTTTGAGAAAGTTCATACAGCAGGTGCCGCGGCCTGCGAACGGAGAGGAATAATGACAAGACAGCAGACCGGATTTACGCTGATCGAGCTGATGATCGTAGTCGCAATCATCGGCATCATCGCCAGCGTCGCTATCCCGGCCTACACCAACTACGTCATCCGTTCGCAGGTCGCGGAGGGCATCAACATGAGTACGGCGGCAAAGATCGCCGTGGCCGAGTATTTCCAGACCACCGGCGCGTTCGCGTCGAGCAACGGCTCGGCCGGCCTCGAAGCCGCGGCGAATATCAACGGCGCATACGTCTCCCAGGTGGAGATCGTGGCCGGCGGCGCGATCGAGGTCAGCTTCGGCAACACCGTGCATCCCGACATTTTCGGAGCCGTCCTGTCGATGACGCCCAGTTCGGCCACGCCGGGCAGCGTCACATGGGACTGCAACGGCGACGCTGCGTTGCCAAACAAGTATCTGCCAGCTGCCTGCCGGATGTAGTACTTCCCCCAGGAAAACGCCCTAACCAGCGTTTTCACCGAGCTGCCGACGCCACTCCTTGAGCGTCGGCAGCTCACCCCTTTTACCTTTCGCGGAAACGCGCTATCTGCTCGCTCGTCACCGTCGGAACTTCAAAGTTGTCACGACGCCTGCGTGATCCGACGACCACATGCCGGAGGCCGTCTTCTCGTTGGCGCGCACGCCGACGACATCGGACTGGATCGGCAGTAGTTCGGAGCCAATCGGCAGGCGCGTAAACACCAGGTCGATGCGCTCATCCAGTACCGGTGCCTCGTTTCGCAGCACCTCATCGTGACAACAGGTGAACCCCGGATCGAATGGGCCCTGGCGCACGTTCCACAGGTCGGTATAGCCATTTAACGACATCAGGCCGTAGGCCGGGCGCAGGTCCAATGGACTCGGCGAGGAATTGAAGTCGCCGACCACCGTCAGCGGCAACGCCGCACCGGTCAATGCACCGATCAACTCGGACGCCTGCGCAAACTGGATGAGGTTGAAAGGACTGAACTGATCGCTCCTGTCGCCGACTTCGAGATGCGTATTGACGACCCGATGGGTGTACTTGCCGACTGTCACGTCGACGGCGCCGAAGCCGCGTGTGAACTCGAACGCAAGGACGATCGGAGGCGCAGGCGGGAACTCAGCCGGCACCTCGACAGGCAAGTTGAACGAGAAGTTGGCGTTCATCGCGTTGGCTGTCGCCAGGTCGCCGCGCACGAGGATCACGTCGCGGTCGCTGAGACGCAGGTCGACCGGCACACTCGTGAAATTGCACTCGTCATCGTAGCTCGCCATCGGCAGTTCGACATCGGCATCCTCGGCCGTCGCACCTTCCACGACGACGTAGTCGAGTCCTCTCGCGCCCAGCGCATTGACGAGGAGTTCCAGGTAATCGAACTCGACGGTCTCGGCGTTCGGTACGTAGGTGAACGTGCCGTCCGGGTTCGGGGCGATCGCGCCGTCGGCCGGCGTCTGGCTGCGGATCAGCGATACCTCCTGCAGCCCGATGACGTGCGGCCTGTTGCGTTGAACGATGTCCGCAATCGCCTCGGCGCGCTCGGGGAAGTTCGTCGCCTTGACCGTCTCGAACAACTCGAAAACGCTCTGCAGTCGGCCCGCAGGGTGCCGGCTCGAAGAGCCGGAACACGTTTGCACCGACGTACAGGTTCTGGGTCATTACCTCGATCTTTGCGACCTCGGCAGGGCCTTTGCCCGGGCCCGCCTGCGCGTTGCCCCCAAAAGACACAAGTAAGGCGAGAATGATTATGTAAAAAATAATGTTGGTACGTTGGCTCATAGTGAACTCCCTGCGGCAATGAAGCTGCGCGGCTTCCTCTGAGAAAAACTATAGCCGATCCGCTGGCCGATGCATCGGGACTGCGGAAAGTCCCTAATCGCCGGCCAGCTCGGCTTGGAGCTTCTTGAGGGCAGGCAGCTCGCCCCTACGCTCCATCTCGCGAACATTTTCCAGTTGCTCGGCCATGTCCGCTTCGATAGTAGCGACCATACTCTGGAAACGCGGGAGGTCGCGGATTGCATCTAGGGTGATATCGTGGAATAACACAAAGCGCAGATGGGCGCTAAACCAGACATAGTTTCGATGTGCTTGGGCGTCGATACTTCGTGAGACTCAATTACCGGTTTTGATCGAACGGAAGAAATGTTTCTGGCCGCAGTCAGACGTTAAACCGGAAGTGCATGACGTCGGCTTCCTGCACGATGTACTCCTTGCCCTCGAGCCGCAGCCTTCCCGCTTCCTTTGCACCGTGCTCGCCGTTGTATGCCACGAAATCGTCGTAGCCGATGACTTCGGCACGTATGAAGCCTTTCTGGAAATCGGTGTGGATCTCGCCCGCCGCTTCCGGCGCGGTCGCTCCGACTTTCGTCGTCCAGGCACGCACTTCCTTGGGTCCGGCCGTGAAGAAAGTCTCGAGGCCGAGTAACTTGTAGCCCGTTCGAATGACGCGGTTCAGCCCCGGCTCGTCGAAGCCGAGATCGGCGAGAAAGTCCTTCTTGTCCGATTCGTCGAGCTGTGCGATCTCCGCCTCGATGGCGGCGCAGATAGCCACGACCTCGGCGCCCTCGGCTGCCGCGTGCTCCTTCACCGCGTCGAGGTGCGGATTGTTCTCGAAACCACCTTCGTCGACGTTGGCGATGTACATTACGGGCTTCGCCGTGATCAGGTGCAGCTCCCTGAGGATCTTGCGCTCGTTCTCATTCAGATCGAGCGTGCGCACGGCATTACCCTCGGCCAGGTGATCGCGGATCTTCCGGATCGTGTCGCGGAGGTAGATGTCTTCCTTTTTCGCCGTCTTCGCGTTCTTCTCGGCTTTAAACAGCTGCTTCTCGACGGACTCGAGGTCGGCGAGCGCGAGCTCCGTGTTGATCGTCTCGATGTCGTCGATCGGGTTGATGCGGCCGGCCACGTGGGTGACGTCGTCATCCTCGAAACAACGCACGACGTGCGCGATCGCGTTCGTCTCGCGGATGTTCGCGAGGAACTTGTTGCCGAGCCCCTCGCCCTTGGACGCGCCCGCAACGAGGCCCGCGATGTCGACGAATTCCATCGTGGTCGGGATCGTTTTTGCCGGCTTGACGATCCCGGTCAGTATATCGAGCCGCGGGTCCGGCACCGGCACGACGCCGACATTCGGGTCGATCGTGCAGAACGGATAGTTCTCCGCCGCGATCTCGGCCGCGGTGAGTGCATTGAACAATGTCGACTTGCCGACGTTCGGCAGTCCGACGATGCCGCAGGTAATCGCCACTCAGTCTTCCTTTTCTATTTTCGTGTGCAGCTTCTTCATCGCCGCGTTGAGCCCGTCTTTCAGCAGCACGGGCATCACGGCGACGGCTTCGTCGACGTTCTTCTCGACCAGCGCCTCGACGTCCGACGACGCTCGTTTCAGCACGTAGCCCGTCACCTTGTCCTTCTCGCCGGGATGGCCGACGCCGATCCGCAAGCGCAGGAAATCCGCACCGCAGTGCCGGATCACGTCGCGGATACCGTTGTGACCGCCATGGCCGCCGCCCTTCTTCAGGCGTACCGTCCCGGGCGGCAGGTCGATCTCGTCGTGTGCGACCAGCAACTCGCCGGGTGTCGCCCGGTAGTAGTCCATCGCGGCACGTACCGGCCCGCCGCTATGGTTCATGTAGCTCTGCGGCTTGACGAGCCAGATGTCGTCGCCACCGACGCTGATCTTGCAGCACTCCGCGTCGAACTTCTTCTCGTACTTGAAGCTGCCACCAAACTTGCGCGCGAGTTCGTCCACGAACCAGAAGCCCGCGTTGTGCAGGGTCCTCAGGTACTTGTCGTCCGGGTTCCCGAGCCCGGCAATCATGCGCAGTGTCGTCATATCGCTAATGGTACAAACAAGAAGACCGCCCGTGGGCGGTCTTCCAGGTGGCTACACGATCGGCGACTAGTCCTCTTTGGACTCGTCGTCGGAAGACGCCTCTTCTTCCTCGATCTCTTCGCCAGCAACCGGTACTTCGCCCGGTGCTGCAGCCTCGAGGCCCTCCTCTTCCTCCTCGATGACCATTTCCTTGATGATGTGGATCGAGACGATCGGCTGGTTCGCTTCCTCGCCCTGCGCCAGCGCCGGAATTTCGACGCCCTCGGGCAACGGAATGTCCGAGATATAACGCATTTCGTCGAGCTCGAGGTCGGCAATGTCGATCTCGAGATACTCGGGCAGGTTTCTCGGCAGGCAGACCACTTCGACGTCGGACATGAGGTGCGACACCTTGCCGCCGCTCTGCTTCACGCCTGGCGCCATTTCCTCGTTGAGGAAGTGGATCGGCACGTTCATGCGGATCTCCTCGTCCTCGAGGATGCGCTGCAGGTCGATGTGCAGGATCTGGCGCTTCGCGGGATGGCGCTGCAGGTCCTTGATGATCACCGCCTGCTCCTTGTCGCCCACCTTGACGTTGAGGACGCTCGAATAGAACGATTCGTTCTGGAGCTGCTGGATGACCCGGTTGTGGTCAAACGCGAGGTTGCGCGGCGGACGGCCGCCACCGTAGAGGATTGCGGGTACTTTTCCTTCGCGACGCAGGCGGCGGCTCGCACCTTTCCCCTTGTCGTCCCGGAATTCCGCAATCAGATCGAATTCTTCAGCCATGATAGGGCTCCGTTATCTGATTGATTTGATTGTAAATTTGCCAGAACCTGGCACCCGCGGGTCTGCGACCAACCCGTTGCGGGCGGCGCATGGTACCCCAACGGTCAGGCAAGGTCCACCTCGACCCCGACCCCCTCTTCGAGGGCCCGTGCGTAGATGTGTGCCGCCGCGAACAGGTCCTGGGCGACGATGCCGAGCGACTTGTAGAGCGTGATGTCGGCGTCGCTGCCCCTGCCCGGCACGGTGCCCAGGAGAACCTGGCCGATCTCGCCCAGTATGTGCGATGCATCCATCGCACCCGCCGCGATCGGCAGCAGCAGGTCGCCGGCCTCGTTCATGGCCGATTCGAGCAGGTCGACGTAGACCCGCGAGCGCAGGATTGCCTCCGTGTCGGCCTCGCGCGCGTCGGGTGTGTGCACGCCGACGAGGTTCACGTGGCAACCGGGCTGCAGCCACGCCCCCCTCAGCACCGGCTCGGTGGCCGCCGTCACGGTGCTCACCACGTCACAGCCCGCCGCCTCAGCCGGGTCGTCCGTGGCTGTAACAGCCAGCCCCGCACGCTCCGATTGCTCCGCAGCGAATCGGCGGGCCTTACCGCTGTCCCTGCCCCACACGACTACCCGGCCGATGTCCCGCACGCAGGCGATCGCGTCGATGTGAGTGACCGCCTGCACGCCGGTGCCGAAGATGCCGTGGCTGCGAGCGTCCTGTCTTGCGAGTTCACGAGTGGCGAGACCCGACGCGGCCGCCGTGCGTATCGCGGTGACGGATGACCCCTCGATCAGCGCGAGCGGCCGGCCGGTGTCGTGATCGAACAGCGACACATACCCCTGCACGGTCGGCAGGCCCTTCGACGGGTTGTCGAAGCGCAGGCTGATCACCTTCGCGCCGAAATACGGCGGTTCGAGGGTCGACCCCGGCATCAGTCCGAGCGAACCGCTGTCGTCGGCCAGCGGTGTGAACAGGCGCAGCGGCATGGACACCGAGCCATTCGATGCGGCGCGCATGGCTTCATCCATGGCATCGATGCAGGCGGCCATCGGCAGCAAGCGTTCGACTTCTTTCCGGTTGATGATGCGCATTTCTGTACTCTAGATCGGTCGCGGTTCGAAAACCGCTCCTACAACGCAGGCCGGCGGGGTATTTTTCGACTGTAGGAGCGGGCCTCGGCCCGCGATTGAAGCTAATCCACGTACAGGGACGAGACCGACTCCTCGTCCGAGATGCGGCGCATCGTCTCGGCGAGCAGCTCCGCCGTCGACAGCTGGCGGATTATCTTGCAGGCCTGCGCTTCCTCGCTCAGCGGGATCGTGTCGGTAACGACCAGGTCGTCGAGCTCCGATTCGCTGATGCGCGATACGGCCGGCCCGGACAGCACCGCGTGCGTGATGTAAGCATGCACGCTGGCCGCGCCATGCGCCTTCAGCGCGGCGGCCGCCTGGCAGAGGGTGCCGGCGGTATCGACCATGTCGTCCATCAGGATGCAGCTCTTGCCCTCGGGTTCGCCGATGATGTTCATGACCTCGGACTGGTTGGCGCGGGCACGGCGTTTGTCGATGATGACGAGGTCGGCATCGTCGAGGCGCTTCGCGAGGGCCCGGGCCCGGACCACGCCGCCGACGTCGGGCGACACCACCACCATGTCCGGGTAGCCGTGCTTCCAGACGTCGCCCAGCAGCACCGGTGAGGCGTAGACGTTATCGACGGCGATGTCGAAGAAGCCCTGGATCTGGTCCGCGTGCAGGTCCACGGTGAGGACGCGATCGACACCGGCAGCGCCAATCAGCTTGGCGACCAGTTTCGCCGTGATGGGCACACGGGCGGCGCGCGGCCGCCGGTCCTGCCGTGCGAAGCCGAAATACGGGATGACCGCGGTGATCCGCGACGCGGATGCGCGCTTCGCGCGCGTCCGCCATCACCAGCAATTCCATCAGGTTTTCGGAAGCCGGGGGACAGGTCGGCTGGATGATGAAGGTCTCGCGCCCGCGAATGTTCTCGAGGATCTCGACATTGATCTCGCCGTCCGAAAAACGGCCGACGTGTGCCCGTGCCAACGGCACCATGAGGCAGCGCGCGATGTCGTGGGCCAGTTTCGGGTGCGCGTTTCCCGTAAACACGGCCATTGTTGCAATATCCACGACAGTCCCCTCTTTTGCTTCTAATGGCTGGGGCGGCAGGACTCGAACCTGCGAATCACGGGATCAAAACCCGTTGCCTTACCACTTGGCTACGCCCCAAATATTTATCAGTCGTATCAGCTTGCCCGTGCGAATTGTGCGGGGAGGTCCTGGAGGTGTCAACGAAGGCTGCCGTCAGCGGCCGGGTTGATCAAAAAATGACCAATTGTGTATCGACAGCTTGACGCGGGTCTGGTCACTCGCCGCCCTGAGCCGCGTCGGCATCCGCTGGCCGCCGCCGTCGCCGTACCGCGTGATTTCCACCTGCCAGCCGCCCTGCACCAGGCGCTCGAGCTGGCCGTCGTCGCCGAGCAGGGTCTCCGCCGGCAACGCGGGGTCCGGGATGCCGAGCGCCCAGTAGCGCAGGCTCCTGACCGGAATAGTCCAGCCGTAGCGCAGGTAGAGATCCCGTTCCGCGTCCTCCAGCACGGTCCGTTCGCCGTCCTTGTCGGTGAGCTGCACGCTGCGGCCATCCCCCTCGAGGCGCACCGTGCCGATGCCGAGCGGCCCGCTGACCGTCGCCTCGAAATCGTCACCCGCCTGGACCCAGCGGAGCGAACCGCTGAAGCCGTCGTCGCCGGCGGCGACGCCGATGCGGCCGTTGAACGCCCATTCGTCGAGCTGGCCGAGCAGCAATCGGCGGCTTTCCCAGTCGCCGAGATCCGGCAGTTCGAGGCTTTTGCGCGCGGCGCAGCCCGATGCCAGCGTCAGAATCGCGAGCAGCGCGATGCCCGCGATCCGCCCGCTAATCGGTTTCCGGGAACAGGCGGTCTCTGACATCTTGCAGGAGTTGGCTGTCCGTGTGCCGGCTCTCGGCATCCACGAGCACTTCGAGCGCCTCGTCGTGCCGGTCGAGCGCGACCAGGGTCTCGACGATATGCGCGGCAACCTCGTGGTCGTCGAGCATCTCGTAGGCACGCTGCAGTTCCGCCAGCGCCGCTTCGTATTCGCCTTGCTTGAACAACACCCAGCCCAGGCTGTCGATGATGGCGGCGCTGTCGGGATCGAATTCGAGCGCCTTGCGGATCAGTTTCTCGGCTTCGCGGTACTGGTCGGTGCGATCGGCCAGCGTGTAACCGAGTGCATTGAGCGACATGGCGCTCTCGGGCCAGCGATCCGCCGCCGCACGGTACTGCTCGATCGACTCGTCCAGCCGGTCCATGCGCAGCAACAGCTCGGCGCGGCCCAGCAATGCGGACTCGTCGTCCGGCCGGTACGTCACGTACTTGTCATAAAACCCCAGGGCTTCATCGTATTCCTCGAGCGACGCCAGCAGCTGTGCCCGTGCCAGCACCATGTCGATCGCGTTGCCCGGGTTCTTGTTGCCGAACTCCTCGAGCTGCTGCAGCGCTTTCTGCGGGTCATCCATCTGGTACGCGATCAGCGCGCTCGCGCGGCGCTGCGCCACCACGACGTTCGGGCCCGACTGGACCTGCGAATACAGCCGTACTGCCCGCTCGTGTTCTCCCCGCACGTCCGCGATGCGCGCCAGGTAATACAGCGCGTCCATCGTAAAACGTCCGCTGGCGAGCAGGTCCTGGAAATCCGCCCAGGCGGCGTCGAGGTTCTCCAGGCGGAAATTGATGATCGCCATCATGCGCAGCGCATCGGCCCGCGACGGCTGTTCCAGCAGGACCTGGTTGATCTGGCTCAGCGCGTCATCGTCGCGCCCGGCCGTCATCATCATCAGCGCGAGCTCCATGCGCGCGTCCGGATCCGGGTCGGGATCGTCGCCGATCAGGCGCGCCGTATAGTCGATCGCTTCGTCCTGCCTGCCCGCGAGCAGCATCGTGCGCGCATACAGCAGTTTTGCCTTGGTCCACTCCGGGTCCAGTTCGATGGCGCGCAGGGCACGCTCCTCCGCGTACTCGGTATCACCGGCCTGCATCGCAATGGCGGCGGTCGCGTATTGCGCGACGCCGACTTCTTGTAGGGCTTGGCGAGCCAGCGCATGACCTTGTCGGCGTCTTCCGGGTCCTCCTCGGACAGGACCTGCACCAGCGACAACAGGCGCTGGTCGGCATCCTCGTCGCCGCGCTCGATCAGCTTCTTGAAGTTGCGCCGCGCGGTGCGCAGGTCGCCGAGGCGCAGCTGCAACTGGGCCACGTACAGCAACGCCTCGTCGCTGCCTTCGTCGAGCTCCAGCCAGCGCTTGGCGGCCAGCAGCGCCTCGTCGTTGAAGCCGAAGCTGTAGCCGACGCGTGTCGCCTGGCGGGCGATATCCACGCTGTTGCTCGCCTGGGCGGCCTTGCGATACTCGCGCGCGGCTTCGAGGAAGTCGCTGCCCTGCAGGGCCAGTTCGGCCTGCAGCAGGTGCGCCGCGGCCTCGCTGCGCGCCTCCTCGTCATCGGCGAAGGCAATAGGGCAAAATAAGGTTAGAACCGTCGCAACCCAGAGGGCGGACAGCAATCGTGGCTGTTGATGCATTGGTATTAGTCTGATCATCCCATCGCGGCTGCGTCACTGCCCAGGTCGCGATAATGCGGTGTGTGAGTAACACAGACAAGGAACTGTGCCTTCAGTTCGCTTATGATACGCACTCCGTGGACGAATTCCTCCCGGTACCGGACCGGTGCCGCACCGTAAATCTGATATGCCGCTCAAAATACTCGGGCTGAACCATAACACGGCACCTGTCGAAATTCGCGAGCAGGTCGTATTCGCTGGGGAGCAGATTCCCGGCGCGCTGCAGGCTGTGCGCGACATCGACGGCGTCGAGGAAGCGGTGCTGCTGTCCACGTGCAATCGCACCGAGTTTTATGTCATGGCAGACGACCCGGGCCGCCGGCGCCTGCAGGACTGGCTGTACGACGCGCACAACCTGGACCCCTCGTTTGCCGATACGCTGTTCGAACTGGACGACGACGCCGCCCTGCGGCACATCTTCCGGGTCGCCTGCGGGCTGGATTCGATGGTCCTGGGCGAGCCCCAGATCCTCGGCCAGCTCAAGGACGCCTACCGCGACGCCGAGGGTGCCGGCACCGTCGGCAAGGAACTCTCGCGGCTGTTCCAGCACACCTTCTCGGTCGCGAAAAAGGTCCGCACGGACACCGAGATCGGCTCCAGCCCGGTGTCGGTCGCCTACGCGGCGGTCACGCTCGCGCAGCAGTTCTTCTCCGATTTCAAAAAGCACACGGCGCTGCTGGTCGGCGCCGGCGTCACCATCGAACTCGTCGCCAAGCACCTGAAGCGCAAGAACATCGGGCGCCTGTTCGTCGCGAACCGCAACATCGCGCGCGCACACGACCTGGCCAGCCAGTTCGGCGGCTTCGGGCTCGCACTGTCCGACCTCGAAGGCACCCTGCCCGAGGCCGACATCCTTATCAGCTCCACGGCCAGCCCGACGGCCGTCGTGACGCGGTCGCAGATGGAAGCCGCCATCAAGGCGCGCCGCCGCAAGCCGATCTTCGCTGTCGATATCGCCGTTCCGCGGGACATCGAGGCGGAGGTCGCCAAACTCGACGACGTGTACCTGTACACGATCGACGACCTCAACAAGGTCGTTCTTGAGGGCCAGGGCAACCGCGAGTCCGCCGCCAACGACGCCAACCGCATTCTCGACGAGGAGATCGCGCGCTACCTCAACATGGAGCGCGCCAAGCAGGTTGCGCCGCTCATCACGGCGCTGCGCGAGAACGCGAACGCGGTGCGCGCGGATATACTGAAGCAGGCGCAAAAACGCCTCGCCAAGGGCGCCGACGGCCAGGAAGTGCTCGAATACGCGACCGCGGCGCTGATGAAGAAGATGCTCCACAACCCCAGCGTGAAGCTCCGCGAAGCGGGCGAGAATTCCGACGCCGAGATCATCGCCGCCGCCCGGGCACTGTTCGGCCTCAAAGAAGAGTAAGCTGCCCGCCATGAAGGAGTCGATACGCCACAAGCTGGAGTCGGTTCGCGATCGCTTCGAGGAACTGGCCGGGCTGCTGGCCGACCCCGAGGTGATCGGCGACCAGAACCAGTTTCGCGACCTGTCCAGGGAGTATTCGCGGGTCGAGCCGATCGTGAGACTGTTCGCGGACTACGAGTCCATCGACGCGGACATGGCCGCTGCGCGGGAAATGGCCGGCGACAGCGATGCCGGGATCCGCGAGCTGGGCGAGGAAGAACTGGCCGCGCTCGAAGAACAGCACGACGCGCTGGAGCTGGAGCTGCAGAAGGCGCTGATCCCGCCGGACCCGCACGACGAGAGCAACATCTATCTCGAAATCCGCGCCGGCACCGGCGGCGACGAAGCCGCCATCTTCGCCGGCGACCTGTTCCGCATGTATTCCAGGTACGCCGAATCGATGGGCTGGCGCGTCGAGATCCTGAGCGCACGGGAAGGCGAACACGGCGGCTACAAGGAGATCATCAGCCGCATTACGGGCAGCGGCATCTATGCGGCCCTGAAGTTCGAGTCGGGCGCGCATCGCGTGCAGCGTGTGCCCGCCACCGAGTCGCAGGGCCGCATCCACACCTCGGCCTGCACCGTGGCCGTGTTGCCCGAGGTGGACGAAGTCGAGGCCGAGGCAATCAACCCCGCGGACCTGCGCGTCGACACCTACCGCGCGTCGGGCGCCGGCGGCCAGCACGTCAACAAGACGGATTCGGCCGTACGCCTGACGCACCTGCCCACCGGGCATCGTCGTCGAGTGCCAGGACGAGCGTTCACAGCACAAGAACCGCGCCCGCGCCATGTCGCTGCTGCAGGCGCGGCTGCTGGACGCCAGGATCGCGGAGCAGCAGACGGAACAGGCCGAACAGCGCAAACTGCTGGTCGGCTCGGGCGACCGCTCGGAGCGCATCCGCACCTACAACTACCCGCAGGGCCGCGTCACCGATCACCGCATCAACCTGACGCTCTACAAGCTCGACGAAATCCTCGAGGGCGGCCTCGACCAGGTCATCCAGCCGCTCGTCAACGAGTACCAGGCCGACCAGCTCGCGGCGCTGGCTAGCTGAGCTGCCGGCGGCGACGCAGCGACCACGACAGCTTGTGGAGCTCCATCACGACCAGTATCGGCACGCTCAGGAGCAGCAGTCTGAGCCATAGCGCCGCGTCAACCGGCTGCGTCGCCAGCAGCAGGTTGCCGACCGGCAGGTAGGTCATCGAGAGGTGGATCGAGAATGCCGCTGCGATACCGAGCATCAGCACCGGGCTGCGTAGCGGCGACATTGCGAATGCGGAGCGCGTTTCCGAACGGCAATTGAACAGGTGCACGTTCTCGAACAGGACCATGAGCATCAGCAGCGCGTTGCGAGACGCCTGCCTCCGACCATCCGGCCGCGAGGCACCACTGGAACAGCCCGAAGCCCACCACGCCCATGAACAGCGCCGCGACGAGTGTGCGCTCGATCATCAGGCGGTTGAATATGGACTCGCGCGGCGGCCGCGGCGGCGACTTGAGCTCATCGCCCACGCCGGGTTCGAAGGCCAGCGCGACGTCCTGGATGCCGTTGGTGACGAGGTTGAGCCATAGCAGCTGCACGGGCAGCAGCGGAATCGGCGAACCGAACACGAGCGCGAGGGCCACGAGTATGACTTCCGCCGCGCCGGTCGACACCAGCAGGTAGATGACGTTGCGGATGTTGTTGTAGGCAATGCGGCCCTCTTCGATGCCGGCCGTGATGGTGCCGAAGTGGTCGTCGCTGATGACGAGTTCCGCCGCTTCGCGCGCTACGTCGGTACCCGACTTGCCCATGGCCACGCCGATGTTCGCGGCACGCAGCGCGGGCGCGTCGTTGATGCCGTCGCCCGTTACCGCGACGAAGTGCCCCGCTTCGCGCGCCGCGTTGACGATCTCCAGTTTCTGGTGCGGCGCCACGCGTGCGAACACCTTGGTGCGCGCGATCAGGCCGGCAAGCGATGCCCGCGGTGCGGCGACGAGATCGGCGCCGGTGATGACTTCCTCCGCGCTGCTCGCGAGTCCGAGGTCGCGCGAAATCGCCAGCGCCGTCAATGGGTGGTCGCCGGTGATCATCACGGTCGCGACGCCGGCTTCGTGCGCCTCGGCAACCGCCTCGCGCACGCCGGGGCGCAGCGGGTCGATCATGCCCACGAGGCCGGCGAAGTCCAGATTCTCAGGCGCCGGCGGGGAGTCTTCGGCGACGAGGTTGGCCGGTGCCGGACCCTGCGCCACCGCCAGCACCCGGTAGCCGGCCTCGGCCATCTCCCGGGCCGTTGCGAGCAGTCCTTCCGTGTCGTGGCCCGGCGCCAGCATGCCAATCACCCGTTCGGGCGCACCTTTCACGTGCACGCGCACGGCATCGCCGTGCCGGTTGAAGGTGGCGGCGAACTGGCGTTCCGGTTCGAACGGGATGTCGTTCAGCTGCGGATGCAGCTCCCGGGTGGCCTCCTTGCGCCAGCCGAGCTTATGGGCCATTGCCAGCAGTGCAACGTCCGTCGGATCGCCGCGCCATGTCCAGCCACCATCGCGTTGCAGCAGTTCTGCTTCGTTGCAGAGCGTGACGGAGCACGCGAGGTCGGCCAGGGCCGCCGCCTGGTCGGGTTCCGCTGGCGACCCGTCTACCAGCAACTCGCCTTCCGGCACGAAGCCCTCGCCGGTCACGGCGTAGACGCGGCCGTCGGGCGAGCGGACCTGCTGCACCGTGAGTTCGTTGCAGGTCAGGGTGCCGGTCTTGTCGCTCGCGATAAGGGTGCAGGAACCGAGGCCCTCGACGGCCGCCAGCCGCCTTACGATGACGCCGCGCCGCGCCATGCGCGTCGTGCCGATCGCGAGCGCCACCGTCAGCGCGACGGGCAGTCCCTCCGGGATCGCGGACACGGCGAGCGCCACGCCGAACATGAACATCTCCGTGACGGCGTAGCGGCCGATGAATACTCCGAGTACCGCGATGCCTGCAGCGGCCACGAGTACGGCGACGGCGATGCGGCGCGTGAACCGCTCCATGCGTTCGACGAGCGGCGGCCGGCCGCCTTCCGAACGGATGACGTCGAGTGCGAGGCTGCCGATGGCGCTGTTCACGCCCGTCGCCACGACCGCGCCGTGACAGCGGCCGCGCGCGACCATCGCGCCCGCGTGCAGCATGTTCAGGCGGTCGGCAAGCGGCGTGCCCGGGCCGCCCGACCAGTCGGCGCGCTTCGTCACCGGCAGAGACTCGCCCGTGAGCAGCGATTCGTCGGCCTCCAGCCCGTGCGCCTCGATCAGGCGGATGTCGGCCGGCACACGGTTGCCCGATTCGAGGTACACGACGTCGCCCGGCACGAGCGTCTCGGCATCGACATCGCGTACCTGGTTACTGCGCCGCACCGCCGCGCGGATGCGCAGCAGCTTCTGCAGGGCCTGGCTGGCGCGTTCTGCGCGCGACTCCTGCACGGTGCCGATAACGGCGTTGATGAGCAGTACGCCGAGAATGAACGCCGCGTCCTTTGCCTCGCCGATGACCAGCGAAACGGCCGCCGCGATGGCGAGCAGGTAGATCAGGGGGCTCTTGAACTGCCGCAGCAGGATCTCGGCGAGGCCCGGCGGCTTGCGCCGCGGCAGCGTGTTGGGCCCGTAACTTGCAAGCCGCGAAGCAGCCTCGTCATCACTGAGGCCGCCGGTCACCGTCCCAAGCCTGTCCAGCACGTCCGCGAGGTCCATCGCGGACCACTCGCGGCCGTCCATCTGCGGCGCGGCATCCCGGGGCGCCGCGCCGTGGCCTCTGCTGCCCTGGCCGGTGCCAATCTTCACCATCGCGTTGCGGGTGACCACTGACGATATTGGGGAGCGGCTCGCGCAGGTAATCCGGGAAACTCCGTATTCCGTGCCCGCCGCCGGCGGTCGCTATCGGCCCGCGTCGAGCTGGCCCTTGATCGCGTCGCGGAGATCGTATCCCAGCCGGTTGCCCGGGTGCACTTCGATCATGCGGCGGGCAAGCGCCAGCGCTTCCTCGAGGCGGCCGCGTCGTGCGCAGAAGTCGATCAGCGCGTACAGGTAGTCGACGCTGTCCGGCTCCAGGCTCAGCGCCCTGCTCAACGCCGCTTCGGCGTCCTCGTCCCTGCCCATCTGCGCCAGCAGCAGGCCGCGGTTGTAGTGGATGCGCGAGCGGCGCGGCAGCCCTTCCGCGGCCTGGTCGAAGTACACCAACGCCTCGTCACGACGACCCGATGCGACGAGCACCAGTGCGAGCGAGTACGCGGCATCGTGTTGTTCCGGGTAATCCTCGAGGACCTCGCGCAGCAGTGTCTCGGCTTCGTCGTCGCGCCCCGTGCCGCTGAGCAGCACGGCGAGATTCATCTTCGCCGGCAAGAACAGGCCGTCGACCTCGATGGCATCGCGATAATAGCGCTCGGCCGTTGCGACATCGCCCGTTGCCTCGTAGAAATTGCCGAGGTTGAGCCCCGCCGACGCGAAGTCGAGCATCGAACGCATCGCGGCGACGTAGGCATCGAGTTCCCGGTCAAGGGCGGCGGACTGTCCGCTTGTCAGGACCTCTCGCGGTACGCCGGCGAGTCGCGCCGCGGCCCGCAGCCGCACGGCGCGCACCGTGTCGAACAGGGAAGGCGCGAGCCGCTCGGCGAGTTCGCCGGGACTATCCGTGGCCAGCGCTTCGACGGCCGCATGCCGCAGCAACGCATCGTCGTCGGTAAGCGCAGCCTCGATCACCGCGCGGCTGCGCTCCGGCGGATAGGCCGCGAGCGCCCGCAGCGCGGTGGCGCGCACAATGCCGGCGACGAGCGGATCTCCGGCAAGCGCGGCCAGGCCGTCCATCGCGGCGGGCTCACCGGCGCGAGCCGCGGCGAACACCTGCCCGTAGTGCGGCTCGCGCGTCTCGCCATACCACCCCGTGTACGCATCGACGATCCATTGCACCGGCTGTCCGTCGTGGCAACCGCCCTGGCCGCAGGAATTGGGGACGCCGAGCGACTGGCTGAGATCCGGCCTCGGCACCCTCATGCTGTGGTCCGCGCGGTAGTCGATCACCATGTAGGGCTGCTCTGGCATGTGGCACTTGATGCAGCGCGCGCCGTCGCTCGGCTGACCATCGACCGACGCCCGGTGAAAGTGATGCGCGGCATTGTCGTAGGTATCCGCCTCGTGGCAGTGCGTGCACAACGCGTTGCCCTCCCTCAGCAGTGCGAGGCTGTGCGGGTCGTGGCAGTCGCCACACTTCACGCCGTTGCGGTACATCTTGCTCTGTACGAACGAGCCCCAGACGTAGACCTCCTCGAGTATCTGCCCGTCGGGGTGATAAAGACCGTCGTCGAGCAGCGCAGGCACGAAGTGCTGCATGCAGCCCGCTCTGGCTGTGGTCGTAGTCGGCGATCTCGCTGCGCCGCGCGTGGCAGGGCGCGCACAGGTCGACGTACTGACGGTTGTCGAGGTCGCTGCTCACGACCTCGAGCCCGGCTTGTCGATCGATTCCCTGGCCGTCCGGATCGGCACTCGCCCACGCGACGTGACGGGAGCCCGGCCCGTGACAGGCTTCACAGCTGACGTCGATTTCCGACCACGTGGTCGCGTAGGTGCCCGTCTCCGGATCGAAGTTCTTCTGCAGGTTGGTCGAATGGCACTCGGCGCACATGCCGTTCCAGTTCTGGCCGTTGCGCGTCCAGTGCAGCCAGTCGTCCGGCGCGATCACCGTGTCCGGGTTCAAGGTGAACCAGCGCTCCCGTTCCGTATCCCAGGCGATGGGCAGTGCCTGCAAGCGGCCGCCGGGAAAGGCACGAGGTATTGCTGCAGCGGCTCGATGCCGAAGGTATAGCGGACCTCGAACTCGCCCGTTTCCCCGTCGGGCCCTTCGGTACTGACGAAGAACCCGTCGTCCCTGCGGTAGAAGCGCGACGTAACGCCGGCGTGCGTCGAATTCCGCGCCATCGAAATCACCGAGCACCGTCGTAGTCGCTCGCCACGTCCATGGCGTTGTCGTGATCCGAGTCGAGCCACTTGCCGGTAGGCCTCGGCATGGCATTCGGCGCATTGGTCGCGGCCGACGAAATCCGCAGCGGCAGGCAGCGGTGGCGCGGCGTCCTCGCGGCCGGTATCCCGCGTTGCGTACATCGAGATCGCGAGCACGGCAACCAGCAGGGCTGCAACACCGGCTGTTTTCCATGCGCGCATGTCGCGGGCTACCGGATTCGCACTCAACCCAGCGCGCGATCGAGATCGGCGATCAGGTCGTCGAGCGCTTCGATGCCGACGGACAGACGGATGAGCTGATCCGCAGATGCCGAGCTTGGCGCGTTCTTTCTCGGGCACCGAGGCATGCGTCATGATCGCCGGGTGGTCGACCAGGCTCTCGACGCCGCCGAGGCTCTCCGCCAGCGAGAACACCTCGCAGCGCTCCAGGAAGCGGCGTGCATCGGCCAGATCGCCCTTGATAAAGAACGTCACGATGCCACCGAAATCCGACATCTGCCGGCGGGCGAGCTCGTGTTGCGGATGCGAGGCAAGCCCCGGATAGAGCACGCGTTCCACACGCGAATCGTTCTCCAGCCACTCGGCAATCACGGCTGCGCTGCGGCAGTGCCGTTCCATGCGCACGTCGAGGGTCTTCAGGCCGCGCAGCGCGAGAAAACTGTCGAACGGCCCCGCCACGGCGCCGATCGAGTTCTGCAGGTAAGCGAGGCGTTCCGCGAGCCCGCTGTCCGCCGTCGCCAGGATGCCGCCCACCATGTCGGAATGGCCGTTCAGGAATTTCGTCGCGGAGTGCATGACGATGTCGCAGCCGAGTTCGAGCGGGCGTTGCAGGTATGGGGTTGCGAAGGTGTTGTCGCAGACGACGAGGATGTCCCGGCCTTTCGCCGCCGCGCTCACGGCCTCGAGGTCGACGAGCTTGAGCAACGGATTGCTCGGGCTCTCGATCCAGATCATGCGCGTGTTGTCGCGCAGCGCGTCGGCAACGCAGGCTCGCGTCGCTCATGTCGACATAGCTGAACTCCAGCCCGGCGCTGCGCTCGCGCACGCCCGAGAACAGCCGCCGCGTGCCGCCGTAGAGATCGTCCATCGCGATGACATGGCTGCCGCTGTCGATGAGTTCGAGCGCGGTGCCGATCGCCGCCATGCCCGACGCGAACGCAAAACCGTGCGTGCCCGACTCGAGGTCGGCGACGCAGCGCTCGTAGGCCATGCGCGTCGGGTTCTGCGTGCGCGAATACTCGTAGCCCTTGTGCACGCCCGGGCTCTCCTGCACGTAGGTGGAGGTCGCGTAGATCGGCGGCATGATGGCGCCGGTCGTGGGATCGGGCGCCTGCCCCGCATGGATTGCGCGGGTCGCGAATGCGCGTTTCTTGTCGTCTTTGCTCATGTTGCTCTGTCTCAGATCTGTCGGCGCAGGTAATTCAGCACGTCGGAACGCGTGATCAGGCCGAGGAAGCTCATCGCCGTCCATGATGGCCGCGTAGGGCTGCACGTGCAGCATCGCCACGAGGTTGTTCACGCTGCTCGTTCGGTCCAGCTTGATGAACGCGGATTCCATCGCCTCGGCGACGGGCGCGTTCATCAGCTCCGGCTTGCCGAACACGCGCTGGATGATGGTGTCCTCGGTGATGACACCCACCAGCCGTCCCTCGTCCATGACCGGCAGCTGCGAAAAGCCCGCATTGCGAAGCCGGTTGTGCGCGGTGGTCACGACGTCGGTCGGCCCGACCGTGATCGTCGCCCGGTCGCTGTGCGGCCGGCCGATCAGGTCGCGCAGGTCGCCGCGTTGTTCGCGCGTGATGAAGCCCTGGTCCTCCATCCAGAAATCGTTGAACAGCTTGGAGAGGTACTTGTTGCCGGTGTCACAGGCGAAAGTAACCACGCGTCTTCGGCTCCGTCTGCTCGCGGCAGTATTTGAGCGCCGCGGCAAGCAGCGTGCCCGACGATGAACCTGCGAGCACGCCCTCCTTCCTGAGAAGTTCGCGCGCGGCGGCGAACGACTCGGCATCGCTGATCGAGTAGGCCTTCGTGACCTGCCCGAAATCGGCGATGACGGGAATGAAGTCCTCGCCGATGCCCTCGACGAGCCAGCTGCCGCCCTCGCCCATTTCGCCTTTATTAATGTAGTCGGCCAGTATCGAGCCGACCGGATCAGCGAGAATCAGTTCGACGTTCGGCGCGTGCTCCGCGAAATAACTGGCAGAGACCCGACACGGTGCCGCTGGAACCGACGCCGAGCACGATCGCATCGACCTCGCCGTTGGTCTGCTCGAAGATCTCCGGCGCCGTCGTCTTCTCGTGCGCCAGCGAATTGTCCGGATTGCCGAACTGGTTGATGAAGTAGGCGCCCTTCTCCTCCGCAATGCGCTTGCCGAGATCCTGGTAGTACTCCGGGTGCCCCTTGCCGACGTCGGAGCGCGTGAGGACCACGTCGGCGCCCATTGCGCGCAGGTTGAAGATCTTCTCCTGGCTCATCTTGTCCGGCAGCACCAGGATGAGCTGGTAGCCTTTCTGCGCCGCGACCAGCGCAAGGCCGATCCCGGTGTTGCCCGCCGTCGCCTCGACCAGCGTGTCACCCGGCTTGATGTCACCCCGTTTTTCGGCCTCCTCGATCATCGAGATACCGATACGGTCCTTGATCGAGCCACCGGGATTCGCGAGTTCGAGCTTGAGCAGCAGGCGGCAGGGGCCGGTGTCGAATTTCGAGATCTCGAGCATCGGCGTATGCCCGACCATGTCGAGGATGTTGGAATAGATGGTCATAATCGTATAGTTACGCCAGAAACTGGCAGCGAGTGTACGCGAAGCGCACGCACAACCACAGTCTCGATCGGACCATCATGCCCGACCACCTGCAAATCAGCGCAATCCTGGAGGACGCCACGCGGCGCCTCGCGACGGTGAGCGACTCGGCCCGGCTCGACGCCGAGCTGTCTGCTCGCGCGCGCCATCGACATGCCACGCAGCTACCTGTTCGCGCACCCCGAAGAAGCGCTCGACGAACTGGCCGCCGCACGCTTCGACGCCGCGCTCGAGCGGCGGCTCGCGGGCGAGCCGATGGCCTACATTACGGGCATCCGCGAGTTCTGGTCGCTGGAACTCATGGTCACGCCGGCCACGCTGGTGCCGCGCCCGGAGACCGAATTGCTGGTCGGACCTCGCGTTGCGCGAAATTCCGCGCCGCGCCGAGTGGGCAGATACTCGATCTCGGCACGGGCAGCGGCGCGATCGCGATCGCGATTGCGAAAGAGCGGCCGCTGTCCCGGGTCACCGCGACCGACATCAGCGCCGCGGCGCTGGACGTTGCGCGGCAGAATGCCAGGCAGCTCGAGATCCCCAACATCGAGTTCCTCGCAGGGCGACTGGACCGGCCCCGTCAGCGGGCGGCGCTTCAATGTCATCGTGTCCAATCCGCCGTATGTCCGCGACGACGACGCCGCGCTCGAGGCGCTGCATTGCGAGCCCCGCGGCGCACTGGCCGCCGGCGACGACGGCCTCGACGCGATACGGGTCCTCGCGCGGGATTGCGGCGCCTTGCTGGAGCCCGCCGGCGTACTGCTGATCGAGCACGGTGCGGAGCAGCGCGACGGTGTCGCGGAGATGCTTCGCCAGCACGGCTGGACCGACATCAGGTGTCACGATGACTACGCCGGGCTGCCGCGCGTCACCGTCGCGCGCAGGAGCTGACGCGATGCAGCCGCGGCGGCTTTATGATACAAAGCGCCGCACGTTAAGACTTGCGAGACATCATGATCACGATCAAGACCAACCACGGCGACATCAAGGTCGAACTGTTCGACGACAAGGCGCCGATCACCTGCGAGAACTTCCGCCAGTACGTTGCGGACGGATTCTTCAACGACACGATCTTCCATCGCGTCATTCCGAATTTCATGATCCAGGGCGGCGGCATGGAAGCCGACATGTCGCAGAAGAAGACGCGCGCGCCGATCAAGAACGAAGCGGACAACGGCGAAAGCAATCGCCGCGGCACGCTGGCGATGGCGCGCACCGATGGACGTCAACAGCGCGACGTCGCAGTTCTTCATCAACCTGCGCGACAACGATTTCCTGGATCACGGCACGCGCGACTTCGGCTACGCCGTATTCGGCGAAGTGGTCGACGGCATGGACGTCGTCGATGCGATCGCGGCCGTTGCAACCGGCAACAAGGGCGGCCACCAGGACGTGCCGGTCGAGACCGTCACCATCGTCGAAGTCACTGCCGAAGACTAGGGCCTGTTGGCACAATGAACACGCCCATCGTGCATCGCGACGCGCGCCACGTGGCGCTGGCGCAGGTCGGTGAACAGGGCCAGGCGAGAATCGCGGCCGCGAGTGCACTCATCATCGGTGTAGGCGGGCTCGGCTGCGCTGCCGCGACCTATCTTGCTTCGGCCGGGGTCGGCCACCTGTTCCTCGCCGACTTCGATACCGATCGACGCAACCAACCTCGGTCGCCAGGTACTGTTCGGCCCCGGCGACATCGGCAAGCCCAAGGCGGGCGTCGCGGCAGACAGGCTCGCGCTGCAGAACCCCGGCATCCGCATCCGCCCGCTCGCGGAGCGCCTGGACGACACCGCGTTACGGAGCACCGTGGCGGATGCCGGCGTGGTCCTCGACTGCACCGACAATTTCGCGACGCGCTTCCAGGTGAACGACGCCTGTGTCGCGGGCGGGCGCTGCCTGGTATCGGGCTCTGCGATCCGTTTCGAGGGCCAGCTTGCCGTGTTCGGGCCCGATTACGGCGAGTCGCCGTGCTACCGCTGCCTGTACTCCGAAGCGGACGAGTCGCTGCTCGACTGCGCGGGCAACGGCGTGTTCGCGCCGGTACCCGGCGTCATCGGCACGATGATGGCCGTCGAAGCCCTGAAGTTTCTCGCCGGCCTCGACTCACCGCGCGGCATGCTGCGCCTCTACGAGGGCGACAGCGGCCGCTTTCACTCGGTGAAAATTCCCAAGCGGGCGGACTGCCCGGCCTGCGCCTGATCAGGCCGCGTCCGCGGTCGCCGGGTCGTAGCCGAGGTTCGGCGCCAGCCATTTCTCCGCTTCGGCCACGGTCATGCCCTTGCGCGCCGCGTACGACTCGAGCTGGTCGCGGTCGATCTTGCCGACCGAGAAGTAACGCGAATCAGGGTGCGAGAAATAGAAGCCGCTGACCGCGGCCGTCGGGTACATCGCGTACGAGTCGGTCAACCTGAGATCGATGTTCTTCTCGACGTCCAGCAGCGACCACAGCTTGCCTTTCTCGGTGTGGTCCGGGCAGGCGGGATAGCCCGGTGCGGGCCGGATGCCGCGGTAGCGCTCGGCGATCAGTGCCTCGTTGCCCAGTCGTTCGTCGGGTGCGTATCCCCAGTGCTCCATGCGCACGCGCTCGTGCAGGTACTCGGCCAGCGCCTCCGCGAGACGGTCGGCCAGCGCTTTCAGCAGGATTGCGTTGTAGTCGTCGTGGGCCTTCTCGAAATGCGCGACCCGCTCGTCGATACCGATACCCGCCGTCACCGCGAAGGCGCCAAGGAAGTCTGAGACCCCCGAATTCTCCGGCGCGACGAAGTCGGCGAGGCAGTTCTGCGGCTGCCCCTCCGGCTTGGCTCGCTGCTGGCGCAGGTTACAGAGCCGCTCGATTATCGTCGTGCGCGCCTCGTCGGCATACAGCAGAACGTCGTCATGATCCGCGCTGTTGGCGGCAAACAATCCGAGCACGGCGCGTGCCTGCAGCCATTCCTCGCGCAGGATCTGCTCCAGCATGGCGCGCGCATCCTTGTACAGCGCCGTCGCCGCCTCGCCGACCGTATCGTCGCTGAGGATTGCCGGATACTTGCCGTGAAATTCCCACGCGTTGAAGAACGGCATCCAGTCGATGTAGTCGACCAGTACTGCGAGGTCGATGCGATCGAATACCTGCACGCCGGTGGCCGCCGGCCGCGGCGGCACGTAGTCACTCCAGTCGATCTCGAGCCGGCGCTTGCGCGCCTCGTCGAGCGACAACTGCGGCGCCAGACGCGATTTGCCGGAGTGCTGCTTCCGGCGCCGCGCATTGTCACGGCGCGTCTTCTCGATCAGCGCCGCGCGCGTGCCCGGCTCGACGAGCGCCTGCGCCACGCCGACGGAGCGCGACGCATCCTTGACGTAGATGACGGGGCCATCGTACTGCGGCTCGATCTTGACGGCCGTGTGCGCGGGGGACGTCGTGGCGCCGCCGATCAGCAGGGGTAACTCGAATTTCTGGCGCTGCATCTCCGAGGCCACGTGGACCATCTCGTCGAGCGACGGCGTGATGAGGCCGGACAACCCGATCATCTGCGCCTCCTCGCGCCGTGCGGTTTCCAGGATCTTCTCGCAGTTCACCATGACGCCGAGGTCGATGACCTCGAAGTTATTGCATTGCAGGACCACGCCGACGATGTTCTTGCCGATGTCGTGCACATCGCCCTTGACGGTGGCGAGCACGATCTTGCCGTTGGTGCTGACCTCGCCGCCCTGCTCCGCCTCGATGAAAGGTATCAGGTGGCCGACCGCTTTCTTCATCACCCGCGCGGACTTCACGACCTGCGGGAGGAACATTTTGCCCTCGCCGAACAGGTCGCCGACGACGTTCATTCCGGCCATCAGCGGCCCCTCGATGACCGACAGCGGCCGGTCCGCATTGATACGTGCTTCCTCGGTATCCTCGATAACGAACTCGTCGATGCCGTTGACCAGCGCGTATTCCAGCCGTTTCTCCACCGGCGCTTCGCGCCAGGACAGGTCTTTCGTTTTCGCGGCGCTGCCCGACGCCTGGTCCTTGTATTTTTCCGCGACTTCGAGCAACCGCTCCGTCGCGTCCTCGCGGCGATTCAGCACGGCGTCCTCGACGGCCTCGCGCAGGTCCGCCGGCAGGTCTTCGTAGATCGCGAGCTGGCCGGCATTGACTATGCCCAGGTCCATGCCCGCACGGATCGCGTGATACAGGAACACCGAGTGAATCGCTTCGCGCACGACGTTGTTGCCGCGGAACGAGAAGGACACGTTGCTTACGCCGCCGGAAACCATGGCGTGTGGCAACTGCGCCTTGATCTGCCGTATTGCATCGATGAACGCAACGCCGTAGCCCGAGTGCTCCTCGATGCCGGTCGCGATAGCGAAAATATTCGGGTCGAAGATGATGTCGGCGGGATCGAAGCCGAGCTTCTGCGTCAGGATGTCGTAGGAGCGCTTGCAGATGGCGACCTTGCGCTCGACCGTATCGGCCTGGCCCTGCTCGTCGAAAGCCATCACGATCACGGCGGCGCCGTAGTCGCGAACCAGCTTCGCCTGCTCGATAAAGCTGTCCTCGCCTTCCTTGAGGCTGATGGAATTGACCACCGCCTTGCCCTGCACGCAACGCAGGCCCGCCTCGATCACCGACCACTTCGACGAATCGATCATGATCGGCAACCGCGACACGTCAGGCTCCGACGCGATCAGGTCGAGGAAGGTCACCATCGCCTGCTCGGAATCGAGCATGCCCTCGTCCATGTTCACGTCGATGATCTGCGCGCCGTTCTCCACCTGCTGGCGCGCGACCTGCACGGCCTGGGCGTAGTCGTCGGCCTCGATCAGCCGGCGGAATACCGCGGAGCCGGTTACGTTGCAGCGTTCGCCGACGTTGACGAACAGGTCGTCCGGGCCGATGTTCAGTGGCTCGAGCCCGGACAGGCGGCAGCGCACCGGGATGTCCGGAATGGCACGCGGGCGTTGTTCGCCGACGGCCTCTTTCAGCGCCGCGATGTGCGCAGGCGTCGTCCCGCAGCAGCCACCGACCATGTTCACGAGGCCGCTCTCCGCGAACTCGCCGACGACCTCCGCCATGGCTTCCGGCGTTTCGTCGTATTCGCCGAACTCGTTCGGCAGGCCCGCGTTCGGGTGCGCGCTGACCCGCGTATCCGCGACGCGCGACAGCTCGTCGACGTACGGGCGAAGGTCCTTCGCGCCCAGCGCACAGTTGAGCCCGATCATGAACGGCTCGACATGGCGCACCGAGTTCCAGAACGCCTCCGGCGTCTGGCCGGACAGGGTGCGGCCCGACGCATCCGTGATCGTGCCGGAAATCATCACCGGCAACGTGGCGCCGGTCCTCTCGAACGCACGTTTGACCGCAAATATGGCGGCCTTGGCGTTCAGCGTGTCGAAGATCGTCTCGATCATGAGGAAGTCGGCGCCGCCTTCGATCAGGGCGCACGCCGCTTCTTCGTAGGTCGCAGCCAGGTCCGCGAAGCGGATATTGCGGTAACCCGGGTCGTTGACGTCGGGCGAAATCGATGCCGTGCGGTTCGTGGGGCCCAGCACGCCGGCAACGTAACGCGGGCTGCCCGCTTTCTCGGCATGGGCATCCGCGCACTCCCGGGCCAGGCGCGCCGCCGCAAGGTTCAGCTCGGACACCAGCGACTCCATGCCGTAGTCCGCCATCGACGGTGCGTTCGAGTTGAAGGTATTCGTCTCGATGATGTCGGCGCCGGCCTCGAGAAACCCGCTGTGAATTTCCCGGATCACCTGCGGGCGCGTGATGGACAACAGGTCGTTGTTGCCTTTCAGGTCGCTTTGCCAGTCGGCAAAGCGCTCGCCGCGGTAGTCGTCTTCGGACAGGCCGTAGCCCTGTATCATCGTGCCCATCGCGCCGTCGAGCAGCACGATACGCCGCTCCAGCAGGGTGAACAGGGACTTGATGCGTTCCTCACGGTTCATCGGGGCTCCTCAGGCTGCGACCCTGTTTGGCCGCATACCCAGCGCCAGGCAGATGGCGACGGTCAGTTGCGAACGGTTGAGCGTGTAGAAGTGAAAGACCTCGACGCCTTCGGCCTGCAGCCGCCTCACCTGCTCGATAGCGACGTCCGCCGCAACGGCGTTGCGCGCTTCGGCGTCGTCATCGATCCCTTCGAATCGTTGACGCAGCCACTCCGGGACGCTGGCGCCGCACTGCGCCGCAAACTTCGTCATCTGCGCGAATCGCGTGATCGGCAGGATACCCGGCACGAGCGCCGAATCGATGCCGGCAGCGGCACAACGGTCGCGGAAGCGCAGGAAGGTTTCGCTCTCGAAGAAGAATTGCGTGATCGCGCGCGACGCGCCCGCGTCGAGCTTGCGTTTCAGGTTGTCGAGGTCGAAATCCGGCCCGGGCGCCTCGGGATGAACCTCCGGGTAAGCGGCCACCGAGATGTCGAAGTCGGCGATCTTTTTGAGTCCCGCGACGAGATCGCACGCATAGTCGTAGCCGCCGGGCGCGGGCACGTATTTCCCGGTGCCCGCCGGCGGATCACCGCGCAGCGCGACGAGATGGCGAATGCCCATATCCCAGTATTCGCGCGCGATGTCGTCGATCTCCCCGCGGGTCGCGTTGACGCAGGTCAGGTGCGGGGCAACGGTGAGATCGGTCTCGTTGACGATGCGCTGGACGACGTCGTGGGTGCGCTCGCGCGTCGAGCCGTCCGCGCCGTAGGTAACCGATACGAACGCGGGTGCAAACGACTTCAGCCGCTGGATCGACTTCCACAGTGTTTCCTGCATCTGCTCCGAATGCGGGGGGAAGAACTCGAAGGAAACCTGTACTTGATCGGTGAGTGAAGCTGTCATGGTATTTCCGTTGTCAGGCAGCGGCCGTGGCCGCGTCGTGTTTGGTGGCCACGGCCAGCAGCCACTCGGGCTGCCGGGCCGGCACAGGCCGCGCGCGCGCGAGCCGCAGCTCGCCGTCCGCGCACCAGTCGGCGAGCCGGCCGGCACGCTCGGCGAAGTCCGGCTGGCTGGCCGCGGCCAGCAGCAGGAGCCTGCCGCCGGGTCTCAGGATGCGCGCCGCTTCGGCGATCGCGTCCCTGGGCCGCTCGGCGTCGAACAGCACGTCGTCGAGTATCGCGGTATCGAATTCGCCGTCGCCCAGTGGCAAACGGTACATGTCGCCCTTGCGCAAGGTGCAGTTGGGCAGCCCGGCGAGGAGCAGTTCCGCGCGCGCGAAACGCCGCGCATCCGAATCGATATCGACGCCAACCGCACGGCGGGCACGCGAGGCCAGCAGCTTCAGGATGCGGCCGTGGCCGCAGCCGATATCGACCAGGTCGCCGATGGGCGCCGCGACGGTGAGCTCGACCAGCGCGCGGTGCAGTGGCCGGTATTGCATGCCCTGCGCGTCCACGCTGCCGATGCCGTTGCCGCGAAGCGACCGCAGCCGGGCCGTATCGTCGGCAAATCGCGTGTCGTCGACGGGCACCAGGCCGAGCAGCTTGCGACGCAACGAGGCGTGGTGTCCGCCGGACAGCACCCGGTAGTAAACGAAGTGGCCGTCCCGGAAGCGCTCGAGCAGCCCCGCGTCACAGAGCTGTTTGAGGTGCTGCGACACGCGCGGCTGGCTGAGGCCCAGGATCTGCGTGAGTTCCGACACGCTGCATTCGCCCTGCGCGCACAGCATGGCGATGCGCAGCCGCACCGGCTCGGCGAGGGCTTTCAGCTGCGTGACGAGCGCGTCTACGGTATAACTCATAAATAAATAAATATTTCTTTATATTTACAGGCGAATGAGTATAACAAGCTTGGGATGCCGGCAACAGCGATTTCCGCACGCACGACCGTGGCGGTGCTCGCACGGCCGCCTATAAGCTATGCTCCGCGCTGGCTTTCATCCGTCCCCTAGTACCGATGACCGACGAACACGACACCACCCCGGGGAGTGACGAGCGGCAAGCGCCGCCCGGGCCCGATATTTCTGCCGGCACCGAGCGCGCCTTCGTGCGTCTCACCTTCTGGCAGACCGTCCTGTCACTGGTCGGCGTCTTCATCGCGGTCGTTGCGCTGTACGCGGCGCTCGCGGAGTCCGACGCCGCCCGCAAGCAGACCGCCGCCGCCGTGTGGCCGTTCGTGCAGCTGACGATCCATGATCACCTGTCCGAGGGCCACGCCGAGTTCCGGGTCTCGCTCACCAATGCCGGCGTCGGGCCGGCGCGCATGCGCTCGATGCGCGTGCTGTTGCTGGGTGAGCCGCTGCGCGACTGGCACCACGCGATGGATCTCGTCGGCGAGACCGGCACGCATCGGCTGGGACAGAGTTTCGTGAGCCGCCGCGTGCTGATACCGGGGGAGACGATCAACATGGTCGAAACCACCGATCGGGCCCTCGTCGAGAAATTCCTCGGCACGCTGGCACAGCCGGGCAACTCGATCACCTACTGCTATTGCTCGATCTTCGACGCGTGCTGGGTGGTCGACAGCGACAAGGACATGCAGTCGCCGGAAGCCGTCGAGCAGTGCCCGGCGTTCGGTGACGAGGCTTTCCGTAACTGAGGAACCGCGGGTCTTACTGCACGGAATCCGGCCCGCTGACGGCATTGGCGGTGAACACCCGCGAAATGTCGATGGGGTCGAAACTGCGTCGATGGCCGCAGTATTCGCAGGTCACGACCACCTGCCCCCGCTCGGCCAGCAGCTCCCGGGTTTCGGCCTCACCCAGCATGCGCAGGATTTCCTCGGTACGGCGTCGCGAGCAGCGGCAACGGAATACCACCGGCCGGGGCTCGAAGACCCGCACGTCATCTTCGGGAAACAGCCTGCCGATCAGGGCCAGGCCATTGACCGAGGCGAAATCCGCGGCCTGCAGCGTTGCACCCATGTAGCCGAGACGATTCCAGTCATCCTCGTCGAGACCGGTCTGGCCGGGCATCTGCTGCAACAGCAGGCCGCCGCTCAGCGATTCATCGCTGACCAGGGAGACATGGCTCGGCACCTGCACCGAGCGGGCAAAGTAATTCTCGAGGCTGTCGGCCAGTGATGATCGCTCCATCTCCACGATGCCCTGGTAGGGTCGCTCGCCGGCATCCACCGTGATGGCACAGTGCGCGTCGCGCACGAGATCGCCGAAAGACTCCGCCGGCCCATTATCGGCGGCGCTCGCCATGCCGCGCAGCTCGAGCTCGCTCGTGCACTGCATTACGAGCATGCGCAGTCCCCCACTGCCCTGTATCTGCAGCGTGATGGCGCCGTCGAATTTCAGGCTGTGCGCGATCAGCCCGGTCGCGGCGGCGGCATGGCCGAGGGTTTCGCGGACGAGGGGGTCGTAGTCGTGGTCGCGCAGCATGCGGCGCCAGGCGCGGGACAGGCGGATCAGCGCTCCGCGGACCGGCAGCGAATCGAATACGAACGGCGTGATGTTGTCGTCGGCCATGCAGGACTCCAGTCAACAGCGTTTGACTAGGGCTTGCCCAGCTTGTTTCTCAGGATCTCGTTCACCTGGCCGGGATTGGCCTTGCCGCCGGTCTCTTTCATGACCTGGCCGACGAAGAAGCCGATCAGCTTCTCCTTGCCCGCCCGGTATTCCCCGGCCTGGCCGGGGTTGGCGGCGATCACCTTGTCCACGATCGCCTCGATCGCCGACGTGTCCGTTATCTGCCTGAGTCCGCGCGCCTCGATCACGGCATCGGCATCGCCCTCGCCGGCCCACATGGCCTCGAACACTTCCTTGGCGATCTTGCCGGAGATCGTGTTGTCGTGAATGCGGTTGATCAGCCCCGCGAGGGCCTTGCGCCGGTATGCGGCTGGCCTCGATCTCGAGCCCTTCCTTATTAAGGGCGCCGGACAGGTCACCGATCACCCAGTTCGCCACCACCTGCGCCGGTGCGTCGGCGGCCGCAGCTGCCAGCTCGAAGTAATCCGCGGTTGCCTTGCTGACGACCAGTATGGCGGCGTCATCCTGCCTGATGCCGTACTCGTCGATGAAGCGATGCCGCTTGGCGTCGGGCAGCTCGGGCAGCGTCCCGCGCACCCTGTCGACGAACTCGGCGCTGATCTCCACGGGCAGCAGGTCCGGGTCCGGGAAGTAGCGATAGTCGTTCGCTTCTTCCTTGGAACGCATCGAGCGCGTCTCGTCGCGGGCCGAATCGTAAAGGCGCGTCTCCTGCACGACCTCGCCGCCGTCCTCGAGCACGTCGATCTGCCGGTCGATCTCGAAATTGATGGCCCGCTCCACGAAACGGAACGAGTTGAGGTTCTTGATCTCGGTGCGCGTGCCGAACGCATCCTCGCCGCGCGGCCGTATCGAGACGTTCGCGTCACAGCGGAAGGAACCTTCCTGCATATTGCCGTCGGAGATGCCGAGGTAGCGCACGATCGTGTGGATCTTGCGCATGTAGGCGACCGCTTCCTTCGCCGACCTGAGGTCCGGCTCGGACACGATCTCCAGAAGTGGCGTGCCGGCACGGTTCAGGTCGATGCCGGAGTGGCGGTCGAACGCATCGTGGACCGACTTCCCCGCATCTTCCTCGAGATGCGCGCGGGTGATACCGATGCGCTTCTCGTTGCCCTCGTCGTCGGTAATGAAGAGCTCGCCGTGCTCGACGATCGGCAGTTCGTACTGGCTGATCTGGTAGCCCTTGGGCAGGTCCGGGTAGAAATAGTTCTTGCGGGCGAAAATCGAGCGCGGTGCCACCGTTGCATTCACCGCGAGACCGAACTTGCAGGCCATGCGCACGACTTCCTCGTTGAGGACCGGCAACACGCCCGGGTAGCCGAGGTCGATCAGGCACGCCTGGGTGTTCGGCTCGGCACCGTAGGCCGTGGAGGCACCGGAGAAGATCTTGCTGTTCGTCGCCAGCTGCGTGTGGATCTCCAGGCCGATCACGACTTCCCAGGCCGCACTCATGCGAAAGCCTCCGGGCAGCGCGTGTGCCAGTCGGTCTGCAGCTGGTACTGGTGGGCGGTGTTCAGCAGCCGTTCCTCGCCGAAATGCGGGCCGACGAGATGCAGCCCGACCGGGAGTTCACCGGCGAAACCACAGGGTATGGAAATCGCGGGCAGCCCGGCGAGGTTGGCGCCGATCGTGTAGATGTCGTTGAGATACATCGTGATCGGGTCGTCGGTCTTGTCGCCGAGCCGGAATGCCGGCGCCGGCGCCGTCGGGCCGGCGATGACGTCGACATCGGCGAAGGCCTTGCGGAAATCGTCCGCAATGAGCTGCCGGACCTGCTGCGCCTTGAGGTAGTACGCGTCGTAGTAACCGGCCGACAACACATACGTGCCGGTCAGGATGCGGCGCTTCACCTCCGCGCCGAAACCTTCGCCGCGGCTGCGGCAGTACAGGTCGAGCAGATCCTCCGGGTCCTCCGCGCGATGCCCGAAACGCACACCGTCGAACCGCGACAGGTTGGATGAACACTCCGCGGGCGCCACCACGTAATAGGTCGGCACGGACAGGTCGAGATTCGGCAGGTCGACCTCGGTGAGGCTCGCGCCACGCGATTCGAGCACCGCCAGCGCTTCGCGCACGGCTTCGCCGGTCGCCGCGTCGAGCCCCGCGTCGAAATGCTGCCGCACGATGCCAACACGCAGCCCCTCGAGCGACCCGTCCAGGCTTGCGAGGTAATCGGGGACCGGATGGTCGATCGACGTCGAGTCGCGCTCGTCGAAGCCGGCCATGACGCCGAGCAGCAGCGCCGCATCCTCGGCCGAGCGCGTGATCACGCCCGCCTGGTCGAGGCTCGACGCGAACGCGATCATGCCGAAGCGCGACACGCGGCCGTAGGTCGGCTTGAGCCCGGTGGTTCCCGTCAGCGCGGCCGGTTGCCGGATCGAGCCTCCGGTATCGGTGCCGGTTGCCGCCGGCACGATGCGTGCGGCCACCGACGCCGCCGAGCCGCCCGACGAACCGCCGGGTGAACAGGCGAGGTCCCAGGGATTCTTCACCGGGCCGAAATAGCTGGTTTCGTTGGACGAGCCCATCGCGAACTCGTCCATGTTGGTCTTGCCGAGCATCACGGCGCCGGCGCCAGCCAGGCGCTCGACAACCGTCGCATCGTACGGCGACACGAAATTCTCCAGCATCCTGGAGCCGCAGGTCGTCAGCACGCCGCGCGTGCAGAATATGTCCTTGTGCACGATCGGCAGGCCATTAAGAACCCCTGTTTCGCCTTTGAGTCTCTCGGCGTCGGCCCGTTCGGCCGCCTGAAGCGCGGCATCCGCGGTGACGGTAATGAAGGCATTGAGCTCGCTGTCGTGGGCCTCAATGCGCCCCAGCAACGCCTGCACCAGCTCCACGGAGCTGAATTCGCCGCTTTCCAGGCCCTTCGCGAGCTGCGTCAGGCCCAGCGTATGGAGGTCTTTACTGCTCATTCGATGACTTTCGGTACGAGATAGAAACCGTCGGCGACGGCCGGGGCGTTTTTCTGGAATTCGTCGCGCTCGTCGGGCTCGGTAACGACGTCCGCGCGCAGGCGCTGTGCCGCGTCGAGCGGGTGCGCCATCGGCACGACGTCGGCCGTATCGGCCTGCGACAGCTGGTCGACGAATTCGACGATCCGGGACAATTTGTCGACCGTATCCCCGATCTCGTCGTCCGCGACCCGGAGCCGCGCCAGCATCGCGATATGCTGTACCTGATCCTTGTCCAGTGACATCGAAATATCCGCGCTTGGAGAACCTGCAAATCGCCGCCCGGCGGCGCGCACGCAATGATACACGCCGCCTTGCGCTATGTCGTGGGCATTGCTAGATTGCACCGTTAATCTCGCTTCGGGCTGCGTTCCACCATGTTCAAAAACATCCTGGGTTATTTTTCCAATGACCTGTCGATCGACCTTGGAACCGCCAATACACTGATTTATTCACGCGGTCACGGCATCGTGCTCGATGAGCCCTCGGTGGTGGCGATTCGCGAGGATTCCGGCCGCGGCGGCCGTGTCGTCGAAGCCGTGGGCGCCGACGCGAAGAATATGCTGGGCCGCACCCCGGGCAATATCACCGCAATCCGGCCGCTCAAGGACGGCGTCATCGCCGACTTCACGGTCACCGAGAAGATGCTGCAGCACTTCATCCGCAAGGCACACGGCAACCGGTTTTTCCGGCCGAGCCCGCGGGTATTGGTCTGCGTGCCCTACGGCTCCACGCAGGTGGAGCGACGTGCCATCCGCGAGTCGGCCGAGGGCGCGGGCGCCCGCAAGGTGCTGCTGATCGACGAACCGATGGCGGCGGCGATCGGCGCCGGCATGCCGGTTCACGAAGCCCGCGGCTCCATGGTGCTCGACATCGGCGGCGGCACCTCGGAAGTCGCCGTCATCTCACTGAACGGTATCGTGTATGCGGCGTCGGTTCGAATCGGCGGCGACCGCTTCGACGAAGCGATTACCAATTACGTGCGCCGCAACTACGGCATCCTGATCGGCGAAGCGACCGCGGAGCGTATCAAGCACGAGATCGGCTCGGCGTTCCCCGGCCAGGAAGTCCTCGAGATCTCCGTCAAGGGCCGGAATCTCTCGGAAGGCGTGCCGCGGAGCTTCACGCTGAACAGCAACGAGATTCTCGAAGCCCTGCAGGAACCGCTGCAAGGCATCGTCGGCGCCGTCAAGGAAGCGCTGGAACAGACCCCGCCGGAGCTGGGTGCGGACGTCGCAGACCGCGGCATCGTGCTCACGGGCGGCGGCGCATTGCTGCGCGATCTCGACAAGCTGCTCATGGAAGAAACCGGGCTGCCCGTCGTGATCGCTGACGATCCAATGACCTGCGTTGCGCGCGGTGGCGGCCGCGTTATCGAACTCATCGACGAGCACGGCCCGGCGGTGTTCGGACTGGAGTGATTTTCCCGTGCGAACAAGCGGCTAACTGCTGATGGTCGGTTCGCAAAGCAACAGCAACCCTGCAAGGATCCCGGCGCTAGGTTTCAGGGCGCTGGCCCTGATCATTTTGAGCATCCTGCTCATGTGGCTCGACAACCGCGAGCACCATCTCGACACCGTGCGGCGCGCCGTTGGCGTCGCCGTCTATCCCGTGCAGATCGTGGTCGACACGCCGGCACGTGTCTGGTCGTGGTTGCGCGACCTGTCCGCAAGCAAGAACCAGCTGGAGCTGGAGAACAGCCGCCTCAGGACCGAGGCACTGATCACGCGCGGCCGCATGCAGGAACTCGCCGCCCTGAAAGCGGAGAACGACCGCTTGCGGGACATGCTCGATGCACGCGAACAGGTGCGCGGCGAAGTCCGCGTGGCCGGCATCATGGCGGTCGATGCGAACCCCTACCGGCACAACATCGTGCTCGACGTCGGCAGCCGCGAGGGTGTCTACGATGGCCAGGCGATCGTCGACGCGTCGGGCGTCGTCGGCCAGGTCATCAGCACCGGCCTGACGACCTCGCAGGCCATCCTGATCAGCGACCCCGATCATGCACTGCCGGTGGTCGTGAATCGCAATGGCCTGCGGACCGTCGCTTTCGGCACCGGCGAATACAACCGGCTCAGCCTGCCGTTTCTCGCGAACAACGCCGACATCGAGCCCGGTGACCTGCTGGTCACCTCTGGGCTCGGTGGCGCATTTCCATCCGGTTACCCGGTCGCGGTGGTCGAGAACGTCACGCGCCTGCCCCAGGAGCCGTTCGCCGAGGTCTCCGCGACACCGGCGGCCGCGCTCGACCAGGTGCGCGAGGTGATGCTCATCTGGACCAGGCAGCAGGACGACGGAGCGGGCGATGAGTAACGCGCGGGCCATGCGGCAGCTGCCGGTACTGTTCACGCTGCTGATCGCGTTCATGCTGATGATCGCGCCGATGCCGTCGTCGGCCGAGCCATTCCGCCCGGACTGGCTCGCGCTGGTGCTGGTGTTCTGGGCGATGGCCGTGCCGCGAAGCTACAGCGTGGGCATCGCCTGGCTGATCGGCATCGTGCTCGACGTCGCCCAGGGTACCCTGCTCGGTCAGCATGCGCTGGCGCTGTGCGTCATCGTGTACATCACCGTCAAATTCCACCTGCTGATGCGGGTATTTCCGCTCTCCCAGCTAACGGCGACGATCTTCGCGCTGCTCGCCCTGTACCAGTTCCTGCTCTTCTGGATCAACGGCGTTGCCGGGGTAACGGCGCCCGCGATCCATTACTGGGGGCCGGTTGTCTCGGGAACCATCGTCTGGCCGATCCTGTCGATACTGCTATCGGGCCTGCGCTACCGGGTGCAAACGGGAGGCTGAGTTGCGACTGCTGTCTCCGATCAAGGACCACCACTCTGAGCGACGCATCTTCCTGGGGCGCGTCATTTTCACGAGCGTGTTCGGCGTCATCCTGCTCGGCATCGTTGTCGCGCGTCTCGTGCAGCTGCAGGTCTTCGACTACGAGCATTTCGCCGAACGTTCGCTGGGCAACAGGATCCGCATCGACGCGGTACCGCCCATTCGCGGGCTGGTTTTCGACCGCCAGGGACGGGTGCTGGCGGAAAACCTGCCGGCGTATCAGCTCGAGCTGATCCCGGAGCAGGTTGCCGACATCGACGCGACGCTGGAGCGGCTCGTGCAGCTCCGGCTTGTAGAAGCGGGCGACATACCGCGCATCAAGCAACTGAGCCAGAGCGGCCCGCGCTTCAAGCCCGTGGCACTCAATCCGCGCCTCGATGACGAGCAGATCGCGAGGTTCGCGATCCAGCGGCCGCGCTTCCCGGGCGTCGACTTCAGGCCCCGGCTCGTGCGCCACTATCCGCAGGGCGAATACATCGCCCACGCCGTCGGTTACGTCGGCGCGCTGTCCACCGCCGACCTGGAGAAACTGGATCCGTCGCGCTACGCCGGCACGACGCAGACCGGCAAGACCGGTATCGAGAACAGCTACGAGTCCCTGCTGCACGGTGACTCCGGCTTCCGCCATATCGTGACCAACGCGCGCGGCCGCCGCGTCCCCGCGGAGTCCCGCGATTTGCAGGAGACGCTGCCCGCCGATGAACACCCGACGCCGGGCGAGAACCTGTACCTGAGCATCGATCTCGACCTGCAGGCGCTGGCCACCGAGCAGCTCGCCGGGCGGCGCGGCGCAGTCGTCGCGATCGATCCCTGGAGCGGCGAGATCCTCACGCTCGTCAGCGCACCGGCCTTCGACCCGAACCTGTTCGCCGTGGGCATGAGCCAGGCGCAATTCTCTGCACTGCAACACGACCTGAACCGGCCGCTGTTCAACCGCGCAGTCCGGGGAACGTACCCCCCGGGCTCGACCATCAAGCCGATGCTGGCAGTCGCGGCGCTCGAGACGGGTGCGACCAACCTCGAACGCCGCACCGTGTGTTACGGGTTCTTCATGCTGCCCAACACGACGCATCGCTACCGCGACTGGAAGCCGGAGGGACACGGCCCGGTCGGCATTCACGACGCGATCGAGCAGTCCTGCGACGTCTACTTCTACGAGATCAGCAACGAAATCGGCATCGATCGCATGCACGATTACCTCAGCCTTTTCGGACTCGGCAACCAAACCGGCATCGACGTCGTCGGCGAGCGGTCGGGGCTGGTTCCGTCCACGGAGTGGAAGCGCAACGCATTCCGTAATCGCGCCGACCAGCGCTGGTTCCAGGGAGAGACGGTCATCGCCTCGATCGGCCAGGGCTACATGCTGGCAACCCCGCTGCAGCTTGCGACGGCAACCGCGGCGCTCGCGACGCGCGGCATCCGCTACCAGCCGCGTATCGTCGCCGCGTGGGAGGATCCGCTGACCGGCGAGCGCGCGCTCGCGTCGCCTGTACGGCTCGACGACATCGAACTGAACGACGCGACCAACTGGGATACGGTCATCGACGCCATGAACGCGGTGATGCAGGGACCGCGTGGCACCGCCCGCGCCGTCGGCAGCGGCGCGCCCTACCGCATGGCCGGCAAGAGCGGTACGGCGCAGGTGTTTTCCGTCGGCCAGGACGAGGAATACGACGAGGAAGAGATCGAGGAGCGCCTCAAGGACCATGCACTCTTCGTCGCGTTCGCGCCGCTGGAAAACCCGCAGATCGCGGTGGCCGTTATCGTCGAAAACGGCAGCAGTGGCAGCGGCGTTGCCGCACCGATCGCCAAAGCGATCATGGACAGGTACCTCGGGTACGACGATGCGGCTGACTGAAACTCAACGCCTGATCACCGGAAAAGCTGCGCCGCTGGGCGATTTCGCGCGTGCGCTGCGGCGCCTGCACATCGACGGGCCGCTGCTCGGCGGGCTGCTGCTGATCTGCGCATTCGGCCTCATCGTGTTGTACAGCGCCGTCGGCGAAGACATGCGGCTGTGGCTCAACCAGGTGATCCGGCTGGGCGTCGCGCTGATCGCGATGCTGGTCGCGGCGCAGTTCTCGCCCGACTTCCTGCGCCGCTGGACGCCGTGGGCCTATATCGGCGGCCTCGTGCTGCTCGCGCTGGTATTGATCACCGGCGAAGTTAGACAGGGTGCGCAGCGCTGGCTGGATCTCGGTATTCGCTTCCAGCCGTCGGAGATCATGAAGCTCGCCGTGCCGATGATGGCCGCCTGGTACCTGCACGACCGCCAGATCCCGCCGCGTTTCAGCCAGATACTGGTCATTGGCCTGATCATCATCGTGCCGACGGTGCTGATCGCCCGCCAGCCGGACCTGGGTACCGCGCTGCTGATCGCCGCTTCGGGCGTGATTGTCATCGTCCTCGCCGGCCTTCCCATTCGTTTCATGGTGGCGCTCGGCGTGCTGTCCGTACCGGGTGCCTACGCGCTGTGGAATTTCATGAAGGACTACCAGAAGCAGCGCGTAATGACCCTGCTCAATCCCGACAGCGACCCGCTCGGCGCCGGTTACAACATCATCCAGTCCAAGATCGCCATCGGTTCCGGCGGCCTGTTCGGCAAGGGCTGGACCAACGGCTCGCAGGCGCAGCTGGAGTTTCTCCCGGAACGCGACACCGACTTTATCTTCGCCGTCATGGGCGAGGAGCTCGGTTTGCTCGGGGTACTCACGCTGTTGACGCTTTACCTGTTCGTCGTCGCGCGTGGGCTGTACATTGCAATACAGGCGCACAGCACGTATGCGCGCCTGCTGGCCGGCTCCATCAGCCTCACGTTCTTCGTTTACGTGTTCGTAAACACCGCGATGGTGACCGGGCTCGTTCCCGTGGTCGGCGTTCCCCTGCCGCTCGTTTCGTTCGGCGGAACGTCGATGGTGACGCTGATGGCGGGTTTCGGTATTCTCATGTCGATCCATTCGCACCGGAAACTGTTACCGCAATAATGATTTCACGATTGCTCGCGGGCGTAGGCCTGTACCTAATTGCCACGGCAAGCGCCCTGGCTATCGACCTCGAGCAACCCGAGGTGCAAACGTTTATCGACGCCATGGTCGACGAACACGACTTCGACCGCGAGCAACTCCGCGACACGCTGGGCGCTGCCGACGTCAAGCAGTCGATCCTCGATGCCATCGCACGACCGGCCGAGAAGACCAAGAGCTGGGCGGAGTATCGCGAGATATTCATTACGCCGGAGCGTATCCAGGCCGGCGCGGAGTTCTGGGCCGACAACGAAGATGCGTTGCGGCAGGTGAGCGAATCGACCGGCGTACCGATGGAGATGCTGGTGGGCATCATCGGCGTCGAGACCTATTTCGGCCGCATCACGGGCAGTTTCCGCGTACTGGATGCGCTGAGCACGCTCGCTTTCTCCTACCCGCCGCGCGCGAAGTTCTTCCGCCGCGAACTCGAGGAATACCTGTTGCTCGTGCGCGAAGAAGGCATGGAACCTACCGACGCCACCGGTTCGTACGCGGGCGCCATGGGCAGGCCCCAGTTCATGCCGTCGAGTTTCCGCGCTTACGCGGTCGATGCGACCGGCGACGGCAAGCGCGATATCTGGAACGACTGGACGGATGTCGCGGGCAGCATTGCGAACTACTTCCTGGAACACGGCTGGAAATGCGGCGAAGAGGTCGCGGTGCAGGCCTCGCTCGGCGACAGCTGGCAGGGGCCGGTACCGACGCCCGCGAATACGCTCAAGCCCGGCGACACCGTGACGTCGTTGAGCCGCAAGGGCGTGTTGTTCGTCACGGACCTGCCCGGTGACAGCAAGAGCGAGCTCCTCACCTACGAGGGCGCCGACGGCATCGAGCACTGGGTCGGCTTCCACAATTTCTTCGTGATCACGCGTTACAACCGTAACGTCATGTATGCGCTGGCCGTATACCAGCTCGGCCAGGAGATCGCGCTCGAGGTGAGCCGCCGTGCATCGTAGCCGCACCGCATCCGGCCTGCTCGCGCTCGCGGCGCTGACGCTCGCGGCCTGCGGCGGCAACGTGCGCGACAGTGCGCCGTCCGGCCGCGTTGCGATACCCGATCTGCCCGGCGATCCCGTTCCGCGGCCCGAGCCGCTTAGCCGTTACGGCAATGGTCCGGTCTACGAGGTGTTCGGCAAGTCCTACCGCGTCATGGACAGCAGCTCGGGTTACAAGGAGCGCGGCGTCGCGTCCTGGTACGGGAAGAAATTCCACGGGCGCCTGACGTCGAACCGCGAACCGTACGACATGTACTCGATGACGGCCGCACACAAGACTTTGCCGCTGCCGACCTACGTGAGGGTCCGCAACCTGCGCAACAACAAGAGCATCATCGTGCGCGTCAACGACCGCGGACCGTTCGTGCACAACCGCATCATCGACCTCTCCTACGCAGCAGCGATGAAACTCGACATGGTGCAGGACGGCACGAGCCTGGTCGAGGTTACGGCCATCTCCTTCGAAGATCAGCCGGCCGGAGACCGGCCGGTACGTATTGTCGAGCCCGCCGAACCACCTGCGAGCACTGCAGCGAGTTCGGCAGCACCGGTCCCCGCGCCGCAGCCGCAATCGCCGCCCGCCAGCGACGACCGGGCCGCGCCTGCGGTCCAGCAGAGCAACGAAATCTTCGTCCAGGTGGGTGCATTCGGCGACCGCGAGAATGCAGAACGGCGCCGCTCGGCGCTGATGTCCGGGGGTATCAGCGGCGCTTTCATCTTTGCCGACGAGGCCGCGACGCCGCCCATGTACCGCGTGCGTATCGGCCCGATCGGGGACGTCGACGACTACGATGCCCTCGTTCTGAAGCTGGAAGCGCTCGGAATCAGCGATCCTTACCTGGTCACGCTGTAGACACAGTTCACATTTCTGATCCGCTCGCAGTGCGAATATCGGGCTGATTCGCGTGCGAGAAGGCTATTTTGCGGCTTGCGACGATGGCATGGGCGCCGTTGTCAATGGCGGCATGACGATCACGATCTCCTCCATCGGCGGTGACGTGGCGTCGGGCAACTTCTTGCTCGGCATGCGCATCGAATTTTCGGCATTTTCGGTCACCGAGGGCGGTGAGACCACCACCGCAGACGGCACGATCAACTTCGAAATCGATACCTCGCATCCGTTGGTGACGACGATCACCGTTTCGACCAGAGCGCTCGTGACGACATCGGCCGGGTCGCGGTTCGAGAACCGCTCCTACAGATAGGGTCGGCCCGGCTGCAGGAAGCTGGCCGGGGCCCGCGAGCGATCGCGGCTCGAGAGCCGCCCTGCAGCCGAGCGACACATCGGCTGTCCAATAGGGTTAAAATAGCGCCCCGTTTGGATTCCCCTCTGTGATCGAATGAAGCGTCTCGTACCTTTTGTTTGCCTTTTGCTGGCCGCAGGCGCGGCCTTCGCCCAGGCCCAGCCGGTCCCGGCCCCGCCGATCATCGGCGCCACCAGTTACCTGATGATCGACTCGAAGTCGGGCCAGGAGCTTGCCACCCTGAAACCCGATACGCCGGTGCCACCCGCCAGCCTGACCAAGCTGATGACGACCTATGTCGTGTTTCATGCCATCGAGGAAGGCCGGATCAAGCTCGAAGACGAGGTCACCGTAAGCGAGAAGGCCTGGCGCATGCAGGGCTCGCGCATGTTCATCGAAGTCGGCAACCGGGTCCAGGTCCGGGATCTCCTGCTGGGCGTCATCGTGCAGTCCGGCAACGACGCCAGCGTGGCGCTCGCCGAGCACGTGGCCGGTTCGGAATCGGTATTCGCCGAAATGATGAACCAGTACGCGCAGCAGCTCGGCATGACGTCCACCCATTTCGTCAACGCGACCGGATGGCCCGACGACGATCACTACTCGACGGCGCGTGACCTCGCAATACTCGCGCGCGCACTGATCGAGGAATTTCCCGAACACTACAAGTGGCATGCGATCAAGGAATTCAAATGGGGCGACATCACGCAACCGAACAGGAACCGCCTGCTCTGGCGCGATGACTCCGTCGATGGATTGAAGACCGGCCATACCGAAGCCGCGGGCTACTGCCTCGTCGCGTCGGCAGAACGCGACGGCATGCGAATCATCTCCGTCGTCCTGGGCACGGGCAGCGACAAAGCGCGTATCGATGGCAGCCAGGCCCTGATCAACTACGGCTTTCGCTTTTTCGAGACGCGCCTGCTGTATGAGGCCGGCGAGGAGATCACCCGGGCCCGCGTCTGGAAGTCGGCAAACGAATATTCGCCGCTGGGTGTGATGGATGACCTCTACATCACCGTGCCGCGCGGCAGCTATGACTCCCTCGAATCAGTGCTCAACATGCCCGCCGTGATCGAGGCGCCCGTTGCAACCGGCCAGCCGCTCGGCGAAATCAAGGTAAGCCTCAACGGCGAGCCCGTCCTGCAGGAGCAATTGCGGGTTCTCTCGGACAACCCGAGCGGATCGTTCTGGCAACGCACGGTCGACACCGTCATGCTCTGGCTGGAGTGACACCGCGATGAGCGAAGAGTTCGTCATGGAATTCCCGTGCTCGTTCCCCATCAAGCTGATGGGGCGCGAGACGGCTGAATTCCGGCGGACCGCGAGGGAGATCGTCGAGAAACACGCTGGCCCCCTCGACGACGATGCAATCCAGAGCGCGTTGAGCCGCAACGGCCGCTTCGTGTCGATAACGATCACCGTCGTCGCCGAAAGCCGCGAACAGCTCGACAACATTTACCGGGACGCGACGGCGCACGACGACGTCCTGATGGCCTTGTGAGCAGGCCCGCGCAACACCTCGCGCCGACGATTACTGTCCGCAGCCTCGGGCTGCAGGACTACGAGCCGCTGTGGCGCGCGATGCAGCGCTTCACCGACACGCGCACGCCCGAAACAGCCGACGAGATCTGGTTCACCGAACACCCGCCGGTGTTCACGCTCGGTCTCAACGCGAGCCGCGAGCACCTGATCGCAACCGGCGACATCCCGGTCGTGCAGATCGATCGCGGCGGGCAGGTGACCTACCACGGCCCGGGCATGCTGATGATCTACCCGCTCATCGACATCAAACGGCTGGGCCTCGGCGTACGCGACCTCGTGACCGCGCTCGAGCAGAGCGTCGTGGACCTGGCTGCCGGATACGGCATAGACGCACGAGCGCGCCCCGATGCCCCCGGCGTCTACGTCGCCGACACCAAGTTCGCCAGCGTAGGCCTGCGAATCCGCCGCGGCGCCAGCTACCACGGCATGGCGCTCAACGTCCGCGTCGACCTGGAGCCGTTCCTGCGCATCAACCCCTGCGGTTACGCGGGTCTCGAGATGACCGATCTTGCGACCCTCGGCGGCGACAGCGACCTCGACGCGGTGCGCCGCAAGTTGCTGCCGCATTTCCTGCGGCAGCTGCGCCTGGAAGATACGAACGTGGCCAGCGGCGCTCCGGAATTGTAGGAGCGTTTCTCGAACCGCGACAGGTACGAGGCTGGAATCGATCGCGGGCCGAGGCCCGCTCCTACAGGCGATTGAGTTCGGCGAGACGCTCGGGCGTGCCGACGTCCTCCCACAGTCCCTCGTACAGGCTGCCGGCCATGCGCCCGGCACGCGCAGCCGCTCTCAGCATCGGTGCAAGCGGGAAACGTCCCGGCTCGCAGTCCGCGAAAAACTCCGGCCGGTACACGGCGACCCCGGAAAAGGTGTAGTTGGCGCCATCATTGTCGCAAATGCGCCCGTCGCGAAGGTCGAAATCGCCGTGCGCCTTGTGCGCGGGACGCGGCACCAGGACGAGATGGCCCAGGTCGTCGCCGGCGAGTTCAGCCGGCGGCAAAGGCATGTCGGTAAAGACGTCCGCGTTGACGACCAGGAACGGATCGCGGCCGAGTAACGGCAATGCACGGTGTATCCCGCCGCCCGTCTCCAGGATGTCATCGCCTTCGGGGCTGTAGATCACCTTCAGTCCGTAGTCCCGGCCCGACCCGATCCGGTCAGCGATCTGCTCCCCATGCCAGCCCAGGTTGATCACGACCGTTTCGATGCCCGCTGCCCGCAGATGGTCGAGGTGCCGCTCGAGAAGACTGCGCCCCCGTACTTCGACCAGCGCCTTGGGCGTTTTCTCGGTAATCGGCCGCAACCGCTCGCCGCGCCCTGCGGCGAGGATCATCGCGATCACGTGCCTGGCTCCAGTTGTGGCAAGCAGCGCCCGGTGATCAGCGTGGCCAGGAACCCGAGCTCGGGGTAGCGTGGCGCGACATCGACGATGTAGGAGAGCGTCCGCGGTATGTCGAGCAGGTAACCGGGCTTGCCGTCGCGGTGATTGAGCCGGCAAAAGATACCGGCCGCTTTCAGGTGCCGCTGCACGCCCATGAGTTCGAACGCGCGGACGAAGTCCTTTTCGGTGATCGCCGCACGCATGCTTTCGTCGAGACGTCCGTAGTAATCCACGGCCCATTGTGCGACGCGTTCTGCCGGCCACTTGATGTAGCAATCCTTGAGCAACGACACGAGGTCGTAAGTCAGCGGACCTTCCACCGCGTCCTGGAAATCGAGCACGCCCGGATTGTTCTGTGCCGTTAGCATCAGGTTGCGGGAGTGGTAATCCCGGTGCACGAAGACCTGTGGCTGATCCAGGGCGTTGCTGACGAGCATGTCGCAGAGCGACTGCCACTCGGCCTCCTCCGCCTCGTCGAACTCGATCCCGAGATGGGTGCCGCACAGCCAGTCGTGGAACAGTGACAGTTCGAAACGCAGTAACGTCTCGTCGTACGGCGGCAACAACGACTGGTACGCGTTGCCGCGGCGCTGCATGACAGCGAGTGCGTCCAGCGCATCGTCATAGAGACGGTCCGCAAGCCCACGGTCGGCCGCGAGACTGTCGAGGTAGAGCGAGGTGCCGAGATCGGTCAACAGCAGGAAACCCTGTTCGAGGTCCGCTTCGATCACACGCGGTGCATTGATCTGCATCGCCTCGAGATAGCCCGCCACCCGAATGAAGGGCAGGCAGTCTTCCTGCGCGGGCGGCGCATCCATGACGATGAAACTTTCGCGGCCCGTCTGCAATCGGAAGTACCGCCTGAAGCTCGCATCGCCCGAAGCGGGTGTGAGATTGCCGCCAGCCGCCGTATCGATCGCGTCGACCCAGCGTGTCAGGGCTTCCAGACGGGCATCCGCCCCGGCATTCGACTGGTTAATCGCTTGTCTCCGTAACGCGTTGAAGCGCCTCACAAACTGTGCGAAGGTAGCAAACAAGGTAACAAATAAGAATGCCTGATAACATCCCGCTTTCAGTGCTTCTTATTGCGCTTTGGGTGCAGCCGAAAACTTGTCCTCCAGATACCTGATCACACCGATCTGCCTCCTCGGCCTGTCCCTGGCCCATGCCGATGACCCGCTTGTCTGCGAAAACACGCTCGGCATACGCCTGTCCGAGGATGCAGAGCTGGCCACGCCCCTGGACGATCCCGATGCGATACAGCTCGAAGCCGGGCGTGTCGAGGCACAGATCGGCGCACAGCCCGCAGCGTCGCTGAGCGGCGGCATCCTGTTGCGGCGCGCCGACAAGCTGGCCGGCGCGGACAGCGCCCGCTACGACCCGGAGACACTGTCACTCTACCTCACCGGCAACGTACGCTTCGTGGACCCCGGGACGCAGATACGCAGCGACAGCGCCGAGTTCGAATACGACTCCGGGCGGATCGGCTTCTCGGGCGCCGAATTCTGGATGGGTAGTAACAACTCGCGCGGGTCCGCCGACCTTTTGCAGATCAGCCAGGACGGTTTGCTGCAACTCGACAATGTCAGCTACACGACCTGTCCGCCGGGCTCGAACGACTGGCTGTTGCAGGCACGGGATATCGATCTCGACAGCCGCAGCGGCACAGGCACGGCACGCGGCGTCAAGCTGCGCTTCCAGGGTATTCCCATACTGTATGCGCCGTACCTGTCGTTTCCCATCAGCGATGCTCGAAAGTCCGGCATGCTGACGCCGGAGGTCGGCAGCACGAGCCGTGGCGGCAACGAACTCATCGTGCCGCTGTACTGGAACATCGCTCCCAATTACGACGCGACCTTCACGCCGCGCCTGCTGACCGACCGCGGCTTGCAGCTGCAATCCCAGTTCCGTTACCTGACGAAAATCCACAACGGGGTAATCGACGCCGAGTATCTCAACGATGACAGCCTCACCGGAGAATCACGCAGCTTTGTCGGCGTCGAACACGCGAGCCTGTTCCGCAATCGGCTGCGTGGCGCAGTCGAGTTTCGCCAGGTTTCGGACAACCAGTATTTCGAAGACCTCGGCAGCAGCCTCAGCACATCGACGATAACGCACCTCAACCGCGCGTTGCGCTTCGATTATCACACCGACAACCTGTCGCTGTTCGGCCAGGTGCAGGACTACCAGACGATCGACGACGCGATCGCACCCGTCGACGAACCGTATCGCCGGCTGCCGCAGCTGCTGGCGCGGGGTCGCTGGCCGGGACTGTGGCTCGGCTCGGCAATCAGCCTCGACGGCGAAGCGGTCAAGTTCGACCGCGACGTCGGCGTGACGGGCTGGCGCTTCAACCTGGCGCCGGAACTGCAGCTTCCGTTGACCGCGTCCAGGCTTCTTCTTCACGCCCGCCGTCGCGCTCGACTATACGAGCTACGACCTTAGCGGCACGGAACCGGGGCAGCGCAACAATCCGGAGCGCGTGCTGCCGATAGCCAGTGTCGACACCGGCCTCGTGCTGGAGCGCCTCACCAATGGCTCGGGCAAGAAGCGACTACAGACGATCGAACCGCGACTGCTTTACGTGCACGTTCCGTTCGAGGACCAGTCCGACCTGCCGGTGTTCGACACCATCACGCCAGACCTCAATCTCGTACAGCTGTTCCGCAAGAACCGCTTCCTCGGCGTGGACCGTATCGCCGACACCGACCAGCTGAGTATCGGCATCACCTCGCGCGTGCTCGACGTCGCCACCGGCGAGGAGCTGATGTCGGGCACCATCGGACAGATCCGGTACTTCAATACCAGCAGTGTCACGCTACCGCCGGCGACGACGTTCACCGACGAGTCGTCGGACTACATCGCCGAGCTGCGCTTCCTGCTGCTCCGGAACGTGAATTTCGATCTCGGACACCAGTGGGGAACCCGCGAGCGCGGCACGACGCAGTCGCAAGCACGCCTGCAGTATCGTCCCGCGGAAAACCGCATCATCAACCTGGCCTACCGCTTCCGGCGCGATTCGCTCGAACAGGGCGACGTCTCCTGGTCATGGCCGCTCAGTAAAAAGTGGAACTTCGTCGGCCGCTACAATTATTCGTTCCGCGACGAGAAAGCGCTGGAGGAGTTCTACGGTCTCGAGTACGAGAGCTGCTGCTGGGGGCTCAGGATGGTCACCCGGCGTTACATCTCCACACGCGACGGAACTCGTGACACGACCTACGGTCTGCAACTGGTACTGAAGGGCATGGCCAGCGTCGGCACGGCCGCTGACAAATTGCTGGAACGTGGTATTCTTGGCTACTCTGCTGACCCCCGGTAGTAAATAGTGTTTAAAATCAATATCTTATGCGTGGCTGCCGCGCTCGCAGCGGCGCCATTGACCGTCGCCGACGAACTCTCGGAGACGGGCGAATTTCTCGACGGCGTGGCGGCGATCGTCAACGAGGGTGTCGTGCTGAAGAGCCAGCTGCGCGACGAGACGTCGCTGATCATGAAACGTGCACAGGACCAGGGATTCCAGTTGCCGCCCGCGAACGTCCTCGAGGAGCAGGTCCTCGAGCGCCTCATCCTCACCGAGATTCAGCTGCAGCGGGCGGACCAGATCGGCCTGTCGGTGTCGGACCAGATGCTGAACGACTCGATCGCGCGTATGGCACAGCAGGCAGGCATTCCCTTCGACCAGATGCCGGCTGCTCTCGCTGCCGACGGTATCGATTACGCCGACTTCCGCCGCGGCATGCGCGAGGAGATCACGCTCGAACAGCTGCGCCGCATCATGGTCGGCCAGGAGATCGACGTTTCCGACCGGGAGATCCAGCAGTGCATCACCGACCTCGAGGACAACGTCGTCGTCAACTCGAGCTGGAACCTGTCGCACATCCTGATCAACCTGCCGGACGGCGCTACCGGCGCACAGATCGAGGAAACCCGCAAGGAAGCGGAGGTCGTCTACCAACAGATCATGGACGGCGCCGACTTCGGGGAAATGGCGATCCGTCATTCGGAAAGCGACACATCCCTGCGCGGCGGCTCGCTCGGCTGGATCGAGGGACAGCAGGTCCCTTCGTTCTTCGTGGACATCCTCACAGGCATGGAAGCCGGCCAGGTATCGGAGCCGTTCCGCACCTCGAGCAGCTACCACATCGTCAAGGTGAACGAGCTCAGGAGTGCAATCCAGCGCAGTGAGATCAACCAGACGCACGCACGCCACATCCTGATCACGCCGAACGAGATCATCGACGACGCGACGGCGAAGCAGCAGCTCGACAATGCGCTGGAGCGCATCGAAGAAGGCGAGGACTTCGGCGAACTCGCGAAGCTCCTGTCCGACGGCCCGACCGCACCGGTTGGCGGCGACCTCGGCTGGTCGGACCCCGGCTCCTTCGTGCCGGAATTCGAAAAGGTCATGAACGACCTCGAGATCGGCGAGATCAGCGAGCCGTTCCGCAGCCCGTTCGGCTGGCACATCGTCGAGGTGCTCGACCGGCGCGTCTACGACAACACCGAGGACCTCAAGCGGCGCAACTGCGACGCACGCATCCGCAACAGCAAGATGGAAGACGAAACGCAGCTGTGGATGCGCCGACTCCGCGACGAGGCCTTCGTCGTCAAGCGGATGTAAGCGCGCTGGCCCTCGACGGCAGCCACCAGCGCCTTGTCTGCTTCAACCCCACTGGTAATCACGGCCGGCGAGCCCGCCGGGATCGGACCGGAGCTGTGCCTCGCGCTCGCGGCACGCGCCGGCATGCCCGGCTTCGTTGTCGTTTCCGATCCCGAACTGCTGCGCTCGCGCGCCGCGCAGATCGGCGTTGACGTCACGATCACCGAGGTCGCCGCTGGCGACACGCTACCCTGCAGCGCTGCCGCGGGCGAACTGCTCGTCGTACCGTTCCCCTTCCCCGCCACGGCGGAATGCGGCCGCCCCGACACCGCGAACGCACAGACGCTGCTCGACGGCCTGCGGCATGCCGTGGAGGGCTGCCTTGCGGGCCGCTACCGGGCGCTCGTCACGGCTCCCGTGCACAAAGCCGTCATCAACGATGCCGGCATTGCATTCAGCGGGCATACGGAGTTCCTGGCCGAGTGCTGCAAGGCACCGTTGCCGGTGATGCTGCTGGCGGCGGGCGAGTTGCGCGTAGCGCTCGCAACGACGCACCTGCCGCTGCGCGCCGTGCCGGATGCGATCACCGCCGACAGGTTGCGAGACGTAATCCGCATCCTGCTGCACGACCTGCGCAGCCGTTTCGGCATAGCCGCGCCCGAAGTCGTCGTGTGCGGACTCAATCCGCACGCCGGGGAAGGCGGGCACCTGGGAACGGAAGACGGCGAGATCATCGCCCCGGTCGTGGCGGAGTTCGCGGCGGCGGGCGAACGCGTGCGCGGACCGCTGCCCGCCGACACCGCCTTCACGCCGGCCGCCGGCCCCAGGGACGCGATACTCGCGATGTACCACGACCAGGGCCTGCCGGTCCTGAAGTACGCCGGATTCGGCCACGCGGTCAACGTGACGCTGGGGCTGCCGATCGTGCGCACCTCCGTCGACCACGGCACGGCATTCGACCTCGCCGGCAGCGGCAAGGCCGATCCGGGCAGCCTGGTCGCGGCCGTCGAGATGGCGGCGCGGCTGACCGCAGCCCGATGAAGCCGCACCGCCCTCGCAAGCGCTTCGGCCAGCACTTCCTCACCGATCCCGGCGTCATCGACGCTATCGTCACGGCGATCAACCCGCAGCCGGGGGACACGGTCGTGGAAATCGGCCCCGGGCAAGGCGCCATTACCGGGGCGCTTGCGAGGAAAGCCGGCAAGCTGCACTGCGTGGAACTCGACCGCGATCTTGCGGCGTCGCTGCGGCGCCGTTTCGGGGAGCGGGACAACGTGGTTATCCACGAGGCCGATGCGCTCAAATTCGACTTCTGTTCGCTGGGCGATACCCTGCGGATCGTCGGCAACCTGCCCTACAACATTTCCACGCCGCTGCTGTTTCACCTGATCGACTGCCGCGACTGCATCGCCGACATGCACTTCATGCTGCAAAAGGAAGTCGTGGACCGCATGACGGCCGGTCCCGGCAGCAAGACCTACGGGCGGCTCGGCATCATGCTCGGCTGCCACCTCGAGGTCGAGGCGCTGTTCGACGTGGACCCCGAGTGCTTCGATCCGCCGCCTGCCGTGATGTCCGCCGTCGTGAGGCTCGCACCGCTCGGGAGCGAGCGGCCGGCGATCGACGACGAGCAGTTGCTGCGGCGCCTGGTGGCGACCGCGTTCAGCCAGCGCCGCAAGACCCTGCGCAACGCACTCAGGACGATGCTCGACGAATCGGAACTGGGCTCGCTCGGCATCGACCCCGGCGGCAGGCCCGAAACCCTGGCGATCGCGGACTACGTAGCCCTTGCCAACTACGTTTCGCGGCGCGACGGCGATTCAGGCTAGAATAGCGACGGCTTTCGAAACCACCGGATTCACATGGACGAGACGAACTGCGAAATTCGGATCCAGGTCGCGACAAATTACGTCGACGAGCAGTCGGAACCCGACGAGGGCCGCTACGTGTTCGCGTACACGATCACGATCACCAACGAAGGTGAGGTCCCGGCGCAGTTGATCAGTCGTCACTGGGTGATCACCGACGCAAACGGCAAAGTGCAGGAAGTGAGCGGCGACGGCGTCGTCGGTGAGCAACCGCACCTGGATCCCGGTGAAGTCTTCCGCTATTCGAGCGGCGCCGTGCTGGAGACGCCCGTTGGCGCGATGCAGGGCCTGTACCGAATGAAAGCGGACAACGGCATTAGTTTTGACGCGCCGATCGCGCCCTTCACGCTCGCGGTCCCCGGCGTGCTGCACTGAGCTGACCGCCGGGCCATGGCGCTGTACGCAATCGGTGATCTGCAGGGCTGCTACGACCCGTTCCGGCGGCTGCTCGAAGCCATCGATTTCGACCCCGAAAAGGACAAGCTCTGGCTCACCGGCGACCTGGTCAACCGCGGCCCGAAGTCGCTGAAGACCCTGCGTTTCGTCAAGTCGCTCGGCGACTCGGTCGTCACCGTGCTCGGCAACCACGACCTGCACCTGCTGGCCCTGTCGCAGGGGGCCGTAGAACTGTCCGGCCGCTTCGACTCGCTGGCGAAGACACTCGCGGCACCCGACATCGACGAACTCGTCGAATGGCTGCGGCACCGGCCGCTGGCGCATTATTCCAAGGACCTCGACACGCTGCTCGTGCACGCAGGCACACACCCAACCTGGAGCGCCAACAAGACACTGAAGTGCGCCGCCGAGGTGGAGACCGTCCTGCAGGGGCCGAAATTCGCTACCCTGCTCGCGAAAATGTACGGCAACCGGCCGAGCTACTGGTCAGGTTCGCAAAAAGGCTGGGGACGGCTGCGATTCATCATCAACTGCCTGACACGCATGCGCATGCTGACACCGGAAATGCACCTCAACATGCGCGCCACCGGCGCGCCGTGGCGCGCAGGCAAGAAACGCATTGCGTGGTTCGATTTCCCGGAGCACGCATGGGGAGATACCCGCATCGTGTTCGGCCACTGGTCCCAGCTCGGCCTGATCGTGTTGCCGGAACTCGTCAGTCTCGATACCGGCTGCGTCTGGGGCCGGCAGCTCACGGCCGTCCGGCTCGACACCAGGGTCGCGCGCGTCTGCCAGGTGCCCGGCCAGGCCTGATGCATTACGAAGACTCCGCCGAGTTCGCAGCCTGGCTCGACCGGGAGGATCCGCTCGCCGGGTTTCGCGACCGTTTCGAGTTTCCCGACGCGCGCGGCGGGCTAAGTTCGATCTACCTCTGTGGCCACTCACTGGGCCTGCAACCGAAACTCGCCGCGGATTACGTGCGCCAGGAACTGTCGGAATGGGCCCGGCGCGGCGTCGAGGGCCACTTCGAGGCGAAACGCCCGTGGGTTTCCTACCACCGCAACGCGACCGCGGCGCTTGCGGCGCTCACCGGCGCGAAATCCCGGGAAGTCGTCGCAATGAACACGCTGACCGTGAACCTGCACGTGTTGATGACGAGTTTCTATCGGCCGGACGCGCAACGCCGCAAGGTGGTCATCGAATCGACCGCGTTCCCGTCGGATCGCTACGCGGCGGCGTCACAGATCCGGCTGCACGGCCACGACCCGCGGCAGGACCTGCTGGAATGGCGGCCGCGCGACGACCGGCTCCTGCACATGGACGACCTCGCCGAGCTGCTGGAGCGCGACGGCGAACAAACGGCGCTGCTGCTGTTGCCGGGCGTGCAGTATTACTCGGGCCAGGCACTCGACATGGCGGGCATTTGCGCACTGGCTCGCCGGCACGGGTGCCGGGTCGGTTTCGATCTCGCCCACGCGATCGGCAATGTCTCGCTGGAGCTGCACGACTGGGGGCCGGACTTCGCCGCCTGGTGCAGCTACAAGTACCTGAACGGCGGGCCCGGCGCGATCGCCGGTGCCTTCGTCCACGAACGCCACCTGGCACCCGGCGCGGTCGAGCAGCTGCACGGCTGGTGGGGCAACGACCCGGCAACCCGCTTCGAGATGCGCGACGAATTCGACCCGGCGCCGGGCGCGGACCAGTGGCAGCTCAGCTGCCCGCCGGTATTGTCTTTTGCACCGGTGCTCGCCGCGCTCGAGGTTTTCGGGGAAGCGGGGCTGGCACGCCTGATCGAAAAATCGGGGCGCCTGACCGGCTACCTGGAATGGCTCATCCGGCGCCGCTTCGCCGACCGCATCGACATCCTCACGCCGGCGGAGGCGCGCGGCTGCCAGCTGTCGCTGGTCATCGCGGAGCCGGAAATCGACGCACGCGGGCTATTCGACAAGCTCACGGAGCTCAATGTCATCGGCGACTGGCGCGAACCGGACGTCATCCGCCTCGCGCCTGCCCCGCTCTACAACAGCTTCAGCGACGTGTTCGAGTGCACGGAACGCCTGCAGCAGGCCCTCGACGCCGCCTGATTCAGGTCGGCCGCCGCTCGAACACCATCAAATCGAACGCATAATCGTGCCTGTCGTCGGCGGCGTGATGCTCCGTCGACACCAGCAGCCACTCGGCCTCGCCTATCTCGGGAAAGTGCGTGTCGCCGTCGACGTCCGCCTGCACGCGGGTCAGGTAGATTCGATCCGCGCGCGGCAGGAAATCGCGATAGACCTGCCCGCCGCCGATGACCATCACTTCCCCGGCGCCGGCCGCGGCATCCAGTGCCTCGCTCACGGAGGTCACGACGTCACATCCCTCCGCGACGTAGTCCGCGTCGCGCGTCATGACCAGGTTGTGCCGGTTCGGCAGTGGGCGGCCGATAGACTCGAAGGTCCTGCGGCCCATGATGACCGGCTTCCCGGTGGTCAGCCGCTTGAAGTGCCTGAGGTCGTCCGGCAGGTGCCAGGGGAGCCCACCGTCGCGGCCGATTACGTTGTTCTTCGATGCCGCGACGACCAGGCTGATCGTCATACCGCCACGGCCGCCCGGATATGCGGGTGCGCTTCGTAATTCAGTATCTCGAAGTCCTCGAAGCGGTAGTCGAAAATGCTCTCCGGCCGGCGCTTGATCGCGAGGCGCGGCAGCGGCAGCGGCTCGCGTGTGAGCTGCTCATCCGCCTGCTCGAGGTGGTTGGTATAGAGATGGCAGTCGCCGCCGGTCCAGATGAAATCGCCGACCCCGAGGTCGCATTGCTGCGCCAGCATGTGCGTCAGCAGCGCGTACGAGGCGATGTTGAACGGCACGCCGAGGAAAATGTCGCAGCTGCGCTGGTAAAGCTGGCACGACAGCTTGCCGTCCGCGACGTAGAACTGGAACAGGCAATGGCACGGCGGCAGCGCCATCTTGTCGATCTCACCCACGTTCCAGGCGCTGACGATGATGCGGCGCGAGTCGGGATCTTCTTTCAGTTGTTGCACGACCTCGCTGATCTGGTCGATCGAGGTGCCGTCGGGCGCGGGCCAGCTGCGCCACTGCACGCCGTAAACCGGCCCCAGGTTGCCGTCCTCGTCCGCCCATTCGTTCCAGATCGAGACGCCGTTCTCGGTCAGGTAACGCGTGTTCTGGTCGCCGCTCAGGAACCACAGCAGCTCGTGGATGATCGACTTGATGTGCAAGCGCTTGGTCGTGACGAGCGGAAAACCATCGCCGAGATTGAAACGCATCTGGTAACCGAATACCGACAGCGTGCCCGTGCCGGTGCGGTCTTCCTTGAAGGTGCCGTTGTCGCGGACGTGCTGCATCATGGAGAGGTACGCTTGCATGTCAGGTCGTTGCCTCCTTGTTTGCCTTCGGCCGGTACGCAAGATAAAGGAGCACGGCGCCGGCGATGATCATCGGCGTGCTGAGTACCTGGCCCATGGTAACCCAGTCGGCAACCAGGTATCCGATGTGCGCATCCGGTACGCGATAGAACTCGATGTAGAAACGGAACAGGCCGTACAGCAGGAGGAACAGCCCCGACACGGCCATGTACGGGCGCTCCTTCGACGAAAACCACCACAGGACGGCAAACAACACGGCGCCCTCCAGCGCCGCTTCGTACAGCATCGTCGGGTGCAGCACTTCATCGCCGACGCGGAAGCCGGCGAACACGTGGTCGGGCACGTTGAACGCCCACGGCACGTCGGTCGGCTTGCCCCACAGCTCGCCGTTGATGAAATTGCCGATGCGGCCGAAGCCGAGCCCGAGCGGCACCAGCGGCGCCACGAAATCGGTCATCTGCCACATCGTCCTGCCGAGCTTGCGCCCGTAGAGCCACATCGCGATGAGCACGCCGGCGAGGCCGCCGTGGAACGACATGCCGCCCTGCCAGATCTTGATGATGTAGAGCGGGTCTTCGGCCATGTTGGCCCAGCCGTAGAACAGGATGTAGCCGAACCGCCCGCCCGCGATGACACCGAGCATCACGTAGAAGACGAGGTCGTCGACCTGTTGCGGGGTGATGGTCGACCACGGCTGCCGGCTGCGGCGCCGCGCCAGCCACCAGCCCGCGAGAAAGCCGAGCACGTACATCATGCCGTACCAGCGGATCTTGAGACCGAAGATCGAGACAATGACCGGATCGATCTCTGGGTATGTCAGCATGCGGCAGGGCTCAGGGGGGTCGGTTGGGTGGCCGCTAGTCTAACAATTCTCGGCGATGCGCTATAGTGGCCCGCCGTCAACGCAATGCCGCCATGCCCAACCGACTCGCAAAGGAATCCAGTCCCTACCTGCTGCAGCACGCCGACAACCCGGTTGAATGGTACCCGTGGGGCGACGCAGCGTTCGACCTCGCCCGTGAACAGGACAAGCCGGTGCTCCTGTCCGTCGGCTATTCCGCCTGTCACTGGTGCCACGTCATGGCGCACGAGTCGTTCGAGGACGAGGCCACGGCCAGGGTAATGAACGAGCTGTTCGTCAACGTCAAGGTCGATCGCGAGGAACGGCCCGACGTCGACAAGATCTACCAGACCGCGCAGCAGCTGCTCACGCAGCGCACCGGGGGCTGGCCACTGACCATGTTCATCGATCCCGCCGACCGGCGGCCCTTCTTCGGCGGCACCTACTTCCCGAACGAGGCCCGCTACGGCATGCCGGCCTTTCGCGACCTCCTGCAGAGCGTCGCCACGTATTTCCGTGAACAGCGTGACGAGGTGCGCCGCCAGGGCGCCAAGCTCACGGAGGTGCTCGGCCGGCTCGAGCCGCCGGCAGCCGGTGACGACGTGGCCTTTACCGCGGAACCGCTGCAGAACCTGCGCAACTCGCTCGACAAGACCTTCGACCGCGAATACGGCGGCTTCGGCAGCGCGCCCAAGTTCCCGCACCCGACGACCATCGACCGTCTGCTCCGGCAATGGCGCGACGCGGCGAGCGGCGACGAGCCCGACCTCGACGCGCTGTACATGGCGACGCTCACGCTCACCCGCATGGCGGATGGCGGCCTGTTCGACCACGTGGGCGGCGGCTTCTGCCGTTACTCCGTCGATCAGTACTGGCAGATCCCGCACTTCGAGAAGATGCTGTACGACAACGGCCCGCTGCTCGCCCTGTATGCGCAGGCGTTCCTGGCGACAGGCGACGAGTATTTCGCGGCGGTGGCCAATGCGACCGCGGACTGGATGCTTGCCGACATGCGCTCGCCGGAAGGTGGTTTCTATGCGACGCGCGACGCCGACTCCGAGGGCGAGGAAGGCCTTTACTACCTGTGGACGCCCGAGCAGGTCCGCGAACTGCTCGGCGAGAGCGATTACGCGTTATTCGAGCGCCGTTTCGGGCTGGACGAGCCCGCCAATTTCGAGGGGCGCTGGCACCTTACCGTGCACCGTTCGCTCGAAGAGACGGCGGCAAATTCCGGTGTCCCGGAGGACGACGCGCTTGCCGCCATCGAACGCGGCAAGCAGGCGCTGCTGCAGGCGCGCGCCGGGCGCGTTGCGCCGGGGCGCGACGAGAAGCAGCTGACCGCCTGGAACGCGCTGGCGATCCGCGGTCTCGCGATCGCGGGCCTTGCACTCGAGCGCGACGACCTCGTCGAGGCGGCTGCCGGGGCCGTCGACTTCATCCGTTCGAAGCTGGTGAAGGACGGCCGCCTGCTGGCGAGCTACAAGGACGGCGAGGCGCGCTTCCCGGCCTACCTCGACGATCACGCTTTCCTGATCGATGCGATCCTGGAACTGTTACAGGCACGCTGGTCAACGGAGCACCTGCAGTTCGCGATCCTGCTGGCCGAGACCCTGCTGGAACGCTTCGAGGATGCCGAAAGCGGCGGTTTCTTCTTCACGGCCAACGACCACGAGGACCTCATCCACCGGCCGAAGCCGCTCGCGGATGAATCCGTGCCCTCGGGCAACGGCATCGCCGCATTTGCGCTGCAGCGGCTGGGCTTCCTGCTGGGCGAGACACGCTACCTCGATGCGGCCGAGCGAACCTTACGGTGCGCGTGGCGCGCGATGGATGAATACCCGCACGGCCATGTCACTTTGCTGACGGCGCTGGAAGAGTACCTGTCGCATCCGGAGACCGTGATCATCCGTGGTGATGGCGAAGAAATCGCGCGCTGGCGCGACGCCGCGGCGAGGCTGTATTCGCCGCGCCGCCTGGTGTTCGCAATCGACCGCGCCGAAGACGGGTTACCCGGCGCGCTCGCCGAGCGCGCGGCGAAGGAGGACGAGACCGTCGCCTACCGCTGCCTCGGCACACATTGCGAACTGCCGGTCACGAGCTGGGAGGCGTTGGCGGCGAATCTTTCCTAGGTTTCCCGCGCATCGATCGCGGGCCCAGGCCCGCTCCTACAGGAGACCCGCGCCGCTGGAGAACGAGACCGTCGCCTACCGCTGCCTCGGCACACATTGCGAACTGCCGGTCACGAGCTGGGAGGCGTTGGCGGCGAATCTTTCCTAGGGCTTGCGCTCAATCGAACGGCAATCGCGGTTCGAGAACCGCTCCTACGGGGTATGCTGGCTGTTGCTGTAGGAGCGCGCCTCGGCGCGCGATCGCGGGCCCAGGCCCGCTCCTACAGGAGACCCGCGCCGCTGTAGGAGCGGTTCTCGAACCGCGACCTAGTCCGCGTAGCCGGTGAGCTCGACGTAGCCGCGGCCCCTGACGGGCGCGCCATCGCGCTGACCCTGCACGTCGACGGCGCCTTCCCAGTAGCGCACGGTCGTAAACAGCTCCTGGTCGGCCATGACCGGCCGGATGTCGAGCACCAGCCCCTTGTCCGGCACGCGCAGTGTCCAGGCTGACGGATAGATGCCGCCCTCGGGGCTTTCCCAGGTGTCCGTGACTGTCAGCTCGACATCCTTGCGCCCGAGATGCGTCGATGACCCGTCGACGGCGACCCAGTTGCCCGCGCTGAGCTCATCCTGGCCGCCATCGAGTTTTCTCAGGTTGTAGAACATCAGCTCGCTGCCGTCGGAGAGCTGCAGCGCAAACCAGTCCCAGCCGAGCTGGTCCGCGGCGAGCGCGCTGGTGCTCCACTCGCGGTCGAGCCAGGACAGGCCCGAGACGTCGAATTCGTCGTCACCGAGCCGCAGCGAACCCGCGGTCAGCCACCGCGTGATCGAGTAGTAATAGGACGCATTGCCGGGCTCGGCCGACTTCTGCGACAGGCCGGCATCGCCGTTCAGCACCGGCGGCTTTTGCGCGGCGAGCTCGAGATCGAGCGAGAAACCGGGGTCGGACGCGCGCAGCCGCCACTGCTCGGGGGTGCCGGCCTGCAGCGTTGCTATCTCCCAGTCCTCGATCCAGACGCGGAACGGCGAGGACTGCGCGCCCGCGAGCCCGAGCGCGCCCCGCGAAAAACGCTCCGCGGCGAGAAACCGGTCGCCGTCGGCATCGGTCACCGCGAAGTGCGCGATGTAGACCTGGTTGCTGCGCCAGTTCGACTCCGCGGCCGGCAGCGAAGGCGTCAACGCGAAGCGGAAGATCGTCAGCTCGAAGCCGAAGCGCCTGCCGCCGTCACCGTCGAGATTGCCTGTCACGTACCACCACTCGTTGCGGAAGCCGGGATGCGGCCCGTGATCTTGCGGGAACACGAAGTCGCGCGGCGCGATCGCTTTCTCGAAACCCGCATCGCCATCGCCGCTCAGCAATTCCGACAGCCGCGACTGCGGCGCGGCAGCGTCTTCGCCGGATGCCCCGAACGCCAGCAGTGGTACCACCGCCGCAAGGAGCAAGCCGGTCATGCGCCTTGCAGCCACCTACTCCTCCCTCATCGCAGCGGCCGGCTGGCTGCGCGCAGCGCGCCAGGCAGGGTAGATGCCGGCCAGCATCGCGGCGCCGATCGCGAAAGCGATCGCGGACACCAGGATGCCCGGCGCGATCGTCATGTCGATCTGCCAGCCGAAGGCGCGGCGATTGATCACCTCGATCAGCACGTAAGCCATCATGATCCCGAGCGGCACGGCGGCGATACCGCTGAGCAGGCCGATGACCGCCGTCTGGGTCGTGATCATCGTGCCGAGCTGCGACGGTGTCATGCCGACGGCGCGCAATACGGCGAGTTCGCGGCCACGCTCCAGCTGCAGCGCAAGCATTGCGCCGAGGATGCCGATGAACGCGACACCGACAGCGAGCCAGTAGAGCACGTCGGTGATGATGAACGTGCGATCGAAGATCTCCAGCGACAGCTCGCGGATGCGCGCATTGGAATTGAAGCGGATTTCCTGCCTGCCCTCGCTGAGCTCGCCGACTCGCGCCATGATCGCCTCGGGATCCGCGTCGTCCGCGAGGTACAGGCCGATCGAGTCGACGCCGTCGTCGTCGAAATGGCGATCGTAGACACCGCGGCTCATCAGCATCGCGCTCGCGTTGATGTCATAGCTCTGGTACACGGCTGCGATCTCGAACGCGCGCTCGCCGCGATCGGTCGGCAACTGCACCGCGTCGCCGGCGGCAACCGCGTGCTGGTATGCGTACGGCTCCGAGACCAGCACCACGTCCTCCTGCTCCCACGCGCGGCCATACCGCATCCGGGTCCGAATCGATGATCTCGGTTCCCGCGTAGCTGCCCGGCGCCATGCGGATGGCGATCAGCTGCGTGCGGCCGCCGGCGTCCTCGAGCTGCACCCGCCGGCTGGTACTGAAAGCCTCGACACCGTCTAGCGCTGCGATGTCTGCGAGCAGCGCCGGGTCCAGCGACCCACGCTGCACGCCCGCATAGACGTCCGCCTGCAGTGTCTGCTGCAGCCACTTGTCGACCGAGCCGCGAAAGCTGTCCACCATGACGCTAACGCCGATCGTCGCGGAGACCGCCACGGCCAGCGCGACGATCGCGACGCCGGTGCGGCTCAGGCTCTGGCCGATACCCGCCACCGCCATGCGTGCCAGCATGCCGCCGACGCGCGATGCGGCCGGCGCAAGCAGGCTCGAGGCGGTCCTGACCGCGAGCGGCACGCAAAGCGCGAAGCCGAAGATCAGCAGGAAGACCGCGAGCAGGCCGGCGACGAGGCTGCGCCCGGAGACGAGCAGCACCACCACCGCGACCAGCATGGTGCCGAGCCCCGCCAGCGCGACCCGCGGCAGCAGCCGCCCGGTGCGGCCTTCGAGCGACGAACGCGCCATGGTCAGCCGCGGCGGGAACGACATCGCCTCGATGGCGGGCACCGCCGCGGCCGCAAGCGATGCGCCGATCCCTGCCGCGACGCCCTTTGCGATCGACCAGGGGCCGACCATGACGTCGGTGACATTGAGCCGGAAATACAGGTCGTTGATGGACTGTGACACGAGCAGCAACAGGCGCTCGCCCAGCAGTATTCCGATGCCGACGCCGAGCAGCGACGCGACCGACCCGACGACGGCGGCCTCGGAGAGAATGAGCGCGAACATGCGGCCGCGGGTAACGCCGAGCGCGCGCAGGTTGCCGATCAGCGCGCGGCGCTGCAGCACCGAGAAACTGACGCTGTTGTAGATCAGGAACAGGCCGACCAGCAGCGCGAGCAGGCTCATCGCCGCCAGGTTGGTCATGAAGGCGGCGCTCATCTCTGCCGTCGTGCGCGTCCGGCCGGCGGCGGTCAGGACGCGGTGACCATCCGGCAGCGCGCTCTCCAGCTGGCGCAGCGCCGCATGATCGCCGTCCGGGACCCGTGCGTCGATCCGGGTGAGCCGCCCGATGCTGTCGAGCCATTCCTGCGCGGTCGCAATGTCGGCAACCAGCAGGTTCTGCAGTCCCGCGTCGTCGCCCTCACCAAACGTGCCGATCAGGTTAGCCCGGTGCAAGCGGCCGTTTGCGAGCAGTTCGAAGCCCTGCCCGGGCTGCAGACCCAGCTCGTCGGCCGTCGCCTGCGACATCGTGACGGCGCCCGGCCGCGTCAGGAAATCGCGGAACAGCGACTCTCCCGGCGCATCGTCGTCGCCGGCGGTGCGCGCCTGGCCGGTGAACGAGCGCAACTGCTGCTCGGCAAAGAGGTCCACGCCCATCACCGTGAAAGACGCACCGTCGACAACTGCCGCCCCTTCGACGATCGGCGCAAGGTCGCGAATGCCGTGTTCGACTCGAAGCCGCACGTAGACGGATTCATCGATGCCGCGCGGGCCGCCGATGACCTGGTGGGTCGCCTCGCCGCTGATCGCGTCCATCGACAGGAGAAACGCCTTGCGGGCGCTGGCATTGGCGAGATCGACGGCGACGATGACGGCCACGCCGATACCGATGCCGAGCAACGCCAGCGCCAGCTGCAGGGGGTGCCTGAGCAGGTAGCTGAAATTGGCGCGCAGGGTGGCCGGGATCATCGGCTCTCGGTGACCCGCGCAGGCGTATCGAGCTTGCCGCCGTGGATCTCGATCTCGCGGTCGCAGACCGACGCGACCCGCGCACTGTGCGTCGCGATCAGCATGGTGCCGCCGCGTTCCCGCACCAGGCTGTCGAGCAGTCCGAGCACGCCCTCGGCGGTGCTGTCGTCGAGGTTGCCGGTCGGTTCGTCGGCAATGACGACCGCGGGTTCGTGGCAGAGGGCGCGCGCAATCGCGACGCGCTGCTGTTCGCCGCCCGAGAGCACGTCCGGGTAACTTGCCGCGCGGTCCGCCAGCCCGACGGCTTCGAGCAACTCCTCGATGCGCCGCTGCCCCTCGCGCGGCGGCACGCCGTTGAGTTCCAGCACCAGGCGGATATTGTCCGCGACGTCGAGCGTCGGCACGAGATTGAATGCCTGGTACACGAAACCGATGTGCTCGCGCCGGAACAGCGTACGGTCGCGCTCGTTGAGGCCGGTCAGATCGACGCCGGCGACGATGACGCGCCCCTCGTCCGGCGTATCGATGCCGCCGATGAGATTCAGGAGCGTCGATTTTCCCGATCCGCTGCGCCCGCGAACCGCGATCGTCTCGCCGCGCTGGAAGTCGGCGCTGACGTCGTCGAGGACGCGGTGCCGGCGCCGCCCCTCGGTGAACGACTTGCTCAGGTGCCGTAACTGGATTTCGCTGGTTGATGTCATTTCGCAGTGCCGCGGCTCATTGCGTGTTTCCCTTACAGGCCGAAACGGACCAATAGCCTATATTTTCGTCATTGAATTGAAGCAATTTCCTTGAAATAACGGTCCAAACAATCTATCAAGTACCCTTGCGCGGCCAGAAGCGCGCCATTTCGGACAAGCAGTCACCTTGAATATCACGTCCAGCAACGGCAAGCGAACACGAACGGCGACCGGCCGGTTGCTCGGCGTGCTCGGCGTATTCTGGCTGAACCTGGTGATTGCCCCGTGCGCGCTCGCATTTGGCGCCGAGCACGACTGCTCGCACTGCCCGCCCGAGCAAATGGACGAAATGGCGGCGCATCACGGGCACCATAGCGAGGCGGCCGACGCGGGTTGCGACGCCCTGATGTCCGGCTGCGACGATATCGGCGCCTACGCGAACGAAAGCCGCCTTGCGCAGCCGAAGCTCAAGGACAAGGCGGACCCCGTGCCGATGGCACCGCCGGCATTTCCGGACGCTCCGGTCGCTGTCGTCGGCTTCGCGACGACTGCCGCCGATCCGCCCGACCCGGTCTGGGCATCCCCTCCCCTGCACCTGCTGAACTGCGTATTCCTGGATTAGACCGCTCCCCGCTGTAGACCGTTTTCGTTTCGGTTTTCACCGCAGGAGTTTGTCTGATGCATTTTCAATTCGGGGTTCGACCCGACACCTTGTACCGTTCCCGGGCGTTGCTGCGTTCGGGGACGATCGGTCCTGTCGCCGTGCTGGCGCTGCTGATCGCACCGTTTGCCGCGGCGAACGCGGAGCGCAACATTCCGCTGACGATTGCCGAGGCGGAAGATCTCGCACTCGCCGCCGAGCCCGGGCAGCTGGCGCTGCAGGCACGCGCTGCCGCGCTCGAGGAACAGGCCGTCGTGGCCGGCGCCCTTCCCGATCCCATGCTGCGGGTGGGCCTGAACAACTACCCGATACAGTCGGGCGGCTTCACCACCGAGGGCATGACGAATGTCGGCGCCTCGTACCGCCAGGCCTTTCCGCGCGGCGACACGCGCTCGCTCGGCAACCTGAAGTTCAACCGTCTCGCCGACGCGCAGCTGCAGGAAGCCGATGCGCGGGGCAAGGACGTGCTGGCAGCCGCCAGGATGGCCTGGCTGGACCTCTACTACTGGACCAAGGCGGGCGATCTCGTTCGTGAGTCGCGGCCGTTCTTCGACGACCTCGCCACGATCACCCGCTCCCTGTATGCCGTGGGCCGCCGCAACCAGCAGGACGTGCTGCGCGCCGAGCTGGAACTGAGCCGACTGGACGACCGCCTGATCGACATCGAACGGCAACAGCGTCGCGCCCGCGCGCAGCTCCGCGAGTGGATCGGCGACGACGCGGAGCGGCAAGTCGCCGACAAACTCCCGCAGTGGGACGGGGCGCCGCCGATTGCAGACCTGCGCGCCTCGCTGCGTGAACACCCCGCGCTGCGGGCTGCGGAGACGCGCATCGAGGCACAGGACGCAAGCGTCGAAATCGCGGAACAACGATCGAAGCCCGGCTGGGCGCTCGACGTCGGCTATTCGTACCGCAACGGCTCGCTGCCAGATGGCGACCCGCGCTCGGACTTCATCACTGTCGGCGTCACGGTGGACCTGCCGTTCTTCAGCAAGAAATCGGTGGATGGCACCTTGTCCGCCGCGCTGCAGGACCGCAGCGCGGCCGTTGCCGACAAGGAGCGCCTGCTGCGGTCACTGGACAGCCGGCTTATTGCCGAACACGCGCGGTGGCAGGAGCTGTCGCGACGGCTATCGCTGTACGAGGAGCGCATCCTCGTGCAGGCGAGGGACCACGCACAGGCCGCCCTGCTCGCCTACCAGAGCGACCGCGGCAACTTCGCCGACGTCATGCGCGGCTATATCGACGACCTGAACACACGTATCGACTACGCACGACTGACGGTCGAGCGCGAGCAGGCTTACGCCGTGCTCGCGAACCTCGGAGGACTTCCCCGATGAACAACAAGAATCTCTGGATCATCTTCCTGCTGGCAGCCGCGATCATCGGCTTTTTCGCCGGCCGTCTATTCGCACCCGGGGAAACCGGCGATACAGCCGCGACCAGTGGCGGCGGCGAGCGCGAGATCCTCTACTGGGTCGCGCCGATGGACGCGAACTTCCGCCGTGACGGCCCCGGCAAGTCGCCGATGGGCATGGACCTCGTTCCGGTGTACGCGGACGAGGTCGACAGCCAGCCGGGCACGGTGAAGATCGACCCGACGGTCGTAAACAACCTCGGAGTGCGCACGGCGAAGGCCGAACGCGGTGAGCTGTCGCGGCATATCGATACCGTCGGCTATGTGCAGTTCGATGAAGACACGCTGCACCACGTCCACACGCGCGTTGACGGCTGGATCGAAAAGCTCGCGACCAAGGCGACCGGCGACCCCGTGGAGAAAGGCCAGTTGCTGTTCGAGCTCTACTCCCCCACGCTCGTCAACGCGAAGCAGGAGTTCCTGGCGGCATTGCGCAGCAACAACACGGCTCTGCTGCAGGCATCCCGCGAGCGGCTGATGGCGCTGGGCGTCACGGAAAGCCAGATTGCACGCCTCGAGCAGGATCGGACGGCCGGGCAGCGGGTTCGCGTCTACGCTGAAGCGGATGGCGTGATCGCGCACCTCGCGGTACGCGAGGGCATCTATATCACCCCGGCGAACGAGGTGATGTCCATCGCCGAGCTCGACAAGGTCTGGGTGCTGGCGGAAGTGTTCGAGCGCGAGGCGGCCTGGGTCAGGCCCGGGCAGATGGCCATGGTGCAGCTCGACTACCTGCCCGGGAAGATGTGGCACGGCACCGTCGACTACGTGTACCCGGAACTCGACCCGAAGACCCGGACGCTGACGGTCCGCATCCGCTTCGATAACGAGGACGAGATGCTGCGGCCGAACATGTTCGCGCGCGTAACGATCCACGCCGAAGACACGGGCCCGGTCGTGCACGTGCCCCGCGAAGCGGTGATACGCGGCGGCAACATCGACCGCGTGGTCGTCGACCTGGGGGAAGGCCGCTACCGCTCCCGCCCCGTTACGCTCGGTATCGAGTCCAACGACCGGGTCGCGATCCGCTCGGGCCTGGAAGCGGGGGAAAAAATCGTGGTGTCCGGACAGTTCCTGATCGACTCGGAGTCGAACATCGAGGCGGCACTGGCGCGCATGGATTCGGACAGCGACGACAGGCAGCACGACCACAGCCAGATGGACCAGGGCGACACGGAGGATGGTGAGATGGATCACAGCCAGATGGACCAGGGCGACATGGATGACGGTGACATGGATCACAGCCAGATGGAGCACACGCAATGATCGCTGCCATCATTCGCTGGTCGATCGCGAATCGTTTCCTCGTCGTTCTGCTGACCCTGCTGCTGACGGGCTGGGGCATCTACGCGGTGCGCGAGACGCCGGTCGACGCGTTGCCCGACCTTTCCGACGTGCAGGTCATCATCAAGACGTCGTTCCCCGGCCAGGCGCCGCAGGTCGTCGAAGACCAGGTTACCTACCCGCTCGCGACGGCGATGTTGTCGGTACCGAAGGCGCTGTCCGTCCGCGGCTACTCGTTCTTCGGCGACTCGTACGTCTACATCATCTTTGAGGACGGCACCGACCTCTACTGGGCGCGCTCGCGCGTGCTCGAGTACCTCAGCCAGGTTACCGGGCAGTTGCCGGACAATGCGAAACCCGCGCTCGGCCCGGACGCAACCGGGGTCGGCTGGATCTTCCAGTACGCCCTCGTCGACCGGACGGGCCAGCACGATCTCGCGGAACTGCGAAGCCTGCAGGACTGGTTCCTGAAGTACGAGCTGCAGACCGTGCCCGGCGTCGCCGAGGTCGCGACAGTGGGCGGCATGGTGCGCCAGTACCAGGTCGTGGTCGATCCGGACAAGCTGCGTGCTTTCGGTATACCGCTGTCGAGACTCAAGAACGCGATCCGCGACGGCAACCAGGAGACCGGCGGCTCGGTCGTGGAGATGGGCGAAGCCGAGTACATGGTCCGTGCGACAGGCTACCTGCAAAACGAGGAGGATCTGGCCAATATCCCGCTGGGCGTGAACGAACAGGGCACGCCGCTCGTCCTGTCCGACGTCGCCGAGATCCGGCTCGGGCCGCAGATGCGCCGCGGCATCGCCGAACTCGATGGCGAAGGCGAGGTAGTTGGCGGTGTCATCGTTATGCGCTGGGGCGAGAACGCGTCGAAGACCATCGACCTCGTCAAGGCGCGGCTCGCCGAACTCGAGCGCAGCCTGCCCGACGGCGTCGAGGTCGTCGTGACCTACGATCGCTCCGACCTGATCGAACGCGCCGTGGACACGCTGCAGGGCAAGCTCGTCGAGGAGTTCCTCGTCGTCGCCCTGGTCTGCGCCGTGTTCCTGTTCCACATCCGTTCGTCGGCGGTGATTTTCTTCAGCCTGCCGGTGGGCATCCTCGTCGCGTTCATCGTCATGCACCTGCAGGGCATCAACGCAAACATCATGTCGCTGGGCGGCATCGCGATTGCGATAGGCGCGATGGTCGACGCGGCAATCGTAATGATCGAGAACGTGCACAAGCACATCGAGAAGGAACCGCTAACCGACGAGAACCGATGGCGCATCATGCAGGATGCGGCCACCGAGGTCGGTCCGCCGCTGTTCTTCTCGCTGCTGATCATCACGCTGAGCTTCCTGCCCGTGTTCACGCTGGAAGCGCAGGAGGGCCGCCTGTTCGCACCGCTCGCGTTCACCAAGACCTACGCGATGGCGGCCGCCGCCGGGCTGTCGATCACGCTGGTACCGGTGCTGATGGGCTACTTCATCCGCGGCAAGATCGTGCCTGAGGACAAGAACCCCATCAACCGCGGCCTGATCGCGGCCTATCGGCCGCTCATCAACGCCGTGATCCGCGCGCCGAAGACCACGCTCCTGGTATCGGCCGTCATCCTGGTCGTCGGCCTGTGGCCGGCGACGCAGCTCGGCTCGGAGTTCATGCCGCCGCTCGACGAAGGCGACCTGATGTACATGCCCACGACCTACCCTGGCGTATCCATCGACAAGGCGCGGGAGATCCTGCAGCAAACCGACAAGATGATCCTCGCGGTACCCGAGGTGAAGCAGGTGTTCGGCAAGATCGGCCGCGCGGAAACGGCGACCGACCCGGCGCCCCTGACGATGATCGAGACAGTCATCCAGCTCAAGCCGCGCGAGGAATGGCGCGAGGGCATGACGCCGGAGAGCCTGCGCGCCGAGCTCGACCGGGTCGTGCGGTACCCGGGACTCACGAATGCGTGGGTGATGCCGATCAAGACCCGCATCGACATGCTCGCGACCGGCATCAAGACGCCGGTGGGCATCAAGGTCGCGGGACCCGACCTCGAAGTGATCGAAGGCATCGGCCAGGAACTCGAGGAGGTGCTTGCCAATGTTCAGGGCACCGCGTCGGTTTATTCGGAGCGCGTTGCCGGCGGCCGTTACATCGATGTCGACATCGACCGCAAGCGCGCCTCGCGTTTCGGCCTCAACATTGCCGATGTGCAGGACGTGGTGCGCTCAGCCGTTGGCGGCATGAACGTCACGCAGACCGTCGAGGGGCTGGAGCGCTACCCGGTCAACCTGCGCTACCCGCAGCGCGTGCGTGATTCCGTGGAGCAGCTCAGGCTGTTGCCGATCGTCACGCCGCAGGGCGCCCGTATCGCGCTCGCCGACGTTGCCGACGTAAAGGTCGTCGACGGCCCGCCGGTCATCAAGAGTGAGAACGCGCGCCTCAACGGCTGGATCTACGTGGACATCAGCGGGCGCGACCTCGGTTCCTACGTCGCGGAAGCGCAGCGCGTGGTCGCTGAGGAGATCGAACTGCCCACGGGCTATTCACTCGCCTGGTCCGGCCAATACGAATACATGGTGCGCGCGCAGGAACGCCTGGCGATCGTCGGCCCGGTCACACTCGCGATCATCGCGCTGCTGCTGTACATCAATTTCCGCCGCATACCGGAGGTGGCGATCATCCTCGGCACGCTGCCGATGGCGCTGATCGGCGGGCTTTGGCTGCTGTACTGGCTCGGCTACGACCTTTCGGTGGCTGTCGGCGTGGGCTTCATCGCGCTCGCCGGCGTGGCCGTGGAAATCGGCGTCGTCATGCTCGTGTACCTGAACCAGGCCATTCGCCGGCACATGGCCGACGCCGAGGTGGCCGGCCGCTCGCTCAGGCTCGACGACGTGCAGCAGGCCGTGATCGACGGTGCCCTGCTGCGCGTGCGCCCGATCATGATGACGGTCGCCGCGATCATCGCCGGCCTGCTGCCGATCATGCTGGGCGGCGGCACCGGTTCTGAGGTCATGCGGCGTATCGCCGCGCCGATGGTCGGCGGCATGGTCAGCGCAACCGTATTGACCCTCGTCGTGATTCCCGCATTATTCCTGTTGTGGCGTTCGCGTCACTCGGAGATCATCCAGTCATGAGCGATAACACGAGCAAGGAACACGCCTGCTGCCACGGCGACAAGGCGAAGAGCGAACCGAAACCCGTATCCGAACAGCAGGCATCGCAGGAACACAGCTGTTGTCATTCGGCCGCGAGCGAACCGGCTCCGGCCCGGAAGGATGAGCACTCGCACGGCCACAGCTGCTGCCATTCGGCAGCCAGTGACGAACCGATTCCTGCCGGCAAGTACGATCTCGTACCTCCCGGTTACGAGGGCATGGTGTACACCTGCCCCATGCACCCCGAGGTACGCGACGTCCGCAATTCCGGCTGCCCGATCTGCGGCATGGCGCTGGAGCCGGAAGGCATCGTCGTTGGCGAGGAGGACACCTCCGAACTCGACGACATGCGGCGGCGATTCTGGATCAGCGCTGTACTGACCCTACCGCTGTTCGTGTATGCAATGGGCGAGATGATCCCGGGCAATCCGCTTGCGGGTCTCGTTCCGATGGGCTGGGCGCAGTTTCCGCAGCTCGCGCTTGCGGCGCCGGTGGTCCTCTGGGGCGGCTGGCCGTTTTTTGTGCGTGCCGCGCAGTCCGTTCGCAGCTGGAACCTGAACATGTTCACGCTGATCGGGCTCGGCGTGACAGTGGCATTCGGCTATTCGCTGGTGGCGACGCTCGCGCCGGGCATCTTCCCCGACGCGTTTCGCGACGCAAGCGGCCACGTGGCCGTCTATTTCGAAGCGGCGGCCGTCATCACGACGCTCGTCCTGCTGGGCCAGGTGCTCGAACTGAAGGCGCGCAGCCAGACGTCGGGCGCCATCCGGGCGCTGCTCGAACTCGCGCCGCCGACGGCGCGGCGCATCGGGGAGGATGGCAGCGAAGAGGAAGTGTCGCTCGACGACGTGGCGAGTGGCGATCGCCTGCGCGTGCGCCCCGGCGACAAGATACCGGTGGATGGCGAGGTGCAGGAGGGCAGCAGCAGCATCGATGAATCGATGATCAGCGGCGAGCCGATCCCGGTCGGGAAAGGCCCGGGCGACGAGGTGATCGGCGGCACCGTGAACGGCACCGGCAGCTTCGTCATGGTGGCAACCAAGGTGGGCGACGAGACAGTGCTCTCGCAGATCGTGCACATGGTCGCGGAAGCGCAGCGCAGCCGCGCCCCCATCCAGCGGCTGGCGGACGTGGTCGCGGGCTGGTTCGTACCGGCCGTCGTGATTACCGCCATCATCACGTTTGTCGTGTGGGGACTGGTCGGGCCGCAACCGGCGATGGCCTACGCGATCGTCAACGCCGTCGCCGTATTGATCATCGCCTGCCCCTGCGCGCTGGGACTCGCGACGCCGATGTCGATCATGGTCGGCACAGGCAAGGGCGCGCAGAACGGCATCCTGATCAAGAACGCCGAGGCGCTGGAAGGATTCGAGAAGGTCGACACCATCGTCGTGGACAAGACCGGAACGCTCACGGAAGGCCATCCGGAGCTCGTCACGGTGATGCCGTTCGCCGATGCCAGCGACGACTCGCTGCTCGCCCTCGCCGCCGCCGTCGAGACCGCGAGCGAGCATCCGCTCGCCGCTGCGATCGTCCGGGGCGCGAAAGAACGCTCATTGAAGCTCGAGAATCAAAAGGGATTTCAGTCGGTTACGGGACAGGGCGCCACGGCCGAGGTTGACGGCAAACAGGTTGCCGTGGGCAATGAAAAGCTGATGCGTGAAGTCGGCGCATGGGACGACGAGCTCGCGTCCCGGGCCGATGAACACCGCCGGCAGGGACAGACGGTCATGTTCGTTGCCGTCGACGGTAAGCCGGCGGGACTGCTCGGTGTCGCCGACCCAATCAAGAAGACGACGCTCGAGGCAATCCGGCAGCTGCATGCCGCGGGGCTCAAGGTCGTGATGATGACCGGTGATAATGCGGCGACGGCCGAAGCAGTTGCGCGCGAGATCGGCATCGACGAGGTGCACGCGGGTGTGTCCCCCGAGGACAAGAGCCGTGTCGTGCGCGAGCTGCAGGAGGCGGGTTCCGTGGTTGCGATGGCGGGTGACGGTATCAACGACGCCCCTGCTCTCGCCCAGGCGGATATCGGCATCGCGATGGGCACCGGCACGGACGTGGCGATCGAGAGCGCGGCGGTAACGCTGGTGCGGGGTGATCTGCTCGGCGTGGCGAAAGCGAGAAATCTGAGCCGCGCGACGATGAAGAATATCCGCCAGAATCTGTTCTTCGCGTTCGCCTACAACACGGCCGGCGTACCGATCGCGGCGGGTATCCTCTACCCGTTCTTCGGCCTGTTGCTCAGTCCGATGTTTGCCGCGGCGGCAATGAGCATGAGCTCCGTGTCCGTCATCGGCAACGCCTTGCGGCTGCGCAATATCGAACTCTGATCGCGAAACGGAAAGAAGGAATGGTGGGCGATACCGGTCTCGAACCAGTGACCTCCGCAATGTGAATGCGGCGCTCTCCCAACTGAGCTAATCGCCCCCGTCTGTCTAGAGTGTAGCCGAGTAGACTGGCGGCGCATTATCCGTATTTCTGCCTAGCGATCAACCTGGCAGCGGCGCAATGACCACTCCTCACCAAAGCCGTCATTTGAGCAGCCTCAAAGAAGAGGAATCGAATGGCAACTAATGGCCAAAGGCGGTCGGACTGCGCGTAGCCGCTAGACTCTTTGACTCGCCACTACGTGGTTGCGTCCTGCCGCCTTCGCTTCAAGCAAGGCTCGATCTGCCTCCGCCACGAGCGTATCCGACGAGCGTTCATCATCATGCCACTGGCTCACGCCAATGCTGACCGTAATGCGCTCCTCTTGCCGACCCTGACACGTCTCTGAGACAGCCAGACGTACGCGTTCCGCAAACCTGATGGCGCCGTCAATACGCGTCTCCGGAAGGATCATCAAGAACTCCTCGCCGCCATAGCGACCCAAGTGATCGTTTATGCGGCACAGTCCGGAAACAACTTGCGCTACGCGGTGTAGAGCCTCATCACCGACCTGGTGTCCGTGCGTGTCATTAATTGTCTTGAAGTGGTCGAGGTCGAGCATTAGACATGCAAGAGCATGGCCGTGACGCTTGGCGCGTTCTACCTCCTCGTCAAGTGCCTCGAGAATCGCGCGCCTGCTGAGAACGCCCGTCAGCGAATCGAAACGCGACAGGTTCTCGGCCTTGAGCCTTGCCTCATCGAGGGCTGACATGATTGCCTGAATTTGTCGGTCCTTAGGTCGAACGAACGCGAAATATGCGATGACTGCGACCGTGACAGCGAGCAGTCCAGCATCCAGCAGAGCGAACTTCCAATTGGAGAGCTCCATCTCCAACCAGTAGAAGCCCAACATGATCAAGGCTTCGACGAAAAGCGCCACGAACGCGATCTTTACGATCATTAGAACAAAGCCACCCGTCGGTACGGAAGATTGCGTCACCTGGGCCTCCTGTTCACCACGGCCTGTTTCATCATAGCCCTGTGCAACTCAATTCGGAGAATGCGGCGCAAAAATGCACCCTGTGCGATGGCGAAGAACACGAGAAAGATATTCAATGAGTAACCCGCAAGTCTTTCGACTGCTGTGGTGCACTTCTCTCCAAACCATACTCTGTGTGGGCTTGTGGAGACATGCAATTCAGCGAATTTCAGTGCAAACGTCAGTGGCCGCTTTGGGTTCAGTACCGGTCGTTCAGACCAATTCTAGCCCAATGGCAGGTTTAGGGTGGAAAGCGGACACTCGACCTGGGCGAATGTCCGCTCTCACCAACACCGGACGTTCAGAATTACGAAAAAGCCCGTTTTCTAACGGCGGCTAACGGCTAATAACGACTTCTATTCATCGAAACAAAGGGCTCGGCGGAGCTAGTCGCTTTGCATGGCAGCGGCATATACCGCTGTCTCGAACTCACTCAATAGCGCAAGCACGTCGGCGTCAAAAAACGGCAGGATCTGAGTGATCACCACACCACAGATATCGTTCTTTGGGTCTATCCAATAGTAGGAGTTGTACAGTCCCGCCCACGACAGACTTCCGGCGGGCCGCCCTCCGGGAATCGGGTCGGTGTTGATTAGAAATCCGAGACCGAATTTGTCCACTGAATCAGGCATGAAATCGACATCATTGCTGAGTCTGGGGTCCGAAGTCGTAATCGAGTCGGCGGCTTCGAGATCACCTATGTGATTCTGGGACATTAGATTCACCGAAGCTGTGGATAGCATCCGAGCCCCACCGAGCTCGCCACCGTTCAGGATTGCTTGCAGGAATCGAACGTAGTCGCGTGCCGTTGACCTCAGGCCTCCACCTCCGCTAAAAAAGTCACCCGTCGGACGAGAATAAGGGATCGGCGTCAGCTCGCCTTGCTCTGATTTGGAATAGGCCGTGGCCAAACGCGCTAATTCTTCTTCCGGCACTATAAAGTAGGTGTCCGACATTCCTAATGGCATGAATATGTGCTCCCGGAAGTAGTCGTCGAGTGATTGCCCGCTAATAACCTCGACCAGAACACCAAGAATGTCCGTGCTGATCCCGTACTCCCACTTCGTTCCAGGATCGAACGCAAGAGGTACATCCAAAAAATCATCGTCTGTGGCATGCCCCGAAGATGCGTAACGCGCCGCATTCTCGTTCCATATTTCGTAGACGTAACCTGAAGTGTGGGTAAGCAGTTGATGTACAGTCACGGCTGCCTTCGCAGCCCTAAGAATCGGTTTGTTGTCGGCATCGAAGCCCTCGAGAACTTCAACTTTATTGAACTGGGGGAGATACTCACCAACGGGGCTTTCCAGCTCGATGTTCCCCTGCTCGACGAGTTGCATGACTGCGACTGATGTTATTGCTTTCGTCATCGAGGCGATTCGAGTGATGGTGTCAATGGTCATCTCGGTGTTGCTCTCGACGTCTCGGAAGCCAGCCGCGCCCTCGTAGATGATCTCATCCGATGTCGCTGCGATGGCGATAACTCCGGGAACGCGCCCATTCTCGACGCTGGACGCAAGTAGAGCATCAATCTGGGAAGCAATCTCGGCGGACCTGCCCGGCACACACGCAAGAACACCGATCAGGGTTAACAGGATTCGACGTGCAATCACAGCTTACTCACATTTATACGATGTCCCGATTTCTGGTTTGGGTTCATTAGCGGTCTTTCGGACTCATTCTAGCTCAATGGCAGCTTTGGAGTGGAACGCGGACATCCGGCCAGGGCCAATGTCCGCTCTCACCAATACCGGACGTTCAGAAGGCCTAGAACTACCGAATTTTGATGTCCGTTAACGGCCATAAGCGGCGGTCGCAGATCAGAATATCGACGCAACGCAAAGGCCCAGCAGCATCAAGATCGCCGCAACAACGAGCCAAGTAATCACCTTCACCTGCCCTGCCCATCGTAGTCCGTTTGATCCCAGATTCCAGTGCCTATAGGTGCCGGGAATCACGTAAAGGAGGCCAAAGCGGAAGGGAAACAGTATTGCCAAGAGGGATTCCGAGATCGGCCAGACTTCTTTGTATTTATCCGGGTTGTCGCGCTCAAGTTCCGTGAGGAATCGTCCCGTCACCCAATACTGAACAACGACTAATGCTACGAAGAGTATTAGGCCAAAGTATTCCATAGAAATTGCTAGCCTGTTTCGTCCCTGCGTGACCGGCTGGATAGGGTCAGTAGCGGTCGTTCAGGCTGATTCTACCCGAATGGCAGGTTTAGGGTGGAAAGCGGACACCCATCCTGGCCGAATGTCCGCTCTCACCAATACCGGACGTTCAGAAGGCCTAGAACTACCGAATTTTGATGTCCGCTAACGGCCATTTGCTGCCGTTCGCCTGCTACGAGTATCTATCAGAATCCACTGTTTTCCATTTGCGGGCAGTCGCCCCACGTTTCTTTCAGCTCTGACATAGTGACTGCAAATCTTTTTGGTTTCTCAAAGTGCGGGAAGTGCGCAGCCTCTTCGAATTGATACCAGGCTTTCAAAGGTGCCTCGATCCGATCGAAGTAATCTCGGGCTAGCTCCGTCGGAGTGACCATGTCGTGACGACCCATAATGAGGGCGACAGGGACTTTGAATTGCCACTCATGCGCCAACAAGTCGCGAGGCATGTCATACCGCATGTTTCTTGATGAAAACGATGACCCCTTTGCAACCTTCAGGCTGTCGGACAAGCTGTACTCGGGGGCCATCAGGCCAGACAACAAAAGCGGAGCGAACGAGGTCTCTCCGTATAACTCGGTGCCGCTCTTGAATAACAGATCCTCCAAATTTGAATCGTCTATGACAACGTCCGGCTCAAGCCCGAGTTCCTCACGCCGCTCCTCAAGAAATCTTCTTTGGAGTGCGGCAACAGGCCCTGAGGAGTCATCGTTGGTGACTTGGCCGATTCCGACGAATGCGCACACTTTTTCGTCATATCGACGAGCGTAGAGCACACCCAAATAAGCGCCGTGGGAGTGACCAACAAGCCATAGTCGATCTGTCTCAAACTGATCACGAAGGAAATCAACAACTACATCCGTATCGCTCAGGAGAACGCTTGTACTGAGCTTTCCCGGATCGGTATCGACCTTAAGCGACTTCCCAGACGCCCTCTGATCCCAATGGACAACCACGAAATGCTTTTCGAGCTCGCGTTGGAAATCGTGAGCCAGGTACATGGCGGGCATGCCTGGGCCACCGTGGAGAAACAGAAGAACGGGCGAGTTCGTGTCTATACCTCTAATAAGCAGGAACTGTTCATCACCATTTACCATTAGCGACCTGAGCTCAGCGATCGAGTTCTCTGCGAAAATAGGCGGTGTAAATGATTTAACTGAATACGCGACGGCGAGTAACAGAATCGCGCAAAGCACAAGCAGCGCAGCTCTTCTTCGTCTTGACCGAATCACGATGCCTCTGGTCTGGTCATTCGTCGCTTTGACTGATTCGCCTCATCTACTACCGGCGATTGGTAAGTATCGGCCCAAAAATGCGGCCGAAAATGAAGGGCTGCTCTGTATATGGACTCCTCCAGTCTAGCAAACAGTAGCTTTCGATCAGAGTTCAGACGCGTTTGTATATTCGGCCTCTGTGTTGGAGACGCTATCTCCGGGCCCTCTATGTATGCGCACTCCGGATCCTCTAAGGGTCAGTGGGCTCTAGGGCCTCAAAGCGGTGCAGGTTAGACCGGAGCAGATATCTTTATCTGATACGAGGTTTCTGTTTGCAGGACGTTCTAAGCAGCCATCTCCAGTTGCCGTCGACGTTGGTATTCAGTTCCCTGGGTCACCATCGCCCAGGCCGTTCTTACATTCTTGTTGGCCAGCGCGACCGCAGCTCGGCGCGGTCCCGCTCGCTCAATGAGATCCTTCAACCAGCGGTCCTTGGCGGAGCGCGGTTCCTTCATCCGATACACGTAGGCTAACGCACCCTGGATCAGCACGGAACGCAATTTGCGATTGCCGACCCGTTTGCTCAAGCCCACGATATTGGCCTTGCCGCCGCTGCTGTACTGCCGTGGTGTGAGACCAACGTAAGCAGACGCCTCGCGGCCTTTGCTGAACGCCGCACCGGAGCCGAGCGTGGCATACAACGACATCGCACCGATCGGGCCGACGCCCTCGAGTGCCGTAAACCGGCTGCAGACCGCGTGGGTCTTCACCAGCTGCCCGACTTCCTTGGTCATCGCGTCGATGTCTTGTCGAAGTTCGAGCATCCGGTGGTACATGCGGTGCAGCGTGGGCCGGTAGAAGTCCGGCAACTCGTTGTCGCCGTCCTCGAGCACCTCGGGGAGCGTGCGCAACAGTGCCGCAAAGCCCTGCGGGATCGCGATACCGAACTCCAGCAGGATGCCGCGCAGGTGGTTCGACTGGGCGATGCACTCCTGGATCAGCCGATCCCGTGCGCGCAGGATCGCCTGCAGGCCCTGTTGTTCCACCGTCTTGATCGGCGCTTCTTTGATGTTCGGTCGACGCGCCGCTTCGGCCACAGCCAGGGCATCGTTGCTGTCGGTCTTGTGGCCCTGCCGGAACGGCGCCACGGCCTTGGCCGGGATGATGCGTGCTTCGTGGCCGTGCCGCTCTGCGGCACGCGCCCAGTAGTGCGCTGTCGCGCACGACTCGAAGGCAACAAGGGAGGGTTTCTGCTTGCCAAGGAACTCCGCGAACTTCTTTCGCGTGAGCGAGCGGTTCAAGAGCTCTTTGCCTCGGCCGGACACGACCGAGATCTGGATAACATTCTTTGCTAAGTCGACCCCGACTGTTGTTGAATAACGCATGTATGGGCTCCCTTTTGGGTTTTGGTCGACCTCCAACCTAGGCAACTGGGTTGGGGGAGTCCATACATAGGGTCAGTAGCGGTCGTTCTGCCTGATTCTACCCGAATGGCCGCTTTAGAGCGCACACCGGACGCTCAGCAGAGCGAATGTCTGCTCTCACCAATACCGGACATTTGATCAGCCCAAAATTAGCGAAATTGAACGGCAGCTAACGGCTGCTGATTCAACCGGTCGACGCAACACATTGCTCAAAACGCTCGGCCGGTGTTTCAAAGTCTAACGTTTGTCGGGGTCGTTCGTTAAGTCTTCGCGCAACAGCGTTCAGCCTGTTCTGATGGACGCCCGATAGATCCATCCCTTTCGGGAAGTATTGCCTTAGCAGTCCATTGATTTGTTCGTTGGAGCCGCGCTGCCACGGGTGCTGGGGATCACAGAAGTACACCTTGATATCCGTCGCCAAAGAGAAGCGCTTGTGATCTGCCAGTTCCTTGCCTCGATCCCAGGTCAGTGACTTGTACAGCTCTCTAGGCAGTGTATGCGCGTGTTTGATGAGCGCGTTAATGACCGTCTTCATGTCTTTGCTATTGACCCGCACCAGCATGCAGTAGCGACTGTGACGCTCCACCAAGGTGGCGATCTGGCTGTTGTTGCTGCCGAACAGCAGGTCACCTTCCCAGTGACCGGGCACTGCCCGGTCCTCAACCTCGGCCGGCCGCTCGCGGATCGATACCGCACCAACAATGCGGCCATGATCGGGCGTCTTCTGTGTGTGGTGCCGGGACCGACGCATGCTGCGACGACGTCTGAGGTGCTGAACCAGCTCCTTCTTCAAGGCGCCACGGGCCTGGATGAACAGCGTCTTGTAGATCGTCTCGTGTGACACCCGGCAGCTCTCGTCGTGGGGATACTCGCGCTTCAACCTGCCCGCTATCTGCCACGGTGACCACTGCTGCCGCAGCAACCTCGCCACTGTCATGGCCAACGGGCGGTTCAGCACCAGTTTACAGGGCTTGGGACGCCGCGCTCGATCCCACGCCGCCTGATCGGCAGCATGTGCCCGGTAGCGGCGGCGACCGCCATTGCGGTTAAGCTCACGGCTCACCGTCGATGGCGGGCGCTCCAAGGCCGCCGCAATCGATCGCAGTGAATGTCCCGCAGAAAGACCTCGAGAGATCTCCTCGCGTTCTGCCAACGTCAACGACAGCCGTGATCGCCGTCGGGGCAATGGTCGAATACCACCTGTCCGGCTCAGAATCCCTTGGATCGACGAATGACTTCGTCCAAAGTGCCTGGCGATCGCGTTCAGTGACTCGCCTTTCTGCCAGCGATCCCACATCAACGCCTTGTCTTTCTCGGTGTAATAGATCCTCGTCGCATATCCCATCTTCAACACCTCCTTCTCTATATTTAGAGATTAGGTGTTGCGCTCACCGATTGAATCAGCAGCCATTAGCAGCCGCATACGATTCGTCCTCTTTCAGCACATAGGCATAAGCGAAGACCTTCTTTCCGTTCCGAAGGAATGCTGACAGCTTCGTGCGCACGTACTCGTCGCCCTCGAGTTGATCTAATTCCGCCCACTTCGCGCCTAATTCAGTCGAGGTTAGAATCTGTCCATGAACCTCTTGTCCGCAGTCGTCTAATACCAGGCCCGGGTACCCCAAACTCGCACCCCAGCCGGCATTTACAAGCCTTCCTTTGACGACAGCAGCCTCCCAGCGGCCACCAACGGCAGCCAGAACATGCTCATTAGGACCGCCTGGTTGAAGCGATCCATAGATGAATATCCTCTCCATACCCGATCTCTGTTACCCCAGATGTAGCGCAAAACTATGCAAGCAAGGACCTTTCTTCGGTCAATTTCCGCTTTGGGTCAGTAGCGCTCGTTGGCGCCCATTCTAGCGCAACGTCGGCTTTGGGGCGGTTAGCGGACACTCAACCTAGCCGAATGACCGCTCTTACCAATAGCGGCCGTTCAATTGCCCTGAGAATCCCGGATTTGAACGGCAGCTAACGGCCAGCAGCGGACGGTCACGTCCTATCTATCCGTTCCTGGTGCTTCTCGAAGTTCGCCAACTGGTGAATGTGCTCGTAACGCCGAAATCTTCCACTCACCGCCCCCGCGCGTCACCACCCACGTTCCGCGCGCCTTTCGGGATTCCAGTGTCTCGTTTGTCTCCGAATGCGTTCCGCCAGTCGTTGTGGAAACGTTGATCAGCGCAATGTCTGGGCTCAGAAACCGCATTGACTCAATCGATACTGTAAGCAGACGACCACTATTAATGCGCGAGAAATACTGGTTCCACGACGCTGCGATAGCTTCCCGCCCAACAATTGTCGGCTGGATGCCGAGAATCATGTCGGAATCACGAGCAAAAAGGTCCCCCAGTAATTCACCATCATGAGACTGCCAGATTTTTTCGTACCGCTTGATAAACTCTTGAAGCTCATCTGCTTCGTTTGCTTGTGCAAATGCTTGGCCTGAGAGAATGAGCAACAATACTAGTGGCAAAAAGCGCTTCATTACTTGGCTCCGAAGGCGTTGCGAATCACTGCATTCTTCTACGTCCGATATGGGTCAGTAGCAATCATTCATATTGAGTATAGCCAAATGGCAGCTTTAGGGCGCAAAGCGGAAAATGAACCAGGACGAATGGCAGCTCTCACCTGTACCGGACATTCAGGGGCGCTAAAACAGACTGAATTGAACGTCCGCTACCGGCCAGGAGCGGCCGTCGGGCCGCACGTTTCGAACGACTGCTTTAAGGCGGTGAGGTGCAATGTCGACGTAGGAAGCCGATGCTCTACCATTAAGCTCAACCCGCGAATCAGGGAGCCAAATACTCCGCCTGGGCAGATGGGCAAAAAGGCGAAAGTAATTGGATTGTGGGCGATTCTGAGATAATTAGCCTTAACAGGCCGTAGTGGCTGCGATTGTGTCCCAAGCTTTCAAACCATTATGTGTGCGGTAGGCTCTAAGGAGCGAAAGGGGGGACTATGCTGCGCCGATTTTTTCGCAATACCTGGGTAAAGGTAGCCTTGCTATCGTTGATTGCGTTGAGCGTGCTACTCGTGGCGGGCTACCTGGTATTCAAGTGGCGTTTTATCCCATCGGTACCCCGGCCCGAATTTCCGGAGCCAGCGAGCCAGCTCGAGGGGTATGTACAAGACCTTGACTACCTTGAAACATACGCCGACTTCGAGAAGGCTTTGGAGGACCAAACCAAGCGCGACGCATTCCTTCGCTACATAGAGGCTCTGCGCACACAGCTCGATACCATGTCGCCTGAGCGGTTTGAAGTCGTGGTCGCCGAAGCAGTTGCGCTTGCCGACAACGGGCACTCGAATGTATCGCCAGTAGGCATGTCGCGACGCGTCAACCATTTCCCAATACGTACCGGTCCCTTCGAAGACGGCGAGTTCATCATCCAGGCGAAACGAGGCTACGAGCACCTGCTAGGCGCGGAGATCGTCGCGGTGGAAGGACACCCAATAGCCGACGTCACGGATTCTTTCGTCTCACTGTATGGAGGCACGGAAGACAGGTCGCGCTTTTTTTCGCATCTGTACATCAATTCGCCTGCACTGCTTTACGGGAAGGGCTTCACGGCATCGCCAGATGGTGCCGGCCTGAGCGTTAAACTCGCAAACGGCGAAACGACTGATGTCTACCTTGAAGGTGCCTTACTGCCCGAAGGCCGGCGCTCGCCCTTCGGCCGGGAAGTCATGGATTACCGGGTTCCCGAGGAGGATGCAGAGGACTGGCTGCACCTAATGGCCGGCAGCGAGCCTCCCCTGTATCTCGCTGAACCTGACGAACCATTTCTTTACCGCAATCTTGATGACGCGAATGGCGCGTATATCAAGATCAACTACAATTGGGATGTGAACGGGCGTTCGCTTAAGGGCTGGCTCAAGGACGTGTCATCCGACATGCGCAAACGGAAACCGGGGTTCGCGGTCGTCGACCTACGCTTTAATGGTGGCGGCACCGATGCGACAAACCGTTTTGCGAAGGACCTGCCCTCGCTCGTGCATAACGACGGCACCATTTATGTCGTAACCTCGAGGGAGACCTTTTCGGCAGGTATAGGCGCGGCAGCGCAGATCAAGAAATTTGGCGGCGACCGCGTGCGGATCGTCGGCGGGCCGGTCGGGGATAGGCTGCGATTCGTCGCCAACGGTGGAGATCTGTTCAAACTGCCGAACTCCGGAATTTCCGCGCCGGTCTGGAGCACAATCGAAGACTATGCGGACGGCTGCTGGGAATGGAGCCAGTGCTTCTGGTTTTCGCCCTATTTCCTTAGGGAAGGTGTTGGCGATCTCGAACCGCATATGTTGATCCGCACGAACTTTGCCGACTACGCCAAAAACCGCGACTCGGTTATGGATGCCATACTAGCCGAGATCTCCGGTACGTAGTTCCTGTTGCGCCGACAACGGCGCCTTTGGGTGAGTAGCAGCCATTTTAGCCCAGAATCTGCGAATGGCAGGTTTCGGGTGGTTAGCAGACTCCCGCCAGCCGATTTTGGAGGCGATTTGGAACGCGTCTCAATGATCCTAGACGAGAAAGGAGAAAGGGGTCGAACCGAATATTTCGATAAGGGCCAAAATTCGGTCCGACCCCTAATACTTTGCGACCCCTAGTATCGCCCGGTCTCCGATCAATAATGCACCCGTCATGTGACCGACGTTGAGCAGCAACGGATCGATACAGCTGGTCTGGCCATCAACTCCGACCGTCCCTCGCCAAACCTCCTGGACGGAACAGCAATCTAGTATCCGTCCTCAACATCTGAAGTCCCGCGTCAATCGACCCATGGCCGGCGGCGCGTCTGCCAGATGGATCAGCACTGACAACATAGGACCACTGTGACTCTGCAGGGGGTGGCCCACCGAACACGCTGTCCACTTTTGCGACCCAAGCGCCGCCTAACTTGTATGCGCCTTCACCTCCGCCGGCCGATGCCGGCACGACAAAGCCAAATGCGAGCATCACGATAACGAGCACACGCATTATGTATGTGTTCATCGAAGTCTCCTTGCTGCGGTTGCAGCTCTGTTTCACCACACGGGTCGGCAGCCCGGCGATCTTGGGGCCCTTCGTGGCGTCGCAGAAGGCGTCGCGAAAGAAGCGAGGACCCGTGGCTTTGCGTCTCCGGCTTTTGCTGGGTTTGCCTTTATCGCGAAGTGTAGTTTCCTCCGATTAGCAAATTCGTCAATTCGGGAAAATACTCAATCGTGCCGCGCCGCTATGATTTGGTGCTCGGACTGGCAACCTGGAAAAGTGCAAGCAAGGCCCAGATGAGAATTATGGGTAAGACGATCCAGTACGCCGTCTCGTCGACGGTCCAGCCTGCCGCATCGCGTGCATCGACGGCAGCCGCGAGCACCACGACGGGCCAGTACACCGTGATCCCCAGTGCCGCCGCCAACAATGCCCTTCCCCACCGGGCGCCGCGCCGGAAACCGATCAATCCCGCGGCGATTAGGGGTATATAGACAAGGAAATCCGCAAAGGCGAAGCCGTACCAGAACGCAACCCCGACCTCGGTAATCGACTCTGCCGGTTCCTGCGTCCCCATGCGTACGCCGATTTCGTAGTCGAACGCTGCCGGAACCTGCGCGTAGACCAGGTACGCCAGGAAGATCCATCCGGGTACCTGCACCAGGAAAAGGTCGCGCCGATCTCTCATCCTCTTCTCCCGTATTGTCGGTGGGGCCTCGCACCACCCTACCCGCGACGAGGTGATGTCACCTATAGGCGAATACCGAAGACCGGGACGGCTAACGCATCCCCAGCTTCTTGCAGCGTGCGAGAGGATCGATCACATCGATCATGCGCCTGACCCGTTCAATGTTGGACGGCGACCACTTGCTGTCGGGCTTGCGAGGCGAGAAGCGGTGCATGTAGCGATGCTCGTCGATCGAGCGCTTCAAGCCGTCGATCCAGCCGAAGCACAGTGCCTCTTCGACTGCGTCGTTTTAGGAGAGACTCGTCCGCGGTGAGGTCTTCTTGAAAAAGACGACCCAGACCTCCTGCTTCGAGGCATGGTTCCTGCGCAGCCAGTCGTCCACGGAATTGACGCCGCAAAACCCCGTCGGTCCTCCGCCGGGCATGTTCAGACGTCGAGCAGACTACCGTCGAACCAGACCTTCTGGTGGCCCCGGGTGTCGGTCTCGAAACGGAATCCGGGAGGCAGGTCGAGGAACGGGTGAATGTTGGGCACGTAATCGCCGAGGTCGCGGACCTTGACCGGGGTGAAAAAGTCCGCTGCCTGCGACACTTCGTCGCCGCCCCAGATATACCAGCCGGAGCTGCCCTCCTGCGGTGGATAGCGAAGGCCACGGATAGGCATTGTGCGAATGGTGTCCAGCGCGATTCCCAGCATCTCGTCGGGATGTGGCGGTCGGGAATCGACGTCGGCTATCTCGAAGGTACCCGTCAGTGTCGATACGAACATGGGCACTGCCCCCCCCAAGCGAAACATGTACGGACAGAGCATAGCAGTTTCGCCGCGCACGGCGGCCGAACCGGACGTAATGTCAGGCTTCGAAAGCCGCGGGGCACGGCTTGCCCGCGCCCCCGATCTCGTCCCACGCCGCCTTCGAGTGCGCCTCCCGTTGTTCGATCCCGTGACGCGGTGTTTCCCTCGGCCGGCTTCTGATTGTAGGCTACGTCGCTGGATGATCTACCTGTACGCAACACTCATCACGCTGCTGAACGTCGCTTTCTGGGCGAGCATCCTGTTCGGCCTGCCCGGCATCTGGCTCATGGTGCTGGTGGCGGCCGTCATCGAGTGGCTGCAGCCGGGCGAGTACATGTTCAGCCAGGCGACGCTGTACGTCTCGGCGGGTCTCGCCCTGCTCGGCGAGATTCTCGAATTCCTGATGGGCGCGGCGGGCGCGCGCCAGGCCGGCGGCTCCAAGCGCGGCGCGGCGCTGGCGATCGTCGGCGGCATCATTGGCGCCATTCTCGGCACGGCGCTGCCGATCCCGGTGCTCGGCACCCTGATCGGCGCCTGCGCGGGCGCGTTCGCGGGCTCGCTGGTCGGGGACCGCATGGCCGGACGGCCGATGGAGCAGAGCGTGGAAGCCGGGCGCGGCGCGGCCATCGGCCGATTCTGGGGCACGACGGCGAAAATGATTATCGGCGCCGTGGTACTTGTGCTCCTGGCCGTCGCGGCGTATTTCCCGGACTAGTTGCCGCGGTCGCTAGTACGCGGTGAGCACCTGGCCGGTCGCCGGCGCGATCGAGGCGGAATTCGCCCCGGCGAACGTCACCGGTACCGACTGCATGTTCATGCCGGCGTTACGCACGACGACGAAATGCAGGTGCGGGCCGCTCGAGTAACCGGTATTGCCGGAATCCGCAATGTATTCGCCGCGCTCCACCACGTCACCGACCCGCACACGGATCGAATTCCAGTTGAGGTGCGCATAAATCGCGTAGGTGCCATCGTCGTGAAGTATGCGCACGACGTTTGCCAGCGACATGTTCGATGCATCCGCTCCGCCCTTGAAGTTCTGCGCGGCAACGTCGAATACCACGCCGCCACGAGCGGCAAATACGTCCGTACCCACCGGCATTGCGAAATCGACCGCGTGCTGCGAGTCCGCGGTGTTGTGCGTCACCATGTCGGGGTACGCCTGGCTGACGGGGTGCTCGCTGGAAATCGCGAAGGGCACGCGGTAGGGCTCCGCCGGCCGGTGCCGCGCCTGGGGATCGCCGAGCATATACTCGTAGCGGTATTCGAGCGACGGTTGCACGGCGTCCTCGAGACGCGCCAGCCGCACCAGGGGCATCGCACTGCGCGGCGGAACAAGCCAGCGCAGCGGGTCGTCCGGGTGCGGATACTCGAGCCCGCTGATGGTCTCGAATCTCAGCGCCAGCTCGACGGGCGCGAAATACTCGTTGGTGGCCACCAGCCGAACCGTGTCACCCTCGATGTCGTAGTCAATCCTGACGCCGGACTTCGGCGACGTCGGCGTCAGGCTGCGGACTTCCGCGACCGTCTTGCCGTCATCCGGCGGGCGATCCGAATAAATCCACTCGCCATCATCGCCGCGATACTTGTAGAGCGCCTGCGCCGAGGCCACACTGGCCAGTACGCAGCCGAGCAACGCAAACAATGTCAGGCCGTAGCGCGTTCTAGCCGATATCGGAACGCGCCCAGCCGTTTTCAGTACGCCGTATTTCATAGGCAGGCCAATACTGGTTATCAAGCTTGAGCGTAATCACTTCCACGGCGCCGTTCCAGGTTACCGTCTTGACGCGGATCGACTCGTGGTCTTTCTTGTCGGCAATGACCTCGACGAAGGTCTCGAGGTCGGGCGTCGGCGTCTCGTCGATCTCGACAACCCGTCGGCCCGCCCACAGCCCGTAGCGCGTTGCCGGTGAGCCGTAGCTGAAGAACGCCACGTAGACGCCGTAGGGATCGATTCCGCGCTGCGCGGCCATCGGCCGGTGCGGATCCTGCAGCAGCGCGCCGGCCCAGGACACCGCATGGTCGATGCCGCCGCCGTCCAGCGCCGACGTCTCGACATCGACGTCGATCGCCTTGCCATTCCGCCACACCGTCACCGTGACGTCGGGTTTCTGCACGGCCTTCTCCAGCGCGCGGAACGAGGTGACGACGTCGCCGTCGACGGCCAGGATCATGTCGCCGTTCTGCAGCTTCTTCTCTGCCGGCGTGCCTGCAACCAGGCGCGTCACGGACAGCGCGCGGCGGTGCAGCGGGTTGTTCGCTTCCAGCCGCTGCAGCCACTTCTCGTCGACCCCCATGTTGCGGGCCGCGAACAGCGGCGCATAGACGAATTCGGCCTCGAGCGAGTAGAAGGGCCGGCCGTCGCGAACGATATCGACGAACTCGGCGATGAGATCCGCGCCGATGCCGCGGTTGAACTGAGCGGCATCGCCGCCGGTGGGCATCGGGAACGTGGACCACATCGCCGCGACGCGGCCGCGCTTGTCGACCAGTACACCGTCGAGTTCCCGCGGCGCATTGACGAGGTCGATGCCTTCGATGTTTGCGTCCCGGAACTGCAGCGTGCGCGACAGCGGCAGGACCAGCGGGTCGACGGAAGCTACCGCGCTTTCCTGGTGAACCAGCTGGTGGTCCGCCTTCATGCCGACGACCCACACCGGGTCGCCCGGCCGCAGCGGCTTCGTGTTGAAGGTTGCCGCTTTCACGGGCGTGTCGCCGATCGTTGCCGGATCGTAGGCGACGATGGCGAGGTTGTGCAGCGGATGCAGCTGCACGACTTTCGCTTCGACCTCGAGGGACCCGGCGAACGTCACCGAGACGTCACCGACCGCCACGGGCACGGTATTGCGATCGACGACGACGTAGCCGCGCTCCGCGTCGACAACGAGACCCGTGCCATAGTAATGACGGTCCGAGACGCCCGACAGCGTGTACGGCAGGTCGAACGTTACGACCACCAGCGAAGGCGCCAGCGCTCGCGCACGCGGATCGTCGTAGCGATTGAAGCGGGTGCTGCCGACGGCCGGCGGCTTGGGTGCCGGTCCTTCGGCAAGCTCGCGGCAGGGCCAGACGCCGGTGGCATCGTCCCGTGCACAACGCCTGACCGGGAACCACACCCGGTCCATGTCGAATGTCCGCACCACCGTGTTCTGCGGGTTGTCGATGGTGACGTAGCGCAGCGGCGCGCTGTCGCCCGTCGCGAGCTCGTCGAGCGCTTTCTCGAAATCGTCGAGATCGGTGATGTCGTCCTGGCCGAGCTGCGTAATCACGGCGCCCCGCGGCACGGCCGCCTTCGACAGCAGGTAACCGGGGTTCGCGACATACACGCCCTGGACCGGCAGGTTGTAGTGCCGCGATTGCTGGTAGGACAGGTTATTGACGATCGCGTCGCCGAACTCGATGAACTCCGCCGGCGTGATCGCATGCAGGTCGGTCACGGCCAGCGTATGGCTGACGGCCTTGCCGCCACGCTCCAGCTCGATCTCGATCTCCTTGCCCACGTGGTCGTCCAGCATCGCCGCGAGCGGCACGAACTCCGTCACGAGTTCACCGTTGATACGCAGCAGGATGTCGCCCGGCTCCAGTTTGCCGTCCGCTGGCGAGTCGGGAATCACCTGCTCGACGACGAGCATGCCGGTCTGGTCGGGGAACGTGGAGCGCACGAGCCGCTCCGAATCTTCGGTCAGCCCGAGGCGGACCAGCTCGTCGTAGGCGTTGCTGTGAAAGATCGTCTGCAGCGTGCCGCGCGTCACCGGCTCGCCTTCGCGAATCAGTTCGAGCGCGCGCTCGATGCGGTCGAGCGGCAGGAAGAAACTGCTGGCCGCCGAGTTGTTTGCACCGGCGTTCAGGGCAACCACCTCGCCGTCGATATTGACGACGGGCGAGCCCGACGAGCCGCCGGACGTGCCGGATGCCGCCTGCAGGTAGAAGGTATTGAAGTCGTTGTACTTGCCGCGGCCGTAGTCGGGCGCCTGGCGGTCCAGGCGCGCAATCGTTCCCGCCAGGATCGACAGCTGTTCGCCGGCGTCGTTGCCGATCACGCGGATCTCGCGGCCGATGCCGGCGCCGTCGGACCGCAATGGCAGCTCGGCCGGCTCGATGTAGCGCAGGTCGTCAGGATCGTAGCGAAAGAAACCGAAGTCGTGCACCGGGTCCCGGTACACCGGCGTCAGCCGCACTTCTTCGTTGTTGCGGAATACCGCTTCCGCGACGACCGGCCCGGGTGTCACGACGTGGCGGTTCGTGAGGATCAGGCCGCGCTCCGCGTCGACGACGAAACCCGTGGCCTGCGTCGAGGAATTCCACTCGGTATCGAAGGCGCGCGTGCTGTCGACGCGTATCGAGACGACGCCGGACGAGATCCGCTCGAGGGTATTCGACCACGCGGTGTCGTCGGCTGCGAAGGCAGGCAGTGCGAAAGCGACTGCCAGCAGCGCCGCCATTGTCCTGAGGTTGTTCATAGGGCTCCTGATGCGAGCTCGGATTGTAGAGTATAAAAGACCCGGGTGGCGCGGACGGGTTCCACAATCCGGGGGTTGGATAGCACCCGTAGGAGCGTGCCTGGGCGCGCGATCGATGTTCCGGCTGGTTCGCGGTTCGAGAACCGCTCCTACAGTCCCGTTATTCTGCGGATTCCGGATCGTAACGAACGTCCAGCTGGCGCGCCGCCTTGACGTCGTCCAGGCGCCGCACCGGCGTGTTGAACGGTGCCTCCTTGAACGACTCGCCGTCCTGCGCCCGTTTCGCAATGTCGATCATGGCGTCCACGAAGTTGTCGAGCGTTTCCTTGCTCTCGGTTTCCGTCGGCTCGATCAGCAGGCACTCGGGCACGAGCAGCGGGAAATAGGTCGTCGGCGCGTGGAAGTTGTAATCGAGCAGCGCCTTCGCGATATCCATCGCGGTCAGCTGGTACTCCTTGGCTTCCCGTCGCAGGGTGACGATGAACTCGTGGCTTGCCCGCCGGTCCGGGTAGGCGAGTTCGAATCCCGCGTCGCGCAGCCGCGCCTGCAGGTAGTTCGCGTTCAGCGTCGCGTACTCGGCGATGCGCCGCATGCCGTCGCGGCCGACCATGCGCATGTAGACGTATGCCCGCAGCAGCACGCCGGCATTGCCCATGAAGCCCGACAGCCGACCGATGGTCTGCGGCAGGTCTTTCTCGGTGAGCCAGTCGTAGACGGGTTGCCCGTCGACTTCCTGCTTGCCGACGATGGGCACCGGCATGAACGGCAGCAGCCGCTCGGCGACGCCGACAGCGCCGGAGCCGGGTCCGCCGCCGCCGTGCGGCGTCGAGAACGTCTTGTGCAGGTTCATGTGGATGACGTCGAAGCCCATGTCGCCGGGCCGCACCTTGCCGAGGATCGCATTGAGGTTGGCGCCGTCGTAATACAGCAGGCCACCGGCGTCGCGCACGACGTCGTCGACCTTGATGATATCGCGCTCGAACACGCCGAGCGTCGACGGGTTCGTCAGCATGATGCCGGCCGTCTTCTCGCTGACCTCGGCTTTGAGCGCCTCGATATCGACGTCGCCGTTCGGGCCGGTGGGGATCTCCTTCGCCACGCAGCCGAGCATGGTCGCCGTCGCTGGATTGGTGCCGTGCGCCGCGTCCGGCACAATGATTTCATTGCGCTCCAGGTCGCCGCGCGCCTTGTGATAGGCCATGATCATCGCGACGCCGGTCAGTTCGCCCTGCGCGCCCGCCATTGGCGTCAGGGACACGCCCTGCATGCCGGTGACTTCCTTGAGCATTTCCTGCAACTCGTACATGCAGGTCATGAAGCCCTGGCCGTGGCTTGCGGGGCCGAGCGGATGACGGCCGGCAAAGCCCGGCAGCAGCGCCAGCGAATTGCAGGCGCGCGGGTTGTACTTCATCGTGCACGAGCCCAGGGGATAGAACTGCGTGTCGATGGAGAAATTCTTCTGCGACAGGCGCGTGAAATGCCGCACCACCTGCAGTTCGGAGGCTTCCGGAAGCCGCGGCCGGTCCGACCGCAGGAATTCCGCGGGGATGTCCAGGTCAGCGGTCGTATCGGGGGCCTGCGCAAATGCGCGGCGCCCTTCCCGGGATTTCTCGAAAATCAGCTTGTCCAGGTAGTTATCCATGTGTCTCGTATTCCTCAGTCTGCGGACACTTTGATGCCGAGCGCGCGGAACGCGGCTTCGTAATCGGGTTCTGTCGCGATGTCTTTGAGCTGCTGGGTATGCACGACCGTGTTGTTCTCATCGATGACGACGATGGCCCGGCAGAACATGCCGGCCAGCGGCCCCTCGACGATCTCGACGCCGTAGTTCTCACCGAAACCCGCGTGACGGATCGCCGACAGCCCCGTCACGTGCTGCAGCCCGTGCTCTTTGTGAAAACGGGCGTGGGCAAACGGCAGGTCGTAGGAGATCATCAGCGCGGCCACGTCATCGTGCTCGGCAACCAGCCGGTCGAATTCGATGACCGACTTCGCGCACACGGGCGTATCGATGCTGACGAAGATGTTCATGATCTTGCGCTTGCCGATCCAGTCGGACATCGTCGCGTTCTTCAGCCGGGTATCCACCAGCCGGATCTCGGGTGCGTGGCTGCCGACCACCGGCAACTCGCCGCGTGTGCGGTAGTTCGCGTTCTCGTAGGTGATTGTCGCCACGGAGTGCTCCCGGCCCCTCAGGCCGACGCGGCCGAGAAGATCTCGCGCATCGCCTCGACGTAGGCGTCGATGTCCGCCCCTGTCTTGGTCTCCGTCGCGCACACGAGCAGCGCATCGCCAAGGTCGGGGAAGTCGGCGCCGAGGTCGTAGCCGCCGAGGATGTCCCTCGCCGCGAGCGCTTCGAGGACCGGTCCGACCGGCCTGTCCAGCTTCAGCGCGACTTCGTGGAATGCGGGCCCGCTGAACAGGCGCTCGACCCCGTCGATGGCGGTCAGCCCTGCAACGAGCTTCGCGGTGTTGCTCGCCGACTGCCTGGCGACAGCGGCCAGGCCGTCGCTGCCGAGCAGCGACATGTAGATCGTCGCCGCCGTCACCATCAGCCCCTGGTTGGTGCAGATGTTGGACGTGGCTTTCGAGCGGCGGATGTGCTGCTCGCGCGCCTGCAGCGTGAGCGCGAAGCCGGGCTTGCCCTCGAGGTCGGTCGTGCGGCCGATGATGCGGCCCGGCATCTGGCGGACGTGCTGTTGTTTGCAGGTCATGTAACCGAAATAGGGGCCGCCCGACGACAGCGGCACGCCGAGCGGCTGCCCGTCGCCGCAGGCGATGTCGGCGCCCTGCTCGCCCCAGTGACCGGGCGCCTTCAGCACCGCGAGCGAGGTCGGGTTCGCAACGGCGATGACGAACGCACCGCGCGCATGGGCCCAGTCGGTGAGCCGGTCGACGTCTTCCAGCGTCCCCAGGAACGTCGGCTGCTGGATGACCACGGCGACCGGCTCGGCACTGTCGTCGAGCTTGCCGACATCCAGTTTGCCCGTGGCAGCGTCCATCGGCAGGTAGTCGAAGGTGAGCCCCTGGCTACCGGCTATGGCCATCGCCACCTTGCCGTAAATCGGGTTGACGCCGGGCGCGAGCAGCACCTGCCGTGATTTGGCCTTGCGGTTACTGCGCACCGCCATCAGCGCCGCCTCCGCCAGCCCGGACGCGCCGTCGTAAAGCGAGGCGTTGCTGACGTCGAGACCGGTCAGCTCGGTGATCATCGACTGGTACTCGTAGATCGTCTGCAGCGTGCCCTGGCTGGCCTCCGCCTGGTAGGGCGTGTAGGCGCTGTAGTACTCGCCGCGCGTCGCGATGTCCCACACCGCCTGCGGGATGTGATGCTCGTACGCGCCCGCGCCGATGAAGCACAGCGCAGCACCGTCCCTGGCCGCCCGCTCGCGCATCAGGCGCGTGATCTCCATCTCGCTCATGGCCTCGGGTACGCCGTCGAGCGAATCGATCTTCAGTTCCGGGGGGATTTCGTCGAACAGCTCGTCGATGCTCTTCGCGCCGATGGCTTCGAGCATCTCCCGGGTATCGTCGTCCGTGTGGGGTATGAAAGGCATGTCGTTACCTTGTTAGCTATCGATGTCGTCGAGCAGCGCCTGGTAGGCGTCCGGTGACAGCAGCTGGCCCTCGTCGCCGCCCGGCTCCAGCCTGACGATCCAGCCGTCGCCGTAAGGGTCGTTGTTGATGGCTTCCGGATCGTCCGAGAGGGCGTCGTTGACGGCCACCACCGTGCCGCCGATCGGGGCGTACACGTCCGATGCCGCCTTGACGGATTCGACGACGGCCATGTCGCTACCGGCCTCGACCTCCTGGTTGACTTCCGGCAACTCGACGTACACGAGATCGCCGAGCGCCGCCTGCGCATGGTCCGTGATGCCGATCGTGACGGTGCCGTCGTCTTCGCGCCGCAGCCATTCATGGTCGCTGGTGTACTGCAGGTCTCCGGGCAATTCGCTCATCTCTCACTCTCCCCTGTCGTTTGTCTTCTCTTCAGGTGCACCGATGTCAGACGTCGATGCGGATTTGTCCATTGCGCACGAACGGCATCTTCGACGACACGCACGTTCAGCAGCTTGCCGCGGACGTCCACCTGCGCCCGGTCATAGTCACCGGCCGGCAGCCGCGCCAGGGCGATGGATCGGCCGATCGTGGGCGAAAAACCGCCGGACGTGATCTCGCCCTCGCCGACACCGTCGACGACGACGCGCTGGTGATCGCGCAACACGCCCTTGTCCTCGAGCAACAGGCCGAGCGAAGCGGCGCGTATTGCCTTCCTCGCGCTGCTTGCTCGAGCGCTGCGCGGCCCGATGAAGTCGCGGTCGGCCGGCTCCCAGGCAACCGTCCAGCCGAGGCCCGACTCCAGCGGCGACACGGTCTCGTCCATGTCGTTGCCGTACAGATTCATCGCGGCCTCCAGCCGCAGCGTGTCGCGTGCTCCCAGTCCGCAGGGCTGCACGCCCGCGGCGAGCAGCCGATCCCAGAGCGCAGGCGCATCGGCGCCGGGCATCACGATCTCCCAGCCGTCCTCGCCGGTGTACCCGGTGCGCGCGACGAACCACTCGCCGGCCTCCATACCGTGGAACGGCTTGAGTTCGAGTGCAGCGTCGCGCCACTCCGCGTCGATGCACGGCGCTGCCAGCTCGCGCGCTTTCGGGCCCTGTACGGCGATCATCGCGAGTTCTGCGCGCTCGCTGACGTTACGCCGAATTCCTGGCCTGCTTCCGTAGCCAGGCGAGGTCCTTTTCGCGGGTGGCGGCATTGACCACCAGGCGGTAGTCGCGTGTCGTCGAGATAGTAGACGATCAGGTCGTCGATGACCCCGCCCTGCTCGTTCAGCATGCAGGTGTAGAGCGCCTTGCCGCTCGACCGGTAGCCTGGCGACGTCGTTGGCGAGCAGCTGGCGCAGGAACTCGCGCACCCGCTCGCCGGACAGGTCCACGATCGTCATGTGGGACACGTCGAACACGCCGGCATGCTGGCGCACCGCGTGGTGCTCCTCTTTTTGCGAGCCGTAGTGCAGCGGCATATCCCAGCCGCCGAAGTCGACGATGCTGCGCGCCGGCTTCGACGTGCTGGTCATAGAGTGGCGTCTTCTTGGTCATTTTCGCTCCGGAACAAATAAAAAGGGCGGCAGGCCTCACGGCCTGCCGCCCCTCTGTCCTCGAAACCTGAGAGATCAATGACGTCTGCACTAGCAGAAACAGTCACTTACCCCTTCGGTGGGCTTGTCTAGCCGCTCTCCAGAGCTAATCAGCGGGCACAGTCCTTCTGCCTGAGCGTTTCCGGGCGTGTTGCGCCTTCGGCGCCCCGTTCGTGACGGGGTCTCTTCTGTGAACGCTATCGATTAGTGCCCGCCATCATAGCCAATGGCGGTGCCGGTTGCCAGCGGCGCTGGCGCCGGTAACATGGGCCACCGATTTTGACGGAGTCGAACATGAGAACACGGTTGCTTCTGACACTCGCAGCGGGCCTGCTTACCTCGCAGGCCGCGCTTGCCGATGCCGGTACGGATTTTCGGGCACTGCTCGACGAAGCCTGGGAGTGGCACCTGGCCGAGAACCCGATGGTGGCGTCTCGTGCGGGCGATCGCCGCTACAACAAGGAGTGGCGTGACGGCAGTCTTGCTGCCATCGAGAGGCGGCACCTGGAGCGGCGGGACTTCCTGCGCCGCGTCTATGCCATCGACAGGGCTGCCCTGCCGGAGACGGACAAGCTCAATTACGAGCTCTTCCGCCGCGACCTGCAGCGCCACGTGGACGAGCACCAGTTCAAGGGCTACCTGATGCCCTTCAGCCAACGCGGCGGCGTGCAGAACCTGGACAGCCAGGCCAGCTACCTGCGCTTCGAGACGGTCGGCGATTACGAGGACTGGCTCGCGCGCATGGACAAGATCGACACCGTTGTCGACCAGACCATCGAGGTTGCCAATCGCGGCATTGAACAGGGGTTCGTTCTGCCGCGTGTCCTGACGGAGCGCATCCCGGACCAGATCGCCGCCCAACTGGTCGACAAGGGCGAAGACAGTCCCTTCTACCGCACGTTCGAGACATTGCCCGACACGATCGGCACGAAAGACCAGGAGCGCCTGCGCACGGCCGCGGTGAAGACCATCGAAGACTCGGTCGTGCCCGCCTACCGCAAGCTCGCACGATATTTCGACAAGACCTATTTGCCCGCATCGCGGGATACCGTCGGGTTGTCGAACCTGCCGAACGGCAGCGCCTGGTACGAGTTTCTCGCGCGCCGCTACACGACGACGGTGATGACGCCCGACGAGATCCACCGGACCGGCCTCGAGGAGGTCAAGCGCATCCGCGGGGAAATGCAGGCGATCATCGACGAACTGGGCTTCGAGGGCGACTTCGCGGATTTTCTGACCTTCCTGCGCACTGACCCGCAGTTCTACTACGACAACCCCGACGATCTCTACGAGGCGTACCTGGCGACCAGCAAGCGTATCGATCCGGAGCTCGTCAAGCTGTTCGGGACGTTGCCGCGCATGCCCTATGGCGTAAAGCCTATCCCCGACGCCGTTGCGCCGGATACGACGACGGCCTACTACTCCCGACCGGCGGCCGACGGCAGCCGCGCCGGTATCTACTGGGTGAACCTCTACAAGCCCGAGGTACGCCCCAAGTACGAGATCGAGGTCCTGTCGGTCCACGAGGCCATGCCGGGCCATCACCTGCAGCTCGCCATCCAGCAGGAACTCGGCGACATGCCGAATTTCCGCCGCTACTCCGGATTCACCGCCTTCGTCGAGGGCTGGGGGCTGTACAGCGAGAGCCTCGGCTACGACCTGGGTCTCTACAAGGATCCCTACTCCCGCTTCGGTGCCCTCACATACGACATGTGGCGGGCGGTGCGTCTCGTCGTCGACACAGGCATGCACTACAAGGGATGGACGCGGCAGCAGGCGATCGACTTCTTCAAGGACAACGCCGCCAAGACCGAGCACGACATCGTCAACGAGATCGACCGCTATATCGTCATGCCCGGCCAGGCCCTCGCCTACAAGATCGGCCAGCTGAAGATCCTGTCGCTGCGGGCGCATGCGGAGGCGACCCTCGGCGACGACTTCGACGTGCGCGCATTCCACGACGAGCTGCTCGGCGCCGGCGCCCTGCCGCTCGACATACTGCAGCAGCGCATGGACGCCTGGCTCGCGCGGCAGCTTGCGGAGCGCTCCTGACTAGCCTGCGCCGGGCGCCGCGAGGACCGCGGCGCGGAGCAGCGCTGCGAGTTCACGCTGCTGATCCGCATCGAGTGCCTCGAGGCTGTCGCGGGCCGAGTCGAGGCGGTGCTGTATCGCCTTGTCGATGAGTTTCCTGCCCTTCGCGGTCAACGAGACATTGACCCCGCGGCGATCGTTGCGGTCCGGTCTGCGCCGCACCAGGCCGCGCGTTTCCAGCCGGTCGATCCGGTTGGTCATCGCCCCGCTCGACAGGCCCGTCTCCCGCGCCAACCCGGTAGCGGGCAAGGTATACGGCTCGCCCTGACGCCGCAGGGCGGACAACACGTCATATTCCCACAGCTCCAGGGCCAGGGGCTCGAGCGCCCGCGTCGCCTGCCTCGAGAACGAGCGGTACAGGGTCATCACGCGGATGACCACACCAAGGCTGGCGGTATCGAGGTCCGGCCGTTCCTCCGACCACTGGTCCAGGATCTCGTCAATCGCGTCCTTCTGCATGCCACCTTCCGATTATCAATTTTGATATCAAGATACTTGACATCGAAACAAAATTACAGATACTTGAAATGGAATTACACAGTCGGGTTATCGACTGACATGACCATACCCAATTCAGCGTCGGCGCGCTTCGTGCTACCGACCCGGATCCGCAGCAAGCTCGGTCCCGACACCGGCTACGCGGCGCAGGAACGGCTTGCCGACCGGATTGCGGAGCTTCCCGGCATGCACACGCTCGAGGACCCGCTCGAGCCATCGCCCTGTACTGTCGCCGTTTACCTGCAGGCGGCGTCGGGCAAGCGGCGCACAGCCCCGACCGCGTTTCTGTTCTGCAAGATCCGCGGTACCGGCATCAGTGTCGAGGGACTCGACGACGCGGAGCGCCACCAGGTGTTGTCGCGCGGCTGGGGCAGGCTCGAGAATCGCAGCATCCAGCTGTTCCTGCCGAGGGACGACGACGAACTCGACGTCTGCTGGAACATCCTGTACCGCGCTTACCGCAACATTTCCAACCCTCCGGCCAGGCCCCTGTTCGCGGCAAGACCGCCGCTGGCGGAACTGCCGGAGTTCTCACGCACGATCCTTTGCTAGGAGGAACTTCCCATGCGCCCGTTATTCGATGACTTCGACGAGTTCGACTTCGATGACTATCCGGCTGTCGCTCGCCTGATGCGCGAACAACGCCTGGAGGAATCGATTTTTGCGAGCCGCAGCAGGTCCCAGGGACCGAAACACAAGCGGCAATTCGACGATGACGACGACTATGACGATTTCGACGACGATTTCGACGACCTCGACGACTTCGAGGATTATGACGACTACGACGACCGCGAGTCCGGTTCGTACACCGGGGCAGGCAGGGACCACTAGCCGGCCGCGATAGGCCCGGGGGCACCTTCATGGTGCCCCTTTTATTACCCCTGGCCGCGAGTCCGGGTCTTGCCGTGGCGCGCGTTCTTTTCGATGAACTCGATGATCATGCTGGCCACGTCCTTCCTGGTCGCCGCCTCGATGCCCTCGAGGCCGGGACTGGAGTTGACCTCCATCACCACGGGACCGTGATTCGAGCGCAGAAGATCGACGCCGGCGACGTTGAGCCCCATCGCCTTCGCCGAACGCACCGCCGTCGAGCGTTCTTCGGGGGTGATCTTGACGAGCTTCGCCGAACCGCCGCGATGCAGGTTGGAGCGAAACTCACCCTCTTTGCCCTGCCGCATCATCGACGCAACCACCTTGTCGCCGATCACGAAACAGCGCAGATCCGCGCCCCCTGCCTCCTTGATGAATTCCTGCACCATGAAGTTTGCCTTCAGTCCGCGGAAGGCCTCGATCACGCTTTCGGCGGCTTTCTGTGTTTCCGCGAGGACCACGCCGACGCCCTGCGTTCCCTCGAGCAGCTTGATGACGACCGGCGCGCCACCGACCAGCTCCAGAAGATCCAGGGTGTCGCCGGGCGCGTTCGCGAACCCGGTAACCGGCAGGCCGATGCCTTTGCGCGACAGAAGCTGCGAAGCACGCAGCTTGTCCCTTGACCGGGTTATCGCGACGGACTCGTTTACCGAGTACACCCCCATCATTTCGAACTGGCGCACGACGGCCGTGCCGTAGAAGGACACCGACGCGCCGATCCTCGGGATTATGGCGTCGATGCCCTTGATCGGGTCGCCGTTGTAGTGAATCTGGGGGTTGTGGCTCACGATATTCATGTAGCAGCGCTTGTGATTGATCACTCGCACGTCGTGGCCGCGTTCCTCACCGGCCTCGACCAGCCGGCGTGTGGAATACAGATTGCGGTTTGTTGAGAGAATTCCCAGTTTCATTCGTCGTACCCGATTCGTTTCAGTTCTATGAGTCACTATGCACAGCGGCGAACTCCTCCACCCTGTGCTCGGCGCGAACGACGCTCTTGAAAGCCGCGACGTGGAACAGCGCATCGCCTTCGTGCGCCAGCGGGAGCTTGCTGTGGCCAATGATGATGCCGTCGAAAGGCGCTTTTACCTGCTCTTCTTTTTCACTGACCGGATCACCGATTATCGCGAGCACCTGGCCCGCCATAACGCGCGAGCCCAGCTCGACCTTCGGTATCACGATACCGCTTTCCGGCGCCCTGACCCAGCTCGTGGAGTCTGCGAGCACCGGCGATACCGGCCTGGACTGCTTGCTCAACGGTAACATGCCGATGTGCCGCATGACATTGATCGTGCCGCGCAGGCCAGCGCGGATGGACAATTCGTCGAAGCGCAGCGCTTCCCCGGCCTCGTAAATGAGCATCGGCATGCCCTGGTCCGCCGCGCACTGCCGCAGGGAACCGTCGCGCGCATTCGAGTCGATGATCACCGGCGCGCCGAATGCCTTTGCGAGCTGCAACGTCGCGTCGTCTTCCAGGTTGCCGCGAACCTGCGGCAAATTGCTGCGGTTGATGGCGCCCGTGTGCAGGTCGATGCCGAAATTCGCCTTGTTGACGATTTCGTGCATGAACGTGTACGCCATGCGCGCGGCGACGGAACCCTTGCGGGTGCCGGGAAACGAGCGGTTGAGATCGCGGCGATCCGGCAGGTAACGGGACTGGTCCAGGAAACCGTGCACGTTGACGATGGGAACCGCGAGCAAGGTGCCACGAATTGACCCCAGCGCCTTGCGTTTGAGCAGGCGGCGAATGACCTCGACGCCATTGAGCTCATCGCCGTGTATCGCCGCCGAAACGAATAGCACCGGGCCTTCGCGGCGCCCGCAGACAACGTGCACGGGCATGGACAGGGAGGTTCCGGTGTAGAGATCGGCAACCGGCAGGCGCACGGTCGCCCGCTCGCCGGGCTTCACAAGCGTATCGCCAACCTTGATCGGGGAATTCTTCGCCATGGTTTCAGTTCCCGTCGGGCTTCTTGCCGACAAGATAAGAACGGGCAGGATCGACGACCGCACGTTTGCGGATAGCGGTGCGGCCCAGCAGCATGCGAAACAGCATATCGTCCCGCGCCGTCAGCGTCACTTCGATGGGCCAGGTGGCGTCGCCGATTTTCACCGGGGTCTCGATGACCCAGCGTTTCTCTGTGTGTCCGCCCGAATCGCGCACGACACGTTCATCGAGCACGTCCGCCTCGCAGACGACGACCGTCTTCGTGTCACGCTGGCGGGGGTGCATCTTGAATTCCACGCGCCGCCTGCCGTCGACATCGAACTGGCGTACCTCGAACGCATGCAACGCCGACGTGCGCGCGCCCGTGTCGACCTTGGCCTTGATGTGCACGAGGCCCAGATCGGGCAGATCGACCCACTCGCGCCAGCCGAGCACGGCCAGCTTCTTGTCCCTGGAGTTCTTTTTCATACGCGAATCGTATATCGGATTAGGTCGGGTGTAACCGATAAACACGTGGCTACGGGCTTGCGGGGCGTACAATAGAGCCACCGCGACCGGTTTCGTGGCCTTGTACCGTCTAACTCTCTGCAACTGGGAGTGGGGCGCGATGGCGATCTACCTCGATGACAAAAAGTTCGTAAGACGGCTGCTCGAAGGCGATGAGCGGGCGTTCGAGCGTTTCTTCGAGGAGAACTTCGCTCGCCTCTACCGCTTCGCGCTGGCGCGCCTGTCGGACGATCCTGAAGCGGCGCGCGAGATCGCGCAGATTACCCTCACCCGGGCGCTTCGGAAGCTGCATACCTACCGCGCCGAATCAGCGCTCTTCACCTGGCTCTGCGCGATTTGTCGCAACGAGACCAGCGAGTGGCTCCGCAAACAGGCGCGTTACCGGGATCACGTGGTGCTGACCGAAGACTTTCCCGAGGTCCAGGCGGCAGTCGATTCATACCGGGCACCGCTGGACGACGGTCCCGAAGCGAACTATCGCCGTACCGAGAGCATTCGCCTGATCCAGGTTGCGATGGACCGGCTGCCGGCGCGCTACGGCGATGTGCTCGAGTGGAAGTACGTGGAAGGATGTTCGGTCAAGGAGATCGCCGGCAGACTGGAGCTGGGCCAGGAGGCGACGCAGTCGCTGCTGGCGCGGGCGCGACGGGCGTTCGGCGAGGTATACGAAACGCTTGTCGACGGCATGAACGAGCGCGCGCTGCGCGCGAAGGTGTAACGATGACGAACCGGGAAGATCTGTTGAAACGCGACGAAGCCATCGAATTGATCCTGCGCAGCGCGCCACCCAGGCCCGTGCCATCGGCCGCGGACGTGGCGATGTACGCAGCACGGTACGGGAGGAGTGGCTGGCGCTGTGCGGACGCCGCCGCTTGCGGCGGCGCCTGGTGTCGCTGGCCGCGGCGGCGTCGATCATCGGTGCAATCGCAGCGAGCCTGTTCGTGCTGCGCGTGCCGAGTGCGCTGCCCGAGCAGGTTGCCACGATCGACAGGTCGGCGGGTCCCGTCTACCTGCTGGATGAACAAGCGGTGCTGCACGAACTGCACGACATGCCCGGGCTCTCCACCGGCCAGACGCTGGTAACGGGAGGCGGCGGCGCCGCTGCGCTCACCTGGTTCGGTGGCGGCTCCCTGAGAATCGACGAAAATACGAGAATCGAGTTCGTCTCCTCGAGCGAGATCTTCCTGCGTGGTGGGCGTGTGTACTTCGATTCGCAACCATCGGCACCGCAGGCGGCGTGCCGCGCCGCGAGCGACCGCGGCGTTCGCGGTCCGGTCACTCGAAGGGCTGGTACATCACGTCGGTACGCAGTACATGGCCGGGATTTCATCGGACGGCCTGACCGTGAGTGTTCGCGAAGGAAAGGTGGAAGTGGTCGGCAACACGGTCGATGCTACAGCCGCGGCGGGCCAGCAGGTCCGCCTGCAGGGCAACGCACGCCCGAGTTACGCCAATATCAGCACCCACGGCGATGCGTGGCGCTGGGCCGAGAAGATCGGCCCGGAACTCATCGTCGATCAGCGCAGCGCCCATGAGTTCATCGGTTGGGTCGCGCGCGAATCCGGCCTGGACGTCCGGTTCGAAAACGCATCGGTCGAACAGCTCGCGCGCACTACGCGCATGAGCGGAGGCAGCGGGGGCCTCGAGCCCCGGGCGGCGTTGGCCGTATTGCTGCAGACCACAACGCTTGAAGGCCAGCATCGAGGATGGCTCGATCCTTCATCACGGAGAGGTAACGATATCGCGCAAACGTTACGCAGGTTGATGCTCGTCGTCGCCTCGCGGTGGCCGCCATGTCGACCGCTGCTGGCGGCCCTGCGCCCCTGGTCGGGCGCCCTGTTGCCGACATCATCGACGAGTTCCGTGCCGCCGGATACCCGTTTGCCTACAGCGATGCCCTCGTTACCGGCGACATGGTGGTCATGGCCGAGCCGGACCCCGGCGAGCCGCCCGATCTCGTGCGGCAGATCCTGGCGCCGCACCGCCTGACGGTCCGGTACGAGGCCGGTATCTACCTGGTCATACCGGCTGCTCCGGTCGAAGCAGCGCCACCGCCGCGAGGCGTCGAAAAAGCCACGGCAGAAACCGGCATCGAGACGATCACGGTCTCTGCCAGTCGTTACGAGATCGGCCGCGACATCTCGTCGTCGCGATTCCGGCTGGACCGGCGAACGATCCAGAACATGCCGGACGTCGGCGAGGATCCCCTCCGAATCACACATCGGCTGCCAGGCGCAGCGGCAAGCGGCGCGTCGGCTAAAGTGCATTTCCGCGGCGGCGAGGAAACCGAGGTAGGCATCGTCCTCAACGGGCTGGACCTGTTCGATCCGTACCACGTGCGCGATTACCAGAACGTCTTCAGCGCGATCGACTCCCGCGCAATCGAGGGTGTCGAGGTCTTCACGGGCGGCTTCCCGGTTCGCTTCGGCGACCGGATGAGCGGCTTCGTACTCATGGACACGATGGAGGCCGACACGCCGCGACATACGGAACTGGGTATCAGCGTCTACAACACGTCCGTGCTGACGACCGGGTCGCGGTCGGACAGCCGCTGGTTGTTTTCCGCCCGGCGCGGCAACCTCGACCTCGTAATCGATCCCGAATACGGCCAACCAAGGTACTTCGATGTCTTCGGCCAGTACGCGGTCGACCTGAGCGACAGCGACGACGTTCTCAGTCAACGCGCTGTACGCCGACGACGGCGTCACGGTCGTTCTGGAGGCGGACCCGGCCGAGCGTGAGCAAATGGACAGCGACACCCGGAACGTACAGCTGTGGCTGGAGCTTTCGAACGACTGGTCCGAGGAGCTCTCGACGAGCACCGTGCTGTCGCTGGTGGAGTTCGACAACCTGCGAAAGGGGTTTCTGAACGACCCTGAGAAGATCGATTGCCGACGTTCGGGACGAGCGCGATGTTCGGCAGCTGGGTATCCGCCAGGACTGGACCTGGCGCGCGGCGAACCGCCATCTCGTCCAGTGGGGTGTCCAGGTACGGGTTCGCCGAGGCGAGCTACGACTACGCCGCCTCGGCGCAGTATTTCGGGCTCCCCGCGTTCTACCCGCAGCTTCCCGATCGCGTCGATCGGGCGACGCTCGCCTCGCGGGACGGCGGCAGCTACGGCGCGTATTTTGCCGATCGCTGGAAAATTCGCCGATGGCACGATCCTCGAATGGGGGCTGCGCTGGGATGACCAGACGTACACGGGCCTGGCCTCGGACTCGCAGCTCAGCCCGCGCCTGAGCGTGCTGCACCGTATTGGTGAACGAACGGACCTGCGGCTCAGCTGGGGCCGCTACCACCAGTCCCAGGGAGTCCATGAACTGCAGATCGAGGACGACATCGCGGATTACTGGCCGGCGCAGCGTGCCGACCATTGGATCGCCGGACTTCAGCATCGCTACACGAATGGCGCGTCGCTGCGCGTCGAGGTCTTTCGCAAGGACCTGCGCGATGTGCGCCCCGTTTCGAGAACCTCTACGATCCGCTGGGCCTGATCCCGGAGCTGCAGCCTGACCGGGTGCGGCTCGACCCATCCCGCGCGCGTGCCGTCGGCGCCGAGATATCGGTGAGCCGGAACGAGCATTCCTGGCATTGGTGGGCCTCCTATACCGTCTCGAGGTCGACCGACCGTATCGAGGGGCGTGACGAATACCGCAGCTGGGACCAGCGACATTCGGTACAGGGCGGTATTGGCTGGTCTGCCGAATCCTGGGACGTCTCGTTTGCGGGCAACGTGCACAGCGGTTGGCCGACAACGGATCTGTCGCTGGTCCCGAACGGTGTCGACCCGGACGGCGAACCTGCCTACGTTGTCGTGCCGGGGCCGCGCAACGCGTTGCGCTACGACAGCTTCGCGAGCGTTGATTTCCGCGTCAGCCGCAGGTTCGACGTGAAGCGGGGCACTCTGAGCGTCTTTTTCGAAATCTCGAACCTCCTGGACCGCAAGAACACCTGCTGTCGTGACTGGGACATCGCGGACGGCCCTGGCGGGACCTCGGAACTCGAACTCAGCCTTGATTACTGGCTGCCCCGCCTGCCTGCAGTCGGCATACTCTGGGAGTTCTGAGAGTCCCCACGAGCGTCAGATCAGTAGCGCGGGAATACGCCGTGAATCGGCCGCGCGGCGGTATACGCGCAGGTGCGCTGCCGCGGTTTTTCGGACTATCCGATCCGGGTTGTCGACCTCTTTGCAGCAAATCGTGGGGATCACGTCGACGGGCACACCCAGCCCCTGCCCGGACACCGCAGCAGCCGCCCGCCTTGTCGGGCAAATGATGCTCACGGCGCGACCGTAGACGGAGCGCGTAATCGGGTTGTCTCCGAGAGGATGCTCGGTTTGCCGGGTGGCCACGTAAGGGATAGAGCGCGTCAGCGTCAGTAACAGTCCCGCGTGGCCAGCCGCCTCGTCGTGCGCATGCACGAGCGGGATCTGCGGCATCAGGCAGTACGCGGTGACGGCCGTATTCACTGTCTGGCCCACGGTCACGCCGTTACAGATTTCGAGACGGCGTGCCAGGGACTTGTTCCGGACGATCACGTGCTGCTTGACGCCGAGATTGCTCAGCCCCTCTACCAGCTTGACGAAGTGTTCGCCGGTACCGTTCATCGACGCTGCCAGGTTGATGTGGCCGATCTCCACGAGTCAACGATGCTCCCTGTAACCGTCTCATCCAGATAGACGGTCGACGGACAGGTAATCGGTCGCGCCGCGACCGATTTTGCGGCCGCTGTCCGTCTTAGTGAGTGGGTCGAAGCAAGTCGGTAAAACGACCAGGAGAAAGACTATGTCAAGCATAAGAATGATTACGCTGCTGCTGCTGGCAACGGCGCTGGGCTCAATGGCAGCATACGCATCAAACGGCAAGAATGATGACAACGCGTGTGAGGTCACTGCGAAGATCATGCACCAGGCATGTCGCAACGATGTGCGCGATGATTACCTTACTACCGCGGCGAACTGCATCAATATCTCGAGTCGCTCGGAGCGCAGAGCCTGCTTCAGGGAAGCCAGGGCGGTGCGTGCGGAAGAAAAGGAATTCTGCAGGGAAGTCGAGGAAGCGCGGGAGGAGGCTTGCGAAATTCTCGGCGAAGACCGGTATGATCCGGACCCCTTGCTGGATCCCGGCATCGAGTTCATTCATCCGGACCAGGTGCCGGACATCTACGCACCGAATCCCTTTGTATCCGTCGTTGCCGGCCACACGTACGTGTTGAAAGCAGGGGAAGAAGGTGAGGAAACCGTCGTCGTTCACGTCACCGAAGATACGCGGGAGATACTCGGTGTCGAGTGTCGCGTCGTCGTTGATGTCGTTGTCGAAGAATCCGACGAGGGCGGCGGCGTGTACGAATACGAGGCCGTCGAGGTGACGGATGACTGGTTCGCCCAGGACTCGTTGAGCAACGTCTATTACTGTGGCGAGATTGCCCGGAACTTCGAGGATGGCGTCCTTCGTGATCTGGACGGCTCTTTCGAAGCGGGGCTCGATTTCGCCAAATCAGGCGTCATCATTCGAAACGCATTTCCCGGGATGGGCGTCGCGCACCGGCAGGAATTCTCGCTTGGCGAGGCTGAAGACATCATCCAGTACATGGACGACGCAGCTGTTCCGTCCGATGACGAGGGTGGCGAAAACGAGCTGTTCCCCTGCGCCCCCGACGGGTGCCTGAAGACCTTCGATTTCGCACCGCTCGAACCTGAGGCGACCGAGTTCAAGTATTACAGGCCCGGTATTGGCTTCGTTCTTGCGGTCGCGATGGAAGATGGCGAGATTAACCGGCGAGCGTGAGGAACTGGTCTGCAGCGGCGATTCGCTCGACGTCCTTTCTGACGATCCCGACTGCGGCATCGGCGACCCCGACGCACTGCTCGAGGAACTGTGCAAACTGTCGCCGGACGCATTCTGCGACTAGAAGCATTGCACCGATCGATCCAGGGGTCGGCGCAGCCAGGCTGTGTCGGCCCCGCCGGCTGACCGTCACGAGGGACAGCAGGCTGCGCATTGCCGACAAGACCGGGCGGTTGCGGTCACGGTCGCAGAAACGACGGTCGAGGATGGCGCCTACTGGAAAATCGAGATTTGCCGGTTAGCCGAGAATTCGCGGCGCGCGATCGCGGCGCGTTCGGCCGGCGTCGCCGCGTCGTCGTAAATTTCCTCAATGCGCCTGATGCGGCCGGCCAGGCCGATGCCGTTCGCGATCTGGATATTGAGCCCGGGGCGCGCATTCATCTCGAGCATCAGCGGGCCTCGATCCGCATCGATGACCATGTCGACGCCGAGATAGCCGAGCCCGGTCACCTCGTATCCGCGTGCGGCCGACTCGAGAATGAAATCCCATTGCGGGATCTTGAGGCCGGCGATCAGTGCGCCGGTGTCGGGATGATCATCGACGACCTCGTTCTGCAGTACGCCGTTGAGGGTCTCGCCGAGAGCGATGTCGACGCCCGCCCCGACCGCGCCCTGGTGCAGGTTCGCCTTGCCGTCCGACGCGCGGGTGGGCAGTCGCACCATCGACATCGCCGGGTACCCCCGGTACACGATGACGCGGATATCCGGCACGCCCTGGTAGCTGACTTCGGCGAAGATCGGGTCGAAATGCACGCAGTACTCGATCAGCGCCTTGTCCTTGCCTCCGCTCAGGCTGTACTGGCCGCTCACGATGTTCGACAGGTGATGCGAGATCTCCGCCTCGGTGATGAGCAGCCCGCTCGAGCGCCGGAAGCAGTCGCGCTTGCGCTTGCTGCGGCCGGTGATGACCAGGATGCCGTCACCGCCGCTGCCCTGCGCCGGCTTGACGACGAAGCTGTCGTGGTCGGCGACGATCTCGGCAAAGCGCCGCACATCGCCCTGGTTGTCGATGATGCCGTAGAGATCGGGCACGGCCATGCCGGCCTCCAGCGCCAGCTGCTTGGTCAGCGCCTTGTCATCAACGCGCGGATACAGGCGCCTCGGGTTGAGGCGCATGATGAACTCCGCATTGCGCTCGTTGAGGCCGAGCACGCCGGCCTCACGCAGTTTCCGGGCAGTGGCAAACATCAGTTACTGGCCAGGGCCTTGAAGCGGCCGATTTCTGTTAGCCGGTAACCGGTGTAACGGCCGGCCAGCAGAACCAGTGCAAGCACGACGAGCAGGAGCTCGGGAAACGTGAATATCAGGTGCTCCAGCCAGCCCAGGCCCATGAAAATGTAGGCAATCGTCGCCACGAACAGGCTGCCGCCGCCCGCCCGCATCGCGTCGCCGGCGCCGCGCTCCTCCCACACGACCGACATGCGTTCAATAGTCATCGCGATGATGACCATCGGGAACAGCGCCACCGACAGCCCGGTTTCCATGCCGAGCTTGTGGGACACGAGGCTGATCAGCAGCATGAGCAGGACCACGACGATCAGCACGGCACTCAGCCGCGGCACCAGCAACAGGCGCAGGCGTTCCAGCAGGAAGCGAATGCTGAGACCCAGCGCGACCAGCACCGTGAACAGCACGATGCCCCACAGCAGCTTGGTTTCGCGAAACGCGAGCGCGATCAGGACCGGCATGAATGTGCCGAACGCGTCGATCCCGACGATGTTGCGCATCACGACCATCACGAGCGCACCGATGGGTATCATCAGCAACACGGCATACACCGCCTGCGTCTGGATCGGCAGGCTGTAAAGCGAAAAATCGAACATGGTGGCACCGGTCTTCGCCGCCTGCGACTTCGCGATGGTTATTGCATCGAGGTGGGCTTCCTGGACCGCGAAATCGACCTCGACGTTGCTGCCACCCTCGACGTTGACCAGCTGCTCGTTGCCTCGCCACCAGATGAAGAAGTGCTCGGGGAGGTTCTCCTCGCCGGTATTCGGGTTGAAGAAACGCCAGCGGTCGCCGTCGTGGATTTCCAGCCACGGTTCCAGGCTCGCGCTCCGCTGCCGCCCGCTGAGCTCGAACCCCCGGACCATGCGCGCCGGTATGCGGGCCTCGGCCAGCATCATCGTCGCGACGTCGACGAAATCACCTTCGTTCTGCACGTCCGCCATCAGGAGCTCGACGTTGGGGTCCGGCGAAGGGTCGTTCAGGCGCCGCAGCAGCTCCGTCGTGAACGACGCCGTATCGGCCGAGTGCTCGCGAACCTCGGCCACGATGACGTCGACGGCCGTGCGGAACGGCTCGTTGATCGCCGGCGGTGGCGGGAATGGCGGCGTCGTATCGGCCTGTTCGCTGCCGGGATCCTCGAATACCGAGATGCGGTAGTAAATGGTCTGGCGGCCATCGGCACGGCGTATCGCCCACTGCGCCTCGCGCCCGCCGCTGCCGTAATTGAGGCTGAAGCCGTAGCCGCGCGACACGGAGTTCTCGTTGAGCGTGCGGAAGCCGGGCGTCAGCGTAGGTATGTGCAGGTTGACCTTGATGGAGCCCGGACCGGAGTCGAAACTTATCGAGGATTCGATCGTCCAGACGGAGACTTCCTGGTTCTGGGCCAGCGGAAACCCCAACACCTGCCACTTGTAGACGAACACGGACAGTCCGACGAGCGTCAGCAGCACGGCAAGTATCAACACATATCGCTGCGTCATAAGATCCCCAAACCATTGTGGCCGATCAGTGCCGGCCGGCACCCAGTGCGACCCTGAACCGCGCGCTCGCGCAACGGCCCGCTCACATTGAACAGGCGCATGCCGGCACGGCGCAATTCGCCGAGCGTCGGTGAACCCGCCGCAAACAGCTGGTTCAGCGCCGTCATCAAGTGCAGCATCGTCGCATTGGCGCCCTTGCGGGCTCGTTCGTATCGCCTGAGTACAGGCCTGTCCCCCGGGTGTTCACCCTTTCTGATTGCTTCTTCTATCACAGCGGACAAGGCGCTGGCGTCAGCCAGGCCCAGATTGGCGCCCTGCCCGGCCAGCGGATGTACAGCATGCGCCGCATCGCCGATCAGGGCAAGACGTGGCAAGACATAATTTCTGGCGTGCTGCGCGCACAGCGGAAACGTCCCGCGCGGACCGGCGGCCGTCAGCTCGCCGAGCACATCGTCCGAGGCATCGGTCAGCATGTCGCCCAGTTCGTCGTCGCTCGGCCTTCATCGCCTGACGGGCCGTCTCGTGGGTCGTCGACCAGACCACCGAGATGCGGCCGTCAGCCAGCGGCAGCATCCCCAGCGGTCCGTCTTCCAGAAAACGCTGCCGCGCGGTCGCACCGTGCGGCTGCTCGGGCCGCAGGTGCGTGACGAACGCGGTCTGTGCGTACGGCCGCCGCATTACCGCGATGCCGGCTGATCTCGCGTACGAGCGAGCTTGCCCCGTCGGCACCGACGAGCAGGTCGGCATCCAGCTCGCGGCCGTCCTCGAGCCGCACCCGGTACGCATTGCTCGGTGCCGCTCGATCGTCCGGATCGGCGAGTCGAATCGCAGGTTGACGTCCGTCCTGTCGAGCACTTCGAGTATCGCATCCTGGATCAGCAGGTTCTCGACGATGAAGCCGAGCTGCGGCACGGCAAACTCGTCGGCATCGAAGCGCAGCGTGGACGGCCCGTCGGGATCGTCGGCACCGTCCCAGACACGCATGTGCTCGTACGGGCATGCGCGCGTGTCCTGACGATCGTGTCCCACGCGCCGATCGCGTCGAGAAGGTCGGCGGATCCCGTCGCGATCGCCGACACGCGTAGCGCGATGTCCTGCGTCGGGATCGAACCGCGGTCGCGTTGCCGCATCGATCACGGTCACCCGCAGCGCCTCGGCGCAACTGCCATGCGACAGCAACGCGGCGACCGTGAGGCCGGTCATGCCGCCTCCGACGATAACCACGTCGTAGCGCGTTCTTCATTTGAGCGGCACTCCGCGCGACAGCCGCGGCAGTCGGCCGGCGAGACCCATCATGTGCTTTGCAAACAGGGAGCGAACGCCCGGAATGATGTCGAAGCCGAGCATCCCGATGTTGCGCACCGCCCTGAGCGGCGGACTCGAGCTGCCGAACAGCCGCACGATACCGTCCGTGAGACGCACCAGCTTGCCCTGGTCATCCCGGCGCCACTGCGCATAGCGAGCAAGCAGGTCCGGGTCGCCGAGATCCGCCGACGGACCTCGGCGCGCGCATCCGCAATACAGTCGCACAGCGCCGCGACATCGCGCATGCCGAGATTGAAGCCCTGCGCCGCAACCGGATGCAGGCCGTGTGCGGAATTGCCGACGAGCACGGCGCGCTCGGCTGTCAGTCGCAGCGCCTTGCTCAGCGACAGCGGATACGCGGCGCGTTTGCCGACCCGCGACAGCCTGCCGAGCCGGTAACCGAATGCCGTCTTGCAATTCGTCGAGAAACGCCTCGTCGTCGAGACCGAGCACGCGATCCGCATCGTGGCTCGACACGGTCCAGACGAACCCGGCGCGATCATCCGCGACCGGCAGCAGCGCGAGCGGGCCCTGGTCGGTGAAGCGCTCGTAGGCGCAATTGTCGAGCGGTTTCTCCGGCAGCAGGTTGCCGATGACGGCGTGCTGGCCGTAGTCGGTCTTTGTCGCACAGATGCCCAGCATGGGACGCAAGGCAGAATTCGCGCCGTCGGCCGCCACCAGCGAGCTGGCAACTCAGATCCCGTTGGCCACCCTCCGCCGTCTCGATTCTCACGTTCGCCAGATCGCCGCCTGTTTCGACATCCACCACTCGCGCAGGACACAGGATGTCCACGGTCCCCGCGTTTGCCAGCGCAGACTGCAGCACCTCACCGAGCACGCGATTGATGACGACATAGCCGAGCGCGTCCACACCCTGTTGTGCCGCGTCGATGTGCGAGAAGCCGAAACGGCCGCGGTCCGACACATGAATGCGGCGAATCGGCGTGGCGGCGGCGATCACTTCGTCCCACAGCCCCATCGCCTCGAACATGCGCTGCGTGCTTCGCGACAGGGCCGTCGACCGGTCGTCGAAACTCGGCTGCCCGGATTCGCTACGCGCCACGGCCTCGACGACGGCAACGCGCAGTCCCAGCGGCGCAAGGGCGAGCGCGAGGCTTGCCCCGATCATGCCGCCGCCGGCGATAACGATGTCGTATTGCGTGCCTGTCGAATCGCCCATATCAGCCCTGCATCAGCGCCTCGATGGCATCGGGCTCCTTCGCCAGCCCTTTGCTGAGTACGTCGGCGCCATTCGTCGTGACGACGACGTCATCTTCGATACGAATGCCGATGTTACGAAAACGCGCCGGGACCTTGCGGCTGTCCGGCAGGTAGATGCCGGGTTCGACGGTCAGCGCCATCCCGGGTTCCAGCAGGCGCCACTCGTCTCCGACCTTGTAGTCGCCCACGTCATGAACGTCCATTCCCAGCCAGTGCCCGGTTCGATGCATGTAATAGTCGCGATAGGCGCCGTCCCTGACGAGTTTCGGCAGCGTACCCTGCAGCAAACCCAGCTTCTTCAGCCCGCGGGTGATGACTTTGACCGCCGCATCGTGCGGTTCGTTCCAGTGGTTGCCACGGCGGGTTTTTTCGATTGCCGCAAGCTGGGCCTCCAGCACGATTTCGTAAACGGCGCGTTGTTCCGGCGTGAACCGCCCGTTGACCGGCATCGTCCGCGTCACGTCGGAGGCATAATAGTCGACCTCGCAGCCGGCATCGATGAGCAGCAGGTCGCCGTCTGCGAGCTGAGCCCTGTTGTCGACGTAGTGCAGCGTGCAGGCATTGCGGCCCGAGCCGATGATCGGGTTGTAGGACACCGACGCATCGTTGCGGCGGAACTCGTGAATGAACTCGGCCTCGACTTCGTATTCGAACATCCCCGGCCGCACGGCGCGCATCGCCCGTGTATGCGCCTTGACGGCGATCTTCGCCGCCTTGCGCATGGCCGAGATTTCCGCGCGGCTCTTGTAAAGACGCATGTCGTGCAGGAGATGATCGAGCGCAACGAACTCCTGCGGCGTATGCACACCCCTGGATGCCCGCGAGCGCAGCGAGTTGAGCCACCCGGTGATGCGCGCATCGAAATCCGCGTACAGGCCCATCGTGTAATAAACGCGCGTGCACGACTCGATGATGCCCGGCAGGATGTCGTCGATATCGTCGATCGGAAACGCGTCGTCGGCGCCGAAATTCTCGACGACGCCCTCGGGACCCGTCCTCGAACCGTCCCAGCGCTCCTTCTCCCGGTCTCGTTCCCGGCAGAACAGCAGAAACTCGCCCGCGTCGCGCCCCGGCACCAGCACGGCGACCGCCTCGGGTTCCGGGAACCCGGTGAGGTAGTAGAAATCGCTGTCCTGGCGATAGCGATGTTCGACATCGCGCGTGCGGGTGCGAATCGGCGCCGCCGGCAGTATGGCGATGCCCCCGGCACCGACCATGCTCATCAGCTGCTTGCGCCGACGATGGAATTCCTTGCTATTCATTGAAAAGATACGGGATGCAACACGGGCGTGACCATTCTAACCGGGGCCGCCGCTCAGTGCAGTGTCTCGCCGGCCTCGGCCCGCGGGCCTCCTCCGGAGGGACCTCGGAACTCTGCGAGCTCCTCGTAGGCTAACTGCGCCGCGACGCGGACGTACTCGACGATCTCGGCGTACGCCGCCTCGTTCGCCTCGTCGTCGCTTTCGTCGTCAACGGCCGCTCGCGTCAGTTGCAGCATGTCCCTGATGATATCGGCAAGCGGATCCTTCGCCAGTTTTTCCTTTAGCGCCTCGCCGTGGTCGACAGACACGAGACCGTGCAGGAACCCCTCGCACCAGTGAGCCAGTGCCGCCGCTCTCAGCGAGGCGCTGTCGCTGTCGTCGGGCAGCAGCGGTTCGAACCCGGACAGCCGCTCCGCCAGCTGCCGCAGCGTCTCCTGGAACAGCGTGTTCAGCAGGCCTGCACACTCGGCACGCAGGGCGTCGGACTCGTTCGTCCCCTCGAGGACCTGCTGCAGCCAGTCCAGGCCCGCATCGACGCCGTTGACCGCGAGCCGGCTCGACAACAGGCCGTGCGCCTGGGCGGCATCCCAGGAAGCCCCGCAGCGCCGCAGAGCGTCATTCAGGTTGTCGTAGTCCACTTCCGATCCCATGGTTTTCACGCCCGCGTGGCGTCGTTGTCGCGCAATGATCCCACGGATGCCGCGGCTGGGCCATGCCGGCCCCCATTACGTCGCATTGCCGATTGATTCTGCCCCCCGGCGTGTCTATATTGATCGCCATGGCTGACAATAAAAATACGACGTTCGAGCACGAACTCAGGCGCCTCGAAAAGCGCGTCGACGCGCTGGTGCGCGTCTGCGATCAGCTCCAGGACGAAAACAAGTCGCTGAAGCAGCGGCAGGACATTTTGACGGCGGAACGCGCCAACCTGCTGCAGAAAAACGAGCAGGTGCGAGCGCGCGTCGAAGCGATGATTGGCAGGCTCAAAGCCATGGAACAAGGTACCTGACGATGAATGAACCCTACGCACAGGTAAGCGTTCGAATCCTGGACAAGGAATACCAGGTCGCCTGCCCGGCCAGTGAGCGAACCGACCTGCTGGATTCGGCGGAAATACTGAATCAGAAGATGCGGGAGATCCGCGACAGTGGCCGCGTCGTGGGCCTCGACCGCATTGCCGTAATGGCTGCACTGAACATGGCCAACGACCTGTTGCATGCGAAGGCACGCGACAAGTTGCTCGAAGGCGATATAAGCGATCGCCTGAAACACATATCGGATCGAGTCGAGAGCGTCCTCGGGGAATCCCAGCAACTGGATTTCTGACGCGACCGCCAACGATCAAAAAATGGCGCCCCCTGCAGTGTTCGATAGCGACCTGGAAACCTTTCGACCCTAAATCATAACCTCGGGGTCGCGCACTGTCGGCAGCATTTGAGCAGGGCCGGAATCTCGTTAATCGAGAAATCGGAAAGCCTGTTGCTGCCACGGCTGACCCCACCTGTTGCTCTGGTTCGAGAGCGACGGCTCGTAACGGCACAGGCGGGGGGCGCTTTCTTTCCCGACGCGGCGATTGACGATGATCGACCCATCGACCACGACGAGGCACCTGCGCATCGATACCCTTAAAGCGCGCCGCTCGATGACGTCTTCGGAACGTTCTCGCGCATCGCGGCACATCGTCGACGGGTTCCTAAACAGCCGCTACTTCCTCAGCAGTCAGACGTTGGGTTGCTACGTTCCGATGTGGGACGAAGTGGATACAACTGCAATCATCGAGCGCGCATGGCGCGCAAAAAAGCGCATTTTCCTCCCGGTAACCACTTCGCAGGGCCGCATGCAGTTTCGCGAAACACTGCCCGAATCGGTACTCGCGATGAACGATTTCGGTCTTTGGGAGCCGGTGTCCGGCGAGCGCATCGACGCAAAAAAACTCGATGTTGTCGTAACGCCGCTGGTTGCATTTGACGACCAGGGAAACCGAATTGGCATGGGCGGAGGTTTTTTCGATCGCACCTTTGCGTTCCTCGCCGACCGGAATTACTGGTTGCGCCCGAAGCTTATCGGGGTTGCCTTCGAATGCCAGAGAGTGCGGAAAATCGCGCCAAACCCTTGGGATATACGGGTTTTCCATGTGTTCACGGAAACCTGCACTGGTCGGTAATGACAACTTCTCCAGGCCGGCCGCGTTCATTCGCGCCGTATCAATCGAACAGCAGCAGACCCCTTTTCACTTGCACGCACGAAGAACAAAGCACGAAAGTCACGTGATGCGAAATTACCATCGTTGGCAACGACTGCTGGTATGTCTCGTAACCGCATTCCGGATTCGAGGTTTCACCCGTAAAAAACCGTACTTGACGCACACTTTCAAAGTGTCGATTGCGTCACTTAACTTGCTGGATTTTTTGAATGTGTTGTATATACTCAACGCCGGGTACCCGACACGGAGAAAATCATGGCTACCAAAAAGAAGTCACGTAAGAAGGCTTCGAAGCGCAAAGTCGCTAAGAAGCGTAAAGTAACGGCGCGGAAGAAACCCGCGACGAAGAAGAAGGCAACGAAAGCGTAAGACGAAGAAGAAAGCAGCAAAGAAAAAGGCTAAAAAGAAAGTAGCCAAGCGCAAGGTTAAGAAAAAGGCTAAAAAGAAAGTAGCCAAGCGCAAGGTTAAGAAAAAGGCTAAAAAGAAAGTAGCCAAGAAAAAGGCTAAGAAGAAAGTAGCCAAGAAAAAGGCCAAGAAGAAGGCCAAGAAGAAGGTTGCTAAGCGCAAGACGAAGAAGAAGGCCAGTAAGAAGAAGGCCAGCAAGAAAAAGGCGTCAAGCAAGAAGAAGTAGTGCAGCCGCGCTGGTCTTCGCTGGGAGCCTTCTTCCAGCAGACAAGAGTGCCCGCTTTTGCGGGCACTTTTTATTTGGGGCCCCGGGAGACCGCGGGTCGCCGCCCCCGACTGTGACGCCTGCAATGGCGGTTCCGATGTCGATCAGCTAAGCTTTGCCCGGTCAGAACAATGGCCGCAGTTCCATGACATCAGCCGACAAAAAGCGTAGCGCCGCCGAAGCCTCTCTCGAATTCATCGAGCCAGGCATGATACTCGGCGTCGGTACCGGATCCACTGTCAATTTCCTCATCGACATGCTGCCCGGAATCAGGGACCGCATTGACCGCGTAGTGTCGAGTTCAAAAGCCACGACTGCCCTGCTCCAGGAGCGCGGCTTCAAGGTCTCGACGCTGAACGAAGTGGGCGACCTCGATATCTATATCGACGGTGCCGACGAGGCCACGAAGCGCCTGAACCTGATCAAAGGCGGTGGCGGCGCACTCACCAGGGAGAAAGTGCTTGCCGGCGCCGCGCGTCGTTTCGTCTGTATCGTCGACGATACCAAGCTCGTGGGCATGCTCGGCAAATTCCCGCTGCCGGTCGAGGTATTGCCGATGGCGCAGGCTTTCGTTGCACGCAGGTTCGTCAAGATGCGGGCGAATCCGGTCTGGCGCGAGAATTTCGTGACCGACAATGGCAACCACATTCTCGACGTTCACGATCTGGCGATCTCCAACCCGCTCGAAATGGAAGACCGGCTCAACCGTATCCCCGGCATACTGACCGTGGGACTCTTTGCCCACCGCCCGGCCGATATCCTGCTGATCGGCAACGACGAGGGCGTGCGCGAACTGCGAGTCTGAGCGCCCGCGTCTCGCCCTGCGCGAGACGCCAGTCACGCCATGCGGGTTTGAACGCTCGCCGTCTGCGCATCATGTGACCTCACCGCACAGATATGGACGAGTTGCCGGTCTAGTCTCGGGCCCGTGATTTTTCATAATCCGGGTTCGATGAATAAGGCACTGTATTCTCTGGCTGATTCCGGCAATCCTGTCACCGTTCGCGACAACCGCGGCGGACCCGGCCGACTGGTACCTCGGTGGTTCCACCGTCTACACCGACGACGACCCGGCGCGCCGGCTCGACGACGTCATCGGCGGCGGCCAGGCCTACGTTGGACGTAAGCTCACCGACGTATTCGCGCTCGAGGGCCACATCGGCTACTCGGACATCGACGGCTGGCCGAGCTGGCCGCTCGTAACCGAGAGAGAAAGCCAGGAATTTCTCGACATCGGCCTCGACCTCGTAAGCCACCTCAATCCGGATGGCAGCTTCTCCCCGTACCTTGTTTTCGGCGCCGGTTACCTCGGGACGAAGACCGCCTCGGGCAGCGACGAAAATCGGCCCTCGGGCAGCGCCGGGCTCGGCTTTTCATGGAAACTCGGCGACAGCGCATTTTCCATTCGCGGCGACTACCGATTTCGACTGGCGTGGGAGAAAGACAACAGCCTGACCGACCGTATCGCCACGCTCGGTCTGCAGTATTCCTTTGGTCGCCGCGCGGCGCCGCCCGTCATCGACACCGACAAGGACGGGATCCAGGACCTGTACGACCAATGCCCGCACTCCGAGGCAGGTGTCGTTGTGGACGATACTGGTTGTGAAATATTCGTCGACAGCGACGGTGACGGCGTCATGGACCGCAAGGACCTCTGTGCCAATACGCCGCAGGGCGTGCCGGTCGACAGCTACGGCTGCATACGCGACGAGGACGGCGACGGCGTAACCGATGACATCGACGAATGCCCGAACACAGTCTCGGGCGCGGCGATCTACGTCAATGGCTGCGAACGGGACGACGACGGCGACAACGTGGTCAATCACCTGGACGACTGCCCGAACACCCGTGCCAACGTGCCGGTCGATGCGAGTGGTTGCGAAATTCGCAGCACCGTCGAGTTGCGAGGCGTCAACTTCGCCAGCAGTTCCGATCGCCTGTTGACGGGTGCGGAACAGGTTCTCGACGACGCCATCGAATGGCTCAAGAGGAACCCCCACCTCGTCGTCGAAGTCGCTGGCCATACCGACAGCGACGGCGCAGCGGCGGCGAACCTCGGCCTGTCGGAACGCCGCGCCTACACTGTCCGCGATTACCTGATCAATGGCGGGATCAGCCCATCACGACTGACCGCTCGCGGCTATGGCGAGTCCGAACCCGTCGGCAATAACGGCACGACCGAAGGCAAGGCAGAAAACCGCCGCGTCGAACTGAGAATCCTGAACAACAAGTAGTTGGCCGCTCGCGTCAACACGGGTGCTTCCCGAAGCGCGATCGCAGGCCCAGGCCTGCTCCTACGGTACAGGTTAGCTGTAGGAGCGCTTCTCGAAGCGCGAATACGACCGGTCGAACAGCGGTTCTCGCCTCCAGCTCCCCGAACCGGAAAAGAAAAAGGCCCCGCGAGGGGGCCTTTTCTTTTCTGGCTGGGGGAGAGGGATTCGAACCCCCGTTGACGGAGTCAGAGTCCGTAGTCCTACCACTAGACGATCCCCCAAATTCGGGATCGATCTCTTTAACGCTTCGAGTACTGCGTCGCGCGGCGGGCCTTGCGGAGACCCACTTTCTTGCGCTCGACCTCGCGGGCGTCGCGGGTCACGAAACCGGCTTTGCGCAGACTCGGGCGCAGCGACTCGTCGTACTGCATCAGGGCGCGCGTCAGTCCGTGGCGAATCGCGCCGGCCTGGCCGGTCGTGCCGCCACCGGTAACCGTGACGTTGACGTTGAACTGGTCGCTCAGATTCATCACCTGCAGCGGCTGGCGGACGATCATCTGCGCCGTCTCGCGGCCGAAGAATACGTCCAGCGGCTTGTCGTTAACCGTGATATCACCGCTGCCGGACTTCAGGAACACGCGCGCCGTCGACGTCTTGCGCCGGCCGGTCCCGTAAAAAGTGCTTCACTCATTACTTTGCCTCAATTCTCGTGTGCCCGGACTCAGGCGTTCACGTCCAGGGGGATCGGCTGCTGTGCCGCGTGACCGTGCTCCGGGCCTGCGAATACACGCAGCTTGCTGAACATCTTACGGCCCAGCGGCCCCTTCGGCAGCATGCCCTTGACCGCGTACTGGAGCGCCCGTTCGGGCGTCTCGTCCAGCAGGGTCGCCAGGTTCTGCGACTTCAGATTGCCGATGTACCCCGTGTGGTGGTGGTACATCTTGTCCTTCAGCTTGTTGCCCGTCACGCGGATCTTCTTCGCGTTCACGACGACGATATAGTCGCCCGTATCCACGTGCGGCGTGTATTCCGGCTTGTGCTTGCCACGCAGGCGCCGAGCGATCTCCGTCGACAGGCGACCGAGGGTCTTGCCCGTTGCATCGACGACATACCAGTCGCGCCGTACCTCTGCGGGTTTGGCAGAAAACGTCTTCATGATATCCAGATTCCTAAGGGAATTCGTTGTAATCCGGCGGTGCCAGCCTGATTACCGGCCTCGCGGCCTCCACCCGGGCAGCCACAAGCCTGCCGGAGGGGCGAAAGGCGCGAAATTCTACTCGACCCCCCGCCGCATTGCAAACCGTTTCGGGCCCTTTCGGGCAAATAAGGCGCCCGGGCTCCGGGCGCATTTCTTGTTGATCGACAACGGCTTACGAAGGGCCGCTGCGGGCCGGCTGCGCTAGAACGCGTATTCCAGCGAGATTGCCGTCCGGGTATCGGTCTTTTCGGTGCCGATCGGCACGTCACTGTTGTTGCGGATCGTGTACGAAGCCACCAGGTTCAGCGCCCCGATGAGCTTCGCGGAGATGGCGGTAACCGACTCGCTGAAGGTGTTGTCGCCACCTACCTCGACGCGCAGGGTCTGCCTGAAATCCGAGGTTTCGCTGAATTGCCACTTGTACTTCAGCGAACCGGTGGCGATCGTCTCGTTCTGCGTGACGCCCAGCTGGTCTTCCGACTGGCGCGCACCGAAGCCGAGCTCTCCTTCGAGGTCGTGAACGTCGGTATCGATGATGTGGCGACCGTAACCGACCGTCTGCGAGAATTGGGTATCGAAGCCACCGAACCGGTCCTTGCGCCAGTTCAGCCGGCCGAACATGTAATCCCGATCCGTGAAGTCCCAGCCGGACTTCCAGCCGGCCTCGTAGGCCTCGGCGGTCGTGACCTTGTTCTCGGAGGCATTGATCGCCGATGCCATGGCTTCGTGGTGCCAGCTGCCTGCGACGTACTTCGCCTCGAAACTCGTATTCAGGCTCGACGTCTCCGTGTTACCGGTCGTCGCCAGGTAGCCGAACTTGACGTTGCCCTCGAGCGGATCGTTTTCGTCTTCCTCCGCCGCAAGAAGCGGTGCGGCAAGGGTCAGGGTCGCGACGAAGAACACACTTCGCAGTTTCATAGTTCTCTCCGGAGGCGGGACAGTGCGATAGAAAATCGGAGCGCGAGTATATAGGACGATCGTCGCGATTCGCCAATTTTTACAAATTGTTATATTTTCGCCCGATCCATGACCCCTCGCGTCCTTTTATCAACCCTCGTACTGTCGCTCCTTTCTGTCCCCACTGCTGCGGACGGCGTCGACTGGGTTATCGCCCCTTACGGCTGGCTGCCCAGTGTCAGTGTCGACCAGTCCTTCGACGACGGGTCTGGCGGCGATGACGGTGGCAGCAGCGAAGTGCTGTCGAAGATCGACTTTGCCGTCATGCTTCGCGTAGAGGCTGCAGGCGACCGCTGGGGAGCAATGCTCGACTATATTTACGTGTCGCTGGCCGATCAGACGTCCATCTCGCGACCGCCGGTGATAGACATAAATATCGAGAGCGATCTCGACCTGGACGTGCTCGAGCTGGGCGGGTTTTACCGGCAGTCCCGGGAAAGCTCCAATGTCGACTACCTGTTCGGACTGCGTAACATCAACGCGGACATAGGAATCATTTCTTCGCCGCAAAACCTGCCAGCCACGACCGTCGGCGTCAGCGCGCAGGTGACTGACGTCTTCTTCGGTGCACGCTACCTGCGCAGCCTGGGCAAACACTGGGACCTGGCCTTGCGCGGCGACTACGGTTTCGGTGATTCGGATGGAACACTCAACCTGCTCGCATCGATCGGCCTGCGATTCAACGAGACCATCGGTCTCAGTTTCGGCTACCGACATGCGACCATCGAGTTCGAAGACGACGTCGATGGGTCGCAGGAAAAAACAGACATTTCCCTGAGCGGACCCTACGTCGGCCTGTTGTTCCGTTTCTAACGCGGCCCGAACCACGCTTGCTATAATTTGCCGCATGCGAGAACGCTCACTGACACCTCTCGATCGACTGCTCGTCGGCGCCAATAACGCCCTGCGAACGGTCTCGGCACCCGCGGGCCGACCGGCGCGCGACAATCCGGCGGCGGCCGTGGACGAAGGGAACCTCGACGATCGGCAGCGCACGCATGCGGCCGGGCTGATGCGGATCAATCATGCCGGCGAAGTCGCCGCGCAGGGTCTTTACCAGGGACATGCGGCGGTCGCACGGGACAAGTCGATCGAGCAGCAGATGCAACGCGCTGCCAACGAGGAATTCGATCACCTCGCATGGTGCGAACAGCGCCTTGCCGAACTCGGCGCAGTGCCGAGCCGACTCAGCCCGATCTGGTACGCGGGCGCATTCGCGATCGGCGCCGCCAGCGGCGCACTCGGCGATCGCTGGAGTCTCGGCTTCATCGCCGAGACCGAGCGGCAGGTCTGCGAGCATCTCGAAAGTCACTTCGAGAGCCTGCCGAAGGACGATGCACGCAGCCGCGCCATCCTCGAGCGCATGCACGAAGAGGAAGCAGAGCACGGCGAAAATGCAGTGGACGCGGGCGCGGCCGAGTTGCCGCCGCCGGTGAAACGCCTGATGAAGCTCACAGCAAAAGTCATGACGCGGACCGCGTACTGGTTGTAAGTCGCTGTTAGTTGCAACGAACTCAACTAAAACACGGACTTAGCTTGCCCTTCTTCGCGAACTGTATTAAAAGAGAGGGCGCTTGAGCGATGAGGGACCGATCCATGCAGACCAATGCCAAGACCCTGAGCGACGTACCGGCGATTAATCGATTTCTGAGCTACTGCCGCGTACGCACCGTCCCCTCGAAAACCGTGATGATTCACGCCGGCGATCTGCCCGATGTGCTGTATTACATCGTCGATGGTTCGGTCGAGGTCATGATCGAGGACGAGGACGGCAACGAAATGGTGCTTGCCTACCTGAACAAGGGCCAGTTCTTCGGTGAAATGGGGCTGTTCTACGAGCAGCCGACGCGCAGCGCCTGGGTGAGGACGCGCACCGAGTGCGAAATCGCCGAAATGACATATCCCCGTTTTCGGCAGATCGCCAGCGAGAGCCCCGGGCTCGTATTCGAACTGGCCACGCAGCTCGCCACGCGCCTCGACCGCACCAATCGCAAACTGGGCGACCTGGCGTTCGTCGACGTCACCGGGCGTGTCGCACACGCGATCATGGATCTCTGCAACGAACCCGATGCGATGACGCACCCGGACGGCATGCAGATCAAGGTCAGCCGCCAGGAACTGTCGCGCCTCGTCGGCTGTTCCCGCGAAATGGCCGGGCGCGTCCTGAAGGTGCTCGAGGAACAGGGACTGGTCTCGGCGAGCGGCAAGACGATCGTCGTCTACGGCGCCAGGCCCAACCGCAACCTCTGACCCTGCTGTAGGAGCGGTTCTCGAACCGCGATCGCGCGCCGAGGCGCGCTCCTACAGACGCTGCGCCTTTTCGATTTCCGCCTTCATTGCGGCGATGGTCGCCGCGTAATCCTCGCTTCCGAAGATCGCGGATCCGGCGACGAAGGTGTCCGCCCCGGCCGCGGCAATCTCACCGATGTTGTCTACCTTGACGCCACCGTCGATCTCGAGACGAATGTCTCGACCGCTGTCGCTGATCAGACGGCGCGCTTCGCGCAATTTGTCGAGCGCCGAGGGTATGAACTTCTGCCCGCCGAAACCCGGGTTGACCGACATCAGCAAGACCATGTCCACCTTGTCGATGACGTGCTCGAGCCAGTTGAGCGGCGTCGCCGGGTTGAAGACCAGGCCGGACTTGCAGCCTTCGTCACGTATCAGGCCCAGAGAGCGGTCGATATGCCGGCTCGCCTCCGGGTGAAAGGTAATGTAGGTCGCTCCCGCTTTCGCGAAGTCGGGGATAATCCGGTCGACCGGCTCGACCATCAGGTGCACGTCGATCGGCGCCTCGATGCCGTCGTTGCGGAGCGCTTCGCAGATGAGCGGGCCAATCGTCAGATTCGGGACGAAGTGGTTGTCCATGACATCGAAATGCACGATGTCCGCCCCGGCGTCGAGCACGGCCTTTACGTCCTCGCCGAGCCGCGCAAAGTTGGCCGATAGTATCGAAGGAGCAATGAGTGGTTTCACGGGGTGTCCTCTCTGTTATGACGCTTAATTTAACCGACTTGGCCTAGCGGATCGACCGGCGCGCCTTCAGCATCTCATAGGCGCCCCGAATTTCGCGCGTACGACGCTGCGCTTCCGCGACTACCGCATCATCCGGGTTGTCGCCGGCGATTTTGTCGGGGTGATTACGATTCATCAGCCGGCGGTAGGCACGCTTGATCTCGTCGTTACTCGACGACTCATCGACGCCCAGCGTCGCATAGGCGCGCCGCAGGCGCGCAGTGTCCGCCGTGCCCGCCGGCGAGCGCCGGAAGCCCTTCTGCGCGAGAATCATCGCCTCCAGCTGCGCAAGCTCCACGCGGCCGATATCCAGCTCCGTGCAGATGGTCCAGATCAGCTTGCGTTCGCGCGTACGCAAGCGCCGCCCGGCGAGCACGACTTCGAGCAGCAGGCGCACGAACAGGCTCCGCTGGTCGCCGCGACGCGCATGCACGCGGCGCAGCTCGCGCACGGTCTGCAGCAGCGGGAAACCCGGCTGCTTGCCCTCATCGAACCAGTGGATCGCCTTGCGGACCTGTGCGGGGGCCAGGTTGAGACGGTGCATGACGAGGCGGGCTGCCCGGATCTCCTCTTCGCTCACTCGTCCGTCAGCCTTCGCGAGATGCCCCATGCACAGGAACAGCGCGCGAACGAAATCCTCGGACAGACGGCCACCGGCGCCCAGGTCCTCGAACGCGTGCCGCTGGGCGGCAAAACCGCGATCGAACTGGCGCCCCGCGAAATACCCTGCCGCAACCGACAGGATCTTCAATACCGGCGAGACCAGCAGGGCGCCCACGACAGCGCCCGCGAAGGTGCCAATGATCCTGCCCCAGTACAACCCTGCTCCCGCCGGCGCCGCCGGAACTGCAAATGTCCATCGTAGCGCCTGTGGCGCAGCATGCCTACGTCCATCGCTTGCCACGATACAGTCGAACAGCGATCATGCCCCGTAACGACCCCATCGAGCCTGCTAATGACTGAAAACGCCGGTGCTATTTTCGAATCTTCGGTACCCGGTTATCCCCTGATCGGCCGCGGCAAGGTGCGTGACATCTACAGCGTCGACGACGAGCACCTGCTCATCGTAACGACGGACCGGCTGTCCGCGTTCGACGTCGTAATGCCGGATCCCGTGCCGGGCAAGGGCGAGGTACTCACGCAGATCTCGCTGTTCTGGTTCGGCATGATGCAGGACGTTATCGAGAATCAACTGACGTCGCGAACCATCGACGACGTCATCGCGGACCCCGTATTGCGAGAGCAGTTGCGGCGCCGAGCGCTCGTCGTGAAGCGGCTGAAACCGCTGCCGATCGAGGCCGTCGTGCGCGGCTATCTCATCGGTTCGGGCTGGAAGGACTACCAGGAGACCGGCAAGCTCTGCGGTATCCCGTTGCCGCCCGGGCTGCGGCAGGCCGAGCGGCTGCCGGAGACACTGTTTACGCCCTCGAGCAAGGCGGAAGCGGGCACTCACGACGAGAACATCACGTACGAGAAAGTCATCGAACTGGTCGGCGAGCGCCTGGCGTCGCGCGTGCGCGACGTATCCATCCAGATCTACGAGGTTGCCGCGGCGCACGCACTGCAGCGCGGCATCATCATCGCCGACACGAAGTTCGAGTTCGGGCTGGACGACGAGGGCCGCCTGTACCTGATCGACGAAGTGCTGACACCGGACTCATCGCGCTTCTGGCCTGTCGAGGAGTACGAGGTCGGGATCAGCCCGCCGAGTTTCGACAAGCAGTTCGTGCGCGACTATCTCGAGACGCTGGACTGGGACAAGACCGCACCGGGGCCGGAACTGCCGGCTGCAGTCATCGAGAAGACCGCCGAGAAATACCGCGAAGCACTACGCAGGCTGACCGGGGTCTGACGGCAATGAAATCGAATCCGATCGAGTATCTGAACGAGCTGATCTGGAGCGAACCGCTCGAGAAGCAGGGCCGGATCGGCCGCATCATCACATCCGTGATGCGCTATCTCTATGCGGTACTGCGCGACGTCTTCTCCGGGCAGATAACGATGCGGGCGATGAGCCTCGTCTACACGACGTTGCTCTCGATCGTGCCCCTGCTCGCTTTCAGTTTTTCGGTGTTGAAGGGTCTCGGCATCGACGAGAAACTCGAAGCGCAGATGTACCTGTTCCTCGAGCCGCTCGGCGACCGCGGCGTCGAGATCACCGACAAGGTGATGGCGCTCGTATACAACGTCAACGGTCGCGTGCTCGGCGGCCTCAGCCTCGCGTTCTTCCTGTGGACCGCGATATCGATGGTTCAGAAGGTCGAGGAGAGCCTGAACTACGTCTGGTACGTGTCCGAATCACGCAGTTTCGCGCGCCGCTTCACCGAGTACATGTTCGTGCTGATGATCGGCCCGCTCGCGATCGTCATCGCACTCGGAATGATAACGGCACTGCAGAACCAGTCGATCGTGCAATACCTGCTGCAGAATGAATTCGTCGGGCCATTGTTTGTCGCCACCAGCAAACTGACGCCGTACTTCATCGTTGCGAGTGTCTTCGCATTCCTCTACTGGTTCATGCCGAATACGCGAGTGCGGTTCGTTCCTGCGATCGTGGGCGGTATGGCGGGCGGCTTCATCTGGGCGAGCATGGTCGTGATATTCACGACCTTCGTGGCCACCGCCTCGGCGCGACAGGCAGTCTATGCAAGCTTCGCGATCGCGATTGTCACGCTGATCTGGCTCTACCTGAACTGGCTGATATTGCTCATCGGCGCGCAGCTCGCATTCTACATCCAGAACCCGGCCTACCTCAGGATAGGCCGCCAGGAACCGCGGCTGTCGGGTTCCGTGCGCGAGCGCCTCGCGCTGAACATCATGCTGATGGTCGGCCGCACCTTCAGGGAACCGCTGCAAAAACTGCCCGTGCAGGCGCTGAGCGATGCCCTGCAGATTCCCTCACTCGCCCTGGCCCCGGTGATCGACGACCTCGAAGCGAAAGGGCTCCTGACCGCCAACGAAAAGGGCGAGCTGCTGCCGGCGAGGGAGATGGCCCGGATCCAGCTGCGCGACATCCTCGATGTCGCGCGCAGCGAAGGCGAGACCGGGTCTTATCGGGAACCGTCCTGGGAGCCGTCCATCGAGACGCTGGGCGACAAACTGGACGAAGCGGCCCTGTCCGCCGTCGGCTCGATGACGCTGTCCGAACTCGTCGATGCGGCCGTATCGACGTCCGGCAGCGACTCAGCTGCCGGCGATGGTCATCTCGTCGACAAGGATTGACCCGCAGCGAATCCCGCCGCGCACATCCTGGTCCCGGCCGACGGCGACGATCCTTTGATACAGGTCGCGCAGGTTGCCGGCGATCGTGACCTCGTGCACCGGGTGGCTTATTTCGCCATTCTCGACCCAGTGGCCGACCGCACCGCGGGAGTAATCGCCGGTCACGGTGTTGACGCCCTGCCCGATCAATTCCTCGACCAGCAGCCCGGTTCCCATGTCGGCAAGCAGGGCATCGACGCCGTCCACGTTGCCCGGGATGATCAGGTTCTGCGCACCACCGGCGTTGGCCGTGGTCTCGAGCCCGAGCCGCCGCGCCGAGTAGCTGCTCAGGATATAGCCCTGCAGTACGCCGTCCGTAACGATATCGCGATCGTAGGTCGCCACGCCCTCGCCATCGTACGGCGCGCTCGCCATCCCTTTCGGAATATGGGGCCGCTCCTGGATGCTGACGAACTCCGGGAAGATCTTGTCGCCGACGGCATCGAGCAGGAACGAGGAACGCCTGTATTGTGCGCTGCCTGATATCGCGCCGATGGCATGTCCGACGAACCCTCGCGCCAGCTCGGGGATGAAAATGACCGGCGCTCGCGTTGTCCTGATCTTGCGGGCGCCCAACCGCTGCAGCGCGCGTGACGCCGCCTTGCAGGCCGATGCTCTCGATGTCCTCGAGGTCGGCAGGGTCGCGCGCAGAGCTGTAGTAATAGTCCCGCTCCATGTCGCCATCCGTGCCGCCGAGGACCGCGCAGCTGACGCTGTGACCGGTCTTGACGTAGCTGCCGAAGAAGCCGTGCGTATTGCCGTAGGCACGCACGCCGCTGTTGGTCCACACCGTCGCGCCCTCGGAATTGGTGATTCGCTTGTCGTATCCGAGCGCCGACGCTTCGCAGGCGATCGCGAGTTCGATGGCGGCCGTCGCGTCGAGCGTCCCAGGGATGGTCCAGGTCGAGGTCGGGCAGCTCGGTGCACATGCGATCGGCGTCCGCTAGCCCCGCATACTTGTCTTCCGCCGTGTAGCTCGCAAACGTGCAGGCCTTGGCGACCGTCTCGCGGATCGCGTCGGCCGAGATGTCCGAGGTGCTGGCGCTGCCCTTTCTGGAACCGCAATAGACGGTGACGCCGATGCCGCGATCGTTGGTGTACTCGAGACTTTCGACGTCCCGCAGCCTGGCGGTCGCGGCCAGCCCGATATCATGGCTGACCGCGACCTCTGCCTGGTCCACTCCGCGCCTGCGCGCTTCTGCCAGCGTGCTGGCGATGATGTCCTCGAGCTCTTGCTGCCCGAGCGATTGCGCTGCCTGGAGCTCCCCCATGCGATGCTTCCCACTTGATTCTGGTTCGGCCGCGGGGTGCGTGCTAGACTTTCGCCCCTTTTGACGCACCCGGTCCGACTTCGACAAGCCGAGTAGCTTAGCCGGTGACTCAGCCAAAGCCCAGTAAATCCGCGCGAAAAAGAGAACAGCTCGAGCTGCAGAAACTCGGCGAGCAGCTGATCGACCTGTCCGCCGACGAGCTCGAAGCGCTGCCGATCGACGAACGGCTGCGTGACGCCGTGCTCGAGGCAGCAAGAATCCGTGCGCACGGCGCGTTGCGCCGGCAGAAGCAGTTGATCGGCAAGCTGATGCGCAACTGCGATCCGGAACCGATCCGCCACGCGCTCGATGCCCGCGAGGTGGACGACCGCCGGGCGAAGCGCATCTTCGCCGACGCGGAACGCTGGCGCGACCGGATAATGACCGGCGGGGACGAGGCCATCCGCTCGTTTTGCGAACAGACCGGCGCTTCCGCGGCATCACTGGGCGATCTCCTCGGCCGCATCAGGACCGCCTCGAGCGAGCGTGTCGAGAAAGGGCTGCGTCGTCAGCTGTTCCGCGATGTGCATGACGCGCTGATGGTCGCGGCGCAGGATGGTAGAATTTCGCGATGACAAACCAAGTCGGCATCATCATGGGCTCGCGCTCCGACTGGGACACGATGCGCCATGCGAGCGAAACGCTCGACACGCTGAACGTCCCTCACGAAGTCCGCGTCGTATCCGCACACCGCACGCCGGACCTGCTGTTCGAGTACGCGGAAGCGGCGCTCGGGAAAGGCCTCAAGGTCATCATCGCCGGAGCCGGCGGCGCAGCGCACCTGCCGGGCATGACTGCCGCCAAGACCCGCGTTCCCGTCATCGGCGTGCCGGTCCAGTCCAAAGCGCTGAGCGGCCAGGACTCGCTGCTGTCGATCGTGCAAATGCCGGCGGGCGTGCCGGTGGCCTCGATGGCGATCGGCAAAGCCGGCGCCATCAACGCCGCGCTGTTCGCCGCAGCGATCGTAGCCAACGAAGACGCCGCGGTTGCGAGCGCGCTCGATGAATTCCGCAGGAGCCAGACCGACGCGGTGCTGGCCGATCCGGACCCGCGGCGTTAGATTCGCCAATGCGTGTCGGCATTATCGGCGCCGGGCAGCTCGGCCAGATGCTCGGATTCGCGGCTCGCGGGCTGGGTATCACCTGCCGCTTTCTCGATCCCGCCGATGCGCCGCCGGCGGCCGACGCGGGTGAAGTGATCCGGAAACCGTTCGACGACGCCGAAGCACTCGCGGAACTCGCCGCCAGCTGCGACGTGGTCACCTACGAGTTCGAAAACGTGCCGGTCGAGGCGCTGCTCGGGATCGCCGACCGCGTCCCGGTCTTTCCGCCGCCCGAGGCGCTGCGCAGCGCACAGGACCGGCTCGCCGAGAAACGGCTGTTCGACGAACTGCAGATTCCGTTGCCACGCTACCGCGCGGTCGACTCGATCGATGACCTGCATGCCGCGGTGAACTCGGTGGGGCTGCCGCTGGTGCTCAAGACCCGGCGCTTCGGCTACGACGGCAAGGGTCAGTACGTCGTGACGACCGCCGACGATATCGATGCGGCCTGGCGCGCACTGGGCGGCACGCCGCTCATTGCCGAGGAATGGCTGGATTTCGATTACGAGGTATCGGCCATCGGCGCGCGCTCCCCTGGCGGCGAAACCGTCATCTATCCGTTGACGCACAACGAGCACGCCGACGGCATATTGCGGCGCTCGCGCGCGCCTGTCGATGCGCCGGACCTCGAGCAGAAGGCGCATGCCTGCATGCACGCGCTGCTCAACCGCCTGGAGTACGTCGGCGTACTCGCCCTCGAGCTGTTCGTGGCGGGGGGTCGACTGCTGGCCAACGAATTCGCGCCGCGCGTGCACAATTCCGGACACTGGACCATCGAGGGTGCCGACACCAGCCAGTTCGAGAACCACCTGCGCGCGATCACGGGGCAGCCACTCGGCTCGACAGCGTGCCGCGGTCATGCCGGCATGCTGAACCTGATCGGCGAGATCCCGGAGGCCGCGAGGCACCTCGCGATACCCGGCTGCCAGCTGCACGATTATGGCAAGAGCCCGCGTGAGGGCCGCAAGCTCGGCCACATCACGGTCGTGGCGGATACGTCCGCGGAGCGCGACGAACGGCTGCGCCAGGTAGAGGACTCTCTCGCGAAAATGTGACGCAGTCGAGACAGATACCCGGGACCCGGTAATGGCCGCAGACGGGTAAAAGCAGGTAAACTGCCCGAGTTACACGTTGCAAGCTTCTGAACTGCCAGAGAAAATACCCGATCACGCCAACAAGCGAACGAGATGTCGTACCTCGAGCACTTCAAACTCGAAGAGCAGCCCTTCAGGCTGACGCCGGATCCGGCCTTCGTCTACTGGAGCAAGCAGCACTCCCGGGCCAAGGCCTACATGGAGTCCACGATCTGGCTGGCGGACGGCTTCGTCGTGATCACCGGTGAGATCGGATCCGGCAAGACCACGCTGCTGCAGTCGTTTCTCGAAGAGCTCGACGACAGCGTCGTTTACGCGGTCGTCTCGCAGACCCAGCTCACCGCCACCGAATTCCTGCAGGCGGCGCTCACGGAGTTCGGCTTCAAGCCGTTCGACAAGCGCAAGGTCGAACTGCTCGACATGCTGAACATGTTCCTGATCGAGCAGTACGCGAACGACAAGAAAGTCGTTCTGATCGTCGACGAAGCGCAGAACCTGTCGCTCAAGGTACTCGAGGAAATCCGCATGCTGTCGAACATCGAGACCCACAAGGAAAAGGTGCTGCGCATCATCCTCGCGGGCCAGCCGGAGCTCAGGGAGAAACTCGACTCGCCGAAACTGAAGCAGCTCGCGCAGCGCGTGCGCCTGCGCTTCCATCTCGGTGCGCTCGACAGGCAGGATACGCGCTCCTATATCCGATCACCGGCTGAAGGTCGCCGGCGCAGCTCCGAGAACCTGATCGCAGCGGACACGCTCGACGTCATCTATCGATACACGGGCGGCGTGCCGCGCCTCATCAATACGCTGTGCGACACCGCCCTGCTCTGTGCATTTGCCGACAACAAGCCCGCAGTGACCGTCGACGACATCATGGCGGCCGTTGCCGAACTCGACTGGGACGAGCACGAGAGCAATACCGGCGTCTACGAGCAGCTGCAGCAGATCGCCAGCCGACGGCCGGGCACGGAATCGCACGTGATGCAGATCGAGGTGCGAACGAATGGCGAAACGGAAGCGATACATACGTTTCCGCCGGGCAGGGTCATCGTCGGGCGGTCGCCTGACAACGAAATCTACATCAAGAGCAAGTTCGTCAGCCGCCACCATCTGCAGCTGGTCTGCGACCAGGGCCGCTGTTTCATCGAGGACCTGAACAGCACCAACGGCGTATTCATCGGCGAGGCACAGGTCAAGAAACGCCAGCTCGCCAGCGGTGACGTAATCTCACTCGGCGTTCACGAACTCGTTTATAGCTACATCGGCACCGGCGTGCGGCGATACGACCGATGCGGAAGCCGATTTCGCGGACACTCACGACGACATACCCCCTGTCGTCAAAGAGAGTTCCGCAAGCCGTAAACAGGGTTAGCCGCTAGCCGCTGCGCCGGTGCGTAACGCGTGAATCGCGCCGCTTGAGCAGCACCACCAGCCCGCCCACGAGGCACAGCACCCCCGTCACGAAGCAGATCGTCGGCCAGTACCAGTGGTTGACGTACATCGATGCGGACAGCGAGATGACGCCGACCAGCAGGTAGAAATACGGCAAGCTCTCGTAGATTGGCTTTGAAATCCACATGGCGCCTGAAACCAAACTCCGGGCGACCCATTGTCCATGGCCGCCACGCCGCCGTCCAGTGGCCCCGGGCCGGCCGCGCCCGGATCAGGCGAGCCGGAACAGGCGCAACAGCTTCGCGAGAATCGAGTCGGATAGTCCGTCAACCGACAGGTCGGGCTCGAAGTCATGCTTATCGCCACGGACTCCCTGCGCCAGTGTCTGCGTCGCGGTATCCATGTCTTTCTCCGTTATTGTGCTTTCGAACGCCATGATGAGATTTCCTCCTTGAGACGCCCGAAACGATACCGGAGTCCGCCGTGCGATGCGGTGAGCCAGCTCACAAGCCTTGAATGCGACTTGCGGAATGACGCTTATGTCAACAGTCGCATCGCGGCGACACTTTGCTTACGCCGTGCCGCCGACCGTCAGTTCGTCGATCTTCAGCGTCGGCTGGCCGACGCCGACCGGCACCGACTGGCCCTCCTTGCCGCAGGTACCGACGCCGCGTCCAGCTTCAGGTCGTTGCCCACCATCGAGATCCTCGTCAGCGCATCCGGGCCGTCGCCGATCAGCATCGCGCCCTTGACGGGCGCGGTGATCGTGCCGTTTTCGATGAGGTACGCCTCGCTGGCGGAGAACACGAACTTGCCCGACGTAATATCGACCTGTCCGCCGCCGAAGTTCGGCGCATAGAGCCCTTTTTTACCGACGCGATGATCTCCTCGTGCTCATGCGGTCCCGGCGAGCATGTAGGTATTGGTCATGCGCGGCATCGGCATGTGCGCGAACGACTCGCGGCGGCCGTTGCCGGTGGGCGCAACGCCCATCAGGCGCGCATTCAGCTTGTCCTGCATGTAGCCCCGGAGCACGCCGTTTTCGACGAGCACGTTGTACTGCCCGGGCGTGCCTTCGTCGTCGATCGCGAGCGAGCCACGACGATTGGGCAGCGTGCCGTCGTCGACGATCGTGCAGTGCGGCGCCGCCACCCGCTGGCCGACCTTGCCCGAGAACGCCGAGGTTCCCTTGCGGTTGAAGTCCCCTTCCAGACCGTGACCGACCGCTTCGTGCAAAAGGATGCCCGGCCAGCCCGGACCGAGCACGACGGGCATCGTGCCGGCAGGTGCCGGTACTGCCTCGAGCGCTACGGCGGCCTGCCGCACGGCCTCCCGCGCGTACTCATGGGCAGGTCGCCGTCGAGGAAGTAGTTCAGGTCCGATCGCGCGCCGCCGCCCGAATAGCCCTGCTCGCGGCGGCCGTTCTGTTCGAGGATCACGCTGACGTTGAATCGCACCAGCGGCCGCACGTCGGCCGCGAGCGTGCCGTCCGAACCGGCGACCAGCACCAGGTCCTGGCCGCTCGTCATGCTGATGATCACCTGCTCGACGCGGGAATCCAGCGCTCGCGTCGCGGCGTCGATACGGGCGATCAGCGCGGTCTTCTCCGCATCCGGCATGCTGGTCGTCGGGTCAGCAGCGGAGTACAGCGGCGACACGGCGCCGCGCCGCCAGGCAGGCACCTGCTTGTTTTCGCCCTGCCGCGCGATCGCGCGGGCAGCGCCCGCCGCCTGCTCGAGCGCCGGCAGCATCAGTTCGTCGGAGTACGCGAAGCCGGTCTTCTCACCGCTGACGGCACGCACACCGACGCCCTGGTCGAGGCTGAAACTGCCTTCGCGGATGATGCCGTCCTCGAGCGACCAGCTCTCCTGCCGCGAGACCTGGAAATACAGGTCGGCATAGTCGACGCCGCCGCGGAGTACCGTGCCGAGCGTCTTGCTCAGGTGACGTTCCTCCAGCCCCGCCGGGGCAAGCATGTCGGCCATTACCGATTCGATCGGATCTGCTGAGTTACTCAAGTCGTGCTCCTATAAGCGGCGGTTGGCGAGAGCCGGGAAGCGCTCTCGCAGCTTGTTCGGGGCCCCGGGGTCGATGTCGGCGACGACTGCGCCGTTGCCGACGGGCTGTTCGGCCAGTATGCGCCCCCAGGGATCCACGATCATCGAATGACCGTAGGTCTCGCGATTGTCCGGGTGCGTACCGTACTGCCCCGGCGCGATGACGTACGCGAGGTTCTCGATCGCCCGGGCGCGCAACAGCGTCTGCCAGTGCGCAGCGCCCGTGACGGCCGTGAAGGCCGCGGGAACCGTGAACAGGGTAGCGCCGTCGTCGACGAGGGTCCGGTACAGCTCGGGAAAGCGCACATCGTAGCAGATCGTCAACCCGACACGCCCGGCCGGCGTGTCGACCACGGTGGGGTCGTCGCCCGCGAACATCGAATGCGACTCGCGGTACGACTCTTCGCTATCCGGCAAGTCGACGTCGAACAGGTGAATCTTGCGATAGACGGCCCTCTGCTTGCCGCTATCGTCGACAACAACACACGCACCGTAGACCCGCCCCGGCTCCGGCGACTCGAGCGGCATGCTGCCGCCGATGATCCACAGGCCATATTTGGCCGCGCTCTCGCTGAGGAAGTCCTGTATCGGACCGGCACCGGGTTGTTCGGCATGCTGCGACTTGTCGCGACCGCGCCTGGGCATCAGCGCGAAGTTCTCGGGCAGCACCGCGAGGCTGCAGCCGTCGGCCGCGGCATCGCTGAGCAATCCCGCAGCCAGCTGCAGGTTGCGGTCCAGGTCGGCACCGCTGTTCATCTGTATGGCTGCTGCTCGCACGTCGGGTTTCCTCACCGTCTTCCTGTGCCGAAGGATACTACTCCGACTCCAGGATGCACCCGGCCAGTTCGGCGCGCGATGCGAAAGCCGCGGCTCCGGTACTGTCGATAAGCGGGTCGTCCCAGGAGCCGTCGATGGCGTAATAGACCTGCCCCACCTCCTGCAGCGGCTTCTTGAAGATCTGCGAAAAGATCAGCAATGCGGCGGCCACCTGGGGCCCGGCAACGACGGCGCCGACGACAGGCAGCGTGTTGCCGAAGTTCGCCGCCACGACGGCCGCCTGTTCGTACTCGCGCTTGGTGAGGCTGGCACGGCCGATGATGGCGATATTGGCGGCCGGGCCTTCCAGCGACAGGTTGCACGTGTAGGCCTCGCCATCGACGATGCGGAAGGTGCCGTCCAGCGTGTCGAAACCGAATCCCTTGTCGAAGACGTCGGTGAAGTCGAGTGACAGTCGGCGCGGCAGTGCGACGATACTCATCAGGCCGAACAGGCGGCCCGCACCGGGCTCGATTTCGTCCAGTTGGCCGGCACCGAAACGTACCTGCACGTCACCATCGAGGGACTCGAAGACATCGGTCCGCGGCCCGCCCGACCAGGTCACGTCGAACAGCAGGCTCATGTCGTCGCTGACGATACCCGGCGCATAATCGAGGCGCCGCATCGTCGCCTTCACGTCTCTGCTCGTCAGCGTTGCCATCAGATGGCTGCGATAGCCGGTGGGATCCGTCGCATCGGCGACCCAGGACGCATTGCCGACGACATCGAAGCTGGCGTCGCGAGCCACGAAGGAGTCCGCCACCAGGCCCTGGTCCGTCCTGGCGAGCTGTATTTCGGTCGCACCGAGAAAACGTTTGCCCAGCGCGAACTCGTCCGCCTTGACCGTTATCGGTGGCAGTGTCCGCGGATCGATTTGCTCGCGCTCCGCATCGGATGCCTCCGCGGCATCGTCACCGGGAAGGACCAGCCGCTCCATGTCGAGGACCACGGCACGCTCCGAGCCGAAATCGTAGGGCACGAATACCGAGCCCTTCACCTGTGCGCCATCGAACTGCACCAGCCAGTCACGCGCGCTGCGATCGACGCGCACCCGGTGATCCTGCAGGTGCTGGCCGAGCAGGCGAAGACTGTCGACCTGCACGTCGATGGAGCGGATGCGATCGGCGGTTCCGGAACGCTGCTCGTCGCCCCGAGACAGGCGCAGCCACTCGTCGAGCCTGACACTCCCGACATTGCCACGAATGTGGAGCCCGCGCGTTTCGGCCGCCTCGAGCGCGCCACCGCCGAGCGACAACGTGCCGCGTTCCATGTCCCATGCTTCACCTTCACGCGTGAACGCAATATTCCAGCTGACTCCGCGGTCGGTCTCACCGCGACTCTCGATGCGTTGGCCGCCGGGCATGAACGCAATATCACCCGCAAGGCTCGCAGCCTCGGCCGCCGGCTTCATGAACGGCTCCGGCAGGCCGACCTCCAGGCCGACGAGCTCGCTGCCGACGCGTATCGTGAACGGTGTGGGCCTGTCGTTGCCGCCGCGCGGAAACAGCAAGTCGACCACGTAGTCCGTTTCCCCGGCGACCAGGCCGGCGACCGGTAGTCCGAGACCCTCGTTCAGGCCCTGCGCGTCCACGCTCCCGCGGGCGCGCGCTATCACCTGGAAATCCGGCTGGTCTTCGGGGGCACCGGCGAGTTCGATCTGGACCGGGCGGCCCAGGAACGTCCCCCCAAGGGCCTCGCTCGATACGCTGTTACGGCCGATGGTGACCACGCCGTTCAGGCCGGTGACGGGAGGATCGAATCCCTCCACCTGCACGCTGCCATCGTTGGCGAGGATTCGCGCGGAAAGCGTGAATTCGCGCCAATCCGCTATCGGCACCATCAGGTCGAGATTCAATGCGGCATCGCCGGACACACGTACCCGCCGCAAGTGGCCGCCGAACAGCTTCGCGATCGGACTGCTCTCCGCGTAGCTGTGCAGCGACTCCAGTGTTCCGGTGGAGTACGAATCGATCGTCAGCACGGGTTTGCGGAGATCGTCGATCTCGACTTTTGCGTTCACAACTTCCCGGCCCCGGTTGATCGAACGATTGCGCTCCGTGTAGAGGCGCGTGTTATCGAGAATCACGTCCATGTCGATGATCTCGGCGGCCGGCCATTCGGGCAGAAACTGGAAAGTCGTGTTGCGCACGTTCGCTTCCAGCAGGAACCGACCTTCTCCACCATCGAACGGGAACTTGTCGAGCGGTCCGTGAAGCCGCGTCGTGCCCGTCGGAATGCTCCCCGACACCAGTGCGCTCTGGAACCAGTCATACAACTTGCGGTGCATGAGCTGCCCGGGAATGAAGCGCTTCGCGGAGCCGATATCGGTGATGCTCCAGCGCGACACGAGATCGATCACCGGCGCCTCGCCTTCGTCGAGGGTGACCTGCACGCTGCTCTGGCTGTCCAGGTCGGCATTGCTTATCGCAATGTTGTCGGACAGCACGGTGATACGATCGCCGCTACGGCGCCAGATCACGGTACCGCTGGCCTTGTCTATCGGAATCGCCTCGGCCATGTGGCTGGCAAGGTCGACGACCATGTTCTGCGAACGGATCTCGAGCCGGCCACCCGACCAGTCAGCCCGCAGCCGTCCGGTGAACCCGCGGATCCCGGGCCGATCGTCGTACACCGCGATCCCGGCGTTATCGAGATCGGCCGAAATCGCGTAGCGCGGTGAGTCGGTGTGAAGATCGGAGATCGTGGCGACCAGGTTGCGGACGATACCATCGGGGGCGAGCCCGACGAGCAGGTCCTCGTGCTCTTCGGTGAGCAATGGCGCAAACAGGCGCAGGTCGGCAAGGTCCAGGTAATCGCCACGCGCATCGATCATCACGATGGCACCGTCGGGATCGATACCGGTCTCCAGCTTCAGCGATGACTCTGGCCACGTGCCTGCCGCGGTGCCGATCCGCAGATCGTCGGCGACGGCCAGCCAGCCGTCAGCATCGCGCTGATACTCCACGCGGCCGGTCATGGAGAATTGCTCGCGTCCGCCGATGGTAAGCTGGTCCAGCGAAAACTCCGCGACGGCACTCTCGACGCGGCCGCCGATCCAGGCAAACGAGGCATCGATATCGCCAGCGCCGGATGACAACGACCAGTTGCGGGGCTGGTCGAGGCTGGCGACGCCCGCGAGGTCCAGGTCGCTTGCCTCCACGGTAACGTCCCAGGCGCTGTCGTCGCTGGCGTCGAGCAGCTGCGTTGCGCCAACGCGCAACTGGCCACCCAGCGACTCGGGGAGCGCGACCGTGCCATCGAGTGACAGTCGCTGTTGCTCGCTGCGGACACCCAGTCGGCTGATCGCGAACCTCTTCGGTTGCTCGTCGCCGGGCAGGATGAGATCGAGGGCGACATCCTCTGCGATCACCTCGATATCACCGAGTCCGCCGGTTTCTCCAGGCCGCTGTACCGGTAAATCCTTGACGGCGATACCCTGGATCCACCATTCGCCGTTCGGCAACTGCCGCACTTCCAGGTTCGTATCGCGTATCACGACACGATTGACGACCAGGGTCCTGTCGGCGACGAGCCGTGCGAGCGCGATGCCGATACTCACCTGCTCCGCCGCGATGACACGGGACAATGGCGCGCCGCGCGTCAGCTCGGCGTCATAGAATTCGAGTTGCGGCCCGCTCAGACCCCAGCGGGCATCCATGCCGGAGAACTCCACCTGCATGCCGATGGCTGCGCTCGCCCAGGCCTTGATCTCGTCCTGGTACTCCGGCAGACGCGGCAGGAACAGCCGGAACAGCCCGACCCCCACCGCAAGCAGGATCACGACGCCAGCCGCGAGGTAGGCGAGGAACTTGAAAAGCCGTTGCAGAAATCTCTTCATAAATTCCGCTTGCAGGGCTACATCAGCACGACGTCGAATTGATCCTGCAGATAGAGCGACTCCGTCTGCAATCGTATCGACTTGCCGGTCTGCTCACCGAGCACGGCGAGACTCTGTGCCTGCTCGTCCAGCAGCAGCTCGATCACGTCCTGGTGCGCGAGTACCAGCGCCTCGTCGAATTCGAACTGGCGCGCCTGGCGTATGACCTCGCGAAAAATTTCGAAACACACGGTCTCGACGGTAAGGACGAAACCGCGGCCTTCGCAAGCCGGGCAATCCTCGCACAGGATATGCTGCAGGCTTTCCCGGGTGCGCTTGCGCGTCATCTCCACGAGTCCGAGCGGAGACACGGGCGTGATCTGGTGCCGCGCATGATCGCCCGCGAGCGATTGTTCGAGCACCGCCAGCACGTTTTCGCGATGCGACGATTCTTCCATGTCGATGAAGTCGATAATGATGATCCCGCCCAGGTTGCGAAGCCGCAGTTGCCGCGCGATTGCCATCGCTGCCTCGAGGTTCGTCTTGTAGATGGTCTCCTCGAGGTTCCGGTGGCCGACGTAGGCGCCGGTATTCACGTCGATCGTCGTCATCGCTTCCGTCTGGTCGAAAATCAGGTAGCCCCCCGATTTGAGCGGGATGCTCCTGTCCAGCGCCTTGCGGATCTCGTCCTCGATGCCGTGCAGGTCGAAGATCGGGCGCCTGCGCTTGTAATGTTCCAGGCGATTCTCGACACCCGGCAGAAACGTCGCGGCGAATTCGCGCATCGCCTCGAAGTCGGGCCTGGAATCGACCAGGATGGTTTCCACGTCACTGGTTACGAGGTCGCGCAGCACGCGCAGCGGCAACGACAGATCCTCGTTTACCAGGTGTTCTACAGCACCGTTCCTGCACCGTTCCTGAATGACGTCCCATAGCCGGACCAGGTACTCGAGATCCGCTTCGAGTGCTTCCCGGCTCGCACCCTCTGCCACCGTGCGGACGATCGCCCCGCACTCGAGGCCGTGCTCCGGCCGAGCAACTCCTCCACCAGCAGGCGCAGCCGCTCCCGTTCATCGTCCTGGTCGATGCGCGCCGAAATGCCGACAGTGCTGCTGCGCGGCAACAGCACGAGGTGGCGCGACGGCAGCGTAATGAACGTCGTCAGCCGCGCACCCTTGTTGCCGAGCGGATCCTTCACGACCTGCACGAGAAGGCGGTCGCCTTCCCTGACGAGTTCGCGAATGTCCGGCAGTTGTTCGTCGGCCCTGTCGCCGCCCGCCCCATTACGCTCGATATCCGAGGCGTGCAGGAACGCCGTCCGTTCCAGCCCGATGTCGACGAACGCGGCCTGCATGCCCGGCAGAACGCGCGTCACCCGGCCATTGTAGATATTGCTGATCAGGCCGCGGCGCGCCGTGCGTTCGATGAAAATCTCCTGCAGCACCCCGTTCTCGAGCAGTGCTGCCCGGGTTTCCGACGGGGTCACGTTGACCAGGATTTCCTCTTTTAGCGACTCGTCGCTCATAACGCATCCTTCAGCTCGTCGGGCACCTCGATGCCGGCCGACCGCAACAGGTCCGCCGTTTCGACAACCGGCAGGCCGACCACACCGGTGTAGCTTCCCGCAATCGACGCGACGAAAGCGCCGCCGCGTCCCTGTATCGCATAGGCGCCGGCCTTGCCTTCGGGCTCACCACTTTGCCAGTAGTCGAGCGCCTCGTCAGGACCGATATCGCGAAATGTCACCTCGGTTACCGAAAGCGCGCTCCTGGTCTCGCTGCCTGCGCGCACGGCGACGCCCGTCATCACCTCGTGCCGCCGTCCGGACAGCCTGCCCAGCATCCGCAGGGCGTCCTCCCGGTCCGCCGGCTTGCCGAACACCTCGCCATCGAGCACGACCGCGGTGTCGGCGCCGAGAACCACGCTGCCGGTCGCGGTCGGCACCGCACAGGCCTTTGCTGTTGCAAGTCGGATGACCATGGTATCCGCCGCCTCGCCAGGGTGCTGCCGCTCCTCGACGTCGACGCCCGCGGCGGTGAATTCGAGGCCCATGCGCTCGAGAATCCGGCGGCGCCGCGGCGACGAAGAAGCAAGATGGAGGGTTGGATCCGACATGTGTGCCTGGGCCCGGTCTCAGGATCGATGATACGGGTGGCCCGACAGCAGCGACCAGGCGCGGTACATCTGTTCGGCAAACATCACCCGCGCGAGGCCGTGCGGCAGCGTCAGGTTCGACAACGACCAGACGAAACCGGCCCGCGGCGGCAACTTTCCGAGACGCCGTCAGGACCGCCGATGATGAAGCAGAGATCCCGGCCGTCCGTCTGCCAGGCCGAGAGCTGCCCGGCCAGGTCCTGGCTGGTGGGCTGCCTGCCTCTTTCGTCGAGCAGCACGACCTGCTCGTCCGCCGCGATCCTGCGAGTAATTGTTCGCCTTCGGATTCGATGGCGCGTTGGGCGTCTTCGGACTTGTTGCGCCTGGCCGTCGCGACGACGTCCAGCCTGAATTTCCACTGCGGCGGAAAACGCCCGGTATAGTTCTGGAACGCATCGTCGACCCACGCAGGCTGGCGTTCGCCGACTGCCAGCAGCCGGATATGCACGGTGGAATACTCCCGGGACTCTTGCTGGATGCGCCTTACCGTTCCGTGGCGGCAAGGTCTCTGGTCGGACGCAACGACCAGAGTTTTTCGAGGTTGTAGAACTCACGCACTTTGGGCAGCATGACGTGCACGAGCGCGTCCTGCAGGTCGAGCAGCACCCATTCGCCACCGGCCTCGCCTTCGACGCCGATCGGCTTGTGGCCTGCTTCGGCCGCCTTCTCGATCACGTTTTCGACCAGCGCCTGCACGTGGCGCGTCGACGTGCCGCTCGCGACGACCATGTAGTCGGTGACCGTGGTCATGTCGCGGACATCGAGCTTGACGATGTCTTTTGCCTTTACGTCCTCGAGCGCTGCGACGACCAGGTCGCTCAGTTGCTCGCTATTCATGCGTGCTGCTCATCTTCATACGGTGTTGGCCTCCTCCATCAGTGGCTGGCTCTTGTGTAACACGAACTCTCCATTATGACTTCCCGGACAGCATCGGGCATCAGGTAGCGCGGATCGTAGCCGTCCGCTACGAGACTCCTGATTTCGGTCGACGCGATCTCCAGCTGCGTCACCGCGTGGACGTGCACCTTGCCCTGCAGACTGTCCTGCAGATCGGCGGCGCGCTGCGTCCTGCGCCGCGCGAGTAATTCGCCGAGCACGCCCTCACCGGGTGCCTGCCATCCCGGCCTGTGGGCAACAACAATGTGGGCGAAATCCAGGATTTCATCCCACCGGTGCCAGGTGGGCAAGCCGAGAAATGCGTCCATTCCCGTTATCAGACACAACGAGCGGTCCGGAAATTCCTCCCGCAAGCTCGCGAGCGTGTCGACGGAGTAAGACGGGCCTTCCCGGCGCAGCTCACGATCGTCGACGACGAAGCCGGGCTCGCCGCGCGTCGCCAGCCGCACCATCTCCAGCCGCACGGCCGCCGGCGCGAACGTCACACCGCGGTGCGGCGGGTCCCCGCAGGGCACGAATCGCACCGCTTCGAAGTCCAGTGCCTGCATCAGCTCGAACGCCGTTCGCAGGTGACCGTAGTGAATCGGATCGAAGGTGCCGCCGAAGATGCCGACCGGCTTCATCGGCGAGCGGCTCCCGCGCGCGACGCGCTCATGCTGCCTTTCTGCCCGCAAACGCCAGGCCGAGCACGATATCGTTCGCGAGTTGCCAGGGATCCGCGCGCAGCTGGCCCTTCGCGGCGGCATCGCCCTGTGCGACGGCTTTCACCAGGCGATAAAAGGTGCCCGCCGGTGCACGGCTGACACAGCTCCTGACCAGTCCCTGCCGGTTTCGCCAGACGCGGGCCTTCTGCATCGCCGAGCCGAGGTCGACCCGCTGCTGAACCGCGTCCGACAAGCCGGCGAGCAGCCGCAGCTCCCGGCTCAGCGCCCAGAAAACGATGACCGGCTCCACGCCTTCGGCGCGCAGCCCGCCGAGAATTCTCACTGCACGCCTCGCATCGCCCGCCAGCGCGGCGTCCACGAGCTTGTAGACGTCGTAGCGACTGCTGTCAGCGACGGCATTGGCAACGTCCTCGGCAGAGATGGGACCTTCTCCGAGCAGCAGCCGGAGCTTCTCGATTTCCTGGCTGGCCGCGAGCAGGTTGCCCTCGACCCTGTCGGCGATGAGGCCCGCCGCGGTTCGGTCCGGCTGCAGCCCGGCTGCACGCATGCGCGCAGCGATCCACCCCGGCAGCTCGCGTACGCCGACGGGCCAGACCGGCAGTACGATGCCGCATGCGTCGATCGCTTTCACCCACTTTGCGGCACTGCCGCTCTTGTCGAGCTTCGGCGCGCTGACGATCAGCATCAGTTCCGGCCCGAGCCGTTCGACGAGATCGACGATCGCGCTGCTGCCCTCCCTGCCGGGCTTGCCGGTGGGGAGGCGCAATTCGATGATGCGCTGCTCGGCGAACAGTGACAGGTTGGAACTCGACGCGGACAGATTTGCCCAGTCGAACCACTGCGTGGCCACGTGCGACTCGCGCTGCGTAAACCCCTGCTCCCGTGCAGCGGCACGGATACTGTCCAGCGCTTCCGCGACGAGCAGGTGCTCGTCGCCCGTTACGAGGTAGCAGGGCGCCAGGCGGTTCTTGAGGTAGGAGGAGAGCTGGTTTGCCTGGATTTTCACGCAATCAGTCGTTGCTGCCGTTGCTCTCGATCATACAGGGCCGCGACCCGTTCGCAAGCAGGCGGCGGGGCTCATTCGACCTGCTCCAGGCTGATCGATTCGCCCTCGAGCAGTACCGGAATCCCGTCGCTGACCGGGTATGCGAGTTTGCCGTCGTCGGTGACCAGCGCCTCGTCGAGCGGCTGCGACACGACGGTGCCGTCGCGATTGGCGAGCCCGCCGGACTCTATCGCCGCATTGAGCCGCGCGAGCATGTCGCGCTTGGCCACATTGAGCCCCTTGTGGGTCACGGGGCAGCACAGGATAGTCAGCAGGCGTTTGTCCATGGATTCCTCGTCGGCGGCGCTGCAGCTTCAATAAGTCGCTGTTTTTAAAAGCCTTGCCGTCAATATTGTTATACTATATCATTTCACTGATCGGGCGCCCTGGCGCCGCTCCAGCATAACGGCATACCTTGATGAATCAAACACCCGCGAAATCGCCGGACTGGCTCGATGGCGCCGCCATCGGGCTCTCCGGTCTGTGCATGCTGCACTGTCTCGCGCTGCCGTTTTTCGTGGGCGCACTGCCCATGCTGATGCCGTTCACCGAGAGCCATCTGCACGCGCAGATGCTGGTCTTCGTCATCCCGTTGAGCGCGGTCGCCATCGGCATCGGCTACGCCCGGCACCGCAATCCGCTGGTCGTCGCTGCCGCGGTCGCAGGCCTGGGCCTGCTGGTCGCGGGTGCGACCGTGATTCATGGCAGCTACGGTATCGTCGCGGACCGCCTGTTCACCGTAAGTGGCGCGATCATCCTTGCGGCCGCGCACCTCTGGAACGGCCTGCTGTCGCGCCGGCAACGCTGCCTCAGCGTCTGCGACTGAGCGCGTCCGCAAGCTCCGGGTTATTGCAGGCCTGTGCGGCGGAAATCGCCGGCGGCAAATCCGCACTCAGCGGCCGGAATGCTTCGTCGACGAGCCTGCAGCGCAGCATCAGCTTGACGGCGCCGACCTGGTTGCCGTGTGCGAGCAGCCGGCCGAGGTATTGCTGCGCGAGTAACAGTGCCGGATAGCGATCCTCCCAGAGCAGCATCTGCTCGAAGCACCAGCGCCATGCACCGTCGGGGTCGGGATCGTCTGCGAGCCACCCGTAGATGTGTTCGAGCCCGCCATCGCGATTGCCACGGCTGACCAGGCCGTAAGCGTGATTGAGCACCTGTCGCGCGTTGCCGCGCGAGGCTCCGCACCTGCTTGTCCTCGTCGGGCTCGGCAGCTTCAGGCAGGTCGACGTCCCTGAACAGGCCCGAGCCCCGCGTCACCGCCCCGGTCACCGCAAAAAGAACGACCAGCAGGTACATCTCGATGATGTTCACAACGAAGTGCGGCAGGGACTGGAGTACTGCCGGCACAACGATGGGCAACATTGCGGCCGCCGGCGCATACCAGTAGCTCCTGCCGCAGCGCCGGATAAAGCGAAACAGGGCGCGCGGATCGACGCTCTGCAGCGGCGAGTGCGTGATGACCAGTACCGCGATCAGCGCCGGGAACACGAGCGCGAATGCCGCTGCAACGGCCATGGCGGCTGCGTCACCGACCGCGTCGCGGCTCGCGCCGGCGAGGCTCGCGATGACGACGACCGGGATCACCGGGAACAGCGTCCAGACGTTGCCGACCAGCGTGAAATACTCGATCCCGGGCGGCGCCGCATCGCGCCCCTGGGCCCGTGCCTCCGCGATCATCGTGAGGTAGCGCAGGAAAGCCGGAACCGTCGCGATGACCAGCCAGATACCGAGCATCCCGGCCGCCCTGGCCAGTGCCAGCAACGCGACGAAAGTGAGCAGCGCGACCAGCGTGCCGCCGGAGCGTACCGGGTAGGTCAGCTCCTCGAAGAACTCACGGGGACTCATGATCGTCGTGCCCGTCGCCCGGTACGGGGTCGTAACCGCTGCCGCCCCACGGATGACAGCGGCCGATGCGCTTCGCCGCGAGCCAGGAACCTTTGAAGACACCGTGCTTCCTGAGCGCTTCGATCGCGTATTCGGAACAGGTCGGCTGGAAGCGGCAATTCATGCCCAGCCACGGGGAGATCGCCAGGCGGTAAAGCTTGACGAGGCCGATCAGCGGCCACGACATGGCCCGGCTGAACGCGCTGGCCATCAGCCTGCCTGCAGCGCCCCGGCCGCGAAGTCGCGTATCGCCTTCAGCATCGACGCCAGCCCGTTACTGCGTGTCGGGCTCAGGTGTGCTTCGAGCTGCAGCGCGTTGACGAAGTCAGGCGGCGTGTCGAGAATTTCCCGGGGCTTCTTGCCGCTGTAAATCCGCAGCAGCACGGCGATCAGGCCGGAGACGATGGCTGCATCGCTGATCGCATGGAATTCGAGGCGGCCGTCCTTTTCCTCCGCAACGAACCAGACCTGCGACTGGCAGCCGCGAATCTTGTTGGCATCCACGCGTTCTGCCTCCGGAAACTCGGGCAGACGCCGTCCCAGGTCGATGAGGTACTGGTAGCGGTCCATCCAGTCATCGAAAAACCGGAACTCCTCGATGAGCTCCTGCTGTGCCGCTGCGACTTCGTTCACCATCGGCTGCTCACGCCCTGCGCCATGTCGTGCCGGCGGGTCCGTCCTCGATCTGGACCCCTGCGGCGGCCAGCTCGTCGCGCAGGGCATCCGCGGTCGCGAAGTCCTTCGCGGCCCGCGCCGCGTTGCGCTTCTCGATCATCTCGTTGATGGCCTCAGCCGACAACGCGCTGTCGGCCGCGACCGCGAACCACGCTTCCGGGTCCTGCTGCAACAGCCCGAGCAGGTCGCCCGTTGCGAACATGGCAGCGGCCAGTCGTTGCCGTTCGCCGGCGTCGGTCGCCTTGTTCAGTTCCCTTGCCAGCCCGAAGAACTCTGCCATCGCCTTCGGTGTGTTCAGGTCGTCTTCCAGCGCCTCGACCACGGACGGCAGCGGTTCCGCGGCTGTCCGCAATGCGTCGGACACATCGATACCGCGCACCGCTCCGTAAAGGCGATCGAGCATCCGCCGTGCCGATTCGACGGTCTCGTCGGACCAGTCGAGCGGCTGCCGGTAGTGTGCACTCAACAGTGCCAGCCGGATGACCTCGCCGGGCATGGTCTCTATCAGCTTGTGTACGAGCAGCACGTTGCCGAGGGACTTCGACATCTTCTCGTGATCGATCGACAGGAACCCGTTGTGGACCCAGTAACGCGCGAAATCCTGGCCGCCGTGAGCGCAGCGGCTTTGCGCGAGTTCGTTCTCATGGTGCGGGAAGATCAGGTCCTGGCCGCCGGCGTGAATATCGATGGTCGTGCCGAGATGCTTCTCCGCCATCGCCGAGCACTCGATGTGCCAACCCGGGCGGCCGCGACCCCACGGCGATTCCCATCCCGGCAGTTCCGGCGTGGACGGTTTCCACAGCACGAAGTCGTGGGAGTTTCTCTTGTAGTCGGCGACCTCGACACGCGCCCCGGCAATCATTTCCCTCAGGCTGCGCTTCGACAGCGCACCGTAGTCGTCATATGCGGCAACGTTGAACAACACGTGGCCGTCCGACTCGTACGCGAAACCGCCTTCGATCAACGTTTCGATCATCGCGATCATTTCGGCGATGTGCTCCGTGGCACGCGGCTCGATGTCCGGCGGCATCACGCCCAGTGCCGCCATGTCGTCGTTGTAGATCTGCATGAACTTCTCGGTGATCTCACCGATCGGCTTGCCCGTCTCGAGCGACGCGGCATTGATCTTGTCGTCGACGTCGGTGAAGTTGCGCGCGAACCTGAGCTCGTAGCGGCGCCGCAGTACCCGGGCGAGGAGGTCGAACACCACGGCCGGTCGCGCGTTGCCGATGTGCGCGTAGTTGTAGACCGTGGGGCCACACAGATACATGGTCACCTTGTCGTCGTCGAGAGGCTCGAAGTCGACCTTCTTGCCCATTCGGGTATCGTGCAGCTTGATCGTCATAACGCTCGAATTTGTTGCGAGGAACGGCGGCGTGCCTGCGTCCAAAGACGACAATGATAGCAATATTGCCGAGTGCGGCAGACCCCTGTAATCTGCCCGTCCCTCGGAAGATCCCCAAGGAGCCGGCAATGTCGGGCAGCAGCGTCAAATTCCAGCCACGAGCGTCCATCGAACAGGTGGAGGAAGGCATCGATCTCGCGCCGAAATTCGACGACCGCGGATTGATCACCGTGGTGACCACCGACGCGCAGTCCGGTGAATTGCTGATGCAGGGCTTCATGAACGCGGAGGCGCTCGCGCGGACGATCGAGACCGGTGAAGCGCATTACTTCAGCCGCAGCCGCCAGGTCCTGTGGCACAAGGGGGCCACCAGCGGATTCGTTCAGCGAGTCCGCGAATTGCTCGTCGACGACGACCAGGACTGCATCTGGCTGCGCGTCGACGTGGAAGGGGGCGCGAGCTGCCACGTGGGCTATCGCAGCTGCTTCTACCGCCGCGTGCCGACCGGCGAGGAATTCGGCGCGACCGAGGTCGATGGCCGGGTCGACCTGGTCTGGACGGATACCGAAAAGGTCTTCGATCCCGAAGAGGTCTACGGCGACGCGCCGAACCCGACTATCCTGTAATTTGCGACACCGCCGCGCGCGTCAGTCCCCGGCGCGGTAACTCGAGTAGTAATTTACGAGTGCGTCGAAGTCTTCGGCGTCCAGTTGCGCGATCTCATGCGCCATCGTGTCGAGCAGGGGCTCGCGTTTGCCCCCGAAATACGCGCGGATCGCATAACGTATGTAGTCGGGCCGCTGCCCGTGCAGCGGTATCCCGATCGCGTAGGCAACATCTTCGTCGTGCGGGGGGACGTGACAGGCGGCGCAGTGCCGTTCATGCAGGACGGCCCCTTGCGCAGCCAGCTCCTGGTCGAAGTCCTCCCTGTTGTACTCCCGCTCGAGGCCGGAGAAATACCCGGCGGCCGCAGACACCTCGGCAGGAGTGAGCGACGCGACCGTCTCGCACATGCGCGGTTCCCTGATGCACTGCCGGGCACCATCGATGTAGGCGTAGATGGCCTCCTCGATGTGCGCTGCGGGAATGCCGGCGATCACCGGATACATCGGGTTCGACTTGCCCATGCCGTCGCTGCCATGGCACTCGAAACAGGCGTCCAGCTCGGTCTCCGCGGCGACAAGCGGCGCCGCAGGCACCAGTAGCAGGAAGACGAACAGCTTGCGGCATAGATCCATCGGAATGCTCCAGGTGCGCGGCGGGCACGTCGGCTACCACCCTACTCCGGGGCCGTTCGGGCCGGAATACGTATGTTCCAGAAGCGAGTGTCAGTCGCCTTTGCGGGCCACTGCGGCCGTGAACACCACGTCCGTCGAACTGTTCAACGCGGTTTCGGCGGAGTCCTGCAATACACTGATGACGAATCCGACGGCCACCACCTGCATCGCCACATCGTTTGATATCCCGAACAGCCCGCAGCTGAGCGGTATCAGCAACAGCGACCCGCCCGCGACACCCGACGCCCCGCAGGCGGATAACGCCGCCACGACACTGAGCAGCAGCGCCGTGGGCAGATCGACGCTGATCCCCAGGGTGTGCGTTGCAGCGAGCGTCAGTACGGTAATCGTTATCGCGGCGCCGCCCATATTGATTGTCGCGCCCAGCGGGATAGACAGGGCGTAGGTGTCCTTCTCCAGCTCGAGGCGTTCGCACAGCGCCAGGTTGACGGGGATGTTCGCGGCCGAACTGCGCGTGAAGAACGCGGTGACGCCGCTCTCCCGGAGCGCCGTCAGCACCAGGGGATAGGGATTGCGGCGCGTTCGCAGCCAGACGATGAGCGGATTGATGAGCAATGCCATGATCAACATGCTGCCGAGCAGTACCGTGAGGATCCGCGCATAGCCGCCGAGGGCTGACAGCCCGGATTCCGCGAGGTTGCCGGCGACCAGGCCGAAAATACCGATCGGCGCCAGGCGAATGACGATGCGGACGATATGGGTGACCGCATCGGCCAGGTCAGCGAGCATCTGCCGCGTCGAATCGGCCGCATGGTGAAGGAAGATGCCGAGTAACACGCCCCAGACCAGGATGCCGATGTAATTGGCGCTCATGACAGCATTGACCGGGTTGTCGACGAGCTTCAGAAGCAGGCCGCCGAGTACCTCGGTAATGCCCTGCGGCGCCGTCGCTGTCACCTCGGGAAACTGCAGCGCCAGTGTCGTGGGAAACAGGGCGCTCATCGTGATCGCGAGCAGCGCGGCGGCAATCGTCCCGACGAGATACATGATCACGATCGGCCGCAGCTGCGCGGTGTGGCTGCTGCGGCGGTTCGCAATCGCCGAGGCAACGAGCACCAGGACGAGCACCGGCGCGACCGCTTTGAGCGCCTGTACGAACAGGTTGCCGAGGAGCATCGACGCCTTGCCCGCTTCCGGCGATATCAGCGACAACGCGATTCCCGCCACGATGCCGACGGCGATCTGCAGCACGAGACTGCCGCTCACGATGCGGTTGATAACCGATGGTAATGCCATGCCTCTCCCCGACGGCGTTATCGTGCAATTCCCGGGCTAGTGCCGACGGCGATACTCGCGGCGCTTGACGGCCGCTGGTTTCGGCTCCCGCTCCAGGAGCGCCTTTGACTGGTATACGTACTCGATCGTCCCGATCAGCCACAGCAGGTAGCCGATCAGCTCGATGAACTCTTCGACAGCGAGCTTGATGATACGTGCGTAGGCGTCGCCGAGCATAGCCTGCCAGAACGGCTCGTGGCCGACCAGTATCGAGTAGGCGAACAGGATGACCGCACCCGCGAAGATCAGCGTCAGGCCCGGGGACGGCCAGATCCTCGCCAGTGCGATGTTGAGTCGCTTCAGGTGCCTGTAACTGTAGGCGATGAGCAGCGCGCCACAGATGCCGGCCAGCACCTGCCACAGGTTGTCGATGATGTACTGGTCGAAGAAGTAGTGCAGCTCGCGAATCATGAACACCAGCGCGAGGCCGCCGAACAGGATGGCAAGCGGCCGCTGCGTGCTGCTGTAGCGCGCGACCCAGCCCATCAGGACGCCGCAGGTGAGCAGTAACAGGAGCTGGGTGATTTCCACCGCCGAGAATTCGCTGGTGCCGTAGACGTCGCCCTCGGTCACGAACTCCTGCAGGCGCAGCGTACCCGGGTTGGCGACTTCCAGCTGCACGAGCAGCGCCGTCAGGGACGCGATACCGAAGAAATACAGGACGTAGCGGAACCAGGCCATGCCCGACTATACACCGCGCACCGATACCCTGTTAAGTCTCTGATTTTATTGACTGTACAACCTATTTTCGCAACACGTAGGCCGGCGTTCCGGCAGCACTCAGAAGGCCGCGGTCGAGCAGCCAGGCGCGCGCGTCGCCGGCATCGGACTCGAACCAGGACCGGCTGCTGCCGAGGCGAAAACTGTAGCCCCACGCGTCCATGTCCCGCATGAGCCGGTCGCGGCCCACCCCGGGCAAGTAGTCCGCGAGGACGACCTGCAGGTAGCACACGGCGGCCTCCTCGATATCGTCGCCGCCCGCGTCGCGATCGAGGCCGGCGCGCCGCTGCTCGTCCATGCATATGACGTGACAGGTTTCGTGAAGCAGGGAGTGGATCGGTGTGTCGAGGCGGACGTAGACGCTGCGACCGACGATGCCGGCCTCCGGCTCGCCCCAGAAGCTCCCGCTGATGGCTGCGTTGTCGTCGAGCAGCTGCAACGACAGGCCGAAACGGCTGAGCAGTTCGCTCAGCTTGCTGAAGCGCACATCGGCGACTCGCAGCACGGACGTCGTGTCAGGCACGGCCGGACGTCAGATTGCGGAAATCTGCTTCAGCACGATGCGCACGAGGTCGTCGACGATCGCATCGCGCATCAACTGCTCTTCCTTCGCCTTGCCGAGGACCAGCGTCGAGTCGTAGGTATAGTCTCGCGTCAACGTCAGGTCCTGCGGTTCGAGCAGGCTCTGCTCGCCGCTCGCGATGGCATAGCGAACCGTGTAGAACACCTCGAATTCCGTCGGCACGTTGCGCGCCGATACGGACAGCACACGCTGGTCGGTGGCGTCGTAGAGTATGCTCAGCGTCGCCGTCGCGCCTTCCGGTGAGTCGAGCACCTCGACGCCGGCCGCCTGCAGGTTTCGGCGCAATTCCCGATAGAACTGGCTGAACCTGTCCTGCGTCGCGATATAGGTTCGCTGCATGGCCTCCGGTGTCGACGTTACTCCCTGCAGGCTGAACCCGCATCCCGCGGCGAGCGGCAACAGCAGGAATGCGAGCGCCCTATACAACGATATTCACCAGGCGTCCCGGTACGACGATCGTCTTCCTGACTTCGCTGTCACCGATGAAGCGCTGCGCATTGGGGTCCGCAAGGGCCTGCTCGATGATGCTTTCCTTGTCTGCGTCGGCAGCGACCGAGATCTTGCCGCGCAGCTTGCCATTGACCTGCACGACGATGTCCACCAGGTCGCGCGCGAGCGCCGCCTCATCCACCGCCGGCCAGCGCTGGTCGACCAGGGCCGCCTCGTGCCCGAGCATTTCCCACAACGCGTGGCAGATGTGCGGAACCATCGGCGACAGCATCAGCACCACGGCTTCGAGCGCCTCGCGCTCGACGGCCCGGCCCTGCGCCGAGTCGTCCTCGAAGCGGTTCACGGCATTGAGCAGTTCCATCGCGGCGGCCACCGCGGTGTTGAACATGCTGCGGCGGCCGATGTCGTCGCTGATCTTGCTGATGGTTTCGTGCGTCTTGCGCCGCAGGTCTTTCTGACCCGCATCGAGCGCTGCTGCGTCGAGCTCGACGGCCGGACCGCCGGCGACGTGCTTCTGCACCGCGCCCCAGAAACGCTTCAGAAAGCGCGAACTGCCCTGGACGCCCTCATCGGACCACTCGAGCGCCTGTTCCGGCGGCGCTGCGAACATCATGAAAAGCCTTACCGTGTCGGCGCCGAAACGGCCGATCAATTCCTGCGGATCGACGGTATTGCCCTTGTTCTTGGACATCTTCGCGCCGTCCTTGAGCACCATGCCCTGCGTCAGCAGGTTGGTGAACGGCTCCGATGCCGCGCTCAGACCTTCATCGCGCATGACACGCTGGAAGAACCGCGAGTACAGAAGATGCAGGATGGCGTGCTCGATGCCGCCCGTGTACTGATCCACGGGCATCCAGTAGGATTCGCGTTCGTCGAGCATCTTCTCGCTGCTGTCCGGGCACGCATAGCGTGCGAAATACCAGGACGACTCGACAAAGGTGTCGAAGGTGTCGGTCTCGCGGCGCGCCGCCTTGCCGCAGCGCGGACACGGCGTTTCGAAGAATTCCGGCAGGTCCCTGAGCGGCGAACCATGGCCGGTGAATTCGACGTTTTCCGGCAGCACCACCGGCAGATCCGCCTCGGGCACCGGCACCGCGTCGCAATCGTCGCAATAGATAATCGGTATCGGCGTTCCCCAGTACCGCTGCCGCGACACGCCCCAGTCGCGCAGCCGGTAGTTGACCGCGCGACGGCCACGGCCCGTCTCTTCGAAGTAGTCGGCGATGGCGTCGAACGCACTCGCCGAGTTCATGCCGTCATAGTCGCCGGAATTGACCAGCACGCCGTAATCCGTGAATGCGCCTTCGTCGATATCGATCGATGTGCCATCTGCCGGCGCTATGACCTGCCTGATGGGCAGACCGTGCTTTTTCGCGAACTCCCAGTCGCGCTCGTCGTGGCCCGGTACCGCCATCACCGCACCGGTGCCGTAGCTCATCAGGACGAAGTTCGCGACCCACAGGGGGACGGCTTCCCCGGAGATCGGGTGAACGGCGTTTATCCCGAGCGCCATACCCTTCTTCTCCATCGTTTCGATCGCGGCTTCGGCCGCGTGCGACGTCCTGCACTCCTCGATGAACGCCGCGACGGCCGGGTCGTCCGCGGCCGCCCTTGCCGCCAGCGGGTGCTCGGCAGCAACCGCCATGTAGGTAACGCCGAGCAGCGTGTCCGGACGCGTCGTATACACGACCAGCGGTTCGTCTTCGCCCTCGACGTCGAACGACAGCTCGACACCTTCGGAACGCCCGATCCAGTTGCGCTGCATGGTCTTGACCGAGTCGGGCCAGCCCGGCAGCTTGTCGAGCCCGTCGAGCAGTTCGTCGGCGTAGGCGGTGATCTTCATGAACCACTGCGGAATCTCGCGCCGCTCGACCAGCGCATCGGAACGCCAGCCGCGCCCGTCGATGACCTGTTCGTTCGCCAGCACGGTCTGGTCGACGGGATCCCAATTGACCACCGAGTTCTTGCGGTACACGAGGCCCTTCTCGAACATCTTCGTGAACAGCCATTGCTCCCAACGATAGTATTCCGGGCGGCAGGTCGTTACCTCGCGCGTCCAGTCGTAGGCATAGCCGAGGCGTCGCAACTGGTCCCGCATGTCGTCGATGTTGTTGTACGTCCACTCGGCCGGCGGAACGCCGCGCTTGATCGCCGCATTCTCGGCGGGCATGCCGAACGCATCCCAGCCCATGGGCTGCAGCACGTGCTTCCCCTGCATGCGCTGATAGCGGGCGATCACGTCGCTGATCGTGAATACCCGCACGTGTCCCATGTGAAGCTTGCCGCTCGGGTACGGGAACATCGTCAGGCAGTAGAATTTCTCTTTGTCCGGGTCCTCCAGCACCTCGAAGCAGCGCGACTCCTGCCAGTAGTCCTGGGCGGCTTTTTCGACGGTTTCGGGGTTGTAGGGCGTGCTCATTGCCGGTGCATTTCCGTGCTGTTCTCGAGACCGGCAAGCGTACAGCAACGACGCCGGCGTTCGCAGCAGCCGGCCGGCGGAACACGGGGCTATGGGGCCGCTTACAGGCTCGCGCGGCCGCGCGCCCAGAACCCCGCAATGACCAGCAGGCAGAAGCCGATGACCGGCAGATTGCCGGTGCGTGCGTAAGGCGTGCTGCCCTTCCGCGGCTGCACCGCCATCGTCAGGGTCACGGGCTCGAACTGTGCGCCGGAATCGAGGACCTTGCCGGTGTGCGAAATGAACGCGCTGACACCCGTGTTGGTTGCCCGGATTGCGGCGCGGCCGACTTCCAGCGATCGCATGCGAGCGATCTCGAGGTGCTGGTGGGGTGCTATCGAATCCCCGAACCACGCATCGTTGCTGACATTGACCAGGATGGACGCGTCGGGCAGCGCGTACAGCTGCTCGGCGCCATACGCGTCCTCGTAGCAGATCGCGACCGCCAGCTTTTCGCCGTTGCCGGCTTCCAGCAGGGGCTGCACGTCGTCACCCGCGGCGAGATCGTTGTGCGGCAGGCTCATCATGCGCATCCACTCCCGTACCCTGGGCGGCACCGGGAAATACTCACCGAACGGCACCAGGTGGCGTTTCCGGTAACTCTGGCGGCGATCACCGGACACCAGCATCACGCTGTTGTAGATCTTTGCCTCGCCGCGGCTCTCATCGCGCTCGAGTATGCCGAACACGATACTCCGGCCGCTGCTGCCGGTATCCGCCTGCAGCGCCTTGATGTAAGGCTCGACCCTGTCATCCAGCGACGGTATGGCGACCTCCGGCCACACGACGAGTTCGCTGTCGGACGCCCGCGCCGCTGCTTCGCGGTAGAAATCGAGCGTCGGCCGCAGCCGTTCGGGCAGCCATTTCTCCGCCTGCGAGATGCCCGCCTGGACGATAGTGCTCGTCACGGGGTCGCCCGTTTCTTCGGTCCATTCGACCAGCTTGAGCATGCCGCCGGCCAGGAGCGGCAACACGAAAACCGCGATCGCCACTCCCCGCTGCCGGCCGTCGGTCATGATCGCCACCAGTATCGCGGTCGTGGACAGCATCGCCATGAACGACACGCCGTAGACGCCGATGACCGGCGCCCATCCCGCGAGCAGCGCGTCGACCTGGCTGTAGCCGACGGCGAGCCAGGGGAACCCGGTCAGGACCCAGCCGCGCAGCCACTCGATGAACACCCAGATTGCCGGTGCCACCAGCAGCAACAGCCAGGGCTCGCCCTGGGCGAAGCGGCTGATCAGCCATCCCGCCAGAAACAACCAGGTCGACATGATGAGGACAAGCCCCAGCATCAGCAGCAGCGCAATCCATGCCGGCGCTTCACCGAACACAACGACGGAGATGTAAATCCAGTAGGTACCGGACAGGAACAGGCCGAAGCCGAAACAGAAACTCAGCCATCCCGCATCGCGCGGCGAGACGCTGACGTAAACATAGAGCAACGGCAGCAGCAGAACCGGTACAAGCAGCGACATGCCGAACGGCGCAAATGCCGTCGTCATCAGGCAGCCCAGCAGGAACAGGATGCCCCGGCTCGTCCACGGCCGATCGGCCGGCCACTGAAAAACGGACCCGCGCAGTTCCACCGGGATCAGGCTTCGAGTCGCTGCACGCGGAGCGCGCCGATGCGGCGTTTGTCCGCCTTGGTCACCGAGAATTCGAAACCGCCGAAATCGACACTCTCGCCGCGGCGCGGCAGGCGGCCGAGTTCGTGCATTACCAGCCCGCCGACGGTGTCGTACTCTTCATCGCTCAGCCCGCATTCGAAAAATTCGTTGAAGTCCTCGATGCGCGTCAGCGCGCGAACCGCATAACACGGCCTGCCGTTGCGATCGCCTTCCGGCCGGATGAATGCATCCTCTTCCTGGTCGTGCTCATCGTCGATATCACCGACAATTTCCTCGAGCACATCCTCGATCGTCAGCAGCCCCGAGACACCGCCGTATTCGTCGACGACGATCGCCATGTGATTGTGACTGGCACGGAACTCCTTCAACAGCGCGTTCAGGCGCTTCGACTCGGGTATCACGGCCGCGGGGCGCAGCAGCTTGCGGATGGGCACCTCCTGTCCGGCCCTGCGCCCGAAATAACGCAACAGGTCTTTCGCCAGCAGTACGCCGAGGACTTCATCGCGGTCTTCGCCCATGACCGGGAACCTGGAGTGGCCGGATTCGACGATGACGTTGATCATCTCGTCGATGCCGTCTTCGATATCGATCACGACCATTTGCGAACGCGGGATCATGACGTCACGCACCTGGGTCTCCGACACCTCGAGCACGCCGGCGAGCATGCTCTTTTCCTCGGCATCGATATTGGTCTCGGATTGCTGGATGATGTCGTGGATTTCTTCACGGCTCCAGGGCTCACCCTTGATGGCGCGCTTGATACGCGCGATCAGCGAGGTGCTCCCTGCGCCGCCGGTACTGGGCGGTTTGTCGTTCATCTGCCTGTTGCGATTATGGCCGGGTGGTCGAACCCCATTTCCGGGCGGGTCATTGTATCAGTTTCCTGCGTAAGGGTCGGCGATGCCGAGGCCGGCGAGGATACGCCGTTCGAGCGCCTCCATGGCGGCGGCCTGTGGCGTGCTGACGTGGTCGTGACCAAGCAGGTGCAGGGTGCCGTGTACCACCATATGGCCCCAGTGGTGGGCGAGCGGCTTGCCCTGCTCCGCTGCCTCGCGCGCCACAACGCCGGCGCAGACTACGATGTCGCCAAGCAGCGGCCTCTCCCCGGGCGGAACGAAGCTTTCGTCACCCGCCGGGAACGCCAGCACGTTGGTCGGCTTGTCCTGATCGCGGTATTCCCGGTTCAGGTCGCGCATTTCCGGTTCGTCCACGACGCGCACCGAGATCTCGGCATCCCTGCCCGGGCCCGCCTCGCGAAACGCGCATTCGACCCAGCTCCGGATCGCATTGCTGGCGGGAATGCCGGCCGCTTCGCTCGCAACCTGGACGTCGACACGCATCTCAGGTAGTCATCGCACGACGTGCGACGACCTAAACGGCATCGCCGTCGGCCTCGTAGGCGGCAACGATGCGCTGCACGAGCGGATGCCGGACGACGTCCTTGCGGGAAAAGAAGGTGAAGCTGATGCCTTCGACGTCGCCGAGGATGCTTGCCGCGTTATTGAGGCCCGACTGCTGCCCGCTCGGCAGGTCGATCTGAGTCACGTCACCCGTAACCACGGCACGCGACCCGAAACCGATGCGCGTGAGGAACATTTTCATCTGCTCGACGCTGGTGTTCTGCGCCTCGTCGAGGATGACGAACGACTCGTTCAGCGAACGCCCGCGCATGAATGCGAGTGGTGCAATTTCGATGATGTTTCGCTCGATGAGGCGAAGCACGCGGTCCGCACCGAGCATGTCGTAAAGCGCGTCATACATCGGCCGCAGGTAGGGATCGACCTTCTGGGACATGTCCCCCGGAAGGAAGCCGAGCCGCTCGCCCGCCTCGACGGCCGGCCTGACAAGCACGATGCGCCGCACATGCTCGTGTTCGAGCGCATCGACGGCGGACGCGATCGCGAGGTAGGTCTTGCCGGTACCGGCCGGGCCGATGCCGAACGCGAGATCGAAGTCCCGCATGGCCTTCATGTAAGCGGTCTGGTTGGCGCCGCGCGGCCGGATGCGCTTCAGGCGCGTCTGGATGGCGAGGTGCTCTTCATCATCGGCGGTGTCCCGGGTCGGCCCCGGATCCGCTTCGCCTTCGTTCATTACCGACTCCTGCAGAAGAATGTGCACGCGCTCCGGATCGAGACGTTCCCGGTCCGTCATCCTGAACAGTTTGTGCAGCACGTCGCTGCCGAGCTGCGTCGCGCCTGGCAGGCCGGTAACGCGGAAGTGGTTGCCACGACTGGCAATCTCGACATCGAGGCGGCGTTCGATTTGCCGCAAGTGTTCATCGAACTGGCCGCAAAGATTGGCCAGGCGGCTGTTGTCGGCGGGCTCGAGAACAACGTCCCGAGATATCTGGACTGCATTCAAGATCGGTGCTTCAGACCTCTTTCGATGGTTACGGGCAGACTACCGCGAAGCGGCTGTTTTTTGAAGTGCGGGTGCGACAGTTCATGCTACGCCGCCGCCTGGTTGTCGCAGAGACGGCCGCGCAGTGAATTGGGCAGGGCTTCGGTAATGACGACATCGACGAAGTGCCCGATGACCGACGCATCGGCGTCGAAATTCACCCAGCGATTATTCTCGGTTCTTCCGCTGACCTGGCTGGCACTTTTCTTCGAGAACTTCTCGACGAGCACGCGTTGCGTCGTCCCGACCATCGCTTCGCTGATCGCCTGCGCCTGCTGGTTGATGCGCGCCTGCAGGATCTGCAGGCGCTCCTTCTTGATCGCCATCGGCGTGTCGTCAGGCAGGTTCGCCGCCGGCGTGCCCGGTCGCGCGCTGTAGATGAAGCTGAACGACTGGTCGAATCCGACGTCGGCAATCAGTTTCATCGTTGCCTCGAAATCCCTGTCCGTCTCGCCGGGAAAACCGACGATGAAATCCGAGGACAGGGAAATGTCGGGGCGCACCTCACGTAATTTGCGCATCTTCTGCTTGTACTCGAGCGCCGTGTGGCCACGCTTCATCAGGGAGAGGATTCTGTCCGAACCGTGCTGCACGGGCAGGTGCAGGTAGTTGGCGAGTTTCGGCACTTCGGCGTAAGCCTGCACCAGGCTGTCGGTAAACTCGACCGGGTGCGATGTCGTGAAGCGGATTCGATCGACACCGTCCACGGCAGCCACGTAATAGATCAGCGTCGCGAGGTCCGCAATCGAGCCGTCGTGCATCGGGCCCTGGTAGGCGTTGACGTTCTGGCCGAGCAGGTTTATCTCACGCACACCCTGCTGCGCGAGCCTTACGACCTCGGCGATCACGTCGTCAAGCGGCCGGCTGATCTCTTCACCGCGCGTGTACGGAACCACACAGAAACTGCAGTACTTGCTGCAACCTTCCATGCACGAGACGAAAGCCGTGGGGCCCTCGGCACGGGGTTCGGGGAGCCGGTCGAACTTCTCGATCTCGGGAAAGGACACGTCGACGACCGACGCGTGCCGGCTACCGGCATCGTCGATCAGCTGTGGCAGCCGGTGCAGCGTCTGCGGCCCGAAGACCACGTCGACAAATGGCGCGCGGCGGGTGATGCCGTCGCCTTCCTGGCTCGCAACGCAGCCACCGACGCCGATCATGACGCCGTCGCGTTGCTCCTTGATCGCCCGCCACCGGCCGAGCTCGGAAAACACCTTCTCCTGGGCTTTTTCCCGTATCGAGCAGGTGTTGACGAGCAGCAGATCCGCCTCCTCGGCGATGTCGGTCAGCTCGTAGCCGTGGGACTCCCGCAGCACGTCCGCCATCTTGTCCGAGTCGTACTCGTTCATCTGGCAGCCGAAAGTCTTGATGTAGAGCTTTTTCGCCATAACCGAATTCTACACGCTCCGACCGACGACCCCCGCAATCGTCAGCCGATCTGGGTGTTCTTCGACCGAAGTAAAGCGCAGCCGCGCGCAGCGCGGCGAGCCATGAGGGAGAGGAATACCCTGATCGGCTGACTACCTCATGAACCCCATGCTTTCCAGTTTCAGCATGATGCGGTGGGCGGCGAGATCGGGCGAGATGTTGGCCGTATCGATCTCCATTTCGGGATTCTCGGGCACCTCGTAGGGATCGCTGACACCCGTGAACTCCTTGATGATCCCGGCCCTTGCCTTCGCGTACAGCCCCTTGCGATCGCGGTCCTCGCATACCTCGATCGGCGTCGCTACGTGGATCTCGACGAATCCGCCGAGCGGGCTGATCATGTCGCGAACGGTGCGGCGGGTTGCCGCGTACGGCGCGATCGGCGCACAGATCGCGATGCCGCCATTTTTCGTGATCTCGCTCGCAACGTAACCGATGCGGCGGATGTTCAGGTCGCGATGCTCCTTGGAGAAACCCAGCTCGCTGGACAGGTTCTTGCGCACGATGTCACCGTCGAGCAGGCTGATGGCCCTGCCGCCCGTCTCCATGAGCTTGACCATGAGCGCGTTGGCGATCGTGGACTTGCCGGAGCCCGACAAGCCCGTGAAGAACACCGTGAAACCCTGCTTGTGCCGCGGCGGGTGCGTGCGGCGGAGCTCCTCAACCACGTCGGGAAACGAGAACCAGTCGGGGATGTCGAGCCCTTCCGCCAGGCGCCGACGGAGCTCCGTGCCGGAGATGTTCAGGACGTTGTCCGTGTCCGACGCTTCATCCACCGGGATGTACTGGGCACGATTCTCCGCGTAGACCATCATGCGGAACGGCACCATCGAGATGTCGAGCTCTTCCTCGTGTTCCTTCAGCAACTCCTGCGCGTCATACGGGCCGTAGAAGTCGTTGCCCTTCGAGTCCTTGCCCGGTCCGGCGTGATCGCGGCCGACGATGAGGTGCGTACAGCCGTAGTTCTTGCGGATGATGGCGTGCCAGAGCGTCTCGCGCGGCCCGCCCATGCGCATCGCGAGCGGCAGCAACGACAGCATCGTGGTCTGCTCCGGATAGCGGCCGAGCAGGTGCTCGTAGCAGCGCACACGCGTGAAGTGGTCCACATCGCCCGGCTTGGTCATACCGACGACCGGGTGAATCAACAGGTTGGCTTCAACATCGAAAGCAGCGCGCAGCGTCAGTTCCTGGTGCGCCCGGTGCATCGGGTTGCGTGTCTGGAAAGCGACAACCTTGCGCCAGCCGAGCTTGCGGAACTGCTCGCGCAATTCGGCGGGCGTGTTACGGAGGTGCTTGAAATCGTAATGGATCGGCGCCTCGACACCGCGCAGCCTGCCGCCCATGTAGACCGGCTTCGCGATATTGTTGAGGTAATGCACGGCGGGGTGTGCCTCGTCGGTCGTACCGTAGACACCCTGTGCTTCGGCTTTCTTGTCCGGTGTCCAGATATCGCTGACGTCGAGGGTCGCAATGATGACGCCCTCGAGGTCACGCAGCGCTATCCGGTCGCCGCCCTGGATGTTCTCGGCAAATTCCTCGCTGACATCCAGCGTGATCGGCATCGGCCACAGGACGCCCGATTTGAGCCGCATGTTCTCGACCACCGATTCGTAGTCGTCCTTGCCGAGAAAACCTTCCAGCGGCGAAAACGCGCCGTTCAGCAGCAACTCGATGTCGCAGAGCTGGCGCTCGGTCAGGTCCCAGGAGGCGTATTCGCGCGCCGCCTGTTTTTCGGCGTCGGCCTCATCGGCCGACAAGTAGAGATTCTTGAGTTCGCCGCCGTGCGGCTCCTTGTAGGCACCCATTCTTATTGTCCCTTTAGAAATGCGGGGCGCAGGCTACCACTGCCCGCACCCCAGGAATCGGTCTTTTGACAAAAGCCCCGAGCTAGAAAGGAATATCGTCCTCGAAGTCGTCCGGGGGACCCTGCGGCGGGCCGCCGCTCGGCCCTCCACTCGGCCCGGAACCGGACGGCATCGGCGCGGAACCACCGCCGCGCCCGCCGAGCATCTGCATCTCGTCGGCAACGATCTCCGTCGTCCAGCGGTCGTTTCCGTCGCGGTCCTGCCACTTGCGCGTCCGCAGCTTGCCCTCGATGTAGACCTGCGACCCCTTGCGGAGGTACTCAGCGGCGATCTCGGCCAGCCGGTTGAACATCGCCACCTTGTGCCATTCGGTGCGCTCCTTCTGCTCCCCGCTTTGCTTGTCCTTCCATGTCTCGCTGGTTGCGATGGACAGGTTGGTCACGGCGCTGCCGCTGGGCATGTAGCGCGTCTCCGGGTCTGCGCCGAGATTACCGACGATGATGACTTTATTGATTCCACGGGCCATAACGATTCTCTGCTTGTGGCGCCCTTGCGGCGCGATTTGTGTCAATACCCTCTCGAGGGGGCACATATTGTAGAGGGTTGCCCCTCGAAAACCACCCCGATTTCTGCCCCGCGCGGCTTATTTCGGTCGTGAAGCGCGATCGCGGGCCGAGGCCCGCTCCTACAATGCTGTTCGGCCGTAGGAGCGGGCCTCGGCCCGCGATCGGACCTCGAGAACCGCGACGGCATTGCGCTCAGCGCCGCCTGAGGTGGGCGAGGCGCCGGATCGTGCCCACCGGTACGTATTGCCAGGCGCGCTCGTGCAGGTAATAGACGACCAGTTTGACGGCGGGCTCGACGCTGCCGATAGCGAGCGCCGTGACGACCTCGCCGGTGACCCCGTAGGCCAATCCCATCGTCGTCAATGTGCCGGTAATGCGGTAGGTGATTGCTTTCAGGACGCTGCGAAGTCGCGTCTCTCGCAGGTTCGTCGGGGTACTCATGCGGACGGTCCGTCCCTGTCTCCGGAAGCTCCCGGGCCGGGAGCGGCGCGCAATAGTGCGCGCAATACGGCCGGCCCGCAATAGCAGCCGGGGGCCGCAATCGCGGTTCGACCGCTCCTACAGGGCTATGCGGGCTGTAGGAGCGGGCCCGGGCCCGCGATCGGTCGCGCTTCGAGAACCGCTCCTGCGGTGCGGTCCTGGCTCCGCCGGTCAGGTCTTGCGGAGGCGGCCGATGCCGTGCATCGCGAGCCAGATGGCTGCGAGCAGCACGCACACGAAGAACACGTCGGCCGGGCGGCCGGTCGCCAGGAAACGCCCGCCGATGAGCCCGCCGACGAACGCCCCGAAAAACTGCGAGCTGGCGAAAAGGCCGAGGGAGGCACCGCGCGAATCATCGTCGGCGATCAGCGAGAGGCGTGCCGGCAACCCCGCCTCGAGAAAATTGAAACCGGCAAAGAACAGCACCAGCCCACCGAACACGGGCGCGATCGCGAAGCCGGTGAACGTCAGCGCGAGCAGGCCTGCGATCATCAGCGTGACGGCAATGCCCATCGTGCTGCCCTTCCCCTGGCGCTCGTCGTGCATGATCAGCGGCACGGTGCCGGTCAGCGACAGGAGCAATGCCCCGACGTACATCTTCCAGTGCTCGGTAACCGGCAATTCGAGACGGTCGACGAAAAGAAACGGCAGTGCGACGAAACTCGCTGTCAGTATCGCGTGCAGCAGGAAGACGTAGACATCGAGGCGCAGCAGCTCCGCGCGGAACGCCGGCCGGAAATTCCACTGCCTCGGTGTCTCGGGCCTCGGGATGTCGCCTGGCAGCGCAACGAGCAGGACAGCTGCAACGAGTGCCAGGACAGCCGCGAACAGGAACAGGGCAGGCACGCCGAAGTGGCCGGAGAACTTGGGACCCACGATCATCGCGATCATGAAAGCGCCGCCGACGCCGATGCCGAAGACCGCCATCGACCGCGTGCGCACCCCGTCGCGGGTGGCGTCGGCGATCAGCGCGGTCAGCGTCGCCGAGATTGCGCCCGCGCCCTGCAGCAGCCGGCCGGCGATCACGCCCCAGACCGTATCGCTGTAGGCCGCCAGGACGCTGCCCGCGGCGAACACGGCCAGTCCTGCGATGATCACGGGCAGCCGGCCGATGCGGTCCGAGAGCGCGCCCAGTGGTATCTGCAGGCCGGCCTGTGTCAGCCCGTAGGCGCCCACGGCCAGGCCGATCAGCAACGGTGTCGCGCCGTCGAGCGTTGCAGCGTGCAGTGCGAGCACCGGCAACAGCGCGAACAGGCCGAACATGCGCAGCATGCCGATGACCGCGATAACGCCGACGGCGCGCCGTTCGGCCGGCAGCCAGGTGGTGGTGCTGTTGCTTTCTCCCGGACTCATCGTCTGCCGTTTTTGCGCCGGAGTTGCAGGGCGGCGTATATTAGCAGGTTGGTCGGCAAACTCTCCTCCATTTATGAAATCCATCGATATCCGCGGGGCGCGAACGCACAACCTGTGCAATCTCGATCTCAGCCTGCCGCGCGATAAACTGATCGTGTTCACCGGGCTGTCGGGCTCCGGCAAGTCCTCGCTCGCGTTCGACACCATCTACGCCGAAGGACAGCGCCGCTATGTCGAGTCGCTGTCGGCCTACGCGCGCCAGTTCCTGTCGATGATGGAGAAGCCCGACGTCGATCACATCGACGGCCTGTCGCCGGCCATATCCATCGAACAGAAATCCACCTCGCATAACCCGCGCTCGACCGTCGGCACCGTGACCGAGATCTACGACTACCTGCGCCTCCTGTACGCGCGCGCCGGCATCCCGCGCTGCCCCGACCACGACACGACGCTCGAGGCGCAGACGGTGAGCCAGATGGTCGACCAGGTGCTCGCGATGCCCGAGGGCACCCGCCTGATGCTGCTGGCGCCCGTCGTCGACAATCGCAAGGGCGAACACGTCCAGTTGATGCAGGACCTGATGGCGCAGGGCTTCATCCGCGCGCGCATCGACGGCGAAGTGTACGAACTCGACCAGCCGCCGAAACTGGACCTGCGCAGGAAGCACACGCATCGAGGCCATCGTCGACCGCTTCCGGGTGAAAGAGGACATTCGGCTGCGGCTCGCCGAGTCGTTCGAGACCGCACTGCGGCTGGCGGACGGCGTCGCGCGAGTCGCGTGGATGGACGATCCGGAGCAGGGACGAGATCATCTTCTCCGACCGCTTTGCCTGCAACCTCTGCGGCTACAGCCTCACGGAGCTCGAGCCGCGGCTGTTCTCGTTCAACAACCCGTCGGGCGCCTGCCCGTCCTGCGACGGCCTCGGCGTCAAGCAATTCTTCGATCCGCGAGCGCGTCGTCGTCAACCGCTCGCTGTCGCTCGCCGGCGGCGCGATCCGCGGCTGGGACCGCCGTACCACCTATTACTACCAGATGATCCGCAGCCTCGCGGAACACTACGGCTTCGACGTCGAAACGCCGTTCGAGGAACTGGACGACAAACTGCAGAAGACCGTCCTGTATCGGCAGCGGCAACGACAAGATCGAGTTCTTCTACCAGAATTCGCGCGGCATGGAGGTCCGCAAGCGGCACCGCTTCGAGGGCGTCATCCCGAATCTCGAGCGACGCTACCGCGAAACGGAGTCGGGCGCCGTGCGCGAGGAACTCGCGAAGTTTCTCAACAGCCAGGCCTGCCCGGAATGCGGCGGCACGCGTCTGAATCGCGCCGCCCGCCACGTGTTCGTCAGCGATCACTCGCTGCCGGAGATCACGCGCAAGTCGGTCGGCAACGCGAAAGCGTTTTTCAGCAAGCTGCAGCTCGAGGGCTGGCGCGCGACGATCGCCGACAAGATCGTCAAGGAGATCGGCGACCGCATCGGCTTCCTGTCGCGACGTCGGCCTCGACTACCTGTCGCTCGATCGCAGTGCCGAGACCCTGTCCGGCGGCGAGGCGCAGCGCATCCGGCTGGCGAGCCAGATCGGCTCCGGCCTGGTCGGCGTCATGTACATTCTCGACGAGCCATCGATCGGCCTGCACCAGCGCGACAACCAGCGCCTGCTCGGCACGCTGACGCACCTCCGGGACATCGGCAATACCGTCATCGTCGTGGAACACGACGAGGAAGCGATCATGTCGGCCGACCATGTCGTCGACCTGGGCCCCGGCGCGGGCGTCCACGGCGGCAGGATCGTCGCGCAGGGCACGCCGGAAGAAATCATGAAAATGCCGGATTCGCTCACCGGCCAGTATCTCTCGGGCAAACGCGCCATCGAGATCCCCGATGAGCGGACCGCGCCGGACCCGGAACGGCGGATCCGGATTACCGGCGCAAGCGGCAACAACCTGAAAGGCATCGACGCGTCGATTCCGGTGGGACTGATGACCTGCGTGACCGGCGTGTCCGGTTCCGGCAAGTCGACGCTGGTCAACGACACGCTGTACAAGGCCGTCGCGGACCTGCTGAACCGGACGAACCGCAACCCGGCGCCGCACGACGAGATCCTCGGCCTCGAGCTCATCGACCGCGTCATCGACATCAGCCAGAGCCCGATCGGCCGCACACCGCGCTCGAACCCGGCCACCTACAGCGGCCTGTTCACGCCGATCCGTGAGCTGTTTGCCGGCACGCAGGAAGCGCGCTCGCGCGGCTACATGCCGGGCCGCTTCAGCTTCAACGTCAAGGGCGGCCGCTGCGAAGCCTGCCAGGGCGACGGCGTCCTCAAGGTCGAAATGCATTTCCTGCCGGACGTCTACGTGCCCTGCGACGTCTGCCGCGGCAAGCGCTACAACCGCGAGACGCTCGAGATCCGCTACAAGGGCAAGAACATTCACGAAGTGCTGGAGATGACCGTCGAGGACGCGCTGGAGTTCTTCAAGAACGTACCCGTGGTCGCGAAGAAGCTGCAGACGCTGACCGACGTCGGGCTGTCCTACGTGCGTCTCGGCCAGAACGCGACGACGTTGTCCGGCGGCGAAGCGCAGCGCGTCAAGCTGGCCAAGGAACTGTCGAAGCGCGACACCGGCCGGACCCTGTACATCCTCGACGAGCCGACGACGGGCCTGCACTTTCACGACATCGAACACCTGCTGGAGGTGCTGCACCGCCTGCGCGATCGCGGCAACACGGTCGTCGTCATCGAGCACAACCTCGACGTCATCAAGACCGCGGACTGGGTCATCGACCTGGGCCCGGAAGGCGGCGACGGCGGCGGCGAGGTCATCGCAGACGGCACACCCGAAGACGTTGCCGGCAACCCGCGGTCGTTCACCGGTCAATACCTGAAACCGCTGTTGCGGGAAAACCGGGCACGACGCAGCGCCTGACAGTTACATCGAGGAAATCACCATGCGAACGAGACTGATCCTGTTGTGCACTTTCGTGGCGCTGGCGAGCTGCACAGACGCAGGGAGCGAAACCCAGACCATGCCGACCTTGGAAATAGAACGACTCTTTGCCGCACCGGACCTCGATGGCCCGTCACCCCGCGGCGTGAAAATATCGCCGGACTCGACCCGGGTCACGTTCCTGCGCGGCAAGGAAACCGATCCGCTGCAGATGGATCTCTGGGAATACAACCTTGCCGACGCGGAGATGCGGCTGCTCGTCGATTCGACGGCGCTGGTCGCCGGTGACGAGGCCTTGTCCGAGGAGGAACTCGCGCGGCGCGAGCGCCTGCGCATCGTCGGGCAACGCGGCATCGTCAGCTACCACTTCGCGCCCGAAGGCAACCACCTGCTGTTCCCGCTCAACGGCGACCTGTTCCTTTACGATCTCGACGACGGAGCGACGCGCCAGCTTACCGATACGGAAGCCGGTGAGACGGACCCGAAATTCAGCTCGACGGGCCGCTACGTCTCCTTCGTCCGCGACCAGGACCTGTACGTGATCGACCTCGAGTCATTCGAGGAACTCCGCCTCACGCGCGACGGCGGCGGTCTCATCCGCAACGGCATGGCCGAGTTCATCGCGCAGGAAGAAATGGACCGCTATACCGGTTACTGGTGGGCGCCGGACGACTCGGCCGTTGCTTTCATACGCGTCGACGAGACCCCGGTACAGATAGCCGAGCGCTTCGAGATCTACGCGGAAGACTTCAAGGTCTACGAGCAGCGCTACCCGGCGACCGGCACGCCGAACGTGGTTGTCAGGCTGGGCGTGATCGCGCCCGACGGCACCGCACTGCGCTGGATGGACACCGGCAAGGAGACCGACATCTACCTGCCGCGCGTGGACTGGTTCCCCGACGGCAAATTCCTCGCCGTGCAGCGGCAGTCGCGCGACCAGAAGACGCTCGACCTGCTGAAAGTGAATACGCAGGGCGGCGAATCCCGGGTCCTGCTGACCGAGACCAGCGACACCTGGATCAATCTCCACAACGAACTCGCCTTTCTCGAGACCCGGCCCGGGTTCATCTGGAGTTCCGAGCGCAGCGGGCATGCTCACCTGTATCTCTACAACAATGAGGGCGAACTGCTTCGCCCGCTGACTTCGGGCGACTGGGACGTCGCCGATGGCGCCCGCGCCCGCTCGGCGCTGCTGCACGTCGACGAGGGCCGCGACAGGATTTTCGTTACCGGGACGCTCGACAGCCCGATGCAACGCAACATCTACGAAGTCTCCCTGGCGAGCGACGCGAAGCCGCGGCGCGTCAGCGATCTGCCGGGCTGGCACCTGGCGGACTTCGCGGATAACGGCGAGTGGTATGTCGACAGCTTCAGCAACGCAGACACGCCGCCGCAACTGAGCCTGCACCAGGCGGACGGCTCCCGCATCGCGTTCATCGAAGACAACCGTCTCGATGAGTCGCACCCCTATCACCCCTATCTCGCGTCGCGGCCATCGATCGAATTCGGCACGCTCGAAGCCGAGGACGGGCAGGCGCTCTACTACCGCATGCTGAAACCGGCCGACTTCGATGCGGACAAGCAATACCCCGTCGTCGTGTACGTTTATGGCGGGCCGATGGGCCAGAGCGTGACCAATGTGTGGACCGTCGGCTTCAACGAGATCCTGGCCCGCCGCGGCTTCGTCGTTTTCACGGTCGACAACCGCGGCACCGGCTTCCGCGGAACGGCATTCGATGCGCCGTTGTACCGCCACATGGGCAGGATCGAAGTCGCCGACCAGCTGGTCGGCGTCGATTATTTGAAGTCGCTGGAGTTCGTCGACCCGGACCGCATCGGCATCTGGGGCTGGAGCTACGGCGGCTACATGACGCTCATGAGCCTGTTTACGCAGCCGGACGTATTTGCCGCCGGCGTATCCGGTGCGCCCGTGACCGACTGGACGCTGTACGACACGCACTATACCGAGCGTTACCTGGACACACCGCAGGAAAACCCGGACGGCTACAAGGCATCCGGCGTGTTTCCGTACGCAAAAGACCTGGCGGCGCCGCTACTGCTCGTTCACGGCATGGCCGACGACAACGTGCTGTTTACCAACAGCACCAAGCTCATGAAGGCGCTGCAGGACGACGGCCGGCCGTTCGACCTGATGACCTACCCCGGCAGCAAACACGGACTGACCCGCGTGCCTGCCACCGGCCAGCACGTCTACGCGCACATATTACGGTTCTTCCGGCAACACCTGCAGTAGTCGCCGGTCAGGCGGCCGCTCGCGACAGCGCCCTCGCGAAGCGGCTCGCCGAGCCCGGATCGGTGCGGAAATACAGCGCCGGCTCGATCAGTTCCAGCTCCATCAGCAGGAACCGGTTGCCACTATCGCGCACGAAGTCCGCACGTACGTAAACCGGTTGCGGATTCACGACGCCAAGAACCTCGCGCGCCGTCTCGACGAGCGCCGCAGGCGCCGCGGCACTCAGGATATCCGCACCGTGTTCCTCCTGGGTGCGGAAGTCGCCCGGCTTCGGCTTCTTGAGGATGGCGTGACTGTATTCACCGCCGAAAAAAAACAGCGAGTACTCGCCTTCCGATTGCACGCTCTCGATGAACGGCTGCACGAAAAAGGGCCGCGCGGAGAAAACGCGATCGAGTTGCCCGATAATGTCATCCGACAAGGGGCTGGTCAGTACGAAGATGTTGTCGGCGTTCGCGCCGACGACCGGCTTCACGACGATCTTGCCGGTACCGTGCGCAGCGAAGCATGCCGACACCCGCCTCGCGTCGAAATGCTCGAAGAACAGGCTGGGGACGATGGCCGCGCCGCGTATCTCGAGGTCCAGCAGGTAGGTCTTCTGCAGGTTCCAGTGCACGAGGTCGAGGCTGTTCACCAGCATCGCGGATGACCTTTCGATCGTCTCGAGCACGTCGAGGAATGCCGCGACGTCGTTCTGGTAGTCCCACGGCGTACAGATATAGACGAGATCGTAACCGTCCCAGTCCGTGTCGCTCCGCCACGGCACCATCTCGACCTCCCACCCCAATGCCGCCATGGGCTCGAAACTCAGCTCGGCATCCGAGACGAAGCCGCTGATGTCGTCCATCGTCAGGTAGGCGCAGCGACGACTCATCCTGTTCCCCGGGTCCCCTCGGTTGTCCAGCGGGCGAGCTTACCGATCCCGCACAAGCTCGGCGAGCTGGCGGTCGTGTAGCCGCCCGAGCAGAAGCAGCGCAAGCACCGCCCCGAGCAGTGCGAAGAACATGTCGGACTGGGTGTCCCAGACGTAGCCCTGGGTGCCGAGAAACGACTCGGCGGCTTCGTCCGACAACAGCGCCACCCACCATTCGATGAGTTCGTAGAACGCGCTGACGGCGAGACAGAAACACACAACGAAGAAGTTGCGCCATGCGGCGCTGTTGAAAACGCCGAGCCGGATTGTGACCTCGCGCGTAACGATGGCCGGGATGAAACCCTGCGCCAGGTGACCGAGCTTGTCGTAATTGTTGCGCGGCGGGTCGAACAGCCCGGCGAACCAGTCGCCGGCGGGCACCTCGGCATAGGTGTAGTGCCCGCCGACCATCAGGATGACGCAGTGGACGAGGATCAGCACGTATGCCAACCGCGTCAGCGGAAAGCGGTTCCGCGTTGCGAACAGGATCAGCACGGCGATGATGGCCGGCGCTACCTCCAGCATCCAGGTGACCGTGTCTTTCGGTTCGAAGCCCGACCAGAGCAGGAAGCCCGTGAATATGGCCATCCAGCTTGCCGCTCCTGGCTGTGTCAGTCGCAATTCGGCCATCCTTACTTCGCCCCGCCGGACACATCGATGGCATCACCCTTGCGCGAGTGCCAGAAGCCCTGTTTCGCGAACGTTTGCCAGACCCACGGCAGCCAGCGCAGCAATGCGAAGCTGAGCCACAGTGCCCAGGCCAGGATCAGCACCTTGTAGATCCACATCGGCGCGGTCCACGCCGTCGCTATCGGCAGGGCGGACGTGCTGCGATCGCCGAACCACGCGAGGGAATTCCCGGCGGAGCCGTTGCCGGTCACGTGCATGTCCGGCGTCCCCAGAAGTCCTCCCGGCAGGCTGCCGATGATCGACAGCAACGCCACCACGGTGAACAGGGCAAACAGGACCTGCGTCGTGTTGTAGCGCCACCAGGGGATCCGCGCTCGCCACTGGTCGCGCGCGCCGGCTGCCAGCAGCCAGGCGACGACAACAGCGAGTACCGGCCAGTTGAACGTGCTGAATCCCAGGCCGAGCAGCAGCCAGTGGTGTGTTTTCAGCGGCGTCCAGTCGATCCGGCCGAGCAGCCACGCAAACACGATCAGCACCGCGAGCTCGGGCCAGTACAGCACCGCCGGACCGAGGCGCGGCCCGTTCGTGCCGAGCAACCAGCGATTCTGCGGCAGCGTCAGCCGTATCGAGATGTTGCTCGCGGGTGCGCCGAGATCGACATCCGGCGTTGCAGCCAGGCTGCCCACACCCTCGGTGTCCCGCCAGGTAACGGCAACGGTGTGCGAGCCCGGCAGGATCGGCACGGTGAGGTCACGGCCGTCGGCGCGCAGCGGTTCGATGCGGTCGTCGATACGGACCTCGCTGACTTCTGCGCCCTCGGGCAGGCGCAGGACATGTTGCGACCCGCGCGTACTGCGATACTGGAGCGTCAGCTGCGCGGTACTCGAGCGCTCGCCCTGCGAAATGGCGAGGTTCACGGCGTCGAACGCCAGTGTCGTACCCTCGCTGGCCTCCGGCCGGGTCGTCGTCATCGTCAGCTGCTCGCCGCCGCGCGGATGAAACTCGGCAATGCGCGCGTCCGGACTACCCTGCTGCGACTCGCTTTCCGGGACCCCGCCGAACTCGGCGCGCCAGATACTGCCGACCCCGAAACGCCATACCTCGCTCCACGGCTCGCCGTCCGCAGCAGCGAGAACCAGTGGCGACACGCGCTGCAGGCTGGAGACCCAGCTCACGGACTGCTGCGCCGGCTGCATCGAAACCAGCACCTTGCCGTCGGCAGCGGTGATGCCCTCGCTGAGCACGGTCTCGCCGTCGAGCAGGGGTATCTCGAGCGTGAGCGCGCCTTGCGCCGGTGCCAGCCGCGCGACGGTCGTTGTAACGCGCCATTCGAGATCCAGTTCGACGTTGCGCTCCACCCTGACAAAGGCGGGAAACCGGCTGCTTTCCCAGCGCGGAATCGCCTCGCCGCCCTCCGCCTGCTGCAGCCGGGTAAGCTGCAGCGACCCGGACAGCAGGCGGCGGTCCTTGATGCCCGCCACCAGCCAGCCGTCGCTGTCGACCTCGATCACGCGAGGCGGCGTGGCAAACGGGATTTCCAGGCTGTCGACGGGCGGCGCCGCCCCTCGCAGCACGACGGTATGCCGTCCTGGCGACACGCGCAGCCAGAGCGCGCCGTTGTCCGCGCGCAGGACCTGCGCCGCGGCACTACCGTCCAGCGCAATGGCCTGCGGACGCCAGCCGCGCTCCGATCCCGGCAGCGGAATGGCCACTTCCTCGGCGGCGTGCACGGTCAGGGTCATGCCGATGCTGTCTCCCTCGGCCCGAACTTCGGCGGCAGCAATCTCCGCGCAGCGCGGTACGCAGTCCGGCGGCTCGAGCAGCCGCGCTTCGAGCTCGCGCAGCAGATCGCGGTCCGGCGTTTGCGCCGCCGCGTCCGGGCTGGTGCCCAGCATCAGCGCGAGCAGCACGGCACCCAGCAGCGCGGACGAGCGCGCCGTGCCCAGGCTCAGGCCGCCCGGCAAACTCCAGCGCTTGCCGATGATTTCTGCCGCGAGCGCCGCCGCAAACAGCAACAGCATGGCGACCTCGAAAAACCGCAGCGCCGTGACGGCCCAGCGTGGCAATACGACCAGCCGCATCGCCTGGTCGACGTCGACCGGACCGCTCCACGTCAGCCGGTAGCTGTTCCAGGCCCACGAGGGCACACCCGGGCCAGCCTGCACGACGGCGTTCTCCGCATACCGCGAATAGCGCCGCGGCGCCTTCTGCAACGAACTCGTCACCACGATCTCTTCCGGCACCGGCTCGGCCTGCATCGTGCGCATGGCCGACACGTCGGCCTCCATGAGATTGAGGCCCTTCCCAGCGTCGTCCCGCCTGCCCTCCAGTGCCGCGGGCGGGGCTTCCGGCGCCGCAGCGGGGAATACCGAGTAGCCCGCTTCGTACTGCGGCTCCAGCTGCGGATAGATGGCGATACGCAACTGCCCGGCCACGAACGGCACCAGCATCAGCACGAGCGCGAGGACGCTGGCGCCCTGGTAGACCTGCACCGCCTGCCGCAGCCGCCCTGCCGGCGCAACCCGTACCAGCGCGATCGCCGCCAGCAGGTTGAGCCACAGCCAGGCGGGCGCGCCGGACTCCTGGTAACTGAGCGTGAGCGCGAGCAAGGCAATGATGCCGGCTGCGGGACCGAACAGCCGCCATGCGGCAATCGTGATGATCAATACGAGGAAGAAATCGAGCAGCTGCCAGCGGCTGATCCAGCTGGCCGGCGCCTTGTCGACACCGGGCGCCGCGAGCAGCTTGTGGCCCGGAGGCAGGTGCAGCAACGTGGTGACACTCGCGAAGCGCGCATCCCAGCCGGTCACAGGCATCGATGCGCGGGTCTCGCTGCGCCCGAGGCCCGTCAGGCTGACGCTCGCCCGGCGCAATTCGACGCCGGTTTCGCCCGGTTCGTCCCCGTTGGTGATGAGCAGGTTGTCCCCGGCTTCGGTCGCGCTGAGCAACGCATAGGGCGGCGCCATATCGAGCCGCCAGTCGCTGCGCATGGTACCGCCGATGTCGTCGCGAACGACGAAGCCGCCGCCGTCGAAATCCAGCCAGAGTGTCCGCTCGAGGCGCAGGTCGTTGTCACGCGCGACGATGCCGCGACTCCTCTCCGCGATCGTCATCGTGTCGGCACCGGCGACGCGGAACGCCGGCAGCATGCGCCACGGATCAGGCACCTGCGCCTGCTGCGGGTCCACCGGCGGCAGGCCCTCGACCGCCGTCACGCGCAGCCGGTCGTTGGCGCGGTAGGACCATATCTCCGTATCGGGCAGATTCGCTCCCGCTCCGGGCGGCGCCACCTCGTCGACCGCGGCCGGCGCACGGGCCGTCAGCGTGATCTGCCAGCGGCCGGGGCGAACCTGGACACGCAGCTTGCCGTCGGCTTCCAGGCGCGCCGGCAGCGCGCTGTCGATGAGCATGGGCACGAAGCCCTCCGGCAGTACCGGGCCGAACAGTTCCTCGCGAACGCCGCCAGCCACGTCAATCCTGATGAGGGTCGTCAGGCGCGTCGGCACGTCGTCGGCGACCAGCCGATAGACCTCGGCCTCGACCGAATCCCGTATCCGCGTGTCACGCTCCCGCTCGCCGAGAAACAGTCCGCGCGGGCCACGCTCCGGCCTCTCGATCCGCTTGCCGTTCACGCTGAGCGCGACGAGGCCGCTCTGAACGGGAACGGGCAGTACGCCCGGCCGCTCGTCCCATTCGAAGGATCCGGACAGTCGGTGCGTCCCGGGCGCAACCCGGACCGCCGGCAAGCCGTCGTGCTCCACGACGACGGCGGCCTTGCCATTCACGGAAACTTCGTGCGGCCAGTAGTCGCTGCTGCCGGGCAGGGGCAGCCAGGCGTCCTCGGCGTACACCGTCCACGGCTGGCTGAATCGGCTCCCGTCGGCATCGATGACGATTTCGAGCAGCCCCGGCCAGGCGCAGACGAAGTCGCCTCGCGCCGCAGCGACGCCATTGAAATAGAAAGGACAATCCCGGTAATCCTTGCCGTGCAGCACCCACTGCTGCCACCCCTCGAGTTCATCGGGAACCTGGACTTCGGCAGGCTGCGCCGCCAAAGGCAGCAACAGGCAAACGAGAATCAGTCTGGCAATCCGCGACATGGTCATCCCTCCGGCATGCCTCCGTTGACACTATACTGGAACGCAGGCGGCGCGTTATCCGGGTCAAACCGGACCCGCAGCATCAGTAGTGAGGCGGCTTTTCGTCGACATTCGCGCCGGTCGGCAGCGCCTCGCCCAGCGAGCGAACCCGCTCGATAATTGAGTCACACAGCTTCTCGAGGCGCATGATGTTTTCCTGTTGTTTTGTGATGACGTCATTGAGTTCCAGCAGCAGGTGCTCCTGGTGGGCGAGCTTTGTCTCCAGATCGACGAAGCGTTGTTCCGTCATGGTAGCCTCCGTTTTTTGCAGTCCCGGAAAGCCCGGCGAGCGCGGTTGAATTATGTCATTACTTCGCTTTGACGAAGTGTCCGTAGAGTTCGGCGACCTGAAAATCCTGGCCGAGGCCGAGTTCTCGATTGAAACGGGCGAACGCGTGTGCCTGATCGGCAGAAACGGCGCCGGCAAGTCCACCACGCTGAAGCTCATCGGCGGGGAACTCGAACCGGATCGCGGCGAGATCGTGCGCGCCGACGACCTCGTGACCAGCCAGCTCGCACAGACACTGCCCGAGGCGATGAATCTGCCCGTGCGCGACGTCGTGCGCTCCGGGTTGAACGGTATCGAAGCGTTGCTCGCGGAGTACCAGCAGCGCTCGCAGCAGGATCTCGACCGCCAGGGCCTGCAGGAACTCGAGGCGCTGCACGCGAAAATCGACGCACACGAAGGCTGGCATATCGAACAGCGCGTCGAAACCGTGATCACGGACCTCAGCCTGCCCGCGGACAAGAAGATGAACGAGTTGTCCGGCGGCTGGCGGCGCCGCGTCGCACTCGCGAAGGCGCTGGTGCAGAAGCCCGACCTGCTGCTGCTCGACGAACCCACCAACCACCTGGACATTGCGACGATCAAGTGGCTCGAGGACCGCGTGCATTCCTATCCGGGCGCCGTCATCTTCATCACCCACGATCGCGCTTTCCTGCAGCGGCTGGCGACGCGCATCGTGGAGATCGACCGCGCGAAGCTCACGAGCTGGCCGGGTAACTACCAGGATTACCTGCGCCGCAAGGAAAAGGCGCTCGAGGACGAGGCCGCCGCGAATGCGCGTTTCGACAAGAAACTGGAGGAAGAGGAAGCCTGGATCCGGCAGGGCATCAAGGCGCGCCGCACCCGCAACGAAGGCCGGGCCCGGACGCTCCTGAAGATGCGCGAGGAACGCGCGCAGCGGCTATCCCCCGAGGCCCGGGCACGAATTTACATCGAGGAAGCGGAACAATCCGGGCGCAAAGTCATTCGGGCGAAAAACGTCGGCTACCGCTACGGTGACGAACCGTTGATCGAGGATTTCTCGATCAAGATCATGCGCGGCGACCGCATCGGTCTCATCGGCAACAACGGTGTCGGCAAAACGACGCTGCTGCGTTTGCTGCTTGGCCAGCTCGAGCCACAGACCGGCACGCTGAAGCACGGCACCAACCTGGAGATCGGCTACTTTGACCAGTTGCGGCAGACGCTGGATCTCGAGAAGAGCGTCGCCTACAACGTCGGCGAAGGCCGCACCTATATCAGGCTGAATGGCAAGGACCGGCATGTCGTTGGCTATCTGAAGGGTTTCCTGTTCAGTCCCAAGCGTGCAGAGACGCCGGTGAAGGCGCTGTCGGGCGGCGAGCGTAACCGGGTCATCCTCGCCAAGCTGTTCACACGGCCGGCGAACCTGCTGGTGCTCGACGAACCGACCAATGACCTCGACATCGAGACACTCGAAGTGCTGGAAGACAAACTCTGCGAGTACAGCGGCACGCTGATCGTCGTCAGTCATGACCGCGAGTTCCTGGACAATGTGGTAACGAGCACCATCGTCTTCGAGGAGAACGGGCGCATCCAGGAGTACGTCGGCGGCTACAGCGACTGGGTGCGACAGGGGAAGCAGCTGGCGGTCACCGACAATCCCTACGAGGCCGAGGAGCGCAAGCGCCGCGCCGCCGAGCGACGCAGGCAGCGACCGGCGACGAAGTTGAGCTACAAGGACCAGCGCGAGCTGGAATCCCTGCCGGCGGCAATCCAAACGCTCGAAGAAACGATCGCCCGGCTGCAGCAGACGGTGGCCGACCCGGGCTTCTATGCCCGGGATGGTGAGACCGTCAGGGAGACGCTGCAGGCGCTCACGGACACCGAAGCCGAACTCGAGCGGCGTGTCGATCGCTGGGGGGAACTCGAGACACTCGCCGCTTCGTTCCGGGCCAACTAGACCGGCCGGGTGAGGTAGTAGCAGACGTCGGCCATGGGTGCCCCATCCGGGTAATCCCGCACAGCGAAACCCATCGACCTGTAACACGCGAGCGCCACTGCGTTGTGCCGGTAGCAGAACAGCGAAAATTCATCCGCCGTCATTACACCGGGCCCGGTCTTTATGAGCGCCGCCAGGAGCCGCTTGCCGACGCCGCCCCCCCGCATTTCCGGATTCACGATCAGGCGCGCGAAATTGATGCGGCCGTAGCGTTCATACATCTGGCCGAACGCGGCGAACTCGCCCGCCGGCGAATTCAGCCGGAAACTCGGCATCCGGCCCCAGCGACAGTCCTGGCGAAACGTGTCCGGCGTGAACGGGAAACGAAAGCGGGGGCCACCCCACAGGTTCACGTCCTCCGGCCCGGCAAACCACGTCATCAATTGCTCGAGGTCGCCTTCCGTCGCCTCGACCAGTTGCCAGCTGTTTCGATCGATGCGGCCAGTCACGGGCCGAGTTTGGGCAGCGTGCGGTGGAGCACGAAATAGCCGAGCACGCCGGACGCAAGCGACCCCAGCAGGATGCCGAGGCGCGCGTCGAAGTCGAAGACGGCATCTGCGGGCAGATTCTGGAACGCGAGCGTGTCGATGAACAGGCTCATCGTGAAGCCGACGCCGCTGAGGATCGCGACGCCGTAGAGCGAGCCCCATGACGCCCGGTCGGGGAGCGTCGCCAGCCCGGCTTTTATCGCCACGAGGCAGAACAGGAACACGCCGAGCTGCTTGCCGGCGAACAGCCCCACGGCGATGCCCAGCGACACGGGATGCAGGAGATCCGCGAGGCTCATACCGGCGAATGAGATGCCGGCATTGACGAACGCGAACAGCGGCAAAACGCCGAAGGCAACTACCGTATGCAGGTCGTGTTCGAGTTCCATGAGCGGCGAACGCTCCGGCTCTTCCTTCGAGCGCATCGGTATGAACATGGCCAGCGCGACGCCCGCCAGCGTCGCGTGTACGCCGGACTTGAGGACCGCGACCCACATGATGATCCCGACGAGCACGTAGGCCGGCACCGCGCTCACGTGGCGCCAGTTCAGGTAGCCGAGAATCAGCAGGCACAGGGACGCAACAACGAGCGCACTCATCGACAGGTTGCTCGAGTAGAAGATGGCGATGATCACGATTGCGCCGAGGTCGTCGAATATCGCGAGCGACACGAGAAACACCTTGAGCGAGACCGGCACCCGTTTCCCGAGGACCATGAGGATGCCGAGCGCGAAGGCGATATCCGTCGCGGCCGGGATCGCCCAGCCGTTCATGCCTACCGGGTCGCCGAGATTGAACAGTACGTACAGGCCGACCGGCGCAACGATACCTCCCACTGCGCCGAGGGCCGGCAGCAGGACGTTCGACGGCCGCGACAGCTCGCCTTCGAGGATCTCGCGTTTGACTTCGAGACCGACCAGGAAGAAGAACACGGCCATCAGCCCGTCGTTCACCCACAGGAGCAGCGGCTTCGCGATCTCGAGACCGCCGATGCGCACCTCGACCGGCGTCTCGATGAAGAGATCGTAGTAGCCCGCCAGCGGAGAGTTCGCGGCCACCAGCGCGAGTGCGGCCCCTGCCATCAGCACGAGGCCGCCGGCGGACTCCATCTGCAGGAAATTTCGAATGGTGGCTTTCATCGGTTTGTCCGACCCCGCCCGGCTATTGCGGGATGCCTCATCTGTTCGGCATCGTCTCCTCGAAGTAACGGTCGAATGCCCTGTGCACGATCTCAGGTGCAACGCCGACCGCTTCCACGGCGCGGTTGAACTGCTCCATCTCGGAAACGTGCCGGCGTCCATCCGCGGCGATGACTTTCAGCGCCATGACCGAGATATCTTCCTTCTCCCTGTCCGACAGCGTTTGACCCAGCTCGACGAGATGTTCCGCGAGCTCGGGCTTTTCGGCGAGCTCGCTCATCGCACGAGTCAGCAATTCGAGTGACTCCGAGCCCTCGAGCTGAAAATGCTGCTCGATCAGGTCGATCATTTTCGCCGCTTCCTCGGGCTCGATCGTCCCGCTTCCCTTCGCGACGTAGATGAGCAGCGCCGCGACGAGAAACTTGCCGTCGTAGACTTCGGTGCCGTATTTCGTTTCAACGATGAGCTCGTTGCCGACGAGTCGGGTTGTCTTGATGGTGTCACTCATGGCGTCATCTCGTGTCGTAATGCGCTGTCATGTAATCGACCGACTCGCAGATAAGCTGCTCGAGCACGGTCTCATCGATATCCTCGAGCCGCTTGATGTAGAGGCAGGACTTGCCGGTCGTGTATTTGCCGAGCTTCGACATCAGCTTCCCGAAGCGACTGAAGCCGGGCATGACGTAGACGGTGAGCGCCTGCCTGCGTGGGGAAAACCCGGTGATCATGAAATCGCCCTCGCGGCCGCTGACGTAACGGTAATGATAGCTGCCGTAACCCACCATGCTCGGACCCCACATTTTTGCGCGCTTGCCCGTTGCACGCCGCATCATCGCCGCAACCTTGCGCGCATCGGCGCGCATCCGGGGATTGTCGATCGCGGCCACGAACGCGGTGACGCTGCCGCGAGTCGGACGCGTCTTGTTGGCCGCCATCGCGCGTCCCCCACCTAGTGCGAAGTGCCGAACAGGCGATCGCCAGCGTCGCCCAGCCCCGGCACTATGTATTTGTTTTCATTGAGGTGTCTGTCGATTGCCGCGGTATAGACGGGGACGTCCGGATGCTTCTCCTCGACCAGCGCCAGGCCCTCCGGGCACGTCACGATACAGATGACGACGATATCCTTTGCACCAAATTCCTTCAGCTGGTCGATCGCGGCGACCGTCGATCCGCCCGTCGCGAGCATGGGGTCGATGATGATGCAGGTGCCGGACTTCGCCTGCGGCGGAAAGCGCTCGTAGTAGGCGACCGGCTGCTTCGTCTCCTCATCCCGGTACAGACCCACGAAACCGACACGGGCCGTAGGCACCAGCTCCAGGATGCCCTCCAGCATCCCGATCCCGGCGCGCAATACCGGCACGACCACGATGTCGTCGTCGATCATGCGGCATGTTGCGACTTCCAGCGGCGTCTGCACTTCGACCTCGCGCGTGTTGACGTTCTTCAGTGCCTCGTAACAGACGAACTCGGTTATCTCCGTGGCGAGCTCCCTGAATTTCTTGTGACCCGTTTCGACATTGCGAATCAGCGCCAGCTTGTGCTGTACGCAGGGGTGTTCGATCTTGACATGCATAGTGGTCCGCTCCGTTATTGTTTGTCTTCCGGCTCTGCCCAGATCGCATACTCGTTGCCCAGCGGGTCCAGGAAATGAAATCGACGACCACCGGGAAATTCAAATATGTCCTGGCTGATCGTGGCGCCGAGCTCCTTCACCCGGGCACGATCGCGCTCCAGATTCTCGCTGAAGAACACCAGCAACACGCCGTTCGGCGGTGGCGCTTCCGCGGCGCGACGAAAACCGCCGGCGAGCCGGCCGTCGCTGAAGCTGATGTAGTCCGGCCCGTAGTCCTGGAATTCCCAGCCCATCAGGGCGGCAAAAAAATCCCGCGCCCGCGCCGGGTCGGTAACCGGTATTTCGATGTAGTCGATCCGATTTTCCGCTTGCATCGCTTGCTCCCCCGGGGCCTCAGGGGCCCTTGAGCCTGAGAACCGGGCGTTCCGCGACGATGATCACCGTGCCGAACTCGCCGCCCAGCTCGTAGCGCCCGCCGGCGCGGCGCCGCATGCCCGTAATGGCGCCGTGGCCCAGCCTGCTCACGAGCTGCCTGATATCGTCGCTGCCCGGCGCACCAACCAAGGATACCCCGGTGCAGAACGGAAATTCGATGATGGCAGGACGAATACACACTTTTTCGGCAGGGCGCGGTTTCTCGTAGAACGCGTGTTCGGGTTGCAGCAGGATGTCGCAGTCGACGAACAGCGTGTCCGACTCGAAATACCACGTGAGCACGAAGGAGCTCGCAAGGTCCACACCGGCGAACTCGCGGAGCTTGCGCCAGTCGACGGCGTCATTATCGCCGGACATCGACCGGGTCCTGCCCGATTGCTTTCAGGAAGCCCGCCTTGTCCGCCGGCGACACCATGATCCGCCGCTTGCCGTAGCGGATTCGCAGCCGGTCGAGCGACAGCGCGGGTGATGACAGCGGATTGCGTGTCGGCTCGACGGCATCGATGGCGTCGAGCGGTACTTTCCAACGGAAAGGACCGCAGGCAATACGCAGGGTGCTCGCGTGCACCGTGTAGTGCGTGCCAACCAGCATCGAACCCAGCAAGGCGACGATTGCGAGCGCAGCCACGATCAGGAACGTGGCTTCAAGCGGGCCCGACGCCCTGGTGGCGGCGATGCCCATGACGACGATCTCGAAAACCATGACGGCGATCAGCAGGAACAGCAGCCAGCGATCGATTTTCGACTTGAATCGTTTCGGTGACATAGCGGCCCATATTCGGCCGGCCCAGCCCGAGCTGTCAAGCAAACGCGACTTTCACCGATGCGCCGGGCAATTGCGGTGCGGCAACCACCAGCACGGCGTTACCGGACCTCGCCCCCGCATGCGGCCCGGCGTTCAGCCGGGGAAATCGATGCGATAGAGACTGACGTCGTGATCGTCGCACGGCATCCGGACCTGCCTTTCGTAATGCAGGCCCAGTTTCTCGAGCAGGCCGATGGAGGCCTCGTTCTGCGGTGAGACGATCGCCGTTACGCAGGGCAGCCCGAGCGCATCACGCGCATGTTCGAGCACTGCAGCGGACGCTTCGAAACCGAAGCCCTGGCCGCAAAACTCGGGCAGGACGGCAAAGCCAATATCGGCCTCGTCGAGACCGGCACGGCGGAACAGGCCACAGATCCCGAGGTCCATGTCGTCCTCGCGCCTCCTGAGGCGAAACGGCCCGTAGCCGTACTCCGCATACAAGCGCAGCGGTCCGGCCTCGACCGCCTCGCGGGCCTGCGCGAGCGTGCGGATGCCGCGGTCGGCTACGTAGCGGATGAATGCGGGATCGTTCCAGACCGCCAGCATCAGCGGCGTGTCCTCCAGCGTCAGCCAGCGGAGTTCGAGCCGTTCCGTGTTCAATATCGGGCCGTCCAACGTGTCTCCCGTCAGAGGAACTCCACCTTTCCCGTGGCCAGCGAGTATTCCGCGCCCGCAACGACGAGCCCGTCATGCTCGACGAGTCGCTGCAGGATGCCCGGACTGTTGCGAATCACATCGACGGAACGCCGCACGTTTTCACGGCCCACCAGGTCGAGGAGAGCATCCTTATCGCGACCGGCGGCGCATTCGAGCGCACATTCGACGGAGGGCCGGATCGTATCGAACAGCAGGCGAAGATTGTCGGACCCCGGTTCCGTGCCCTGCTGTAACGTGGCAAAGGCCGCCTCCACGGCACCGCAGCCGGTGTGCCCCAGCACGACCACCAGCCGCGCGCCGAACCGCGTGGCGGCGAATTCGATGCTTCCGAGCTGCGTATGCGATATGACGTTGCCCGCGATGCGAATGACGAACAGGTCGCCCAGGCCCTGGTCGAACACGGTCTCGACAGGCACGCGGGAGTCCGAGCACCCGACCACGATCGCAAACGGCTCCTGGCCCGCGACGAGTTGTTCGCGCCTCACCCGGTAGTGCTGCGCATCGTGATTGACGTCACCCGACACGAAATGCGCATTACCTTCCTGCAGTCGCCGCAGCGCATCCTGAGCCGAGATCATGCCGGCACCTCGCAGCGCTTGCTGAAAGTGAACGCGTCCGGACCCGGGCCTTGCTCCCACAACAGCTCGAAGCGCCGGCGCGCGTCCTCGACGGTCGGCAGCTCTCCCGCGGCAACCCACCAGAGCACCAGTCCCGGCTTCGCCATTCGCACGAACCACTCGCCACGCGCCCGCACGGCTTCGACATGAGCGCTCCTGTACGTATAGTTCTCGAGATCCTGGATCGACCGCCACACGGAGAGATTAAAAAGGATTCGCTCGTCTTCGAAGACGCGGATCGCGGTCGCATCGCCGTCCTCATCCTGCAGGCGCCAGATGAAACCGGGGCTTGTATCCGCCAGCAAATTCAGTGGCTCCAGCCGCTCGACAAACCCGGCCATTAGCGGGTCATCCAGCGCCGCGCGCATACGCGCGATATTCGCATGAGCCAGATTGAAGTTGTCAGGCACTGTTCAATGCCTCCTGTGCGGCCGTACCCAGACCCAGCTCAGCACCACGATGGCGGCGAAGGCCGTATAACACGCCGCGAAAACCCAGGCCGGAGCCCGATAGTACAGGATTGACTCGAGCCAGTGCGCGACGAAGCTGCCCGCATAGGTGGCGTCGCCGGCCTTATCACGCAAGTACATTTCGAGCGACGTGAGGGGACAGATGACGCCGAGCCAGGACTGCATCACAACGACACCGATCGCGGCGAGATGGATCACGCGAAACCACCAGTTTCGCACCCACGCCCACGACAGGAGTTTGCCCGCCAGGATCAGTATGAGCCCGGTGACAACGAAAACGACGAACAGCACGTGCAGCAGGAGTACTGTGTCTGCTGCGAGAAGGTACGGCATCGCCGCTAGCCCAGCCTGCGGATCCCTATCGTGTCGCGGATCTCGGCGAGAAACGGCGCGGAGCGTTCGCGCGCTTTCTCGGCACCCTTGTGCAGCTCGGCCTCCACGACCTCCGGATTGGCGATAAGTCGCTCGTACTCTTCGCGCGCCGGCTTGAGCTGCTCGTTGATGTACTCGAACAGGAGCTGCTTCATCTCGCCCCAGGCGATGCCTTCGGCATAGCGCTGTTCGATGTCCCTGGTTTCCTCCCCGGTCGCGAACGCCTTGTAGATTTCGTACAGCGTACTGTCCGCCGTATCCTTCGGTTCACCAGGCTCCAGGCTGTTGGTCTTGATCTTCATGATCAGTTTGCGCAGCCGTTTCTCGGTGGCGAATAACGGGATGGTGTTGTTGTAGCTCTTCGACATCTTACGCCCGTCGAGACCTTTCAGAACTGCCGTGTGCTCGCCGATAACCGGTTCCGGCAGCACGAAGGTTTCGCCGTAGTGGTGATTGAACCGCTGCGCGATGTCGCGCGCCATCTCGACGTGCTGCTTCTGGTCACGGCCTACCGGCACCTTCGTCGATTTGAACATCAGGATATCGGCCGCCATCAGAATCGGATAGCTGTAGAGTGCCATCGTGACGCCCTTGTCGGGATCCGCGTTGCCGCGCTCGTCGTTCTCCTGCACCGCCGCCTTGTAGGAATGCGCGCGGTTCATCAGCCCCTTGGCGGTCATGCCGGTCAGTATCCAGGTAAGCTCCGGAATCTCGGGGATATCCGACTGCCGGTAGAAGAACGCGCGCTCGGTATCCAGGCCCAGCGCCATCCACGACGCCGCAATCTCCAGGGTGGACCGTGCAATCTTGTCCGGGTCCTCGTTCTTCGCCAGCGAGTGGTAGTCGGCGAGGAAGTAGAAATGCTCGGTCGACGGATCCTTGCTCGCGGCGATTCCCGGGCGGATGGCGCCGACGTAGTTGCCGATATGGGGTGTGCCGGTCGTCGTGATACCGGTCAGGTAGATGTCCTGCGTCATGATGCTCTAGTAACCGGCTGCCTGGCCGTCCTTCCGGACCTCGGAGGCGCCATAGTACACGCCCTGCTCCCGGTCGCGCAGGATCGCCTGGTAGCCTCCGAAGCTACCGTCACTATCGCCGAGTTTGTGGCCCAGGCGCTGCAGCGCCTGGCGCGTTTCCGCGCTGAAGCCGCGCTCCAGGTACACTGTGCCGCCGTCGGTCATGATCTCACCGGTGGGCTGGGACGAACCGCCATGGCGCATGCGGGCAGCGTCGCCCGCCTCCTGCAGGTTCATCCCGAAGTCCAGCATGTTGACGATGATCTGCACGTGGCCCTGGGGTTGCATCGATCCTCCCATGACGCCGAAACTCATCAGCGGCTCACCGTCCTTCATGACGAACGCGGGAATGATCGTGTGGAACGGGCGCTTGCCCGGCTGCAGCGCGTTGGCGTGGCCGGGATCGAGGCTGAACAACTCGGCGCGGTCCTGCAGCATGAAGCCGAGCTCTCCCGGGATCATGCCGGACCCCATGCCGCGGAAGTTGCTCTGGATCAGGGACACCATGTTGCCGTCCTTGTCCGCAACGGTGAGGTAGATAGTGTCGCCTTTCTCCAGCTTCGCGTCGCCCGCCGGCAGGCTCTGTGAGGCTTTTTCCGTGGAAATGAGTTTGCGGCGCTCAGCCGCATAGTCCTTCGAAATCAGCGTTTCCACGGGAACATCGGCGAAATCCATGTCCGCGTAATACCGGGCGCGGTCCTCGTAAGCGAGCTTCTTCGCCTCGACGAACAGATGGATGTATTCGGCGCTGCCGAAACCCATCGAGCCGATATCGTAGGCCTCCAGGACGTTGAGTATCTGCAGCGCTGCGATCCCCTGGCCGCTCGGCGGCAATTCATAGACATCCCAGCCGCGGTAGTTCGTCGACACGGGCGTCACCCATTCCGACCGGTGGTTCGCGAGATCCTCGTAGCGCAACAGGCCGCCCTGCTCCTTCATGAAGGCATCGATCACTTTCGCAATCTCGCCCCTGTAGAAGACATCGCGGCCACCTCCGGCGATTTTCTCGTAGGTTTTCGCGAGCCGCGGATTCCGGAATATCTCGCCTTTCTTCGGCGTGTCACCCCCGGGCATGTAGGTTTCCGCAAAACCGGGGTATTCGTCGACGTAGCGCTTGTTGCGCGCCATGTAATAGGCGATCACTTCGGACATCGGGAATCCGTCGCGCGCGTAGCGAATCGCCGGAGCCAGTATCTCGGCCATCGGGAGACGCCCGTAGCGGCCGTGCAGTTCGTACCAGCCGTCGACCGCACCCGGCACGCTGACCGGCAGCGGGCCCAGCGGCGGGATGGCGTCCATGCCATTGTCGCGGAAATAGTCGATGGTCATTTTGGCCGGCGCCCGGCCCGACGCATTGAGGCCCGTGAGCTCACGTTTGTCCGCATCCCAGACAATGGCGAACAGGTCGCCGCCAACGCCGCAGCCGGTAGGCTCCATGAGCCCGAGCGCCGCATTCGCCGCAATCGCGGCGTCCACCGCGGAACCGCCCGCCTTGAGGATATCCAGGGCAATCTGGGTCGCGAGCGGCTGGCTCGTCGCCGCCATGCCATGCGGCGCGATGACTTCGGACCGGGATGCATGGGGCAGCCCGGTAACGCGATCATAGGCGGCCAGGCCTTCAGCGGTAGCCGCACTTCCCGACATCAAGAACACGATTCCTCCCAGCGCATACCATCGCCTCATCGGGCACTCCGCGAGATTCAAAGGGGCGACAATAATGCCTAGTTTGGTGTGCGATTTAAACTCGTACCGCCAATCGGCTGCCGGTATGATTCGGGTCATGAGCCTGAATTACACCGACAAGAACCCCGAGCTCGGGGCCCTCTATGCGCAGCATGTCGAAGCGATTTGCCGACGCCACGATCATGCGCTGGAGCGCGCCGGAGGGTCCCACGCGGTAATTTTTTCCGGTGCCCCGAAGTTCGCGTTCCTCGACGACAACACCTACCCGTTTCGCGCTAATCCGCATTTCGTCGGCTGGGCGCCCCTGACCCGGCTGCCGATGTCTTACATCGTCTACACGCCGGGCGAGAAACCCGTACTCGTCTATTATCAGCCGCACGACTACTGGCATCCGGTACCCGGCGCCCCGGATGGCTACTGGGCCCCGCACTTCGATATTCGCATCGTGCACGAACTCGACGAGGCCGCGGCACACCTGCCGGCGGACCGCGACAGGTGCATCCTGATCGGCGAGATCGACGACGCGAAGCATGCATTCGGTATCGACCGCATCAATCCGACGACGGCCGTCAACATCCTCCACTACGCACGCGGCTCGTCAAAGACACCCTACGAGCTCGCCTGCATGCGCCTTGCGGCAAGGCGCGGCGCACTCGGGCACCTGGCGGCCGCCGCGGCTTTCGACGAGGGACTGCCGGAATTCGCCATCCACCAGGCCTTCTGCAACGCCACCAGCCATGCCGAGGGCGAACTGCCGTACAGCAACATCATCGCTCTCAATGAACACGGCGCGATCCTGCATTACACGGACCTCGATCGCGACGCACCGCCCGAGTTGCGATCCTTCCTGATCGACGCCGGCGCCCAGGTTCACGGTTATGCATCCGATATCACGCGCACGTACAGCAACGGGGACGCACGATTCTCCGAACTGATCACGCTCATGGAGTCCCTGCAGCAGACGCTGGTTAGCCGAATCAGGGCGGGCGTCGATTTCCGGGAACTGCAGCTCGAGACGCACCGCCTCACCGCGGGTGTCCTGGTCGAATCGGGGCTCGCCCGCGGCGACGCCGACGCGCTGCTCACCGAAGGCGTCACCAGCGCATTCATGCCGCACGGGATCGGCCACCTCCTTGGCATACAGGTGCACGATGTCGCCGGTTTCATGGAGAACGAGAGCGGCACGACGATCGATCCGCCGAGCGGTCACCCGTTCCTGCGGCTGACGCGCGTGCTCGAGGCAGACATGGTGCTCACGATCGAGCCGGGGCTTTACATCATCGACATGCTGCTCGACGACCTGCGCGGCACACCCGCCGAGACCTTCGTCGACTGGGATGCGGTCGCGGCCCTGCGGCCTTTCGGCGGTATCCGCATCGAGGACAACGTCCGGGTGCTCGCGGACGGCTGCGAAAACCTCACGCGCGACGCGTTCGCCGATCTCCGCTAGCCGCCGCGCTATCGCCGTAACCCGACCGGCACCTGCGGCCGCGGCACGCTTCAATAGTGTGCAGCATCGGCCCGGGCCTGCGCGATCATGGTGCGAAAGCCGCAATCGCTGCACCTGATCCTGCTTTTTTATCTATTAAATTCAAACGCTTGGAAAATCACCACCGGGGTCGCTCCGACCGCCGTGCTGGTACGCATCCTGCATTGAATTGCCATGACTCCGATCAACCGAAACCTGTCCCTGCGCGGACTGCGAACGTTCTGTATCGCCGCTGAGCAGGAGAGTTTCCGGAAAGCTGCGGACAAACTGTTCATCACGGCTTCCGCGGTCAGCCACCAGATCAGAAACCTCGAAGATGAACTCGGCCAGAAGCTGTTCGCACGCACGAGCCGATCGCTGGTGCTGACGGAAGCGGGGCACTCGCTGCTGGACGACATCAGGCCCCTGATCATGCGTCTCGACGAAGTGGCCGCGCGCCATCGCGTATTCGCAACGCGCAGCACGCTCAGTATCTCGGTGCAGCCTTTTTTCGCCAGCGAAGTGTTCATTCCGAGGCTGCCGGAATTCACGCGCACCCACCCGGACATCGACATCAGGGTCGATACCAGTGACGAATCGGCGGAGAAACATCCCGCCACGGCAGACGTCTCCATACGCGTCTTTCGCGCAGCACCGGCCGGCTACAGCTCCGACCGGCTGTTCCCCCTGCGGCTGATACCCGCGGCTTCTCCCCAACTCCGCAAGAAGATGGTGGTTACCGACACGTCGATCTCCGGCGACGTGCCGCTGCTTGTCCACGACAGCCGGCCGGGTGCGTGGCGGCAATGGTCACGATCATCCGGTGTAGAGGTGCCTCGAGGCGCGAGCATCATCCGGCTCGACTCCATGATCGCGATCGCCCGGGCCGCCGAACGCGGCCTCGGCGCCGCACTGGTCCCGGTTCAACTCAGCGACGCGTGGTTTGAAAGCGGCAGCCTGGTACCGCTCTCCGACCACGAGCTGCTTACGCGCGATGCGTATTACTTCGTCTGCCGCAATGACGACACAGACAACGAAACCATCCAGACACTGAGACACTGGGTGTTACAGAATTTCGACGATTTCTGATGAATTTTTTTCAGTATTCAGGCGATTTTTATTCGTTTGCGGCGGGCTGCCACCGGCCCTACTGTTTTCCCGACGAAACGATCCGCGACCCTGACGTCGCAGAATCCTTTAATCGCCTGGAGAGAAAATCATGAACCCGACAAAGAAACCTCACCGGTTCGTGCGGCTGTCGCGGTCGCTCGCGCTCGCGGCATCGCTTGCCACGGCGGGACCGCTTGCTGCCGACGAAGCGGACCCCGCTTACACGATGACGGTCATCGTCGATGCGGCGCACGGCAGCAAGGTCGCCGCCGGAAACTACGAGCGCGCAATCGCGAAATTAACGGCCACCAAGGGAAACAGGGACGCCTACTCGAAGCAGACGAATCTCTGCGTCGCCTACACCAAGACCGGTGCACTCGAGAAGGCGACGGCGGCCTGTGAATCCGCGCTGGCAATAATGCTCGGGGGCGAAAAGCCGCGCAGCAACTCTCTCGGAGCTGCGTCATCGCAGAAGCTCGATCGTGTTTACCTCGCGGTCGCGTTGTCCAACCTGGGCGTGCTGCACGCGGCCAAGGGCAGTACCGATATTGCCCGCAGGACGTTCCGGCAAGCCGTCGAACTGGATACCGGCCTGCCGGCGCCCAGGATCAATCTCGCGCGTGTCGCAAGGGAAGAGACGCCGAGCGCATGAGCAGCAACGATCATCGATCCCCCACGGACATTTATGTCCGTCGATGATCAACCCGGCGGCCCGCACCTCCCCCCTGCGGGCCGCCATTTTTCAGGTGCCGTTGTCCGGCGGTGTGCCCCGGGCCTTCGCCTTGATTTCCTTCTTCACCCGGGCGCCCCTGCGCTCGAGCATCGGGCGCAAGGCTCGCCCGAGCCACGGCATCAGGTAACTCACCGTCGTCAGGATGCCGCTTATCGCCGGCATCGCCAGCTCGCGCTGCTTGTTGCCGCAAAGATCGAGGATAGCCTGGGCCACGTCTTCCGCCGTGCTCATCGGCTGTGAGAACGTCAGGTCGGAAGTCTTGTCGATATCGGCGAGGATGAACTGCGTTGAGATGGGACCAGGTGACACGACGGCGAGCTTGATATTCGCATCCCGGATTTCCTCGGCCAGCGAAAATGTGAATGCCCGCAGGCCGAATTTGCTGGCGGAGTATGCGGCGCTGCCCGGCACCGGGGTGCGCCCCGCCAGCGAAGCCACGTTGATGATCGCGCCCCCACCCACATCACGCATGTGCGGCAGGGCGAGGCGCATCAGCACGATCGGCGCCCTGAGATTCACGTCTATCGTCCGGGCCAGTTCTTCCGCGGTGGCGGACTCGGCATAACCCCGCGCGTGGTAGCCGGCGTTGTTCACGAGCACGTCGATCCTGCCGAATTCGAACAGGGTCTTTTTGAACAGGTCGACACAGCTGTCTGCATCGGACACGTCCATCGGGAAAATCTCGACCCGCGTGCGATCGCGCAGCTCCGCGGCCATTGCTTCGAGGTTCTTGCGGTTGCGCGCCACCAGCATCAGGTTCGCGCCGGCATCGGCAAAAAGCCGGGCGGTTGCGGCGCCCACGCCCTCGGAGCCACCGGTGATGATGACCGTCTTGTCGTTGAAAATCATCGACGCATCTTATGCGATGCGAGATCGATCTAAAAGCCGATAATGCGCTTCATCCTGCGCCACAGAGACGACTCCCAGCCATCGACTTCGAGCTGTTCCGGATCGAATTTTATGGCGGGCAACGTCGTATCGGGGCAAGCCTGCTCGTTTGCAGCAGCATCCTCGGGCCGCAGCTCGAGCCTGCCTCTGCGCCGATCGGCTCCGTCGGTCAGCCCGTCGACCGCGAGACTCAGGTAGGGCAGGACCGCGTCGTCGACGATATCGTCGAGAAAAACGGCATCCGGATCGAAGGCTTCCTTCGACAGGATGACGCAATCATCGAATGCCCTGTCCTTGCTGATGGCGATCTCCCCGGGATTGCAGAATTATCACTTTAGTGCGCCCGGTCATTATTGGCTGTGAGGAGCCTCACAGCTGGTGAAATTTCCCGTTTTTATGCGGATTTTCAATGACTAACGGCTTATTCCGGGCGCCGCTAAGGGCTTATGTCAAACCCGATTCGCGCCATTTCATGCGCCTTGCGGGCCTGGCCCGGCAGCTGTAACGTTTTGTCACGGGCGACATTTTGCCCGCGCCAGGGAGTAAACTGGTGGATCCCGTTCGATTGTCGGTGGCGCCGTGCGACCGACCCCGTGAAGATGCATAGCCTCAAGTCCCTGACAATAATAATCGCTTGCCTGCCGCTCTTCGCCGCCTGCAGCGACGACCCGCAAAGCCCGCCAGCCGGTGCCTGGGGCGCCGCCGCCAAGGTGGTGACGGAGCGCATCGAATTGCGCCCTCTCGTCGATGAAATCGAGGCATTGGGAACGGCAAAGGCCAACGAGTCGGTCGAAATCCGCCCGCGCGTCACCAGCCTGGTCACCCGAATCCTGTTCGAGGAAGGACAGTTCGTCGAAGAAGGAGACCTGCTGCTCGAACTGGAGAACAGCGAGATCCAGGCCGGACTCGCGCTGGCCGAAGCGTCGCTGTCGGAAAGCCGCAGCCTCTACAACCGCAGCAAGGAGCTCGAGTCCACCCGGGCGATCTCGGCGTCCAGCCTCGAAGCGCTGCTCGCCCAGGTGAGGGTGGACGAGGCGAACGTGGAGGCCGCCCGCGCCAAGCTCAGGAACACCCGTTTGCGCGCACCGTTCTCGGGGCGCATTGGCCTCAGGCGCGTCAGCCCTGGCAGTTTCGTGAATACGGATAGCGTCATAACAACGCTCGACGACGTCAGTGTCATTAAGCTGGATTTCTCGGTTCCCGAGACTTTCGTCAACATCATCAACGAGAACATGGGCATCGTCGCACGCAGCCTGGTGTTTCCCGACCGCGAGTTCCGCGGCATCGTGGCAAGCATAGACACGCGCCTGGACCCGGTATCGCGTGCCGTCGAGGTACGAGCGGTAATCCCGAACGAGGACGGCCTCCTTAAGCCCGGCATGTTCATGACCGTCGATCTGCAACGCGACCGCGGCGATGTCCTGATGGCGCCGGAGCAGGCCATCGTGCCGGAGGGGTCACGGCAATACGTCTATGTCGTCAGGGAAGGCCTGGCGGAAAAACGCCAGGTGCAGCTCGGGCGCAGAATCCCCGGTTTCGTGGTCATCGCCGACGGCCTCGCTGCGGGCGAGAGCGTCGTGACCGAGGGCACGCACAAGGTCCGGGACGGCGCCCAGGTCGAATCCTCCGAGGCCAGGACCGCCTCGAGCAACACGCCCACCAGCGGCAGCTAGGGCCTGTTGACGCCATGACCCCGGTCGCATGCTGATCTCCAACGTCTCGGTCCGCCGCCCGGTATTCGCCGCGGTCATCTCGCTGATCCTGGTCATCGTCGGCGGCATGTCGGTGGGCAGCATGCCGATCCGGGAATTTCCGGATATCGAGCGACCGATCGTGTCCATCACCACCGACTACCGGGGTGCCGCATCGGACATCGTCGAGCGGCGCGTGACCCAGGTCTTGGAAGACCAGCTGGCGGGCATTGCCGGCATCACCAAGATTTCCTCGGTCAGTTACGACGAGCGGTCGATCATTACCCTCGAGTTCACTCGCGACCGCGACATCGACGGCGCCGCGAACGATGTCCGTGACCGGGTGTCGGGCGTCCTCGGGGTGCTGCCGGACGAAGCCGAGCCGCCGCAGATCAGCAAGCAGGATTCCGCCGCAGAGACGTCCATGTGGATCAGCGTCTCGAGCGACACCCGCTCGATCATGGAGGTCTCGGATTTCGCCGAGCGCTACATCGTGGATGTATTGTCCGCGGTGGACGGCGTCGCGCAGGTCCGCAATAGCGGCGGGCGGCGCCCGGCGATGCGCATCTGGATAGATCCGAAGCGTCTCGCCGCCCGCGAACTGACCGTCGCGGACATCGAGGACGCCCTGCGCAGGGAAAACGTGCAGATCCCGTCCGGCCGCCTCGAATCCACGGCCCGCGAATTTACGCTGCGAACAAACACCGGCTTCAGGTCGGTCAGCGATTTCGAACAACTGGTCCTCAAGCAGGGCGCCGGCGACTACCTGATCCGCCTCGGCGAGGTCGCCGACGTCGAATTCGCGCCGGAGGACGCGCGCACCTACTCGGCCACCGATGGCGGTGCCGACATGAGCCTCGGCATTACTCCCCAGGCACAGGCCAACCTGCTGCAGGTCAATACCGATGTCACAAAGCGTCTCAAGGAACTCCAGGCGACGATGCCGCCGGACATCGAGCTGGCGATCAACATCGATACGGCCGTCTTCATACGCGCCTCCCTGGTGGAAGTCGGCAAGGCGTTGGCCATCGCCCTGGGCCTAGTGCTCATCGTGATCTATGCCTTTATCGGGACCGTACGCGCAACCATCATTCCGGCCGTGACAATCCCGATATCGATCGTCTCGGCGTTCACTGTCATGGCGAGCCTGGGCTATTCGATCAACACATTGACGCTGCTCGGTTTCGTACTCGCGATTGGCCTGGTCGTCGATGACGCCATCGTCGTGCTGGAGAACATCGTGCGGCGCATCGAGGGCAAGGAGCCGACGCTGCTCGCGGCCGTCAATGGCAGCCGCGAGATCGGCTTCGCCGTGATCGCGACCACGCTGGTGCTAATTGCGGTAATCCTCCCGGTGTCCTTCATGCCGGGCAATATCGGCGACATTTTCAACGAGTTCGGCATCTCGCTCGCCGCGGCGGTCGCATTCTCGAGCCTGGTCGCATTGACGCTCGTGCCGATGCTCACATCGAAGCTGTTCCACGACAATCGCCTGCACCGCGGGCGGTTCGCGCATTTCGTCGACGCGATGTTCAAGCGGCTGTCGTCGTGGTACGAGCGCGTGCTGCGGCGAACGTCGGCACGCCCGTTCGTCGTGATCGTCACCGCGCTCGCCCTGTTCCTCGGCAGCCTGTTGCTGCTCAACCGGCTGCCCGCCGAATTCATGCCGCGCGAGGACCGCGGCCTCGCCCTCGCGATGATCAGGGCCCCGGACGGCGCCAGCCTCGACTACACCGTGGGCTACATCAAGCGCGTCGAGGACATCATCCTCGCCGATAAGGAGAAAGGCGACGTGCTCCGTGTGCTCGGCCGTTCCGGCAGCTGGCGCGCCGGCGCGGACGTGAACGTCGGGCGGGTGGTCGCCCCGCTCGAAGTCTGGTCGAAGCGGGAGCGCACTGCGCAGGAAATCGTCTCGAGCTGGAATCGCCAGTTCGCCGACTTGCCGGGCGCGCAGGTATTCGCGTTTGCGCCGGGCGCATGGGCGATCGGCCAGAGTTCGCGGCCGCTCAATATCGTCCTGGGCGGCACCGACTACGACGAGCTCGCAGAGTGGCGCGACATCGTCATGGAGGAAGCATCGAAACTGCCCGGCCTGTCCAACCTGCAGTCCGACTACAACGAGCGCAAGCCGAAGATCGACGTCTTCGTCGACCGCGATCGGGCCGCCGACCTCGGGGTATCGCTGTCCAACGTCGGCCGGACCCTCGAGACGATACTCGGTTCCCGCGTCGTAACGACCTTCGTCCGCGACGGCGAGGAGTACCGGGTCATTCTCCAGGGCGCCGATGAACGCCGGCAAACGCCGAGCGACCTGGAGACCATCTACGTGCGCTCTCAGACGTCCGGCAGCCTGATCCCGTTATCGAACCTGGTGCGGCTCGAAGAGGTTGCCGGCCCGGTCGACCTGCGCCGCTTCGACAGGATGCGCTCGATAACGATCAGCGCCAGCCTCGAGAACAACTACTCGCTCGGCGACGCGCTGGCCGAACTCGAGCGCATCGTGAGCGACAAGCTGCCGGATTCCGCGCGCCTCGGTTACGACGGAGAATCCCGCGACTTCAAGGCGACGGGAAGTTCGATCTACGTGACCTTCGTCCTGGCGCTTGTTATCGCCTACCTCGTGCTCGCCGCACAGTTCGAGAGCTTCAAGCACCCGCTGATCATCATGACGACGGTGCCGCTGGCCGTTACCGGCGCACTCATTGGCCTGTGGGTATTCGGCTCCACGATCAACATCTACAGCCAGATCGGCGCAATCATGCTGATCGGGCTCGCGGCCAAGAACGGCATCCTGATCGTCGAATTCGCGAACCAGCTGCGGGATCGCGGCGAGGACTATCGCGAGGCGGTCATCCATTCCGCGAAGACCCGCCTGCGCCCCGTATTGATGACCAGCATGTGCACGGCATTCGGCTCCGTCCCGCTGCTCCTCGCCTCCGGCGCCGGCGAGTTGTCCCGCCAGTCGATCGGGGCCGTCGTCTTCTTCGGCGTCACTTTCTCCGTACTGCTGACCCTGGTGGTCGTTCCGGCCGTGTACGTACTGGTCGCGAAAAACACGCATTCGCCGGAGTACGTATCGCAGCTCATCGACAAACTGGCGGCATCGACGAAGAGCCGCCAGGCATCGGAGACCTGAACCGGGGCCGGCCGACGATTGCCATGCTGAAGTTGCTCCTCGCCGGTATCGCCTGTTACGCCGTACTGGCGCTCGTGGTTTACCTGATGCAGGCGCGCATGCTGTATTTGCCGGATGTTCCGGGACGCTCGCTCGATCGTACGCCTGCCGATATCGATGTCGATTACGACGATGTGACGATCGAAACGAGCGACGGTGTCCTGCTGCACGGCTGGTTCGTTCCGGGCGAATCCGACCGCGTGCTGCTGTTTTTCCATGGCAATGCCGGCAATATCTCGCACCGCCTCGAATCCGTCCGCCAGTTCCTGGAACTCGGGCTGTCGGTGCTGATCATCGATTATCGCGGCTACGGGCAAAGCGGGGGCCGCACGACCGAGCGAGGCATTTACCGCGATGCGGAAGCCGCCTGGCGCTACCTGACGGAGACCAGCGGGAAGTCGCAACGGCGCATCATCGTGTTCGGGCGGTCGATGGGGGCGTCTGCGGCGGCTTACCTGGCGGCGCGCAACCGGCCCCTGGCGCTGGTCGTCGAATCGTCGTTCACCTCGGTCCCGGACATCGCCGCCGAGTATTACCCCTGGCTGCCGGTGCGCTGGCTGAGCCGCCTGCGACATGCGACCGAGGACCTCGTGCGGCAAGCCGCTTGTCCCGTCCTGGTTGTCCACAGCCGCGATGACGAGATCGTCCCTTTCCGTCACGGGGAGGCAATATTCGCGGCGGCCAGGGAGCCACGGTCGTTCCTCGAGCTTCGCGGCACGCACAATGACGCCTTCCTGCGGGATGAGCGAAACTACCTCGCCGGCCTGCGATCCTTCCTGGATGGTTTGCCGGCAACCGGCCCGTCACCATGAAAAAAGCCGGGCAACGCCCGGCTTTTCTATCGCGCTCCTGCGGTGCGGGAATTATTCTTCCGCGACGGCCTTCGCTTCATCCGCCTTCTCGGTCAGCATCACGATGGCCATCGGCGCGGCATCGCCCGGGCGCGGGCCCGTCTTGAGGATGCGCAGGTAGCCACCCGGCCGGTCCTTGAAGCGCGGGCCGATATCCGAAAACAGCTTGCCAACCGCTTCCTTGTCGCGCAGGCGATCGAAAGCCAGGCGACGGTTCGCGACGCTGTCTTCCTTCGCGAGCGTGATCAGCGGCTCGACGACGCGACGCAGCTCTTTGGCTTTGGGAACCGTCGTACGGATCGTTTCGTGCTTCACCATCGACGTGGCCATGTTGCGGAACATGGCCTTGCGGTGCGAGCTGTTGCGACCCAGTCGACGACCGGATTTTCTATGGCGCATTTCTCTGTCCTTTGCTAGATAGCGAGCTCGTGTTCCGGACGCAGGCTAGCCGGCGGCCAGTTGTCGAGACGCATGCCGAGCCCGAGGCCGTGCCCTTCGAGCACTTCCTTGATCTCGGTGAGCGATTTCTTGCCGAGGTTCGGCGTCCTCAGCAGTTCCACTTCCGTGCGCTGCACCAGGTCGCCGATGTACATGATGTTCTCGGCCTTGAGGCAGTTCGCCGAACGAACCGTGAGTTCCAGCTCGTCGACGGGACGCAGCAGGATCGGATCCACCTGGTCCTGCGCCTGCGCGCCGGTGCCCTCTTCCTGGCCCTGCAGATCGACGAACACAGACAGCTGGTCCTTGAGGATGCTGCCCGCGCGGCGGATCGCCTCTTCAGGATCGATCGTGCCGTTGGTCTCGATATCGATCAGCAGCTTGTCGAGGTCGGTGCGCTGTTCGACGCGCGCGGCTTCGACGTTGTACGTAACGCGGTGCACCGGGCTGAACGACGCGTCGAGCTGCAGACGACCGATCGGGCCCGTCTGCTCCTCGAACGTCGGGCGCTGTGTCGCGGGACGATAGCCGCGGCCGCGCTCGACCTTGAGCAACATGTTCAGCTCACCGGCGCTGGTCAGGTTTGCGATGACGTGATCCGGGTTCATGATCTCGACGTCGTGATCCAGCTGGATGTCACCCGCGGTCACCGCTCCCGGGCCTTTCTTCGAAACCCGCAGCTCGGCGGCGTCGCGGGCGTTCATGCGCACGGAAACCTGCTTCAGGTTGAGCAAAATGTCGACGACGTCCTCCTGGACACCCTCGATGCTGGTGTACTCGTGCAGCACGCCTTCGATCTCGGCTTCCGTTATGGCCGCGCCCGGCATGGACGACAGCAGAATACGGCGCAGCGCGTTACCCAGCGTATGGCCGAAACCACGCTCGAACGGCTCGATGGTGACCTTCGCCTGAAGGTCATTGACCGGCGTCACCTTGACGACGCGCGGCTTCAGAAACTCAAGTACAGATTCCTGCATGGGAATAATCCCTCCTGACTTACTTGGAGTAGAGCTCGACGACGAGGTTTTCGTTGATGTCCGGCAGGATGTCCTCCCGATCCGGCAACGATTTCAAAACCCCGGCCATCTTCTTTGCGTCGACTTCTACCCACTCCGGCAGACCAACCTGGCCTGCAATCTCGATAGCGCTCTGGATGCGAAGCTGCTTCCTGGCTTTCTCACGAATACTGACGGCATCGCCTGCCTGTACCTGGGCAGACGGGATATTTACGACCTTGCCGTTCACCTCGACGCTCTTGTGGCTCACGAGCTGACGAGCTTCGGCGCGCGTAGCTGCAAAGCCCATCCGGTACACGACGTTGTCCAGGCGCCCTTCCAGGAGGCGCAACAGATTCTCGCCCGTCGAGCCTTTGAGCTGCGCGGCACGCTTGTAGTAGTTGCGGAACTGGCGCTCCAGCACGCCGTACATACGACGCAGTTTCTGCTTTTCACGAAGCTGCAGACCGTAGTCCGACAGGCGCGGCCGACGCTGCGGCGCTCCGCCCGGCGGTACTTCCAGCCTGCACTTCGATTCGAGCGGCCGCACGCCGCTCTTGAGAAACAGATCCGTGCCTTCGCGGCGGGACAGTTTGCACTTTGGTCCTAAATATCTTGCCATTGTTAGCCTCTATACGCGCCGCTTTTTCGGCGGGCGACAGCCGTTGTGAGGAATCGGCGTAACATCCTCGATGTGTTGAATACGAAAACCCAGGGCATTCAGGGCGCGCACCGCGGACTCGCGACCCGGGCCCGGCCCACGGACGCGAACGTCCAGGTTCTTGACCCCGAACTCGAGCGCCGTGCGTCCGGCTTTCTCGGACGCAACCTGCGCTGCAAACGGCGTCGACTTGCGCGAGCCGCGGAAACCGCAGCCGCCAGCCGTCGCCCACGACAGTGCATTGCCCTGGCGATCGGTGATCGTGATGATCGTGTTGTTGAAGGAAGCATTGATGTGCGCAATTGCGTCCACCACGTGCTTTTTGACCTTCTTCTTTTTTGGTTCAGCCATTCTGTATACCTGAATCGCGCTTCGAGAAGCGCTCCTACGTCAATCCTGCGTTGTTACCGCTTGATGGGTCTGCGCGGGCCTTTACGGGTGCGCGCGTTCGTCCGCGTACGTTGACCACGCAGCGGCAATCCGCGTCGATGACGGATACCGCGATAGCAGCCCAGGTCCATCAACCGCTTGATATTCATGGAGGTTTCGCGGCGGAGGTCGCCCTCGACCGTGAAAGTCGCAACGGCGGTCCTGAGCTTCGCCACCTCGGGCTCGGCCAGGTCCTTGACCGGGGTCTCGGGTGCAATGCCCGCTGCCTCGCATATCTTCTTCGCGCGCGAATCGCCGATACCAAAAATCGACGTCAGCGCGACAACGATATGCTTGTTCAGCGGAATGTTTATGCCTGCTATACGTGCCACTAACTTTTCCTCGAATAATCCTGCTGTTCTCGCGGACTGCTTTCCGGTTTAACCCTGACGCTGCTTGTGACGCGCATCAGTACAAATCACCCGCACCGTGCCATTGCGGCGAATGATTTTGCAGTTCCTGCAGATTTTCTTGACGGATGCTCTTACTTTCATGAGCTTTCTCCCACGAGCCCAAGGCTCAACGTAACCGGGTTGCTATTGCGGTCCATACCGCGCTGTGAGCAACCACTATCGTAGCTGGCCGCCCCTGCCGTAGTTGCGCAGGTTAGCCTTCTGCATCATGCCCTCGTACTGATGGCTCATCGCATGCGCCTGCATTTGCGACATGAAGTCCATCGTCACGACGACGAGAATGAGTAATGACGTGCCGCCGAAATTGAACGGTATGCCCGGGTTGAACATCCGGACCAACTCAGGCAGCAGGCAGACGCCGGCGATGTAAATCGCACCCCAGAACGTCAGCCGCGTCAGGACACGGTCGATGTACTCGGCCGTGTGCGCGCCAGGCCTTATGCCCGGCAGGAATGCCCCGGCCCGCTTCAGGTTGTCCGCGGTGTCCTTGGAGTTGTACATCAGCGCGGTATAGAAGAAGCAGAAGAAGACGATCAACGCTGCGTAAAGCAGTACGTAGATCGGCTGCCCGGGACCCAGGTTTGCACCAAGCGTCTGCAGGCCGCGTTGCAGTGCATTCGCGTCGGCCGAGGCCTGCCCGAAGAACTGCGCGATGGTCGCCGGGAACATCAGGATCGACGACGCGAAAATCGGCGGAATGACGCCCGACATGTTGATCTTGAAGGGCAGGTGCGTGCTCTGCGCCGCATACATCTTGCGGCCCTGCTGGCGCCGCGCGTAATTCACGGTGATGCGTCGCTGCGCTCGCTCCATGAACACGACGAAAATGATCGCGCCGATTCCGCCGACGAGCATCATGATCGCGGTCGCGGGAGACATCTCACCGTTGTTGATCAACTGCGCCGTACCGGCGATCGCACCCGGCATGCCGGCGACGATTCCCGCGAGAATGATCATCGAGATGCCGTTGCCGATGCCGCGCTCGGTGATCTGCTCACCCAGCCACATCAGGAACATGGTACCGGTCACCAGCGTGATGCACGCGGTAATCAGGAAGCTCGGCCCGGGGTTGACCACGAGGCCTGCCTGGTTCTGCAGCCAGGAAGCGGCGGCGACCGACTGGAAGCTCGCCAGCGCCACGGTACCCCAGCGGGTGTACTTGATGATTTGCCGGCGGCCCTGCTCGCCCTCTTTACGCAGCTGCTGCAGGCTGGGCACGATGTGGCTCGCCATCTGCATGATAATCGACGACGAGATGTACGGCATGATGCCGAGCGCAAACAGCCCAAAACGCTCCAGCGCGCCGCCTGAGAACAGGTTGAACAGGCCCAGCAGGTTGCCGGACTGCTGATCGAAGAAGTCCTTCAGCGCAACGGGGTCCACGCCGGGCACCGGTATGAACGTGCCAACACGGAATACGATCAGCGCACCGATGAGAAACAGGAGACGAGCCTTGAGCTCGGCCAGTTTGCCCGCCGCTTTCGCTAAATCAGCCGGATTTTGTTGGGGCTTTTTCGCCACGTTCTTTCCTGTCTTCTGTTGTCGCGCCTCGAGAGACGCTCCCACGATTTACCGTTATTCCAGTCTTCGGTTGTCGCGCTTCGAGAAGCGCTCCTACGATACCCTTGCGTACTAGTCTTCGATCTTGCCGCCGGCCTTCTCGATGACCTCGCGGGCACCCTTGGTCACCGCGATGCCCTTCAGGGTCACGGCCTTGTCCAGCTCACCCGACTTGATCACCTTCACCTTGGTTGCGAAGGCGGGCACCAGGTTGAGCTTCTTCAATACGTCGATGTCGATCACCTCGGCCTCGGGTATCGCCAGCTCGTGCAGCCGAAGTTCCGCCGACAGGTGCGCCTTGCGAGACCGGAAGCCGACCTTGGGCAGGCGCCGCTGCAGCGGCATCTGGCCGCCTTCGAAGCCGACCTTGTGATAGCCGCCCGAACGCGCGTGCTGGCCCTTCTGGCCGCGGCCGCTGGTCTTGCCCTGGCCGGCGGAGTGTCCGCGGCCCAGGCGCTTGCCGGCTTTCTTCGCGCCCTTGCCGGGCGACAGTTCATTCAGTCGCATGTCAGGCTTCCTCTACTGCGATCATGTACGAGATGCGATTGATCATGCCGCGATTCTCGGGCGTGTCGGCCACTGCGTCACGGTCTGATGCATCTTGCGGAGTCCCAGGCCGGCAACACAGGCCTTGTGGCTCTTCAGCCGCCCGTGCTTGCTCTTGACCAACGTAACTTTCAACTCTTTAGCCTTCGCCATGATCGTATCTCTGCTGTACCCGCCGGCCTCAGCCGACTATCTCTTTAACCTTCTTGCCGCGCTTGGCCGCGATCGCCTGCGGCGAATGAATCTCGGACAGCGCGTTGATCGTCGCGCGAACGACGTTGATCGGGTTGCGTGACCCGTAACTCTTGGCCAGCACGTTACGAACGCCGGCGCACTCGAATACAGCACGCATTGCGCCACCCGCGATGACGCCGGTACCTTCCGACGCCGGCTGCATGTAGACGCGCGTCGCGCCGTGACGGCCCTTCTTCGCGTACTGCAGCGTTTCGTTGTTCAGATTGACCGCGATCATGTTCTTGCGGGCATCTCTGCATCGCCTTCTGGATCGCGATCGGAACTTCGCGTGCCTTGCCGTAGCCGAAGCCAACCTGGCCCTGCCCGTCACCGACAACCGTCAGCGCGGTGAAGCCGAATTGCCGGCCGCCCTTCACCACCTTGGCCACGCGATTAACCGTGACCAGCTTTTCGATCAGGTCGTCGTTCGATTGTGCTTGTTCAACTCTTGCCATAGTCTGGTCCAGACGGCTTTTTCGCCGTCAACAATCCTTTTCTAGAATTTCAGCCCTGCTTCACGCGCTGCGTCGGCCAATGCCTTGACGCGCCCGTGGTAACGAAAACCCGACCGGTCGAAA
>CAVONH010000023.1:0-32189 GCA_963697245.1 uncultured Gammaproteobacteria bacterium | reverse complement strand
CGCGATGAACAGCACGCCGGCCAGGTCCAGCCGGCAGCCAAAGCCCTCGTTTTCGGCGCGCAGGAATTCCGTGATCCGCAGCGCCTCAAGGAACCGGGCACCGAAACCGTCCCGCGGCGCTGCCACCCACTCGCCGCGAAGCTCGACGAACATGGGTTGGTAAGGGGCGCTGGTCAGTTCCTCGTAAACCTCGACGAGCTCCTCGCCGGACTCGTTGATCGCCCAGCCTTCGCGGTCGCCGCCGCACGCGGTGAACGAGCGGTTTTCGTGACCCCAGACCAGGTGCCCGGTGACCCGGATGCCCTGCGGTCCTGCCAGCGGCGGCTGCTCGACCAGCTCCCTGCCCTGCAGCAACCACCCGCGCCGTACCTTGCTCGCCGGGCAGCACATCGCGTCATTTGGTCCGTGCTGCACCAGCTCCGCCACGATTTTGCCCTCGTCTATCTCGACTGCTATAACCTTGACGCGGTCGCCCAGCCTGGTGGTAGCGATATTTTCGGCGTTGCCGCCGTTGTCGCGCACGGTGGCCAGGTACATGAATACGCCGCTGCCGCCCGAGCTGTGCGCGAGCACCACGACGGCTTCGTCGGTTCCGTCGCCGTCCAGGTCACCCGTGGCCATGATGCCGGGAACGAGCTTCACGATCGGCCGTGCCGCCGAGCCCGGAACGAACGGCTCGCCCTCGTAACGTCCGTCCACGAGCGTGACCGGAGCGTCGAGGATCCCGATGTAAGTTGCCTGCTGCAGGCGTTCCGCGGTGAGCGCAGGCGTCTCGGACGGCGGCCCGGACTGACCGACGGCACAGCCGGACAAAGCAGCAAGGACAAGGAGATTTCGGATCGCTCTCGGTAGGAACATGTTGTTTTGCGCCGCCATCGGGCTGTTTCGCGCTCCCTGCTTGCAGTATATAGTGGCAGGCCGCGAAAACGATGCCCGCAGGCGAGCTGGTCGCCTCACCGGGACAGATTATCGTCGGCTCTGTTGAAATTGGAAGCCAGTGGAGAAAACTGATGCTCAACCACAGTATTTACAGAATTGTAACGGTCGCTAGCCTCGTCGTCCTTGCCCTGGGTACCGGCGGCTGTGCCTCGGACAATCTTCGTTCGGACTACGACCCGACGGCAGATTTCAGCAAGTACGAGACGTTCAACTTCTTCCCGGACGCCGGGCCGGAGCAGACGAACTACCAGAGTTTCTTCTCCCAGTACATGACCGTCGCCATTACCCGCGAAATGGAAGCGCGCGGCTACACGCTGTCCGCGGACCCCGACCTCCTGATCAACTTCAATGCGATCCTGCGCGAGAAGACCGACGTCCGCACGACGCCCGCGCCGATGTATAGCGGCGGATACTACGGTTACCGCGGTGGCTTTTACGATCCCTGGATGGGCTATGGCTACGCCCAGGAAACGCACGTGTCCCAATACACGGAAGGCACCTTCAACATCGACCTGGTGGACGCCCGACAGAAGAAACTCGTCTGGGAAGCGGTCGGCGTGGGCCGAATTACCGAGAAGCTGCTCGACAATCTCGAGGAACGCGTGGATACAGGCGTGGCGAAGGCGTTCGCCAGGTATCCGTTCGTTGCGGGTAGCGGCGTACCGAAACCGGCCGAGTAGCTGACTGGCGCCGGGCTCGAGTCCCGCTTCGCTTACAGCTGGCTCCTGGGGATAATGCGCGCGAACCAGGCCATGGTTCGCTGGCCCCAGGTTGTCTCCGGCTCCTTGTCGTAGATGACCTCGTCACCGTCCTCGTAACCGCGCCAGCGTAGCTTGCCGTCTTCGTTCAGGAACACCTCGAAGGTCTGCTTCGGCAGTGCGTCCTCGACGAGCACTGTGTAGATCAGCGCCAGTTCCGGGTCGCGGATGATTACGCCGAGTTCGGTGTTGAGATTCCCCGAACGGGGATCGAAATTGAATGAGCCGATGAACACTTCCTTGTCGTCGACAATAAAAGCCTTGGTGTGCAGCGTTGATTTCGCGCCGCTGGCGTCGACGAACTCCGTGCCCGCCACATCGGCATCGGGCCGCACTTCATAGATCTCGACGCCGGCTTCGAGCAGCGGTTTGCGTGACGGGGCATAGCCGCCATGAACCGTGAACTGGTTGTTCGCGGCCAGCGAGTTGGTTATGACAGTGACCTCGATGCCGCGCTCCTCCAGCCCTGCGAGGCCTTCAATACCGCTCTTCAACGGCACGAAATACGGCGAGATGATAATCAGTTCCCGCTCCGCCGAACGTATCGATTCAATGAGTGGCGTCGTTATCGAGGCGGCTTCCTCCGCTTTCGCCTTCACGCCTTTGTCCGGCGAATCGACGACGAGCTCGTAAGGCGCCCATTCGAAGAGTCGCTTCCCGGGTTCCAGGTACTCCAGGTATTTCACCTCTACGGCTCTCGCGTATTTCGAGTCGCGGATCTCGTCCATTGAGAGCGCAAGGCGCTCGCGCAACTCGTTCAGCGTAGCTTCCGGATCGTCCAGTTCCTGCACGAATGCCGGGACCGGGAGGGCGGTCTCGTGATTCCAGTACGTGTCGAACATATTGGATACATCCTGGACCACCGGTCCGATGCCCATCACGTCCAGGTCGCCGAACTTGGCGTCCTCTCTCACCCCGAAATATTCATCCGCGATATTGCGCCCGCCAATGATCGTGATCTGGTTATCGGCCGTGAACGACTTGTTGTGCATGCGGCGGTTGATTCGGCCGAATCCGGTCAGGGCGCTCCGGGCTCTTCCGGCCGTGCCGCGGTGGAACGGGTTGAATATGCGAATTTCGAAATTCGGATGAGAATCCAGCGCTGCCAGCCCGATGTCATAACCGGACGTAAACATGTCGTCGACCAGCAGGCGAACCCGGACGCCACGATCGGCGGCCTGCAGCAACCTGAATAGATGAATATCGCCCTACTGATGTCGTTCTTGATCAGGTAGTACTGTACGTCGATGCTCTTCTCGGCCTTCTCGGTGAGCAGCAACCGTGCCGTCAGCGCATCGACGCCGTCGTTCATCGGGTAGAAGCCCGAGTGGTCCGGCGTTTGCTGAGCAACGGCCGGTTCGATCAGTTTCCCGAAATAGGTATCCGAGGTATCGGGCAGGAAGTAAGCCTCCTGCCTCGGGTAGTCGTAATCGATCGTCGCGCAGCCTGCTGCCGAAAACAGCAGGACGAACAAAGTGACATGTAAAGCTCGTTTCATTTCAAAGCTACTCCTGCCGCGATGAGTGTTCGATGACGAGATCCGGCAACCGTCCCTCGAGTTCTTTCAGCGCCTCGCCGGCGACCTGGTTGCATGCATCACCCGACTTCGACAGCCGGTCCCAGATACCCCGCGCCAGCAATGATAACCCGCCCGTTGCGACAGCCGCGCCGCCCGTGATCAGCACGCCGGTCTCGTCGACGGCCAGCCGCGGCGATGCCAGCGTACCGACAACCTGCACATAAGGGTTGAAAAGCTCGGCCGCACTGAAGCTAACGACCCGCCGGGGCGTCGTGCGCACACCCAGCTGGATCTCCTCGGTATTCAGGTCGAGGGACCCCTGCACGACTGCCCGCATCTTTTCCGTACTCACGAATATACTCGGTGCCCCTTCGACCTGCCCGTCCTCTATCGTCAGCGGCATGATCAGGCACTCGAAATCGGTATACGGATCGGTCTTCCTGAGCGGGTTGATCGTGTTCAGCATTTCCTCGAGCATATCGCCGTAGATCGCCGAAATCATTTCGTCGGTCTCGATTCTCCCGCCTCGTGCGTCGAAATAGATTACACCGTTGAGGTTGCCCGCCAGCGCACGCAGGTCCGCACCCGTCGACCGCAGGTCGATATCCAGGTCGCTTTTCGTCGCGAGGTCCACATTTGTCCGCACAAACCCCGGCGCGAACCTTCTGGCTACGACCTGCAGGGACGCTTCGCCTGCCCCATCGCCCGGGCTCAGTGAACCTTTCGCCACAAGCTCGCCCGAGCGTGTCCCCAGCTGCAACAAGGGAATGTCGAGTACACCATCGCGCAGCTCGGCATCGATTTCGATATTAGTCAGATATAGCTTGCCTCGCTCCAGCTCACGAATGTCCGCGGCGAGTGAGGCGTTGAACTTCTGCATCGCGTCGAACGGCATCGCAATGTCCGGAATCAGCCGACCATCATCAAACTCGGGTTCCGGATCGTACTCCTCCTCGACGTCTTCGAGGAGCGGCAGCGTAATGAGCCTGTCGGAGCGGATGGCAAAATGTACACCGGGTATGTCCCCGCTGCGCAACTCGATGGAGCCATCGATCTCGCTCTCGCCTATGCCGAATGCATCCCGTCAACGCTGATGACACCAGCCTCTCCGATGGCGTGTGCACTGCAAGGTGAATGCCTGCCGGTTGAACTTGCGTCCGTCGAAGGTGCCGATATCAGCCAGGTCCGGCATCGACAGGCCTAGCGTGAACTCGCTCCTGGTTGCGGACCCGTCGAGCGCCAGGTCGCCCGTGCCCACGAAAGTCGCCGTGCCGATTGCACCGGTCAGCTTGTCGAAATCGAGGAGCTTGTCGCGCAGACTGCCATGCGCTTGCAGGGAAAACGGTTGCTCGTAAGGTACCAGGCCTGTCCACTTTACCGAGCACGCTGCGCACGTCATTGCCGCTGGCGCTGATGCTGAAGTCCGCCCACCTGCGAGATAGCGGCAGCCCGAGCGCCAGTTCGATCTCCAGCCTGCCCCGCGGACGCTCGAACGACACCTTTTGTAATTCGATCCGATCACGCCCGACAACACCTTTCCGGATAGTTCGAAAAAGCCGTCGTCTACATCGACATCCTCCAGCGCCTCTATGAGTTCCTCGAACGCCGGACCGCCCGCCTGGACATCAAAACGCGTGCCGGCGAATGTCTCGGCCACGACGAGTAACCCCTCGCCGGAAATTGCCGTGCTGCCGAGCGTGCCGGCAATGCCGTTGAACCTGTATCCTTCCTCGGCGATGCGCAAGCCACCGCCTATCCGGTAAGGCAGCGCAGGCACACCTGCAGCATCCGTAAACAGTCCCGCAAGAACGGTAAGGTCTGCACCCTCTGCGCTGATCTGCAGATCGGCACCGACCGCTCCTGCCGACAACGGCACCAACCCCTCGACGGTTGCCGAATTACCTTCAATTTCCGGGAAACCGCCCCCCTGGTCCGTATCCCGTCCGCCGTATACTCCGCGGCGCCCGCAATCTCCGCCGGCTTGTCGGGCATGCCCTCGATGCCGTACGCGCCTGCAAGCCTTGCCAGGCTTTCCGCCCTAACCTCGACATTGAACGTGCTGCCCAGGAAGTTGTCGGGATCGCCGATACTGCCGCTGCCGCGCAATTCGCCGAGCGAAGTCTTTGCATTGAGTTCGAGCACTTCGACGCCGTCCTCACGGACGTCGACGGTAAAGCCGAGCGAAAACGGGCCGCTGGCCGCTGCCGGGTATCCCGGTTACGTAGCGGAAGCCTTCGATATTCGGCCCCTCGATCTGCACGCTGATGACAGCGTCATCGATACTCGGAAACCGGGGGATGGTCGCAGAACCCTCGAACGTCGCGTCTGCGAAGACCATGCTGGCTTCGCTGATCGTCAAGGCCTTCCCCCATTTGGCGTCGAACCTCAGCATGAACGGCGACTCCCGAACCTCGTGTATACCGGCCAGCCGCAGAATGCGGCCGAGGTCAGGGCCCGAGGCTATCGCCTTCAAGTCGCAGGTTCTCGTGGCTCTTCAGGTCGGGCAGCCTCGCCGACGCGTCGATTTCGGTCAGGCCGATGTTGCCCTTGACGTTCAGGGCGAGCGGACCGTCCGCGATCGACTTCAGCGAACCGGCCAGCTTGATGTCACCATCACCCTCTTCGCCGAGTCCCAGTAATCGCGTCAGGTCGTCGATATCCGGCCCGGAGGCCGCGAATTCGAACTCCGGCCTCCGCAAATCGACGATATCGTCGACCCGGCCGCGCGCCGAGAACGAGAACGTATCGAGTATCGCGTCGAAGTCGACGTCGAAGTCCTGTCCGGCCAGCAAGGCGTCCCAGGTCCCGAACTCCCCGTCGATCTCGAGCCCGCGGCCTTCGAGCGTACCGCGTACTTCGAGGTCCAGGTAATCGTCTTCCCGAAGCGCCTGGTCGAGGCGCTCCATGTCGAGATTGCAGCGGTCGGTCCCGCTCGACACTGTCGAGATTCACCTGCAGCCGGTCAACATCGATAATTCCGACGAGCACCTCCAGGTCCATCGACGTCGTCTTCCAGGAGCCGCGTCCGGCAGGTCCCAGTTCGGCGCCGTGTCACCGGGATTCAGTAGCAGGATCTTCGTGTCGTCGAGGTCGACCATCTCGATGAGAACGAGGCCACGGAACAGCGACCACAGATCGATGCGCACCTCTGCCCTGCCAACCGTGACCATGTCATCCGAGTCCGCCCATTCCGCATTAGCGAAATGCAGGTCCTCGGCGACGACGGTCGTCTGCCCGGCGAGGTCGACATGGAATTCGCCGCGAATATCGAATTCGTGGCCCAGCTCCTGCGTCACGAACCGCTCGAGCTGCGGCTTGAACACGCCGAGGTCTGCCGTCCAGAGCCAGCTGAGGGCGAGCACGATCAGCGCCAGCGTGCTGAACATGGCCCAGAATGCGATGCGTCGCCAGCGCATGGTTCTTATTATCCGCGCCGCAAAAACCCCATGCTATCAGAAGGGGTACGTATTCACGTGCCGATGATCTGCCGCGCCCAGCGCACGACCTCGCGAACCCGCGGCGAGGCCAGGTCGTAGGCCTCGTCGAAACTGACCCAGCGCCATTCGTGATGCTCGGGCTCGCCGGTATCCGGTGACGGCCCCAGCACGACCTTTTCCTCGTCGGTGCGCGCGAGGTAATAGCGAGCCGTCTTGCCGCGACTGTACGGGCCGGTTTCCATGCAACGCTCGCCCCACTCGAAGTCCACGTTCGCGATGCCGGTTTCTTCGCGAAGTTCGCGCAGGGCCGCCTGCAGCGGTTCCTCGCCCTCCTCCATGAGGCCTTTCGGAAAGTCCCAGTGATGGTAGGCGCGCAGCAACAGCGTGACCATGGCCGTCATCCGTCCGCTCGCGCAAGCACGACCCCGCAGGAGAGCTTGGTGTCGTTCAACCTGCCGCTCCCCGGAGTACGTCCACGGGCGCCGAGTTGATGGCGCTGCGCGCGGCGAAATAGCCGCTGGCGCACACGACGAGCAGCCCCGCGGCTACCCCGGCCACCCAGAGCAGCGGGTTGAAGGCGTATGGCAGGTCGAACAGCTGCGTGGCCAGGACGGCGGCGAGGATCGAAGCGCCGGCCGAGGCGAGGATGCCGGCTGCCGCGCCCAGCGCGGCGAATTCGGCCATCACGCCGGCAAACACCACTCTCTTGCGCGCGCCCAGTGCCCGCAGCATGGCACTCTCGAAGCGGCGCTCGTCGATGGTCGACTGCACCGCCGCGAACAGCACGGCAATACCGGCCGCCAACGTGAAGAAGAACACGGCCTGCACGGCCAGCGAGGCTTTCTCGATGATGCTGCGAACCTGCTGCAGGATCGAATCGAGGTCGATCACCGAGATCGTCGGGTGCTCGCGCACGAGGTCGACCAGCGCGCCTTTCTCGTCGTCTTCGACCCGCATGCTGGCGATGAACGTCGCCGGGTAATCGTCGAGCGCGCCCGGCGACAGCACCAGGAAAAAGTTGGGCATGAACGAGTCCCAGTTGATGCGGCGCACGCTGGCGATTCTCGCGTCGAGCAGCTGGCCGGCGATCTCGAACTGCAGCGCGTCGCCGATGCCGAGGCCGGTCTCGATCGCGACCTCCTCCTCGATCGATACGAGCGGCGGACCGTCGTAGTCGGGTGGCCACCACTCGCCCTCGAGCAGCTCGTTGCTGTCGCTGAGCTCACGCGCCCAGGAAAGATTCTGTTCCCGGTTCACGAACCATTCCGCATCGTCGGCCGGGTATTTACGGTCCTTCACCGACTCGCCGTTGATCAGGGCCATGCGCGCCCGCACCAGTGGCGCATAAACCGGCGGCGTCACGCCACGCGATTCGAAAATCCCCGTGACCGATTCGGTCTCGCTGCGCTGGATGTTGATCAGGAAGTGGTTCGGTGCATCCTGGTCGAGCGTTTGCCGCCAGCCGTCGAGCAGGTCGGTACGCACCAGCGTCAGCAATAGCAGCACCGTGAGTCCCAGCCCGAATGCCACCACCTGCACGGCGCTCGCCCGGCCGCGGCGGGCGACGTTCGCGAGGCCATAACGCCAGGCGACCCCCACCCCGGATCGAAACCGGCCCATGGCCGCGACCAGCGCGCGGCCCACAAGATACAGCGCGGCGGCGATCAGGATGATGCCGCCGAGCACGATCACGAGCATCGCGGGATCACCGACGGAGCGGTACAGGAGCGCGGCGACTGCGGCCAGCGAAAGACCACCGACGAGAATTCGTGACGGCGCCGGCGGCATCGCGTCGTGCCGCAACACCCTGAGCGGAGGGGTGTTGCGCAGCTGGATGAGCGATGGCAGGGCGAAACCGACGAGCAGCACCAGCGCGCTGCCGGACGCGAGGATGATGGGCATCGGCCCCGGCTCGGGCAGGTCGCCCTGGATGATGTCCGCGAGTATCCAGGACAGGACTTCCTCGGCGGCGAAACCGACGACGCTGCCGGCTGCGACACCGATCACGCCCAGTACAAGCAGCTGCACGGTTGCCACCGAGATCACGAAGCCCTGGGTCGCACCGAGGCTTTTCATCAGCGCGACCGTGTCCATGCGGCGCTGCGCGAAGCGCCGCGCCGACATCGAGATCGCAACAGCGCTCAGGAGCAGGCTGATCACCGCGGTCAGCGACAGGAAGCGCTTGGCCCGGTCGGCCGCCGCGTAGGCGCGCTCGCTGCTCTCCTCGGCGCTGCGCAGCCGCATCGAATCCGGCAGTTCCTCCTCGATCGCTTCGTTGAATGCGCTGACCGAGTCCTCGTCGCCGGCGATCAGCAATGCGTAGCGGACGCGGCTGCCCACGCCGATGAGCGCCGTCGCCTCGAGATCGACGGCGTTCATCAGCAGGGTCGGGGCGAGCGACGCGAAGCCGATGGACTGGTCGGGACGGTAAGTCACGACCGCGGCGATTCGCAGCTCGCTCTCGCCGACCGACAGCGTGTCGCCGACATCCGCGCCGACCCGGGCGAGCAAGGCACTGTCGGCCCAGACCTCACCCGGCCCGGGAATGCCGTCGACTTCGCGCTGTTCGCTGAACAGTGCGTCGGAAATCCTCACCGTGCCGCGCAGCGGGTACTCGGATGTGACGGCGAGCAGTGAGGTCAATGCGCTCTCGTCGCCCGCGAACACGACCGTCGGGAAAGAGGCGATATCGGCGGTGCGCAGCTCGAAATCGGCCGCCAGCGCCCGCCAGGCATCCGGGATCGGTTCCGGGGAGCGCAGCCGCAGGTCCGCCGCGAGCACCTCGTTCGCCTGCCGCTCGACGGCCTTGCCGATCCGGTCCGTCAGGAAGCCGACGGCGGTCAGCGCCGCGACCGCGAGGATCACGGCCGCGAGCAGCACGACCACTTCGCCCGAGCGGAGCTCGCGGCCGATACTCCGCAGGGCAAACCGCAATGCCTTCATGCCGCCGCCATGGTGTCGCTGACCAGTTTCCCGGCGTCGAGGCTGAGCACCCGGTCGCAGCGCCCGGCCAGGGCATTGTCGTGGGTGACCAGCACCAGCGTCGTCGAGGATCGCCGGTTGAGCTCGAACATCAGCGCCATGATGGTCTCGCCGGTGCGGGCATCGAGATTGCCGGTGGGCTCGTCCGCGAACAGCACTGCAGGCTCGGTGGCAAACGCCCGCGCTATCGCAACCCGCTGCTTTTCGCCGCCCGAGAGCTGCGCCGGGTAGTGGCTCCAGCGCTCCCCTAGCCCCACCTGATCGATGATCGCACGGGCTGCCTCGCGGGCATTATCGTGGCCCGCGAGTTCCAGGGGCAGCATCACGTTTTCGAGCGCGTTTAGCGACGGCACGAGATGGAACGACTGGAATACGAATCCGACACTCTCGGCCCGCACCCGCGCCCGTCCATCTTCGTCGAGCTCACCGAGGTTGGCTCCGTTCAGGGTGACATAACCCTGCGACGGGAGATCGAGCCCGGCAAGCAGCGCCAGCAGGGTCGACTTGCCCGCGCCTGACGGCCCGACGACCGCGACGGATTCGCCCGGCGCGATCGAGAAACTCACGTCGGAAAGAATGGTCAGACTGCCCTCGGGACTGCTAACCTTTTTGCCGATATTGTGTGCCGCAAGAACGGCGGCATCGTCTGAATGACTCGACATGCGTAGATTTCTGATCCTTTTTGCTTTGCTTTCGGCCACCGGCGGCCATGCCGCCGAGGTGCCCACCGTGCTGATATTCGGCGACAGCCTGAGCGCGGGTTACGGTATTGACGTTGACCAATCCTGGGCCGCTTTGTTGCAGTCCCGGCTCCGGGAGCAAGGGTACGAACATCGGGTCGTCAACGCCAGCATCAGCGGCGAGACGACGGAGGGCGGCGCCGAACGCATAGGCCCTGCGCTCGACAATTTTTCCCCGGACCTCGTCGTCCTGGAGCTTGGCGGCAATGACGGCCTCAGGGGCTTCCCGCCGCAGCGCACGCGCGAGAACCTCGGCAAGATCATCACGGCAGGCAAGGCCGCCGGCGCACAGGTGGTGCTGCTCGGTATCCGCATCCCGAGCAATTACGGCTCGCGATACACGCAGGCCTTCGAAGGCGTGTTCCGGGATACCGCCGAGACGCACGACATACCGTGGATCGAGTTCTTCATGGACGGCATAGCGCTCGACGAGGAGCTGATGCAGGCCGACGGCATTCACCCGAATGCGCAGGCGCAGCCGAAGTTGCTGGACAATGCGTGGCCGATCATCAAGGAAGCGCTGGGGCCAGTGGACTGAGCAAGCCTGCTTGCATTACGTTATTCTGAATTCCGGCTGATACGACGTCGTCGGTTGCACGAGGGAAATTCGCACGTGGAAAAAATCTGGCTCAAATCCTATCCGCCCGGCGTGCCCGAACAGGTAACGGCGCCGCGCTTTCGATCGATTCGCGAGATGATCGAGAACAGTTTCCAGGAGTACCCGGACAACCCGGCTTACACCAACATGGGAACGACCATCACCTACCGGGATCTCGACGAACTGTCGATGCGCTTCGCCTGCTACCTGCAGAAAAAGCTGGAGCTGACCCGCGGGGAACGTGTCGCGATCATGCTGCCGAACATCCTCCAGTACCCGGTGGCGATGTGCGGCGCATTCCGTGCCGGGCTCGTCGTGGTCAACGTCAACCCGCTGTACACGGCCCGCGAGCTGAAACACCAGCTCGTCGACTCCGGCGCGAAGTGCATCGTCATCCTCGAGAACTTCGCGCACATCCTGGAGGAGATCATCGACGACACCGACGTCGAGCAGGTCATCACAACCGGTGTGGGCGATCTGCTCAGGTTCCCGAAAAACCTGCTGGTCAACTTCGTGCTGCGCTATGTCAGGCGCGAAATTCCACGCTACAGGTTTACGAACAGCATCACCTTCAGGCACGCATTGCGCGAAGGCGGCAGCGAACAGTTGAGCCACGTCGAGATCGGGCTGGCCGATATCGCCTACCTGCAGTACACGGGTGGCACGACCGGTGTGTCGAAAGGCGCGATGCTGAGCCATCGCAACATGGTGTACAACGTCGAGCAGTCCGTCCGCTGGCAGGGGGATGCCTACGACGGCGTGACGCCGCTGGTCGCCATCACGGCGCTGCCCCTCTATCACATCTTCTCGCTGCAGGGGAATTGCCTGCTCGGCATGGCTCAGGGCGGCCTGAATGTTCTGATCACGAACCCCCGGGACATGCCCGGCTTCGTGAAAGAGATCTCGAAGTTCAAATTCAATCTCCTGACCGGCGTCAACACGATGTTCGCCGGGCTCCTGAACACGCCGGGCTTCAGCGATATCGACTTCAGTTCGCTGCGCGTCGTCGTCGGTGGCGGCATGGCGGTCCAGCCTGCCGTGGCGCGGGAGTGGCACAAGGTTACGGGCAAACCCATCCTGCAGGGTTACGGCCTGACCGAGACCTCGCCCGCCGCCGTGTGCAATACGATCGACAGCGAATTCACGGGTTCCATCGGGCTGCCGATTCCTTCCACCGAAGCGATGATCGTGGGCGACGACGGCAACGCGCTCCCCGTCGGCGAGATCGGCGAAATCTGTATCAAGGGCCCGCAGGTCATGGAAGGTTACTGGCAGCGCCCCGCCGAGACCGCGGAGGTAATGCTGCCCGGCGGCTGGCTCCGGACGGGCGACATCGGCCGCATGGACGAAGACGGTTACATCTTCATCGAGGACCGCAAGAAAGACATGATTCTCGTGTCCGGATTCAATGTCTATCCGAACGAGATCGAAAACGTGGTGGTGGAAATGGACGGCATACTCGAGGCGGCGGCGATCGGCGTTGCCGACGAGAAGTCCGGCGAGGTCGTGAAAGTGTACGCCGTCCGGACCACCGAGACCGTCACCGAGCAGGACGTCATCGAGTATTGCCGCGAAAACCTTACCGGTTACAAGCGGCCGAAGGCCGTCGAGTTCCGCGACGAACTGCCGAAGACCAACGTCGGCAAGATCCTGCGCCGTGCGCTGCGCGATGAATAGCTTGCCGTAGGAGCGCTTCTCGAAGCGCGATCGCGGGCCAAGGCCCGCTCCTACAGCTACAAAGCGATATGCATATGAAAAAATTATTACTGGTCATCGCGCCGTTGCTGCTGGCCGCAGTCCCTGCTGCACTGGACCCGGTGCGGGTCGCCCCGCATATCTACGACGTCGCATTCGAAAACGAGCGCGTGCGGGTGCTGAAGAAGATCATCCGCAACGGTGAAACCCCGCCACTGCACTCACACCCCGACAGCGTCGTCGTGTACCTGAACCCCTGCGCCTGGATGGAAGACGACGGCCAGGGCGGGAAACGCATGCAGTCCTACAAGTTCGGCGAACCCACCTGGGCGCCGGCGGAAACCCACGGTGGCGAGACGGCCAATGTCGTCCAGGAATGCCACGTCGTCGTCGTCGAACTGCTCGAGTAACGAAGAGAAACCGACCATGAATAAACCGTCCAGGGGCGCATTTCGCATCTTGCTCATGTTCGCGCTGGTCACGTGGGCGGTCCCGGGCCAGGGCCAGGAGGTCCTCGTCTTCGCGAGCATCGATGATGCAATCGCGTGGCTGCAGCAGGAGAACTTCTGGGGCGAAGAGAACCGCGACGAACAACTCGAGGTTCCGCGCGTCCTGTTGACCGGCATCAATCCTCGCTGGCGCAAGGCCGCACAGGACATGCCTGTCTCGCACAAGAAGGAGATCTTCTATCGTGCGATGCTGCCGCTGATCCTGCATGCCAACAGCATGGTTCTCGATCGCCGCGCGAAGCTGCTGGAAGCAAGAACGGTACTGGAGTCCGGCGAGAGTATTTCTGCCGATGAGCTGGAGCAGCTGCGTGCCGCCGCCGTGCTGCTGCGGGTCGCCGATGCGGAAACCGTCGCGAAGCTGGAGCCGGCGGGCGACGAGCTCAGTCACGGTCCTCGATAAATTGCTTTACAAGCTGGACGTCATTCCTGCCGGGCTTGCGCTGGGGCAGGCGGCCTACGAGAGCGGCTACGGCACGTCCCGATTCGCGGTCGAGGGCAACGCGCTGTTCGGGCAATGGACATACGGCGGCAAGGGCCTCGTGCCGGAACAGCAACGCAAGAGCCTGGGCGACCACCGTATCGCGGCGTTCGACTGGCCGTTCGACAGCGTTCGGGGCTATTTCATCAACCTGATGTCACACCCCGCCTACGAGGACTTTCGCCGCCTGCGTGCAGAGGCCAGGGCCGCGGGACAGCCCCTCAAATCCATGGCCCTGGCCGACGGTCTCGTCCGCTATTCCGAGCGCGGCCAGGAATACGTCGACACCCTCAAGGGCATCATCCGCGTCAACGGCCTGGACATCGCAGACAATGCCGTGTTCCGGGACGAGCCGCTGCGATTCTCGATTGGCGCCGAAGACGAAGCCGCGGCCGAAGCGCTGGCTCGCGAGATCGAAGCCATGCGGGCGTCCGGTGAGCTCGCGAGCATCGTGGCCCGCATGCGCCTCGAGTAATTTACGGCTGACGCAGCGACCGCACCCGGATGACCTCCTCCTGGTCGTTCAGGTCCAGGTGTTCCTCCATCGCCGCGAGGTCCTGCCGGATCTCCGGCAGCACGACGTTCTCGAGCGCCCGTACGCGCCTCTCGGTACGTCGGTACTCGCGCATCAGCCGTTGCAGGTTCGCCGTGATTGCTGCCAGCGGCGCAGCGGCCTCGAGCAGATCTCTGAACGCGGCCACAAGGCGGCGTACTTCGCGGGACGGCCTGATCGGATCGCGCGACAACCCGGTTTGGCCCACGTCCAGGCTCGCCTCCAGCAAGACCTGGCCGACAAAGGGGCGCCCGGAAATCTCCGGGCCTGTTTCGTCCAGCGCATAACGCGGGTGTACCTGCAGGCCCTCGAGGCCCTGGTCCGCCACGGCAGCAGGCAGCAACGTCGCCGCCGCGTCCCAGCGCTCCATAAAGACCGCGCGCGCCTCGCGCCACGTTTCCCGCTGGCGCAGCAGCTCTGCTGCCAGCAGGATTCGTTTCTCGTCGAGAAACTCGTAGCCATCATTGACGAGTCTCTTCTCGTCCTGCAGGTCGAGAAACGCGCTCCGCGAGGCGGTCTGTGCTCTTGCCAGTTCAGACACCTGGCTTCTGCCGCTTGATGTAATGGGTGATCTGCTCGTTGCTCAGGCGAGTCAATTCACTCTCCGCGAGCACGCCGAGGATCTCCCAGCCGATGGACATACTTTCTTCCAAGGTGCGTGCCGACGGCTGGTTGATCAGCTTCTCTTCGAACGCGTCGCCGAACGCGAGATAGTCGCGGTCGATGTCGGACAGCCCCTCCTGGCCCATCACGCTCGCAAGCACCCGAACCCGGCGCGCATTTGCATAGGCCGCGAATAGCTGGCTGGCGAGAGCCGGGTGATCCGCGTCTGTGAATCCTTCGCCTGTACCGTAGTCCATGAGCCGCGAAAGGCTCGGCAGGACATTGATCGGCGGATAGACGGCGCGGCGATCGAGCTCTCGATCGAGCACGATCTGTCCTTCCGTAATATAGCCCGTGAGATCCGGGATCGGGTGGCCGATGTCATCCCCTGGCAGCGTGAGTATGGGCAGCTGCGTGAGCGTGCCGTCGTAACCATGCAGGCAACCCGCCCGCTCGAACAGGCTGGCCAGGTCGGAATACATGTAACCCGGAAATCCCTTGCGACCCGGGATTTCCCCGTGGCTCGCCGATACTTCGCGCAATGCCTCGCAGTAGTTCGTCATGTCGGTCATGATCACGAGCACGTGGCGGCCTTCGACGAAGGCAAGGTACTCGGCGGCCGTGAGCGCAAATCGCGGGGCAAGCAGGCGCTGCGCGCTCGATTCGTCGGCGCGGTTCAGAAACATCACCGTATGCCCGAGCGCGCCACTCGACTCCATCGCTGAACGAAAATTCTCCGCGACATCGTGCGAAACCCCGATGCCAACGAAGACCACGGCGAACTCGCCGCTATCGCTGTCGCGCAGCCGGGCGCGCTGTGCAATGGAGGTGGCCAGCCGGTCATGGGGCAACCCGCCGCCGGAGAACAGCGGCAGCTTTTGCCCGCGCACGAGGCTGTTCATCAGGTCGATCGCAGTGACGCCCGTCTCTATGAAGTCCCTGGGCAGGTCGCGACGGGCCGGGTTTATGGTCATGCCGTCGATACGCAAGCGCTGCATTGCCGGTATCGGCGTGTCGTCATCGAGTGGCCGGCCGACGCTGTCGAACACGCGGCCCAGCATGTTCGGGCCGACGTCGAAACACACCGGCTCGCCCAGCATCGACACGATCGTGTCTTTGACGCCGAGGCCGGCGGTCTTCTCGAGAACCTCGACGATTACCGAGTCTTCGTCGAGTGTGGCAACGCGGCCCAGCCGCTCAACCCCATCACGGCCGATGACGTACAAGGCCTCGTTCAGCCCGACGTTGACCGTCCGCTGCAGGAACAACAATGGACCCTCCACGCGCTTTACGACATTTGCGACTTTGAGATCAGCGTGCATGAGGCTGCCTCTTCTCCAGCTGGTCGAGCTCCTCGTCAAGCCGCGCCATCAGCAAGCGAAACTGCGCGACCTTTTCCTCCGGTATCTCTTCGCTGGCCCTTTGCAGCCTGCGCAGGACCGGTACTTCAGCAATACGTTCGAGCTCTACTCCGTGTTCGAGTGCCTGTTCGGCGCGATCGACGAAATGCAGGATTACCTGCACGAGCGCCGTCTGGCGCTCGGGTGAGCAATACCGATCAACGGAGGAGAACGCTGACTGCCGCAGTAACGCTTCGTTGACGAGGTCCGCACATAGCAACGTGAGCTGTTGACGCGGCGGCAGCGCGTCCTTGCCGACGATCCGCGCCATGCGTTCGAGGCGCGCGCGCTGTTCGAGCAGAGTCAGGATCCGCCGCCTGTGATCTGTCCAATCGGGATTGCCACGCGCGCGCCACCAGCGCGCAAGCGCTTCGACGTCTTCGGAGTACGACGTCAGCGGATGAATCGCCGGGAAGAAACGGGCCTGCGCGCGATCCCGGTCCAGCGCCCAGAAACAGCGCACGTATCGTTTGGTCTGGCTCGTAACGGGCTCGGAGAAATCGCCCGCCGGCGGACTGACGGCGCCGATGATCGTCACCGAGCCTTCCTCGCCGTGCAGCGTTTCCACATGGGCTGCCCGTTCATAGAATTCCGCGAGGCGAGAACTCAGGTAGGCAGGGAAGCCCTGTTCGCCGGGGAGTTCGCCGAGCCGGCCCGATATCTCTCTCAGGGCCTCGGCCCAGCGGGTCGTCGAGTCGGCCATGAGCGCCACATGCAGTCCCTGGTCGCGAAAGTACTCCGCGAGGGTGATCCCGGTGTAAATACTCGCCTCACGCGCGGCGACGGGCATGTTGGATGTGTTGGCGATTATGACCGTCCGATCGAGGAGCGGCGTGCCGCTCCGCGGATCTTCGAGTGTCGGGAACTCGTTCAGCACCTCGGCCATTTCGTTACCGCGCTCGCCACAACCGACGTAAACGATGACGTCGGCGTCGCACCACTTGGCAAGGCTTTCCTGCAGGATGGTCTTGCCCGTGCCGAATCCGCCCGGCAATGCGGCACGGCCGCCACGCGCGACGGGAAACAGCGTATCCATGATGCGCTGTCCCGTAACCAGGGGTTCGCGTGGCGGGAGTCGTTTTGCGGCCGGTCGCGGTCGTCGGATCGGCCAGTAGTGCCCGGCGCCCAACGCCGTCTCGACGCCTGCATCGTTGCGCAGTACACACAGCACCCCGTCGCCTTCGTAGACGCCCTCACTGACAATCGAGACGACCTCGCCGCCGGCTCCCGGCGGCACGAGGTGCTTTTCAGCGATATTCTTCGAACCAAACTCGCCGATGACCTGTCCGGCGTGCACGATGTCGCCCTGCTTCACCAATGGCCGGTAACTGAGTTGCGCCACAGCCTCCTCGCGCATCCCCGGTTGCACCGTATCGCCGGGCATTGCCGCCAGCGGACGCAACAGTCCGTCGTAGATGTTGCCGAGCAAACCGGGCCGCAGCCGGATCGACAACGGTTCGCTGCTACTCGTGACCGGGTCCCCCGGCCGCAGTCCGGTCGTGTCTTCGTAGACCTGGGCCACGATGCCTTCGGCATCGACACGTATGACTTCCCCCAGCAACCGCTGCTCGCCGACAAGAATCGCGTCGCTGACATGAAAGTGTCCGGTCGTGCGTGCGCGGAGCACGGGGCCGCTTAGCCAGCTGACGGTCGCGTCAGGCATTAACGGCCTCCCCGCGCTGCGGCGTCTGCCGTTCCCATGCCGCAAGCAATCGGCCCTCGACTGCATGGATATTGGCCATCAGCCCCTCGACCGTCGCGTCCAGGCAAGCGGAACCGAGCCGAACCCTGAGCCCTGCCGTAATTCCCGCATCCTCGCGCGGTACGGGTTCCGGTAACCCTCGCGCCCTGAACGCCTGTTCAAGCCACTCCGTGTCCTCACTCGACCAGCCACAGGGATGTTCAACCGTCCAGGGATCCCTGGCCAGCCGGCCATCAGCTTCGCCGATCACCATTTCGCACCAGCTCCGCCGCGCATCGTCATTGCGCCATCGCTTCGCGAGTTCGGCGGTTAGCAGCGGTATGGCTTCATGAAGGAACATCCGGTATTGCTGCTGGACCTTGCGGCGCCCGGCGGTCTCTATCCGGTGTCGCGCATCCAGCAGCGCCGTCTCGCGCTGTCGCCTCTCTTCGACGACCGCCTTGTGGACGCGCTCGCGCATCCTGTGGCGACTGTCAGACAACAGTTGCTCTGCCCTGCGGCCGGTCGCACTCTCGATCTCGCGGCAGCGCATTTCCTGTTGGGCTTTCAAAGCACTCAATACTGATTCGACCTGCAGATCGAGGATGCTCCGAAACTCGTTCATTGCTCGATACCCAGCACGCGGTCGACCTCTTTGTCCAGGTCGGGCGGTGCAATCCGGTTCGCCACATCAGGTACGATGAGAATCAGCGGCTTCGCATTGCGCACAGCGGCATCCAGCCTGTTGCTATCCAGCTCCGCGGCGCAGGCAGCAGTCACCAGGAGCAGCCCGGTGTCCCCCACCGCCGCTTCGAACGCTGCCGCAACATTGCTCTTGTCGACGGCGGTCGCGCGTACGCCGATAAGGCGCCACACCGTTGCCGAAACTTCGTCACCGATGAAGGCTGGAACCGTCAAGCTATCCGATCCTGTTCAGGATGAGGATCGCCACGATCAGTCCGTAAATCGCGATGCCCTCGGCAAGCCCCACGAAGATAAGTACGCGACCCAGCAGCTCGGGTTTCTCCGCGAGCGCTCCAACCGCCGCGCTACCCACATGGGCAACCGCGTACGCCGCGCCGACAGCGGACAATCCCGCCGCAATCGCGGCCGCCATCAATCCCCAGCCAACGACCTCGGGGGCTACGCCGGTGCTCGTTTCGGCAGCAAGGGACGTGCCGCTGAGAATCAGCGCCGCGGTTGCGAGGACGGCGGTGAATATAGTGAGGAACGCAGCGATCGAAGCCGCTGCCCTTTTCTTGGTCATTGTTGCCTCCTGTGTTTCGGGGGCGGAGATTCGGTGAGTGGCGCCAGGGGGCGAAACGGCCTTCCTTCGGCGTGCAAAAACCGGATGAAAAACTCGAACAGGACCAACCGCGTAGTCTGGATGGAGACGACGAGACCCTCGAGCCCCATAATCAACACGTTGCCGAGCACGAGGATGATCGCGGTGAAGAACAGGGAGTCCGCGGCATCTGACAAGCCCACGACCGCCATGGACAATCCGGCGTGGGCGAGCGCGAATGCGCCGATACGCACGAACGAGACCGTATTGACGATGAGCTGCAGCGCGGACTCGACGAATTCCACTGCAGCCGTGCCGGCCGCTCGCAGTCGGTGTCCCGGAGCAACGAGTGCATGGCCGACGACAAACCATATTGCACCAATCAGCGCCAGCCACAGCAGGCGCCTTTCCCATATCGAGCCAAGCAGGGCGATGTAACAGAGCATCAGGCCTGCGCCCGTTTCCCACCAGTAGCGGCCCTTACGTTGCCAGTAGGACTGCAGTGCATCGAGACACATACCGATCAATAACAGGACTGCCCCGCCGGCCATCGGGATGAGGAGCATCAGCACCGGCTGCTCGATGGGGTGAACCCACAGCGGCTCTATGATCGATTCGAGCGCAAACACGCTACCGAATGCGAAACCGAACAGGATGCTCATCGCCCCGCCGTAAATCAGTAACCGCAGCACCGGGTATCGCCGCTGCAGCATGAAACCGGCAATGAGCAACACGGCACCGTGCCCGACGTCGCCGAACATGTAGCCGAACATGAGTGGCGTCGCGATGGCGACTACGCGAGTCGGATCAGCTTCGCCGGCAGCGGGGATACCGAGCATTTCGGTAAACATCTCGAACGGACGCATCCACCGCGGATTCTTCAGCAATAGCGGCGCTTCGTACCCGGCAGGTGCCTGGGTCAGCTGCAAAAGCCCCTTTACGCCGGCTTCTGCAAGCATCGCCTGCAGTTCGTCCTCGCCTTCCACACTGGTCCAGCCGCTGATCCACGCGAAGTTTTCCGTGGCCGAAAGCTCGGGCACGCTGTTGACATACCAGCGCACGAACATCGCGTCGGCAAGCGCAACGGCCACATCATGGCGCTCGTGCAGGTTGCGTAGCGCCTGTTCCGAATCCTCGATTTGCCGACGGGTCTCGAACAGGCGGTCTCGCATCGCCGACTCCGCGTCGGCCGCCTTCGACGGCAGGTCTTTCGGCAGGGTCAGTCGGCGTGCTCTCTGCGCGTGCAACTGGTGCTCGAGTTCCGACACCTCGTCCGGCAACCCGACCGCCATCAGGAAGCGTTGCGCCGGTATCGTCACGCGCTGCGTGATTACCGTACCCGGCGTAGTGGAAGGCCATTCGCCGGAGCCGAGCAGGAACAGGCCGCTGTCCAGCATCGGGCCGGCCCGCGAAAACTGCGCCAGGTCCGGCAGGGATTCCGCATCGCGCAACATCTCCAGCAGCAGTTCCTGGTCGTTACAGCGCTCGGTGAGGCCCTCGAGACGTTCAACGATGTCTCGCGCATCCGTCGCCCACCGGCGCAGGCGATCGAGGGCGCGCTGCAGCATGTTGTAAGGCTCAGCCCGTTCATCGGGTCTGTTCGGCGCGGGCGATGGCCAATGATGCCGGTAGAGCCGCTCCAGTTCGTCGAATTCTTCCAGCAACTCGCGGCATTCAGGCATCAGCATCGGCGCTTTTCCCTCGCCATGGCTTTGCAACTCGACCCGTCTCGAAGCTGCGAGTACTCTCATCGCCGCGGCGAGGTCATCACGCATCACCAGCAGCTCGAACCAGTTGGCGCTCGCCGGTCTGAGGCTCATGCTGCGGCCTCCGATTCGAGATCGTTGAATACCGCCCTCTGCAGCAGGCCCTGCCGCAATCGATGCAGTTCCAGCGCGCTCAGCAACAAATGGCAGAAGACGGTGACCGGCTGTTCACGGTGTCCGCGCAGAATACGAAGGACGTGGAGCTCGAGATCACGGCGCCAGTCTTCCGCCCCGTCGCCTCGGCCAGCAATGCCGTGCCGCTCGACCACCGACACCAGGTTGTCAAGCATCGGGTCGCCGGCGGCCTCGCCGGGCCAAAGTCCCCGCCAGTGCCGCAACCAGGCTTCACGCCCGGCATCACCACGGCCGTCATCCCGCGTGAGACCGGGCAGCGCTTCTTCGATGGTTGCCCGGACAATATCGGCATCCTCGGCGGCGAAGGCCGACAGGACGGGGTCTTCGTTCATCCAGGGCAATACCGGGTCACCCTGCAAGAGGTGACTGACGGCCGGCAGCTCCGCGAGCCAGGTGGTCCATGCCACGGCGGCGCGCCAGCGCAAGGGCACCCAGCTCATTGCCGACTCGACTTCGCTGTGCCATTCACGCCGCAGGGACCTCTCGATTACGTGCGGCGACGTCGTTGCGGAAAAGTGTTCGACCCGTGGCGCCAGCGTCGTGCCGCGTACCAGGTGCAGGAATTGCGCCAGGCCAACACTCGACTCGAGCAGACCCCAGGTATCGGCGCTTAGCCGGTCGCCCTGTCGCGCCTGCGCGCGCGCCTGGGCATAGGCGAACTCAACGGGCATCGGAGGAGCCCGGGGTCGTCAGCTCCGCAGCAACGACACGCACGGCCTCCAGTAATGCATCTTGTCCGTGATCGCGGGGAGGCGATTCGCTATCCGCGGCCGCCTGCTTCTCCATGCAGGTTACAAGTTCGTGCATGCGTTTTTCGCAGGCGGCATGCAGCCTGACGAGCCGCTGCTGCGTTCTTCGCAGCATCGCCCGAATCTTCTTACGGGTGGATTGCAGTGTCTCGTCTGCCCGGCTTTGGCACGCAGCAATCTGCGCCAGCGCATCCGTCTCGGCGCTGAGAACGCGTGACATGGCCTTCTCGACGGACATCGTGGTATCCGTCTTGGCACTCATCTGATCATTCTCAGAGCGCCGCCACCGGCCGGCCATACGTACTACTACTGAGAAGCCTTCGCCGTTATCGCGGTTCGAGAACCGCTCCTACGGTATCCATGAGCACCGTAGGAGCGGGCCCGGGCCTGCGATCCGTCGCGCTTCGAGGAGCGGGCCTACTGGTGGTACTGCGGGCTCAGCTCGTGGACCGCGTCGAGCAGTACGCCCAGGTTGTCGGGATCGATATCGGGTGTTATGCCATGGCCGAGATTGAACACGTGGCCCGGCCCCTTGCCATAGCTCGCCAGCGCGTCGGCGACCGCCTGCCGGATGACCTCCGGCGACTCGCGCAGCGTTGCGGGGTTCACGTTGCCCTGCAGCGCGACCTTGTCCTCGACATACGCCCGCGCCGTCCTGAGGTCCGTCGTCCAGTCGACACCCAGCGCATCGCAGCCGGTGCCGACCATGTCCGCGAGCATCTCGCCCGCCCCTTTCGTGAACAGGATGACCGGGATGCGCGCGCCGTCCTTCTCCCGCGTAAGCCCGTCGACGATCTGCTGCATGCTCGCCAGCGAATAGCGGCGGTAATCGTCACGTTCGAGTGCGGCGCCCCAGGTGTCGAAGATCTGTATCGCCTGCGCACCTGCCTCGATCTGCGCGTTGAGGTAGTCGGTCGTCACGGCTGCGATCTTGCCGAGCAGTTCCTCCAGTGCCGCGGGATCGTCCTTCGCAAGGCCCTTGATGAGCGCGAACTCGCGGCTCGACCCGCCCTCGACCATGTAGGTGCCCACTGTCCAGGGGCTGCCGGAAAAGCCGATCAGCGGCACCTCCCCGTTCAGCTCCCGGCGAATCGTGCGCACGGCATCGAACACGTAGCCCAGCGCCTCGCTGACGTCCGGAACCGGCAGCTTGCGGATATCGGCGGCCGTCCGCACGGGGCGCTCGAATTTCGGCCCTTCGCCGGTGGCGAAGTGCAGACCCAGGCCCATCGCGTCGGGAACGGTGAGGATGTCCGAGAACAGGATCGCTGCGTCGAGCTTGTAACGCCTGAGCGGCTGCATCGTCACTTCGCAGGCCAGTTCCGGGTTGCGGCACAGGCTCATGAAGTCGCCGGCCTCGGCCCTCGTGGCGCGGTACTCCGGCAGGTAACGTCCCGCCTGGCGCATGATCCACACGGGCGTGCGCGGTACGGGCTGGCGCAGTAACGCGCGAATCAGGAGATCGTTCTTGAGCTTGGTCATGCGAACTGTGCCTCGATGGATGCCTGGATGGATTCCGCGGCCTCGCGCGGACTGGCCGCATCGCGGATGGGGCGGCCGACCACGATGTAGTCGGCGCCGTTTGCAAATGCGGTCTCGACGGTGACCACGCGTTTCTGGTCCCCGGCCGGCTTGTTGTCGACCGGGCGAATACCTGGCGTCACCACGACCAGTTTCTGGTCGACGAACTCCCTGAGCCGCGGTACCTCGAGCCCCGATGAAATGACGCCGTCACAGCCCGCTTCGAGCGCGCGTCTTGCCCGCGACAACACGAGCTCGCCGACGTCGCAGTCGAAGCCCAGGTCATCCAGGTCGCCGCGATCGAGACTGGTCAGCACGGTCACGCCGAGAACCTTGAGCGTGTCGCCCTTGTTCTCGGCGGCGGCTTCCATGATCGACTGGTTGCCGTGCACGGTCACGAAGCTGGCGCCGCGGTCCTTGAGCTGCCGCACCGCGGAGCCGACCGTCGCCGGGATGTCGAAAAACTTGAGATCGCAGAATACCTTGCGGTCGCGCGCAAGCATCCAGTCGAGCAATTCGAAATAGCCGCCGCTCATCATCAGCTCGAGGCCGAGCTTGTAAAACGTGACGGCATCGCCCAGCTCGTCTGCGAGCGCCATGGCCGCATCGCAGTCCGGAACGTCCATGGCAAATATCAGCCGGTCCTTGCAGGGAATGTTTTTCGGGGCCACGTGAGAATCCAGGTTTGATTGCCGGCCGCGAATTCTAACCCGAGATGCGTTTGTGTTCAGCGAATGCGTATCGATCCGTCATGCCGGCGATGTAGTCGGCCACGACACGAGCCCGCATGGGCTCGTCGCCCTGCGCCGCCCTGGCGGCAAACTCCTCGGGCATGCGATCGACATCGTTCATGAACGTGTCGAACAGCTCCCGCAGGACGGTCTGCACCTTGCGCGTCATTTCCAGTTTCTGTTCGTGGCTGTACAGGTGGCGGTGCAGGAATTGCTTCAGCAGCCGGTGCTGTTCCCCGATCTCCGCCGAGAAGCCGACCAGCGGTCTCCCGGCGGCGCGGACGTCATCGATCGACTGCGGCGCGGCCTCCTCGAGATTGCGTTTCGTCGTCTCTATGAGGTCGGTAACGACGGTATTGATCATGCGGCGGATGATCTCGTAGATCAGCCGCCGGTCCTCGAGCTCGGGGTAACGTCGCACAACCTCGAGGTACTGCAATTCGAACAGCGGCTGCTCGCGGAGCTGTTCGAGGCTGATGAGCCCGGCGCGGTAGCCGTCGTCGACGTCGTGATTGTTGTAAGCGACGGCATCGCAGATGTTCGCCAGTTGTGCCTCCAGCCCCGGCTGCGTGCGGTTGAGGAAGCGCTCACCCAGCTCCCCCAGCAGCCTGGCATTGTTTTTCGAACAGTGTTTCAGGATGCCCTCCCGCGTTTCGAACATCAGGTTCAGACCGGGGAAGTCCGCGTACTTCGCTTCCAGCTCGTCGACCACGCGCAGCGACTGCAGGTTGTGCTCGAAGCCGCCGTAGTCGCGCATGCAGGCATTCAGCGTATCCTGCCCGGCGTGCCCGAACGGCGTGTGGCCGAGATCGTGCGCGAGACAGATGGCCTCGGTGAGCGGCTCGTTGAGCTGCAGCGCCACGGCGACCGTGCGGCCGATCTGGGCGACCTCGAGCGAATGCGTCAGGCGCGTGCGATACAGGTCGCCTTCGTGATTGACGAACACCTGGGTCTTGTAGACGAGCCGCCTGAATGCGGTGGAGTGGATGATCCGGTCACGGTCGCGCTGGTATTGCCCGCGGTACCTGGCCTCCGGCTCGCTGTAGCGCCGGCCCTTCGACCGCGACTCCGTTGCGGCATAGGGCGCGAGCGGCGCCGGTTGCATCAGCCCGCCGCCGCCAGCACGGCGTCGAGGCGCGCCGTATCGTAGTCGCTGGTAACGAACGCCTCCCCGAGCCCTCGGAGCAGCACGAAACGCAGCTGCTTCCGCTGCACCTTCTTGTCCATCCCCATCGCCGCCAGCAGCTCCGCCGGCGGAATCGCCGGCGGCCGTGTCGGCAGGCCCGCGCGTTCGAGCAGCTTTGCGATGCGCGCTGCAAGCGCCGCGTCGCCGGCGCTCAGCTCGGCCGCCATCACCATGCCGGCGGCGACCGCTTCTCCGTGCAGCCACTCCCCGTAACCCTGGCAGCGCTCGATCGCGTGGCCGAAGGTATGGCCGAAATTCAGGATCGCGCGCCGTCCGCCCTCGCGCTCGTCCTCGGCAACGACCTGCGCCTTGAGCTCGCAGGAACGCTGAATCGCGCACGATCAGCGCTTCCGCATCCCGCGCGATCAGCGCTTCGATGTTGTCTTCGAGCCAGGCGAAAAAGTCCGCGTCGACGATCGCGCCGTACTTGATAACCTCCGCGAGACCCGCTTTGAACTCGCGGTCGGGAAGCGTCTGCAACGTGTCCGTGTCGATCAGTACCGCGCGCGGCTGGTGGAAGGCGCCGATCAGGTTCTTGCCCGAGGCATGGTTGACGCCCGTCTTGCCGCCGACCGAGCTGTCGACCTGCGCCAGCAGTGTCGTCGGTACCTGGACGAAGTCGACGCCGCGCATGTAGCAGGCCGCAGCGAAGCCGGTAATGTCGCCGACGACGCCGCCGCCGAGGGCGACGAGTGTCGTGTCGCGGTTGGCGCCGCCTTCGACGAGCGTGTCGAGGATGTCCTCGACGGTCTCGAGTGTCTTGTACGCTTCCCCGTCGGGCAGGCTGATCGCGCGAACCTGCCTGCCGCGCAGGTCGGCGGAAAGCGCTTCCAGGTACAGCGGTTCGACGGTCTCGTTGGTTACCACCAGGCAGTCCGGGCCGTCGACGTAGGCCCAAAGGTCGAAACCGCCGCCGAGCAGCCCGCTGCCGATGATGATCGGATAGCTGCGCTCGCCGAGCTCGACCGTGATGGAACGCGTGTCAGTCATGGTGGCCGTAGATTACAACATCCCTGCCTGTAAGAGCGCTTCTTGAAGCGCGATCGCGCGCCGAGGCGCGCTCCTACAGTTTCGTCGACAGGGTGGGAGAGATCAGGCGTCTCGGGCGTTTTTCGACCGTAGGAGCGCTTCTTGAAGCGCGACTCGTGTTCAATAGCACTTCGCGGTTCGAGAACCGCTCCTACAGGCAACCAGGATGCGGCTTCAGAGGCGTTCGATGATCTCGTTGACGACGGCGCGGACCTTGCGGCCGTCGGTGTCGACGGTCAGGTCTGCGATCTCCCTGTACAGCGGTTCGCGCGCCGCCATCAGCGTTTCGAGCACGGCCCGCGGATCGTCATTGTCGAGCAACGGCCGGTCACGTCCCTTGCGGGTTCGCGACAGCTGCTGGTCGACACTGGTATGCAGGTAGACAACCAGGCCGCGCGCACCGAGGTGATTCCGGTTCTGCGGGTCCATGATCGCACCGCCGCCGGTGGCCAGCACGATCCCGTCTTTCTGCGAGAGATCATCGATGATCCTGGCTTCGCGCTTGCGGAAACCGGCCTCGCCCTCTTTCTCGAAGATGAAGGGAATGTCCACGCCGGTGCGTATCTCGATTTGCTCGTCGCTGTCGAGAAAGTCGAGATGCAGCTGGCGCGCCAGCTGCCTGCCGACGGCGGACTTTCCTGCGCCCATCGGGCCCACGAGAAACAGGTTTTGAGAATGCCTCACGATATCTTGATGCAGATCCTGCAAAGAGAAAGCCAACCCGGAGGTTGGCTTTCTATGGACTGCTCCAGTCTGTCAATTAGTAGATCGTCGAGCCTTCCTCGAGGATGCGCGGCGTCACGAAGATGAGCAATTCGGACTTGTCGTTCTGCAGCTGCTTGCTGCGGAACAGCGCGCCCACCGCCGGAATGTCTCCGAGGAAGGGTACCTTCGTGATCGTTTCGCGGCGCTCCGTTTCGTAGATGCCGCCTAGAACGACCGTTTGTCCGTCTTCGACGAGCACCTGCGTCTCGACCGCACGCGTATCGATACTCGGCACCGTGCCACCGAGACCGCCCGTCGAAATCACGTCACCGACGTTATCCTTGTGAACGCGCAGGTCCATGATGATGTTGTTGTCCGGCGTGATCTGTGGTGTGACTTCGAGACTCAGTACCGCTTTCTTGAACTGCACCGTCGTCGCGCCAGAAGACGCAGACTGCTGGTACGGGATCTCGACGCCCTGCTCGATACGCGCCTCTTTCTGGTTGGCAGTAATGACGCGCGGTGTCGAAACGATTTCACCGCGGCCTTCCGCTTCCAGTGCGGTGAGTTCGAGATCGACGAGGTAGTCCCGCTCGAGCACGGCGAGCGAGAACCGGCCGGCAGCCTCCGCGATGGGCACGTTCACGTTGTAGCGATCGGTCAGTATCGGCAGCTGAACCGGGGTGATCTGGCCACTGGTACCGAGATTGTCGATGATCGAGTTGACCATCGTGTCGGTGCCCGAGCCGGTACCGGAAATCACGGCAGCGCCGTCGGTACCGTTCTCGCGATAAGCCGTGACGCCCAGGCGCACGCCGAGATCGCGGCTGAAGTCGTCGTTGACCACCACGATCCGCGACTCGATCAGTACCTGCTTGATGGGCACGTCGAGCGTCCGGACCATGCGGCGGATGTCCTCCAGCCGGTCCGCAGTGTCCTGCACGAGCAGGGTATTCGTGCGATCGTCGACGGCGATGCTGCCGCGTTCGGAGAGCAGGCTGTTGCCGCCGCCTTCCGCACCGATCAGCGCAGACAGGTCGGCCGCTTTCGCATAGTTGACCTGCAGGAACTCGGAGTACATCGGTTCGAGTTCGCTGATCGCATTGCGTGCTTCGAGGTCGGCTGTCTCACGCGCGGCAATCTCTTCGGCCGGCGCGACGATGATGACGTTGCCGTTCTGGCGCATGTCGAGGCCCTTCGTCGTCATGACGATGTCGAGGGCCTGGTCCCAGGGCACATTGCGCAGGCGCAGCGTTACGTTACCCTGGACCGTGTCGGACACCACGATGTTCCTGCCGGAGGTCTCGGCGAGAAGCTGCAGCACGGCGCGCGTCTCGATGTCCTGGAAGTTGAGCGTAAGCCGCTGGCCTTCGTATTCCTTGGATTCGGAGTAGAGGCTCGGGGCGTCTTCGATTTCGTCCGCGACCGGGTTGATCTCGATCGAGAATTCGGTGTCGGACTGGTACGCGAGCTGGTCGTACTTGCCGTCGGCCGAGATAACGATGCGGGTGTCGAGATTGGTCTTCAGCGTATCGACGGTCGATACCGGCGTAGCGAAGTCCATGACATCGAGGCGCCGCATCAGCTCGGCGGGCAGCGCGGTGTCCTTGAAGATAGCGACGACCCGGGCACCCTCCTGGCGAATGTCCACCGGCGTGGAGGGGTCCGTGAGGCTGACGACCACCCGGCCGCCGCCATCGCGCGTGCGGCGAAAATCGACGTTCGTAATCGCGCGACCCGAGGGAGCGGCGTAGGACGGTGCGCTGGGGGCTGACGACGGGCTGCTGGCGAACTGGGTGGAACCAGCATCGTAATCGTCGCCATCACCGAGCGTAACGGTAACGACATTGCCGCTCCTCTTGGTCTCGTACGGCACCATGAGGTCGAGATTCAGGACGACGCGAGTGCGGCCATTGGCTTCCGCGGTCAGGATCGTATCCAGCGGTCCCTGGTTCACGTCGCGGCGGCGCTGGCTGAGCCCCAGGGTGGTGCCTGGCAGATCCAGTGCAATGCGCGCCGGGTTCTCGATCGTGAACGCCAGCGGCTCCGGCGCCGTCTCGGTCATGATGAGTTTCAGTTCGATACGTTGTCCGGACAGACTCTGCACCTGAATGTCCTGCAGACGGTTGCCCTCCTGCGCGTTTGCAGTGGCACCCGCAAACATCACGAGCAACGCCTGTACCAGCACGGCCGCTTGTATCGTCAAGCGCCGGTTGCCGATCGTCGGTTTCAGTTTGAGCATCATTCCAATTACTCCCAGTTCCACTCAGGCATCAGTCTGAAAGACCGATAGCGGCGTCTCGTTCTATGTAGCCACCGATTCCGTCAGAAATAATTTCAACCAGCACGATTTCCGATTCCGTGATATCGGTGATTCGGCCATCGTTCTGTCCCATGTAATTGCCGGGTACGACGCGATGGATCAGGCCATCGGACGTCTGCACCAGGCCGTAGACCGTCTCGTTGATATCGAGCGTTCCCACCATCCGCAGGGTATCGAGCGGGAAACTCTCGAGGAATTCCGCGGGCCGCTCGGGGTCCGGACTTGCACCGCCGGCGGCCGGACCTGCGGCCTGCGGCGTGTCTGGCACGAAAGGCGACCGCAACCCCTGGGCATCGGCGACGTAGGTGAAAACTTCGTACGGCGTGATCTCGGGCAACGGCTCGATTCGGCCGCCCGGGCGCGCCTTCACCTCGTTGATGTAGCTATCGAGGTCGTCCATGTCCCCGCCGCAGGCAACGAGTCCGACAGCGGTGATCGCAAGCAACAGTCCCTTGCGCACTGTGAGAGAAGCATTCATCGCGGCTCTGCCTCCTCAATGTATCGATAGGTCTTCGCGGTCACTTCCAGGCTCAGGCTGTCGAAATCACCTTTCTGCTCGGGCGTGATGTTGATGTCGTGCAGCGTAACGATTCGAGGCAGGGCGGCGATACCGCTGACGAAGTTCGCCATCTCGTGGTAACCGCCGGTCAGTCGAATCTTGATCGGCTTCTCGGCATAGAAGTCCCGCGGAACCTCCGCCTGTGGCTGGAACAGTTTTTCCTGCAGGCCGGCCGCCAGTCCGGTCTGCGAGATGTCGACGATCAGGCTGGGTATCTCGGTTTCACCGGGAAGCTGCCTGAGCATCGTGCCGAAAGACTGTTCGATCTGCGCCAGCTGTGCCTTGTAGGCATCGTAGTTCGCCGCCTTGCGCTGCTTGTTCTCGAAAGTGACGCGCAGCTCCTGCTCTTCGGCCTGAGCTCGCTGCAGCACCGGCGCCTTGTCCTTCACGATCGTGAACCACACACCGGCAAACGTCACCGCGACAAAGACGAGGACGATGACCGCTGCGCGGAATACAAGCGGCCAGCGGCCGATATCGTTGACGTCGAGACTCTGGAGTTCTTCGATGAGGTTCATACGTCTTCCTCCTCGCCGGCGCCGCCACTGCGCTGCTTGAGATAGACGATGAACTCGGCCTGCCGGGAAGCGCCGGCGGTCGTCGTCTCAACTCTCTCGACCTCCGGATCGGCCAGCCATTCCGATGCGTCGATCTGACGCATCAGCGCGGAAACGCGGGTGCTGGACTGTGCGACGCCGCGAACCTCGATGCGGGAACCGGACTGCTTGATGCCGGTCAGGTAGACGCCCTCGGGCAGCTGCCGGGTCAGTTCGTCGAACAGGTGTACGATTTCCGGCCGGCTCTTCTGCAGCTGGTCGATGATCTCCATGCGTGCCAGCAGGCGCTCCTTCTGCCGCTCGAGTCCGTCGATCTCCTCGATACTGCGCTGCAGTTCGGTGATCTCTTCCGTGAGGCGGGCATTGCGCCGCTCCTGCGCCGAAATCATCTGCGAGTAAGCCAGCATGGTCAGCATGATGACGGCGATCGCCGCGAGCACCGCGCCGCCCATCGCCAGGCCGAAGTCGCGTTGGCGTCTCTTGCGCTCTTCCTCGCGCCAGGGGAGTAGATTAATCCGTGGCATCAGTCAAAGCTCCTCAGTGCCAGGCCGCATGCGGTCAGCAACGCGGTTGCGTCCTTGTGAACACCCTGCGACTTGGCTTTCGACGAAATTTTCATCTGGCCCAGCGGATCGCCGACTTCCGTCGGTATACCGACCCGGCTCGAAATCACGTCGGCAATGCCCGGGATGTTCGCGCAACCGCCACACACGACGATCATGTCAGGCTGCTCGCGGCCACCGCCCGAAGCGAGATAGAACTGCAGCGAACGACTGACCTGTTGCGTCATGTCGTCGATAAACGGTTCGAGCACTTCGGGCTGGTAGTTGCTCGGCAGGCCGCCCTGCTTCTTGGCGCGCCCGGCGTCTTCCATGGACAGCCCGTAAGTGCGCATGATTTCTTCGGTCAGCTGCTGGCCGCCGAAGTTGAAATCACGCGTGTAGATAACCTTGAGGTCCTCGAGCACCGAGAACGTCGTGCTGCTCGCGCCGATATCGACGACGGCGACCGAGTGTCCCATGCCGCCATCCGGCAGCTGGTGACTCAGCAACTGGCACGCATTCTCGAGCGCGAACGCCTCGACGTCGACGACCTGGGCGGCAAGGCCGGCCGCGTTGACGGCGGACTGTCGCTGTTCGACATTCTCCGTGCGCGTTGCGACCAGCAACACGTCCATCAGCTCCGGGTCTTTCTCGTTGGGACCGATGATTTCGTAATCGAAGCTGACCTCTTCCATGGGGAAGGGGATGTACTGGTCAGCCTGGATTTCGACCTGGCCCTCGAGATCGCGCTCGGAAAGTCCGGCCGACATCTGGATGACCTTGGTAATCGCCGCGTCGCCACTGATTGCCACGGCAACGTCGGTTGCCTTGGCGCCAGCGCGTTTAACCGCGCGACGGATCGCTTCGCCGACAGCTTTCGCGTCAACGATTGCCTTTTCGCTGACGGAACTGGGCGGTGTGGGCTCGGCCGCATACGACTCGACGCGATAGCGCTTGCCGCTCTGCGACAGCTCTATCAGCTTGACCGACGACGTCGTTATATCGAGGCCCAACAGGGGTTGAGTTTTCTTCCCGAAAAGCACTTTTTTTCCCTTCTAAGTCGGTAAGTTGCGAGTCAAAAGTAGTAAGGACCTGAGCAAATCGATTTAACTATATATCAACAAAATGTTAAATAAAACGTGACTTTGTTCACGATCCCGGGAAGGTATGTTACTGATGCCACGCTACATATTCCGTGAACTGGTCGTG
>CAVONH010000022.1:0-157443 GCA_963697245.1 uncultured Gammaproteobacteria bacterium | reverse complement strand
AGGATCCGAGAGGGTCCGAGCAAGTGCTGTGGGATCCGAGATTAACGCGTAAGTTATTGTTTTTGTGTTAATTCGGATCCGACAGGGCTTTTTGTGGTCCGATTGCAACGATTTCCAGATGTGTGTAACTTTGTGTGTAACTCCACTTTCGGAAACCGAGTTACACACAAGTGCGGCAACTCAACAAGCTCAGCCAAAAGCACATAGACCACGCCAAACCCGCCGAAAAGCCGTTCAATCTCGCTGATGGTGGTGGCCTGATTCTGCAGGTTCAGCCATCAGGAGGGCTGTGGTGGCGGCTACGATACCGTTTTGCCGGCAAGCAAATGATGCTTGGGCTGGGGACCTACCCAGACACCAGCCTGAAGATGGCTCGCGAGAAGCGTGACGCTGCACGCCGACTGCTGGCATCCGATCCTCCCATTGATCCGTCCCAGGCCAGAAAGGCAGAGCGACAGGCAGCAACCTCTCCTGAGACCCTGAAGGCAATCGCCACTGAGTTTCTGGAAATGCAGACGGCTGGTGCGGCCGCGACCACGCTTCGTCGACTCGAGCTGCATGTCTTCCCCTATCTCGGCTCAAAACCAATAGCCCGGATCACGGCCGCCGAGTTGCTGGCGGTGCTTAGGCGTGTCGAGCACAAAGGCAGCTATGAAACAGCCCACAGGATCCGTTCTGCCTGTAGCCGAATTTGGCGCTACGCCATTGGCTCTGGCCGGGCCGAACAAGACATCGCCGCAGCCCTCGCCGGCCAGCTGGCCCCGGTCAATGCCAAGAACTTTGCCACGATCACTGAACCGAAGAGGATCGGCGAGTTGCTACGAGCAATTGATGGCTACTCGGGCCTGCATTCAGTATGCGCCGCTCTCAAATTGGCACCGCTGGTGTTTGTGAGACCTGGCGAATTGCGAGCTGCCACCTGGGACGAGTTTGACCTCGAAGAAGCTGAATGGCGTATCCCGGCCCACCGCACGAAGCTAAGGGTCGAGCATGTCGTTCCTCTGGCCGACCAGGCTGTCGCGATTCTCGATGATCTGTTTCCCTTGACTGGAAGCGAATCTGGCTATGTGTTCCCCTCCGTCAGGAGTCGGTCGACGTGCATGTCGGACAACTCACTTAGTGCCGCCCTGAGGCGCTTGGGCTACTCCAATGAACAGATGACCGCCCACGGCTTCCGGGCGATGGCCTCTACACGTCTTAACGAGCTCGGCTTCCCGCCTGACATCATCGAAAAGCAACTCGCACATGCTGAACGGAACAAAGTCCGGGCTGCGTACAACCATGCTTCCTACCTCCCCCAGCGGCGAGAGATGATGCAATTCTGGGCCGACTACCTGGACAGCTTGAGGACCGGCGCCGACGTTGTTGCGATTGGTAGCAAGTCGAAGCAGTCTGCGTGATCAGAGCTTCGTTACCCAACGTGACTTCATCGGGGCCGCATATTTCTGGCGGCCCCGCCAATCCCAACACACTCAATTTGTCGATGTTGGTTGTCCAGAGTTTATGGTGCTGCTAACAATTGGTAAGTGAATCTGACCGCCCGTGGCTAAACCGCGAGGCTCACCGAAGTGACGAAGGTCGTGGGACACCAATCCCCTACTCTGGACTGGCCTGAAATCAGGCCCTACCGAGAATTCTCAGTTGAGTGGTTCTCGGTAGTTTTCCAACTGGCCACAAGGGCCGACTACTGATTGTGGTACTAGTTACCTCCTCTGAAGTTGACCGTTCAATGAACGGATGCGTTGAAGATAGATCCTCGATCGATGATCGCGGCACCAGTCTCAAGGATCCTGGGGCGCCTTATTGCCACTTTGTACGCTGTGGCCGCGTCTAAAATCGTTGTTGGCAATGTCGGTTTGGAATACGTCATCCCACCGTCATCCCAGATTTCGGCCTGTAGCCTTCGGTACGGCTGGCTTTTGCTCCCTCGTCACCAGTGCAACTGGTGACGAGGGAGCGTCGCAACGACACTACCGTAACAACCTTCGGAGCAGCTGACACGCATCGGGTCAGATCAACGTCCACGAGCGTCCAAGGACTTCCGCGTGCCGAACAAACCCTTGCACAGTTTGCGCAAAAGTCCGGCTCATTGGTCGCCTGGACGCCTGCCCCGATTCGATCGAGCTGGGCTCATGATCGAACGTCTCCTTTCACCCAAATCAGCCGTTCACTGGCGCATTACGAGCGGCCGGATTCGGCCAAAAGCAGCCGGTCGTTTTGCAAATTCCGGCCTGCTAAGGCGTGTACCAGATCGGCGACGTATAAGCGCGTTCTTGCTGAACAGCAGGAACTCCGTCCGGCAGATCCACACCGTAGAACGCCGCATCGTAAGTTGTCCACCTTGGTGTCGGGATTTCCAGCACACGAACGTAGTAGAAGGCTCGCTCTTTCGCATTGAATTCCGGGTCTTCCCAATACGCCATCATTAGCGCATCGCCAATATCGTTCGTATAGCTTGCTGCGGCAACGTTGACGGTGTTGCCAACCATCCCGTCACAGCGACTGTTCGCGCCAATAGGACGATTGTCGGAACAGGCAACGTCGTAAATCTTCTCTTGCAAATCACCGCTGCCGTCCAGCCAACCCTTAATGATCTGAACACGGTCAAGGTTTGCACCATCTGGGTCACGGAGCGCTCGAATCATCAACCGTGCAGCTTTGCCGTCGGGCGCAGCTGTGAGGTCTCCTCCCATCGGCACACCACCCAGGTAACCTGTCTTCGCAAAGTCCGGTCGCAATACGTCCTTCTCGTCATAGTCCCAACCGGCAAAAACCCGCACAGTCATGCGCGTGCCCGTCGTTGCGTAGGTTTCCTTGCGCATCATCGCGTCCCACAATGACTCTCGTGTATTCTCTCGCGACCACACACCTTGCAGGCCAGACGCTATAGTTTCAAACTCATAGGTGCCGGTGCCGACCCCTTCTGGGTCCGGAACGATTTGCCCTGCCCAGCGATCGGGGCCCGGCTCCATTATCGATGTTTTTCCGAAGTAGTTTTCTTCACGCGTCGCCGGTAGCGATGTATGCGCATCGGTCGCTCCGACCAGCCCGAACTTGAACGGGTTTACGCCAAGCCGCTCTTCCTCTTGCAGACCGATTTTGAGTGCGCCACGCACATACTCATGCGGCAGCATTTCCGGCTTCTTCACCTCGCCGTTCCAATTGCCGCGATCCCAATTCTCATAGTCGGCAAATTCGTCGTTCGGTGACAATAATGGATGCGCTTCGCCATCCCCTTTCATTTGCGTAGCTTCATACAGCGGCTCCCACATGGATCGCTGCTCGGCATAGTCATGATTAATACGACGACCGGAAAGTGTTTCCGTCGCAAACATCACGCCGTTCGACAGATTGCCATTGTGTGGAATCGCGAAGACACGACCGCCGGTCTTTTCCTCATAGCCTGCCATCCAGCGCCATAAATCTTCGGGGTCGACCGAATCATAGGAGGCGAAGGGAAGCACCTGCTTTGCCTTGTCACCATCATCACGCATTACCACTACGCGATGCAGATTATTGCCGCCCGGGGCTGACGACCACTCATACCCTATGAACGCGGTAAATGCCCCCGGCTGATTGTGCGCTTCCGCGTGATCTATAATCTCCTCCCAGACGGAGCGCGTGAGACTCTCGTCTGTCAATGGGTTGTCACCTTTGACAATGACGTTCAATCCCCAGGTCTCGAACGCGCCGTGGACATCACCCTTTTTGTACAGGTCGTGTGTATTTCGGCCGACCTCACTGGCAAGAATTGCAGGGTCAGACCGCTCAATCAACACCGCGACCCCGAGACTCTCGGCATGATCGGCAACGACGAGCCAGTCGAGAGGCCGCACCAGCTTAACGGGTTGTCCTGAACTCGCTATTACCTGCTGCCCTTTTGCGAAACGATAAGCCTCGTCTGGGCCCAGGGTATTACCAACCAGCCCGGCATCCCATGAATACGATGTATGCAGGTGCGAATCACCCCAGTAGACGCGATCGGGATGGCTCTGCCCGACGTAAGGCGAATAAACCGGATCTTTTTGTGGCAGATTATCTCTGCTAACGGCAAAGTCGGCGCCGGTGGTCTGCCCGTCCTGAGCTAATACGAAACCGGATAAGAGACAACACGTCAACATGCTGCTAATAATTCTGATGTCCATAGCAATACCTTATAGCGAATCTGCTAATTCTAGTGCCCATCTCGGCGAGACAGAGTGAGGAATACTACTCACGGCTGAACGGCTGCTTCGTATATGGACTCCTCCAGTCTAGCAAACAGTTACTTTCGATCAGAGTTCAGACGCGTTTGTATATTCGGCCTTTAGTTGGAGACGCTATCTCCTGGCCCTCTATGTATGCGCACTCCGGTTCCTCTAAGGGTCAGTGGGCTCTAGGGCCTCGAAGCAGTGCAGGTTTGACCGGAGCAGATATCTTTATCTGATACAGGTTTTCTGTTTGCAGGACGTTTTAAGCAGCCATCTCCAGTTGCAGTCGACGTTGATATTCTGTTCCCTGGGTCACCAGCGCCCAGGCCGTTCGTACATTCTTGTTGGCGAGGGCCACCGCAGCACGGTTCGGCCCCGCTCGTTCTATTAGATCCTTCAGCCAGCGATCTTTCAATGATCGCGGCTCCTTCATTCGATACACATAAGCACGGGCGCCCTGGATCAGTATCGACCGTAGTCGGCGGTTGCCGACCTTCTTGCTGATGCCGACGATGTTGGTCTTGCCACCGCTGCTGAACTGGCGCGGTGTCAGACCCAGGTAAGCCGAGAACTCGCGGCTCTTGGTAAAGGCCTGGCCGGACCCCAGCACGGCGTAAAGCGAGAGCGCACCGATCGGGCCGATGCCCTCGATTGCCGTAAGGCGCTTGCAGACCGGATGTTGCTTCACCAGCCCATCGATCTCGCGGGTCATCGCATCGATGTCTTCCCTGAGCTCGATCAGGCGTGTTTGCATGCGGTGCAGCGTCGGTCGGTACAGGTCCGGCAACTCGTTGTCACCGTCCTCGAGGACCTCCGGCAAAGAACGTAGAAGTGAGGCGAAGCCTTGCGGTATCGCGACGCCGAACTCGAGAAGAATGCCGCGCAGGTGGTTCGACAGCGCCGTGCACTCGCCGATCAATAACTCTCTTGAGCGCTGGATCGCCTGCAGACCTTGCTGTTCCACCGTCTTCATCGGCGCTTCCTTGATGTTCGGTCGACGCGCGGCTTCTGCTACCGCCAACGCATCGTTGCTGTCGGTTTTGTGTCCCTGCCGGAACGGCGCTACAGCCTTGGCTGGAATGATGCGCGCTTCGTGCCCGTGCCGCTTCGCGGCACGCGCCCAGTAGTGCGCGCTCGCGCACGACTCGAACGCAACGAGTGACGGTTTTTGTTTACCCAGGAACTCTGCAAACTTGCGGCGCGTGAAGGATCGGTTGAGAAGTTCTTTGCCTCGACTCGATACTACCGAGATCTGAATGACGTTCTTTGCAAGGTCGACGCCAACTGTAGTTGAATAGGACATGTATGGACTCCATTGGGTTTTGGTCGACCTTCCAACCTAAGAAATTAGGTTGGAGGAGTCCATACATAGGGTCAGTACCAGCCGCTCAAGATACACCAAAATCGCGCTTTTGAGCGGCTGCTTTCGAGGGTATAGCAGTCGCTCGCTTGGCACACCCAGATTGTGTGTAAGTGCGTGTGTAACTGCCGATACGGTTGCGTCGGAAATGGCTTAAACAAAGGCTTGCAGGCGGATTTTCGATTCCCACCACCTCCACCAAATTCCTGGGCCCTGCCGTCCGGCAGGGCCCGAATTTGCAGAAACCGGCAGGCTTCCCCACGCAACACATCCGATAATCGTCATTGCCCGCGACATTCGTCGCGCCGGCGACTGACCGCACGTATTCTGTTGGTTCCGGCGCGCCGGGGTTCGATTCCCACCACCTCCACCAACATTGAAAAACCGCCGCAAGGCGGTTTTTTTGTTGGTGGACCCTAGTCGTAGGGTCGCAGCCGGTCCAGGCTGTGGATGAACACGACCCGGTCCTCGATCGAGACCACGCCCTCATCGACGAGGCTGCGCAGCAGCCTCGAGAGCGTCTCCGGCTTGATCGACAGCCGCGATGCGATGACGTGGCGCGGCAATTCGAGCCTCGCAGTCGCCTGGTCGCCGCCGGGCCTTTCAACGATGTGATCCATGATGTAGCTCGCCAGCCGGTAGCGCGCATTCTGAATCGACAGGTTCTCGATCTCCCGCACCCGGGCATGCAGGTGGCGCGACAGGTCCGCGATGAGTCGCATGCAGGCATCTCGATTGGTCTTTAACAGGTCCAGGTACACCCGATTGGGGATCTCGCAGAGTTGCGAAGGCTGCAACGCCTCTGCATTGACCGGGTAACGGGATTCCCGCATGAACGTGACGGCCTCGCCGAATGTCCGGCCGGGATGAACAACTTCGAGTGTCTTCTTGTCGCCGGTTGCCGAGATCAGGCTCAGCTCGACCAGGCCGCTATCGACGTAGTAGAAGCTGTCGGCGCGGTCCCCGCGGTGAAACAGTATCTTGCCCTGCTCCAGATCCTTGACTTTCATTTCGGCGGCAAGCCGGTCGAAATGGTCTTCATCGAGACCCGCAAAGAGGTAGTGGTCCCGGACGGACTCGTAAAGGGACGAATTCCTGTGCATGGGAAGGGAGTCTAGCACTGCGCCCATTAGCGTTACCGCACCTGCCTCCGTAGATCGCCGAAAGGCGAATCCTACAGCGCAGTCTAGGCCGGACCGTCCGGGTGTCCTTGACCTGGATCAAGGCGAAACGCGCGCCTGGCGCCTACCGTTTGTGCAGATTCAACGACGCGCACCCGGAATCATCTTTGGGTTCGCGGGCTACGAGGTCACCGCAATGCCCTGGAATCTGTTGCCCACCGAGCACCGACGGGTCCTGCTGCAGGCCGGCCTGATCGCGCTCTTCTCCGCCGGTACGGCGAGCGCTGATCGGGTTTCGGGCGCAATGGTTCCGGAAGACGATATCGATCGCGGAGTAATCGACGAAATCGTCGTTGTCGCCAACAAGCACGAGCGGTCGCGGCGCGACATTACGGCCAACGTCAGTGTCTTCAGCGCCGAAGACTTTCAATTCGAACTCTCGTCGTCCATCGCCGACGTATTTCGCTACGCGCCGGGGATCGACTATGAAACCGACCGTTCGCGCTTTGGCGCCGAGAGCATCAACATCCGCGGCATCGCCGGCAACCGCGTCGCGATCCTGATGGACGGCGTGCCTGTCAGCGATCAGTTCGACGTCGGCAGTTTTTCCAATGCGACCCGTGACCTGGTCAACGCGGGCTTCGTCGACCAGATCGAGGTTCTGCACGGGCCAGCATCTGCCGTCTACGGCAGCTCGGCAATCGGCGGCGTAGTCGCGATGCGAACGGTCGATCCGCGGAAGATGAGTCGATCGAACGGTCAGGGAGGCCAGCTCTTTTCGAACTGGCACGCAGCGGACTCGAGCGTGTCCGCAACCGCCATGCAGGCCTTTTCTTCCGGCCCGGTAGCCGTGCTCGCCGGACTGTCAGCGACCTCGGGGGAGCAAGCGGACGCGAACGCAGCTGACGACAATCTCGATCTCCGCAATTTCGACAATCGCTCGGCGCTGCTCAAGTTAACCGCCGACGACCCACGTGGGAACAGCTGGCACGCGTCGCTGTACCACCGGGAAAGCGACGTCCAGTCCGCTGCGCAATCGATGCTCGGCAGCGGTCGATTTCGCAGCACCACGGCACTCCTCGGCGACGACGAGTACGACACCGACATCGTTGCGGCCGAGTACCGCTTCGCCGGCGGTGGGTGGCTCGCAGACGATGGCGTTATTCGTGCCTGGCACCAGGCATCGGACTTCGAGCAGAAGACCCGCGACGAGCGCACCCTCGCACCACGCCCGGTTGTGATTGACCGGCTGTTTGCATTCCAACAGCGTGCCACGGGACTGGAGGCGAATCTGCAAAAGACCTTCGCCACAGATCACGCGACTCATCGTGTGAGCTACGGCTTCGAGGCAAAGCAACGCAAGACAGAGGAGTACCGGGACGGCATCGAGACCGGCCTGGATGACGGGCAGCGCACGAACGTCCTGCTTGGCGAGGTATTCCCGCTACGCGATTTCCCGGTCAGCAGGACCCGCGAATGGGGTGCATTCGTCGAGGACACGGTCTCGTTCGGCCGTTGGGCACTTTCGGCCGCGTTGCGCGCCGACCATTACGACATGCAGCCCAGCGTGGACGACATGTACGCGGAGGACTATCCGTTCGCCCAGCCGGTGTCGATCGCCGAGTTCGAGCTGTCGCCGAAAGCCGGCCTTATCTACCACGTGACCGACGCCGCCGAGATCTACCTGCAGTATTCACACGGCTTTCGTGCGCCGCCGTACGAGGATGCGAACATCAGCCTGGAATTACCGTTGTTCAATATCCGCGCCGTCCCGAATCCGGATCTCCGGTCGGAGAAGTCGGACGGCTTCGATCTCGGCACGCGCTGGCGCGGGGCCGGCGGCAGCGCGCATGTCTCGCTCTTCCGCACCCGATACACGGACTTTATCGAGTCCAGGGTTCGGCTCGGACCCGACCCGGAGACCGGCCGGATTCTGTTCCAGTCGCAGAACATCGCCGCTGCCGTCATCGAGGGTGTCGAAGCAGGCGGGACACTGGACCTGGCAGCAACTGGCACGGGCCTCAGCCTCGACGGCGGTCTCTTCGTCGCCCGCAGTGAGAACCTGGACAACGGCGAGCCACTGAACTCGGTAGGACCTCCGCAGGCGGTGGCCAGCATCAACTGGCAGTCGCCGGACGCACGACTGCGTACGTCGCTGCGCGGCACTTTCACCGACGACTGGAGTGCCCGGGACGAGAGCGGCGGACAGCTGTTCGAGGCGCCTGGATATGCGGTGTTCGACCTGTATCTCGCCTGGCGTGCCGGGCCGTCGCTGACGGTGCGGGCCGCGGCAACGAACCTTACCGACAGAACTTACTGGGCGTGGACCGACGTGCGCGGTCTGGCGCCCGATGATCCCGTGATCCCCTACCTCTCTCATCCGGGCCGCAGCTTTTCGGTCGGCATCGATATGACCTGGTAGCGGCTCACATGCACGACCAACTCAGGAGCAACAAGACAATGACTTTTACACAGCCATTCAGGCGTGCGGCCAGTGTCCTCGCAGGCTTAATGCTGTTCGTTGCCTGCACACAGGCGGACGACCAGACGGGGCCAGCAAAGGTCCACGCCGCAGAGACCGCGGCCGGCTCGCTCGAGCAAGTGATGGCCGCGGGCAAGGGCATCTACGAAGCCAATTGCGGCGCATGCCACCAACCGAACGGCAAGGGTCTCCCTGGCGCATTCCCGCCGCTCGCCGAATCCGACTACCTCAAGCGCGACCGCGACGAAGTACTCTCCGTCGCGTTGTTCGGCCTGACAGGGCCGATTACCGTGAACGATCAGGAATACAACGCCGTAATGCCCAGCATGGGACATCTCTCGGATGCAGACCTTGCCGCGGCGCTGACCTATGTATTCAATTCCTGGGGCAACTCGCTGGCCGCCGTATCTCCTTCCGAAGTGGCGGCACTCCGCGTCAAGCTCGGCCAGGAAGACCGGGCCAAGGGACAGCCGCACACCGGCGCGACGGAAAGCGAGCTGCGTTATTCGGGAGCCCCGCTGACAATACCCGGCGAAGACATGCGCCAACCTCAGGACCAGGGCCCTGTGCTCACCGAGGAAGAGTTTGCCGCTGCAACGCAGCTCTATTTCGAGCGTTGCGCCGGCTGTCACGGCGTGCTGCGCAAGGGCGCGACCGGCAAGCCGCTCACCCCGGACATCACGCGAGAACGCGGTACCGACTACCTCAAGGCGCTCATCACCTACGGCTCGCCCGCCGGTATGCCTAACTGGGGTACGTCCGGCGAACTGAGCCCCGCAGAGGTCGACGTCATGGCGCGCTTCCTGCAGCAGGAACCGCCCTCGCCGCCCGAATTCGGTCTCGAGGACATGAAAGCCACGTGGAAAGTCCTGGTTGCGCCGCAAGACCGGCCGAAGAAACCGGAGCACAAGCGCAATATCGACAACTTCTTCTCGGTCACGCTGCGTGACAGCGGCCAGGTCGCGATCATCGACGGCGACACCAAGGAAGTGTTCAGTATCCTGCCTACGGGTTACGCGGTGCACATCTCGCGGCTGTCTGCATCGGGCCGCTACGTCTACACGATCGGCCGCGACGCCAAGGTGGACATGATCGACCTGTGGATGAACCCGCCGAAGATCGTCGCCGAACTGAAGGTCGGCCTGGAAGCAAGGTCGGTAGAAACATCGAAGTACAAGGGCTACGAAGACAAGTACGCGATCGCTGGTTCCTACTGGCCGCCGCAATACGTCATCATGGACGGCGATACCCTGGAACCGTTGAAGGTGGTTTCGACCCGGGGCATGACCGTCGACACGCAGGAATACCATCCGGAGCCGCGCGTTGCCGCTATCGTTGCATCGCACGAGAACCCGGAGTTCATCGTCAACGTAAAGGAAACCGGGCACATCCTGCTGGTCGACTACAGTGACATCGACAACCTCTCCGTCACCGACATCGGTGCCGCTCGCTTCCTGCACGATGGCGGCTGGGATCGCAGCAAGCGTTATTTCCTCACCGCCGCAAACCAGTCCGACAAGATCGCGGTAGTCGACTCTCGCGATCGCGATCTCGAAGCACTCGTGGATGTGGACAAGATCCCGCACCCCGGACGCGGCGCAAACATCGACGATCCGGAGTTCGGGCCGGTCTGGATCACGAGTGCGCTCGGGAATGACAAGGTGACATTCCTCGGCACGGATCCGGAAGGGCATCCCGATCAGGCCTGGAAAGTGGTGCGCGTACTGCACGGCCAGGGCGGCGGCTCGCTATTCGTGAAGTCGCATCCCACCTCGAAGAACCTGTGGGTGGACTCGCCGCTGAACCCCGACGAGGCGATCAGCCAGAGTGTCGCCGTGTTCGACATCGACAACCTGGACGCCGGCTACGAAGTGCTGCCGATTGCCGAGTGGGCCGATCTCGGTCCGGGCCCGAAACGGGTCGTACAACCCGAGTTCAACAAAGCGGGCGACGAAGTCTGGTTCTCGGTATGGAGCGGCCAGGAGGAAGAATCCGCAATCGTGGTCGTGGACGACAAGACCCGCAAACTGAAACACGTGATCAAGGGTCCCGAGATCATCACGCCGACCGGCAAATTCAACGTCTACAACACGATGGAGGACGTTTACTGATCTGCACCTGTGGGGGCTGCCTGCGGGCGGCCCCCGTCTTTTTATCGCGGTGGCAGGTGCCCTTCCTTGACGTACAGCAGCGCACCCTCCGCAAGGGTGTATGGCGCGTGGCGGCTGCCATCCGGGTAGCGCACCCAGCTACCCTGCGGGAAATGGCCGTCGGCATCATGGAAAGCGCCCTCGAGGACCAAAATTTCCTCGCCGCCGGCGTGCACGTGTGCCGGATACGCGGTATCCGGCGCCCACCGCAGGAGGAATACGTTCTCCTCCCGATGACGATGTAGCGGCTGAATCTCGACGCCGGGAATGCGCCCAGGCAGCCACCCTCCCTTGCTGCTGTCGATCGCGAGCTGCAACGTATCGTCCGCCTCGAACTGGTGAAGCTTGACGAATATCGTCGCCCCGTTGCCGCCGATCCTCGGGCTGTGCCGGGTGCCAATCGGGTTGCGAAGGTAGTATCCCGCGGGGTAGGTCCCGTGCTCGTCACCGAACTCGCCGTCGAGCACCAGTATCTCCTCACCGCCGCCATGATCGTGAGCCGGGAAACGGCTGTTGGCCGCATAGCGGACGATGGACGTAGCGCGGGCGACTTCCTCTCCGATGCGGTCGAGCATCATGCGGTCGACGCCGGGTGCCGGCGACGGCACCCATTCGTAGTGATCCGGCGTTACCACGGCGCGCCGGCCGAAGTCCGCCCGCAAGCGCATTCGCTACTGCCCGGGGCCCTCGGCCAGCCGCTCCCGCACGAGGCTCTCCAGCCCCGTGAGCCCGCCGGCACGTCCGAGTTCGAGCGCGCTCTCGTCATCCTTGCCCGCGAGACTCGCGCGCAGCGCCAGCAAGGCGCCGACCCGGTTGCCGCTGCCGCAGTGCACGAGGACGGGCCCCGGGTATTCCTGCAGCAGTTCGTCGAGCTTGCGCGCATTGTCGAACGAGACGGCGTCCTTGCCCTCGACCGGCAGGGTCACGTAGTGCAGGCCGAGTTCCTCGACGACGGCGGCCTCATCGAAGCCCCTGTCCTCTCCCTCGCCGCGCAGGTCGATCACCGTGGCGTAGCCGGCATCGGCAAAGACCTCCAGCGCCGCTTCGTCCGGCTGCCCGGCCGACGTAACGCCGTTGACCGACGACACTGTGCCGAGCTCAACCACCCGGTCCAGGTCTACCTTCAGACTGCTAACGGGCCCGAGGTCTGTTTCGTCAGCTACCGCCGCAAACGCTAGCGCCACGAACATTAATGCACTAATGGGTCTGAGCACGTTATTCCCTCTCTCTGGTCGTTTCAGTTGCTACAATCAATCGGCGAGATTCGCTTCGCTGTCAATTTCGATACCGCGCGCGGTAAACCTTACGTCAAACTGCAGCCGCTCGTAAAAATCCGCTGCCGCGGCAAGTACATCGGACAGGGCTTCACGCATTTCCTCCGACATCTCCTCGTCGTCGCTCGCGCGCATGGCATCGCCGACAAGTGTGTAGTATCGCGCGCCATCGACCCCCACACTCATGAACGGGGGTGGTGTGCCTGCGTCCGCCTTCAGAAGCGCCGGCAGCACGGTCTCCGCGTCTTTGCTGACCGACAGCGCAATCGCGGATTCCGAGAGGGCCACCCAGGCGGTCTCCGCCTCTGCACCCGTCTCCGGAAGCTCGAATCGATGTGCCTTGCCGTCCGGTTCGATGCTCATTTCCGCAAGCTGCGGGAGCATGGCCTGCCCCATGGCCAGGAGTCCCTGCGCATTGTCGATGGCCAGCAGGAAACTCGCATCGATGGATTCGGGCGGCTGCTTCTTGCCGATGTCGAGGCCCTCGAGTTCGTTGACCACGGCGAGGAAACCCCGAAAATCGTACAGCAACGGCGGTACCGGCTGCGCCAGCGCCTGCTCGCGCGCCGCGAACAGTTGCTCCTGCGCGTCGATCAGGTGCTCACATTTCCACGGCGCTTCCTGCAGCGCCGCAACGCGTTTGTCGAAAAAGGACCGGATCGCTTCGATGTCGAGGCTCATTCCGAAAGTAAACAGGCCTTCGTAAACCGTGCCGAGGCCCGGGACCGGTGACACGAAGGCGCCGAACTCCGACGCAATGTCGTCTCGCAATTCGATAACCGCATTGGTACGCAGCTTCTCTGCCGAAACCTCCTCGTAGCCGGTCACGATGCGCGGCGCGATCGCCGCAAGCGCGCGGAACTCGGTTTTGCAAACGTCACTGAGGGTACCGGCATCGTAGCCCGCCATCTCCAGCAGCACCGCATCGATGCCCTTCGGTTCCTCGATGAATGTATCGACAACGCGCACCGTGTCTACCATGCCCATGTACTCGTGCAAGTAGCCGTACTCTTTCGCGATGTCGAGCAGCTTGCCGGTCTGCGCGATATTCCTGGCGGGCAGCTTCAGGCCCAGCAGCCTGGCGAGCGCCGCATCATCCAGGCTCGCGGGCGCAACCGTCAGGACGAGCTCGTCACCGACCGTGGCAATAATGACGCGGACCTTGTCGTCTTCGACGTAGCGATACGGGGTTCCGTCGACTTCCGCGACGGGCAGCTGTTGGTCTGCGCTGACTTCGATTCGAGTCATGGCGTCGTCGAACAGGGTCGCATCGGACAGCGTGACTCGCATCACCGGCAGCAAGCCGTGGCCGTAGAGGACCATCGTCGATTCGCGAGTCACCCCGGCATCGGCGAGTCCCTCGACCGACATCAGCTTTTGCAGCTCCGTGACAACGGCATCCAGCTGCTGCACTTCCGCGTCTTCGCCGCCGTCCTGCGCCTGCGCCTCGTTGACGGCAACCCCGAGCAGCTCGGAATAAGCCGCCAGCAGCCGGTCCAGCTTGGGTTCTATCTTGTCCACGAACGCGTCGGGGGGCGGTGCCAGCGTCCCAAACACATAGGGGGTATCGGCGGGAACGTAGCGCAACAGCCCACTCGTATCGGTGAGGGGCGTCGCGGGTTCCTTCTCCTCGGCGGACTTGCCGCAACCGGCCACGCTCATGGCGCATATGGCAAGCAGGAGTAAATACGGGGCTCGGACAATCTTCAGCATACTGATCTACCTGAATTGGTCAGAATTCAACCGGACAACAGTCGTCCGGTGCGGTTACACGGCACCAGCGAGATAAAGTAGCGAGGTATGGCGGTCTCATTAATGTCGACTGGATCGAATGCCGCCTGTGCCGCAGTATACGCAATTCCATGTTGAATGCCGAGCACGATCCGATGATCTCACTTCGCCGCGTCGACGAATCCGACCTCGAGGAGGTCCTGTGCCTCAATGAGGCCTCGGTGCCCGCGGTCAACAACGTCGATCTCGAACAGATGCGCTGGTTCGCCGTAAACGCAGCGTATTTCCGGGTGGCCGAAAATGACGGTCGATTTGCGGGCTTCCTTGTCGGCATGCGACCCGGGACCACGTATGCGAGCCCGAATTACCGATGGTTCTCTGAGAGGTACCGGGACTTCGGCTATATCGACCGCGTCGCGGTCGCCGCGGATGCGCAGCGCCTCGGCATTGCTACGGCACTGTATCGTGATTTCGAGGCCAGTCTTCCGCGAGCCGTCGAGGTACTGACCTGCGAGGTCAATATCGAACCGCCGAACGAGTCGTCGATGCGATTTCACGAGTCCTTCGGCTTTCGCACGGTCGGCACGCAGTCATTGGAGAACGGCCGCAAACAGGTGGCGTTGATGGCCAAGGATCGATTTCGATGAATGCCGACACGCGGGAATTCGACCTCATCGTCGTCGGCGCGACGGGATTCACGGGCGCGCTGGTTACGGAGTACCTCTGTGAACGTTACGGCATCGGCGGCAGCCTGCGGTGGGCGGCGGCCGGCCGCAACGAGGCGAAGCTGTCCGCTCTGCGGGAATCGCTCGGGCAAAAGGCTGAATCGCTGCCCCTGATGGTCGCGGATACACTCGATGCCGCTTCGGTGAGCGAACTCGCGAAACGCTCCCGCGTGATTCTCACGACGGTCGGCCCGTATGCCCGCTACGGCTCTGGCCTCGTAGCGGCCTGCGCCGAGAACGGCACTCACTACTGCGATCTTGCGGGCGAGGTGCAGTGGATACGCCGGATGATCGACGCACACGACGCCACCGCGAGGAAAAGTGGCGCCCGCATCGTGCATTGTTGCGGCTTCGATTCGATTCCCATGGATATCGGCACCTGGTTCCTGCAGCAGGAAGCGAACAAGCGCACCGGCGCCTACTGCAACTCGATCACTCTACTCGTCAGGGCCATGAAAGGGGGCGCGAGCGGCGGCACGATGGCCAGCATGATGAACCTGATGCGCGAGGCGCGCGCGGACCGCGAGGTCGCACGCGTGCTGGCACGCCCCTACAGCCTCAACCCCGACGGTGAACGGCGCGGGCCGGACCGTGGCGACCAGCGCGGTGTCCGCTTCGACGCGGATGCAGGAAGCTGGACAGCGCCGTTCATCATGGCGTCCGTCAATACCCGCGTGGTCCGGCGCAGCCACGCCCTGCTCGGCCATCCCTGGGGAGCGGACTTTCGCTACCACGAAGCCATCAGGACGGGCCGGGGAATGGGCGGCTGGGCCCGGGCCGCGATGATCACGGCCGGCCTCGGGGGTCTCGTCGGTCTCGCTTCGTTCAGCGGGAGCCGCGGCCTGCTGGAACGATTCGTCCTGCCGAAGCCTGGCACCGGACCAGACGCGGAGGCCCGCGAAAACGGCTTTTTCAACCTCGAGCACATCGGCAAGCTCGCGGACGGAGGCCGGATCCGGAGCCGCATCACAGGGGACCGCGACCCGGGCTACGGTTCGACCAGTAAAATGCTGGCGGAGAGTGCCGTCTGCCTGGCGCATGACGATCTCGACTCGCGTGGAGGCGTCCTGACGCCGGCCGCCGCCATGGCCGCTCCGCTCATCCGGCGGCTAACGACCAATGCCGGGCTGAGCTTCCAGATCCTGGATTAGTGGGTGCCGGCAGCGCCGACGTACGCATCGCGATTGAACAGCTCGCCCGCCGTGATCCGTATCGGCAAGCGGTTGCGCGGTGACGCGACCGGGCAAGTGGAAAAGTCATTGAATGCGCAGGGCGGGCTGTAGGCTCGATTGAAATCGAGCACCACCTTCCCGTCCTCGCCGGGCAACGCCGTATACAGGAAACGGCCGGCAGGATAGGTCTCCTTGCCATTCGTACGATCACCAAATACGAAGAACAGCCGCTCACCGGATGCATAGGCCTCGAGCCTGTGCGTCTCGCCGTCCTTGCCGAAGACCGCGACACCGGGTGACTCCGGGTTCCAGCCGAGGCCCTCGATCACCGTACTTGCCGAAACCTGCACGGGCTCGGCATATCGCTCGAAGGTCGCCTCGATGCGCCATGACGGATCGATCGGGAAATACTCGAGCGGCGGAAATGTCGCCAAAACCGGGTGCTCGAAGTCCCTGAGCCGCACAGCGTAACGCCCGTCTCGTTTGATGACGGTCCAGGCCAGCGAGTTGTGAGTGATCATCACCGGTTCCCCGGAAGTGTCGTCGGCGATCACCGTCCTGCCTGCCCGCTCACCACCCCGATACACGACCGCATCCGCCCGGGGCTGCATGATGACGCCGTCGGCGCTGACCTCGAAGCTACCGATGTGGGGATCGGCCGATTCCGGGAACACGAGATCGTTGTCCGGCGCGGAACCGAACGTGACTTCCTCCCCGTCCAGCCAGTAAAGCCCCGCCAGGTTCAGGAACCCGGTCGGCGCCATAAGGGACGCGCGGCGGCTGTCGCGCCATTCGAGAATCTCCGCTTCCAGGCCAGCGGCATCCACTTCATCGGCGGCGTTCGAGCAAGCCGTTTGCAGCGACAGTGCCAGCAGCATGCTGCTGAGCCGGAACCAGGTTAAGGTCGAACTGCTTGCTGCTTTATGCACGGCGGGCCCTCTTTGGACAGCGCCGTAGCGTATCATCCGCCGGATGAACCGCAACAGCGCCTCCCTCGCCTACGCCGACCTGCAGCCGCAGGATTTCCTCGAAGCCCTGGAAGATCTCGGCTTCAGCTGCAACGGACGCCTGCTCGCCCTCAACAGTTACGAAAACCGCGTCTACCAGGTCGGCATCGACGACGCCGATGCCGTCGTCGCGAAGTTCTACCGACCGAACCGCTGGTCCGATGAGGCGATCCTCGAAGAACACGCCTTCGCGGCTGAACTCGCGGAGCAGGAAATCCCGGTCGTTGCCCCCATGGTCATTCACGGCACTACCCTGCACCGGGTCGGCGGGTTCCGTGTCGCCGTCTATGCGTGCCGCGGCGGCCGCGCACCCGACCTCGACAATTTCGAGCTGCTCGAACAGCTGGGCCGGTTCGTCGCCCGCATTCATCTGGTCGGTGCAACCGCCCGGTTCAGGCACCGGCCGGGTATCGACGTCGAGACCTATGCGATCGAGTCCATGGACTATCTCCTCGAGCACGACTTCATCCCCGCTGAACTCCTGCCCGCCTATGAGAGCGTCGCGCAAAACGTGATCGACGGGGTGGAGGCCTGTTTCGATCGCGCAGGCAATGTCGCACGGTTTCGAATTCACGGCGACTTCCACCCCGGCAACGTGCTGGTTGCCGGCGAACAGCTGCACATCGTCGACTTCGACGACACACGCACCGGACCGGCGGTGCAGGACCTGTGGATGTTTCTTTCCGGGGACCGGCTGGAACAGCTCCCCCAGCTCAACGCACTGCTCGAGGGATACACGCGGTTTCGCGAATTCGACCCCCGTGAGCTGCACCTGGTCGAAGCGCTGCGCAGCCTGCGCATCATGCACTACGCAGCCTGGCTCGCCCGCCGCTGGGACGACCCTGCGTTCAAACAGGCTTTCCCGTGGTTCGATTCACACCGCTACTGGGAGGATCACGTCCTCGCATTGCGTGAGCAACTGTCGCTGATGCAGGAACCCCCGCTGGAGTGGCGCCCCTACTAACGCCTCAGCGGGACGGCAGCGTGCGACGTCGGGGCTCGATATCGAACCGCTCGATCCAGCGCGAAAAAGTCAGGCGGCTGAGTTCCTCCAGGTCGCCAATCCACTGCGCCGTCTGTTTGCGGATCGTCTCCGGATCCACGCGCCCGGCCTCCGCCGCGAGCATCGGCTGATTGCCGGGTACCGTTAGCCACCGTTCAACGAGCGACGCATCCACTTCCAGGTGAAACTGGAAGCCGTAAGCATGGTCGCCGCAACGAAAGGCCTGCACGGTGCTGGCCGGTGACGTCGCTAGGTGCTCGGCGCCGCCAGGCAGGCGGATGCCGTCTTCGTGCCACTGGAACACCCGCTGTGTCGTGGCGAAACTCGAAATAACAGGATCGGCCTGCCCTGCCTCAGTCAACTGCACGTCGTACCAGCCAATTTCGCGCTCGGCGTTTCGCGATACCTGCCCGCCGATCGCCTTGGCGAGCAGTTGTGCACCGAGACAGATCCCCAGCACGGACATTCCGGAGTCCACCGCCTCGCGGATGACATCCACCTCGGTCGCCAGGTTCGGATAGGTATCGATCTGGTGGGCATTCATCGGCCCGCCCAGCACGATGAGCGCCTCGTATTTGTCCAGCGACGGTCGCTGGTGCGGGTCGCGGCCGAAATTGACGTAACGAATCCGAAACCCGGCGTCCTTAAGCAGCGGGTCGAGGGTACCTAGGGGCTCGTAGGGAACGTGTTGAAAAACAAGAATTTTGGGTCTCGCCATGCCTTGGCACACCGGGTTGAGGGCTGGATCGGGCAATCTCGTTATACCTCTGATTCTGCGCAGCGTGAACCCCGCGCCCCCATTGCACATGCAACCTTGCCGCACTACAGTAGAGCGAGCCTTGGACCGGTAGCAATCGAGGGAACTCTGGACCGCGCAGCGACTCTGATTAGGTGTTCGTGCGCGTAGACTGCAGCGGGATACTTTGATTTGAGAGCCAATTTGCGCAGCCTCATCGGTGGAGTACTGTCCGCAGTGCTCTTAGCTGGCTGCGGCTCGAACGTTACGCTCGATCCCGTCACGATTCCCACTCCGCTCATTGACCCGATGCCGCTGTCGGTTGCGGTCCGCATCCCTGCGGAATTCGAAAGTTACGTGCATGAGGACGAAGTTCTCGGCCGCGAGAAATGGCGCATAGACCTCGGCCGCTCCAATGCCGCCCTGTTTTCCCAGCTCTTCGAATTCATGTTCGATGAGGTGACGGTTCTGGGCCCGGACGACGACGCCAGCACGCTGGCGATCGACGCGCTCATCGAGCCCAGCATCGACGCATTCGAATTCTCGGTTCCGAGCCAGAGCAGGACAGAGTCCTACGCCGTCTGGATTCGCTACCGGCTCAAGGTTTACGACAGTGCCGGCGACATGTACGCCAACTGGCCTCTCAGCGCCTATGGCAAGAGCGAACAGTTCGGCCTCACCGGCGACGAGCCATTGAAGCGCGCCGCCATACTCGCGATGCGCGATGCCGCGGCGCTGATGATCATGAACTTCGACAAGTCGACGGCTATTTCGGCGCTGAAAGACCGCCCGGCGATTGCTGTCGCATCGGCCAAGCCGGCAGCGGAAGAGCCAGCACCCGCAGAAAAACGTACTCAGCTGCCGAAGCGGCGCCAGGTCGATTTACCGCCCCCGGGGCCTGCAGCCGGTCCGGCGGTCCTGTCGATGGACGCGGATTCAGACACAACTCGGGAAAGGGTCCCGGAGGGAAGCAGCAATGAGTGATGCCGCCTTTCGCTCGAGCAGAGTATGGATGGCCGGTTTTGCCGCGGTGGCACTTAGCGGCTGCATAACGTCGCGAGTCGAAGACGCACGCGAAAGCGTCACCGGCATCGAAGCCGGCGAGTCCATCGTGATACTTGCCAAGAGCTATCACCTCGGTAATGAAACCGAGGACAAGTACATCAGCTGCGTGGAAGACGCGCTCGCACGCGGCTCCAAGGGCCTGCGGGTCATTCCCCACAGGCAGTTCATCGACTCATTATTCCCGTGGTTCGAGCCACGTACCGCGCCCGTCGAAACCAAGGGTCTGCCGAAACTGATGGAGCGGCCCGGGGTTGCGGAACGCATCGCGGCGCAGAACGTGCGCTACATCATCTGGCTCGACGGCGACACCGACCGCGTTGCCGGCGGCGGCAGCCTGTCCTGCGCGGCGGGTCCGGGCGGGGGCGGCTGCTTCGGTTTTGCCTGGTGGCAGAACGATGCGGATTACAATGCCGCGGTCTGGGACCTGAAGGGCCTGGAGTCGGCGGGATCGGTCACCGCGGACGTCAGCGGCACCTCGTTCCTGCCCGCCCTGGTCATTCCAATACCGTTGATCGCACGCGCCAGGGCCGCGGCGTGCAAGGGCCTGGCCGACCAGCTGCGCACCTTCATCGTCGACGAGCCCGAGGTCTGACTCCGCGCGTCGTGCCCCGCGCCTAGCGCAAACGTCCGCCGCGCACGAGTGCCCGCCGGTAATATTCGGCACCCAGGGAATCGATCGACACCGTCTTCCCACTTGACGGCGCATGGACGAATTGCTCGTCACCCAGGTAGATACCAACGTGCGACATTTTGCCGTCGAAGCGGAAGAACAGCAGGTCACCGACCTGCAGCTCATCGAGAGCCACTGACCCCGCCGAGTTCCAGAGCTGCCCTGTCGTCCTCGGCACGTTCATGCCCGCCTGCCGAAAGGAAAACTGCACGAGCCCGCTGCAGTCGAATCCGGCCGGCGAGGCTCCACCATAGCGATACGCCGCCCCGACCTGCTGAAACGCGACCGCTGCCGCGCGCTCAGGGATACTTGCGGGCGCGTGCCTCGCAACGGATACTTCGGCCGGCTTCGTCTCCGTGACGGCCGAGCCTGCACAGCCAGCGAGGCACGATGCAAAGGCGGCCGCAAACGCGGCATTGCGCAGGAGACGTTTCGCGTCCGTTATCATAGTTCCAGCGGTATATGGCAATGGGCTTAAAGGATACGCCGGGAGGACCCTCGATCGAATGAACTGTTTCTCAGCTTGCCACAATCGCCGCTGGCGCCCGGCACGCATGTCGCTGGCATCTTTCCGGCGCCTGGGCTTCGCGCTCCTCGCAGCCCCCGTGATGGCCTGCGGCGGGCCAAGCGCGGATACTGCAGGCAGCGGAGCACCGCCCGAGTACGAACTTAGCTATCGTGTTACGCCACTGCCGTCCCGCGCGGCCGCGACGGTTGAACTCGAGTTACGTCAAACCAGCAACCTGTTGCACGAAGTACGTTTCAGGGCACCCGCTCCGCGGTTCAGCGACTTCGCGGGCGATGGCGAAGTCCACCGCGACGGCGACCGGCTGCACTGGGCGCCGCCCGCGAAGGGTGGCAAGCTGCGCTGGCAAGTCGCCGTTCCGCATAAACGCAACGGCAAAGGCCACGACGCGTGGCTGGGCAAGGACTGGGGGCTGTTCCGCGCCGAGGACATTATCCCCAGCGCCGCCACTCGCAGCACCAAGGGCGCACGAAGCGTAACCCGACTGGCCTTCGACCTGCCTGCTGACTGGTCCGTGGTCACGCAATACCACGAAGAAAACGGCGTATTCGTCGTGGAGCGCGGGGAAGCGCCGGTTCAAGCAACCGAAAGGCTGGATCGTCATGGGCGACCTCGGGGTTCGCCGCGACGACATCGCCGGAATCAATGTCACTGTCGCGGGCCCGGTCAACAACGGCGTGCGGCGCCTCGATATCCTCGCCCTGCTGAACTGGACGTTGCCCGAACTCGCTCGAATCGTGGCCGATCTACCCCCGCGCATAACGATCGTGAGTGCCGGCAAACCCATGTGGCGCGGCGGCTTGTCCGCGCCCTATTCGCTGTACATGCACGCCGACAGGCCGCTGCTCAGCGAGAACGGCACCAGCACATTGCTCCATGAAATCATGCACATCGCTCTCGATTTCGAGAGCGACCACGCGCACGACTGGATCGTCGAGGGACTGGCCGAATTCTACAGCCTGGAACTGCTGCGCCGCACCGGCACCATCTCGCGGCCACGATACGACCGGGCACGCAGGGCCCAGCAGAAGTGGGCGCGCACATCCGATACCCTTTGCGGCGGCCCTTCTTCCGGTGCGACTACGGCGAAGGCCGTGAGCGTGTTCCTCGAACTCGACCGGGAGATACGCCGCAAGACCGACGGCAACAAGAATCTCGACGACCTGGTCGTCGCTATCGTAGCGGAGCACGGCGAACTCGACGTCGACGTACTCGTTCGCCTGGTACGCGGCCTCATCGGCGAAAACCCCGACTCACTCCACATCGATAAACTGCCGGGTTGCCGTAAGATGGCGCAACCGTAACCAGAGACCGGCTCATCGGGATGGATCGCCGCCAGGACCTCGAAATCATTTTGCGTTCGCGCACTCCCCTGATCGTCATCGAGACCCGCGACGAACGACGAGTGCTACGCATGTTGCAAACGATCAGCATGCAGTCGTCGACGGGCGACTACCTGCCGCTATTCCGCTGGACCGTGACGGACGGCCTGCAGCGCCTTGATATCGATCTCGCGCCGCAACTGATGAATTCGGAGCCGGTCGACGTGCTGAAACACGTCCGCGCCGTATCGAAGCCTGGCATCTACGTTCTGCTCGACTTTCACCCGTTCCTCGACGACCCGGTACACGTTCGCCTCATCAAGGACATCTGCATTCACTATCGGGACGTGGCGCGCCAGCTGATTCTGATCAGTCACCAGGTCGCGCTGCCCCGGGAACTCGAGGCATTCAGCGCGCGCGTCGATATGGCGCTTCCGGGCGAGACCGAGCGCAAGGCCATCATCGAGTCGGTGGCAAAGGAATATTCCGCCGAGCATGCCGGCGCCCCGGTGAGGGTAGACCCGAAAGCCTACGAATTGCTGGTTCGAAACCTTGCCGGACTCACCTACGGCGACACCGAACGGCTCGCCCGCAACGCCATCCAGGTCGACGGCGCCATAACCCACAGCGACCTGCCGGGTGTGATGCAGGCGAAATACGAGTTGCTGAATCACGGCGGGGCCCTGCAGTACGAGTACGACACGGCGCGTTTCAGCGACGTTGGCGGTCTCGAGCGCCTGAAAAACTGGCTCAGCCACCGAAAATCGGCTTTCCGGGGCGAGCGGAATGCCGCACACCTTGACCCCCCGAAAGGCATCCTCCTGATCGGTGTCCAGGGATGCGGCAAGAGCCTCGCTGCGAAAGCAACCGCCGGCATCTTCGGCGCGCCCTTGCTGCGGCTCGATTTCGGCACGCTGTACGACAAGTATCACGGCGAAACGGAACGCAAGCTGCGCGAATCGCTGAAGACCGCCGATGTCATGTCGCCGTGCGTATTGTGGATCGACGAAATCGAAAAAGGCCTCGCCGGCCGTGGCGGTGAAACCGGCACGACGCAGCGGGTCCTGGGGACATTCCTGACCTGGATGGCGGAAAGAAAGTCGTCCGTTTTTGTCGTCGCAACCGCGAACGACATTTCCGCGCTGCCGCCCGAACTCGTCCGCAAGGGCCGCTTCGACGAGATTTTTTTCGTGGACCTGCCGGATGCGGCCGTGCGCGCGACCATCCTGGCGATCCATCTCAGCAACCGCGGGCAGCAATTGCGGGAATTCGACATCGAGTCGCTGGCCGACGCCATGCAGGGCTTTTCCGGCGCGGAAATCGAACAGGCGGTAGTGTCCGCACTGTATTCCGCGCACGCAATGAACGAACCGCTCGCCTCGGACCACATCCGCCGTGAAATCGAGCAGACGAAACCGCTGTCGACCGTCATGCACGAGCAGATAAGTGCGCTGCGCGCCTGGGCCGACGGACGCACCGTACCCTGCGACTGAGCCATACTTAACGTAATCCCGGCATGCCGGCTTGCAGAGCGACCCGTATCATCGGGATAATGGCGTTGTATGGCTAATGACAATAACAACTTAAAAGAATTAGTCTCGGACGATCAGAACCGGACCGCAGAACTCGAGTCGCCGACATGGCGGGATCCGCACACGGAGGAGCCCGCGGACTTCGACGACTTCGACGTCGATCCGAATCCGATGGACTTCGATCCGTATGTTGCCCCGATCCGCAACCGCGATGCGGTCATCCAGGATCTGAAGGCCGACCTGCGCACAAAGACCGAGACGATCGATCGACTGCAGTTCGACGTCGAGCGGCTGCGCTCGCGGCGCATCGGCCTCGAGACTGAAGTGAAGGCTCGCGAGACGCAGACACGCAAACTCACGAAAGCCGTCGAAGAGGCAAACAGGCAGATCGACACCCTGACGGCTGCGCTCAGCGAGGCCAAAAAGTCCTACGACGATGTCTCTGGCCGCCTTGCCGGTACCCGTACCCAGCATGAACAGGAACTGCGCAATCTGCGCTTCGAGCTAACGGAAGCCGCGGAAACAGTGGCCCAGCAGGAGCTGATCAACGAGCAGCTCGCCGCCGACCTGGTGGATACGCGCGGCTTCAAAAGCCAGCTGGAACACATGCTCACTTCGAGCGAGCAGCACAGCCAAACGCGTATCAGCCAGCTCGAAGCGGAACTCGAGAAACTCCGGAAGGCCAATACCGACTACGAAGCCGAGCTTGCAGCCAAGAACGAGGCGATCACCGAACTGCTGGAGCAGATTTCGGGCAAAGTCATGCAGGATGATTCGATAAAAGAGCTCGAAGCGGCCATCGAGGAACTCGATGAACGGATGTCGGAACGACTGCAGGAAACACCTCTTCCCGGCACCGCCGACAGGGACCGGATGAGCCGCGTCCTGATCGGCAAGATCGGCGAGCAGGAATTACGCTTCCCGCTGTTCAAAAAACGCCTGACGATCGGCCGGACGCAACACAATGATATCCAGCTTCAGGCGCCGCACATCAGTCGTCGGCACGCGGTCGTGATGACGGAGGGAGACGTCACCCGCGTCATAGACTGGGGCAGCAAGAACGGGGTTTATGTCAACTCGAAGCGCGTCACGGAGCACTTCCTCGCCAGCGGCGACGTCGTCACCATCGGCGATGCCCGGTTCCGTTACGAAGAAAGGCCGAAGCGCGACTCCTGAACCGCCCGACGGAAGTCCCGAAAGCATCTGTGAGCGCATTCACGGACATGCGCAGCGCGCGTGCGTAAACTAAAGCCTAGTTCCAGGGACAGGAATGGCTTTGATGCTCAGCAATGCGGAGACCGGTTCGCGCGACCTTACCTCCACGCAGGAGGTTGATCGCAGCACTGGCTCAGTCGTTTCCCGCAAGATCTGGCTACCCAAAGCGATCTACGACGCGCTCCCCTATTTCTACCTCGTCGCTGGCGTGGCGGCGTTCTTTGCCACGCTGTATATCAGCAACTGGCTGTGGATACTGCCGCACTACCTGCTTTTCTCGGCCGCCTGCGTGCATCTCGGCGTGCTGGTCCTGAGGCGTCGGAGACGCCCGCCGGAGCAACGAGACCTTACGAACCCGGAGCCAAAATAACCGCCTTTCGCTGCAGCGCCCGGGCTTGACCTCTCCCGGGCGCTGGGCAAGGATACGCCGGTGTTAACGACGGAATCCCCCGTGTCAGACCGGCAACCAAGCGCAACCAGGACAATCACCCGTGAATTGGGCCTATTGCTGGGGTTCCTGTTCCTCGGACTGGTTTTGTTGCCCGTCGCCGTCTACTTCGTGGGACAGGCGATATTCGGGGACTACGGCGGCGGCAGCTTCGGGCATTTCTACTCCGAACTGAGCGCACGTATCCGATCGGGCGATGCTGCGGCCTGGTTCCTGGTGCTGTCACCGTACCTGGGCTGGCAGACGCTGCGCCTGATCGCACTGGGCTGGCGCCGAGCCGGCAGGCGTCCCGAACCGGGCACGCGCTAGGCGCGCCATTCCCGGAATGTGAGGCGCGTCACACCCCGGGCGCAAAAAATCGCCTATCAAGGGTATATTGGCGTGGTTTATGTCAACAGGTCGCAACCCGCCCCGCGATCGGCCTTATAGTTGTCAGCGGGGCTGTTTTGGCAAACGATAATCCGACGGAAGTGTCACATGTTCAAGCGATGGATCAACTGGCTAAAGGGCGATGCCGCGTCTGATCCCGTAACATCGTCCCAACAACGGCGGCGCGTTTCCGCCCACGCGGCATTGCATGCCCGATCGGTCCCGAAGCCGACGCGCACCCGGACGCCGGATATCCGCGAGACCGAACCCACCTTCGAGGGCCGTATCGAGAACGTCGGCCCCGGCAAGAACGTGCTGGTCGCCGACGGCGACACGATTGACGACACCGGCGCCCGGGAATCGCTCAGACTGTTCGACGATGCGCCGCTCGACCCCGGCGAGCCCACCGGTATCGACCCCTACAATTCCGGGCAGTTCGACCGCTCCAGGCACTGGGACTCGCGTTTCCGCGACTGACCCCCGGCGATATTGCACCACCCGCCCGTCATGATAGTCTGCGCTGCGGCACAGCGCGCGGAGCACAGCATGGGGCTGCGGGTTACTTTCGAACTCGACGACAACGATCTCAGGCATTTCCGGCTGATCATGAGGCAGGCCCGCACGACCGCGGCCCTCATCGCGCCCGAGGATATCGTTGCCACTGCCGAAGAGCTGATCACCAGCATCGGACCTGAAGGCGCGCCGGCTTTCGTGGTCGAGCGCCTGCAGAAGCTGCGGCTCCTCATCGACATGCTGTCCGACATCGAGTGGCGCCTGCCGCAATCGGAGGCGAACCGGGTTCTCAATGCCCTCGCCTATTTCACCGAGCCCGAGGACCTCATCCCGGACAGCATCCCCGGCCTCGGCTTCCTCGACGACGCCATCATGATCGAACTGATCTGCAGGGAACTGAAACACGAGATCGAGGCGTACCAGGACTTCTGCGATTACCGCGTACGCGTCCGCCGCGACGCCGGGCGCAACGCGCGGGTCAGCCGCGACGACTGGCTCGTAAACCGCCGCGCCGAACTGCAGTCGCGCATGCGGCGCCGCAAACGCAAGGACCGCTCGGACAAAGCGGGCCGTGGCGCCGGCCTGCTGCGTTAGCGGGCATCAGGGCCAGTAATACCAGCCCGTGCCCAGCAGGCCCAGCCACATCAGGGCCTGTGCGGCATATCTGGCGCGGTGGCCGATCAGCAGAGAATAGAAACTCGCGGCCGAAATTGCGGTCATACCGAGGAAGATCAGCATGCTGTGCGTGAGCGGCCGGAACTCGTGCTCGAGGCGTGGGTGCTCGTCGCCGAGCAGCAGGAAGACGATCAGCACCAGCCCCAGACTGACCGTGATGGCCGCGCAGGATCCGAGCAGAATGCCGGTAATCATTGTAAGAGGACGCATGCAGGACTTTCCGAAGCGGACAATTAGTCGCCCAGAGCGAGATTTTATGCCAAATACGCCCTTGATCGAAGGGCCGCAGCGATCTAGCCTAGCCTACAGCGCTGCTGTAAATAAATGCCGGCCTGACAATATGGAGATTGCCTTGGATAGATATAACAACCGTCGCACCCGCTGGATCGCCGGCGCGTTGCTGAGCTTCATGGCTCTGCCGCTGATGGCGACCACGTCGATGGAGGACGACGGACTGCGCCCGGAGCCGCGGCACGAGAGCGTTGGAGAACTGGTCACCGAATTCATACAGAAGTCTCACTATTCGCATATCTCGGTCGACGACGAACTGTCGTCGCGCGTCATGGACCGCTACATCGAGTCGCTGGACGGCAACCGCATGTACCTGATGCAGAGCGACATCGACTTCTACGAGACCTACCGCTACCAGCTCGATGACGTGGTCCGCAGCAAGCCGCTGGACCCCGTATTCGAGATGTTCAGTATCTACCAGACACGCGTCCGCGAGCGGCTCGAATTTGCGCTCGGCGAGCTGGAGACGGAGCCGGATTTCACCGTCGACGAGGAATACCAGTTCGACCGTTCCGAGGAGCCCTGGGCCAAGACCGAGGCCGAACTGGACGAGATCTGGCGCAGGCGGGTGAAGAACGACGTGCTGCGGCTCGAACTGGCCGACAAGCCCTGGGAAGAGTCGCAGGAGCTGCTCCGCAAGCGCTACAAGCGCTACCTGAAGCGCATCAACCAGGTGAAGGCAGACGACGTCTTCGAGACCTTCATGAACGCCTTTGCCCATACCCTGGATCCGCACTCCAGCTACCTGTCGCCGCGCAACTCCGAGGAATACCGCATTCAGATGAGCCTGTCGTATTTCGGCATCGGCGCCTCGCTGCAGCTCGACGAAGACTACGTGCAAATCGTCAACATCATCGCGGGCGGGCCCGCTGCCATCGACGGCAAGCTCAAGCCCAAGGACCGCATCACCGGCGTAGCACAGGGACCCGAGGGCGAGATGGTGGACGTCATCGGCTGGCGTCTGGATGATGTGGTCGACCTGATTCGCGGTCCTGCGAACACCGTGGTTCGGCTGCAGATCATCCCCGCCGGCGCCCTGCCCGGCAGCAGTGAAAAGATCATCGCGCTTACCCGTGACCAGGTAAAACTCGAGGAGCAGGCAGCAAAGAGCGACGTAATCGCGGTGCCCCGTGACGGCCGTGAGTGGCGTATCGGCGTCATCGAGGTGCCGAGCTTCTACCGCGACTATCGCGCCATGAGCAGCGGTGACAAGGACTACACGAGCACCACGCGGGACGTGAAGCGCCTGATTGCCGAGCTCGAGGAACAGGGCATCGACGGCCTCGTGCTGGACCTGCGGGGCAACGGCGGCGGCCATCTCACCGAGGCTACCGCGCTATCCGGCCTGTTTATCGACAACGGGCCGGTCGTGCAGCTGCGCAACTCGAGTGGCCGCATCAGCCGCCTCGACGACCCCGATCCGGTCGCCCGCGTGGCTTACAACGGACCGTTGACCGTGCTCGTGGACCGTTTCAGTGCGTCGGCGTCGGAGATTTTTGCGGCGGCGATTCAGGACTACGCCCGCGGCGTGATCATTGGCCAGCAGACCTTCGGCAAGGGCACGGTGCAGAATCTCTATTCGCTGGACCAGTACCTGAAACCCGAGGGCGGGCCCGGCTACGGCCAGCTCACGTTGACGATCGGCAAGTACTACCGCGTCACCGGCGAAAGCACCCAGCACCGTGGCGTGGACCCCGACATCGAGTTGCCATCGTTGATTGACATCGAGCAATTCGGCGAAAGCGTACGGGACAGCGCGCTGCCGTGGGACACGATCCAGACGACCCGATTCCGTGCCGGTGAACCGCTCGACTCCACGATCGAATCGCTGACCGCCAGCCAGATGGAGCGGGCGAAAACTGACCCGAACTTCCAGTACCTCGTAGACCGCACCCGCGACGCCGAAGAGGCGCGCCTGCGCAAAACCGTGTCGCTGAACTATGAATTCCGGCTCGAGGAGCGCGAGGACGAACTGGCACGGGAACTCAAGCGCGAGAATGAGCGCCGCGCAGCCCTCGACCTCGAGCCGCTCGAGAGTCTCGAGGATCTCGACGAAGAGGACCTGCCCGACGTGTTGCTCGACCAGGCCGCGGACATCGCCGCGGACCTCGCGGAAATGCGCGAACTGCAGCGAATTCCCGCGCAGACGGCGCAAAACCGGGGCTGACAGCAGTACTTGCGATTCGTCTGCCGGGTGTTATACTCGACTATAACACCCGGCGGACGAATCTCCGGAGGTGACCTTGACAAGCACACAGGCACCACGAATTAAAGTGACACCGAGCCTCTTGAGCACGATTGCCGTGCTCGCGCTTGTCGCGTTTGTCCAACCCTCCCTCGCCGCAACCGGCAGCGCCGCCAGCTGCGACCAGGCGCTGGACGCCCCGCCGATGTCCCCATCGGTCGACCGCAGCTTTGCCATCAGCGTCATCAACCACGGTTCCTCCAGCGCGGCTGCGACAAGCCGCATTCCCCTCGATATCGACGAAGACACCGAAGCCGGCGTGCCCCTCGAGTCAGCCGGCGAACCGGCCGGGCCTCGCGTCGAGGTAATGTTGCGGCGGATATTCGATGAAGCGCAGGCGCGCCAGCCGATCCTGTCAGAGCCCGAACCGGAGAACGATTTCAGCGCTCCGTTCGCCGTCGATAAATCGGAGAATGCCGAGGAGTCGGCCAGCGGGCTCGAAGCGGACCCGGCCGTCGGCACGGCGGAGCTGCCTCGTTTCGGAGCCGATGAGCTGTTGCACTACCGGCAGCAGATGTACCGCAAGGATATCTGAAGTCGCGGTCAGCGACTCAGCACGTTCGCGATCCCCCAGTAGTTGTCGCCGACCAGGTTGGCATCCAGCTTCGTGACGACCCCATTGGCGTTGATTCCGAACACGGTGGCCACCGTGCCCGCAATCGGTGCCGCATCGTCGTCTTCCTTGAAAAGCGCGTGTTCCGCAATGAGTTCTGCACGCCGCTTCAGGACATCGGCATAATCTCCGGCCTTCTCCATCGCATCGACATGCTCTGCAATACGCCTGAGCAACTGGTCGCAGTCTCCCTTGCTACCGTAGTTGATCGCACCGACGCTCTTCTCGCTCGACTCCTTCACGAGCGCAACGAGATTACGGTCTTCGAACTGCAGGTATAGTTGCTGGGCGAATGCCACGATCATGAAGTTGATTAATCGTTTTTCGGCGATGCTCAGGCCCGGCGGATCCGGAGGCTCCGCTTTTTCGACCGCCTCCACCTTGTCGAGCAATGCCTGCTCGGCCTGCTTCGTCGCATCGACTTGTGCCTCCAGCTCGACGAGTTCGCCGGATGCCGTGCGCCCCCTCAACAGCTTCGAGAGCCCACTCATGGACTCGGCACGCTGACGCTCCGCCTGCAGTTGCCCCTCGAGCAGTCGCAGCTTTTCCCGAAGCTTGTCGAGCTTGCGATCGAGCTTAGCCCTTCGGTCATTGCACGTATCCCGCCAGACCCGCAATTGCGCGTCCCTGACCCGCTTCTCTCGCTGCTGCTTGAGCTGCTCCGCGAACTTCGCCAGCTTGCCCTGGCAGCGCCGGTTCAGTGCGCGTAGCTGGTAAAAAACGACGACCGTATGGACCCACTCGGGGTCCACCAGCAGGCTTTCGAGATGCTCGAGCCTCTGCGTCATCCTGGCGGTCGCGCCCTGCTGCTCTTTGATGAGCTGTTGCAGGCGATGACGCTCCTTGCTGAGGGCCGCAAATTCCTTTTTCAGCTCGGCGCGATTCCTGAAAAGCTCGACGAGCTTCTCATTATCGTCACCGTGTTCGCTTGCAGCCCCGAAGATTGGCTGACGGCTCGCCATATACGATCTCTTGACATAATTCGATCTGCTGCCGTGTCACGGAAGCAGATGAAATAATGTCAATTGTGCAATTGCGGGGCGTGGACCTGATCGACAGTTTGCGCATCCGGCTGCGCGGGCTGTTTCAGCGCTCCAGGATAAGGTGGCCCTGGTCGGACAGGTACTCCAGCCACTTGTTGAAAATGACGTTGCGGCGCCAGCGCGCATCGAGTTCGCGGCGGTTCTTCCTGATCAGCCGCCGGATTTCCGCGTGGCGGTGGTCTCCGCCGAGGCTCATCGCTTCCGCGAGGCGACCGTCAAGGTAGGCCCGTATCTTCATATCCGGATCCGCGATTCGTCCATCGTCGGATTCGAACTGGTAGGTCAGCGACATCGTGATGGTATATCGGCAACGTTCGAGGATCTCCACGAACAGCTCGCAGTCGCCAGCGACCCTGGAACGAAAACAGCCGTCGAGGCGTTCCAGTTCGGGAACCAGCTGCAGTAGCCGAAGATAGTTACTCTCGTACAGCGCCATCAAACCGACGAAACTGCGCGGTCTGACGAGCGTCTGTGGCACCAACTGTGAATCGAGTAACATGCAGCCAATATAGCACAGGGATTCCTACCCTAAAGGCAAGCAATAACCGTTCCAAGACGGCTGTCACAAAGTGAGAAATCAGGCTCGAACGCGGCGCTCTACGCCGGTACTATCGAGTATTCGGCTTGCGATTTCCTCGATTGAAAACTCGGTCGTATCGACGTTGGGAATGCCGTAACGCCGAAAGATTTTTTCCGACTCACGGAGCTCGTAACGGACCTGCTGCGCGCTCGAGTAGGTACCGAGCGGCCGCCGTTCCTTGCGAATGTGTCTTAGCCGCTCCGGGGCGATCGTGAGCCCGAAAAGCTTGTGCTTCTGCTCCAGCAACACTTCCGGGAGCTGCCCACTTTCGAACTCTTCGTCGGTCAGCGGGAAATTGGCGGCATACACGCCGTATTGCAGCGCCAGGTAGAGACACGTCGGAGTTTTGCCCGAGCGCGATACCCCGATGAGAATGACATCGGCCATTTCGTAATTCCTGCTGATCCCGCCATCGTCATTCGCGAGCGCGAAATTGGTCGCCTCGATACGCCGCATATACGCCTCGATGTCGGTCATGCCGTGCGCACGGCCCGGTTCGTGCGTGGACTCCTGTTCGAATTCGATTTCGAGCGGCTTCAGGAATACGTCGAATATGTCCAGATGCAGCCCGTCGGCTTCCCTCACGATACTTCGCAAATTGTCCTGGACCAGCGTCGAGAAATACGATTGGTCGCAAGCTATCCGACTTGCGCTGCCTTATTGATCCTGGCGACGGCCTCGTGCGCCTTGTCATCGGAATCTATAAATGGCAAAGTCACTTGCCGAAATTCCTGCCCGGTGAACTGAGTTAGCAGACTGTGGCCGAGCGTTTCCGCAGTCACGCCCGTCTGATCCGACAGAAAGAATACAGTGCGTTCAGTCATATTCAGCAGTCTCGTCCGGTCGCAGCGACCGCTTGTCGCCGCGCATCACCGTCTCCGGGATCGATTGTCCACGTCCTGCGATGGAACACAAGGGAGCTAGTTTGGAACCATACGTCGTCAAGCTCGCCGAGCTTGGAATGAATGACGTGGAGCACGTGGGTGGCAAGAACGCCTCGCTGGGCGAAATGATACGCAATCTCAAAGGGCTCGGAGTGACCGTGCCCGGCGGGTTCGCGACAACGGCGGCGGCCTATCGTGATTTTCTAGCGTCGACGGCCTCGACAAGCGCATTAACAAGGTTCTTGACTCGCTTGACGTCGACGATATTTCGACGCCCTGACCACGGCGGCCGCAAGTCGATACGTGAGTGGATTCTCAACGCCCGCTGCCGCACGCGCCTGATGCAGACGACATCGCGGCGGCCTGGGAGGAAATGTCGCGGCGGGCGGGACATTGCGGTCGCCGTACGCTCGTCCGCGACCGCGGAAGACCTTCCGGACGCTTCATTTGCCGGGCCAGCAGGAGACGTTCCTCAATGTCCGCGGACTCGAGCAACCTGGTCATGGCGCGCTGCACCAGGTATTCGCATCGCTCTTCAACGACCGTGCGATTGCCTACCGCGTACACCAGGGCTTCGACCATAGCCAGGTTGCCCTGTCGGTTGGCGTGCAGACGATGGTCCGGAGCGACCTCGGCGCGTCCGGCGTCATGTTCACACTGGACACCGAATCCGGGTTCCGCGACGCCGTATTCATCACGTCATTCCTACGGCCTTGGTGAGACCGTCGTCCAGGGGGCCGTCAATCCCGACGAGTTTTACGTTTACAAGCCGGCGCTGCGCGATGGCAAGTATCCCGATACTGCGCAAGAACCTCGGCGGCAAGGCCATCAAGATGATCTACAACGACGACCCGACGCCCGGCAAGACCGTCGTCACGGTCGATGTCGACGAAGCGGATTCGCACCGCTTCTCGCTCAGCGAGGATGAGATCATCGAACTCGCCAAGATGGCTGTCACGATCGAGGAACACTACCAGCGCCCGATGGATATCGAATGGGGCAAGGACGGTACCGACGGCAAGCTCTACATCCTGCAGGCGCGTCCGGAGACCGTACAGAGCCGCAGCGGCCGTACGATCCAGCGTTTCACGCTCAAGGGCCGCTCGGAGATCATCAGCAAAGGCCGCAGCATTGGCCAGAAGATCGGCGCTGGCACAGCGCGCGTGATCCGCGACGTCAGCGAGATGAACCGGGTGCAGAACGGGCGACGTGCTCGTTTCGGACATGACGGACCCCGACTGGGAGCCGGTCATGAAACGGGCGGCGGCCATCGTCACGAATCGCGGCGGCCGCACCTGCCACGCGGCGATCATCGCGCGCGAACTGGGCATACCGGCTGTCGTCGGTTGCGGTGACGCCACCGACGTCATCAAGGACGGTGCTGAAGTCACCGTCAGCTGCGCAGAAGGTGACGAGGGACTGGTCTACGAGGGCGTCTCGATTACGAGCGAACGCAAGATCGAGCTGGATTCGCTGCCGGAGATACCCGGTCAAGATCATGATGAACGTCGGCAACCCGGACCGCGCATTCGACTTCGCCAGACATCCCGAACAAGTGGCGTTGGCCTGGCGCGGCTGGAGTTCATCATCAATCGCATGATCGGCGTGCATCCCCAGGCATTGCTCGAATACGACAGCTCTCGACGACGCAACGCGCAGACGCCGTAACGAGCAGATGGCCGGCTACGAGGATCCGGTCAGTTTCTTCGTCGACAGACTGGCCGAGGGCGTTGCGCACCATCGCCGCCGCGTTCGCACCCGAACCGGTGATCGTGCGCATGTCCGACTTCAAGTCGAATGAATACGCGAACCTGATCGGCGGCGAGCGCTACGAGCCGGACGAAGAAAACCCGATGCTGGGCTTTCGTGGCGCAGCGCGCTACGTAGCCGAGAGTTTCCGGCCCTGCTTCGAAATGGAATGCCGGCAATCCGCAAGGTTCGCAATGAAATGGGCCTGACGAACGTGCAGGTGATGATTCCGTTCGTACGGACCGTAGAACAGGCGCGAGGTCGTGGTCGAACTGATGGCCAAGAACGGGCTGCGAGCGCGGCAAGGATGATCTCAAGATCATCATGATGTCCGAGCTGCCGACCAATGCGCTGCTGGCGGACCAGTTCCTCGATACATTTCGACGGCATGTCCATCGGCTCGAACGACATGACACAACTGATGCTCGGCCTGGATCGCGACTCGGCCCTGATTGCCGAACTCTTCGACGAACGTGACGACGCCGTGAAGGCCATGCTGGCCATGACGATGCCGCCTGCAGGAAGCACGGCAAGTACGTCGGGATCTGCGGCCAGGGACCCTCCGATCACCCTGACCTGGCACGCTGGCTGCTGGACCAGGGCATCGAGAGCATGTCGCTCAACCCGGACACCGTCATCGAGACCTGGCTGTTCCTGGCCGGCCAGTCACGTCTGAGCAGGATTCGATTCAGAAGCGATCGTAGCGTGACCGTCGCTGCCAGCGGATGCGGGGCAACCAGAGGCCGAGCACCATGCCGACCACGAGTACGCAGCGCCCCGGACATGAACCAGTAGCGCGTGGTCTGGCTCGTGAGCTCGCGATTCTCCTGTTCGAGCGTCGCAACCCGTATTTCTTCGGCGGCCAGCTGCTCGCGTAGCTGCTTGTTCTGGTTGTTGATGGAAATGACGTTTGCGGCTGTGCGCTTGATTTCCGCGAGTTCCTCCTCGAGTTCGCTCTTCTCCCGCTCCAGCGTCTCGATGCGCTTGCTTGCCGTATCGTACTGCGAGCGGATTGCGCCAAGCTGGTCGTTCAGGGAACTGCCCCGCGACGCCTCGTTGGTAAGCTGGCTCGTCAGGTTGCCCAGCTGCTCACGGGCCGCGGGCTCGTTCATCAGGTACCGGGTGAGGACGTAGCCCTCGGTTCCCCCGCTGGTACGGACGCGCGAGTAGCCCGTCTCGGGGTCCCTTTCGAGCACCTCGAGTTGCGCCCCGCTCTTCAACATCAGTTCAATAGCGTTGCTCGTCGACGGGCCGCTTCGCAGGGTAATCTCGAACTGGTCACTCACCCACGCGCTTTCTGCTGCCGCGGCGCCGGAAAACAGCAACGCCGCTATCAGCGGCGCCGCAAGGCTGATCTTCATCGGTCTCATGCCGCAACTATAAGACAAGGCGCTTTTCGGTTCTAGCCAAAAATCTGCCAAATCAGTCGCTTATCGGCGACAGCTGGGCGACCTTTTCCGGGCCTTGTCAGTCCTCCGTCCGGACCCATACCGCGAGGTTGTTATTGGCAGGCATTGCGTAGATCCTCGCGAGTTTCATGCCATGCTCCGCGGCCAACGCTCCCAGTTCGGCGAGATCCCGCACGCCCATCGCAGGATTGCGGGCCCGCAGCGACGCATCGAAAGCCTCGTTGCTCGCCGTCGTGAACCGCCCGCCCTGCCTGAAGGGCCCGTACAGGCAGAAAAGGCCTGCAGGTTTCAGCATGGCCCCAGCCAGTTCGAACATGTGGCGTACCGCGGAGAAGCTCATGATGTGGGCCGTATTGGCGGAGAAGACGGCGTCGTACCGTTGGTCCGGCACGCCGGCGGTGAGCACATCGAACGCCAGCGGCGGAAGGACGTTTGCAAGCCCGGCCTCTTCGATCCATGCGCGGATGCCAGCGTGCGACGGTTCCAGGTCGCTCGTTTGCCAGGTCACGTCCGGCATTGCTGCAGCGAACGTCACGGCATGCTGGCCGGTTCCCGACCCGATTTCGAAAATCGCCCTGCGCCCGCGCAACTCATGCCGTAGCACTTCCAGGATCGGCGCGGCGTTACGGGCAGGTGCCGCTGCGCAGGGCTTCCCCACTAGACGGCCGCTGTCACCAGCACCGACCTGTCCAGGAGGTGATCCCGGTACCACACCAGTTCGGCGATCGAATCGCGGATATCCGCGAGCGCACGATGCGTCGACTCCTTGGTGAAGCCTGCAGCCACATCAGGCGCCCATTGCTGGGCCAGGATCTTGAGCGTGCTCACGTCCAGATTGCGGTAGTGGAAAAAGCTCTCCAGCGTCGGCATTTCGCGCGCGAGGAATCGCCGGTCCTGGCAAACGCTGTTGCCGCACATCGGCGATGCGCCCTTGCCCACCCAGGACGAGGAATTCGACAAGTCTGCTGCTCTGCTTCTTCGACGGTGACGCTGCTGGCGAGTACGCGCGCTGTCAGGCCCGACTCGCCGTGCTGGCGGGTATTCCACTCGTCCATCGCGTCCATTGTCTCCTGCGACTGCGCGATGGCAAGAACGGGCCCCTCCGCAAGCTCGTTGAGGTACTTGTCGGTAACGATCGTCGCAACTTCGATGATCCTGTCATTGACCGTGTCGAGGCCGGTCATTTCCAGGTCGATCCAGATGAGGTTGCTGGTGGTGTCGATCAGGGGCAGGCTTCGGTTCATCGTGCATCCGGTATCCACTTGCGGAGGCCCTAGTGTACAACGCGTGACGGTGCATGATGGCGTCTCAAGCGGCATACTGCGCGTCATGCGCACCGCCTCACCACTGCTATGACCACCGGGGCCGCACTCGTCGTCGCGACCTACAGCCGGCGCATGCGCCTGCTGTTGCCGGACGGGCGCAGGGTCGATGCGCGCATCAAGGGCAAGCGTATCCAGCCTGTATGCGGCGACCGGGTCGAAGCGGAACCGATCGTGGACGAACCGGACTGGCTGATAACCTCGGTTTGCGAGCGCCGTAACCAGCTGACCCGGCCCAACCTGCGTGGCAAAGTCGAGGTACTGGCCGCCAATATCGACAGTCTGTTGGTCATGGCCGCGCCGGCACCCGCTCCGGACTGGTCCATAGTCGATCGCTACCTCTGCGCGGCAGAACTGATCGACGCCGCTGCCGCCATCGTCTTCAACAAAGCTGACCTGCCCGCGGACGAGTCCGTCGATGAAGTGCTCGATGACTACACGAGGATCGGCTACAGCACCGTGCGCTGCAGCGCGAAGACCGGCCAGAACATCGATGCCGTCGCCGTACTTCTGCGGGACGGCGTGTCGATCATCGTGGGCCAGTCCGGCGTTGGGAAGTCGAGCCTCATCAACGGCCTGTTAAGCGACGACCGGCAGCGTGTCGCGTCGATCTCGGACAAACGCGGGGAAGGCCGCCATACGACGGTCAACTCGGTCATGCTGGATCTTCCGGGCGGGGGTGCCGTGATCGATTCGCCAGGCGTCCGCGACTATGCCCCGGCCCTGCAACCCCGGGAAGTCGTCATTGGTTACAGGGAGATCGCGACCGCCGGACTCGATTGCCGCTTCGCCAACTGCCGTCACCTGCGCGAACCCGGCTGCGCCGTCAAGGCTGCGGTCGCTAATGGAGCAATCAGTACCCGCCGCTACGACAGCTACCGGCACCTGCTCGCACTCACGAACAAGCTGACCGACGGGCAATACTAGCCGGGCGGCCAGCTCATGCTTCTGCCGCCCATCAGGTGCAGGTGAATGTGGAACACGCTCTGCCCCGCCGCCTCATTGCAGTTCATGACGACGCGATAGCCGTCCTCCGCGAGACCTTCGTCCGCAGCAATTTTCGCGGCCGTTAAAAACAGCTCACCGGCAAGGGGCTCGTCGCCGTTCTGCAGATCGTTCATCGTGGCGATATGTCGACGCGGTATCAACAATATGTGGGTCGGCGCTTTCGCGTTGATATCCCGGAACGCAACGAGCGTGTCGTTTTCATAAACGATATCCGCAGGCAAATTGCCGTCGACGATCTTGCAGAACAGACAGTCTTTCTGACTCATGTGATTTTCCTATTCGACCAGGCGGCGGCCGTAAAACGCATGTGACAACGTTCCGCCATCCACGTATTCGAGTTCGCCGCCAAGCGGCACGCCGTGCGCAATCCTGCTCGCCTGTACACCGTGCCGTTCAGCGAGGTCGGCGAGGTAATGCGCCGTTGCATCGCCCTCCACGGTCGGGTTCGTGGCGATGATCATCTCGCTTATGCCACCTCCTGCCAGCCGTTCCTCGAGCGACGAAAGACCGAGCTCATGCGGCCCGATGCCGTCAAGCGGCGAAAGGTGCCCCATCAGCACGAAGTAATGACCGCGGTACCCTGTCGCGTCCTCGATGGCCATGACGTCCGCCGGAGACTCGACGATGCAGAGCTGTGTATCGTCCCGCCCGCTCGCGCTGCAGATCGAACACAGCTCGTGCTCGCTGAGCATGCGGCAGCGCTTGCAGCGACCGATACCCTGAACGGCCTGTGACAGCGCCACGGACAGGTGCGAAGCTCCGTCCCTGTCCCGCTCCAACAGGTGAAATGCAATGCGCTGTGCCGACTTCTTGCCGACACCCGGCATACAACGCAGTGCATCGATCAGCTGGACCAACAGTGGTGAATACGACATGCGGGCTTCAGAAAGGCAGGTTCATTCCGGGCGGCAGCGACAGCCCGGAGGCCATACCGGCAAACTTCTCCTGCACGGTCTTCTCGACTTTCGTCACCGCGTCATTGAAAGCCGCGGTGATCAGGTCCTCGAGCATTTCCTTGTCGTCGCCAATGAGACTGTCGTCTATCTCGAGCCCCTGCAGACGGTGCTGGCACGTCATCGTGACCTTAACCATGCCACCGCCTGACTCGCCCGTAACGGTGAGCGACGCCATCTCTTCCTGGGCCTTCTTCATGTTGGCCTGCATCTGCTGGGCCTGTTTCATCAACTGGCCGATGCCACCTTTCATTGATTGCTCCTCGCTAATCGGATCGGGATGTGTCGAGCGGTTCGATCGTGTCGGTTTTCAGTTCCGCTCCGAACATGTTCTTCAGCGCCTGCACATTGGGGTCGGACTCCAGCGACTCCCTGGCCGCAACGATACGCTCATCCGCAATGCGGTTTTCCTGCTCGTGGGGCGTCTCCGGCGGCGCCTCGGCTATCCGGACATCGACCGCCAGGTTCTCGCCGAAATACTTCGACAGTGCGGCCGCAAGTGCATCCTTACGCTGCCGGGTCAGCATCGATTCGGAGCGCGGATCCAGGCTGAAAAATACGGTGTTGCCTTCGCGCTTTTCGAACGCGCAGTTGCCGGCCAGCATGCGCAGTGAGCCTGTCAGGCCGAGTTCGTTCATCAGGCTGGCCCAGTCCAGATCCGCCCAGGCACGTGCAGTGGGAGCGCGCGTCGCAGCGGCTGTCGAGCCGGGACTGACGGCCGCCGCCGGTGCGGCCGGCTTTGTGGCCGGCTGTGCGGCTGGCTTCGCAGTCGCCTTGCCGCCTGAGCCCGCGGTCGCCGCAGATTGCTCCGCAGGCCTGAACGCCAGCATACGCAACAAGCTCATCTCCGCTCCGCTGCGCGGATCGGGCGCCAGCGGCAGATCCCGACGCCCTACCAATGCAATCTGGTAGAAGAGCTGGACGTCCGCTGGCTCGAACATTCCTGCGAGTTCGGCCAGCAACTTCTCCGCGACTTCATCGTCCGCGTCCACCGAGCCGACCAGCTGGAACACCGCAATACGCTGCAGCATTCGGGCGAGGTCATCGAGCAGTCGTGCGTAGTCCGGAAACTGCTCATCCAGTTCCGCAACCAGGTCGATGATCGCCGCCGCATCGTTGGCCGCGAGATACCTGAGGAGCCGTACGACGTGATCGCGATCGATCGTGCCGAGCATCAGCGCCAGTGAATCTTCGTCGACCTTCCCGCCACAGTAGGCGATGGCCTGGTCGAGCAGGCTGAGCGCATCCCGGAGACTGCCGTCGGCTGCGCGGGCCAGCATCGCGAGTGCAGCCGCTTCCGCCTCGATGCCCTCGGCCTCGCAGATATGCGCGAGCCGGTCCTGGATCAGCTTCGGCGTAAGGCGCTTGAGATTGAACTGCAGGCACCGGGACAGCACTGTCACCGGCAGCCGCTGCGGGTCGGTGGTCGCCAGCAGGAATTTCACGTGCGGCGGCGGCTCCTCGAGCGTCTTCAGCAGCGCATTGAACGAACTGGTTGACAACATGTGCACCTCGTCGATCAGGTACACCTTGTAGCGCCCCCTGGACGGCGCGTATTGCACGTTGTCGAGCAGATCGCGGGTATCGTCGACCTTGGTCTTTGATGCGGCATCGACCTCGATCAGGTCCACGAAACGCCCCTCGTCAATCTCCTTGCAGGCACTGCAGCTGCCGCAGGGTTCCGAAGTGACGCCCGATTCGCAGTTGAGCGCCTTCGCGAGAATTCTCGCAATCGTCGTCTTGCCCACACCGCGGGTGCCGGTAAACAGGTAGGCATGGTGCAGGCGGCCGGAGTCGAGCGCATTCACCAGGGCCTTGAGCACGTGCTCCTGCCCGACCGTGTCCGCGAAGGTCTTTGGCCGCCATTTCCGGGCCAGAACGAGATAGCTCATACCGCAACCAAGAGACGTAGACCGCCATCCACCGAAGTCAGCCAGTGTAACGCACCGACTTCCTGCCGCAAAGGGGGAGCCCCGGCGGGCGGGCGCGTCGTGATCGTAGAGTGGCCCGCGCCAGCGACTCCCCGGCACCCGGCGTCACCGTTACCGCTGCTCCCTTCCGGGCCTGACGGGGTTTACGGCTGGCCGTCGCGGGGAAGCCGGCGCGGACCGGCCGCGATTATGGCCGCTCGGCAGCGCAGATACAACGCACGCCTCAGAATGCGCGCGACAGCTTCAGCAGCAGATACCCACCGTAGAGCGCCAGCACGATAACGGCCTCACCCTTCTGGATACCGCGTTTGCGCAGGAAGAAAACGAGCACGGCCAGCGTCAGGAAGAACAGGAACGGCAACTCGTAGCGCAGCAAATTGCCGTCGAATCGCAGCGTGGAGATCACCGCAGCCGCCCCGACCGGCACCAGCGTGTCGAAGATGTTGCTGCCGACCAGATTGCCCACCGACATGCGCGCCCGCCCTTTCACCGCCGCGCCGACCGATATGGAGAGTTCCGGGAGACTGGTGCCCAGGCCGATGATAATGACGGCGATGAGCGCTTCGCTAATGTCCAGCGCCGCCGCCACCGCAATGGCGCCGGATACCGTGAATTCCGCACTGATCCCCACAATCCCGAGACCGATCAGCAGATAGAACCACGCCTGCCCCGTGCCAAGACCCGCGTTGTCGCCATCGGGATCGGCGCTCTTGTGACGATCGCCAAACAGCGCGGCAAAGTAGATGAGGTAGACCACCAGAAGTGCAAGTCCTTCAGCCCTCGTCACTGTGCCGTCAAAGCCGAAGACGCCAAGCAACACCGCGGAGCCGAGCAAGACGCTGCCATGCTGGATAACCATGCTCCGCGGCAGGGTCAGGTAGGAAAACAAGGCGGCCGTTCCCAGCACGAAGCCTATCTGGCCCAGAGAACTTCCAATCGCCGTACCCACAACGACATCGGACGCATCGCCGGCCTGAAGGTTGATGATCGCACCGTCTATGGCGATCGCGAGTTCCGGCAGGTCGCTGCCGATCGACAGTATGGCAACGCCGACGATGAAATCGGAGACTCCGAGACGCGACGCGACCGTGACAGCGCCGCGAATAGTCTGCTCGGTACCGAACCATAGCCCGGCCAGGCCAACCAGCAACGACAGGTATTCCAACAGCCCGTCCCTATTTCGCGCGGCGCGCCTCGGCGCTTTGCTCGCGTATCGCCTTGAACTCCGAACCTGCTTTCCACTGCGGCCAGCGACGCGAGTTCCCGAGGTCCTCGATGATTACCCGGAACAGGTCGATGTCCTGCGCAGCACCGCGGAGATCCCAATCCGGATTCCAGGCGTCACAGGTCTGGTGGTAGCAGTTGCCGATGTAGTCGTCGATCCATTCCTTGCCGGCCTGCCGGCCTCCGTCGACCAGATCGGCAGCGCCGGCGATCTGCATGATCAGCAACACCGGCACGCCGCCCCTGGCCATCGGGAAGTGGTCGGCCCGAAAGAACAGGCCGTTCTCCGGCAGGCTTTCGGGCGTGACCTTGCGCCCCTGGGAAGCAGCAGCCCGCGCCAAATCGTCTTCGAGTTCACTCTGGCCCTCGCCAACGAGAACGACGTCGCGCGACGGACCCGCCGTGTTGAGGATATCCAGCGTCAGGTTCGCCACCGTTTTTTCCAGCGGATAGACCGGATTCTTCGCGTAGGCGGACGAGCCCAGCAAGCCGCTCTCCTCGGCCGTCCACGCCGCGAAGACCACGCTGCGATCGAGTTGCGGGCCGGCTTTCAGGACACGTGCGAGCTCCAGTATGCCAGCGATCCCAAGCGCGTCGTCGTTGGCTCCCGGCCTGATGGTGCGGCCCTGCTCGTCGGGCTCGCCGACACCGTAGGCATCCCAGTGGGCGGAAACCATGAGGGTCTCGTCCGGGTGGCTGTCCCCCGGCAACAGTGCCAATACATTGCTGCTCTCGAAATGGTCGACAGCCACCGACGCATTCGCATCGAAGCGGACCCCCTCCATCTCGAATGCTTCGAAATCGGGGCTACGCGCACGCGTGCGCAACGCATCGAGGTCGTAGCCCGCGCTTTGCATGAGCGCGGCAGCCGCATCGCCGTGGAGCCAGCCCTGGAGCAACACCGGCGGCACGGACGCGCCTGCGGCAACGACAGCATAATTCTCTCCCGGCGACGACGACGCGACGTTCCAACCGTAGCCGGCTGCCTCCGTCTCGTGAATCACCAGCGCCGCGACTGCGCCGCGCCGTGCCGCTTCCTCGAACTTGTATGCCCAGCGACCGTAATAGGTCATCCTGCGATTGCCGAAGCGCCCGGCCACCGCTTCATCCGGCCGTGCGGCGAAATCGGGATCATTGACCAGGTAAAGGGCGACCTTGCCGCGGAGATCGATATCACCGTAGTCATCCCAGTCGCGCTCGGGCGCGTATGCGCCGAAGCCGACGAAAACGACCGGGCTGTCGATCGCGATCGACTCGATATCGTGAACCGTGCTTACCTCGATGTCCCGCTTCTGCTGCAGCGGCTGTGCCTCACCTTCCACGACGAACTTGAGGTCACCCGGGCCATCGAAAAGGGTGTGGATCATCGGCACGTCATTCGTCCAGCTACCGTCACTGCCGCCGGGCTGGAGACCCAGTGCGCGGAATTGTCCTACCAGGTAATGGACCGTCCTTTTGCCGCCCGTCGTGCCGGGCGCACGTCCCTGGTACTCGTCAGATGCGAGTTCCCTGACGATGGACGACAGACGTTCCGTTTCGATCGTCGCCTCCGTTGCACCCACGGCGCCAGCCAGCAGCAACAGGCAGGGAAACATCCGGTAGATCATTGATTACTCCCGATTTATTTTCACAGTATCTCGTTGTCGAGACGTGATCCCGGCAGCCCGGGGCAATAATCAGTATAGTTATTTGTTCCACGGCTGATTGCACGAAGTTGCGTGCGTCGCGATCATTGTATCCATTCGATAATCGGGTAGCTAAGACGATTTGATTGACGCTCTCCTCTTGCTCGGCGGACTCGCCGTACTGGTGAAAAGCGCTGACCTGCTCGTATCGGGTGCGTCGTCGATAGCCGGGCGACTGGGGATATCCGCGTTTGTCATCGGCCTGACGGTGGTGTCGTTCGGCACCTCGCTGCCTGAGATGCTGGTGACCCTGGTATCCGGCCTTCGGCACAATGCCGATCTCGCGATTGCAAATATTATTGGCAGCAACATTGCGAATGTGTTGCTCGTCCTGGGACTCGCCGCCCTGATTCGCCCGCTACCGGTAAAGGACTCGACCGTAGTCTCGGAGATACCGTTTTCGCTTACGGCGGCGTTGCTACTCGGCTTCCTCGCGAATGCGGCGCTGTTCTCGAGCCACCACGAACTTAGTATAAGCAGGCTGGACGGCGTAATACTGCTGTTCTTCTTCGCGCTGTTCATGCTCTACGTTTACAAGATCAGTTGTGACAGCGCACACCTGGAAGTTGCGAGCCCGGCAAGCATGTCAACCGGCAAGTCCGCAGTCTACATCCTGTTGGGAGTCGGTGGGCTGTATCTCGGCGGCGGCTGGGTCGTGGACGGCGCCATGGGCATCGCCCAGAAAATGAACGTGGACGATGCGGTAATTGGACTTACTGTCGTCGCCATCGGCACTTCGAGCCCGGAGATAGTGGCCTCGGCGGTAGCCGCGTATCGGGGCCAGACGGATATCGCGGTAGCCAATGTGGTCGGCTCCAACATCTTCAACATCCTGTGGGTGCTGGGCCTCACATCAACTCTCGTCGAACTCCCCTTCGAGATGGTCAACAACACCGACCTGATCATGGTCATCTGCTCCAGCGCCCTCATCATCGTGGCGCTCGTCATCAGCCGCAACAACTCGATCATGCGCGCGCATGGCGCAGTATTCATCCTTTTGTACGCCGGCTATCTGTACTTCGTGACTACGCGATGATCAGCGGCTAACATGCGCCGTCGCAAGTCAGCCCGCACCGCACCGGCGAGATGACGCTATGAAGCTCCGTTATTGCGCTGTGCTTCTTCCCGCACTACTGAATGGCGCTGCTTGCGGACCCCACTCCGACGAACCAGCTACCAGCGAAACCAACATGTCCGACAAGACCGCTTCACCGTTTTCCGATCTGCGTGCCACTGCACCTGCGGCCGACAAAAGACCCGTCGAAATCGAGCAACATGGCGTCAAACGCATCGACAATTACGCCTGGCTGCGCGATGAGAACTGGCAGGAGGTGCTGCGCGACCCGGGTTCACTCGACGCCGATATCCGCGCGCACCTGGAGGCCGAGAACGCGTATTACGAGCAGGCCGCCGGGGAACTGGAACGACTCCGCGCGCAACTATTCGAGGAAATGCGGGGGCGCGTCAAGGAGGACGACAGCACGGTTCCGTTACCCGACGGCAATTTTGCCTATGCCGTGCGCCACCGTGAAGGCGGCGAATACCCGATCTTCGTTCGCACGCCGCGAAATGGCGGGCCCGAAACCGTGCTCTATGACGGCGACCTCGAGAGCGAGGGTGAGGATTTCTTCAGCATCGCCGACGTTGTTCACAGCCCCAACCATGAACTCATCGCTTATGGGGTCGACAGGCTCGGGTCCGAGTTCCACGATATTCGCATTCGTTCGATCGAGACCGGCGAGGACTACCCGGAGACAATTCCGTCAACGGGCGGTTGGGTCGTCTGGGCCGCCGACTCGAGGTCGTTCTACTACGTGGAACGCGATGACAATCAGCGACCCAAGCGCGTAAAGCATCATATCGTCGACACGGACCCGGCCGACGACCTGCTGGTCTACGAGGAGGCCGACGACAGTTACTTCCTGACCGTTAGCAAGTCGCAGAGCAGCGAGTACATACTGATCGGCTCCAGCAAGAGCACCTCGAGCGAATACCGCTACCTGCCTGCCAACGCCGAACCCGGCACGGAACCGGTACTGATCGCACCGCGTCACGAGGAGCAGCTGTATTTTCCCGAGCATGCGGGTGACTATTTCTATATCCGAACCAACGCCGACGACGCGGTCGACTTCAAGATTGTCCGGGCTCCGCTCTCGGACCCGGGCCGCGATCATTGGGAAGAATGGCTGCCACACAAAGCCGGCACCTATATCCATGGGCACGAGACCTTCAAGAACCGCCTCGTGCGCCTCGAACGCGAGAACGCACTGCCGCGGATCGTTGTTTCGGACTACGACCGGCAAGAGGTCTACGAGATCGAATTCGACGAAGCCGCCTATCAGCTGAGCCTGTCCGTCGGCTACGAATTCGACACCAATAACCTGAGATTCACGTACGAGTCGCCGGCCACGCCGGAACAGACGTTCGACTTCGACATGGAGTCCCGCAAGCGCGTGCTCAGAAAGACACAGGAGGTGCCGAGTGGGCACGATCCCCGGCTCTACGCTGTCGAGCGGCTGTTCATCACGGCCGACGACGGGGCGGAAGTGCCGGTTACCGTGCTCAGGCTGCGATCGACGCCCGTCGACGGGACGGCATCACTGTTGCTGTACGGTTACGGGAGCTACGGCATGACAATACCGGCCTGGTTCAACACCAATATCTTGCCGCTGGTCGACCGCGGCGTGGTTTTCGCGACGGCCCACGTTCGCGGTGGCGCGGCCAAAGGCCGGCAATGGTATCTGGACGGCAAGCTCGGAAAGAAGAAACACTCCTTCACCGACTTTGCCAATGCCGCCGAAGCCCTTCAGGAGCTGGGCTATGGACGCAAGGGCGAGACCGTGATCTTTGGCGGATCGGCGGGTGGCCTGCTGGTGGGCGCAACGCTCAACCTGAGACCCGACCTCTTCGGGGGCGCAATCGCCGCGGTGCCGTTCGTCGACGTGTTGACGACGATCTCCGATCCGGAGTTGCCGCTGACGCCACCCGAATGGGTTGAGTGGGGAAATCCGATCAACGACGCCGACGCATATGCCACGATTTCGGCCTATTCCCCGTACGAAAATATCCGCGGTGATGTCGAATACCCGCCCATATTTGCCCTCGGGGGACTGACCGATTTTCGCGTGACTTACTGGGAACCGGCGAAGTGGATCGCACGGCTCCGCGAAGAGGCGAAGGGCGGGCCGTTCTTGCTGAAAATGCACATGGACGCCGGCCACGGTGGGTCAGCCGCGCGCTTCGAGCGCATGAAGGAACGGGCGCACGAGTACGCCTTCGCCCTGAAGATTTTCGGCCTGACCGAGCGGGCGCCCGTCAGCCACCGCGTCGACGGTGCCTGAACGGCTCTAGAGCATCGGCGTTTCGTCGACGTCGAACTCGACTTCGGACCTCGCGCTTTCCGGCAGCCTGGTCATCTGCTCCTTCAGCATCTCGACGTGTTCGGTTTCTTCGTCGCGGAGTTCGGTGAACAGCTCGATGACGTCGGGATCGGTAATGCCCGGCAAGGCCATGTCGTAGAAGTCGTGCGCCCTTTTCTCGGCCGCGAGCCCGACCTCGAATGCCTGCACCGTGGACATGCCGCGCCGCGCCGCCCCCATTTCCGGAGCCTCGACGTCGTAAAGGTCATCGAGCGTCAGCCGTGCAGGTACATCGCCGAAAAGTGACTTGCGGCGCTCCGCGAGCTCACTGCCATGTTTCGCTTCGTTTTCTGCCATCGATGCGAAGAACGCGCCGGCATCGTAGCCGCCGGTGTGGCCGAGTTGCGATGCAAACATCTTGTAGCGCTCGTAAGCCTCCATCTCGATCAGGATGGCCAGATCGAGGGCATCCATCAGGCTGAGCTTGGACAGGTCAAGACGGGTGGACATTGAATCGTCTCCTGGTATGGGTTGGGCGTACCAAAGCTGATTCAAGCTACAGTGCAGCAGCGACCGGAGCCGTTGTATAGGTGAATCTACGTAAGAATCCCGGCGGTCTATATACGACGCCTGAGAATGGTGGTAGCAGCCCTGCTCGACGCATGATCCATTACGGGACCCGCGGGATGCGGCAGCGCTGACAAGGCGGACGCGCCCGCAGAGGCCGCCGATCTCCCCGCCCCGCCCGCGGCCGCACCATCCCCGCCTATGGCCGGAACGGGCGGGTATTGCGGGCTTTCTCTATGTTGCGGGCAGGAGCTCGAGAAGTTGCGGGGCCGATTGCTGCCGCTCTTTGAGATCGACATCGATCGTGGCCAGGAAGATGACACTGGCTGATTAGGCCAGGCGCTCCTTCTCTCTGTTTACTGGCTCATTCCGCGCTCTGCGCCACGAATTCGGCTCGCACGGAATTGTACCTGGCCATCGCTTCCTGCAATTCAGGATTGGCGGCGGTCAGCGTTTCCATCTTCTCCTGCAACTTTTCCAGCTTTTCCGCAATAACGGGATCGGTATTGGGATCGACTCCGCGAGTCAGGTCCTCGCGGTTTCGAGCTTTCGAGAAGAACTTCGGGCGGCAGACTCGGTACTTCTTCCGCTGGCCCGTCGGCGACTCGTAGCGGCAGCGAACGTCATACTCATTATCGTCGTTCAGCTTGTTGTAGATCGCGTAGAAGTCGTCCTCGGCCTGAATCATGTCCCGACGCAAGGCGGCCGTGGATTTCTGGCCGGTGACGACAATATCGTCGATAGCTTCGTCAGCCTGTCCTGCAGCCGCCATCGGAAGTGCCGATACGGCGAAAAACAGTGCCAAAATTGAGTGAGTCGGTTTCATAGCGATTTCCTTTAATGCTTTGATTCAATTCATAGATGCTCCAGCTACGAAAACGGTTTAGTTCGATTGGTTATATGGCCGAAAACTGCGATTCCTGCCAAACCTTTGGCGCTGACAATCAGAATCCACAGGGGAGAATCAATACGTGGCCGATCGTCGCTCAGCAAGAGCATGTTTTCATTCGCCATCTTCAGCGTCGGCGTCCGCTTAACCTCCGGCAGCAGACGTTCCCGCGATAGGCGTCTGAACGACCGCACTTACCCTTAGAGAAACCGGAGAGCGAATACGTACTGGGCCGGGAGATAGCGTCTCCAACAAAAGGCCGAATATACAAACGCGTCTGTTATTTGATCGGGAAATCTGTCTGCTAGACTGGGGGAGTCCATATACAAGGCAGCCGCCCACTCAGCCCCCATCCTCACCAAACAAAGTAGACTTCGATATCACGAGCCGCCGAAAACTTACGCTGTCCGAATATGTCAGACGCAGGAATGGCGTGCCGTTAGGCGCCTCCGGCTCTCTTCGAAATATGCTGCATCGTTCTTTTGGTGCCCGGTCATTTGCTGGATTCTGGCAATACTGGAATCCGATCTTTGGATACTATCTCGGGAAATATGTCTTCGTACCGTTAAAAAAGGTCTCGCCTCCCGACGTTGCCCTGGTCCTCACTTTTGTCGTGACCGGCATTATCCATGACGTGGTAACGATGGCAGTAAGACAGGACGTCGCATTCTTGTTTACACCTTGGTTTCTTTTTCTTGGCATTGGTGTAGTTGTATCCAAAGTGACAAAAATGGATATTGGCGCGAGTTCATGGTGGCTGAGAGCAGCGATACACTCGACTTACTTGGGCGTCTGCCTTGCACTCACTTTTCTGACGTTCAACGTCACTTGAGAGGGCGAGAAAAAGTCTGCTTCTGGCCACACTGAGCCTGTGACCCTCACTCAGATTAGATGACTGCTAAGTGCATGGAAGCAGCCACCCACGCTTTTCACGGTACACTTTCCGCCTGTGGCCCGAAGCGCTCACTTAGAGACAGACCTTTGATGGTGAACTCGTCACGTCACCCGTCAATTGACCAGTGACAACCTGAAACAGATCGTTACACACAGCGGGCGGTTGTTCGCCTATCCTTTGAGCTGTTGAAGACAGCTTTCTGAGGAGAAGCGAATGAACCTGCGACATGCCCTTTTGCCGCTGGCTTTTCTGGCACTGCTTCCCGTAACCGGCGTAGCCGATAGCGGTTTCTATATTGGCGTTGCGGCAGGCGGTGCTACCCAGGATATCGTGCTCGGTGATGCGCCAGAAATCGAGGAAGATGACACGGCGTTCAAGGTGTTCGGCGGTTACAAGTTCGACATGTCGATCGTCGATCTCGGTGTCGAACTCGGCTATGTCGATTTTGGTGAGGCTGAAGTAAGCACTAACGCCGGGGATCTAGTTTTCGCTCCGACCGGGATCAATCTCTGGGGAGTAGCCGGACTCGAACTCGGCCCTGTTGACCTGTTCGCAAAACTTGGCTTCATCGCCTGGGAAGTAGAATCAACAACATTCGCCGGCAGAGTCAGTGACGACGGCACGGATTACGGTTTTGGCTTGGGTGCTGGTTTCGACATCGGCAAGGTGCAAATCCGCGGCGAGTATGAGCTTTACGACCCCTCCGATGCGGACGTGTCAATGCTGTCGATGCTTTCGCTGGGTATCGTCTACACCTTCAACTAGTTGGAGCGCGGCGCGACGGGTGTCCGCCAGCGCGTGGCGTGACCAGAAGATCATTAAGCGGGTTGCCCCAATAAGTGGGTCGAGAGCCCTAACGTTGACTTAGACAAGTTACCGAAGCGACTTAGAAACGGCTGCTTCTGGCCGTCAGCTGCCGTTCAAAATCGCTGAATTCAGCCTGACCGAACGACTGCTTTGGAGAGAAGCCGAGCTTGTGGATTTGATCGCATGAGCTTTTCTGGATGGTCAGATAAACGGCCTTGAGGCCGATCTGGCGCACTATTTCATCTGGAAAAATGCCGAGACTTGCCCAAATTAGCGCAATCTAGCGCACGGCTAACCGAAAAAATATGAGGCACTTTTTGTGGGACGGACGGTTTTGACGTTCCAGTATCTGCATTATAAACAAACAGATACGGCAACTAAGTGGCGGAGAGGGGGGGATTCGAACCCCCGGTACGGTATCACCGTACACTCGCTTTCCAGGCGAGCACCTTAAACCACTCAGCCACCTCTCCGAATTCTCTACTCCGTTGGCGAAACGCGCGGCGGCATATCCAGGCACGGTAAACCTTTCGGCCGTTCGGGCCTCGGATTTGCCTCCGGGACGGGCATTTCCAGGTACGGCTGCGGCGCGTCCAGGTCTTCCGGCGCCCTCAGCCGCTCGTTCTGCACAGCTTCCTGGTAGCGGCGCGGGTCGTCGCACGTCAGGTCTTTGTCGCCGCCACAGGCGGCGATTCCGGCGAGCAGCCCCGACGAGACAGCGAGTGACAATCCTCTGGCTATGCGCACTCGCATCAGGTCGGTATCTCCACGCCAGCGCCCGACAACGCTGCTCGCATTTGCTCGTGATACTGCGCGCTGAACTCGGTCAGCGGCAGTCGAATGTGTCCTGAGATCATTCCCATTTGACTCACGGCCCATTTGACCGGAATCGGGTTCGACTCCAGAAACAAAGCTGTGTTCAATGGCTGCAGCCGATCGTCGACCGCCTTCGCCGCGTCATGTTCGCCGGCGCTCGCCAGGCGACACAATTCCGCCATTTTCGCGGGCGCTACGTTGCCGCTCACGGTAACGACGCCGTGCCCACCCTGCTCGATGAAAGGCAATACCGTGAAGTCATCGCCACTGAACAGGCCGAATTCCGCCGGCACCAGCGCCTGGATGTCGCGCAGGCGGTCAATGGAACCGGTTGCTTCCTTGATCGCCCAGATGTTCTCGTGCTGCGCAAGGCGCGCAACGGTCTCCGGAAGCAGGTCGGATGCGGTGCGGCCGGGTACGTTGTACAGCATCACCGGCTTGTCGACGGCGTCCGCCACGGCGGCGAAATGCCGGTACATACCTTCCTGCACCGGCTTGTTGTAGTAAGGCACCACCACCAGGTAACCGAAAATGCCGGAGTCGCCCACCGCCACGGAAAGGTCGACCGTTTGCGCCGTCGAATTCGATCCGGTGCCGGCTATGACGGGCAGACGCCCATCGGCCAGTTCCACGGCGCGGTTTACGAGTTCGACGTGCTCGTCCCTGACCAGCGTTGCGGACTCGCCGGTCGTGCCCGCGATCACCAGGCCGTCACTGCCTTCTGCAACGTGAAAATCGATCAGCCTCTTGAGAGCCGCGTAATCGACCCGATTATGGTCGTCGAATGGCGTCACAAGAGCGACCAGGCTGCCCTTCAGCACGGTTTGTCCTCGCTTAAAATGAGGCGGCGATGTTACTGTTCACGGTCGGTGCTGGCAAGAAACCCCGAGAATTCGGCAGCTGCCGCATGGACCTGCAGCGAATACGCCGCTTCCTGAACGAAAACCACTTACGACGAAATCTAAAAAAATGACACAACTTATTGTTTTATCGGCAATTGGCTCGGACCGAACGGGCATGGTTCAGGACATCACCGAGGTCATCCTCAATTGCGGCGGCAATATCGAAGAAAGCCGCATGACCACGCTCGGCACCGAGTTTGCGATGCTGATGCTGGTGTCGGGCAACTGGCATACCCTGAATCGCCTCGAAAAGGGCCTGGAGAAGCTCGACGACGGCGATCTTACGTTCACGATCCGCAAGACTGCGGAACGCGCGGTCAAACAGGACCGGATGCCCTACGCGGTCGACGTCGTGAGCCTGGATCATGAGGGCATCGTTTACAGCCTGGCTAGCTTCTTTGCCTCCCACGATATCGAGATCGCCGACGTCGCGACGCGCAGTTATCCTGCCGCCCATACCGGCGCGCCCATGTTTGCCGTGCAGATGTCGGTGAACGTGCCGTCATCCATTCATATTGCCCAGCTGCGCGAGGAATTCCTGGAGTTGAGCGACCGGCTCAATCTCGACGCGATACTCGAGCCGGTCAAAGGCTGAAAACGGATTCGAAGGAGAGACCAGTGAGCGGACCCACCATCAACCGAGTTGTCGCGGATTTCACAGCCGAGTCAACCGGTGACAAGAAGATTCGTTTGAAGGATCTGCGCGGCAAGAACGTCGTGATCTACTTCTATCCGAAGGACAGCACACCCGGCTGCACGCTGGAAGGCCAGGATTTCCGGGACCTGCACGCCCGGTTCAAACGGCACGACACGGTGATCCTGGGGGTCTCGAAGGACAGCGTGGCGTCGCACGAGAAATTCACGGCAAAACAGAAGTTCCCGTTCGACCTGCTGTCGGACCCGGACGGCAAGTTGTGCGAAAAATTCGACGTTATTCGGGAAAAGAACATGTACGGCCGCAAATTCATGGGCATCGAACGCAGCACATTCCTCATCGACGCCGACGGCAAGCTGCGCCGGGAATGGCGCAAGGTCAAGGTCAAGGGGCACGCCGAAGAAGTACTGGCGGCCGCCAAGGAGCTTGGCCAGTAAGCCTTTCAAAAACAGTCGATTACCGAGAATTCGCTGCCCGGCCGCGGTAAAATTGCCGCCGCCGGCGCCGCCCCGGCAGGTATTATTGGGAACGGTTGCCGAAGGACTCAGTCGGATACACCGGGACATAGACACGCAGGCTGCTGCCTTGATCGAACGCATTATCAGGAAAATCATCTTGTCGTCGCTGGCGACGCTGCTCGTGGTTGCGGGCGGCGCGACCGCGGACGACATCAAGTTGCCGGATATGGGCAGCCCGGCCGACGCCGTATTGTCCAAGTCGGAGGAGGCGCAGATCGGGCGCGCGATCATGGCGCAGATCCGGCAGAGCGGCGCGGTCGTCGAGGATCCGCTGGTTACCGAGTACATCAACGAAGTCGGCAGCCGCATCGCCGCGCAGGCCAATGACGGTAGCCAGAGCTTCAAGTTCTTCGTGATCGAAGACCCCAACATCAACGCCTTCGCCCTGCCCGGCGGATTCATTGGCGTGCATACCGGCTTGCTGGATGCCACCCGCAACGAAGACGAACTCGCGGGCGTTCTGGCGCACGAGGTCGCGCACGTCACACAGCGCCACATCGCGAGAGCCATCCATGCCAGCCAGCGTCAGAGCATCATGTCCACGGCGATCATGCTGGGCGCGATCCTCGCCGGCGTCGTCTCCGGTGACAGCGATGTCGCCCAGGCGGGCATGGTGGTCGCGCAGGGCTCGGCCGTCCAGCAACAGATCAACTTCACCCGCAGCAATGAGTACGAGGCCGATCGTATCGGGATCCGTGCGATGGGCGACGCGGGCTTCGATCCGCACGGCATGGCGTCGTTCTTCGAGGTCATGTCGCGGCAGTCTCCGTCAGATGTGAACATGCGGATTCCCGAGTTCCTGCGCACTCACCCGGTTACGACGCAGCGCATCGCGGAAGCCAGGAACCGGGCGCGCGAATATCCGCGCCGCCCCGGAAACGACAGCGTGAATTACGGCATCGCCCGGGCGCGGATGAAGGTCGAAAGCTTCGATACCGAAGAGGCTGCCGTAAAGTACTTCGAATCCCGCGACTACGAGAAACAGAACGACATCGAGAAATACGGGCGTGCCGTCGCCTACCAGCGTGCGGGACGGGACCGCGACGCCAACCGGATATTCGAAGAGCTGCTGGAGCGCAACCCGAAGATCATCGCGTACCACATCGGTGCTGGCGAGACGCAGCTTGCGCTCGAGCAGAATGATCGCGCCCTGGCCACGTTCGAGCGTGCTGTCGGCCTGTTTCCGCGCAACGTGCCCCTGGTCATCCACTATGGTGAAGGTCTGCTGCAACTCGGCCAGGCCGACAAGGCACACGAGATCCTCCTCGATCTCATGAACAACGTGCCGCCAACACCTGAGCAGGTCCGCCTGATCGCGAGAGCGGCCAACGACGCCGGGGATACTGCGGAAGCGCTTTACTACCTGTCCGAGTACCACCTGATGACCGGCAACCTGGTCGGCGGCATCAGCTTCCTGCAGCGCGCGCTGGCGCTCCCCGAACTCCAGGAAATCCAGAGAATTCGCTTCGAGGCTCGCATCGACTTCATCCGCGAGTACATGAGCGAGGAACAGCTCAAGCAGCTGCAGCGCAGCCAGCCCGTCGGCGCATCCGCGCGCAACGCCGGTTGAGCCCCAACAGCCATGAAAACTGGCAGCCGTAACGGTGCAGCACTATGGATCGTCGTCGCGATCACAGCGTTGCCGGCGGGCTGTGCGACGGCACCGGGCGGCGATTCAGGCGAGGCACCGGTGCGCGCCGAGCACGATCCGCTGGAGCCGCTAAACCGCAGCCTGTATGCGATCAACGATGCTTTCGACCGCGTGACACTGAAGCCCATTGCACGCGGCTACAAAGCGGTGGTGCCGGACTTCGCGCGCCGCGGCGTCACCAATTTTTCGCGCAACCTGTTCACACCCCGCTCCGCCATAAACAACGTGCTGCAGGGCAAGCCGGGGCCCGGATTCAGCGAGCTGGGGCGCTTCATCATCAACACCACTCTCGGCATCGGCGGGCTGATCGACGTTGCCACCGCACAGGGGATGCCGGTGTACGAGGAAGACTTCGGGCAGACGCTGGCCGTCTGGGGCGTTCCGGAGGGGCCGTATCTCTTCATCCCGATACTGGGGCCGAACACGCTGCTCGATGCCGCTTCAACGCCGATCGACATCGCAACCGACCCGCTCTACCACTATGACAATTCGTCAGTACGCGACAAGGTCTATGCTCTGCGTGTGATCGACCTGCGGATGCGCCTGCTGACCGCCGAGACCCTGCTGGAGGACTCGAAGGACCCCTACCTGACGCTGCGTGAAAGCTACCTGCAAAACCGGCGCTTCCAGGTTTACGACGGCAGCCCGCCGAGTACGGACGAAGAAGAGGATCTGTTCGAAGAGTTCTTCGACGAAGAATGAAGCAGCCGTCAGTCGCCCGGCGCTTCGATGAACCCCGCCCACCGCTCGCCGCGCTTCAACAGCTGCTCGACCTCGGTGGTGCGTGCGATAGCCTGGACGCGCTCCGGCATCGAGTTAAAACGGATCTCGCGGACCGTATGGTTGGCCCAGGTGATCCATTCGAGCAACAGTGCCAGGCCTGCCGAGTCCGCCTTCGTAATGCCGGCGAGATCGACCTCGATCCGCGTGTGATGTTCGAACGGTTCTTCGCTGGCCAGCAGGATGCGCTCCGCAGTTTCGAACGTCATTTCACCGGTCAGTTCGAAGCGGCCCTCGCCCAGATCGTTCAGCTCGAATTTGCTCATCCGGGCGGGGAACCGGCCTCGGTTTCCAGGCGATCGATCACGGCCTGCAGACTTGAAGCCCTGATCTCGGAATCGATTTCCGTGCGGTAGTTGCTGACGTACGACACGCCCTCGACCTTGACGTTGAAGATCAGCCACCGGTCACCGCGATTAACGAGGTCGTAATGTACGGGCACCTGGGTGCCGTCGTCGAGCGTGACATTGGTCTTGACCAGCGAACGCTTCGCCGAGGCGTCGCCACGAAACTCGAGGACTTCGATGCGATTCTCGTTGAACTCCAGCAGGCCGTCCGCATACTTTCTCAGCAGGGAATTGTAAAACGCGTCTATGAAGCGCTCGCGCTGCTCGTCGCTTGCCGTGCGCCAGTGCTTCGCGAGGACCAGCTGCGCGGCCAGCTTGCGATCGAAGCGTGGCAGCAGGATATCGTTGATCAGCGCGTACAGTTCGGCCCGGTTATCCGCAAGCTCCTCTTTCCGTCCGCTCAGCTTGTCGCTGAGCTCCGTAACCGCACCCTGGATAACTGCGTCTGGCGGCCCGGGGTCTGCCGCGACCGCGAGAGCCGCGAGACACAGGGCCGCGATGAACAGCGCCGGCCGGCGCCAGTCAATCCGACCCTTCATCCGACCCTCCTCTCACCAGGAACTTGCCGATCAGGCTCTCCAGCACTATCGCCGATTGCGTCAGCAGGATTTCGTTGCCGTCCTCGAGGTAGAACTCCGAGCCGCCCGCCTGCAGCCCGATGTACTGGCTGCCCAGGAGGCCGGCTGTCAGGACGCTCGCATCCGAGTCTTCCGGGATCTGGTCATAACGCGCGTCGATGTCCATGGTCACGACCGCATCCAGCGCGGATGGATCGAAATCGATCGCTTTTACCCGGCCGATGGTGACGCCGGACATCGAAACCGGGGCGCGCGGACGGAGGCTGCCAACGTTGTCGAAGCGCGCGGTGATCTCGAATGTCTTATCAGCCGAAAAATCCTCGCCGCCTGTCGTCTGCGTCGACAAGAAGAACAACGCGCCCATCCCGAGCAGCGCAAATAGGCCGGTACCCAGTTCAACTGTGCGTGTCTGTTGCATGAATCGTTCCCTATATCGCCACGGCGGTGATCATGAAGTCGAAAATCAGGACCACGATGGCCGTGAGTACAACGGTCCTGGTCGTTGCGCGACCCACGCCTTCTGCCGTCGGGATCGCATTATAGCCTTCCCAAACAGCCAGCAGGCTGGCCACAATGCCAAAAACGACGCTCTTGACGATGCCTTCGTTGATATCGGCGACTTCCACCGACTGCTGCATTTGCTGCCAGAATGAACCGACATCGACACCGAGCAGTGAGACGCAGACCAGGTGGGCGCCCAGCAGGCCCACCATGCTGAAGATGGCGGCCAGGAGAGGCATCGCCACGACGCCGCCGAGAAACCGCGGCACGACCACGCGCCGAATCGGGTTGACCGCCATCATCTCCATCGCCGACAGCTGGTCCGTCGCTTTCATCAGCCCGATCTCGGACGACAGCGCGGTGCCCGCCCTGCCCGCGAAAAGCAGCGCGGTGATCACCGGGCCGAGTTCCTTGACCAGCGCCAGTGCCGCGACGGCGCCGACCGAATCCTCGGCATTGAAGCGGGAGAGATTCGAGAACCCCTGCAGGCCGAGCACGGCCCCGACGAACACGCCGCAGATAATGATGATGACCAGCGACAGCGCGCCCGCGTTGTAGACCTGGCCGACGACCAGGCTGAAACGCCGCCATATCACGGTCGGCGAATGGATCAGGAGCCGCAGGAAAAAGAGCTGCAGCGCACCGAAGGTGCGCACGAACTCGAACAGCGTGTAGTACAGGTCCCGCAACATAGCCGTTATTCCGCGTCCCGTCCCAGAAGTTGCTCCGCATAGTCGGGAGCGTCGTAGTGGAACGCGACCGGACCATCGGCCATGCCGTGCATGAACTGGCGCACGAGCTCGGACGACGCCCTGTTCAATTCGTCGGGGCTGCCCGACGCCGCAACCTTGCCCCTGGAAATCAGGTAGCTGCAGTCCGCAACCGTTGAAATCTCCTGCACATCGTGACTGACGATAATGCTAGTGATGCCGAGCGCGTCGTTCATCCTGCGAACCAGCCGGACGATGACCCCCATCGAGATCGGGTCGAGACCGACGAACGGTTCGTCGTAGATGAGTATGTCGGGGTCCATGACCATGGCGCGCGCCAGCGCGACGCGCCGTGCCATGCCGCCCGAGAGCTGCTGGGGCATCATGTCTGCGGCACCGCGCAGGCCCACGGCGTGCAGCTTGGTCAGCACGACGTGGCGGATCAGGCGATTGGTGAGGCGCGTGTGCTCGCGCAGCGGGAACGCCACGTTCTCGAACACCGACAGGTCGGTGAGCAAGGCGCCATTCTGGAACAGCATTCCGAAACGCTTGCGCATCTCGTAAAGCGCCGTCTGGTTGAGCGTAGCGATGTCCACGCCGTCGACCAGGATGACACCATGGTCCGGCACGATCTGGCGAGTGATCAGGCGCAGCAGCGTGGTCTTGCCGGTGCCGCTCGGGCCCATGATCGCCGTGATCTGCCCCCGCTTGATCGTCAGGTTCAGGCCGTTGAATATCTTGCGCGCCCCGAAGGAATAGTCGAGGTCGTGGATCTCGATCAGGTTATCGGACACTGCATTCATGGTGGTCTGGTCCAGACGGCAGCACTGCCGGGGCCGGGAAAGCGCGCAGCATACCAAAAAACTTGGCCTGCAGAGTAAAATGGGACTAAAATAGTCCTCTTTCAATTCCGGCGGGAACCGCCCATGCTCAGGATCAGCAAACTCACCGATTACGGCACCGTGATGCTGGCCCACCTTGCCCGCAATCCGGATGCGGTTTGCAGCGCCGCGGAGATTGCCGCGCGCACCGGGATTGCGCTGCCCACGGCGAGTAAATTGCTGAAGTCGCTGGCCCGTAACGGGCTCGTAACATCGACACGTGGCGCCAACGGCGGCTACACCCTCGCGCGCGATGCGAGCGCGATCAGCGCCGCGGAGATCATCGACGCACTCGAGGGCCCGGTGTCCATTACCGAGTGCAGCGCCTCCGACAGCCACTGCGATATCGAGGAGGCTTGCGGCGTGGGCAATGCCTGGCAGCGCATCAATGTCGCCATACGCGATGCCCTGTACGAGGTCAGTCTCGTCGACCTGATTCGCTCGAGCAGCCCACCGCCGCAATTCCGCTTTGCCGGCCTGCCCATCAACGTTGAGGAAAAAAGCTGAATTCATGGCTACCGAAACCGAAAACCTCGAAAGCCTCGTCAATCGACGTTACGCACACGGCTTCGTCACCGATATCGACAGTGACAGCCTGCCGCCTGGTCTGGACGAGGACGTCGTCCGCGCCATCTCGGCGCGCAAGAACGAACCCGAGTTCATGCTCGAATGGCGGTTGCGCGCTTACCGGCTGTGGCTGGAAATGCGTGAGCCCAAGTGGGCGCACGTGCACTACCCGCCCATCGACTTCAACGAGATCTCCTACTTCTCGGCGCCGAAGTCCGACAAGGACCGGCCCAAGAGTCTCGACGAAGTCGACCCCAAGCTGCTGGAGACGTACGACAAGCTGGGCATCCCGCTGCATGAGCGCGCCCGCCTTGCCGGCGTTGCAGTCGACGCCGTTTTCGACAGCGTGTCGGTGGCAACGACGTTCAAGGAAAAGCTGTCTGAGGCCGGCGTTATTTTCTGCTCGTTCTCCGAGGCGGTACACAATCATCCGGAGATCGTCAGAAAGTACCTCGGCAGCGTGGTGCCGCAGCGAGACAATTTTTACGCAGCGCTGAACTCCGCCGTGTTCAGCGACGGCTCTTTTGTTTACGTGCCGAAGGGCGTGCGCTGCCCGATGGAGCTGTCCACCTATTTCCGTATCAACGCCGCGAACACCGGCCAGTTCGAGCGCACGCTGATCATCGCCGACGAAGGCAGCCACGTCAGTTACCTCGAGGGCTGCACGGCGCCGATGCGGGACGAGAACCAGTTGCACGCCGCGGTCGTGGAACTCGTCGCACTGGAAGGCGCCGAGATCAAGTACTCGACGGTACAGAACTGGTACCCGGGCGACGAGAACGGCAAGGGCGGCATCTACAACTTCGTCACCAAACGGGGCGACTGCCGTGGCGCAAATTCGAAAATCTCCTGGACGCAGGTCGAGACCGGTTCAGCAATCACGTGGAAGTATCCGAGCTGCATCCTGCGCGGCGACAACTCTGTCGGCGAGTTCTATTCCGTCGCGGTTGCGAACAATTTCCAGCAGGCCGACACCGGCACCAAGATGATCCACATCGGCCGCAACACGCGCAGCACGATCGTGTCCAAGGGCATCTCGGCCGGCCATGCACAGAATGCATACCGTGGCCTGGTGCGCGTAATGCCGCAGGCCCAGGGGGCGCGAAACCACACGCAGTGCGACTCGCTGCTGATCGGCAAGGATTGCGGTGCGCACACGTTCCCGTACATGGAGATCAGGAACCCGTCCGCACGGGTGGAGCACGAGGCAACGACCTCCAAGATATCCGCGAACCAGCTTTTCTATTGCCGGCAGCGTGGTATCTCCGAGGAGGACGCCGTCAACATGATCGTGAACGGCTTCTGCAAGGAAGTGTTCAAGGAATTACCCATGGAATTCGCCGTCGAAGCGCAAAACCTGCTCAACGTGAGCCTTGAAGGCGCCGTCGGCTAGGAAGATACGATGCTTGAAATCAAAGACCTGAAAGCCAGCACCGGGGAAACCCCGATCCTAAAGGGCCTGTCGCTGTCCGTGCAGCCGGGCGAAGTGCACGCCATCATGGGCCCGAACGGCTCCGGCAAGAGCACACTCGCACAGGTGATCGCCGGCCACGAAGACTACGTGGTCACCGGTGGCTCCGTCACCTACAAGGGCAAAAACCTGCTGGAACTGGAGCCCGAGGAACGCGCCCGTGAAGGTATTTTTCTCGGTTTCCAGTATCCCGTCGAGATTCCAGGTGTAAACAACGCCTACCTGCTGAAGGCCGCCCTGAATGCGAAGCGCAAGCACAACGGACAGGACGAAGTCGACGCATTCGAGTTCCTGAAGCTTGCGAAAGAGAAGATGGCGATCCTCGGCATGGACCCGAAGTTCCTGAACCGGGGCGTCAACGAAGGTTTCTCGGGCGGTGAGAAAAAGCGCAATGAAATATTGCAGATGGCGATGCTCGAACCCGAGCTCGCGATTCTCGACGAGACGGACTCGGGCCTGGACATCGACGCATTGAAGGCGGTCGCCCAGGGCGTGAATGCCTTGCGCAGTCCCGACCGGGCGATCGTGCTGGTAACGCATTACCAGCGGCTGCTCGACTACGTGGAGCCCGACGTCGTCCACGTGCTGTCCGGAGGCAGGATCCTGCGTTCCGGTGACAAGTCGCTGGCACTCGAGCTCGAGGAGAAGGGTTACGACTGGGTGCGGGAGGCCGCAAACGCATGATCGCCCTCGTACTTCCCGACAAGGCGCTGGCGTCAGCGGTACAGGCACTGCCGGACAATTCTCTGGCGGCCAACCGCAAAGCCGCCCTGGCACGCTTCCTCGATCGGGGCTTTCCGACCACGCGTCTCGAGGACTGGAAATACACCGACCTCACCGCGGTCGCGGAAATCAGCCAGCGGTGGCTGGAAAATGGCGCTCTTTTGCCGTCGGCTGCGGCCTTACAGGACCGCATAGCGCAGATCCGGGCTGCGATCGACGTCGACTGGATCGTTATCAGTAACGGCGTAATAACGGAGCGCGGCGGTCTCGCGAATATCGACGGTTTCGCCGTCGCAACGTTCAGCGACACCGCGCATGCACCCGGCTTCGATCATCCGCTGGCCGATCTCAATGCCGCATTGCTGCCTGATGGTCTGCATATACGGGTTCCTGCCAGCGCGACTCGCGAGCGCCCCCTCGGCGTCCTGGTCGTCGACGGCGCGGATGCGCAGCCCGGGGTCGCCCAGGCACGCATCCGGATCGAGCTCGAAGCAGGCTCACACGCACAATTCGTGGAGTACCACGCGTCGCTCGGTGACGCCGATCATTACGCCAACAGCGTCGTGGAATTGTCACTTGCGGACGGCGCATCGGCGGATTATTTACGCATCCAGGCGCGCGACGCGAAGCATACGCAGACGCATCGCACCGCGATTCGGCTCGAAGACTCGAGCACGCTCCGTTACAGCGGATTCGACCTCGGCGGGCGGCTCGTGCGGAACGATCTCGATATCGACATCGCCGGGAGAGAGGCTAGCGCGCTGGTCGGCGGCCTCTACATCGCCGCCGACGGCCAGCACATCGACAACCACGTCCGCATCGACCACCGCGTCGGGCCCGCTCGATCCGAACAGGAGTACCGCGGCATCCTGGGCGGACGCTGTCGTTGCGTCTGGAATGGCAAGGCAATCGTGCATGCAGGCGCGGACGGCACCGACGCGGAGCAGTCCAACCACAACCTCCTGCTGAGCGACCGCGCGGAAATCGATGCCAAGCCGGAACTCGAGATCTACGCCGACGAGGTCAAGTGCAGTCATGGCACGACAGTCGGGCAGCTCGACGATGCGGCACTGTTTTACCTGCGATCGCGGGGACTCGACGAGCAGGACGCCAAGCGCGCACTGACGCGTGCGTTCGGCGCGAGCATCGTCAGCCACGCACCCATCGGCCTGCTCGAAGAACACCTCACGGAGATGGTCGAACGGCGGCTGGCCCTTCTGAGCGACGGTAAAGACGCATGACACACGCAAGCCGGATCACCGATGCCCAGTCCCTCGTCGCGGCGTGCCGCGCGGACTTCCCTGCCCTCGACCAGGACGTAAGCGGCCACCGTCTCGTGTACCTCGACAGCGCTGCCTCGGCGCAGCAGCCGTCCGTCGTCATCGAGGCAATCGCCTATTACGAGCGTCATGACCACGCAAACGTACACCGGGGCGTACATACGCTCAGCCACAGGGCAACCGATGCCTATGAAGGCGCGCGCGAGACGCTGCGTGCTTTCATCAACGCGGCAAGCACCAGCGAGGTCGTCTTCACCAGCGGTACCACGGAATCCATCAATCTCGTGGCGCAGAGTTTCTGCCGGCCGAAACTTGGCCCGGGCGACAAGATACTCATCACGCACCTCGAGCATCACGCCAACATCGTGCCCTGGCAGCTCGTGTGCGAGCAGACGGGGGCGGAGCTGCTCGTCGCACCGATCAACGACCGCGGCGAAGTCGAGCTCGAGGCACTCTACGCACTGATGGGCAATGCGGTAAAGCTGCTGGCCATTGCGCACGTGTCCAACGCGCTCGGCACGATAAACCCGATCAGGGAAATCATCGCCGAAGCGCATTCGCGCGACATACCGGTACTCGTCGACGGCGCCCAGGGCGTTCCGCACATGCAGGTCGACGTACAGGACCTGGATTGCGATTTCTATGCCTTCTCCGGGCACAAGATGTTCGGGCCGACCGGAACGGGCGTACTTTACGGAAAAGAGGCGCTGCTCGAAGCGATGCCGCCCTACAAGGGTGGCGGCGACATGATCCTCGAGGTCAGCTTCTCGGGAACGACTTTCAACGAGCTGCCCTACAAGTTCGAGGCAGGCACGCCGAATATCAGCGGCGTGGTCGGCTTCGGTGCTGCCGCGAAGTACCTCGAGGACCTGGGGATGCACAACGTCGAAGCCTGGGAGCACGAGCTGGCGCAGTACATGACGGCAAAGCTGTCTGCCGTTGAAGGGATTCGCCTGATCGGCACGGCGGCAAACAAGGCCGGGGTACAGTCTTTCCTGCTGGGCGACATCCACCCGCACGATCTCGGCACCATCCTGGATCACCAGGGTGTTGCGATTCGGACGGGGCATCACTGCGCCATGCCGGTGATGGAGTTCTTCGGTGTGCCGGGCACGGCGCGGGCCTCACTTGCCCTCTACAACAATTTCGACGACATTGACCGGCTCGTCGCCGCACTCGAGAAGGCGCGGGAAATATTTGCATGATGACCGGCAGTATCAAGACCGACGACGTGCGCGAGCTGTATCGCGACCTGATTCTCGACCACGCGCGCCACCCGCGGCACTTCGGCAAACTCGGACACATGACCCACAGTGCGGAGGGCATCAACCCGCTCTGCGGTGACAAGCTCAGGCTCTACCTCGATGTCGATACTGACGAGACGATCCGGGATGCCGCGTTCGAGGGGTCGGGTTGTGCCATTTCGGTCGCGTCCGCCTCGTTGCTCACCGACACGGTCATCGGGCTGAGCGCAAGCGAGGCAATGGCCTTCTTCGATGCCGTAACGGCGCAGCTCGCCGGCAGCGATTCGCAGGAAGGCAGCAAGGCCGACCTCGGCAAGCTACGCGCGCTGGCAGGCGTTCGGGAGTTCCCGACACGGGTCAAGTGCGCCACGCTCGCGTGGCACGCACTCAAATCAGCATTACGGCTGGACCAGGCACCAGCCAGTACGGAATAGGACGACAAATGTTCGGACACACCAATGAACCGATCACGATCTCGCGCGACGTAAGGGCGGTCATCATCCCTGTCGGCGAAGAGCTCACGCTTCGCGAAGGCACCACCGGCTTTATTACGCAGGCACTCGGCGGCAGTTTCACCGTGTACGTCGAGGGCAACCTGTTTCGCATCGCGGGCATCGATGCCGACGCGCTCGGGAAAGAGCCCGTGCCGCCGCCCGAGGTGCCCGAAAACGCCACGGACCAGGATATCGAAGCGGTCATCTGGGAACAGCTGCGCACCTGCTACGACCCCGAAATCCCCGTCAACATCGTCGACCTGGGATTGATCTATCGCTGCGAGGTCAAGCCGCTCGGTAACGGCCAGCGCTCGGTCGAAGTCGACATGACACTGACCGCGCCCGGCTGCGGTATGGGAGAGATCCTGGTGCAGGACGCGCAGGAGAAGATCGGCGTGATACCGACCGTGGGTGACGTGCGGGTGCAGCTCGTGTTCGACCCGCCCTGGAACCAGGGCATGATGTCGGATGAGGCTCGCTTGCAGACCGGATTGATGTAAACTCGCGTGCGACAGCCGTTGCAACGCCATGAAAACACTTACTTTAGTCCGCCACGCCAAATCGAGCTGGAAAGACAACTCTCTGGCCGACCGCGATCGCCCGCTGAACAAGCGCGGCAAACGCGATGCCCCTGAAATGGGCAGGCGCATCGCTGCCGCCGGGATCCGTCCTTCCCTGATTGTCAGCAGCCCGGCGGTACGTGCCTGGACGACGGCGAAAGTCGTCGCTAAGGAAATCGGCTACCCGCGGGAGTTCCTGCAGCGGGACAGTGGTCTCTACCTGGCTTCGGTTAACGGCATCCTCGACGTGATCGTCGCCCAGGACCCCGGCTTCAACAGCCTGATGCTCGTCGGACACAACCCGGGCTTCACGGATTTCGCCAATTACCTGGTACCCGGCCTGACCAATAACATTCCCACGGCCGGCGTCGTCAGCGTCGAGCTCGATTCAGACGACTGGAGCCTGTACGACAAACCGGCCGTCGAACTCCTGCTCTACGACTTCCCCAAGAATCACCCCTAGCATTCGGGCACGTTCACCGCGAGGCCGCCCTTCGAGGTCTCCTTGTAGCTCGACGACATGTCGAGGCCCGTCTGCCGCATCGTCTCGATGACCTGGTCCAGCGTGACCTTGTGGGTGCCGTCACCGTGCATGGCGAGCGAGGCCGCGTTGATCGCCTTCACGGCCCCCATCGCGTTCCTCTCGATGCACGGGATCTGTACCAGGCCACCGATCGGGTCGCAGGTAAGACCGAGATTGTGTTCCATGCCGATCTCGGCTGCCTCCTCGACGTGGTCGATCGTGCCGCCCAGCACGGCAGCGAGCCCTCCGGCAGCCATCGAGCAGGCGACGCCGACTTCGCCCTGGCAGCCCATCTCGGCGCCGGAGATCGATGCCCTGGTCTTGTACAAAATGCCGATGGCGCCTGCAGTCAGCAGGAATGTGCGGATGCCTTCGGGGCTCGAACCCGGCACGAAGCGCACGTAGTACATGACAACGGCCGGTATGATGCCGGCGGCACCGTTGGTCGGTGAAGTCACGACACGGCCACCCGCGGCATTCTCCTCATTCACCGCAATCGCGTAGGCGTTGATCCATTCCATCGCGTCGAACGGCGAAGCCTTGTCGCGAGCCTCGAGGCGCTTGCGCAGCTTTGGCGCGCGCCTTGTCACGGCCATTGAACCAGGCAGGAGTCCCTCGGTGCGCAGGCCGCGCTCGATACAGCCTTTCATGGCCGCCCAGATCTCGTCGATGGAGCGCTCGACCTCGGCTTTGTCACGCCACTGCAGCTCGTTGTCGAGAACCAGCTCCGCGATACTGCACTCCCGCTCCGCGCAGAGCGTGAGCAGCGACTGGCTGCTGTCGAAGAAATGCCGCGGTTCCCCCGCTTGCGACGACGGCTCCGGCTCGTCACCGCGAACGATGAAACCACCGCCAAGCGAGTAGTAAACCTCTTCCAGCAGCAGCTCCCCCGCCGTATCGCGGGCGCGAAACTGCATGCCGTTGGTGTGCCTGGGCAGCTCCTGTTCGAAATTGAATATCACGTGCTTCTTCGGATCGAATTCGACCGTGCCAACGCCCGGTATTTCGAGCCTTTGCTCCCCATGGATCGTGCGCAGCCGCTGTTCCACGGAGTCCGGGTCGATCGTGTCCGGCCGTTCGCCCCCGAGCCCGAGGATGACCGCCGAGTCCGAGCCATGCCCCTTGCCCGTGAACGCGAGCGACCCGTGCAACGTCACTTCCACCGACGAAACAGGCTGGCCCAGTCGGGCGAGCCCCTCCGCGAATGCGTGCGCGGCCTTCATCGGACCGACGGTATGAGAGCTGGACGGCCCGATGCCGATCTTGAAGATGTCGAAGATGCTGATGGCGGCCATGGGTCAGTCGTTTTCCAGTGACAGCAGGCTTGCATTGCCGCCGACGGCGGCGATGTTGTTGCTGACCGTGTACTCGGTGCCGAAGCGCGGCAAATAGTGCGGCCCGCCGGCCTTCGGGCCGGTGCCCGAGAGCCCCCGCCCGCCGAACGGCTGCACACCCACCACGGCCCCGATCATGTTGCGGTTGACGTAGATGTTGCCGGCACCCGAGAGCTGCACGAGCTTGCGCGCACGCGCGTCGATGCGGCTGTGCAGCCCCATGGTGAGGCCGAACCCGGTCGCATTCACGGCGTCCAGGGTCGCCTGCAGATCCTTGCTCCTGAACCTCAGAACGTGCAGCACCGGGCCGAACACCTCGCGCTCGAGCGCGGCGACGCTATCGATCTCGATGAGCGTGGGCGGGAAAAAGGTGCCGGCCTCGGCGCCTTCTCCGACGCTGCAGCGATACAATACTTTCGCCTCCGCTTCCATCTTCTGCACGTGCGCTTCCAGCACTCCGCGTGCCTCTTCGTCGATCGCGGGCCCGACATCCGTTGCCAGTAGCGCCGGGTTGCCGATGACGAGCTCCTGCATGTGCCCGATCAGCAGCTCGATGACCCGGTCCGCGATGTCCTTCTGCAGGCACAGCAGGCGCAACGCCGAGCAGCGCTGGCCGGCACTGTTGAACGCGGAGTACACCGCGTCCTTCACAACCTGCTCCGGCAGCGCCGAGCTGTCGACGAACATGGCGTTCTGTCCGCCCGTTTCGGCGATCAACGCGCCGATTGGTCCGTCGCGCCCGGCAAGGCTGCGGTTGATGAGTCTCGCGGTCTCGGTCGAGCCCGTAAACGCGACACCGGCGACCCTCGGGTCGGCTACCGCCCTGCCGCCGACCGTGGCGCCGTCCCCCGGCAGGAACTGCAGGATCCCCCGGGGCACCCCGGCTTCCAGCAGCAGTTCGACGGCCCTGAAGGCGACCAGCGGCGTTTGCTCCGCGGGTTTCGCGAGCACGGCGTTGCCGGCTGCGAGCGCAGCCGCAACCTGCCCTGTGAAGATGGCCAGGGGAAAGTTCCACGGACTGATGCAGACGAAAACGCCGCGACCGCGCATGCCGAGCGTGTTGCGTTCGCCGGTGGGACCGGGCAGGACCGTGGGATCGCCGAACAGCTTGCGCGCCTCCGCCGCATAGAAGCGCAGGAAGTCGACGGCCTCACGCAATTCCGCCACGGCATCGGGCAGCGTCTTGCCGGCTTCCGTGATACACAGCGACAGGAGCCCTGCCGCGTTCTGCTCGTAGAGGTCCGCGGCCCTCTCGAGAATATCCGCCCGCTCCGTGGCCGGCAGACGGTCCCAGGCAGGCTGCGCTGCGCAGGCACTGTCCAGGGCGTCGTCAACGTGCCCGGCTGTCGCCACCTGGCAGGTGCCGACCACCTGGTTGCGGTCCGCCGGATTCACCGAATTCACGGCCGCGCCCGGCACGGCCTTGCCGCCGACAATCGGGTGCGCGGCCAGCGGCTGCGTACCTGCCTCCTGCATGGCCTCGAGCATCGCGGCTGTCACCCTGTCATCGGCCAGGTTGAGGCCCCGGGAATTCCTGCGCTCTTCCCCGAACAGCGCGGCGGGCGCCGGAATGCGCGGATGCGGTTTTGCCGCGTGCACCTCGGTCTGCGCAATCGGGTCCGCGACGATCTCCTCGACGTCGATCGATTCGTCGACAATGCGATTCACGAACGAGGTATTCGCGCCATTTTCCAACAGACGTCTCACCAGGTACGGCAGCAGGTCCTTGTGACTGCCGACCGGCGCGTACACGCGGCACGGTCGATTGTACTTTTCGGGGTGGGTGACCTCCGCGTACAGCTCCTCGCCCATGCCGTGCAGGCGCTGGAACTCGTAGTCGCGTCTCGATCCGGCGTAGTGCATCACGCTCGCGAGCGTGTGCGCGTTATGGGTCGCGAACTGCGGATAGAGCAGCTCACCGGCTTGCAGCGCCTTGTGGGCGCAGGCCAGGTAGGAGACGTCCGTGTGCACCTTGCGCGTAAACACCGGGTAACTCTCGAGGCCGAGTTCCTGCGCGTGCTTGATTTCCGTATCCCAGTAGGCGCCTTTGACCAGTCGCACCGGTATCCGGCGGCCGACATCCCGCGCAAGGCTCTCGAGGTGACTGAAGACGTCGCTCGCGCGCCGCTGGTAGGTCTGCACGGCCAGGCCGAGACCGTTGTAACCGGCAAGGCCGGGATCTCGTAGCACGCGCCCGAATATCTGCAGCGACAGCTCCAGCCGATCCGCCTCCTCGGCATCGATGGTCATAGCGGTGTCGCACGCTTTTGCGTGTAGCGCCAGTTCGAGCACACGCGGTACCAGCTCTCCGAGAACCCGGTCCACCTGCGTGATTTCGTAGCGCGGATGCAGCGCGGACAGCTTCACCGATATGCTCGGTGCCGAGAAAATATCGTCTTCCGGACGCCGCGGTGCCGCGCCGATTTCATCGATCGCTGCGTAGTAGGCTTCGAAATAGCGCCGTGCATCGGCCGCCGTAAGCGCCGCCTCTCCGAGCATGTCGAACGAGTAGCGATACGCACGGTTGCGTTTCGACACCGAGCGTTCCAGCGCCTCCTTTATCGTTCGTCCCATGACGAACTGGTGCCCCATGATGCGCATTGCCTGGCGCATGGCCGTACGCACGACCGGCTCCCCCGCCCGGCTCGCGATCTTGGCCAGCATCTGTGCGGGGTTTACGCGGATATCCTCGTCGACCCTGAGCAGCTGGCCGGTCAGCATCAGGCCCCAGGTCGATGCATTGACGAACAGGGAGTCGCTGGTGCCGAGGTGTTCCTTCCATCTTGCCGCAGTGATCTTGTCAGCGATCAGCTTGTCAGCCGTGTCGGCGTCCGGGATCCGCAGCAAGGCTTCCGCGATACACATCAGCAACACGCCTTCCTCCGACGACAGGTCGTATTGCTGCAGGAAGGCGTCCATGCCGCCCTCCCGCGCCTTGTTCTTGCGCACCGCGGCGACCAGTTCCGCCGCCGTATCGCGGATCCTGCCGCGCGCCGCTTCGCCAGGATCCGCGAGCGCCTTGAGCTCGTTGACAAGCGCCTGCTCGTCGGCGAGAAAGCGCCTGTTGACGTCGGTGATAGGGCTCGGCCTGGCAAGCGTCTGCCGTGTGAAAAGCATGGATATACCCGCGTGTTGGTATCGTTAGTGTATTGGGCGTCCTGATATACTTTGCGGCCTTTCCAGGTCGAGGGCAATCCCATGCCGGACTCTTTTCTCGCCTCTCTTGCCGAACAGACGGATGCGCTCCGCGAGCAGGGTCTGTTCAAGTCGGAACGCCTGATATCCGGACCCCAGCAGGCCGGCATCGACGTGCGCATGGACGGCGACAGCAAGCACGTGCTGAATCTCTGCGCGAACAACTACCTGGGGCTCGCGAACCATCCGGAGGTCATTGCGGCGGCGCACAAGGCGCTGGACGCATTCGGTTACGGGATGGCCTCGGTACGGTTCATCTGTGGCACGCAGACCATCCACAAGGAACTGGAGTCGCGCATCAGCGCGTTCCTCGGCACCGAGGACACGATACTCTACCCCTCGTGTTTCGACGCCAATGGCGGCCTGTTCGAGACCATTCTGGGGCCCGAGGATGCCGTGATCAGCGATACCCTGAATCACGCAAGCATCATCGACGGCATTCGCCTTTCCAAGGCACAGCGCTTCCGCTACGCGCACGATGACATGCAGGACCTGCGTGCCCAGCTCGAGGCGGCAGCAGACACCCGTGCCAGCCTGATCGTTACCGACGGCGTCTTCTCCATGGACGGCACGATCGCCAACCTGCGGGAAATCTGCGATCTCGCCGCCGAATACGACGCACTCACGATGATCGACGACTGCCACGCAACGGGATTCCTGGGCAAGACGGGGCGCGGGACGCATGAGTATCGCGACGTGATGGGCCGCATCGACATCATCACCGGCACCCTCGGCAAGGCGCTGGGTGGCGCGTCGGGCGGCTTCACGTCCGGGCGCAAGGAAATCGTCGGCTGGTTGAGGCAGCGCTCGCGGCCGTACCTGTTCTCGAATTCCGTCGCGCCGGTCATTGCCGCTTCGTCGATAGCCGTTCTCGACCTGCTAGAACGCGACAATTCGCTCGCCAAGCAGTTGCACGAAAATGCCCGCTACTTTCGCAGCAGGATGGAAGAGCGCGGATTCGACCTCATCCCCGGTGAACATCCCATTATCCCGGTCATGCTCGGCGACGCAAAGCTGGCGACCGAGATGGCGGACCGCTTGCTTGCGCGCGGTATCTACGTCATCGGCTTTTCGTTCCCGGTAGTACCCGAGGGACAGGCGCGCATCCGTACACAGATGTCGGCCGGTATAACCCGCGAACAGCTCGACGAGGCTGTCGAGGCATTTACGGCCGTTGGCAGGGAACTCGGAGTAATCAACTGATGAAGGCACTGGTCAAGGCAAAAGCGGAACGCGGTATCTGGATGCAGGACATCCCGCCGCCGGAGGTGGGCCACAACGACGTCCTCATTCGAGTGAATCGCAGCGCGATCTGTGGCACCGATATTCACATCTACCAGTGGGACGACTGGGCACAGCACACGATCCCCGTGCCGCTGGCGGTCGGCCACGAGTTTTCCGGCACGATCGTCGAATGCGGCATCGAAGTCCGGGGGTTCGAGCCGGGTGACCGCGTGTCCGCGGAAGGCCATATCACCTGTGGCGTTTGCCGCAACTGCCGTGCGGGGCGCCGCCACCTCTGCATGAACACCAAGGGTGTCGGTGTAAACCGGCCCGGCGCCTTCGCGGAATATATTGCCGTGCCGGCATTCAACGTTTTCAAGCTGCCGGATGCGATCACGGACGACATGGCCGCGATACTGGACCCGCTCGGCAATGCCACCCATACGGCGCTGTCCTTCGACCTCGTCGGCGAGGACGTGCTGATCACGGGAGCCGGGCCCATCGGCATCATGGCCGTCGCCATCGCACGCTATGCCGGTGCCCGGCACGTCGTGATAACGGACGTCAACGATTACCGGCTCGAGCTCGCGCGCAAGATGGGTGCCTCTGTCGCACTCAATGTGGCACGAGAGTCGATCGACGACACGATGCAGGCGCTCGGCATGGAAGAAGGCTTCGACGTCGGTATGGAGATGTCCGGCAACCCCACGGCGTTTCGCGACCTGTTGCGCACGATGCACCACGGCGGCAAGGTCGCCCTGCTCGGTATTCCGCCGGACGATACCGCGATCGATTGGAACCAGGTTATCTTCAAGGGCCTGATTTTAAAGGGTATTTATGGCCGCGAAATGTTCGAGACCTGGTACAAGATGTCGAGCATGCTGCAGAGCGGCCTGAACATCGAACCGGTCATCACGCATCACTTCGGCATCGACGAATTCCAGCCGGCATTCGACTTGATGGCTTCGGGGCAGTCCGGCAAGGTCATCCTGCACTGGAACTAGCCCCGCTCCAAAGCCCTCACTCGAATGTGCAGAGGCAGTGCGCGTAAACGCCTTTCGGGTCGTCGAATCCGGCCAGCGGCGCCAGGGCTTGCTCCAGTCTCCCGGCAATCTTCTGCAACGCGGTCGGCCGTGACTGCAGGAAGTCCAGCTGCAGGCCGAAACTTTTCGCCGTCCCGAGCAGATCGACGATCATCTGCTCCGTGGGCGATAGCTGGGTCCTGATCCACTTCTGGCCGTAGTCGTCTTCCGCGAGATCGACAAGTTCCGCCGCGAACGCGATGGCGTCTTCCATGCCGCCCAGTTCGTCGACGAGCCCGCGTTCCAGCGCATCGGCGCCGGTCCAGACGCGGCCCTGGCCGACGGCGTCCACTTCCGTCTTGTCCATGCCGCGGTACGTCGCGACCCGGCCGATGAAGTCGTCGTAGCCTTCCTCGATGACGAGCTGGAAAAGGCGCTTCGTGTCGTCCGTCATCGCCCTGTCCGGTCGCAGCTGGCCGGACAGCGGCGTTGACCCGACACCGTCATTCGCGAGCCCGAGGTACTCGGCGGCTCGCTGGTAGGTGGGGAACATGCCGAAGATGCCGATCGAACCCGTGATGGTCGTCGGGCTGGCGAACACCCTGTCCGCACCCACCGAGATCCAGTATCCACCCGATGCGGCAACGCTGCTCATCGACGCGACGACCGGCTTACCCGCATCCTGCAAGGCGGCGATCTCGCTCGCGATCACGTCGGACGCGAAAGCGCTGCCGCCAGGGCTGTCCACCCGCAGCACGACCGCTTTGACGGACTCGTCGTCACGCGCACGCCGCAGCAACTCGGCGGTCGATTCCGCACCGATGGTGCCCGGTGGCTGCGTTCCCGACTGGATGGTGCCCGAGGCGATGATGATGCCGACATTCTGTTCTGCGACCGTTTCGCCGTCGAGCAAGTCGATATGGGAGAGATACTCGCCCATGCCGATCGAACTGTAATTGGTTTCCGACTCTTCATCGCTGCCGACATAGCCGATGAGGAGATCCCTGAGTTCGGTGCGCGTAAGCAACTCGTCGACGAGCCCGGCATCCTTCGCCGCAAGCGCGAGATCGCCGTCTGCCGCGGTAAGCGTGTCGACGAAACCGTCCGTATAGTTTGCGAGCTCCGTGGCGTCCATCGCCCTGGCCGCGGCGACCTCTTCGAGATAGGTTCCCCACAGCTGGTCGATCAGGTTCACGGTCGCTTCTCGATCCGCATCCGACATGTCCATGCGCTCGAACGGCTCGACCGCGGACTTGTAGGTGCCGACCTTGAATATGTTCCAGTCGAGCTTGAGTTTTTCGATCGCGTCCGCAAAGTAGGTGCGGAAGCGCCCGTAGCCCTGCAGCAGGACGCCGCCCTCGGGATTCAGGTAGACCTCGTCCGCGTGCGCCGCGATGAAGTAGGCCTGCTGCGTCATGAAGTCGGCGCTGGCAACCACCGGCTTGCCGGATTGTCTGAAGTCCTCGATCGCACGGGCAATGCGTTGCAGCTTCGGCAGCCCGGCCGGTCCGAGTGCACTCAGCTCGATGTGCACGGCATCGATACGATCGTCATCGCTCGCGTAGTCGAGGGCATCGACGATGTCCTGCAACACCGTCTGGGGCTGTGCTTCGTCGAGCATCTCGGCTATCGCGCGATCGAACGGATCGCCTTCCAGTTCCTCGACGATAGCGCCCACCGGCTGGATGAACAGTGCGGCCCGATCAGGCAGTTGCGGTACCGTGCCGGACATCGCACCCACGAAGATCGCGAACACGAACAGCAGTAACAACAGGTGCAGTATCTTGCGAAAACCGTCGACGCCGCTCCAGATTCCGGACAGCACCCTGACAAGCAGGTTCCTTTTTTTCATCGAGTTTATTTCTCCTCGCCGGGTTACCGCTGCAGATTACAGTGTACGCCGCGCCTTTTCGACCAGCCAGCCAGCCTATCCGGGTACCAGGACCAGCGACAGCGCGGGCCAGAAAGTGATCACGAGCACGGACAGCATCAGGATGACCAGGAACGGGAACGTGGCAGAGTACACGTGCATGATCGGCTTCTCGAAACGATAGCTGGCGATGAACAGGTTCAACCCGACCGGCGGCGTCATGTAACCGAGCTGCATGGCCGCCAGGAATACGATACCCAGATGCACCGGGTCGACGTTATACGCCGCCGCAATCGGCAGGATCAGCGGAACGACCAGCACGATTGCCGAGAAGATGTCGATCAGCGCTCCGAGGATGAGCAGGAACACCAGCAGCAACAGCAGGAATGTCGTCTGGCTGGATACCAGCCCGGATACCGAGGCCAGCAGGTCCTGCGGCACGCCGGCGCTGATCATGTAATTGGTGGATGCGAGAGACACTCCGAGGATAGCCAGGATACCGCCGACCAGCACCATGGATTCGCGAATGATCCGCGGCAGCTGCGACCACTGGACTTCGCGGTGAATCAGCACCTCGACGATGAACACGTAGAGCGCGGTAATAGCGGCTGCTTCCGAAACTGCGAGGAACCCCGAGTAAATGCCACCGAGCACCACCAGCGGCAGCGGTATTTCCCAGGCCGTTTCCCGGACGGCGCGACCGAACTCCCGCATCGAGAATTTCTGCAGGACTTTCGGGCTTCTGCGGCTGACGAACAGGCTGTAGCCGGACAGCATGACCAGCATCAGCAGGCCCGGCAGGATGCCCGCGAGAAACAGGTAGTCGATCGAGACTTCTGCGATGACACCGTAGAGGATCAGTGGCAGCGACGGCGCGAACAACAGGCCCAGGCTGCCCGCGGAAGTGACGAGCCCGAGGTTGAACTTGTCCGGGTAGCCGTCCTGCTTCAGCGCCGGGTACAGAATCGCGCCGAGCGCGATGATCGTGACGCCGGACGCTCCCGTGAACGCGGTGAAAAAAGCGCATGCGGCGAGTGCGACCAGCGCAAGGCCACCCGGCATCCAGCCGAGCACGGCATCCGTCAGTCGCACGAGACGCTGCGGCGCCTTGCTCTCGCTGAGCACGTAACCGGCAAACGTGAACAACGGGATCGCGGCGAGAAACGGGAGATCAGCAATGCTCAGTATCTCGAGCGCGATGTTCATCAGGTCGGTTTCGTCACGATGAAAACCGAGCATCGCACTGCTTGCAATAACCGCGAACAGGGGGGCGCCGAGTATGGCAAGCAACGCGAGGATGATCGTGAGCGCAATCACCGCAGCACCCGCTTCTTCCTGCCCGTCGCCATCAGGAAGCTCTCCCGCACGACCGAGACTGCGAAACGATAGCTCATCAGGGCAAACGCGGCGGGCAGTATCACGTGCGCCATCCAGGCCGGCACATTGATAAGCACGGTATCCTCGAACTCGATTTCCAACTGCAGGTACCGCCAGGCCTGCCAGGCGACCACGGCGCAGATCACCGCCGCGAAAATGTCGACAAACAGGCGGATTGCGATCACTGCCTTGTCGGGCAACAAGTGCGACAGCGCATCGATTCGAATATGACGATTGTCCCGCGTAGCGGCAATCGAGCCGACCATTGCCAGCCAGAGAACGAGCAGCTTTATCAGTTCATCGGCGCGAAAGAACCCGGTCTCGAAGATCTCGCGAAGAACGATCTGGCCGACGGCCAGCAGGACCAGCGATCCCAGCAACACGACCAGCGCCGCGTTCTCCGCGAACCGGCCGAAACGCTCCAGCCGGGCGAGGACGGACAGGGTGCGTTGCGTCACTGCGCTGCGGCCGCCGCTTCCCCGTCGCTTTCCCGGTATTCCTGCACGTAGCTCATCATCTCGTCGTAGAGCGCAAGGTTGAACGCGCCCTCACCGCCGAGACGCCGGTTGGATTCCAGGAGCCGTTCACGCAACCGGGCAACCTCCTCGGCGTCGAACGGCACGCTCTTGATGCCGGCATTCAACAATGCATCGCGCGCCTCGCGATTGTCCTCGAGGTTGGACAGGTCGAATTGTTCGTAGGTCTTCTTCATCACGTCGCGCACGACCTGCTGGTCCGCATCGCTCAACTTGCCGAACGCCCGTTTGTCCACCGCCATGAAGCCGACCGTGTAGACAAGCGGGATCTCGGTCATGTATTTGATCTTCGTGTGCCACTGCAGCACCAGCGCACCGATGGGCGACATCGCGACGATATCGATGAGGCCGGTCTGCAGGCCGGTGAGTACGTCGGTAAGCGGTAGCGTGACCGGCGCCAGTGACAGCGCTTCCATCGACGCATAGCTGATGCTGTCGCCCTCGGGCACCCACACGCGCTTGCCCTTGAGGTCGTCGAGTCCCTTGACGGGCGTATTCGACATCACGATCGCGAATCCGCCCGCGGCAAAACCGAAATTGACAAAACCGGCCGCCTCCAGCCCTTCCTGGAGTTTGCTGTCGAGGCGCCTGCGCACGTAAGTCGCCTCTTCCTCGGAGTCGAACACGAGCGGCATGCCGTAGACATTCAGGTCCGGGTAGATATCGGACAGTGCCGCCGGCGTGAACGCGCCGCCTTGCAACGCGCCAATGCGGATCTTGCCCAGCACCTTGGTATCGTTGCCCATGACGCCGCCGCCGTAATACTTGATCTGCACGCGCCCGTCGGTGCGCTCCTTGATCTCTTTTGCGCTCTCACGCATATCCTTCATCCACTGCGAGCCCTCGGGCGTCACGGTGGCGATTTTCAGCGTGGCGGCACTGGCGGCGCTCCCGAGAGCGAGGGCCAGCAACGTAATCAACATCTTCTTCATCAGTCGTCTACCTGTCGAGGTTCCGATCAGAAATAGTCGTCAGCTTCGGCCAGGAGCCGTTCGGCTTCCTCCTGCGCCATGACATTGCTCAGCGTGAGGCCATCCGCGTACGGACTGGATTCGACCACTTCGCCAAGCAGGCGGTCGTGCAGTTCGCGCTCGTACAACAGCTTTGCGTAGCCTTTGGCGTACTCGACTTTCGCGCTCAGGTCCCTGCCGCCGGACATCGCGATCGCCGTCTCGAAATGTTCGCGGGCCTCTTCGGGCTTGCCGCCGAGGGAAGGAGGCCGCAGGGTGAGTAGGATACCCATGTAGGTATGCACCGCGCCCTCCGCGTCGTCGCCCTCGATTTCGAGGTATCGCTTGAACAGCGCTTCGACCTGCGGCAGCTCCGCCAGCGAGTTCCAGTCTTCGCTGTGCGCCCGCAGGTAGGCGAGCGTCGCGAAACCATACGTGTAGAGGTACTCGGACTGCCTCGATGTCACGCCGTCCAGGGTTGCCACGAACTCATCGTAGTTGCTGTCCGGCCAGCCGCAGGAAGGCACGTACGATTCGCACATGGCGTCCTGCGCGTAGTTCCGGGCACGGCTCGTGAGCCGCGCGGCACGCACAGGGTCGTCTGCAAACACCGCCCCGTAAGACGCATACAGCGTCGCCGCCGCGGACAGCAATTCGGGATTGTCCGGGTCGCCCTCGAGAAAGCTGTCGAGCAACAGCATGTAGGACGGGGCCCCGGCCCTGACCGTCTCCGGGTCGTCCTGGTTGAGGATTGCGCTGGACAGGTTGTTGGCGAGACCGCTCGCGGCCGAGGACATCAGGGAGGCGCATCCGCCCAGCGACAGGCTGGCGAATGCGAGCAGCAGAGCGCTGCCCTGAGTTCTTCGAAAAATCGATCTCATGCCACGAAAGACCCGGCCCAAGCGAATAGGTTCAGGCTAACCGACCTGTGGCCGACCATTATGTGGAACCGGCCACAGATTTGGAACCGCGCCGCTGCCCGCGGCACGGTGATGACTAGATTTTTTCCTTGATGCGAGCGGCCTTGCCCGTGCGTCCGCGCAGGTAGTACAGCTTTGCCCGGCGTACGTCACCGCGGCGCTTCACCGCGATCGAATCCACGACCGGGCTGTATGTCTGGAACACGCGCTCGACGCCTTCGCCGTGGGAAATCTTGCGAACCGTGAACGAGGAATTAAGGCCGCGGTTACGCTTGGCAATCACGATGCCCTCGAACGCCTGCAGGCGCTCGCGCGTACCTTCCCTCACCTTGACCTGGACGATGACGGTATCACCCGGCGAAAACTCGGGGATTTCCTTGTTCATCTGTTCCTGCTCAATCGCTTCGATAATTTTGCTCATGTCTCTTTACCCTGTTCCTTCAGGAACTCGTCGAGCAGCGCTTGCTGCTCACGGCCCAGTTGCAACTTCTCGACCAGGTCCGGGCGCCTCAGGTAGCTGCGGCCCAGAGCCTGTTTGTATCGCCAGCGCGCAATGCGCGCATGATCGCCCGACAGCAGCACCGCGGGCACCCTGCGACCCTCGATTTCCTCGGGCCGCGTGTAGTGGGGATAGTCCAGCAACCCCGCCACGAACGAATCCTGCGCCGCCGAGTCCTCGTCACCGAGTGCGCCCGGCAGCAGCCTGACCACCGCATCGATAACCGCCATTGCGGCTATCTCACCGCCCGACAACACGAAATCGCCGAGCGACAGTTCTGCGTCAACTTCTTCCTCGACCAGCCGTTCGTCGACGCCCTCGTAGCGCCCGGCGAACAGGATCATACCCGGTAACGCCGCCAGCCGCGCCGCCTCGGCCTGGTCAAACTCCCTGCCGGACGGCGACAGGCAGATCACCGGGCTGCCCTCTGGCATCGCGGCACGTGCCGCGCGTATCGCGTCGGCTGCCGGCCGGTACTTCAGTACCATTCCCGGGCCGCCACCGTACGGCCGATCGTCCACGGTACGGTGCGTGTCGGTCGCGTAGTCACGCGGATTCTCGATCCGCAACGCGGCCAGCTGCCGCTCTATCGCGCGCCCGACGACGCCGTATTCCGCCACCGTGCGAACCATCTCCGGGAACAGGCTGACAACGGCAATCTGCATGATGTCAGTCCCACTCCCAGTCGACCCGGATCACGCCCGCGGCGAGATCCACGTCCAGTATCACCGTTCCCGGCACGAACGGGATCAACCGCTCGGCCGCACCGTCGACCACCAGCACGTCGTTGGCGCCGGTCGCCATCAGGTACGCGACCTTGCCGAGTTCCGTGCCGTCCTTGCGCACGACGGTCAAGCCCTCGAGGTCGGCCCAGTAATAATGGCCGTCCTCCGGGTTCGGCAGCGTATCGCGTTCGACGCCAAAGTCGCTGCCGAGCAATTCTGCCGCGGCATCCCGGTCCTCGATTCCCTGCAGGCGGGCGACAATGGCCTTGCCGTGCTGCCTGCCCTCGGCAAGCTCGACCGGCTGCCAGTCGCCCTCGCGCCGCAACAGCCAGTCCGGGTAATCCAGGATCGCTTCCCGCGGCTCCGTGTACGAGTGGACCTTCAACCAGCCCCTGACACCAAAGAGGCCGACGATTCGGCCCAGTATCACCGGCTGTCGCGAAGCATCCGTCACGCTGTAGCCGCCGACCCTCGTAACAAGGGCCCGCTACCGATCAGGCGCTTGCGGTGGCCTTGCGCTGTACTTTCAACAGCGAGGCAACCCGCTCGGAAGGCTTCGCGCCCTGCCCGATCCAGTAATCCACACGCTCGAGGTCGATACGCAGGTTCTCCTCGTGCTCCCGGCCAACCGGGTTGAAGAAACCAATACGCTCGATATAGCGGCCGTCCCGACGATTGCGGCTGTCGGTCACGACCACGTGATAAAAAGGGCGCTTTTTCGCGCCAGCGCGCGAAAGACGAATACTAACCATTACATTCCCGTAAAAATTCTCAAGGAGGCGGACACGCCTGAGCTCGGGCGGGCCCGAGTAAAGCGCGCATTGTACTGGTTTCGGTCTAAATGTGAAGCGTTTTCGGGGCGCCAATCGCCGGTTTTTTGCCTCAAAAAACCGAAGATTTACGGTAGCTTGGGCGGATTTCAGCCAAACCCGGGCGGCAGGCCGCCGCGTGGCAGGCCGCGCATCATCTTCTTCATGCCGCCGCGCGACATCTTTTTCATCATTTTTTCCATCTGTGTGAACTGTTTCAGCAGCCGGTTCACATCCTGTACCTGCAGCCCGCAACCCCTGGCGATACGCTTCTTGCGCGAGCCGTTGATGGTCTTCGGGAAACGCCGCTCGGACGGCGTCATCGAGTTGATGATCGCAATCTGGCGCCGCATCTGCTGTTCGCCCACGCCGTCTTTGAGCGCTGCCGCGTTGACGTTGCCGGGAATCGGCAGCTTGTCCAGCATCGCCCCGAGTCCGCCCATGTTCATCATCTGCTCGAACTGGTCGCGAAGATCGGACAGGTCGAAACCCCGCCCTTTCTTGAGTTTCTTGGCGAGTTTTTCGGTCTTTTCCCGGCTGACCTTGTCCTCGATCTCCTCGACAAGCGACAGCACGTCCCCCATGCCAAGGATTCGCGACGCCATTCGCTCGGGATGAAATGCCTCGAGGCCGTCGACTTTCTCGCCGACGCCGAGGAAGCGTATGGGCTGCCCCGTGATCTCACGCACCGACAGCGCGACACCGCCCTTCGCATCACCGTCCGCCTTGGTGAGCACCACGCCGGTCAGCGGCAGTGCTTCGTTGAATGCCGTTGCCGCATTCACCGCATCCTGGCCCGCCATGCTGTCGACGACGAACAGGGTTTCCTGGGGATTGGCGGCCGCGTGCACGGCCGCGGCTTCTTCCATCATCGCGCCGTCGATGTGCAATCTGCCCGCCGTGTCGACGATAAGGACGTCCGCGTGCGAGCGCCGCGCCTCGTCCAGCGCGCGTTCGACAATAGCAACCGGCGCCTCGGTGGGCTCGCTGTCGCAATGCAGAGCACCGACCTCGCCAGCCAGCGTCTTCAGCTGCAGGATCGCCGCCGGGCGATGCACGTCGACACTCACCAGCATGACGCGCTTCCTGTCTTTCTCGATGATGCGCTTCGCCAGCTTCGCCGCCGACGTCGTTTTGCCCGCACCCTGCAATCCAGCGAGCAGGATCACGACCGGCGGCTGCGCCTTGAGGTTCAGCGGCGCATGATCGCCACCCAGGATGGCGACCAGCTCATTGTGGATGATCTTGACGAGCGCCTGCCCCGGCGTAAGGCTCCTGGCGACCTCCTCGCCCACGGCCCGCTCCCGGATCCGCTCGATGAAGGTCTTGACGACGGGCAGCGCGACATCCGCTTCCAGCAGTGCAAGCCGCACCTGCCGCAGCGTGTCCTTGATATTGGCCTCGGTCAGCCGCCCCTTGCCGCTGAGGCTGCGCGCGGCGTCGGAAAGCCGCCCTGTGAGATTCTCGAACATGGCGAGAGTCTAACAAAACTCGATCTGGCAACAGCAAGCGACATTCGAGCCGGGTGACCGGGATGCTTTATCGGAGGAAGTAAAGCGCAGCAAGCGAAGCGCAGCGAGCCATGACGAGAGAAAGCATCGCGGTCACCCGGCGTGCAGGAATCCTCCCGGCTGGATTGCTAGATCGTAAGGACGGTGCCTCGGGAGAGCATCTGGATGTTCTTGTCGGGGGCGGCCGCCAATACCTGCCTGAGGATGCGCGCCTCCTCACCCGGCTTCATACCGGTCAGCCAGATTTCCGGGTCGTGCCTGAGGCGTTCGAGATCCCGGGTCAGGGTCCGCGGGCAGTAGTGGCCGGCTTCGGCCGCCAGCTTGTCCATCTCGTCCGGAAACGATACCTCGATGACCAGCACCTTGAGGTCGTCGCAGGCATTCAGCACCGGCCACAGGGTTTCGTTCGTCTTGGTATCGCCGCTGACCGCGAATACGCCGCCCGAGTTCTGCACGGTGTAGCCGAGGGACGGCACGCTGTGCATTACGTCAACGGCGTAGAAATCGCGGTGCCCGATCCTGATCGTATCGCCGGGGCTGCACTCCCGGTAGCGCAGCATCGGGTTCTCCGCGCTGGGCAGCCGTGCGAAGTCCGGCCAGATGACGTCGTTGAACAGATGATCCTTGATTGCGCGCAGGGTTTCCGAGCGCGCGTAAACCGTAACCGGGGTATCGAAGTTCTCGTCGAACACGGTATCGACGAGCAGCGGCAGCCCCGCGATGTGATCGAGGTGAGCGTGGGTCAGGAAAACGTGCCGGATCGGCTGTAACTCGGCCAGCGCCAGGTCGCCGATACCGGTCCCGGCATCGATGAGGACGTCGTCATCGACGAGCATCGCCGAGGTCCGCGCCCCGGCACCGATTCCGCCGCTGCAACCTAGTATTCGAATACGCATTACGTCGAGGGTTCTATTGACCGCCACCATGTGGGATGATGCATCCCAAGAAACGGTAGGTTATCGACCCACGGGTTTCTGTGTTTCAAATCACACTTCCATTTCTGTACTTGTTGGCTGCGGCGGGTTTCGCGGGAAGCCGGCTGCGACACGAGTCCGCCTACGCTGGCTTGATGCGCACCGGCGCCTTCGTGCTTGCCGCCGTTGCGCTGGCAGCCCACGCCTCGATACTGTTCGAGTCGCTCACCCGTGGGGGCGGCATCCATGTATCCCTCACGTCCTCGGTTTCGCTGATCGGCCTGCAGCTGGCCATCATCGGCACACTCGCGGCGATCGACGCCGACCTGCGCGGCGTCGCGGCAGGGCTCATCGTGCTGGCCGTGCCGACCGTGCTCGCGACGCAAACCGGTGCCATCGAAGTCACCGGCACCGGCCTGACCTGGCAACTGCAGACCCACGTTTTCACCGCAATGTTCGCTTACGGCCTGCTGGCCGCCGGCTCTATCGTGGCGGTCTATGCACTGGTGCAGGACAGGCGGCTGCGCGCCGCCAAGCTGTCCAGCGTCAACCTGCTTTTCGCGCCCCTGGAAAAAACGGAGCGGGTACTCTACGGGGTTGCATCGGCCGGTATTGCCGTGCTCGCCATGTCGATGGCGCTCGGCATCACTTTCGTCGAGAATCTTTTCGCCCAGCACCTTGTTCACAAGACCGCGCTGTCGCTCATCGCGTTGCTCATATTCGGCATCCTGCTGGCCGGGCGCCACTTCGCAGGCTGGCGCGGAAAACGCGCCATTTACCTGTACCTGGTCGGCTTCGTTACCCTGTTCCTTGCCTACTTCGGCAGCCGTTATATTCTCGAAGTCGTCCTTCACCGCAGCTGGGGCTAGGCCGGGCGCCGCGCTGGTTCCTTGACAGGCAGGCGGGCGGCTGCTGAACTGCGTTAATCGCGTCAATTTGGAGGTACTCGTCCTTTGGGCGAAGACGTTCCACTATCGGCCCTTTTTGGCCTGCTGATCGTATTACTCCTGCTTTCCGCCTTTTTCTCCGGCTCGGAAACGGCCCTTGTGAGCCTCAATCGCTACCAGCTGCGCCACAAGGCGCGGCAAGGCCACCGGGGCGCGCGACTCGCCGAAACACTCCTGCAACGGCCGGACCGTCTGATCGGGCTGATCCTGCTCGGGAACAACCTGGTTAATTTTTCGGCTGCGTCGCTCGTCGCGATTATCGCCCTGGAAATGGGCGGCGAACCCGCCGTTGCGCTCGGCACGCTGGCGCTGACCCTTGTCGTGCTGATCTTTTCGGAAGCGGCGCCCAAAACCCTCGCGGCAATGCACCCAGAACGGCTCGCCTTCCCCGCAGCGATGATCTATTACCCGCTGCTGAAGATCCTGTATCCGATCGTCTGGCTCACGAATGTCGCGTCGAACGGCGTCCTGTTCCTGCTCGGCGTGCGCAGCAGCGACTCCGAACTGCAGCCACTGACACGCGAGGAACTGCGCACGGTCGTGCACGAGGCTGGCGGACGGATATCCAGCCGCTACCAGCAGATGCTGCTCAGCATTCTCGACCTCGAAAAAGTCTCGGTCGATGATGTCATGGTGCCGCACAACGAGATCATCGGCATCGACCTCGACGACGAAATCGAGGAGATCGAGGAGATTATCAGCAAGAGCGAGCACACGCGTCTGCCCGTCTATGAGGACAACATCGACAACATCGTCGGCATCATGCACCTGCGCCGGCTCGCGAACCTTGCACCGGTGACCTTCGACAAGACGTCACTGCGGGAACTGCTCGACGAGCCGTATTTCGTGCCAGAGGGCACGCCGCTCAGCAAACAGCTCATCCAGTTTCAGCGCCGTCGCGAACGGGTCGCCCTGGTCGTGGACGAGTACGGCGACATCCAGGGGATTGTCACCCTTGAAGACATTCTCGAAGAGATCGTCGGCGAGTTCACGACGGACCCCGCCGACCAGATCGAGGATGTGGTGCGGGAAGGCCCGGACTCGTTCCTTGTGAGCGGTACCGCCAATATCCGCGAGCTCAACCGTGCACAGGGCTGGGAGCTTCCGACCGACGGCCCGAAGACCCTCAACGGGCTGATCCTGGAATTGCTCGAGACGATTCCGGAGCCGGCGACCTGCCTGAAAATCAGCGGCTATCCGCTCGAGATCGTCGCCTCGGACGACAATCGCGTCCGCACCGTGCGCATCGGCCCGCGCGTGGCAGAGCCCGACGCCTAGAAAGCCGAATCGAGCGCGTCGCGGATTCGCGTCACTGCGACCACTTCAATACCGCTAACCGGCCGCCGCGGCGCATTCGCGCGCGGCACGATGGCGCAGCTGAACCCCTGCTTCGCCGCCGCAGCGATGCGTTCCTCGCCGTAGCGAACCGGCCGCACCTCACCCGCCAATCCGATTTCCCCGAAGCTCACCAGTCCTTCCCGGCAGGGCCGATCGCGGAAACTCGAGACCACCGACAGCAGCGTGGGCAGATCCACAGCCGTCTCGGCGATCCTCAGACCGCCGACGACGTTCACGAATATATCCTCCGGACCCAGCTGGACGTCCCCGTGGCGCTGCAGTACCGCCAGCAGCAACGCCAGGCGGTTCTGGTCGAAGCCTTGTGCAACGCGTTTCGGGTAGCCGCCGCCGCCGTCGGCAACGAGCGCCTGCATCTCTACCAGGAGCGCCCGGCTGCCTTCCCAGGCGACCGAGACCACGCTGCCGGGCTCCGTCAGCGTATCGCGGGACAGGAAAATCGCCGAGGGATTTCGCACCTCCCGGAAGCCGCTGCCGGTCATCGCGAATACGCCCATTTCGCCAGTCGCGCCGAAGCGGTTCTTTACCGAGCGGATCATCGTGTAGCGGCTGGCCGGATCGTTCTCGAAGTACAACACGGTGTCGACCATGTGCTCCACGACCCGCGGCCCGGCAATCGCACCCTCCTTGGTCACGTGACCGATGATGAACACCGAAACCTCGTTGCGTTTCGCGAACTGGACGATGCGGCCGACGCACTCGCGCAACTGACCGACCGAGCCGGGTGCCGAAGTCAGCTCCGCGGCTGTCATGGTCTGGATCGAGTCGATGATCAGGATGCGAGCGTCGTTGCGGCGCGCTTCCGCCAGCACGTTTTCCAATTCGGTGTCGGCGAGCACTTTCAGGGCACTGCCCTCGATCCCGAGGCGCCGCGCGCGCTGGCTGACCTGGCGCATCGATTCCTCTCCGGTCGCGTACAGTACGGGAAGATCGCCCGGGACCTGGCCGCTGACTTGCTGCAGCAAGGTGGACTTACCGACGCCCGGATCGCCACCGAGCAAGACGACAGCGCCCGGTACCAGGCCGCCGCCGAGCACCCGGTCGAACTCGCTGAAGCCCGTGGCGTATCGTTCTTCAGGGTCCAGTTGCACCTCGTCGAGGCCGGTCGCCGCCGCCCCGCCAGCCGGCGTGGCCGCCGCGGCGACGAGCCGCATTTCCGACAGCGTGTTCCAGGCGGCGCAATCCGGACACTGGCCGGCCCACTTCACGCTGTGCGCGCCGCATTCGGCGCACACGTAGGCTGTTCTTGCCTTCGCCATACCGCTCCTCGGGCCGTCCCCGGCCCTTCGTGGCAGAAATATTCTCGATTTCTTCGAGAAAAGATCTATATATTATTGATTTATATAAATTATATAGTTCACCCGCGTACCGAAGCCTGACCGGGCCGGGCTAACGACGCCGCCGATGATAGCACTGCGAATCAGTCGCTTATGACAAAAAAATGCCAACCCTTTCTCATTAACGCAAGCAGCTATTTTCTATACTTTTCCGCCTGGAACAGGGACCCGAACGACTTGGACACCGGCTCGAACCAAAAAAGAACCCGCCTGATCGCACTGAGCTTCGCGAGCGTGCTGCTGCTGCTGGTATACGGCCCGCTGGCGCCGTGGTTTGTCACCGCGGACCGGTTTCTCTACGACACGTTCTCGTCCGGGCTGCCAAACCGGCCGCTCGACAATGCCTTCATCATCAGCATTGATCCGTCCCGTGTGAGTCAAGATCAGTTGCTGGCGCAATACGGCCAGGTGCTCTCCGTGCTCACCCGCAGCCAGGCGCGCAGGATTATCATGCCGCAGCCGCCGGAACTCGGCGCCGACGAGCGACTCCCCGGCTGGTCCGCCGCGCTGGGAGGCCCCGTCCCCGTCTATGTGCCGAACAGCCATCGCCTCGCGGGACTGACCACGCACACAGGCTTCATGGCCTTCACGCCGGACGATGATGGCGTTCTGCGCCGGACCAATCTCTGGCAGCTCAACGGCACCGTGATGTCGCCCTCGCTGCCGCTTGCCGTCGCCCTCGACAACGATGAACTGACGCCAAGCGGGCGCATGTCGGCATCGGACGATACGGTCTATCTCTCGAATTACGAGGAGCTTCCCCGGGTCGCTCTCGACGAGATTCTGTTCGGCGACTTTGCCAGCACCCGCCTCAACGAAGCGACCATCTTCGTCGATCACGAACCTGCACTGGTGGGCTCGTCCGCCGTGCTGCCATCGGGACAGTTCGTGACCCGCTCGGAACTGGCGGCCGCTTTGATCGCGGATATCGAAGCCGAACGCAGCATCGTGGTCCCCACCTGGGTCAATGCCGTGCAGTGGCTGGCGCCAGTACTGCTCGCCATCCTCGCCGTGTTGTTCCTGCCGGAGCGCGACCGTCGCAGTATCGTCGTCATCGCCCTCGTTACCGTCGTGGCCCTGCTGCTCCTCGAGATGTTGCTCCTGTACGTGTTGAGGGTGCGTCTCGATATTGGCCGCGCCGTACTGATATTCATCGGTGTCAGCCTGATGAGCCTGTGGCTGGTTGGCAATCCCAGGAAAGCGACCCAGGATGCTTTCAAACGCGGCTCGGACTTCCTGGCTGCCGGTCGCCTCGAGCCGGCATTCGCAGAGTTCCGGCGCTGCACGCCCTCGGATACGCTGGCCACGGTCATGTACAAGCTCTCGATCGCGTTCGAGGAACAGGCCAAGCCGGAGCGCGCCGAGGCGGTACTCGACTGGATGAAGCGGACGCATACGACGCGCGAGGAAAAACGCAAGAAGAGCCCCGGCGTCACCGGTGTGCCAAAGCGACTCGGGCGCTACGTTATCGAGCGTCGTATCGGCCACGGCGCCATGGGAGCCGTCTACCTTGCCAAGGATCCCCGCATCAACCGCGCGGTCGCCGTCAAGGTGATCCCTATTCAAAAGGAGTTCGAGGATGAAGAACTCAAGGAAGCCCGTATCCGGTTCTTTCGCGAGGCCGAATCAGCAGGCCGGCTGACGCACCCCAACATCATTACTGTTTTCGACGCGGGCGAGGACAAGGGTCTGGCCTACATCGCAATGGAATACGTACCGGGTATCCCGCTCCGCGACTTCACGGACGCCAAACGCCTGCTCGCGCCGAAGCGCGCCCTGGAACTCGCGGCAAGCACAGCGGAAGCACTCGACTATGCGCACAATCAGGGCGTCATTCATCGGGACATCAAACCTGCCAACCTGCTCTATAACCCGAAGGAGGGATCTCTCAAGATCAGCGATTTCGGCGTTGCCCGAATCACGGACAACAACCGCACAAAGACCGGAATCGTCCTCGGCACCCCGATGTACATGTCTCCGGAACAGCTCGGCGCCGAAAAACTCACGGGCCACTCGGACTTGTTTTCGCTTGGTGTTACTCTATACGAACTCTTGATCGGCGAGGTGCCCTTCAGAGCGGATAACATCGCGGCACTAATGGCAAAAATAACGACCGAAGATCCCGCCCCGATCGCAGGCAAACGTGCCGGACTCGCGCCCAGTATTGACGCTGTCATGGCGAAGGCCATGGCCAAGCGTCCCGAGAATCGCTTTTCGTGCGGTGCCGAAATGGCGATCGCGTTGCGGAACTGCGCGCGCTACACGTAGCAACGTCCGGACCTGGGTAGAGCGACTTTGAAGAGCCTGCGTGGAAAAATAGATTTCGCCGAATTCACGGACACCGGGCGCGTGCGCGACCACAACGAGGACGCCGTCGGCTCCAATCCCGATATCGGACTGATGGTCCTTGCCGACGGCATGGGCGGATACAATGCCGGCGAGGTTGCCAGCGGTATCGCGGTGCAGATCGTCTCCGAAATGGCGATCGCAGGCGCCAACCGCGAGGAACGCGAGGACATCGACCCCCACAGCGGCATGATGCGCCAGTCGATCGTGTTGCGCGATGCGGTCTACCGGGCCAACAAGATCATTTTCCAGACAGCGCAGAGCCAGACGCACTGCGAGGGCATGGGCACGACCATCGTCGCCTGCATGTTCTTCGACAACAAGGTCAGCATCGCCCATGTCGGCGACTCGCGCGCCTACCGGCTGCGCGGGGAGACCTTCCAACAGTTGACGCTCGATCATTCGTTGCTGCAGGAACTCGTCGACAGGGGCTTTTATTCCCACGACGAGGCCCAGCGGTCGACCAACCGGAACTACGTGACTCGCGCCCTCGGCGTTGAGCCGACCGTCGAGGTGGAGGTGCACGAACACGATGTGCTCCCCGACGACATCTATCTGTTGTGTTCCGACGGCCTGCCCGACATGGTCGAAGATGAGGATATTCACTTAACTATCAGTACTTTTAATGCTAGTCTTGACGTCGTTGGTCAACAGCTGATCGAGATGGCCAACGACCATGGCGGACGCGACAACGTGTCGGTGATGCTGGCGCAGGTGCTTGGACCGTTTGCGGCGAGGAAGCCACTGCTCACCAGGATAACGAGCTTGTTCCGCTAAAGTTGGGGTTGCAGGGATAGTCTGGAGAATGCAGTCAGAGGCGAGCGATACCGCCACAACCGTGGCCGGCATTTCTTATCATGCCTCACTCCCTGTTTGGTTGGGTCTCACTGATAACGGCGAGAAATCATGGCACGTTTAATTCTTAGCCTGGACAACCAGGTTCTGGCTGAATACAACATGACCAAGGAACGCTACACGATTGGCCGGCTTCCGGATAACGACGTGCGTATCGACAATCCGGCCGTCAGCGGGCACCACTCCCTTATCATCAACATCCTCAATGATTCCTTCCTCGAAGACCTGAACAGCACCAACGGCACCTACGTCAACGGCAAGCTGATCAAGAAGCATGCCTTGCAACATGGTGACGTCATCACCATCGGGCACCACCAGCTTCGTTTCACGGACCAGGAAGTGCCGGAAGCCGAACAGGACGAATTCGAAAAGACCATGGTCATCCCGAGCGGGCAACAGAGTGCCGAACAGCTCGCGAAGGCCGAACAGGCGGCAGAAGCGGCTGCAGCCGTCGCCGCAGCGGAAGAAGTGCCCGATGCCGCCGCCGGCGTTCGCCTGGACCCGGAAGAAGCCGCGGCACTGCACGATGAGCCGCCCCGGCGGCATGTCGAGACCGTTGCGCACACGGAAACCGCGGCGCCGGTCTCTCACACCGCCACCGCAACACCGGTTTCACACACCGCCACCGCGACCGGAATCGACCCCTCCAGCGTTCCGAATGCCCTGCCCCTGGCCAAACTGCAGGTACTCAGCGGCAAGTTCGCGGGGCGCGAACTCGAGCTCACCAAGGCCCTGACGACGCTCGGCCGTCCCGGCGTGCAGGTTGCAGCCATTACGCGTCGTGCGGAAGGTTATTACATCGTGCATGTCGAGTCCGGCAAGGACGGTGACTACCCGCTCGTCAATGGTCAGCCCATCGGTGCGCAGGCACGCAAGTTGTCGGACAATGACGTCGTGCAGCTCGCCGGGGTCAAGATGGGGTTCTTCGCGAACTGACAACAGCGCCGCTGCAGGAGCGCGCCTCGGCGTGCGATCGCGGTTCGAGAACCGCTCCTGCAGAAAGACTCCCATCCGGATTACCGCTCCTACGGAACGATTTCGCTGTCCTCGCGGTTCATCACGCCGCACACGAGTTCATACGGAATCGCGTCAGCCCACGGCGCGACCTCCTCGACAGGCAGATCGTCGCCCCAGAGCGTTGCGATATCGCCGACGCGGTCGGTCGCTGCCTCCCCCAGGTCGACGGCGCACATGTCCATCGAGACAATGCCGACCAGCGGCACGCGCCGACCGTTCAGTAACACCGGTGTTCCACTGCGAAAATGGCGGGTATAACCGTCGCCGTAGCCCGCGGCAATGATCCCCAACGTCGTGTCCCGTTCGCTGATGTAAGCGCCCTTGTAGCCGACACGGGCACCGGCGTGCAGCGGCTTGACGGCAATCAGTCGCGCCTCGAATTGCATGACCGGTTTCAGGCCGAGTTCCCGGCCGGTCTTGGCCGTAAACGGCGAGACGCCAAACAGGGAGATGCCGGGACGGATCCAGAAATCGCCACCGAAGCCCAACCGGGCCCTCGCGTCGACGACCTGCGGCCAGCCAAGGGATGCCGGCGAGTTCGCGATACTGACCGCGCCGGGAAAATTACGGGTAACCGGCGCGAAAGCGTTGATCTGGGATTCCGTGACGGGGTTGTCGAGTTCGTCGGCGCTTGAGAAATGGGTCATCAGGCGCAGATCGTTCACTGCCGCCGCCGCGGTCAGTCGGCGTAACAGTTGCGGCGCATCGGCCGGCGCGAAACCGAGGCGATTCATGCCGGTATCAACCTTCAGCCAGACGGTGCCGCCGCTCCCGGTTGCGCGTTCCAGCAGGCTGACCTGCTCGACGTCATGCACGACCAGTTCGAAGCCCTGGTCGAAAGCCACGCGCAGTTCCTCTTCCGTAGAAACACCCGCGAGCAGAACGACGGGCTTGTCGATACCGGATTCGCGCAGCAGCTGAGCCTCCGGCAGCCGCGCGACCGCGAGGGAGTCTGCCGCCTCCAGGTGCCTGGCGACCGGTACCAGGCCGTGGCCGTAGGCATTAGCCTTGATCACCGCCATGACGCGCGCGCCAGGTGCGACGCTGCGCAGGACCTCCAGGTTGTGGCGTAGCGCGCCGAGCCGGATCAGGGCCCGAGCCCCGAAGCTCACGGATACGGCTCCTCGGCGTAGGTGTCGGGCACCCAGTTTTCGAATTTCGTATAGCGCCCGACGAATGTCAGCGGGAAGTCGCCGATGGGGCCGTTGCGCTGCTTGGCGATCGAAATATCGGCAATGCCCCTGCGCGGCGTCTCCTGGTTGTAGACCTCTTCACGGTAGATGAAGATGATCATGTCCGCATCCTGTTCGATAGCGCCGGACTCGCGCAGGTCCGACATCACGGGCCGCTTGTCGGTGCGTTGTTCGACGCTACGATTGAGCTGCGACAATGCAATGATCGGCAACGCGAGTTCCTTCGCGAGCCCCTTGAGCGAGCGGGAGATCTCGGAGATCTCGGTCGCACGATTTTCCTTGTTGCCGGGTACCTGCATGAGCTGCAGGTAGTCAACAACGATCAGCCCGAGCCCGTGCTCACGCTGCAGGCGTCGTGCGCGCGCGCGGATCTCGGTGGGCGAGAGGCCGGGTGTATCGTCGATGAACATCGGGGCATCCGACATCAGTTGCACGGCCGTATTGATGCGCGACCAGTCCTCGTCGGGGAAACGCCCGGTCCGAAGGTGCGACTGGTCGACCCGGCCGAGCGATGAAATCATGCGGAATGCGAGCTGCTGCGATGGCATTTCCATCGAGAAAATCGCGGTCGGCACCTTCGACCCAATCGCCGCGTTCTCGGCGATGTTCACTGCCAGCGTCGTCTTGCCCATCGAAGGACGTCCGGCAATGATCACCAGGTCACCGGGCTGGAGGCCGGCCGTGAGCTTGTCGAATTCGGTGTAGCCCGTGGAAATGCCGGTGATATCGCCGTCCGACTGGTGCAACACGTCAATTCGGTCGACGGCATCGGGGAGGATCTGCTTCAGTGACCGGAAGCCCACGCGGCCGCGCGCGCCGCGTTCGGCGATCTCGAACACCAGCCGCTCCGCCTCGTCGACGAGCTCGTTCGCCGAGCGGCCGTCGGTCGCAAACGCACTGCCGGTAATCTGGTTGCCCACGTGAATGAGCGCGCGCTCGATAGCGCGATCACGGAGGATTCGTGCATAGGCCCGGGCGTTGGCGGCCCCGGGCGTTTCATTCGCAAGGGTCGCGAGATACTCGAGGCCGCCGGCAGCATCGAGCTCACCGCGCTTGTCGAGGTACTCGGAAAGGGTTATGACATCGCAGGGACTGCCTGCCTCGATCAGGTTGGCAATCGCAGCGAAGATCAGCTGGTGGTCCTTGCGGTAGAAGTCCTCCGCGACGACGACGTCGGCGACCTTGTCCCAGGCCTGCGCGTCGAGCATGAGGCCGCCGATCAGCGATTGCTCGGCCTCGGTGGAATTGGGCGGCACCTTGATGCGCTGCTCGGCGCCAGCCGCGCCAATGCCCTCTTCCAATGCCCTTACCATCCGCCCCTCCGGGTCTGTCGTGAACTCCGAATCAAAGGTATCACATCATCGGAGCCGCGGCGGTGGTCAGTCGGATTCGACGACCCGCACCGTAATATCGACGTCAACTTGCGGATGCAGGTGCACGCCGACCGTGAACTCGCCGAGTTCCTGGATCGGTCCTTCCGGCATGCGAACCTCGCTGCGCTCTACCTCCACCTGGACCTTCTCGAAGGCATCGGCGATATCGATCGGGCCGACCGAGCCGAACAGCTTGCCTTCCGGGCCCGCATTGGCCGGGATCACGAGTTCCATGCCTTCGATCGCGCCAGCGCGTTTCTTTGCAGCCGCCAGATCTTCCGCGGCCGCCTTCTCGAGCTCAGCGCGTCGCGCCTCGATTTCCTTCATGTTCTCGGGGGTGGCCAGCGCCGCCTTGCCCTGCGGAAGCAGGTAATTGCGACCGTAACCGGGCTTTACCTTGACCAAGTCGCCGATGTTGCCGAGATTTTCCACGTTTTCTAACAGGATGACGTTCATTTCCTAAGCCTCGTCCTCAAATTCGTTCTCTATTTTGCTGCCGGCGCCCTGCGTCGCAGGCCGAACCAGGCATCGATATAACCCAGTACCGCGAGCCCGATGACCACGACCGCGCTTAGCGGCAGCATCAGCACGTACACCATCGCTACAGCAAAGCCCGGCAGGATCCCCGCGCCGTGCAGCCAGTGCACGATTGCCAGTCCCTGCAGCCAGAATACCGCGAACATGACGAACGCAATATTCTGTAACCACGCCGCACCGGCAACCAGCGCAATAACCGAGCAAAGCGCCATGATCAGTGCCAGCACCCGCCCGAAATTCAGATCCCGGAAACGGCCATAACGATCCGACTCACCTGGCAGCTGCCGAAACAGCTTGTATCCCAATACCAGCGTCGCGGCGTAGATCGTCCACATCAGCGTGACGATAAACATCGTCATCTGCGCCGCGAGCATTGCCTGCCCCTCGGTCAGGCTGTCCGCGAGTTCCACGGCGCCCATGTTGCGCCAGATCTCCGCGGCCGCCCCGAGCTCGGCCTGCCAGAACGCGACCGGGTCCCCGACGATGCCGAAAAACACCAGCATCCCCAGCACTGCCACCAGGACCGACACCTGCAGCGTCAGCGTCAGTGACCGCGTTACCGCGAGCAAGGTCGCGAACAGTGCGGCTGGTAACCAGTAGACGATCGCGACCGCCAGTATCACCGACGGCGGTGTACCGACGACGGCGCCGATCAGGGCGAGCAACACGCCAGCAGCGGCCGCCTTCAGGACCGCAACCCGGGTACCGTCGTGCAGGACCAGCAACACGACCAGCGCAGCGCTCAGGAACCCGAGGTAGGGCGACGACGTTGCCGCCAGCACCAGGACTCCGTTAAGCGGCCGGGCTACCAGCCATTTGGCCACGGCCCGCATTGCCCCCGTCTCCGGCGACTAGTGCCGATCGGTATACGGCAGCAACGCCAGGTAACGCGCGCGCTTGACCGCGGTTGCGAGCTGGCGCTGGTAGTTCGCCTTCGTGCCCGTAATGCGGCTCGGCACGATCTTGCCGGTTTCCGTAACGTAGGCCTTCAACAGGTTGAGATCCTTGTAATCGATCTCCTCGATGCCCTCGGCCGTAAAGCGACAATACTTACGCCTGCGTGAATAACGACTCATCTCAATGCTCCTCAGGCGCTCTTCTTCGCGGATTCGTCGGATTCCGCGGCGTTTTCATCGGCAGCGGCAGCGTCTGCAGCGGCCGTGCCCTCGTCAATGGACTTCTCGCTGACTTCAGCAGCCTCTTTGGATTCGGCCTTCTCTTCAACCTTGTCCTCGGCTTTCTCGTCAGCCTTGTCCTCAGCCTTCTCTTCGGCCTGCTCTTCGGCCTTCGCCTCAGCTTCCTCTTCGGCCTTGGCCTCGGCTTCCTCTTCAGCCTTCTCCGCGGCCTTTTCTTCTTCCTCGCTGCGCATGGCCGCTTCCGCCGCTGCCTTGGCGTCACGCCGCTGCTGCGCTTCCTTCTCCTTGGCCTTCTCTTCGGCCACGGCGACGGCCATCGGCGATGCTTCGGTGACGGCTTTCTTGCGGCTGATCACGAGATGGCGCAGTACCGCATCGTTGAAGCGAAACGCACCCTTGATCTCCTCGATCACGTCGTTGCCGCATTCAACATTGAGCAGCACGTAGTGCGCCTTGTGAATCTTGTTGATGGGATGGGCCAGCTGACGGCGACCCCAGTCTTCGGTGCGGTGGACCGCACCGCCGGAACCGGTGACCATGCCCTGGTAGCGTTCGACCATGGCAGGTACCTGTTCGCTCTGGTCCGGATGGACCAGGAACACGATTTCGTAATGTCTCATTGTCTTCCCTTCTGGATGAAACCCGTGCGGACAACCCGCCGGATTACAGCCACCCGGTATCCCGGTGTGGCAAGAGATCACGGCGCAGAACGCCGCCCTGCCCTTTGACAGGGACGCGAATCCTACCCAAGGCGCCCCGCCGACGCAAGCGGAATTGCCGTCAATTCAGGGGGCTAGCGGCGCTGGCGCAGTGCCTCGTAGAGGCAGATCCCGGTCGCGACCGACACGTTGAGGCTGGAAACCTGGCCTTCCATGGGCAGGCTCACCAGCTGGTCACAGCGGGCCGCCACGCCCTTGCCGAGACCGCTCTCTTCGCGCCCCATGACGAGGGCAAGGTGGCCGTCCAGGCCGACCTCGAACAGGCTCTTCTCCGCGCGGTCGCTGGTGCCGATGCGGGTGATACCGTAGTCGGACAGCCAGTCCAGCACGCGGCCGATATTCGCGACCGTGGCGAACGGCAAATGCTCGGCCGCGCCGGCGGCCACCTTGCTGACCGTCGGTCCGAGGCCGGCGGCGCCGTGCCGGGGCGCAATCACCGCGTCGACACCCGCCGCGTCCGCGGTGCGCAGGCAGGCGCCGAGATTGTGGGGGTCCTGGATGCCGTCCAGGACCAGCAACAACAGCGGCCGCTCGCCGCTGGCCAGTCGCGCCTCCACCAGCGTGCGCAGCCCGGCCTCGTCGAGCTGGGTGCTGCGCCGCACCTCCGCCACGATACCCTGGTGCCGGACCTCACCGCTCATCTGCTTCAGGCGGGCCCGGTTCGCCTCCTGGACCTCGATTCCTTTTTCTCGAGCCCGCGCAACGAGGGCCTTCACACGCGGGTTCGCGCTGCGGTACTCCACGCAAATGCGGCGCACTTCCGCGTCGGCGGCGGCGAGCAGTTGCTCCACGGCTCGCAGCCCGGTGACGTAGCTCGCCTTGCTCACCGGCGTCCCTGGCGCCGCACGTCACGCTGCTCATCGAGCGGCCGGAAGTCGATGCGACGGGTGTCCATGTCGACGCGCTGCACCTGCACGTTCATGGCCTCGCCGAGGCTGTACGCCCTGCCCGTACGCTCGCCGACCAGTTGCTGGCGGTTGGCGTCGAACTTGTAGTAGTCGTTCTGCAGGCTGGTCACGTGCACCAGCCCGTCGATTTGCAGCTCCGGGATCTGCACGAACAGGCCGAAGTTGGTCACGCCCGTGATGACGCCCGGGTAGTCCTCGCCGACGTGATCGAGCATGTACTGGCACTTGAGCCAGGCCTCGACCTCGCGCGTCGCGTCCTCGGCGCGCCGTTCGTGCCCCGAGGTGATTGCCCCGAGGCGCTCCATCCTGCCCTTGTCGTAAGGGAACGCCCCCGGCTTTCCGCCACGAATGATATGGCGAATCGCCCGGTGCACCAGGAGGTCCGGGTAGCGCCGGATCGGCGACGTGAAATGCGCGTAGGCGTCCAGCGCCAGGCCGAAGTGACCGATGTTGTTCGGCGTGTACTCCGCGTGGGTCAGTGAGCGCAGCATGGCCATCGAGATGGCTGCGCTGTCCGCGCGCCCGGCGACCTGTTCGAGCAGCTTGTTGAACTGCATGGGCTCGACGTGCTCGGAATGCGGCACTTTCAGGCCGAGCGAGACGAGGTACTGGCGCAGCTCGTCGAAGCGCTCGGGATCCGGCCGTGCGTGGACCCGGTACAGCGAGGCAATCCGGTGCTTGCGCAGGAACTTCGCGGCCTGCACGTTCGCCGCGATCATGCATTCCTCGATCAGCCGGTGCGCGTCGTTGCGGGGTGTTGTGACGATGCGCGCTATTTCGCCGTCCTCGTTGAGTTCGAACTTCGTCATCGGCAGGTCCAGCTCGATAGCGCCCCGCCGGGAGCGATTCAGCGCGAAGGCCTTGTAGATGTCCTGCAGGTCCTTCAGGCGCCCGTGCAGGTGGCGCGGAACCGCATCCGCAGTATTGCCGATCAGGAAATCGTTGACCTCGTCGTAGGTCAGCCGCGCCTTGGAGCGCATGACGCCCTCTACGAAGTTCGACCGGGTGACCTTGCCGTTCTTGCCCACGCGCATGTCGCAGACCAGGCACAGCCGGTCCACCTTCGGGTTCAGCGAGCACAGGCCGTTGGACAGTTCTTCGGGCAGCATCGGCACCACGCGGTCGGGAAAATACACAGAGGTCCCGCGCACCGTTGCCTGCTTGTCGAGCGGCGAGTCGACGTCGACGTAATGTGCGACATCCGCAATGGCTACCAGCAGCCGCCAGCCGTCGCCTGCCTGTTCGCAATACACGGCGTCGTCGAAGTCCCGCGCATCCGCGCCATCGATCGTCACGAGGTCGAGGTCACGCAGGTCCACGCGGTCTTTCTTCGCGGCGCTGGGCACCGCGGTGCCGAATTTCGTCACCTGCTTGCGCACGGCACTCGGCCACTCGGTCGGGATGCCGTTCGAATGTATGGCGATATCCGTCGCGATGCCTTTCTGGTCCGGCGCACCGATGACCTTGACGATGCGCCCCGTGGCCTGCTCGATGTGGGTCGGATAATCCAGTATCTCGGCAACCACCATCTGGCCGTGTTTCGCGCCGCCGGTTTCACCCTTGGCGATCAGCACCCGGTGCGCGATCTTCGGGTTGTCCGGAATGACGAGGCCGATGCCGCGCTCCCGGATGAATTGCCCGGCGACTTCGCGCGCCGCGCGTTCGATCACTTCGACCAGTTTGCCTTCCGGCTTGCCGCGCCGGTCCTGGCCGACGACCCTGATAAGGACCCGGTCGCCGTCGAACAGGGAACGCATTTCCCGCGCCGAGAGATAGACGTCGTCGCCGTCACCGTCGTCGCGGCGGACGAAGCCGAAACCGTCCGGGTGACCGCTCACGGTACCGGTGACGAGGTCGAGCTTGGCGGTCAGGCAGTACTCGCGACGGCGGTTCTCGATGATCTGGCCGGCCCGGTGCATGGTCTCGAGGCGCTCCTCGAGCAGCGTCCGCATGCGCTCGCCCTTGAGACCAAAACCATCGAGTAATTGTTTGACTTTCAGTGGCCTGCCGGCTTTTTCTAGAAAGTCTATGAGATCATTTCGGCCTGGAATAGGATGTTTGTAGGGCTTTTTCTTCGGTCTGGACCGTGTCTTCGTTTTTCTCGGCGACAAGTGCTCGGACTCCGGGGGTGGTTTTCAATTGACAGGCCGCGACTGCTTTGAGTACAGTGCGCGACCCTGCCCACCGCGCAATTGTACGCGGTAATGCATGGCCCAGGTGGCGGAATTGGTAGACGCGCTAGCTTCAGGTGCTAGTGGGGGTAACCCCGTGGAGGTTCAAGTCCTCTCCTGGGCACCAAACGAATCCAGGCCCCCGGTTGGGGGCCTATTCGTTTGATGTGCAGACAGCACATCCTCCAGGGTGCCTTCGTCCTGCCCGACGGTATCCCCGCCAGCTGATCTCGTCCGCCGATAGTCCGGGCTACCCTGCACCGTGCTGAATCGAGCGGGAACTACTTGCCAGGCGCACCGCTAAACCAGGTTCAAGTCCTCTCCTGGGCACCAAACGAATCCAGGCCCCCGGTTGGGGGCCTATTCGTTTGATGTGCAGACAGCACATCCTCCAGGGTGCCTTCGTCCTGCCCGACGGTATCCCCGTCGGTTGATCTCGTCCGCTGAAAGTCCGGGCTATCCTGTACTGAGCTGAATCCAGCGGGAACTGCTGCCAGGCGCTCCGCCCAGCCGGATCCATGTCCTCTCCCGGGCAGCAACCAGGAAATCGCGGTTCGAGAACCGCTCCTACGGGTGCAGCGTTTCTCGTAGGAGCGGGCCTGGGCCCGCGACCGGTTCACAGTTCGAGAACCGCTCCTACCGGTGCAGCGTTTCTCGTAGGAGCGGGCCTGGGCCCGCGACCGGTTCGCGGTTCGAGAGCCGCTCCTACAATGCCGGCGCCTCGCTCGAAAACACCACCCGGCCGCCCACAATGGTCTTCAGCACCCTGGCATCGCGGATGCTCTCCGCCGGTATCGCCGTCAGGTCTCGGTCGATCAGGACCATGTCGGCCAGCATGCCGGGTTTCAGCATTCCTTTGCGGTCTTCCTCGAAGGACGCATAGGCACCTTCGTAGGTGTATCCCCTGAGCGCCTGCTCGACGGTGATCTTCTGCACGGGCACCCAGCCGTCGGGGTTCTCGCCGTCGAGCGTGCGGCGCGTGACGGCGGCGTCGATGCCGGCAAGCGGATCCGCCGGCGCGACGTACCAGTCGCTGCCGAGCGCCACGTGTGCGCCACCGTCGATGAGCGATTTGAACGCATAGGTCGTCTTCGCGCGCTCTGCACCGATCACGTCTTCGGCCCAGCGGCCGTCGTCGATCGCGTGGTAGGGCTGCATGCTCGCGATCACGTCCTGCACCGCGAACCGGTCGATATCGTCCGGGTGGATGTGTTGTGCGTGTTCCATGCGAAAGCGCCGGTCCCGCGCGCCATTGGCTTTCGCGACATCGTGGAAGATGTCGAGCAGGTCCCGGATCGCCTTGTCGCCGATTGCGTGGATATTCAGCTGCAGCCCGGCCGCGTCCGCGCCCTCCATCATCGCCCGCAGATTCTCCAGGGAATCGAGCAGGAAGCCGCTCTTGTCCGGGGTATCCGCAAACGGCGCCAGCATGGCCGCCGTGTGCGAGCCGAGGGAGCCGTCCATGAATCCCTTGACCGCACCGGTCTTCAGCCACTCGTTGCCGCGGCCATTGCGGTCGATGTCCGCTGCCAGCTTCTGCCACTCACCGAGCGGCGTCACCGCGTAGATGCGGGTGATGAGATCGCCACGCGCCTCGGCCCGGCGATACGTTTCAAGTCCGACCCAGCCGTCAGCAACGTTGTCGAACATATCGTGCACGGTCGTGACGCCGTTGGCGGCGACATAGCGCATCGCGGCATCGAGGTAGCTTTCGAGCTGACGTTCCGTCGGCTTCGGTATCGCCTCCTGCACCAGCAGCATGGCGTTGTCCTTGAGGATGCCGGTCGGCCTGCCGGCTGCGTCGCGGATGATCTCCCCCCCGGCGACATCGGGCGTGTCCGCGTCGACGCCGGCTTGCCGCAGTGCGAGGCTGTTTGCCAGTGCCATGTGGCCGTCGAGTCGCGAGATCCACACCGGGTTGTCCGGCGTAACCGCGTCGATCCAGTCTCGCCGCGGCAACTCCCCGCCCCAGTTGGTATGGTCCCAGGTGCCGCCCATGATCCATTCGCCCGCAGCAGCGCCCTCGGCGAACGCACCGACGCGACGAATGAATTCCTCCGGCGTCTGCGCATCCCTGAGCTGCACCGAGGCTATGGCGGCGCCGCCCGCCAGGAAGTGCACGTGCGAATCGATGAAGCCCGGCAGCAGCATTCCGCCGTCCGATTCGATGATCTCGGTCGAATCGCCGATGAATACCGCGATATCGTCCGTGGACCCTACCGCGACGATCTGCTCGCCGGAAACAGCCACCGCCTCGGCCCAGGGTAGTGCTGGATCGCCCGTCCATACGCGCGCGCCCGTCACCACGAGCGACGCCGACGGAGTGTCGGAGGACGAACACGCAGCGCTGCCCGCGAGCACTATGGCGAGGAGGAAATTACGGCTGCAGGGTAAGAACAAAGAGGCCATTGATACCGTCGCTGACAATAATGGTTCCGGAAGGCAGGTAAGGATACACGCTCCAGGCGCCGTCGAATGCGCCGACGCCGCCTGCCGGCACGGTGTCGAAGAAGGCGATTTCCGATATCTCCCGGTTGGCGAGGTCACCGAACTCCAGTACGCGCAAGCCCGCGCTGTAGTTCGCCTGGAATACGCGATTGCCAAGGACGTAGAGGTTGTGATCGATCGTGGCCGTCGCAGCTTCGTAGGGATACAGGTATCGGGGACTGGTGAGATCCGACATGTCGAACACGTGGGTGCGTGTCGGGACGCCGAAGTTTGCCTCGTCGAGCTCGTCGCCCACGAGCAGGAAGCGATGGTCCTCCGTCAGCCACGCCTGGTGCACGAAGCCAAGCTGTGGGTACGCCGATTGGGATATCGTGAGCGGGGCCGATTTGCTCGTTACGTCGGCAACCTCGACGTGATTCTCATTCGAGTTGAAACAGATCTCAAGGCCGGTGAAGTTCACATCCGGCCCGTCGTAGACCACGCACTGCGCATCGTGCGTGTCCGGCGTCACGAGATGACAGCCTGCGAACATCGGGTTACCGGGATCGGCGAGATCGATCATGTGCAGACCGCCGCCGCAGGTATTCGTGCCGACGGCGTAGGCGAACCCGGTCTGCTCGTTGATAGCGAGATTATGGGCATTCTGGAAATCGCCGTACACGAGGTCCGGCAACCAGGCTTGCGGTGCCGCGACGTCGCGCAACCGCGTGAGGTCGAAGACCTGCATTCCGTGCGCCCCCGCCCCGTCCGCCACGATGTACGCGTGGTCCTGGTGGACCTTGATGTCACGCCAGATCGATGACTGCGTTTGTGTCGGCAGCCGCCCCAGGAATACCGGGTCTTCCGGATCCGTAATGTCGACGAACGCCGTACCATTCTGCATGCCCATCAGCGCGTATTCACGGTTCGTCTGCGTGTCGAACCAGCCCCAGATATCATTTCCGCCGACGCCGTCCATCGCGGCGATAGGTAGCCGGGAGCGCAGATCGACCCCGGCACACGCGAAGCCGCCGGCGTCGCCGTCAGTGCAGGCCTCGGGCCCGGTGCCGAGCGCGGGCGGCGGTGGCGGAGTCGGTGGCGGCCCGGACGTGAAGTCGCTGCTGCCGCCGCCGCACGCCGACAGCGACAGGGCCAGCCAGGCCAGTCCCGGAACGGCCAATAACTTCTTCATGCCGCTAGCCCGGCTCCGACACGGACTGCCGGCGCTGCGCGATCTGTCGCTGCACCTCGTTGAACAGCTCGTCGCGTAACCCGAGCAGTTTGAACATCTCCACGACCGTGAAAAAAGGCGCGGCGAGATTCGCCTGGACCGGGTGCTTCACGAGGACCGGCATTGACTTCTCGATAGCGTGCCCGATGAACTGGGCCGCGTACCCGCCGAAGAAAAGTACCGCCGCAACCGTCGCCGAAGTTCCGAGGGAAAGACCGGCGATCAGTGACGCGACGACGGTCAGGCCGAAACCGAAAACCAGGAACACGACCGCGAATACGACATCCAGCGTCAGGTAGAACAGGAAGAATCCGAGCACGACCACGTGCGCGAGGCTGAAAGATACTCCCCTGACGTCGATCGTTACCCAGCTCAACGGGATCAGCACGCCGAGCATGATTGTCGGGATGCCGATCATGTGCACGAAGATGTTCACCGGGTGCTGATGCGAGGCCGCGTAGCCCGTAAGCATGTCCATCAGTTTGCCGTCGGTCTTCATGCCGTGCCCTCGATCAGACGATGGCGAAATAGTACATGATTTCGGGGGGGCGGCCCGAGCGGTATAATCCCACGGACCAACAGCCAGGGGTGGCATTGATGTCATTACTCATCGCCGGATTGCTCATTTTCACGATCGCCCACCTGTTGCCGGCGGCGTCGCCTGCAACACGAGCACAGTTTGCGGCAAAGCTGGGCGAGAATGCCTACCGCGGTATCTTCTCGGTCGTCATCGTCGCCTCCCTGGTGCTGATCGTATTCGGCTGGAAGGCGGCCGTCCCGGCAATCCTTTACGTGCCGCGCGCCGGCGGCGGTCCGGTGATCTCGGCGCTCGTGTTCTTCGCCTTCGTGATGTTTGTCACCTCGAAGGCGCGAACAAACTACCGGCGACTGGTGCGGCACCCGCAGATGATGGCTGTGATACTGTGGGCCGTCGCTCACCTGTTGGTGAACGGTGACTCCCGGTCGGTCTTCCTGTTCGGAGGACTCGGCGTCTGGGCCATATTCGAAATCGTTCTATGCAACAAGCGTGACGGCGAATGGAAGAAACCCGACGTCGTACCGTTTTCCGCTGATCTGATTGTCGTGGCCATCGCGGCCGCGGCCTTCGCCGCGCTCTTCTTCCTGCACAAGGCGCTGTTCGGCGTCCTCCCCTACTGACCCCCCGGGATACCGCCATGAAGAACAGTCACCTGCGCGAAATCGTCGAGATCGTTGGTGTAATCAGCATCGTCGCCGCGCTGCTTCTCGTCGCCTGGGAAATTCGCCAGGCCAACCGCATCTCGGCTGCAGAGATCGAAATGCGTCTCGACCGCGGTCTCGAGGAAATGAGCCTGCGCCGCGCGACCTCGCCGGATTTCGCGAAGCTGTTTCCCAAGTTGAGTTCACCGGGCAACCACCTGGTGACGGCAACGGAAGAATCGCAGATCGGGGGGCTGGCACAACACCTGGTCAACACCTATTTCGCGGCGCAGGAAGCTCACGACAGGGGTCTCCTGGATGCGCGGGGGCTGGACGCTTTCCGGCAGGACCTTGCGAAGACCCTGGAGCGCCTGCCCGGGCTGGTCCCGGCGGTTCGCCGAATCCACGACGCCACCCCGGAGATGCGCACGATGCCGGTCTTCCAGCCACTGCGGGACATCGAGGTTCGGCGCGAGACTGTCCCTGCCGAGGGCGCCGCGACCGGGAATTGACCGCGCCGGGCGACATTGAGTTTCGACCGGGCCGCTCATTGCAGTAAACTAATCCCATATCGGGTTAGCCTGGGGAGGCTGGGATGAGGACCGTGCTATTGCTGCTGGTGGTCGGCCTGCTAATCGCGTGGTACTTCTACCGGCAGGGCCTCGACAAGCCCGAAGAACGAAAGGAGCGGCGCCTCTCGCCCGCCCTCAGGAACAGCTCGAAGTATCACGCGGTTTCGGTCAAGCCGGGCGCATACGCCTGTTCGGCGGCGAACAATATCGCTGGCGAGCGATTCCTGGCATCCCAGGCCCCGAGCCTGCCGCTGCCGGACTGCGATGCCAGCGAATGCGAATGCCATTTCGTCCACCACAATGACCGGCGCACCGGGAAAGATCGCCGCAGCCCGTTCACATCAGGGGGGGTGGCTGCAGCAACCGGGACTTTCTCCGGCGAGCGGCGCAAAGGCGACGATCGCCGCGACGAATCTGACGACTACTAGACGCCTGCCGGTGCCGGCTCAGTAGTCGTAGGCGGCGACGGTCTGCTCGTAATCCCGCAGCTCGTGCTCGTGACGGGCCTTCTCGGCAACCAGCTGCTCGATTTCCGCCTCGAGCTCACCCGTGCGTTCCGACAGCTCCTTAAGATCAGCCAGCAACAGCACGCGATCCTGCACCGATACGTCGTCGCTGATGAGCTCGGCTTCCTTGGCACGGATCTTCTCCCTGATACGTTTCAGCTCCGCCTCCTTGGAATAGATCCTGGAGTTCGCCCCGTTCACGTTGGAACGCAACGAATGCAACTGTGAGCCCACGCGATAGGCATCGAGGAATTCCTCTTCCATCGCGATGTCGCAGACGCCGTAGTAGGTTCCGCCGCTCACGCCCAGGTTGTAACCCCGGCTGGGCTGGCAATACTCCACGAGGCCATCATCCCGCCCTTCCTGGTAAGCCTTGAAGTCGGCCGTCATGCCGTGCTTTGCACAGGCCTTGCGACGACTGCCGAACTTGTCCGTCGTATAGCCCCTCGAGCCGTCTTCGTAACCGATGGCAGCCCAGTCGCTGTTGGCACATTCCTCGCTGCTCATGGATGCGCAGCCGCTGAGCACAGCCACTGCAATTACCATGGTTGCGCTATTCAAGATCCTGTTCATGACGCACCCCGCCCTCTGTGAACCGATAGTACCGACGCTAACAGCCGGATCACGCTTGCTGCCGTGATGACATTCACAAATACCCCTATATCGCTGAACGAAAGCTGAAAATTGCGGGCTCGTCGGTGTTCTTCTGTGGACTACGTGACGTTCGTCACAGAGCCCCCCGGCGGCGCCGGATATTCTTTACATCCTGGTCAAAAGGAGCCCCCAATGAACATCGAGGCGATCAGCGGCGCAGCAACGGTGGCGATCGCCTGCACCTTCTTGTTTCTCCTTGCCGCCAAGTCCTGGCACCTGGTCGCGCGCTCGATGAATGCGCACCCGAATTTCCCGGACGCCATCATGCGCGAGGCCGCGCAGCGCTTCCGCGACGAACTCGAAGCTCTGTCGCGCAAACAGTCCACCTACCTGGGCGCGGGACTGATGTTCGTTTTCATCTTCGCCGTGGCTCACACGTTCGAGGCACACCAGCTTTTCGAAGGCTACCCGGCGTGGCAGCTGTACGTCCTTCTGGCGACGTTGATCGCAGCCGCGGGTTTCGCCCTCTACCGCCTGCTCCGCACGATTCACCAGTGGCGCCAGGTTCGTTTCCTGCGCGATGCGAACATTGCGGTGGGGCATTCGCTGCAACGTATCGCGGTCGGCCACGGGCGGGTGTTTCACGAGGTCACGACACCGGCCGGCGTGGTCGATCACGTGCTGGTCGGGCCGGGCGGGATCTACGCGATCAATGTTGTCGCGCACCGCGCCATGCGCAGGGAGACCGTGCAGCTTGCCGACGGCGAGCTTCGATTCCTGCCGGACGGCACGTCGATCCCGATAAACGACATTGCCACCAAGACCACTCGTCTGCAGCAGGACTTCAGTGATCTCCTGAAGAATTCCGTGCGGGTGCGGTCGGTTATAGCCGTCCCGGGCTGGGACGCGGACGTACAGCCGGGCAACGGCCATCTCGTCGTCAACGAACGCACCCTGCCGATGCTGCGCGGCTGGAAAGACGAGGCCGACTACCTCATGGACGAAGACGTCCAGACCCTGCAGCAGCACCTTACGAAGACCTGCAAGCGCTCACCGATCGCACGCCGCAAACGCAAATAGGCCTTCCTACTTCCGCGCCGCCTCGTCCAGCTCGCGCCGCGCGTCCACAAACTGCTCTTCGGCCCTGACCAGGTAACGGGCGGCCTCTGCGTCATAGCCGTCGGCCGAGGATGACCACACGCGATTGATGTAGCGCTCGCCCGCCGCAAAATGGCTCATGATGTCGGCGTAGGCCTGCAAGCCGAACAGGTGCACCATGCTTTCGCGCGCATCGACGAAGCGGATCAGGTCCGGACGCAGCGACGTATCGATGCGGTCGCGAAGCGCCGCCCCCCGCATGCTGCCGCTGGAGACGATCTCGCGCAGGTCGTTGACGACATTGTCGATCGACTCGCGGAGTTCAGTACGGTTGTTCTCCAGCACTTCTTCCGACTGCGCGATAGACCGCGCATGCCGCTTGATCATGAATACGCCGGCGACGGCGCCGAGCACCGCCGCGGCAAACAGGGGCCAGCCGACGTTTTCTACATCGAGTGCGGTTGCATAAGCGGCAACGATGAACCCGGCGCTCAGCAGGAAATAACCCAGTCCTTTCATCGCTACGTCCCCCTAGGTCGCCATCAGTACATGTCGAATCGCGTCGCCGACGCCGACGAGCGCCTCGCCGACGATGAAACCGGCCGCGATCGGGATGCCGACCTGCTCCGCCCAGGTCTTGCCCATCCCCCGGTCCGCCAGTTCACGGCTCAGGGTTCCCAGCGAGTAGGTCAGCACGATGTTGAACGGCAGATAGAAGCCGAGCCCGACAGTGATCCCGAGGCCGCCCATCACGGTCGACAGGATGCCGCCGAGGATAGCCCCGGCGACGTATTTCTGGGTGGGCACATCGCCGCCCATGATGCCGTCGATCGTACTGGCCAGCGCCTGCGCCTGCGGCGCCGGCAGGCGCTCGCTGCCGAGCGTGTAGGCCTCGTTGAGCGCGAAGATCACGAAGATGACGACGATCGGTCCGAGCCATGCGCCTGCGAACTGGCCGATCTGCTGCATCCGCGGCGTCGCGCCGACGAGGTAGCCCGTCTTCAGGTCCAGCATCAGGTCGGTAGCCTGCGACATCGCCACGCACATGGCCGCTCCCACCATGATGGCGGCAATGATCGAGTCGCTGCGTTCCATGCCGAAGGCCTGCGTCACGATGATCAGCAGCGTGATGCCGACGAGCGTCATGCCCGACAACGGCGACCAGTTGGTGCGGCCGATCGCCTCGGAAAGGATGATGCCGGCCATCCAGATCCACAGCGTGCCCAGGAGGGCCATCGAGATGCCACCCATCAGCGTCATCGATTCGACCGCGGTCACCGCCATGACGGCCAGCAATACCGCGGCGCCGATGACCGCAATGTACAGGAGCTTGATCGGCATCTCCTCGGTCGCGACGCCCGTCTCGACCGAAGCTGCTTTCTGCATGGACTTGATCGCGCTGAGTATCAGCGGGGCTGCAAGAATGACGCCCATGATCGCGCCGCCGATCAGCATGCCGATGCCGAGAGGACGGTAAAGCAACAGGCGCAGGTCGCCCGGCGTGTTGATCAGGTCACCCGCTTCGTTGAGCGGGAATGCCCCGGTAAACGACAACAGGGGCGAAACGAACCAGTAAGCCACGAAGCCGCCAATGATAAAGGCGATACCGCCGCGCCCGGCGATGTAACCGACGCCGATGGTCATCAGCGACAGGTACCAGATGCCGTTCATGTATTCCGGCAGACCGATCAGCGCCCCGAGGTTCCAGTTCGACACGCCGGTCTTGAGCGTAACGACGTGGATGAGCGCACTCGCCAGCGCCGCGCCTACGAGAATGATGGCCTTGCGCACCCCGGCACCCGGCGACTTGAGGATCGTCGCAACGGCGACGCCGCCCGGGTAGGTAAGCCGCTCGTAATCGATCATGTGTTTCCTGAGCGGGATGATGAAGGCAATGCCGAGGAACGCGCCGGCGATGCAGCCGAACGTGAGGATGATCGGGTCGAAGCGATCGCTGTAGCCCAGCAGGAATATCGCCGGGACCGAGAACATCATGCCCGACGACGCGCCGTTCACGCCGCTGGCCACGGTCTGCACGATGTTGTTTTCGATGATGCTGCGGCGGCGCAGGATGCCGCGGAGGATGCCGAATCCGAGGATCGCAGCGAGTTCCGATCCTTCGATCGAGAAGCCGAGAATCAACGCCGCGTAGCCGATCGAGATGGCGATGATGACGCCGAGGAACCAGCCGACACCAACGGCAATCCAGGTTAGTTCGGGATAGGGTCTGTCGGCGTGAGCCGCGACGGTCGAGTCAGACAATGCGACGCTCCTTGGTCGTTCTTATTTTGCGGCAAAGCCTATCACAGCGGCTCCAGCCGCGCCGCCATCCGGTCCTGCTCCAGCACCTCGTGGAACTCGTCGGCCAGTTCGTCGCACATATCCACGACGGTATGCCATGCGCGCAGGCGCTCCTCCGGCGTGAAATTGATGAAGTCACGGCGATCCGGGATCTTCCCGTAGGGCAAACGGGCCACGAACTCTTGCGACGGACTGACGAGCAAGGTCCTGTCGATGTTCGAGGGATCCGGCTTGCGCCAGGACAGTTTCTTGTCGAACCAGCCGGGCACGATACGATCGATGAAATGCAGGTACAGCGTCAGCCGCTCCGGTGCGCTCTGTGGCAGGTCCAGGTGGTAGTCGATCACGCCGCCATCCCTGTAGACACCGCGCGGCGCGCCGGCGATATCGCGTACGCCTGACAGCACCATGGGTATCGCACCGGTCGCAATGACTGCATCCTGGAGATTCGCCTCGCTCAGTTCCACCCGGCTCATGCGGAACCCCTTCGCATCGAAGAACGGCGGCAGGTCCCTCGCGTCATAGAACAGCACGCGCTCGAAAAAGGCACCCAGCGAACGGCGACTGACGGCATTCAGCGTCGCGGCCGCCAGCAGTCCCGGGACCAGCACGGCGGGACGTTCACTCGCGGTGAGGTGCCGGCTGCGCACGGTCATGACGTTCATCCGCAGCACCGGGTGCGCCAGGATCTCCGCCGCACCGGATTCGCCGAGCACGTATTCGAGGATCGCGCGGCTCGTCGCCGTAATCTCCTCGCGATCCGGTTCATCCGAATAGGTCTGTCCGAGGTAGGCCTCCTCGAATCGTGTGATCGCATCGAGCGGCCTGTCCTGCGCGTAGCACGCGAATCGCCAGGCGCCGATGGACGAACCGATGAGGTAGACCGGACCGCGCAGCCGGGGAATGACGGTATTGGCAACCACGCGATCGAGCTTGCTGAGCACCAGCCACTTGGCGCCGCCGGACGCGCCGGCCATTGTCCCCACCATTTCGGGTGAGAAGCCGTGCTTCTTAATCGCCTGCAGTGCGCCCGGGCCGGCCCGGAAACTCAGCGCTCCCGCCCGGGTCACTCGAACGGATGCCGCTTGATAATCGTCTGTTCGCGATCGGGCCCGGTGGAGATGATGTCGATGGGTATGCCGGCGAGCTCCTCTATGCGCTTCAGGTAATCGCGCGCGTTCGCCGGCAGGTCCTCGAACCGGGTGATCCCCACCGTTGACGCCTGCCATCCCGGCAACTCCTCGTAGACCGGCCGACAATCCGCGAAGCGGTCGACGACGATCGGCAGACCGGCGATGGCTTCGCCGTCGATCGTGTAGCCGATGCAGATCTGGATCGTCTCGAGTTCGTCAAGCACGTCGAGCTTGGTAACGCAAAGACCGGATACGCTGCTATTGATGATCGAACGCTTGAGCGCGACCGCGTCAAACCATCCCACGCGGCGCGGACGCCCGGTGGTCGCGCCGAACTCGGCGCCGACCTCCGCGATGTGCGAACCGAGGTCGTCGAACAGCTCCGTGGGAAACGGTCCGGCCCCTACCCGGGTCGTGTAGGCTTTGACGATGCCCAGGATGTAGTCGAGATCGCGCGGACCGACGCCGGTGCCGGTACTCGCGGCCGCGGCCACGGTGTTGGATGACGTCACGAACGGGTAGGTGCCGTGATCGATGTCCAGGAACGTGCCCTGCGCACCTTCGAACAGGATGCCATCCCCTTTGCGGGACAGGTCGTGGAGGATCTGGGTCACGTCGGCGGTGATCGGCGCGATGTGCTCGGCCGCCTGCAGCGCACCGTCGAGCGTCTTGTTGAAGTCGACAGGTTCGGTTCGGAAATAGTTCTTCAGCAGAAAATTGTGGTAGTCGAGGACTTCGCCGAGCTTTGCCGCAAACTTCTCGCGCAGGAACAGGTCTGACACGCGCAGGGCACGCCGCGCGACTTTGTCTTCGTAGGCCGGCCCGATACCTCGTCCGGTCGTACCGATCGCCCCGGCGCCGCGGGCTTTCTCGCGCGCGGCATCGAGGGCGGCATGCGAAGGCAGTATCAGCGGACAGCCGGGGCTGACCTTGAGCCGCTCGAACACAGGGACGCCGTTTGCAATCAGCGCGTTCGCCTCCGCCACCAGCGCGTCGAGTGCGAGCACCACGCCGTTACCGATCAGGCAGCTGACGCCGTCGCGAAGTATCCCGGAGGGTATCAGGTGCAGGACCGTCTTCTTGCCGCCAATGACCAGCGTGTGCCCTGCGTTGTGGCCGCCCTGGAAACGCACGACCGCCTTTGCACGGTCGGTCAGCAGGTCGACGATCTTGCCTTTGCCCTCATCACCCCACTGGGTGCCAATGACGACGACGTTCTTGCCCATTACGGTCGGTCTCTTGTTGTTGGTCTAAAAGCCGCGCACGGCGAAAAGCAGGACCAAGCCCGCGATCATAACGACCAGCCCCACGGTCCGCAGGTGATTGTCACTTAGCATCGCCATCTGCGCCACTATCTGCCGGTATCTGCGCGGACCGACGAACGGCACCATGCCCTCGATGATGAGGACGAGCGCCAGCGCCGTCAGGATTTCGGTCCAGGCCATACCGCCCGAATCACTCGCCGCTAGACCGGTTCAGATAGCGGAAGAACTCGTTGTTGGGGTCCAGGACGAGCAGGTCGTTGGACTTGCCCATCGACCGTTTGTACGCATTGATGCTGCGGTAGAACGCGTAGAACTCCGGATCCCTCTTGTAAGCGCTCGCATAAATCTCAGCGGCCTCGGCATCGCCTTCACCCCTGATCTTTTCATTTTCCCGGTTCGCGTCGGCAAGGATGATGGTGCGCTCGCGGTCCGCCTCTGCGCGAATGCGCTCAGCCTCGGCCCGGCCTTCTGCGCGAAGCTCCGCCGCGGCACGCGCTCGTTCCTCGTTCATCTGCGCATACACGGCGTTTTTGACCTCGTCCATGAGCTCGACCTGCTTCACACGAAAGTCGATGAGCTCGACACCCAGGTCCTCGGACGTCGTGGTCGCGGTGACCAGCATGTCGCGCATCAGCTCGGCGCGCTCCGCGGCAATCGCCTGGCGCACCGAGCGCTTGCCGAATTCGGTAACGACCGCGTTCTTGATGATCTCACCGAGGCGGTCATTCGCGAACAGCAGGCTGCCGCCGGTCGAGGTGTAGAAGCGCACGGGATCGACGATGCGCCACTTGACGAAGAAATCGACCTTGAGCGCTTTCTTTTCCGCCGTAAACACGCGGTCCGGGCTGTCCTCGATAGTCAGTATGCGGCGCGGGAACTTGCGGACGTTCTGCACCACCGGGATCTTGAAGTGCAGCCCCGGCTCGTAACCTGACTCGACGACCTTACCCAGCTGCAGCTTGATGGCGAGTTCGCGTTCGTTGACGGTGAAGAGTGACAGACCGACCGCGACCGCGATCAGGCCAATGACGACGAATATACGAAACATCGCGTTACTCATTCCCGTGTCCTCCTTTCACGATTCTCCATCTCGAGTCGCCGTTCCGGCGATGTGATTCGCGACTGTTCCGTGAGACGATTCATTTCCTCCAGTGACTGCCGCTGGCTCGCGCCTTCGATCAGCTTGTCGATCGGCAGGTACAACAGGTTTCCGCTTCCCTCGGTGTCCAGCAGCACCTTGCTCGTATTTGCGTAGACTTCCTCGATAGCCTCGATGTACAGGCGGTCGCGCGTTACGCGCGGCGCCTTCTGGTACTCGGTGAGCAGCGCCTCGAAGCGGGCCGCTTCACCTTCCGCATCGCGAATGACCCGATCCTTGTAGGCCCTGGCATCCAGGATGATGCGCTGCGCGTCACCGCGCGCGCGTGGGATGATGTCCCTCGAATACTTCTCGGCTTCCAGCTTGAAGCGCGCGCTATCGTTCGTTGCTTTCTGCGTGTCGTTGACCGCCGCCTGCACGTCCTGCGGGTAATCGAGATTGATGATGGACACCGACGTGACCGTGATGCCGGCCTCGTACTGGTCGAGCGTCGCCTGCAGGTTTTCGAGTGTGCGCTGGGCGATCTGGTCGCGCTCCCCGGTCACGAGCGTTTCGAGCTCGCTGGTACCGATGACTTCACGCAGCGCACTTTCGGTCACGTCCTGCACGGTTGCTTCCGGGTCGACCACTTCGAAGCTGTAATTCACGGGATCCGTGCGCCGGTACTGAACCACCATCTGTATGAAGACGTATTGTTCGTCCGCCGTCAGGATCTCGGTGCGGAACGGAAAGTTCTGCACCGCATTGGTGTTGACGATGTCGACCGACTCGATGGGGAACGGCAGGTGCCAGTGAATTCCCGGCATGGTCGTGTCGGTGTAGGCGCCGAAGCGCTGTACGACACCGCGTTCCGCCTCGTCCACCCGGTAGACGCCGGTGGCGCCCCAGGCGATCAACGCAAGCCCGACCAGTATGTAGCCGCCGGCACCACCGCCGGGCGCGCGACTGCCACCGCCGCTTCCGCCGCCGCCGAGAAGGCTGCTCAGGCGTCGCTGCCAGTTCTGTACGATCTGGTCGAGATCGTTTGGCTCTTTATCGCCCCTGTTCCAGGGGTCCTTGCCGTTTCCAGGTTCGTTCCAGGCCATATTCCTACAACTTCGTCCTTAACTTGAGGTGTCTATTTCAGATTTGCCGTTACTGCCGGTTCGATGACCGGCAGCGGCTCGAGTAGTTCCGGGTCGATGTTCTCGCGCTTGATGAACCGCTGCAGATCCTGTTCGCCCATCTCCAGCTCCAGCGTCCATCCGCCGTCGTCCTCCGCTTGCTCGTTCAGTACCGCGCCAAGTTCGAAAAGCCGCGACCGGACGCGACCCTGCGATGGCCGCAGATGAATGAGACGATGCAGTGTCTTGCGGCGCAGGCGATCACCGATCGCTTCGAGCAACAACGGGATTCCTTCGCCGGTTGCCGCCGACAGCCAGACCGCCCGCCCCTCGCCGCGACGATTGCTCGTCAGGCGCGGCCGCCGGTCGAGCAGATCGATCTTATTGTACACGCGTATCTGCGGGACACGATCCGCATCCAGCTGTTTCAGCACCGAATTCACCTGGCGCACACGCTGCCAGCGATTCGGGTCGCTCGCATCGATGAGGTGCAGGATCAGGTCCGCCTCGCGCGCCTCCTGCAGCGTCGATCGAAACGCCGCGATCAGTTCGTGCGGCAGATCCCGTACGAAACCCACCGTGTCGGCCAGAACGACCTCCGTGCCGTCCGGCAATTCGAGCCTGCGGACGGTGGGGTCCAGCGTCGCGAACAGCTGGTCCCGGACGTACACGCCGGCATTCGTCAGCGCGTTGAACAGCGTGGACTTGCCGGCATTGGTGTAGCCGACGAGCGCGACGGTAGGAACCTCGGCGCGCACGCGGTTGCGGCGATTCATCGTCCTGCGCGCATCCACCTGTTCGAGACGCGCGTTCAGCTGCCGGATTCTGCGGCCCAGCAGGCGGCGATCCGTTTCCAGCTGGGTTTCGCCGGGACCGCGCAGGCCGATGCCGCCTTTCTGCCGTTCGAGGTGCGTCCAGCCGCGTACCAGCCGCGTCGACAGGTGCCGCAGCTGCGCCAGCTCCACCTGCAGCTTGCCTTCGAAGCTGCGTGCGCGCTGCGCGAAGATATCGAGGATGAGCCCCGCCCGATCGAGCACGCGGCATTTCAGCTCGCGCTCGAGATTGCGTTCCTGGCTCGGCGACAAGGGTGTGCCGAATATGACGAGTTCCGCGCCGTTGGCTTCCACGCTCGCCCGCAACTCCTCCACCTTGCCCTTGCCGATGAAAAACCGCGGATCGGGTTTCTTGCGGGCGCTTACGATCTCGTCAACGATGATCCCGCCGGCCGAGCGCGCAAGCTCCGCAAACTCCGAACGCTCGGAGTCGTCGGGTGCGCCTGCCGGGCCCGCGTGGACGAGAATTGCACGTTCGCCGCTTTGCGGTCGTTCAAACAAATGCGCCCTCCTGCAACGAGGGCCGCGCTCCGCGCTTAATCGTCACCGTCTCCTGCGTCGTCGGGCAGTGGCAGGCGTACATTGCGAGAGGGCACCACCGTGGAAATGGCATGCTTGTAAACCATCTGGTTAACGCTGTTCTTCAGCAGCACGACGAACTGGTCGAACGAGTCGACCTGTCCCTGCAGCTTGATGCCGTTGACCAGGTAAATGGAAACCGGAACTTTTTCCTTCCGCAAAATATTCAGGAACGGATCCTGCAATGTCTGCCCTTTAGCCATGTCGGGGTCTCCTTATTGTTGATTGTTATTTGAACCCGCATAACCGGTGGCGCCGGCGTTGCCCTTGTGCGAAGTTCAGCCTAAGCGTTGAAAAAAGTCTATCACAGGCCGGCACAAACCAGCCCTAAAATTCAGCCCTGCCGGGCCACCAGATACGCCGATATAGCATCTGCGACCGCGGAATCAAGGGCGTCGAAGGATTTCAGACCGTTTTCGGACCGCAGCCAGGTGATCTGGCGTTTCGCGAGCTGGCGTGTTGCGGCCAGCGCCCGGCTCCGCGCTTCGCCGAGTGAGCACTCGCCGGCGAGGTGCGCCCAGAACTGGCGGTAACCGACGGCGCGCATCGACGGGCTGTCCCGGTGCAGTCCCGGCCGCTGCATCAGGCGCCGAACTTCGTCGAGGAACCCGGCATCCAGCATGCGCTCGAGGCGCCTTGCGATGCGCTCGTGCAGCACCGAGCGCGGCTCCACCTGCAGTGCCAGCTTCTCGAACTTCACGTCCCCCGAAACCGGGGTGGATTCCTGCCAGGCCGACAGGGGCCGGCCGCTGAGCCGGTAGACCTCCAGCGCGCGCTGGATGCGCTGGCTGTCGTTCGGGTTGATACGCGCCGCGGCCGCAGGGTCGCAGCGCCGCAGTTCTTCGTGTAACGCCGGCCAGCCAAGCTCGGCCGCTTCAGTATCGATCGACGCGCGAATCGCAGGATCCGCCGGGGGCAACTCGGCCATGCCCGCGGTCAGCGCGCGGAAATACATCATCGTCCCGCCGACCAGCAGCGGCGTCCGCCCGGCCTCGAAGATCGCATCCATGGCTTGCCGCGCGTCACGCACGAAGTCGCCGGCCGAGTAGGCATCCTCCGGATCGCGGATATCGACAAGGCGATGCGGCGTCGCGGAGAGCGTTGCCTCGTCCGGCTTCGCCGTGCCGATGTCCATGCCCCGATAGACCAGGGCCGAGTCGACGCTGATCACGTCGAGGGCACGTCGCCGGCACAGTTCGATCGCGACCTCCGTCTTGCCGCTCGCGGTCGGGCCCATCAGGCAGATTGCGGTGCGTCTTGCGATACCGGGTGCCTTTACTGGCCGCGCAGGAACAGGCGGTCGAGTTCCGCAAGCGAGATGGCGGTCCAGGTCGGGCGTCCATGATTGCACTGGTCGGCCCGCTCCGTCGTTTCCATTTCCCGCAACAGCGCGTTCATCTCCGCGAGCGACAGCCTGCGGTTGGCGCGGATCGGAATGATGGCAGGCCATCGTCGCGAGGTATTCGTCGCTCGCATCCTCGAAGCGGCTGCTGCTGCCCGCCTCGCCGATGTCCGACAACAGGTCGCGCAACAGCGCCTCGACGTCGGCGGCCTTGAGTAACGCCGGGACTTCGCGGACCAGCAGCCGGGTCGGCCCCGTGCGATCGACGCACAAACCGAGTGCCTCCAGCTCCTGCGACGCCTGCTCGACCAGATCCGCTTCGTTTTCCGCAACCGCGAGCGACACCGGAACCAGCAGCGGCTGGCGCACGACCGAACGATCGTCGAAGCTCCGCTTCAGCTTCTCGTAGGTAATCCGCTCGTGCGCCGCGTGCATGTCGACGACGATCAGGCCGTCGCGGTTCTCGGCCAGGATGTAGATGCCGGCAAGCTGCGCGATCGCGAAGCCCAGCGGCGGACCTCGCCCGGTTCAGAATCGAACTGCAGCGCCGATGCCGCATCACTCAGGTGCAGCGTAGCCGGCCAGTGCCTCACGGACGCCTGCGGATCCGCTGCCGCCGGCGCCCTGCAATGGCATGGGCCGCTGCGCCGGCGTCGGGTACTGGACGATGGACGCCGGTGCGGGCGAATGGCCGCCCGGGCGCGTATCCGAGAGGGCAGCCTCCAGGGTCTGCGACACGATCCCGTGCACCCGCCGGCCATCACGGAAACGCACTTCGTGCTTCGCCGGATGCGCGTTGGCGTCCACGCCGGCAGGATCCATGGCGAGGTTCAGCACGTAGGCGGGGAAGCGGCCGTGGAAAAGGACGTCCCGGTACGCGTGTTTCGCGGCGTGGGCCAGGGTCCTGTCGTTGATGCTGCGGCCGTTTACGAACCAGTACTGCTGGTCCGGCTGGCTGCGGTTGTAGGTCGGCAGCGCAATCCAGCCCTGCAGCGCGACGCCCTCCGTTTCGTGCTCGAGATGGACCGACTGGTCCGCAAACGCATCGCCGCACAGCTTCGCGAGGCGCGCGAGCTGCTGTTCGCGACTCGCGGCGGCCGGCAGCTTCAGCACGGTGCGCCGGTTGTGGGTGACGGTGAAGCCGACGTCCGGCCGCGACAGCGCGAGACGACGCAGCCACTTCTCGATGTGGCCGAACTCGGTCCTCTCGGTGCGCAGGAAACGCCGCCTCGCGGGCGTGTTGTAGAACAGGTCGTGCACCTCGACCGTGGTTCCCTGTCCATGCGCCGCGGGGCGCGGCGCGCTGATTTCGCCGCCGTCCGCCTCGACCTGCCAGGCGGTGTCGGCGGCCGTGGCGCGCGAGGTCAGTACGAGCCGCGCCACCGAGGCAATGCTCGGCAACGCCTCGCCACGGAACCCCAGCGACACGACGGCCTCGAGGTCCTCGAGGCTGGAAATCTTGCTGGTTGCATGCCGGGCCAGCGCGAGCCGCAGCTCGTCCTTGTCGATGCCCGCGCCGTTGTCGCGCACGCGAATCAGCTTTGCGCCGCCGGCCGCGATGTCGATCTGGATATCGTCGGCACCGGCGTCGAGACTGTTCTCGACGAGTTCCTTGACGACCGACGCCGGCCGCTCGACGACCTCGCCGGCGGCGATCTGGTTGATCAGGTGGCCTGGGAGTTGCTGGATGGGCATGCGGAGTGACGGGCGCTCAAACCCGCCATTTTTTCAAATCGGCGCGGAAATGTCTCGGCCTGTCGCCGTCAGCTGCCGGCGTAAAGCGGAATGCTGAGCGTCTGCCCGACCCGGATCCTGTCGCCGGAGAGCTTGTTGGCCGCGCGAATGGCGGCCGGACTGACGTTGTAGCGCTCGGCGATCTCCGACAGCGTGTCGCCGCGCGCGATGACGTGGCGCACCTGTTTGGCCGGCACCCGGCGCATTTCCATCGCGATGCGCGTGTCCGGAGGCGCGTTGGTGTAGAAATACGTGCGAACGCCGGCGAGGATCGCGTCGGCGAGCCTTGACTGGTGCCCCTTGTCGCGCAGCCGCTTTTCCTCCGACGGGTTCGAGATGAACGCCGTCTCGACCAGGATCGATGGCATATCCGGCGACTTCAGCACCAGGAAACCGGCCTGCTGCACCGTGCGACGATGCACCTTGCCGATGCGCGAGAGTTCACCGATGACTTTCGAGCCCACGTCGAGACTCGCGCTCAACGCCGCGCTCTGCGACAGGTCCAGCAATACCGATGCGAGCACTTGGTCCTTGTCTTCGAGGCTGACGCCGCCGATGCGCACCGAGGCATTTTCCCGTTCAGCCAGCTGCCGGGCCGCTTCGTCACTCGCTCCCTTCAGCGACAGCGCGTAGACCGAAGCGCCGTTCGCGCGGCGATCGTCGACCGCGTCGGCGTGGACGGATATGAAGAGATCGGCATTGTTGCGCCGTGCGATCGCCATGCGCTCGCGGTGATCGACGTAGACGTCGCCGTTTCGCACGAGCACGGCCTTCATGCCCGGCTCGGCATTGATGCGGGCAGCCAGCGTGCGCGATATCTGCAGCGCCACGTCCTTCTCGCGCGTCTTGCCGCGGCCGATGGCGCCCGGGTCGTGACCGCCATGCCCCGGATCGATCGCGATGACGACATCGCGGCCAGGGTGGTAGGACTGCGATGCTGTCTTGACCGCTTGCAGGCTGCCGCTGCGCTGCAGGTCGATGACCAGGCGATCGCCGTACTTGTTGTTCGGCCCCGCGGTGAAACTCCGCGAGCGCACGGCTTCGTTCAGGTCCAGGACGACACGCAGCTGGCCGTTGGCGCGCACCGCACTGCGCACTGCACGCACGGAGCCCGTACCCTGCGGCAATGCCTTGAGCGACTCGGACAGGCGGCTCGATTTCAGGTCGATAACGAGCCGGTCGGGCCCGCGCAGGGTGAAGATACTGTGGGCGGCCGGCCGGCTGAGGTCGAGGACGACCCGGGTCTTGCCGTTGTCGGACCAGATACGGATATTTTCGACGGTGGAGGCGCCCTGCGCTGCCGTGCAGAGCAGAATCAGGACACTGCTAACGAGAAAACGCGAAATTCGCATCGCGAAGTAACCACCCAAGCCTTGGTTATGTCGCGTCAGTATACGAAATTCGTGGCGAATTCCAAGAATATTCTTTTCAAAATTAGCAGGATAAACCGATTTATTAATCTACTGGTTCAGTAATGGCGGCGGCATCGAGCCGGGCGGTGATCCGCTCGCCCTCCGCGCTCAGCGCGGTTACGGTCGCGCGGCGGCCGGGATCCTCGTAGGCGAGTTCGACACGCAGATCCGCCTGCGCGGCGATGCCGGGCGCCCGATCCGGCCATTCGACGATGCGAAAACCCGCGTCGAGCTCGGTCCAGCCCAGGTACCGCAGCTCGTCCTCGCTCGATACCCGGTACAGATCGACGTGGTAGACCATGCCGCCCGGCAGGTCGTAGGGCTCGACGAGCGTGTACGTCGGGCTCGGCACCGCGCCCGCGTGACCGAGCGCACGAATCAGCGCGCGTGCAAACGTGGACTTGCCGGCACCCAGGTCGCCCTGCAGCAACAGCGTCAGGCCGGCCGTGCGCTGCGGCAACGCCGCGGCGAGCTGCCGGGCAAGCGCTTGCGTCGCGCTTTCGTCGGCAAGCGACCGTTTCATGGATTCACGATGCGGCGCAGCTCGGCAATCAGGTCCGACGCAATGGTGCCGCGCTCCCCGGCCCTGGCCGCGCGGTCGCCTGCGCGCGCATGCACCTCGACGCCCACGACCGCGGAGGCCTCCTTGCCGAGTCCCTGTGCCAGCAGCGCGGCGATGATGCCCGTGAGAACATCGCCCATCCCCGGGCTCGCCATGCCCGGATTGCCGGCAGTGCAAAGCCACGGGACTTTCTTTTTCGACGTCACGAGCGTGTTGGCGCCCTTCAGCACCACGACACCGCCATATTTCTCCTGCAGCGCCGCGAGCGCGGCCCTGCGGTCACCCTGCACGGTGCCGGTCGGCTCGCCGAGCAGGCGCCCCGCCTCGCCGGGATGCGGGGTGATGATGCGGCGGTCACTCACCGCCGGCGTTTCCGCGAGCAGGTTGAGCGCATCCGCATCCCAGACACACGGGAGTTCGAGGTCACCGACGGCACTGTAGAGTTGCCGCGCCCAGTCCGAGGTGCCGAGACCCGGCCCGAACGCGACCGCGGTCGCCCGTTCCAGCAACGGGCCCAGCGACGCCGCATCCTCGATCGCGTGACTCATGAGCTCCGGACGCGAGCCGACGATAACGGTTGCGTGCGAGGGATGCGTGGCGATGCTCACGAGCCCTGCCCCCGCGCGCAGTGCGGCCTCGCCCGCGAGCCTGACCGCCCCCGGCATGCCTTCGCCACCGCCGATAATCAGCACATGGCCGAAATCGCCCTTGTGAGCGCTGCGCGGGCGCCGTTTCAGGCAGCGGCGCAGGACCCGGCCGGAAATCCGCCGGCACAGGGCTTCGCCGTGCGGGCGGCAGTGTTCCGGGACCTCGAGACCGTCGAACACGACCGTGCCGCTCAGCTCCGCACCCTCCGCGGCGAACAGGCCGACTTTCAGGCCGACGAAGGTCACCGTGAGGTCCGCCGCGACCGCGGCGCCCATCACGTCGCCGCTGTCGCCGTGCACGCCGGTCGGGATATCGAGCGCCATGACGTTGGCCGGGTGCGCATTGATCGCCGCCACCGCCTTCGCGAATTCGCCGCTGACGTCGCGCTCGAGTCCGCTGCCGAGCAGCGCATCGACGAGCAGCGCGGCTTCGCCGTCGAGCTCGCCCTCCCAGGGCATGACGATGCCGCCCTCTGCCGCAAAATCGCCGTACGCCGTCGCGGCGTCGCCCGTCAGTGATTCCGGGTCGACCAGCGCAACGACGGAGACGACGATGCCCTCCTGGGCCGCGAGCCGGGCAACGACGTAACCATCGCCGGCATTGTTGCCGGCGCCACAAACGACCTGCCAGCGGGTCGCTTCGGGAAAACGCTCGCGCGCGGCGCGCACGGCTGCGGCACCCGCGCGGGTCATCAACGTGTAGCCCGGGATGCCCTCGTCCTCGATCGCCGTTCGGTCGATCTCGCGTACGGTTGCTACGGAATAGATTTCGATCGGCAGTGCGCGCATCGGCACGATTATACTGGCACTGATGAACGAAGGCCGACAAAGAATCGCCGATCCGGACGAACTGAAGTCTGTCATCCGCGAATGGGCGCGCGAACTCGGATTCCAGCAGATAGGCGTCAGCGACGTCGACCTCGAACACGCCGGGTCCAGGCTGCAGGAGTGGTTGCGCGCCGGCTACCACGGGCGCATGGACTACATGGCGCGTCACGGCACCCGGCGCAGCCGCCCACCGGAACTCGTCCCGGGCACCCTGCGCATCATCACGGCACGCATGGACTACCTGCCCGAAGCACAGGACGCGGCGCTCGAGCTGCTCGACGATGAACGGCGCGCCTATGTGTCACGCTACGCGCTCGGCCGCGATTACCACAAGGTCCTGCGCGGCCGGCTGCGGGCGCTGGCGCGCAGGATCGGGGAAAGCGTCGGAGAGTTCGGCTACCGCGTATTCGTCGACAGCGCCCCGGTGCTCGAAAAACCGATCGCCGAGAAGGCCGGCCTCGGCTGGATCGGGAAACACACCAACCTGATCAATCGCGACGCGGGTTCCTGGTTCTTCCTCGGCGAGCTGTATACCGACCTGCCGCTGCCGGTCGACGCCGGCGACGCGTCGCACTGCGGCAGCTGCCGGGCCTGTATCGACGTCTGCCCCACCGGCGCCATCGTCGCGCCCTACCAGCTCGATGCACGCCGCTGCATTTCCTATCTCACCATCGAACTCAAGGAGTCGATACCCACGGAGTTCCGCGCGGCAATCGGCAACCGCATCTACGGCTGCGACGATTGTCAGCTGTTCTGCCCCTGGAACAAGTTCGCGACGCAGAGCAGCGAGCCCGACTTCGCGCCACGGCACGGACTGGATGACGTGGACCTCGTTGAGCTGTTCGCATGGGACGAAGCGACGTGGCTCGGAAAAACCGAAGGCAGCGCCATTCGTCGAATTGGTTACGAGCGCTGGCTGCGCAACATTGCGGTAGCCCTCGGCAACGCGAAGACGACCCCCGCGGTCATCGACGCACTGAACAAACGGCGTGATTCAGACTCAAAATTGGTGGCTGAACACGTCCGGTGGGCGCTGGCTCAGCATGACAAACAGAACTAAAAACAAGGGGGAGACCATGTTCCAGGCGCCTGCGTCCGAGTACCTCGTGCCGTTTGACGGCTCGTTCCGCGTCAGTAAAGCCAGCACCGCTGCTGTCACGGACCGGCATCCGCACAAGGGTAAACATCGCAAACGCGCAACCGACAAACTGAAGCAACTGCAGCGCGTACTCGCAGCGGGCGACCGGCACGCAATACTGCTGGTGTTCCAGGCAATGGATGCTGCGGGCAAGGACAGCACGATCCGTGCGGTCATGCAGGGCGTCGATCCGTCGGGCTGCCAGGTGTTCAGTTTCAAGAAACCGTCGAGCCAGGAGCTCGACCACGATTTTCTCTGGCGCACGGCTCGCTGCCTGCCGGAACGTGGGCGCATCGGCATCTTCAACCGCAGCCATTACGAGGAGGTGCTCGTCGTGCGTGTGCACCCGCAGATACTGGCCTCGCAAAAGATACCCGGCGAGCCGAACCTCGAGACGATCTGGAACGACCGCCTGCGCTCCATCCGTGAGCACGAGGAGCATCTGGCGCGCAATGGCACCGTCATCATCAAGTTCTGGCTCAACGTGTCGCGCGAAGAACAGAAGCGGCGATTCCTGGCACGGCTCGACAATTCCGCCAAGAACTGGAAGTTCGAACCGCGCGACGTCATCGAGCGGCAGCACTGGGACGCCTACATGCATGCCTACGAGGAGGCGCTCAACGCGACCTCCCGACCCTGGGCGCCGTGGTACGCGATCCCCGCCGACAGCAAGCCTTACATGCAGGCGCGGGTCGCCGAGACCATCATCAATGCGCTGGAGAGCATCGGCCTCCGATACCCGGAGCCCAGCGAGGAAGACCGGGCCGCATTTGCCTCGGCACGACAGGAACTCGAAAACGACCATTAGTCCCGCCATGATGGTTCTGGCTCACCATAATGTGGTCCAGTCGGCGTTTTTCGCTACCGAAATCCGCCAGAATCGTCCGGATGGAGCATGCGCTAGCCATAAATTCGGACTATAAACGCTCGCTGTTGCAGGCCCTCGAGTTGTTCCAGGGCGTGCGCCCGGAAGACGTACAGGACCTGCTGCAGCGATGCGACCGGCGCGACCTCGGCGCCGGCGAACTCCTGTTATCGCCGGGCGCGAAGAACGAATACGTGTTCATCGTGCTGTCGGGCAGTCTGAACGTGCACGTCGGGTCGCCCGGCGGACCGGTGGTTGCGACGATGGAAACCGGCGCCTGCGTCGGCGAGATGTCGATCATCGAGGATCGCGATCCGTCCGCGTACGTCATCGGCGCGGAAAACACGCATTTGCTCGTCATTCACCAGTCCGTCCTCTGGGAGATGGTGGACGCGTCTCACGAATTTGCCAAGAACCTGCTCGTGGTCCTCTCGGAGCGCGTCCGCAGCCACAACAGGGTCATCGCCGACAGCTACGGCGAACTGCGCAAGTTCGAACGTCATGCCACCACCGATGCCCTGACCGGACTCGGCAACCGACATTCGATGGAAGAATCTTTTCCGCGCGAGATCGGGCGCTGCACGAAGAACGACGAGCCCGTGTCGCTCATCATGGTCGACGTCGATAACTTCAAGGACTTCAACGACCGCTTCGGTCATATCGCCGGCGACCGGGCGCTGTCCGCGGTTTCGCGAATCCTGCGCAAGCAGTTCCGGCCGCGCGACGTGCTGGTGCGTTACGGCGGCGACGAGTTTGCGGTGCTGTTGCCGCAGGTGGACCTGGAAGCCGCTCTCGTGATCGCAGACCGGGTACGACGCTCGGTCAGCGGAGATACGGGAGACGGCAGCGACTCTTTGATCCAGATTCCGGTTCGCATCTCGATGGGCGTTGCCGAGTTACCACCCCACGGAAACCTGGACAACCTAATCCGGGCGGCGGACGCAGCCCTTTATCGCGCCAAGCATGCCGGACGCGACCGCGTCTCCGCCTAAATCGTAATAACGATGTTGTCGATCAGGCGGGCCTTGCCGAGGTGTGCGGCCGCCAGCACGACGAGTTCGTCGCAATCGCGGTCGGGTGGCTCGAGGTTTTCGGCGCGGCGTATTGCCACGTAATCGGGAACGAAACCTGCCGCATCGAGTTTTGCCCGGGCATCGTTCTCGAGGTCTTCGAAATTGCGCTTGCCGCTCTGTAGCTCCATGCCGATCGCATCGAGCGCCGCGTGGAGCTGCGGCGCAACCGCCCTCTCCGCCTCGCTCAGGTACTGATTACGCGAACTCATTGCGAGCCCGTCAGGCTCGCGCACCGTCGGCGCCGTGATGATCCGGATCGGCAGGCTGAGGTCCTCCGTCATGTGCCGGATCACGAGCTGCTGCTGGTAGTCCTTCTGTCCGAAGACGGCGACGTCGGGCTGGACGAGCGCGAACAGGCGGGCGACAACGGTGGTTACGCCGTCGAAATGGCCCGGTCGCGAAGCGCCGCAGAAATTCTCGCGTCAGGCCCGGCACGGAAACGCAGCGTGGCCATGTCGATTCCGAACGGGTACACCGTGTCGACATCCGGCGAGAACAGCGCATCGGCTTCGAGCTTGCGCAGCCGCTGCGTGTCGCGCTTCAGCGTGCGCGGATATTCCTCGAAGTCCTCGCCTTCACCGAACTGCGTGGGATTGACGAACATGGTCACGACTACGCGCTCCGCATGCTCGCGCGCGAGCTCGACCAGGCTCAGGTGCCCCGAGTGAAGATTGCCCATCGTCGGTACCAGGGCGACATGCTCGCCGTGATGCCGCCAGGTCTCGTGCAGATCGCGGCATTTGTTCCCGGGTACTGACTATTTGCATGGGGCCATCCCTTTATCAGGAAAAGCAGTGCTCGGGCGCCGGGTAGCTGCGATCCTTGACCGCCCGTACGTAGGCGCGGATGGCGTCGAGGGGCGACGTCTGCCCGGCCTGGAAGTTCTGTACGAACCTCGGCGTGCGCCCCGCGTGATATCGAGAATGTCGTACAGCACGAGGATCTGGCCGTCGACGTCCGGGCCGGCGCCGATGCCGATCACCGGCACGTCGAGCGTCGCGCAGACGGATTTGCCGAGCTTCGTTGGGCACGCATTCCAGCAGCACGATGTCTGCGCCGGCGTCCTGCAGGCGCTTCGCCGCCTCGCTCATGTCCTTCGCCTTCGTCCGGCTCGCGCCCCTGCACGCGAAAGCCGCCGATCTTGTGCACCGACTGCGGCTTGAGCCCGAGGTGCGCGCACACCGGGATGTCGTGCCGTGCGAGATGCTCGACGATCTCGACCTGGCCCTCGCCGCCTTCGAGCTTGATCATCATCGCGCCGCCTTCCTGCATCATGCGCACCGCATTCTCGAGCGCCTGGTCGGGGTTCGTGTAACTCATGAACGGCATATCGGCGACGAGGAACGCGACGGCGCAGTCCGCGCGCAACGGCGCGCGTGTGATAGACGATGTCGTTGACCGTCACCGGCACCGTCGTGTCGTGGCCCTGGATGACCATGCCCAGCGAATCCCCGACCAGAACGAGGTCGATCGCCGGCCACATCGACCAGCACGGCGAAACTCGCGTCGTAAGCGGTCAGGCAGGCGATCGGCTCGCCCTCCGCTTTCATCGTGCGCAAGCGTCGAGACGTTGACCGGCGGTTCCGGCATGCCGCGTTGCTCGAGCTGGGTATACATCAGTGCGTCTCCGGAAAAAGCGGCGTGCCCGCGCGGTCAGGCCAGCGCAGCCGCCGTCGGATTGAAGAAGTGGCGGCCACCGGTCGTGCGCTCGATCTGGCGAAACAGCTGCTCGTAGTCCGCGTCATTATTCACCGGGTCGATCTGCGACGCATTCACAATCAGAAGGGGACCGTCGTTGTACGCGTGAAAAAAGCGCGCGTAAATATCAGCCAGGTGCTCGAGGTAGGCACGGTCGATCATGCTCTCGTAACCGATGCCGCGCCGGGCGATGCGTTCGAACAGCACGTCGACCGAAGCCTGCAGGTAGATCACGAGATCGGGTACCGGTGGTTCGACAGCGAGCTGGTCGGCGAGCTGCTCGTACAGCGCGAACTCGTCCGTGTCGAGGTTGAGCTCGGCAAACAGGCGGTCCTTCGCGAACAGGTAGTCGCACACGCGCACAGTGGCGAACATGTCGGTCTGCCGCAGCTGTTCGATCTGCCGGGCGCGAGAAAACAGGAAGAACATCTGCGTTGGCAGGGCCGCCGACTTGCCCTCCCGGTAGAAACGCTCGAGAAACGGGTTCTCCAGCGCTTCCTCGAGGATCAGCTCCGCGGACAGGCTCTCGGCAAGGCGCCTGGCCAGCGCGGTCTTGCCCGCACCGATAGGCCCCTCAACGACAATCAGGCGGGGGCTGCCGGCACCTCGGTTGGGACTGCGGGTCGACACGATGGCGTTCCTGTCAGGCAATTTTGGAAATTCGCGGCTCGCGGTCGTTCACCGGCAGGTCGCGTACGCGACCGAGCCCGGGTATGTGGAAGTCGGGCGCGATCTCGCGTAACGGCAACAATACAAAATTTCGCGCAGCGATGCCCGGGTGCGGGACGCTGAGGTCCGGCTCGTCGATCGACATGCCGTTGTAGGCCAGGAGGTCCAGGTCCAGCACGCGCGGTCCCCAGTGCGTGTCGTCGCGCTCGCGGCCACGTGCGCGCTCAATGGCCTGCAACGCCTCGAGGAACGCGCGCGGTTCCAGTGCTGTCGTCAGCAGCGCGGCCGCGTTGACGAAGTCCGGCTGCTCGATGCCCCCGAGCGGCGCGGAACGGTACAGCGACGACCTGGCGACCAGCCTGGTCTCTTCGAGCGCATCGAGCATGCCGAACGCGGTCTCGATCTGGCGTGCGGGGTGGTCCAGGTTGCTGCCGAGCCCGACGAGGACCTCCGCGCCGGCCGGGCTCACGACGATTGTCCGGCCTTCGAGTCGGCGCTTGCGGCGTCGGCTCCTGCGCCGCGCCCGCGGTTTGCGATTGATCTGGAAGGTACTCCGCCCGTTCGTCGGCTGACTGATTCTGAACGTCCGTCCAGAAGCTGCGCGAGTTCCGGATCGAACTGGCCGACTTCGGCCAGGAGCATCATGAAATCATAGGCCGCGCGAAAGCGGCGGTGATCCAGCAGGTTCATGCGCCCGCTTGCCGCGCGTGGTCGTAAAGCGCGGCTGCAGGGCAAGCATTTCGCGCATCGGCACCGTGAAGCGCCGCGGGATGGAAACGCGCCTCTGCTGCTGGCCGGCGAGCTCGTAGGAGGCGAGACTGAGCGCCTGCGATTCCGACATCTTTTCTTCGACGCGCAGTTCTTCAGCCAGGCGCCTTGCCGGGGCCCAGAAGAAAACGCCGAGCAGAAACATCGGTGTCACCGACAACCCCTGCGCGACGCGCTTGTCCGTATTCCTGAGCGCCGCACGGACGAAGTCCGCGAAGGTATCGTCCTGCTCGATCTCCTGGTCCGTCGCGGGGAACAGCTGTGCGAACAGCCCGTAGTCGTGCAGCATGTCGAACGTGCGTTCGGCGTGACCGGCCTGGAACAGCTTCAGGAACTCATCGAACAGTCGCGCCGCCGGGACATTGGTCAGCAGGTCGACCTGGCTCCGCATTGCGTTGCTGACGGAATCGTCCACGGTAAAACCCAGCTTTGCGGCGAATCGCACGGCGCGGAGCATGCGTACGGGATCTTCCCGCAGCCGTTTTTCAGGATCTCCGATCAGGACGATATGCTTCTCGTTTATGTGCTCGACGCCCCCGACGAAGTCCCAGATGCTGTGGTCGGCTATGTTGTAGTAGAGCGCATTGCAGGTGAAATCCCGGCGCCAGACGTCCTCTTCGATGCTGCCGTAGACGTTGTCGCGAATAATGCGACCTTCGTCATCGTGCGCGTGGTCGTCATCGGCATGGTTGGCGGCGGCACGAAACGTCGCAACCTCGATGATCTCGCGGCCGAAACGCACGTGGGCGAGGCGGAACCGCCGCCCGATCAGGCGACAATTCGAGAACAGCGCCCGCACCTCGTCCGGCGTCGCGTCCGTGGCCACGTCAAAGTCCTTGGGGTGCAGTCCCAGCAGCGCATCACGTACGCAACCGCCGACCAGGAAGGCCTGAAAGCCGGATTTATGCAGTCGGTACAGTACCTTGAGCGCGCTCTTCGAGAATTCGTCCCGGGAGACGCCGTGGGCCGAGCGGGGGATGATCTTGGGACCTTGCGATGCAGGTTGCCCGTTGTTCTTCAAATGATTTCCGCTTGAGGATTCAATATGCGGCCGTATAATAGCAGCCCCTGCCCGCCGGGGCAGTCAAAAATCGGCAACTCCGCTCCCTTCGTCTAGCGGTTCAGGACGCCGCCCTCTCACGGCGGTAACAGGGGTTCGAATCCCCTAGGGAGTGCCAAACAAGAAGCGGGGCCCGTCGGGCCCCGTTTTTGTTTGGCTGTACTTAGGCTGGATGCAGAAGCCCCCGGGTTCGACAAACTCGCGCAGCGAGTTTGGACGCCAAAGGCGCCCCGAAGGGGTGAGCGCCGCAGGCGCGAATCAATCCCCTAGGGAGTGCCAAGTGAATTGCAGAGTGAACCCGGCCCGTCCTGTTTCAGGTCGGTCGTTGCCATCGCACCACGCTAGTCACAGCAAGAATCTCCTTGCTGAATCGGCGGACACCTCACGTCACCAAAAGAGCAGTACACGCAGCAGTCACCCTCAAGGGGTCTGAGGAGGGCCCCACAGGCCGTGCAATCATAGTAGAACTGACAAGCGTTCACCGGCATCAGTTCCTTGGCCTTGTGTCCACACTCGGGGCACGTCAGCGTGGAATACAGCTGGATGTCAGTCACCGTCGATTTCCGACGCCGCTACTCAACGAAATGCGCTTCCCAGGGTCCGAACCCGGTAATCTGGATTTCAGATGACTTGCTCGCCCATACGGTGTGGATCGCACCGCTGGCATTCACGTAGTAGTCGCCCGGCCCGAATTCCGTTGCATCGTCCCGCGTAGCGTTCGCGCCGAAGGCAACCGCCATTCGCCCGTGCAGCACGGTCACACGCTCGTCCCTGGGATGGGTGTGCGGTGGCATCACGAAGTCTTCGCTCAGCCGGAATCGCACTGTGAACAAACCCGATGCGCGTGGATCGCCCTCAAGCACGGCAATTTCGCAGCCCGACGGCAGGTTCGGCGGACACGCTCTCCACGAAATCTCGTCAGCCGGGACGGCGTGCTGCACCACGCCCTCGGCGAAATCGAATTCTCCAACGCGTGATTGCGCGCACCCGGTAATCAGCAGCATCAACAACAACTGCGGCAACAGCAACCGTTTCATTTTGCCCCCCCCCTAAACCCGATCAGACTGATCCTGGCAGTGTATTCTACGCCGGCGCCTCCTCATCCGGCAGCTGACTACGGCGTCAGAGCCCCTTGGGCTCCTTGAGCGTAAACCATTCGGGGCCGCCGCCCGGTTCGACGTACGTCGCCACGACGGGATTGCCTTCATACAGTGCGGATAATTTAGCACTTTCAGACAAACCGAGGGCCGCACCGTTCGAAGCAACACGAGCGCTACCCCGCTAAAAACCCGGCAGTTGCGACTGGTTCTCAACACTGCCGGCAACAATTGACCGGCGGATACTGCGAGCGAGCTCATCGATCTCGAATCGGGCAACGTCGTTGCCCGGGTACGATGCCATTCCGTAGCGCACCGAGTCCTGCACGGCCTGCCAGCTCCGTAGAACGAACGACCGCTCCATCTCGTCCAGGGGCGGCATCGCGGGATCGCCTGTCGGGTAGCACTGTGACAGAAAATGGCTGAGGCAATAGTCGCCGCGGTAGCCCGTATGGAAGCCCCACGTGACATAGACGTTTGATTGACGCAGCGCGGCGGCGAAGGCACCGGTGACGCTGCGGGCGGTCTCGTTGCACACGGTAATTTCGTTCCGGCCGGCGTACAGCAGGTCACGTGGGAAGCCGGACGAGTAGCCCAACCTGGCCTCCGTCACTTCCGTGAAGACCACCGACGCCAGTATCGCGCATCCGTCGACGCCGATAACGAGGTTCTGTGCACGGGCCGTACCCGGCCACGCCAGGCCTGCCGAAAGAATGCAGCACATGCATGCGATTATCCGTATCACCATCTTTCCTCTCCCCGGGTTTGATGCGATACAGGTTCGGGCAATGACGGATCGCAGACCACCGTCAAATTTCGGCATTCGGTGCAGTTCAGACTATGATGCGCCGTGATGTCACAGCCTCCACCAGCCAGCGAACAGCGATTCCTGCTCGGCCGCGTGCTCGGTCTCGAACGCCACGAGTACTACGCAGTCGCCTGGTCATTCGTGTATTTCTTCTGCGTGCTGTCGGCGTACTACATGCTGCGGTCGGTCCGCGAGACGATGGCCGTCGAGGGCGGCGTGCAGAACGTGCCGTGGCTGTTTTCGAGCACCTTCGTCGTCATGCTCGCCGTCACACCCCTGTTCGGCTGGGTTGCGTCCCGCTTTCCGCGACGGAAGTTCCTGCCCTGGGTGTATTACTTTTTCGTCATCAACATCCTGATTTTCTGGGCCGGCTTCAGTTACGCCATCAACAATGGCCTGAGCTTCGTCTGGCTCGGCCGTGCGTTCTTCGTCTGGCTCAGCGTATTCAACCTGTTCGTCGTGTCCGTGTTCTGGAGTTTCATGGCGGACATCTACACGCGCGAGCAGTCGCGCCGACTGTTCGGCGTGATCTCCGCGGGAGGCAGCGCAGGTGCACTGATCGGCCCGCTCGCCACCGGTTCGCTGGTGGTGCCGATCGGCTTCCAGAACCTGCTGCCCATCTCCGCAAGCCTGTTGCTGTTCGGGGTCTATTGCATCACGCGCCTGAGGCGCTGGGTGGAGTCCGAGCATCGTAGCGAAATCGAAAGCACGATGGCTTCGGCCGCGCCGCTGGGCGGCTCGCTGCTCGGCGGCGTCACGCTGGTGACCCAATCGAAGTACCTTTCTGCCATCGGCCTCGCCTCGATTATCGCCAGCCTGCTCGGTACCGCGCTTTACATGTTCATGACCGACCTGGTCGGCGAGGCATTCGCAAGCACCGACGAACGCACCAGGACTTTCGCATTCATCGATGCAGCGACCAACACCATGGCGATGCTCGTGCAACTGCTCATCGTCAAACGTGCGGTATGGCGGTTCGGCGTCGGCGTGACGCTCTCTTTGCTGCCGGTCATCTCGATCATCGGCTTTACGCTGGTTGCCATCAACCCGTCATTCCTCGCCGTCGCAGCCGTGCAGGCCATCCGGCGTGCCGTCGGCTTCGGGTTATCGAAACCGACGAACGACATGCTGTATTCCGTCGTTACACCGGAGGAGAAGTACAAGTCGAAGAACTTCATCGATACGGCCGTGTACCGCGGCGGCGACCTGATCGGCACGTGGACCGTCAGGGCACTCTGGGGCCTCGGTTTCTCCGGCATATCGATCGTGATGTTGCCGTTTGCCGCGGTGTGGGTTGCAATCGCGTTATGGCTTGGCAAGGCATATCGCGCTTATGACACCGCTTCGACTCGAGGAACCCGCGCATGAAGCTACCACTCTGGACACGCCGCGACGCGCTGACGGCTGCCGCGGCAACCGGGGCAATGGGGATACTGCCGCTGGCGGCAGCCGCCGATGGACGTAGCATGCTGACCCGGCCGGTACCGTCCGGCGACGAGTGGCTGCCTGTCATCGGGCTCGGCACCTACAGCGTGTTCGACGTCGCCGGCACGCCCGACGCGATCGCCGAACGCCTGCACATCGTGGAGCTTCTGCTCGGCGCCGGCGGCAGTGTTGTCGACACGTCGCCGATGTACAACCGCTCGGAGGAGGTCATCGGCGACGTCATCGCGGCCGGGGCGCCGCGAGACGCCATGTTTCTCGCCACCAAGGTCTGGACGGACGGGCGCGACGCCGGTGTCCGGCAGATGGAGCGCTCGGCACAGCTCATGAAGACCGATGTCATCGACCTGATGCAGGTGCACAACCTGCGCGACACGGACATCCACATGCAGACGATTCGCGGCCTCCAGGAGCAGGGAAAGATCCGTTACAGCGGCGTCACCCACTACCGGGCGAGCGCGCTGGACGACCTCGAGAGCGCACTGCGGAAATTCAAACCGCAGTTCGTACAAATCAATTACTCGCTCGGCGAGCGCGAAGCGGACGCAAGGCTGCTGCCGCTGGCGGCCGACCTCGGCATCGCGGTCATCATCAACCGGCCCTACCAGGCCGGGCGCCTGTTCAGTGCCGTACGCAGCCGCGAACTGCCCGGCTGGGCCACGGAATTCGCAGCGAGCTGGGGCCAGTTCTTCCTGAAGTTCATCATCAGCCACCCCGCGGTCACGTCCGTGATACCCGCAACCAGCAAGCCGCATCACATGCGTGACAACCTGGAGGCGGGCTTCGGCGAGTTGCCGGATGAAGCCACTAGGAAGCGCATGGTCGCGTTCATGAAGGAGCTGTGACAATGCAGAACACCGGGCTGCTGCGGCGCTTCGCGGCGATGCTATACGACTCCCTGCTACTGCTCGCGCTGTGGTTCATGGCCACCCTTCCGTTCATCGCGATCGAAGGCGGCGAATCGATCGAACCGGGGAGCGGCCCACTGTACTTCGTCTACCAGCTGACGCTGGTCGCCGTCGCGTATGCGTTTTTCGTCGGCTTCTGGGTCCACCGCGGACGCACGCTCGGCATGCAGTCCTGGGGCCTGCAGTTGCAGACCGCGGAGGGCACGGTGCCGTCGCTGGGCGCGGCGACGATTCGTTTCTTCGCGGCGCTGCTGTCATGGTTGCCGCTGGGACTCGGGTTCTTCTGGCAGCTGTGGGATGCCGACCGCCTCACGTGGCACGACAAGATCAGCAAGACCCGGCTGGTGCACTACCCGCGCAACAAGGCGCAGCGCTAACGTATTCGTGCCAGCGCGATTATCGTGACCAGTAACAGGGCCATCGATGGCAGCCACGACACCAGCGCCGGATTCAGGTTAAACACCTGCCCGGAATTGGCGACCATTTCGCTCGCAAGGTAATACGCGAGGCCCACGGCAACGCCGATCATCAGGCGGGCGCCCGCGCCGCCCGAGCGCAGCGAGCCGAACACGAACGCGAGGGCCAGCATCGGCATGACCATGACGGCAGCCGTCCGCGACACCCGGTACCAGAGCTCGGACTCGTAATTCCGCGAATCGAGGTGGTTGCGTTTCAGGTAGTCGATGTAGGTCAACAGGCCGCGGGCAGACAGGCTGTCCGATTTCACCATCGAACTGCCCAGCATCTCGGCATTGACCTCGAACGATTCCACGGCCACGGACGACTCCACGGCCTGCACGCTGTCGCGCCGGAACCGCGTCTCGCGAAAGTTTTCCAGCCGCCAGCTGTCGTCTTCGCCGATACCGGCGTTCTCCGCCCTCGCGATCGAGACCAGTTCGTTGGCGTCGTTGAAGCGAAATACGTAGAGCCTGCCGAAATCGAACTCCGTGTTGATACGCTCGAGATGCAGGTATACGGGGCCGTCTTTTACCCAGGCCTGGTTGCTGAGGCTTGCGTTATCGTCACCGGAGCGCGCCTCCGCACGCATGTTGCGCGCGTAATAGTCGAGCGGCGGGCCGATGAACTCGCCCAGCAGGGCCGTGATGACCAGCATTACGAATCCGGACATCGCGGCCATGCCGGCAAGCTTGCGCACCGAGAGCCCGGAGGCGCGCATGACGATAACCTCGCTGTTGGCCGCCAGCCCACCCAGGCCCAGCAGCGAACCGATCAATGCGGACACCGGGAACATCTGGAAGGCGAGATTCGGCAGCCGCAGCGCCGCGAACAGGATGGCTTGCGGGGTCCTGTAGTCGGCCTGCACGTCTTCGAGTTCGGCAATGAACTCGAACAGGCCGGCCAGCGCGAGCAGCACCACGAGCACCAGCGCGGTGCTCGCCAGTATCGTGCGCATCAGGTACTGGCTGAGTATGCCGGTCATCGGAATATCCGCCTGTGAACCTGGTCCTGCACCGCGAGCAACATCAGCGCCCCGAGCAGGAACAGTCCGTGCACCCACCACAGGCCTATTGACGGATCGACCTCGCCTTTTTCGACCCAGGCCTTGGCCGCGCTCAGGAGATTGAAATAGATAATGAAGACCAGCAGCCCCACCGCCAGCCTGCCGTACCGCCCCGATCGTGGCTGGCTGCGCGACAGCGGCACCGCGAAGATTGCGAGAATGATCGTCGACAGCGGCACTCCGATGCGCCATTGCAGTTCGGCACGGTGCAGCGGGTCCGACGAGCGCATCAGCGTGGCGACCGGCATCTCGCGCGGCTCCAGCTCCGGCGGCTCGAGGCTCGGCAGGCGGTACGGGATCCCATGCTCCCCGAACTCGACGACGCGAAACTGTGGCGTTCCCGGGACGCCTTCGTAGCGGCGGCCGTTGTGCAGCACGAGGAAGCGGATATCGGGATCGTCAGAGTCAACCTGCTCGCCGCGTTCCGCCACCACGACTTCGACGACATTCAGCTCGCCGGCGTCGTCCTCGACGAAGCGCTGCAGGAAGACATTCTCCATAAAGCCGTCGGGCGTGACCCGTTCACCGTAGACGACCGCATTGTTGGGCCCGAAAACGGTGAAGCGGCCGGGCTCGATACTCGCGAGGTCTGCTTCGCGGCGCGCCTCGGCCCCGATTCGTTCAACGGTTTGCAGTGCACGAGGCCCGATGTCGATGGCCAGCCAGGCGACACCGGCCACCAACGGCAGCGTCAGCCAGACCACCGGCCGGTACACGCCGGAGGGCCCGACGCGGCAAGCCATCATCGCCGGCATCTCGCTGTCCCGGTACAGCCGGCCGAGCGCCAGCATGATCGACAGGAACAGGCCGATCGGCACCAGTACCGTCATGTACTGCAAGGCCGAGAGGCCGATAACGTCCATCGCCGCGCCTTTCGGCAGCTTGCCCTTCGCGACCTCGCCGAGAACCCGGGCAAACTGGTTTGTCAGCAAGATCATCAACAGTACGAGCGTGACCCCAAGCCACGTCGCAGCAATCTCCCGGAATATGTATCGATCGAGGATGCGGAGCATCGATGTCAATGATTTCCTTAACGGTTTTGGACCGAATCGGTTAGACTACCGCTTTTATTTTCCCCGGGACAGCCCTGACTTCTCATGGATTATTTCACAACCACCAGCAGCGCCGCCAAGCGCGTAACGGACTGTGTCATCGTCGGCGTTTACGACAGTGGCAAACTCAGCGCGGGTGCCGCGGATATCGACGCCGCGAGTAATGGCGAGCTGCGCCGCCTGGTGAAGAGCGGCGACATTTCGACGAAACCGGGACGCTGCGTCCTGCTGACCAGACTCCCCGGAATCAAGGCGGCGCGTGTAGCCGTCGTCGGGCTCGGCAAGTCCGGCGAACTCGATACCCGTAACTTCTGCCGCGCGGTAGCGGCGGCCATCGGTTCGGTCTCCGAGAGCAAGTGTCGCGACGTCCTCATTACGCTGACCCTCGAGGACGTCGGCGACGCGAACGTCTACTACCGCGCCCGCCAGGGTGTGCAGACGGTCGGCGATGTCCTGTATCGGTTCACGGAAATGAAGAGCAGCGGCAACAACGCGCGCATGCCGCTCAGGAAACTCGGCCTGTCGGTCGCGAGCCGCGCTGACGCGGGCAAGGCGATGCTGGGTGCAAAACACGGCGACGCGATCGTCACCGGTATGTCGCTGGCGAAGGACCTCGGCAATCTCCCCCCCAACGTCTGCACGCCGACCTACCTCGCGCGTACCGCGCAGAAGCTGGCCAAAGGCAACGGCAAATTGACGACGCGCATACTCAACGAAACCGACATGAAGCGCCTCGGCATGCACTCGCTGTTGTCGGTCACCGCAGGCACGCACGAACCCGCCAAGCTGATCGTCATGCAGTACCGGAACGGCGGCAAGTCGAAGCCCATCGTGCTCGTTGGCAAGGGCGTCACCTTCGACTCGGGCGGCATTTCGCTGAAGCCGGGGCCGGCCATGGACGAGATGAAATACGACATGTGCGGCGCCGCCGGCGTCATCGGCACCATGGCGACGGTCGCGGCCCTCAAGCTGCCCGTGAATCTCAACGTCGTCGTGCCGGCGGTAGAGAACCTGCCCGGCAGCAAGGCGACGGTACCCGGGGACATCGTCAAGAGCATGTCCGGCCAGACCATCGAAATCCTGAACACCGATGCCGAAGGCCGCCTGATCCTGTGCGACGCCCTGACGTATTCGCGCCGCTTCAAGCCTGACACGATCATCGACGTGGCGACGCTCACCGGCGCCTGCGTCATCGCGCTGGGCCACCATCACACCGGCGTCATGAGCTACGACGATTCACTGGCCGACGAGATTGTCGGCGCGGGCGTCAACGCCTATGACCGTGCGTGGCGCTTGCCGCTCGCAGAGGACTACGCGGAGCAGCTCAAGAGCAACTTCGCCGATTTTGCCAACGTGGGCGGGCGCGATGGCGGTGCTATCACGGCCGGCTGCTTCCTCGGCAAGTTCACCGAAGACCTGAAGTGGGCGCATCTCGACATCGCCGGGACCGCCTGGAAGTCGGGCCTTAAAAAAGGCGCGACGGGACGCCCGGTGCCGCTGCTGTCGGAATTCGTTCTGTCGCGGTGCAACGCCCTGCCCTGACGAACCTATGGCGCGCATCGACTTCTATGTCCTGAGTCAGTCGGGCGAGCAGGCGCGGCAGCTGTTTGCATGCCGTCTCGCGGAGAAGGCTTACAAGCTCGAACACACGGTGCACATCCACACCGGCGATGAAGCCACCGCGGGCCGCATCGACGACCTGCTCTGGACCTTTCGCGACGGCAGCTTCGTGCCCCACGATCGTGTGCGTGGCGGCGCCGACGAGCCACGCGCACCGGTTACCGTGGGATGCGATCCGGGTTACGCAGGCCGCTCGCGACCTGCTCATCAACCTCGACGACGTCGTTCCGGCTTGCGCGGGCGCTTTTCCACGCATCGCGGAGCTTGTAACCTCCGATGAAGACAGCAAGCAGAAAAGTCGCAGGCGCTTCGTCGCCTACCGTGACGAGGGGCACGACCTCGAAACGCACAACGTCTGATCTTCCGCGACAGAGCGCCGACAAACGCATGGACAAGTCCTACCAGCCGAACGAAATCGAACAACGCATCTACGCCCATTGGGAAGAGGCGGGCTATTTCGCACCGCGCGGAGACGGTGAGCCTTACTGCATCATGATCCCACCGCCGAACGTGACGGGCACGCTGCACATGGGGCACGGTTTCGGCGACACGATCCAGGATACCCTGACTCGCTACCACCGCATGAAGGGCCACCGTGCGCTATGGCAGCCCGGCATGGATCACGCGGGCATTGCGACGCAGATGGTCGTCGAGCGCCTGCTGGGTGCCGAAGGCAAGACCGAGCGCGATCTTGGCCGCGAGAAATTCGTCGAGCGGGTCTGGCAGTGGAAAGAAGAGTCGGGGGGCATCATCGCGCAGCAAACGCGCCGGCTCGGCGCCTCCGTCGACTGGAGCCGCGACCGTTTCACGATGGACGAAGGCTGCTCGGCAGCCGTGCAGAAGGTCTTTATCGATCTGTACGAGGAAGGCCTGATCTACCGCGGCAAACGCCTGGTCAACTGGGACCCCGTCCTGCACACGGCGCTGTCCGATCTCGAAGTGCTTTCCGAAGACGAGGCCGGCAAGCTCTGGCATTTCCGATACCCCCTCGCCTCCGGTGACAGGCCACCTCGTCGTAGCCACGACGCGGCCTGAAACGATGCTGGGTGACAGCGCGGTCGCAGTACATCCCGACGACGAGCGCTACACGAAACTCGTCGGCGAGGAAGTCCTCCTGCCGATCGTCGGCCGCCGCATCCCGATCATCGCGGACGACTACGTCGACCCCGAATTCGGCACGGGCTGCGTGAAGATCACGCCCGCGCACGACTTCAACGACTATGACATCGGCAAGCGCCACGGCCTGCCGATGTACAACGTGCTGACCGACGACGCCGCAATGAACGATGAAGTGCCGGAAGACTACCGTGGCCTGGACCGTTTCGAGGCCCGCAAGAAAATCGTCGCGGAGTTCGAGTCGCTCGGCCTGCTGGAGAAGATCGAGGACTACACCGTCAAGATTCCGCGCGGCGACCGTTCGCACGCGGTCGTCGAGCCCTACCTCACCGACCAGTGGTACGTGAAGATCGAGCCACTCGCCAAACCCGCCATCGAGGCGGTCGAGTCGGGGCGCATCCGCTTCGTGCCCGAGAACTGGTCGAAGACCTACTTCGAGTGGATGTACAACATCCAGGACTGGTGCATCAGTCGCCAGCTCTGGTGGGGACATCGCATCCCTGCGTGGTATGACGAGAACGGTAACATCTACGTCGGGCGAAGCGAGGAAGCGGTGCGCGAGAAACACGGCCTCGGCAGCGACGTGATACTGCGCCAGGACGAGGATGTACTCGACACGTGGTTCTCGTCGGCCCTGTGGCCGTTCAGTACGCTGGGCTGGCCGGAAAAGACCGACGCGCTGTCCGAGTTCTATCCCGGCAATGTGCTCGTGACGGGCTTCGACATCATCTTCTTCTGGGTGGCCCGCATGATCATGATGGGCCTGAAGTTCATGGGCGATGTGCCGTTCCGCGACGTCTACATTCACGGCCTGATCCGCGACCACGACGGCCAGAAGATGTCGAAGTCGAAGGGCAACGTCCTGGACCCCCTGGACATCATCGACGGCGTCGATCTCGAGACCCTCGTGACGAAGCGCACGACGGGAATGATGCAGGACCACCTGCGTGCGAAGATCGAGAAGGCAACGCGCAAGGAATTTCCGGACGGTATCGGCCAGTTTCGGCGCCGATGCGCTGCGCTTCACGTACGCGTGCGCTCGCCACGACCGGCCGCGACATCCGCTTCGACCTGGGCCGCGTCGAAGGCTACAAGAACTTCTGCAACAAGCTCTGGAATGCAGCGCGCTACGTGCTGATGAACACGGAGGAGCTGGACGACGGTGACGTCGAACTGAGCTCGGCTGACCGCTGGATTCGTGCAGGATTCGACGACACGGTGGCCGCCGTTCACCGGCACTTCGATACCTACCGGCTCGACCTCGTCGCGCAGGCCATCTACGAATTCACCTGGCACGAGTTCTGTGACTGGTACCTCGAGCTGTCGAAACCCGTGCTGCAGTCCGACGACGTCGTCGAGGCGGCAGCACGGCGCGGCACGCGCCGGACGCTGATCGAGGTACTGGAAGGCCTGTTGCGGTTGCTGCACCCGATCATGCCCTTCGTCACCGAAGAGATCTGGCAGCAGGTTGCGCCACGCGCCGGCATCGACGGACCTACGATCATGCTGCGGCCCTACCCGCGGCACGCGGCAGAAGAGGCGGACGGCAGAGGCCGTGGCGGATATCGAGTGGCTGAAGAACTTCATTCTCGGCGTCCGCCAGATCCGCGGCGAGATGGACATCCCGCCGGGCAAGCCGTTGCCGGTCCTCCTGCAAAACGCGTCCGCAGAGCACGCGCAACGCGCCGATGAACATCTCACGCTGCTGCAGCGCGTCGGCCGGGTCGAGTCGGTAACCCTGCTCGACCGACGGCGAGGAACCGCCTGCCGCGGCGATGGCGCTGCTCGACGAATTGAGACTGCTCGTGCCGATGAAGGGCCTGATCGACGTCGACGCCGAGACGCAAGCGGCTCGAAAAGCAGCTCGGCAAGGTACAGGCCGATCTCGACCGCGCCCGCGCGAAGCTCGACAACCCCAGGTTCGTGAACAATGCCCCTGCGGACGTGGTCACACAGGAGAAACAGCGCGCGGCGGATTTCGAGCGCCAGATCGCGCAGCTCGGCGAGCAGCTCGAAAAGCTCGATGCGCTGGGCTGACACCCCGGCTTTCTGAGCACTGCATCACACTCTGGACTGCCGGTAAGTGAAAAAGGTCGGCGGTTTGGCGACCATACTGATGACATAATCGTGTGATCATCGCGATTCGGCCCACCCAGGGAGCACGTTATGAACGGCGGAAGCCCGCTGGAAAAGTCGCCGCTCGGTAAAGACGCAGGACGCACGGCACTGGAACGCGCCCGTGCGGCGCTGGGCCGCATCATTCTCGACAAGGATCAGCAGATCGCGCTGGCGCTCGCTTGCCTGCTCGCGCGCGGCCACCTGCTTATCGAGGACTTGCCGGGTCTCGGCAAGACCACGCTGGCGCAGGCGCTCGCGAAAGTTCTGGGCCTCAGCTACCGGCGCATCCAGTTCACGAGTGACCTGTTGCCCGCCGACATTGTCGGCGTCTCCATTTTCCGGCGAGACACCGGCAAGCTTCGAATTCCAGCCCGGCCCGATATTTGCGCAGCTGATACTGGCCGACGAGGTCAACCGGGCCACGCCCAAGGCGCAGAGCGCGCTGCTCGAGGCGATGGAAGAGCACCAGGTGTCCGTCGATGGCGATACGCCGCACGCTGCCCGTACCGTTTTTCGTCGTCGCGACGCAGAACCCCGCGGACCAGATCGGCACGTTTCCCCTGCCCGAGTCGCAGCTCGACCGTTTCCTGATGCGGCTCGAGCTGGGGTATCCCAACGCCGAACACGAACGTGAACTCCTCACGGGCGAGGACCGGCGCAGCATGCTCGAGCGACGTCGACACCGGACATGACGCCCGAAGTACTGGTCGCGTTGCAGCTCGAAGCATCCGCGGCCCACATGAGCGATCCGCTCGTCGACTACATTCAGGCGCTCGTGCGTCTGACCCGCGAATCCCCGGACATCGAAATCGGCCTGTCGCCGCGCGGCGCGCTAGCGCTGGTCGCCGCCGCCCGGGCGCACGCGTTCGTCGAGCATCATTCCGGCGTATTCCCGGACGACGTGCAGGCCGTTTTCGCCGCCGTCGCCGGACACCGCCTGAAGCCCGCAGGCAACACGAATTATCGCAGCCCCGCCGAGATGTGCCAGCATGTCCTCGATAACGGTGGCATTCCCTAGCCGCGCTCCTGCCTGGGCATCGCGCGGCAGCCAGCCGGCGCGTTCGGCCGCTGGGCGCGGAAGCGGCAGGGCGATGACGGCCAGGTCACCAAGCTGCAGCCGCGCCGTATTTACATCCTGCCGACAGGCGTCGGCCTCGTCTTTGGCCTGATGACCTTCGCGATGCTGCTCGGCTCGATGAACTACAACAACAACCTGTCGTTCGTGCTCACGTTCATGCTCGTCGGTATCGGCTTCGTCGCCATGCACCAATGCCAGCGCAACCTCGTCGGTCTCGAGATCGAGTTTCGCGGGCGTCGAGCCGGTCTTCGCCGGGCAGTCTGCACAGTTTCGTATCGCGGTCGCAAACCGCTCGAAGAGTCCCGGCATCGCATTCGTCTGTATATCGGCGAGGTCCAGAGTGACGTCCACGATCTCGAGCCGGGTGAAAGCAGGATATTCGTGCTCCCGGTGAGGACGGAACGGCGCGGCTGGGTAACGCTCGAACGCTTCGGCGTCCGCACGCTGTTTCCGTTCGAGTTGTTCCGCTCGTGGGCGTGGCTGCACATGTACCCCAGGGGCATCGTCTATCCGCACCCGGCCGACCAGGCGCCGCCGCCTCCGCCGACGCAGACGGCGCACGGACACCGGCAGCACGATGCCCGCGGCGAGGAGGATTTCGCCGGCCTGCGCCGGTTCCACAGCGGCGACTCGCCACGCAACGTCGCCTGGAAAGCGTACGCGCGCAGCGACCAGCTCCTGTCGAAGCAATTCTCCGGCGCCGACACGAGCAGCCAGTGGTTCGACTTCGATGCCGTCGTCTCGGGCGATATCGAAGAGCGGCTTTCCATTTTGACGCGATGGATCATCGACGCCGACAGGACGCTCGAGGACTACGGTCTGCGGCTGCCGGGACAGTCTTTCCCGCCGGCGCACGGTGACGCTCACCGGCACCGATGCCTGGAGGCGCTGGCGCTGTTCGGCCTGGAGCAAGCCGATGGCTAGGGCGCGCGGCACGGACGGTTCGCTGCTCGCCAGCCTGCCGTGGACACTGCTGGCGCTGGCGTTTGCGCTGCTGCCGCACGTTGCGTACCTGCCAGTATGGATAACCGCCGCATTGCTCGCCTGCGCGGTATGGCGCTATTCGATCGAGGTGCGCCGCAAGCCGGTGCCGCCTACCCTGTTGCGCGCGGCGCTGGCGCTCGGCGCATTTCTCGGCGTGCTGTTCACCTACAACACGGTCAGCGGGGTCGGACCGGGCTCCGCGCTGCTCGCGATCATGGCAGCGCTGAAACTGCTCGAGACACGGCAGCGCCGCGACCAGTTCGTGCTGCTGTTCATCGCCATCTTCCTCGTGATGTCGTCGCTCCTGCGGGAGCAATACCTGTGGTCGCTGCCCTACCTGGTGGCCGGCGTCGTCCTTATCATGACAGCCTGGCTCAGGACATCGGCCGACGACGCGGAGCCGGTCCGACGCAGTGTCGGCACCAGCAGCCGCCTCGTCATGTACGCGGTACCGCTGGCGCTTGCCATGTGGATCTTTTTCCCACGCATTGCCACACCGTTCTGGGCGGTGCCGATCGATACCGGCACCGCGATCTCGGGGCTCAGCGACACGATCAGCCCGGGCGATATCAGTGCGCTGTCGAAATCGGACGCCGTCGCGTTTCGCGTGAATTTCGAAGGCACGGTGCCGGAACCGAAAGATCGTTACTGGCGCGGCCTGGTTCTGCACATTTTTGACGGGCGCGCGTGGTCAGGACTATCCGAGCCGATGGTATCCAGCGGGGCGATAAGGAGTATCGAGACCGCAGGCGAAGCCGTGCACTACGAAGTGACGATGGAGCCCACCCGGCAGCACTGGGTATTCGCGCTCGACATTCCTTACCACTGGGAACTCGACAGTACCTTCCTGGGGCCCCAGCACCAGCTCGCCCGCGTGCAACCGATCGACCAGCGCATCGCCTACAAAGCCGTCTCCTATCCCGACTACCGTATCGAGACCGAGATCAACTCACGGCGCCGGGCCGCGAACCTCGAGTTGCCCGAGGACCGCAATCCGCGCACGGCGCGACTGGCGCGTGAGATGCGGACGGCGGCCGGCTCGGACGAGGCATTCATCCGCGCGGTTCTGACCAGGTTCAACCAGGAGGAGTACTACTACACGCTGGAGCCGCCGCCGCTCGGCAGCAATCCCGTCGATCGTTTCCTGTTCGAGACCCGGCGCGGATTCTGCGAGCACTACGCTTCGGCGTTTGCTGTGATGATGCGCGCCGCCGGCATACCCGCCCGCATCGTCCTCGGCTACCAGGGCGGCGAACTCAATCCAATGGGCGACTACATGATCGTGCGCCAGGCCGACGCGCATGCCTGGACCGAGGTCTGGTTGCCGGGCACCGGCTGGCGCCGGGTCGATCCGACCGCGGCGGTCGCGCCCGAGCGCGTGGATGCCGGGCGCGCCGGGGCGATGCTCGACGGTTCCGGCGCCGCGTGGGGGCTGGGAGCACCGTCGATGCTGCTGCACAACATCGTGCTCGCATGGGATGCCGCGAACGCGAAATGGAACGAGTGGATTCTCGGCTACGGGCCCGAAAACCAGGAGCGGTTGATGAACTGGCTGGGCATGGACGATCCGGACTGGCGGCAGATGCTGCTGACGCTCGTCGCGCTCGTCACCGGCATAACGATGCTGATCAGCTTCGTCCTGATACTGCGCTACCGGCCACCGCCCAAAGACCGGGCTGCCATTCTCTACGGCGAGTTCGTCCGCAAGTCGGGACTGCAACCGCGAACCGGGGAGACCCCGCGGGTTTTTGCGGACCGCGTCCGGCGCGATAGCGCCCTGCCGGCGGCCGCGGTGCAAAGCATCACGGATACCTACCTGGATGTTCGTTACGGACCGCCGGACCCGGCCCTCCTGCAGCGCCTCGAGTCGAACGTCACCGCCCTGTAGGAGCGGTTCTCGAACCGCGATCGTTCGCGCGCCGAGTCGTGCGGCTGCAACGGGAATCGCAATCCGTAGGAGCGGTTCTGGAACCGCGATCGATCGCTCCTACGACACGCGTTTCGCCTGCTTCTCGCGCACCACGCCGAGCAGCATGCCGCCGCCGATGAAGAGCGGCAGCAGCGTTAGCAGAACCCACTTGGGATCGTCGGACAGGGTGGCCGCGATGCCGACCAGCATCGGGCCGAGCACGTGAGCGAACTTCGTCAGCATGTTGTAGAAACCGAAAAACTCGCCGGGCGCATCGGGCGGAATCAACGAAGCGTACAGCGAGCGGCTCAGCCCCTGGACGCCGCCCTGCACGCAGCCGATGACGATCGCCATGATGTAGAACTGCCGGACATCGACCATGAAGATCGCCCAGCTCGACATCACGACGTAAACGACAAGGGCGAAGTAAATGCCGCGCTTCGGCCCCCACCGATGGCCGGCCAGGCCGTACAACAGGGTGGCCGGGAAGCCGGCGAAGTTCGTGATCAGCAATGCGGTCACGAGGTCCTGCTGGCTGAAACCGAGACGCTGCCCGTAGTTCACGGCCATGAATATCACCGTGAAGACGCCGCCGATATACAGCCAGTAAGCGATCAGGAAGATGACCACGTTGCGGTACTGACCGATCTTCAGGACGGTCGTCCTGAGCTCGCTGTAAGCCGCGCGAATGACCTGGCCCTGCACCTCGACGCGACTGTGGCGCTCCGGCACGAAAATCATCAGCGGCAGCATGAAGACGGCCCACCACAGGCCCACGGTCACGAAGGCAAACCGTATGACCTCGTCCGTCGTGCTGAAACCGAATGCCTCCGGGGTCAGCAGCAACCATACATGCAGCGCAAGCAGCACGGCACCGCCGAGGTAACCGAGCGAGAAGCCGAGCGAGGAAACGAAACTGTAGTACCGCGGCTGCGTAACGTCGATGATCAGCGAATCGTAGAACACCGTCGAACTGTAGTAACCGACCGACGCGACCAGGTACAGCGCAAGCGCAATCGGCCAGTTGCCCTGGTCGACGCCGGCAAGGACCGCCGTGGCTACCGAACCCGTCGCGGCGAGCAGGAACAGGAACCGCTTGCGGTATCCGCCCGCGTCCGCGATGGTGCCGAACACCGGAGCGACGACGCAGACGACCGCGCTCGATGCGGCCGTAATCCACGCGAGACGCGCGGTCACCGCGGCGCCGGGATCGCCGGCACTCCAGTAACTGCCGAGGAACAGCGGGAACAGGACGGCGAGCACCGACAGCGCGAATGCCGAGTTCGCCCAGTCGTAAAACGCCCAGGCGAGCACCTTCCTGTCAAAGATCGGCGATCGCTTCAAATACGCTGCTGCCGGCCGTGCTTCAGTGTTCGCGCGTCTTGCGGAATACGATGTCGGGCCAGCGCTCCTCGGTCAGGTTCAGGTTCACCCTCGTCGGGGCAATGTAGACGAGACTCCCGCCGTGATCCAGCGCGAGATTGTCTTCGGCCTTGCGCTTGAAATCCGCGAGCATCTTCGGATCGTCGCATTCGACCCAGCGGGCCGTCGCCACGTTCACGTTTTCGAACTGGCACTCGACCTTGTACTCGTCCCGCAGGCGATGCGCCACGACATCGAACTGCAGCGGACCTACCGCGCCAAGGATCAGGTCGTTGTTGCGCATCGGACGGAACAACTGCGTCGCACCCTCCTCGCAGAGCTGCGCGAGGCCCTTCTGCAGCGCCTTGAGCCGCAGCGGGTCCTTCAGCACGGCGCGGCGGAAGATTTCCGGCGCGAAGTTGGGAACGCCGGTGAATCGCAGCACCTCGCCTTCGGAGAAGCTGTCGCCGATGTTGATGGTGCCGTGATTGTGCAGCCCGATGATGTCGCCGGCGTACGCCGTTTCGGCGTGCTGGCGGTCCGCGGCCATGAACGTGATCGCATCCGGGATCTTGATTTCCTTGCCGGAGCGGACATGCAGCACCTTGAGCCCCTTGCGATACTCGCCGGAGCAGATGCGCATGAAAGCGATGCGATCGCGATGCCCGGGATCCATGTTCGCCTGGATCTTGAAGACGAAGCCGGTCAACGCCTCTTCGACGGGTGACACAATGCGCTGCTCCGTCTCGCGGGGCAGCGGCGGCGGTGCGTGATCCACGAATTCGTCCAGCAGCTCCTTGACGCCGAAGTTCGACAGCGCAGAGCCGAAGAACACCGGCGTCTGGCGGGCGGCAAGGTATTCGTCGACATCGAACTCCGGGCACGCACCCCGGACGAGTTCGATCTCGTCCCGGAATGCCTGCAGATCGTTGCCGAGCACCGCGGCTGCCTCGTCGGAAGCGAGCCCCTCCACGACCCGCCGTTCGGAAGCCCTCTCCCGCCTGGCGCCGTGGTACAGGTAGATGCGGTCCTGCTGCAGGTGGTAGACGCCCTTCAGCGAACGACCCATGCCGATCGGCCAGGTGATCGGCGCGCAGTGAATTCCGAGCACCGATTCGATCTCATCGAGCAGGTCGATCGGTTCGCGGCCTTCCCGATCCAGCTTATTGATGAAGGTCATGATCGGCGTGTCGCGCAGGCGGCATACTTCCATCAGCTTGATCGTGCGCTGCTCGACGCCCTTCGCGCAGTCGATGACCATCAGCGCCGAGTCGACGGCCGTCAGCGTTCGGTACGTGTCCTCGGAGAAGTCCTCGTGACCGGGCGTATCGAGCAGATTCACGACGTAGTCGTTATAGGGAAACTGCATGACAGACGACGTCACGGAGATGCCGCGCTGCTGCTCGAGCGCCATCCAGTCCGAGGTTGCATGGCGGCTCGCCTTGCGGCCCTTGACGGTACCGGCAAGCTGGATCGCGCCCCCGTAGAGCAGCAATTTTTCGGTTAGCGTGGTCTTACCGGCATCCGGATGCGAAATGATCGCGAAGGTCCGGCGCCTGCCGACTTCATCAACGATCATCGGTTATCAGTTTCTTTGCGAGTACGGCGGCGTCTTCACGGCCCCCGGAGGCCTGGTAATAGGCCGGACGCCGGGCAACCTTGTGGAAACCCTTCTTGCGATACAGCGCGAGCGCCGTCGTGTTGGACGGCCGCACTTCCAGGAAGATCTCGCGCACGTGGGCCTCGCGCGCGCGCGCGAGGATCGCATCGAGCAATCGTTCGCCAAAGCCGTGGGCGCGGTAGGCAGGATCGACACAGAGATTGAGGATGTGGGCTTCTCCAGCGGCAATCGAGAGGACCCCGTAGCCCGCCACGCGGGTGCCGCACTCCAGCACGATGCAATGGTAGCCGGCGAGCAGGCAATCACGAAACACCCCGTGGCTCCACGGGAATTCGTAGCTACGGCGTTCGATATCCGAGACCATGGCCAGGTCCTCGTGCCCCATCGAGCGGATGCTCGCCGGCGGCCGTGCGATCGAGCGAATCATGCCGCCGCCCCTGCCATGACGCCGGCAGCCAGGCACAGGTCGTCCCAGGACTTGCGTTTTTGCGTGGGGCTGCGCAGCAGGTAAGCCGGATGGTAGGTCACGACGACCGGCGTCGCGCCGAGCTGGTGCACCTTACCCCGCAGCCGCCCCACCGGCGCATCGGACTGCAACAGCTGTTGCGCAGCGATGCGGCCGACGGCGAGGATGATTTTCGGCTGTACGAGTTTGATCTGTCGCTCCAGGTACGGCCGGCACGACGCGGCCTCGTCCGCCGCGGGATCGCGGTTGTTCGGCGGCCGGCATTTCAGGATGTTGGCGATGAAAACGCTCTCCCGCCGCTGGCCGATCGCGAGCAGCATCTCGTCCAAGAGTTTGCCCGCGCGGCCGACGAACGGCTCGCCGCGCCGGTCCTCTTCTGCGCCTGGCGCCTCGCCGATGATCATCCAGTCCGCCGTGGGATTTCCGACCCCGAATACGGTCTGGGTGCGACTCTCGTGCAGCGCACAGCGAGTGCAGCCGGAGACAGCTGTACGCAGCTCGTCCCATCCCAACGTCCCGGCAGCCGTGTCCGCGACCGGTTCCGCGAGCTCGGCTTCGTCGTCCGCCTGGTCCCGGGGGACCCAGACGTCGATGCCCATCGCACGCAGGTACGCGCGGCGTTCGTGTTCGGACTGCATCATGTTCGAGATTCGAGGGTTCGTCTTGTGCCCAATAGTTTGCCACGGCCAACCGGGCAATACACCGGACGGCGCACTAGCTCGGCGGCAGCCTGCCTATGATATCGACACCGGCCGTGACCCGCTGCCCCACTTCCACGAGCACCCGCGACGTGATCGGCAGGTGCACTTCCGCGACGCGGGCCAGTCGCAGGTAAGCGCATCGCTGCCCCTGCCCGATGCGCTCTCCGTACCGCACGAGTGCGACGGGAGGGAGGCCAAAACGGTAGCCCTGGAACTGCAGCACGACATCGTCCTTTTCGTCCGTCTGCACCCACAGCGCGTTGGTACGGTAGTCCACGACCTTTGCGGAAGCCAGCGTATTGAGGTCCCTGATGACCCCCTCGACCGGTGACCGTGCCGTGTAGGTACCCAGCAAATCGACCCGTATGAAGATGCGGTGCGCTTCTCCCTGAACAACACCGCGGTCGACGACATCGATTCCGATAATACGGCCGTCGACCGGGCTGACGACCCCGAGGGGCGCGGCGGGGATCGTCCGGCGCGGGTCCCTGAAGACCAGCCAGATGACACCGAGCAGGATCAGCGGCAGCACACCGGCCGCGGGGTGCAGGTAGCGGAACGCCAACCACGCACCAACCAGGGCAGCCACCATGAACGGGATGCCCTCGCCGGCTACGAAATGGTTTCTGCGTCCGCGCAAGACCGGTCTCGCCGCATGCAAAACGCCGCACGATCCTCTTCTTCAGCAGCGGAGTCAACACGTGCCCGACGGCAATTACGCCCAACCGGCGCGTGTTTCCGCTAGAATTCGCGGCTGATTCCACTGGGTACCAGAACATGCGCTATTCCGAATTCGGTCTCACGACGCTCAAGGAAGTTCCTGCGGAAGCCGAGATCGTCAGTCATCAACTGATGCTCCGGGCCGGCCTGATCCGGCGCCTGGCTTCAGGTCTGTTCACCTGGATGCCGCTCGGCCTGCGCGTGCTGCGCAAGGTCGAGAGAGTGGTGCGCGAAGAAATGGACCGCGCCGGAGCACTCGAGTTGCTGATGCCGGCGGTGCAGCCGGCCGAACTCTGGCAGGAATCGGGGCGCTGGGAGGAATACGGCCCGTTGCTGCTGCGCATGCGCGACCGCGGCGACCGTGAATACTGCTTCGGACCGACGCACGAGGAAGTCATTACCGACATCGCCCGCCGCGAGCTGCGCAGCTACAAGCAGCTGCCGGTCAACTTCTACCAGGTGCAGACGAAGTTCCGCGACGAGATCCGGCCGCGCTTCGGCGTGATGCGCTCACGCGAGTTCATCATGAAAGATGCGTACTCGTTCGACCTGGACGAGGACGGCATGCGTGTCGCGTATCGGAAGATGCACGACGCCTACACGGCGATCTTCGAACGCCTCGGGCTCAGGTTTCGCGTCGTGGACGCGGACAGCGGCGAGATCGGCGGCAGCCGTTCGCAGGAGTTCCACGTACTGGCGGACTCGGGCGAAGACGCCATCGCCTACTGCGATGCGGACGACTACGCGTCGAATATCGAGACGGCCGCCACGGAGGTTCCCGCTGGCAAGCGCCCTGCCGCCGCGCAGGACATGAAGAAGGTCGAAACACCGGGCGCCCGCACCATCGAGGCGCTCAGCAAGTTTATCGGCGTCACGGCGGAGGACACCCTCAAGACGCTGATCGTCGAGGGCGAGGAGCAGCCGGTCGCCCTGGTGCTGCGCGGCGATCACGAGCTGAATGCCGTCAAGGCGCAGAAGATCCCGGGCGTCGCCACGCCGCTGACGATGGCGGACGTCGAGACGGTGCGCCGGGTAACCGGCTGCGAGCCCGGCTATGCCGGGCCGATCGGGCTCGATATTCCGGTCTACTACGATCACGCGACGGCTGTTATGGCCGATTTCGTCGTTGGCGCGAACGAAGCCGACATGCACTTCACCGGTGTCAATTTCGGCCGCGATATCGAGGAACCGGAAACGGTCGATCTGCGCAACGTCCTGGAGGGCGACCCCACGCCGGGCGGCACCGGCACGCTCTCCATTGCGCGCGGCATCGAGGTCGGGCACATCTTCCAGCTGGGCTCCAAGTACAGCAGCGCCATGGGCGCGAGCGTGCTCGACAGCGACGGCAAGGAGCGCACGCTGGAGATGGGCTGCTACGGTATCGGCGTCACCCGTATCGTCGGCGCCGCGATCGAGCAGAACCATGACGAGCGCGGCATCATCTGGCCGGAGCCGCTCACCCCGTTCAACGTGGTGCTGGTGCCGATCAACATGCACCGTTCCGAAACCGTCCGCGAGGCGGCCGAGGCGCTGTACGCCGAGCTGACCGAGCTGGGACTCGAGGTGCTGCTCGACGACCGCGACGCGCGGCCCGGGGTCAAGTTCGCCGACGCGGAACTGATCGGCATTCCGCACCGGCTGGTGATCAGCGAACGCAACCTGGCAAACGGCGAATTCGAGTACCGCCACCGGCGCGACAGCGAATCGCGCAACCTGAATCGTGATGAAGCTCTCAAACTGCTGCAGGAGCACGCCATAAACTAATGTTTCCCATGGAATAAGTTTTTGCGCATGAATACGCTCGCACAAATCGGTGTCATCGGCCTGCTGGCAGCCCTGCTGCTGCCCGCGACGCTGTTCGCCGAGCAGCAACCGGACCCGGAGCTGCGCGAGATTTTGCGCAAGGCAGCCAGCGAAGTGGATACGTTCCCCGACCGCTTCGACGCCGAGGTCTGGCTGACCGACATGTCGCGCCGCCTGGCGAAGCAGGTCAGCAATCCCGAAGAGCGCATCGAGTTGCTGACCATGATCCATTACGAAGCCAGCCGCGTCGACCTGCCGCCGGAGCTGATCCTCGCGGTGATCGAGGTCGAGAGCAATTTCGACCGCTATGCGATATCGGTGGCCGGCGCCATCGGACTGATGCAGATCATGCCGTTCTGGCTCGACGAAATCGGCCGGCCGGACGACAACCTGCTGCACGTCGATACCAACCTGCGCTACGGCTGCACCATCCTGCGTTTCTACTACGACAAGGAAAAAGGCGATCTGCGCCGGGCGCTCGGCCGTTACAACGGCAGCCTCGGCAAGCGCAAATACCCCAACAAGGTGATCGACAAGCTGTCGAAAAAGTGGTTCCAGGCCTAGGGCCCGTTGCTGCACTGGCGCTAACCGGTGCGAAATCCGGTCGGCGGCTCCCGCTCCACCTCGAGCACGGTCACCGCATCGACGCGCGCGTGTGGCGGCCCGTCCTGCAGCCACTCCGCAAGCTGATCGAGCGCATCACCGGCACCACAGGCAAGTACTTCCACCTCACCGCTCGGAAGATTGATCGCGTGGCCGGTGATGCCGAGGGATTCGGCGACGCTGCGGGTACTGGCGCGGAAGAAGACGCCCTGCACGCGCCCCTTGATGGTGAACAGTCGGGCCGGCGGCATGGGCAGACTCAGCCCCCGCCGTTGTCTTTCGAGGCCTCGCTGAGTTTCAGGGCTTTCTGCGCGCGATACTTGGCTTCCAGGGCGGCATGACGCGCTTCCCGGTATTGCTGGAGATCGAGCCTTTCTTCCGCGCTATGCAGGTATTTCTCGGCCTCGGCCAGTTCCATCGCCGCGTGATCCGCTGCGCCGGCCTCACGCGCAACCGTGATCGCCTGCCGTGCGTCGCTCATCTCCTGCACCGGCGGCGCCGTCTCGCAGCCGGCAAAGGCGAGGGTCAGCGCAAGCGCGCCGAGAAGGCGAGTAATTGATCGGATCGGTGACATTGTTGTTATTTTGAAACGCGGAGCCGAAAAAAGCTACCAACGCCCTCTGGTTACGTCAAGCAGGCTCTTGGCGCTGACGCAGCGGCACGGGCCTGCTAGAGTTCGCGGCAGTTCGTTTTATCCCAGATACAGTGCAGCATCATGACAATCACGATCTACCACAATCCGCGCTGCTCCAAGTCGCGGAAAACACTGGAATTAATTGAGAATGCGGGGGTGACCCCGAACGTCGTCCGGTACCTCGAGGAGCCGCCCGACGGCCGCCGCATCCAGGCGCTCGCGGCGGCGCTCGGCGTACCCGTGGCGGAGCTGTTGCGCCGTAACGAGGACGACTTCAAAAACGCCGCCAACCTGCCCGACCTGCACGACGATGCGGCGCTTGCGAACTGGCTCGAGGCCCATCCCAGGGTATTGCAGCGCCCGATCGTGATCGACGACGACGCTGGTAACGCGGTCATCGGTCGCCCGCCCGAAAACGTCAGGGAGATCCTGCCCGCATGAGCGACATCCTCGTACTTTACGACTCCAACTACGGCATGACGGAGGCGCTGGCCCGGGAAGTGTGCCGGGGCGTCGACTCGGTACCGGGTATGGCCTCCCGCCTGCGAACAGTGCCGCGGGTCTCCGCCACCACCGAAGCCCGCGATGCGGCCGTGCCGGCGTCGGGACCGCCCTACGTCGAGATGCCCGACCTGGAGGAGTGCGCAGGGCTGGTGCTCGGCAGCCCGACCCATTTCGGCAACATGACCGCCTCGCTCAAGTACTTCCTGGACAGCACCATCACGCCCTGGCTGTCGGGCACCCTGGTGGGCAAGCCGGCGGGTACCTTCACCTCGACCTCATCGCTGCACGGCGGCCAGGAAGCCACGCTGCTGAGCATGGCCCTGCCCTTGCTGCACCACGGCATGATCTATGTCGGGCTGCCGTACACGGAGAAGGCATTGTCGACGACAACGACCGGCGGCACGCCTTACGGGGCTTCCCACGTGTCGTGGAGCAGGAAGCAGGACAGCCTCTCCGACGAGGAGAAGACGCTTGCGCGAGCACTCGGTGAGCGCGTTGCGGAAATCGCGAAGCGGCTGGCCGACTGACGCCGCGACCGGTTGCTCAGCTGCCCTGCAGGACGTCCCTGACGAACGGTATCGTCAGCTTGCGCTGTGCACGCAGCGCCTCGAGATCGAGCTTGTCGAGCAGTTCGTAAAGACTGCGCATGTCCCGCCGGCTGCGCGCCATCAGGAAGCGCGCGGTCTCCGCCGGCAGTTCGAGGCCGCGATGGCCGGCACGCAGCTGCAGCGCCTCCATTCGCGCCGCATCGTCCAGCGGCCGGATATGGAACGTCGCGAGACGCTGGAACCGGCTGCGAAGATCCGCGAGCACGATGCCGCTCTCCCGCGGTGCCGCAGGCGCACTCACGACGAGATGGTGGCCGGCTTCGATCAACGCGTTGCAGAGCACAAACAGGCCGTGCTCCCAGCCCTCGTCGCCCGCCACGCGATCGACATCGTCGATGCAGACGAGCTGCCTGGAGTCCAGCCCCTCGAGCAATGCGGGCCCGGCCTCTTCGAGGTCCGCGAGCGGCAGGTACGCCGCGCGATCGGCGAAGCGCTCGCAGGTCGCCTGCAGCAGGTGGGACTTGCCGGTCGCGGGAGCGCCCCAGATCCAGGCCCCCTGCCCCGGCGCCGCCTCGACCAGGGACTCGAGGTAGGCAACGGCGGGTTCGTTACCGGCCGCGAGGAACGTATCGAACACCGCGTAATCGGCGAGCCGTAACGGCAGCGCAAGCTGGCTCAAGACGAGTCCCCTTCCGGGGCCTGTGCGTGGCCCGACTCGACCGCCGCCTCCCGCAGTTCCTCGGCTTCCTCCGGATGCTCCTTGAGGTAGGTCGTAAAGGCGTAGCGCACGACGACGGAGAGGACGGCGGCGGCCGGCAGCGCCAGCAGGATGCCGAAGAAGCCGAACAACTGGCCGCCCGCCGCAACGGCGAAGATGACCAGTACCGGGTGCAGGCCGATCCGGTCGCCGACCAGTTTCGGCGTGAGTATTGAACCTTCAATCAGCTGCGCGATCGTGAAAGTGGCGAACACGCCGACCAGCCGCCAGAGCGGGTCGGGCTCGAGCACTACCGTAAGCGACGCCAGCAGCACGCCGAATACGAGGCCGAGATAGGGAACGAAGCTGACCAGCCCCGACACGACCCCGATGGCGACCGCGAACTTGAGTCCCACGAGGCTGAGTCCCGCCGAGTAGATCGCCGCCAGCGCCATCATGACGAGTATCTGGCCCCGCAGGAAAGCGCCGAGCATGTCGTCGGCTTCCCTCGCGAGACCGAAGATCGTGTCGCGCTGGCTGATGGGCACCAGCGCACCGACGCGGGCAACGATGAGGTCCCAGTCGCGCAACATGTAGAAGGTCAGGATGGGCACGAGGAACAGGCTGATGACAGCCGTCGCGAGTGCGCCGCCGGACTCGGCAACGCCGAGCAGCACCTTGCCGCCCCAGTTGCCGGCCATCTCGCTGTAGCGCGCGAGGAACGGCCCGATGCCGACGTCTTCTCCGATCTCTATGCCGAAGGTCTCCACGACCCACGGTAACCAGACCTGCTCCACCTGTGCGCCGATCGCAGGCAGCGCATCAAGCAGGGCCCCGACCTGGTTGCGAATCAGCGGCACAATCAGGAGGATCAGCAGGCCGAGCGACAGGAATGTCAGCAGGAATACGGCGACCACCGCGAGCGTGCGCGGCAGTTTCAGTTTCTGCAACCGGTCGGCCAGCGGATCGCCGACATAGGCCAGCAGGGCCGCGGCGACGAATGGCGTCAGGATCGGCGCGAGCAGGTAGACGAGCCAGCCCGTCAGCGCAATCGCGACCAGCCAGTTGATTCGCAGGTCAGATTTCATGTCTTCCTCCGGCGCGTGCACGCCGCGACCACGACCACACGTAGTCTGCGCCGCTGATGACCACGGTAACCAGGATCGAAGCGCCCAGCACGGTCAGAGTGATTGTATCCGGCCAGCCGAAACCGGCGTGGCTCAGCACGAAGAACAGGAACATGAGTTCGAGCGCCGTGTTCAGCTTGCTGATCCGCGATGGCTCGCCCTGCACCGGTTCGATGAGAAAATTGTAGGCGACGGCTCCGCCGAAAATGACCACATCGCGCAGAATAACGACCGCCGCCAGCCACACCGGAATCTGTCCCACCCAGGCCAGCGTGATGAACATGCCCGCAACCAGCAGCTTGTCGGCAACCGGATCGAGCAGGCCGCCCAGGCGTGTCTGCCAGTTGAAGCGCGTGGCGAGGTAGCCGTCGAGGCCGTCGGAGAAACCCGCAAAGAAAAACAGCGCGAGCGCCAGCGAATACTGGCCGCGCAGTAGCAAGATCAGGATAGGCACGATCAGCGCTATGCGCAGCAGCGATATCGCATTTGGAATCCAGCCTAGATACATGGGCAAGGGGTATCAGGGGCTGTAAAAGAATTCCAGCGATGCAGGCAGTACTGGCCCCGGCGTCGCCGCATTGTCGACGCGGTCCTGCTCGATCAGCCCGCCAAGGCGCAACGCCCGTGCAAGTCGTTCCGCACCACCGTGCGCCTGGACGCGGTAACGGATCCGGTCGCCTTCCACCGCGGTGATGGCGAAGCTCTCGACGACGTTCATGCCCGCCAGCATGCGCTGCACGCTGCCATAGGCATCCACGGTGTTGATACCCGCGATCCCGAGTTCGACGCTCTGCACCGTCGAGTCGCCACCGATGGCGAACTCCGCGGCGAGCATATCCGCGACGAGATTGATGACGAGTTCGGGTTCCCCCGTCCAGGCGCGCTCTTCACCGGCAAAGTGATACGTCCAGCGATTGCGCTGCCCCGAATCGGCCCGAACCCGGCCGATCAGCACGGAGTTGGCCTCGTAACGTTGCGACGCATCGAGCACCAGTTCGTCGAACCCGCCCCAGATATCGGGGAACGAGACTCTCGCCAGGTCCTCGGTGTCGAGCAGCGGAAACACGACCGGCAGCCCGCGGCGCTCCGCGACGTCGAGCACGCGTTGCCGCAGCAGGCGGTTCCTGTCGATCGTGCGCGCCTGGTCGTCGCTGCGCTCCGGATCGTCAGCACCGACGATCTCCCGCTCGCCCTGCCCCCAGTCCACCGCGAGCCACAGCAGCGTCAGCGGCCGGTCCCTGCCCCAGACGGCCTGCCCGTTGCGCCGCAGAATGTCCTCTATGGCATTGCCGTCGAAAGTCACCCACAACGTGTCGGCCTCGCCGGGCCGGAACTGCACCACGTAAGACGCCGGATTCGGAAACAGCAGGTCGATCATCTCCGGGTCATCGCCGATACCGGACCCCGAGACTCGCAGCAGCACTTCGGTCAGCGCGTCCCTGTAAGCGACGGAACGCGGGTCGTTGGCGTCGGGATCGAGAGGCACTTCCGCCGTGTAAAGCGAGGTCATCTCGACGGCGCCGACAACGCCCGGTGGCGCGATCGTGACAAGCGCCAGCGCGAAGCAGGCGATGAACCGGCGCTTCGCGGCCGGTGAAAACAACAGCGGGAGATTCAACAAGGGTGGTTTCCCCATGGGTGCCCAGCGACTATTATATCGCCCTCTCAGAAATTGCCACTTGTCGATGGCCAATAAAAACCTCACCTACCGGGATGCCGGTGTCGATATCGATGCCGGTAACGCGCTCGTCGAGCGCATCAAGCCCATCGTTGCCGCGACCCGCCGTGCGGAGGTCATGTCCGGCATCGGTGGATTCGGTGGCCTGTTCGCGCTGCAGCCGGGACGATACCGGGAACCGGTACTGGTCTCCGGCACCGACGGCGTGGGTACGAAGCTCAAGCTCGCCCAGCAGCTGGGCCTGCACGGCACGATCGGCGTCGACCTGGTGGCCATGTGCGTCAACGATGTGCTGGTCCAGGGCGCTGAGCCCTTGTTTTTCCTCGACTATTTTGCCTGCGGCAAGCTCGACGTCGAGGTCGCCACGGACGTGGTTCGGGGCATCGCGGACGGCTGCAGCCAGGCAGGCGCGGCCCTGATCGGTGGCGAAACCGCGGAAATGCCGGACATGTACGCCGACGGCGAATACGACCTTGCCGGCTTCTGCGTCGGCGCCGTGGAACGGGACGCGATCATCGATGGCAGCACGATTGCGGCCGGCGATGCCCTGATCGGTATCGCCTCGAGCGGCCCTCATTCGAACGGCTACTCGCTGATTCGCAAGGTGCTCGAACTGGCTGGCGACAGCCGCATCGAGGGCGTGAGCGCAAGCGAGCGCCTGCTCACCCCCACGCGCATCTACGTCAAGCCCGTCCTCGAGCTCATGAGTGGAGTGACGATCAAGGGGCTCGCGCACATCACCGGCGGCGGCATCACCGAGAACCTGCCGCGCATACTCGACGAATCCCTGCATGCCGAGATCGATACGGCTTCCTGGACGCAAGGCCCGGTCTTCGACTGGCTGGCCGAAACCGGCAACATTGCCGTGGATGAAATGCGCCGGACC
>CAVONH010000021.1:0-192718 GCA_963697245.1 uncultured Gammaproteobacteria bacterium | reverse complement strand
CGTCGCCATAGACGCGCTCCGTCACGCTCGCACCGCGCAGCTGGATGTTGCCGACCCGGCCCGGCTCGCAGCACGGTATCGGCATCGTCGGTCAGGCGCATCTCGCAATCGCGAATCGGCATGCCGACCTTTACGAAACTCACGGCATCCGCATCGCCGGGTTCCGCAACTTCGTAAGGCTCGCCGATGCGCAGGCTGTGACGATGCATGACGATGCGCGAATACAGATCACCCGGCGTGCCGAAGGTAACGCCGACGGTCGCTTCGGCGAGGCCGTATACCGGGAACATCGAAGTGCGTGCAAGGCCGTGCGGTGCGAGCGCATCGAGGAACTCCTCGCAGAGGTCGTACGAGATCGGCTCGGCGCCGTTCAGAATCAGCTTGACGTCGGACAGGTCGGTACCTTCCGGCAGTCCCTTGCGTTCGAACAGTTTGAGGAAATGCTTGTAACCGAAGTTCGGCGAACAAAGCTGCGTCGCCCTCAACTCCGATGCCTTCAGCATCCACAGCAATGGCCGGCGCACGAACACGTTCGTGTCCATGACCGCGTGGTTCATGCCGGCCGCAAGGACGCTCAGGTGATAGCCGATCAGGCCCATGTCGTGCGTCAGCGGCATCCAGCTCAGGCTCGTGTCGTCCTGGTTCCAGCCCGTTCCCTCTACGATCGCACGGATGTTGACGCACAGGTTGGCATGCGTGAGGCACACGCCCTTGGGGTCGCTCGTGGAGCCGGAGGAATACTGGATGAATGCAAGATCGTCCGGTGCGGCGGCATGGACCGAACCACTCTCCCCGGGAGTGACATCATTCATCAGCACGGTTCGCGATTCCAGGATTGCCGCGACGTCGTCCAGCTCCTGCGACTTCGCGAAGTCGAGCAGGCGCTGCAGCAGGTCCATCTCGGTGAACAGCGTACCGCGTTCGAGCTGCGACAGGATACGGAACAGCTTGAAGCGATGTTCGTCGCTGATGCCGACGGCCACCGGCACGGGCACGATACCGCCGAGCATTGCAGCCCAGTAGGCAACGACGAAATTCAGGTTGGATTTCGAGAAGATGACCAGTTCGTCGCCAGGCTGCATGCCGCGGGCCTGCAACGAGCCCAGCAAAGCGAGCGAGCGATCCCATAGCTCACTGAAACCGAGAACGGTCTCGTCGTCTTCACCATCGATGAACCTGATGTGGCGATCTCTGCTGCGCATATCGTCGAGCAGCTCTGTCATTGTTGCGTAGAGTTTCATGCTTTCCTTATTGCCGGTTGCAGCCAGATGTCGGACGCCGAACGCAGGTTGACGGCGAGTTCGAGGCCCGGATCTTTCTCGTCTATCCGAATCATACGAAATCTCGGCAGCAAAAGGCCGAGGTGGACCTTCATCTCGAGAAACGAGAAGTACTCGCCGAGGCAGCGGCGCGGCCCCAGCGAAAACGGAAAATACGGTCGCTCGTTCTTCGGCAGCCTGCCCTCGGCGAAACGATCGGGATCGAAGCGCTCGGGATCCGGCCAGAATTCCGCAGTCCGATGCAGGATGAATGGCGACAGGTAGATATCGGTGTCGTCGGGCACATCGTACTCATCGAGCTCGTCGTCTTCCCGGGAGCGGCGCGTGAACAGCCATACCGGAGGATACAGCCGCAGCGTTTCCTCGAGCACCTGCTGCGTGTACTGCATGGCCGCGAGCGCATCGGCATCGACCGCGGAAACGACGGGCACCAACCGGCGGCTTTCGTCGATGATCTTTTCCTCGACGTCGGGGTGACCGGCAAGCAGGTACCACACCCAGTTGAGCGTATTGGCCGACGTCTCGAAACCCGCGACGATGAGTGTGATCAGTTCGTCGAGTAACTCGTCGTCGGTGAATGCCATACCCTGCTTGTCGGTCGCATGCATGTACATCGACAGGAAATCGTAGGTCTCTACGTTGCCGGCCCTGCGCCGCGCCTCGATGATCTCGAGCAGCAGGCGCCGGAGGTTGCGCGCTTTCATGACAACGCTCAGGTCACGCGTCGAGTCGCTTGCGAGGAACGCGAACGGGTTCTCGCCCTTCGCAAGCAGCCTGGTTTCGTAGTCGTCGCCGAAAATACTGATCAGGATCAGCTCGAGCGCAAAATCGCTGGTCTCGGCGGTGATGTTGACGGGCTCGCCTTGTTCCACTGCGGCCGCCCAGCGGACCGCAAGATTGTCGCAGCACTGCACCATCACGCTGATGAGCCTATGCACGTTCTGGCGGCTGAACGCGGGCTGGATCATCGTGCGCGACCGCCGCCAGACTTCGCCGTCGCTGACGATGAGGCCGTTCCCCAGCAGCATCTTCACGCGCTCGAATCCCGGCCCTTTCACGTAGCGGCTGTGCCTGCGCACCAGGATTCGCCGCACGGCCGAGGGCTCGTTGATGAAATACGCGAGGCGGCCATTGCGGCGGCGCATTGCGACGATGTCCCCGAATTCCTCGCGAGCCTGCGTCAGGGTGACGAGCGTTTCCGGGTCGATACCCAGGTGCACCTGATCCGACGGCCCCGGCGGTCTGCGAACGGCTGATGGGGTATCACTCATGAAACGGGAGATGGGCTCCGGCCTGTCGGAAAGCACGCGCATTCTACATTGACCGGCGCTCGACCGATACTGCAAACTGGCTGCGCACGTTTGCCGGAAACTCCATTGAACGAGAAGAAACCCGTCGATTTCGATTCGGTCGAGTCGCGCCGCAGCAGCGCTTCGATGCGCCGCATGACGCCCGCGCGGCGACTCTATTATTTTCTCGGGCTGCCGCTATTGCGTGTCATTAACTGGGCGCTGTTGAAGAGCTACCGTTACCAGCCCGTCATTGGCGCGGAACATGCCGAAGCGCTGCTGCGCGAGAACACGGTGACGGCGCCGTGTTACTGGCACCAGCACCACGTCGTCTGTTCGGCCTACATGCGCGGCTGGCTGCACCGCGGCTACAAGTTGTGCTTTCTCATCTCCGGCTCGGTCGATGGCGAAGTGCCGGAGCGTGTAGCCCGCTCCTGGGGCGCGGAGGTCATCCGTGGTTCTGCCAACCAGAGTGGCGCGCTCGCGCTTCGCGACCAGCAGCGCATGCTCAGGGACGGTTTCTCGATCGTCACTACCGCCGACGGCCCACGCGGTCCGAAATACGAATTCAAGTCGGGCACGGTGCTGATGGCGCGAATCGCGGGAGTGCCGATCGTGCCGATTGCCTGCGCCGCCGACCGCGCCTGGTATCTCAATCGCTGGGACGATTTCATGATTCCCAAGCCCTTTGCACGGGTTGTCGTCGCCGTGGGTGAACCCTACCTCGTGTCGCGGGACGTGAAACTCGATGAAATCGAGCCGCACCGCCTCAACGTTCAGCGTAGAGTCATGTCCCTCATGGAACAATGCGAGCAAGCATTGGGTATGGACACGGGACACCAGACTTGAAAAACCATCCGATTCGGCGACGACTGCTGCCATTCGCCCTCGCCTGCCTGCCGCTGCTGGCGGCGGCTGTGCCTGTTCCGGCCGAACAGGCCCTGACGCCCTATGCCGCCGAGTACAGGGTCAAGATCAGCGTGCTCAGCGGGCGACTGACGACGGAACTGCGGCCGCTGGCGGACGGCTACGAGGCGATCCACGTTATCGAGCCCGTGGGCATGGCGAGCCTGTTGAAAGACGGGCAGATCAGCGAACAGTCGCGTTTCACGGCACAGGCCGATGGCATTCGGGGCAGCTGGTACCAGTCCGAAGATTCGCTGTCGAGCGACGAGACGCGCGCCGAGGTGACGTTCGACTGGTCTGCGAGTGAGCTGACCGGCACCATCAACGACGAGGACGTGGCTATCGCGCTCGACGGCATCGTGCACGACCGCGTCGCGATCCAGTACCAGCTCATGCACGACCTGCTCAACGGCGGTGCGCATGAGCGTTACGTGCTGTTCGACATCGATGAGTTCAAGACGCTCATCGTAAGCAACGTCGGGATTCGCAGGATCAGCACGCCGGCCGGCACGTTCACCGCGGTCGGCATCCAGCACCAGGCGGAAAACTCGTCGCGGATCACCACGTTGTGGTGCGTGGAAGAACTCGGGTTTCTTCCCGTGCTCATCGAGCAACATCGCAAGGGCAAGCTCAGGATGCGCGCAGAGCTGCAGGCCTACACGGCGCTGACCGGCTGAACTCAGGCCAGGGTGATGACCAGCTGCAACACCAGCGGCATCGCCGCCCGCTTTATTACAGGCGGTCGTAACCCTGCTCGAGTGCCAGCACGTTCTCGTTGCCGTAGGTGACCGAGATACGCCTGACAAGCACGTCGCCCCCGGCTTGCAGCTCGTAGCTCTCTTCCAGCAGCGCACCGTCGCTGTCCAGCGTCTGGATGACGTACCTGCCGTCGACCCAGCCCGACACGCGGTCCGCCTCGATCGGCCCGACGTTGACGAGGCGATGCTCCCTGAAACGATATTCCTCGACAACCGACCGGTCGAAACTGACGAACAGCCCGTAGGGCGTCTGGGAGATCTTGAGGCGGCTGCCGGTCCGCAGGAACACGTAAACGGACGGCCCGTCCACGCCACGCCCCCCACCGCTGGAGCGGTACTCGGCCCTGCGAATGCGCCGTTCGGCATCCGCGGATCCGGACTGCAATTGCCAGCGGCCTTCGAGACTCATGCCCGCGGGGATCACGTCACCAATCGGCGTCAGCTTCGGCGGACCCGCCCCGGCACAGGCCGATACCACGAACACCAGGAAAGCGAGTTGGCCGGCGATTCTCGACATCGATGAGCGGGTTCTCGAACAGGAACTGTCGCAAAATACACAAAATTCCGGCACTTAGACAGGCCCGTCGGGCCGTCAACCTTTTGTCGGGTGCCGCGTTAACAAAATACAGGCGGCGATGTCAGGCGCCGCAGTGGTCAACGCAATATCAAGGAGTTTTCCGATGAGGCAACCGTCATCCCGCCGCAGTATCACCGTGGCGCTGTCTGCAATGCTGCTCACCCTGCCGCTGGCGCTGCAGGCGCAGTCGCTGACCGAGTTCCACAACATGAGCCCGGACGAGAAGCGCGCCTACATGGACAGTCTGTCCGAGCAGGAACGCCTGGCCAAGCGTGAACAATGGCGGGCGGAACGAGATGCCATGAGCGACGAGGAACGCGCCGCCATGCACGCCGAGCGTATGGCGAAACGCGAGGAAATGCGCGCCCACTGGAACGCGCTGTCGAACGAGGAAAAACAGGCGAAACGCGGGGCCATGCGCGCGCATCGCGAAGAGCGGCGCGCGATGTGGGAAGCGATGAGCCCCGACGAGCGTGCCGCGATGCGCGAACGGCACGGCGGCCGCCACCACGGACGGCAGGGCAAGGAATAAGCCGCCCGGCGGGTCAGCGGCCGGGCAGCGGGATGAAGTCGCTCTCGCCCGGCACGCTGTCGAAACGCTGCTCCCGCCAGTCCTGCTTCGCCTGCTCGATACGCTCGCGCGAACTGCTAACGAAGTTCCACCAGATATGGCGTTCGCCGTCCAGCGCATCGCCGCCGGCGAACATGATCCTCGCGGCACCTTCGGCGGTCACGCTGCCGCTCGCACCGCGTTCCAGCACGGCCAGGACACCGGCTTCGACGAACTGGCCGTTGACGGCAACGGTGCCATCGACGACGTAGACCGCGAGTTCTTCGGCCTCCGGGATCTCCACTGACTGCCCGGGCCCGAGAATCGCCTCGACATACAGCGTCCCGCTCTGCGTCGTAACCGGCGACGCAACGCCGAAGGCGGATCCAAGAACAACGCGGACTGTCGCGCCACCGGCATCCGCGCAGGGAATGTCGCTGGCCGGATAGTGCTCGAAGCCCGGCTCGATCTCCTCCGCCGCGGTCGGCAGCGCCACCCAGGTCTGCAGGCCGTGAAGGTGCTGGCCCTTCGCCAGCACGTCGTCCGTAACTTTTTCCGAGTGCACGATGCCCCGCCCCGCCGTCATCCAGTTGACCGCGCCGGGTCGAATGGCCTGCATGTGACCGAGGCTGTCGCGATGCAGGATCTCTCCTTCGAAGAGATAGGTAATCGTCGCGAGGCCGATGTGCGGGTGCGCCCGCACGTTGAGACCGGTACCCGGCGGAAAATCAGCGGGGCCCATGTGGTCGAAGAAAATGAACGGCCCGACGCGTTGCCGGCGTTTGTCGGGCAACGCGCGGCGTACCGTGAGGTCGCCGAGATCGCGGGTCCGCGGCTCGATGAGCAGTTCGATCGTGCTTGTCCTGGACATGAAGCGCTCCGTGGTCAGTTTGCAAGAGCGGCGGCCAACGCGCGCGCCAGGTCGCCGCTGCGGGCTACCGCAATGGTCTCAAGCGACAGCCACTCGCTCAATGCCCGGAGCTCCCGCGCGAGCGCGTCCGCGCACTCCCCGGTTACGATGCCCGGTTCTTCGTGTGCGGCGAGCACCAGCAGCCGCCCGGTCCTGCGATCCGCTTTCAGGTCGACACGGGCCACGATACGGTCGCCGAGCCGGAACGGCAGCACGTAGTAGCCCCATTTGCGGGCGGACGCAGGTACGTAGATTTCGATGCGGTAGTGAAAATCGAACAGCCGTTCCGCGCGCGGCCGGTACCACACGATCGGATCAAATGGCGACAGCAGCGATGCGCCCTCGACGGCGCGCGGCAGCCGCGCGGCGGCCGACAGGTAGCCGGGCTCGCGCCAGCCCTCCACTTCGACCGGGTACAGCGTAGCCTCCTCGACCAGTTCCTCGACGCGTGGCGCGGCCTCCTTCGGCGACATTCGAAATAGTCGGCGAGGTCGCGCAGCGTCGCGACCCCCAGCGCCTCGGCGGCCCGCCGCAGCAACTCGCGGTCGGCCGCTGCCTTGTGGAGCGAGGCTTCCAGGTGGTCGCGTGGAATCAGCCGCTCCGCGAGGTCGTAGACGCGCTGGAAATTGCCGAGCCGCTGCGCCACCGCAAGGTCGCCGCGCGCAAAGTGGTACTCCAGCGCCCAGCGCGGTATCGAGCGGTGCCAATCGCCCGGCCGGCGCTTCGGCCCCGGCAGCGGCGGGAGGTCGGCCGAGGTCAGCGCACCGTCGTCGCGCACCTGCTCGAGGATCGCCGCGAGGTAATTCCCGCGACCGCGCAATTTGCGCAGCGGATTGTTCTTCGACGGTTCGTAGGCCGCGCGTCGGTGGGCCAGCAGGGGCCAGGCGTCGCTGGGAACGATCGAGGCCTCGTGCGCCCATTGCTCCGTGTAGTCGCCGCTGCGGTACACGAAACGGTCGAACCGCTGCCGGTCATAGGCGCCGAGCCGGGACCAGAGGATGAGGTAGTGCGCAGGTACCAGGACGTTGACGAAATCCAGCTGCAGCACCTTGAGCGCCTGCATGGCGCGGCGGAAGTGGCGCGCATCGGGTGCGCTCGCGGGCCGGTCGCGGTGCAGGTCCTGCGCGGCCAGCGCAATGCGTCTCGCCTCCGCAGCGGAGAGTCTGACGCGCCGCCTCATCCCCCGCGCGTGTCGCGGAGTCCCGCTGCGACCTTGCCCGCCGCAACCGAGAAACGGGCATCCACGGTGGTCGTGTAATCTCGGGACAGCACGGTGTCGAGCAGCCGCCACTCCGCCGCGCACTCCTCGCTGGTGACGGTGAGATGCACCCAGCCACGCCGCCGCGTGTCCATGTAACGCACGGCCGGGTTCACTGTTTTCGTCGCCTCGCTCAGTGCACCGGGCTCCCGGAGCGGGAGGTATTCGTCGAAGCCCGGCGACGACACCGCGGGCGGCATGAACTCGACGGTCACTGGACGGTCCGCCCCGTTCCGATAGACGTCGTTAGCCATCGAGGTGTGCAGATCGCCGCTCAACACGACCGGGTTGCGCGCGTATTCCTCGAGGTCGGCCAGCAACGCCTCGCGCGCATGCGGGTAGCCGTTCCAGGTATCGAGCACCATCGGCGGGTTACCTTTGCTGAGCGCAACGTAGTGGTCCAGTTGCTCGCGGGGCAGCATCGACGGCCGCTCGAAGTCGAGCAACGGGCCGAGTTCCGGCGCCAGTACCGGTGCGAGCATGACCTGCTGGCCGATAAGCTGCCACGTCGTCCCGGCGTCGGCCGCAAGTGTACGCCGCAGCCAGCCTTCCTGGCGGCGCCCGAGCATGCGCCGTTCCGGGTCCTGAAGTGCCGCCGAAACCGCCTCGGCCGTTGCCGCATCCCACGCGTCCGGCTGCCTGTCGCGGCCATAGAGACGCGTGTCGAGCATGATCAACGACAGCAGGTTGCCGTAGCGGAAGCGCCGGAAGATGCGGGTATCGGCGCCGTCGGGAACGCCCCGAATCGGCATCCATTCGAAATACGCGCGCAGCGCGGCGTCGCGGCGATCGCGCCAGCGCCCCTCGTCGTCCTGCTGGTTCTGTGCACCGCCCCGCCAGGCGTCGTTGGCGATCTCGTGGTCGTCCCACACCGCGATCAGCGGCTGCCGGGCCAGCATCGCAATGGAGTCCGGGTCCGCCTTGTACTGCGCATGACGGCGCCGGTAATCGGCCAGCGTCTTAACCTCGCCGGACGGCTCGGGAATACGGCCGAGCGTCTCGGCGTGCTCGGTCGCGTATTCGCCCATGCCGTACTCGTAGATGTAATCGCCGAGGTGTATGACAGCGTCGAGATCGTCCTGCAGGGCGATGTCACGATAGACGTTGAAATAGCCCGCGGGATGATTCGAACAGCTGACGACGGCGAAGCAGGCGCTCGCGAGGTCGCCGGCCGGCAGCGTGCGGGTGCGTCCCACCGGCGAGACGGCGCCGTCGATCTCGAAACGGTAGTAAAGCGTGGCGCCCGGCGGCAGGCCGCGCACGTCCGTCTTGACCGTGTAGTCCGACCAGTCGTCGGTCCAGGCGATGCCATGGCGAAGAACCTCGCGCATGTCCGGGTCCCTGGCGACCAGCCAGCGTACCGGCAGCGAACCGCCGGATGCGCCGCTCACGCGGGTCCACAGGATGAAGCCGTCGCTGAGCGGGTCGCCGCTCGCAACCCCGTGGTCGAACCGCAGCGGCTCGGTCGCCTGCACCGGGCCGGCACGCCAGCCGGCCAGCGACGCGAGGATACCGCCAACGATCGAACGCAGAAAATTTCGCCTTAGCACATTGCCCCCTGCGGCTCGGTTAGTATTGCGAAGTCAGGCATCATACCGGGGAGCCGGCATGAATCCAGTGATCGGCAGGTTTGTTGGGCTTGCGCTGCTGCTCGTCATGTTCGCCGCGAGCGAGGCGCAGGACGTGCCGCCCATCGAGGGGACCTGGCTCAGCGGCGATGGCGACGGCTGGATCGAAATCACGCTCGCGGGCACCGGCCTGAGCGGCGTCGTCCAGGGCTCGCCCAATGCCGGCGACAACCGCCCGGACCGGGACGAGAAAAACCCCGATCCCGCGTTGCGCGACCGGCCGCTGACCGGCCTGGAGCTGTTCCGGGGCTTCTCCTACGACGGCGATGGCCGCTGGTCCGGCGGCACCATCTACGATCCCAACAGCGGTAAGACCTACCGCTGCATCGTCACCTGGGTGGACGAAAATACCCTGAAGGTCCGCGGCTACATCGGGGTGCCGCTGCTCGGCCGCACCGAGACCTGGACCCGGGTGCCCGACTAGTCGTCGCCGATGATGGCGTCGGCCTCGATCTCCACCAGCATGCGCGGGTCGATCAGCCGCGTCACCTCCACCATCGAGGTCGCCGGCATCACGTCGGCAAACGCTTCCCGGTGGGCACGGCCCACCTCGTCCCAGCGCTCGATATCGGTCACGAAGATGCGGGTGCGAACGACGTCGGACAGACGTGCGCCGGCGCGCTCCAGCGCCGTTGCTACGACCTCGATGCACTGCGTGGCCTGCGCGTACATGTCGCCCTCGCCGACCAGCTGGCCGTTCTCATCGACCGCCGCGGAACCCGACACGGCGACGAAGCGCCCTACCCGAACGGCCCGCGAATAAGCCACCTGCGATTCCCACGGGGCACCGGAGTGGAGGTTTCTGCGCCTGAATTCAGTCACGTCACTATCCTATAAATTACATTATTTACTTGTTATTACTTCTTGTTTTATATGCTTTTGTTCACTGCCTTTCGTGGCCCGCTGGAGTGCTACCAGCGACCCGCCCAGGTACAGGGCCGTGGCCACCCAGAGCCAGCCGGACGGCACCGGCAGCAGCTTCGCAAAGCTGATCCCCAGCATCCCGGCGGGCACGATGACCAGCAGCCGCACACGCTCGATGCGTGCCGCCTGCGGCCGCCCCTCGTTCAGGCTCCCGAGCGCGTACAGCAACGCCCACAGCAGTACGCAGGGCAACAACACGGCCCGCGGCCCGGAAACGGCGAACAGGACCGCGATGCCGAGGGTCGCGGCGATCGCCACGCCGAATTGCGCCAGCACGTAACGCTTCATCGCTGCGGTGATCGGCGGATCGAATTTCTCGAAATCCGTGAGATCCGCGCGGCGCTTCGGGAAACGCGCCTCCACGTCGGCCGGTCGCCAGCCCGTGCGCCGGAACCAGATGCCGAGCTTGTCGCGCCAGCGCCGCGCGTGCCGCGCATCGAACAGCAGGTAGTCGTAGACCTGCAGGTTGGCCCAGAACGGGTTCCAGCTGGCCAGCGGCTTGCGTACCCCGAAGATGACCGGGTCGTCCTCGCGCTCGTCCTCGAAGGTGCCGAACAGGCGGTCCCAGAGGATCAGCATGCCGCCGTAGTTCCGGTCGATGTAGCGCTCGTTCTGTGCGTGGTGAACACGGTGATTGGACGGCGTCACGAGGATGCGGTCGAGCGGACCCATACGGCGGATCACCTGCGTGTGCACCCAGAACTGGTAGATGAGGTTCACCGCGTTCACGGTAACCAGCACCTCGAGCGGGAAACCGATCATGAACAGCGGCAGGTAGAAGATCCAGCCGAAGAGGAACCCGGTGCTGGTCTGCCGCAGCGCCGTCGACAGGTTGTAGTCCTCGCTCTGGTGATGCACGGCATGCGCGGCCCACAGCACCGAGATCTCGTGGCTGAAGCGATGGAACCAGTAGTAACAGAAGTCCCAGGCCAGCGCCGCCGTTACCCACAGGGTGATGCCCCGCGGCGAGGCATCGAACCAGCCGAGCGGCATGTCGATGAGCGCAAAATTCTCGAGCACGAAGCCCCACGCAATCAGCGGCAGCAGCCGGGTGAAGTAGCCTATCGTGGTGCTCAGCGTGCCGGCGCTCAGGCTGTTGATCGCGTCGTTGGCGCGATACAGGCCGGTGCCACGCCGGCGGTCGATCGCCAGTTCGACGAGCAACGCCAGCAGGAAGAACGGCACGGCCATCGCGATCAGGTCCATCCGTAAATTGTACCCGCTGCCGACGTGCTGGCACGGACGTTTTTACGGTAAGCTCGCGGCCACGACCGAACCGGAAGGGATGCATGATCAATACCGCCGAACTCGAGGTGCTGCGCGCCGCGCTGGACAAACTCGAGACGGGCTTCGCGGAGCTGCCGCGCTTCACGCCGGAGTTCGACGTCGACGCGGTATCCGACGTGCTGCAGCAGGTCGCCGTCCGCATGCAGGACAACTACCCCTACTACCATCCGCTGTACGCCGGGCAGATGCTGAAGCCGCCGCACCCCGTCGCCCGCCTCGCGTATGCCCTGTCGCTGTGGATCAACCCGAACAACCACGCCCTCGACGGCGGCCGCGCAAGCTCGGCGATGGAGAAAGAGTGCATCGTCGAGCTCGGCGACATGTTCGGCTGGGAAGCGCCCCTCGGTCACCTGACGGGCGGTGGCACCATGGCGAATCTCGAGGCCCTGTGGGTCGCCGGGCGACTGCAGCCGGGCAAGCGCGTCGTTGCTTCAGAGCAAGCGCACTACACGCACGGGCGCATCTGCGATGTGCTCGGCATTCCATACTCGGCCGTGCGCTGCACGGACGCGGGGCACATGGACCTGGCACACCTCGACGAACTGCTCGATCGCGGCGACGTCGGCACCGTCGTGGCCACGATGGGTACCACGGGCTTCGGCGACGTGGACGCGCTTCCGGATATTCTCGAACGAGCTGCGCCGCATGGCATTCGCGTCCATGCCGATGCGGCCTATGGCGGCTACTTCACGCTTGCCGGCGGTCTCGGCGAGAAGGCACGTGCCGCTTTCGACCGCCTCCGCGACGTCGATTCCATCGTCGTCGACCCGCACAAGCACGGCTTGCAGCCCTATGGCTGCGGCTGCATCCTGTTCCGCGACCCGGCAGACGGCCGCTTCTACAAGCACGACTCGCCGTATACCTACTTCAGTTCCGGGGACCTGCACCTCGGTGAAATCAGCCTCGAGTGCTCGCGAGCGGGCGCGTCGGCTGTCGCGCTCTGGGCAACGCATCGCCTGTTGCCGCCCGTCCGGGGCGGCGAGTTTGCGCACGGCCTCGACAGCTGCCTCGGGGCCGCCCGGGAATTCCGGTCACGACTCGATGCCAGCCCGTCTTTCCGCCCTTTGATGCGCCCGGATCTCGATATCGTCGTTTACGCCGTCAACGCGCCAGACACGGCTACCGCTTCGGAGCGGGCAAGGCAGCTTTTCCAAGCGGCCGCCGAAGACAACCTGCATCTTGCGCTGATCGAACTGCCGGCCCGTATGCTGCAGACCTACGCCCCGGAGATTCGGGCAACCTCGGACACGGTGGCCTGCCTGCGCTCGGTGTTGATGAAGCCCGAGCATGAAGCCTGGCTCGAGCCGATCATGGAAATCCTCGAAGCGTGTGTCAGGCGCCTGGGATAGGCGACAGGGCTCGCGTCACGATGAAGCCCAGGTAGAAGCAGGCGAACCCGCCCACCATCGTCACGGTCATGTAGGCGAAGGAGCCGAACAGCTCGCCCCGCTGCAGCATGGTGTGCAGTTCCATGACCAGCGCGGACAGCGTCGTGAAACTGCCGCAGAAGCCGACCGCGAACAGCAGGCGGTACTGGTCCGGGATCACGCCGGCATCATTGAACCAGGCGGACGCCGCCACCAGGCAGGCGATGACGCCCATCACCAGGCAGCCGAGCAGATTCGCGGCCAGTGTGCCCCAGGGAAACGGCGTATCCCGCTGCATGAACACGTTGAGCGCGAAACGCGCCATCGCCCCCAGCGCGCCGCCGAAGGCGACGAACAGGTACGACAACAGGACCGTCTTCACGCGATGCCCCGCCAGTCGCCGGCGATGCGCTCGCGCGCAGCCTCGTATTCGGCCTCGATGCGCAGCACGAGGTCGTGCGTCGGCAGGATGTCGTCGATGCTGCCGACGCCCTGGCCCGCCCCCCAGATGTCCCGCCAGGCTTTCGCATCCGATTTCGCGGAACTCGCGAAGTCCATCGCGGACTTGTCGACGTCCGGCAGGTTGTCGGGATCGAGGCCCGCGTTCTCGATGCTGCCTTTGAGGTAGCTGCCGTGGACACCGGTGAACACCGGCGTGTACACGATATCGGCGGCCTTGCTCGACACGATCATCTGCTTGTAGTCGTCGGAGGCGTTCGCTTCGCGCGTGGCGATGAAGCGCGTGCCGATGTAGGCCAGGTCGGCGCCCATCGCCTGCGCCGCGAGAATGTCGCTGCCGTTTGACATCGCGCCGGACAGTATCAGCACGCCGTCGAATTCGCGGCGGATTTCCTTCACCAGCGCGAACGGGCTCAGCGGCCCCGCGTGGCCGCCGGCACCGGCGCATACCGCGATGATGCCGTCCACGCCCTGTTCGATCGCCTTGTGCGCGTGCCGCAGGCTGATGACGTCGTGGAAGACCAGGCCACCGTAACCGTGGACCGCGTCCACGACCTCGCCCGGCGGGCGCAGGCTGGTGATGATGATCGGGACCTCATGGCGCACGCAGACTTCCATGTCGGCCATGAGACGGGTGTTGCTGCCGTGCACGATCTGGTTCACGGCGAACGGCGCAACGGGAGCCTCCGGATTCGCGTCCGCGTATGCGGCGAGGCGCGACTTGATGTCCACGATCCAGTCTTCGAGGCGCTCCTGCGGCCGCGCGTTGAGCGCGGGGAACGAACCGACGATGCCCGCGGTGCACTGTGCCACCACGAGGTCGGGCACCGACACGATGAACATCGGCGCGCCGATCAGCGGGATTCGCAGATTGCGAGCCAGGATATCGGGTAGCGCCACGAGCCTTGCGTTACTGGACCGGGGTATCGATCGAAAGCGCTATCGCGCCGTTCTCGGCGGGCTTGACGATGACGCTGCCGAACCAGTCGCCCGGCTGGCTCACGGGCTGCCCGCTCAGCGATACGCGCGCCACCAGTTCGAATTCCTCGAAGCCGGACAGCTCGCGGCCCGGCACCATCGACTCCTGGTCGCCGAGCTGTACGACGGCCGGCAGCTCGGCGAGCCTGCGCCGCGTCACCGCGATCGGCGGCGACGGCTGCGCCGGGTCGCGCGCGATCACGAACACGATCGCATCCTGGGGCAGCGCACTCCGCGCCGCGTCGGACAGCCCTATGCTCGCGCTCACGATCGCACCCTCTGCCAGCGGTGCGGGTTCGGGCGGCGCCTGCGCCGGTTGCGGCGGCTCGGTGCTCGCCGCTGCCGGCGGCGTCTCCCCGCGCCACTCGGCTACGCGCTGCTCGATGACATCGCGAATCTCGGCTGGCGGGTTCGTCGCCAGTAATCGTTCCCAGCGGTCCGCAGCGACGTCCGCATCGCCGCGATTGAACGCGCCAAGACCGCTCCAGAACAACGCGGCCTGGCTATTCGGCTGGATTGCCAGCGCGTTCTCGAACAGGGACATCGCGCGAGGCGGTATCGTCTGTCCGCCCTCGGCGGCAAGCACGGCCTCGCCCAGCTCGACCAGGCCCTGTGCGTTCTGCCCGCCCTCGAGTTCGACGACGCGTTCGAACGCGGCGACGGCCTCACGGTGGTTGTTGAGCGACATGTAGGAGCGGCCCAGCATACGCCAGCCGCCAACGTCTTCGGGATTGTCCTCGAGGCGTTTCGCAAGCCCCGCGACGACCTCGAGCATGTCCGCGCCCGGTCCGCCACCGTGCGTCAGGCGCTCGTTCTGCACACCCGGGCTGCCTATCCTGGCGTAGAGACCCGCCGACGAGACAACGACGAACAGCACGGCGCCAGCCACGACGCCGAAATTACGCGAGTTTTCGCGCAGGAATGGCCATACCGCAAACACCACGCCCGCAAAACTCATTACACCCAGTGCTAACCACAGCATGGCGTTTCTACTCCTCGGCCGCGGCGTCGCCGTCGATGGGCATGGCCATGCGGCGGCGCAGAATGTTCACGAGCACGAATCCCCCGGCGAGCAGCAGGGCGATCGGCGCGATCCAGAGGACCAGCGTCTTGCCCGACATGCGCGGGCGGTAGAGTGCGAATTCGCCGTAGCGCGTCACGAGAAAATCGTAGATTTCATCGTCGGTCTTGCCCTCGGCCAGCATGCGCCGGATCTCACGCCGCAGGTCGCCGGCCAGGAACGCATTGGAGTCCTTGATGCTCTGGTTCTGGCATTTCAGGCAACGCACTTCGTCGATGATGTGTTCGTAGCGCGCCTGCAGCTCGGGATCGTCGAACGCCTTGTCCGTGTCGATCGCGACTGCGGCAGAAGCAAACAGGAACAGCATCGTACAGGCAACGAGCTTCCTCATGACGACGGCCCTCCGGCCTCGATCAGCGGCACGAAGTCTTCCTGCCAGGCTGCCGCGGTCAGCGGGCCGAGATGCTTGTGCAGGACGATGCCCTCCGGGCTGATCAGGAAGGTCTCCGGTGCGCCGTACACGCCCCAGTCGATGCCGACGCGGCCATCCTCGTCGAACGCGGAAAACTCATAGGGGTCGCCGAGCTGCTTTAGCCAGCGCAGTGCCTCTTCGCGGTTGTCGCGCCAGTTGATGCCGTATATCGGGATCGCCCCGGTGCGGGAGAGCTGCATCAGAAACGGGTGCTCCTGGCGGCAACCGCCACACCAGGTGGCCCAGACGTTCACGAGGGCCATCTTGCCCGCGTAGTCCGCCGAACCAACCGTGCGCTCCGGTTCGGTGAGCGACGAAGCCTGGAACGTCGGCGCCTGCTCACCGAGGAACGGCGACGGCAATTCACGCGGGTCGTTGAACAGGCCGAACGAGAAGATGACCACAAGCAGCAGGAAAACCACGATGGGGATCGCGAATCTCATCAGGCCGCCTCCGCCGCCGTTGCGCCCGCTGGCGCCTCCGCCCGTGCCGTCCGGTAGCGGCGGTCGCTGGCAGCGACCAGTCCGCCGAGTGCCATGACGAGGCAGCCCAGCCAGATGAAGCGGATCATCGGCTTGTACTGCACGCGCACGCTCCAGGTGTCCGGACCAATCGGGTCGCCCATCGCGACGAACAGGTCGCGCATCAGGCCGGCGTCGATGCCGGCTTCGGTCATCGGGCTCTTCTGCACGAGATACTGGCGCTTCTGCGGATGAACTTCGGAAACGAACTCACCGTTGCGGCGAATCTCGATGACCGCCTCGCGCGCCGTGAAGTTGGGTCCCTGCACGTCCCTGAGTTCGCGCATCCGGTACTCGTACTTGCCGATCTCGATCGACTGGCCGGGACTCAACGCACGGTCTGTCTCGATACCGAAGGTATTCACCATGGTGACGCCGAGCACGAACAGGCCGACGCCGGTATGGGCGATCGACATGCCCAGCACCGCGGGCGTCAGCCTGACCTTGCTGCGCCAGGCGCGCAGCGGCTGCAGCAGCGATACCACGATGATCCAGACGCCGGCGATGCTGCCGACCACGGCAACCGCGCCGAAGGCATTGCCATGCAGCACGGGAATCGCGATACCGACCGCCAGCGCAATGACGGCGGGTACACGCAGGATGCGCAACCACGGCTGCAGCGGCTGCCAGCGCCACGCCGCATGCATGCCGAGACCCATGAGCAAAACGAGCGGAATCATCGGGATCGCAAATGCGACGTTGAACCACGGCGCGCCGACCGAGATCTTGCCGGCATTCAGCACTTCGACGACCAGCGGTGCGAGCGTGCCGATGAAGACGAGCCCCGCTGCGATGACCAGCAGCACGTTGTTCAGCAACAGGAAGGTCTCACGCGACAGCGGCTTGAAACCGGCGGCGGAATCGAGGCCCGGCGCCCGCCAGGCATACAGGATCAGCGCGCTCAAAATCACGACGCCGAGGAAACCGAGAATGAAGAAGCCACGCGCCGGATCGGTCGCGAACGCGTGTACCGAAACCAGGATACCCGAACGCACCAGGAACGTGCCGAGCAGGCTGAGCGAAAATGCCGAAATGGCCAGCAACAGGGTCCAGCTCTTAAACAGGCCGCGCTTTTCCGTGACCGCGAGCGAATGGATCAGCGCCGTGCCGACCAGCCATGGCATGAAGGAGGCGTTCTCAACCGGGTCCCAGAACCACCAGCCGCCCCAGCCGAGCTCGTAATAGGCCCACCAGCTGCCCAGAGCAATACCGACCGTCAGGAACAGCCAGGCCACCGTCGTCCAGGGGCGGGTCCACCTGGCCCACTTCTGGTCGAGATTGCCACTGATCATCGCCGCGATCGCAAACGCGAACGCCACGGAAAAACCGACGTAACCGGTGTAGAGGATCGGCGGGTGTATTGCCAGGCCGGGATCCTGAAGGAGCGGATTCAGGTCCGCGCCGTCGGCCGGCGCCGGCATGAGCCGCTCGAAGGGGTTCGACGTCAGCAGCGTGAACAACAGGAAGCCCGTGGACAGGAGCCCGAGCACGCCGATCACGCGCGCCGAGAACGCCTGCGGCAGGTTCTTGCTGAAGTAGCTGACCGCCACGGTCCAGATCGCGAGGATCAGGATCCACATCAGCAGGGAGCCCTCGTGCGCGCCCCACACCGCGGACACCTTGTAGATCGTCGGCAGCGACAGCTGCGAGTGGTTGGCCACGTACAGCACGGAGAAGTCGCTCTGCAGGAACGCCCACACGAGACAGCCGAACGCGAAGGTGACGAAAAAGAACTGGCCGTTGGCCGCCGTGCGCCCGACAGCCATCATCGCCGCGTCGTTACGATGCGCGCCGAGCAGCGGGAATATGCCCTGACAGATGGCGAGCGACAGCGCCAGGATCAGCGCGAAATGTCCGATTTCAGGAATCACCGGGTGAGCACTCCGTAGACAGGTGTTGTACCGAGACGGTCTGGTCCTGCACATGCTTGGCCAGGGAATCCGCAACTTCCGGCGCCATGTATTCCTCGTCGTGCTTGGCCATGATCTTGTCGGCGACGAAGGTACCGTTGCCGCCCATGCGCCCGTGCGCGACCACGCCCTGGCCCTCGCGGAACAGGTCGGGGACCACGCCGGTGTAGCTGACCGGCAGCGCACAGCGCGTATCCGTCACCATGAACGACATGTCCAGCGAGCCTTCCGCGCGCTCGATGGTGCCCGCAACCACGAGTCCGCCAATCCTGAAATTGCGTTCCTTGGGATAGTTCCCCGCCATCACGTCAGAGATTTCGACGAAGAACATCATGTTGTCTTTGAACGCCCGCAACGTGAACGTCGCCGCGATCGCGAGTCCGACCGCTACGAGGCCAACGGCGAGCATTCTCTGCTGCCTGGGTTTCATGCACTTTCCTCCAGTGCTTTGATACGCACTTCGATTTCCTTGTACACAGCCGCCTGGCGGGCTCTTATCCGCCATTCATTGATGATCAGCACCACCGCCGCCAGGCCAAAACAGGTCCAGACGTATACGCCGTAGCCTCCCATCGAGAGAGCTTCCATCAGCTTTGACCCTCCGGAGCCAAAATCATTTCCTTAACCCATCGCGTCCGCCGCTCGCGGAACAGCACCTCGGTGCGGGTGCGGCGCAGCAGCAGCGAGCCGAACAGGAGCGTAAACCCGAATATGTTGGCCAGCAGCGGGTACAGCATGGCCGGATCCATCGCCGGTCCATCCTTGGCCATAATCGTCTGGCCCTGGTGCAGCGAGCTCCACCACTCGACCGAGTAGTGCACGATGATGACGTTGACCACGCCGACCAGCGCCAGCACCGCGCTGGCTTTGTCGGCCTTTGCCGTGTCGTCGATCGCGCCCCTGAGCGCCATGTAGCCGAAATAGAAGAACAGCAGGATCAGCTCCGACATCATCCTTGGATCGGCCCATTCCCACCAGGTTCCCCACATCGGCCGGCCCCAGATCGAGCCCGTGGCCAGTGCGAGGAACGTGAACCAGGCCCCGAGCGGCGCCGCGGAAGCCGCGACGGCATGGGCGAGCTTCATGCGCCAGATGAGCCCGATGCCACCCGCGACCGCCATGATCATGTACGCCATCATCGACAGGTACGCCGAAGGTACATGGATATAGATGATCCGGAACGCATCGCCCTGCTGGTAGTCCATCGGGGCGAGAAACAGGCCCGCGTAGACGCCGTAGGCGATGAGGGCAAGGCCCGGCAGCAGCAGCAGCGTGCTGAATATCGGGGCAATCCTATAGAAGTGTGGCGGCGAGGCCAGCTGGTGAAACCATTTCCACATGGGCGGGGATTCTACTCGTTACTGATACGTAATGCGGCGGCTGTTGCATAAGGCGCCAGGCTCAGCGTACCGACCGCGTAAGCGGACAGCGCCCAGATTCCGGCTGAATATGTCTCGTTTCCGGCCGCGAGCGACACGGTGTTGGCGCCGATGATGAGCACCGGCATCGACAACGGCAAGATCAGCAGGCTCAGCAACGCGGTGCCGCGGTGCAGGCCGACCGTCAGCGCCGCCCCTATCGACCCTAACAGGCTCAGGCTTATGGTGCCCAGCGTAAGGGTCAGCATCAACACTATGACAACGTCGCCGGGCATTCGATAAGTGATAGCCACGATAGGAGAAACCAGTACCAGCGGCAAGCCGCTGGTCAGCCAGTGGGCGGCCGTCTTGCCAAGACCCACCAGCGGCAAAGGCTGCGGGCTCACCAGCAGCTGCTCGAGGCTGCCGTCGTCGAAGTCGGAAATAAACAGGCTGTTGAGCGAGATCAGCATCGCGAGCAATGCGGCAACCCACAATACTCCGGGACCGCTGAACGTGAGCTGCTCGGCGCTGGGGCCGACGGCCAGCGGGAACAGCGTGCACACCATCGCGAAGAAAAACAGCGGGTTCAGCACGTCGCCGGGCCGCTTCCATGCCAGCAGCAGGTCGCGCCGGGCAACCGCGATGAGCCCGACGAGCATGCCGGGCATCTGCCGTCCCTGGTCCGTCATTGCAGCACCACCTTCGTGACCGGCGCGTCGATTTCGACGTCCTGGTGCGCCGCCATCACGCACATCCCGCCCTTGTCGAGGTGTTCCTTCACGAGGTCCATGACCAGTGCCCGTCCCTCGCGGTCGAGATTGGTGAACGGCTCGTCCATCAGCCACAGCGGCACATCGGCGAGCAACATGCGCGCGAGCGCAACGCGGCGCTGCTGGCCCGCCGACAGCGAGCGAAGCGGCAGCGGCTTCAGGCGGCTGATTTCCAGGCGCTCGAACACCTTGTCGAGCCCGTCGTCGCCCTGCGGGCGCAGCGCCGCCTCGTAGCGCAGGTTCTCGACCGGCGTGAGGTCCGCCTTGAGGCCGACGCGGTGTGCGGTCCAGACCAGCGCCCCATGGAATACCTGGCGTTGCTCCGACACCGGCTTGCCGTTCCAGCTGACGACGCCACTCTCGAGGTCCAGCATGCCAACGAGAGCCTTCATCAGGCTGGTCTTGCCGCTGCCGTTCGAGCCCTCGAGGATCAGGAGCTCGCCCGAAGTGACCGCAAAACTGACGTTGCGGAACAGGCAGCGGTCGCCACGGAACAGCGTCAGGCCTTTCGCCGATAACTGTGCCATCAGCGCCCCGGGCCCCGTGAGCAATAGCAAACGCAGTTGCGCATCGCCATAAAATCCTTTTCATTCATTAGCTTATTCGTCTTTCCTAAACAAACTTCGAGAACACATCTGCGTCTTTTTGATGCGTATGGAGTTCGCCAATTGTTGTTTGCACGGCGTGCCGCGCGGTCGTAGACTGGCGGACCGGGCCCGATTTGTACATAAATAATGCGCGCCGGGCAACGATAACCGCGTATTTACCAATAACGACCGGAGCGAATTCTAGCGCATGGACTTGTCCGCGGCAGGCCTCACGGAACCGCCGTTCCGCACGCGCGGCACGCCGGAACCCATCGTATCGTATGGCTCGCACCTGGAAGGGCTCGCGACGATTCGCGCAGCCTGCGACAAGCCGCACGGGCTTGCGTTGCTGCAGGGCCCACCGCTGTCCGGCAAATCCACCCTTGTCCGGCACCTCGTCGAAACGCTCGAAGAAGACCATGAGTTCGCCATCGTTGACGGCACCGGCCTGAACTCGACCTCCCTGCTCGAGGCCACGCTCAGGGAGTTCGGCTACGAGGCCGACTTCGACAGCGAGAGCGAACTGCTCGGAATGCTGCGTGTCTTCACGATGCACCAGGCCGCGAAGTATGAAACGCCGCTGCTGGTTATCGACAACACGCATCGGCTCAACCCCAGCGCACTGCGCGCGCTCTGCAGCCTGGCGGAGCTGCGGTCGCTGAAAGACAACCACCTGGTCAGCGCCCTGAAGATCGTGCTCGTCAGCGACCGCGCGCTCGATTCGATCATCGAGGCACCGGCGATGGCATCGATCGCCGATCGCGTTGCTGTCAATTTCCAGATGCGGCCGATGTCCTGCGACGACGCGAAGGAGTACCTGCGCGAGAAGCTCAGCAGGGCCGGCAGCCGCGTGCCGGAATATGTCTTCCCGAACTCGGTGTGCGTCGAACTGTGGGACGCGTCGGGCGGCTGGCCCGGCGTACTCGACCGGATTGCGATGCTCGCACTGTCGCGGGCGGACTCGCTGCCGGTCAGTATTTCCGCGATCGAACGGCCGACCCTGCCGCACTCGGACTGGGACGAAGACGCGATGGCAGCCCTCGAAGACGCCGTGGGTGCGCCGCCGGAACCGCCGAAACTGTTCGTGACCCGCGAGGGCGAAACCGTCAAGGAACTCACGTTCCACCAGCCGCGCCTGCTGGTCGGCCGCTCCGAGCACAACGACATCGCGATTCCGAGCCGCTTCGTCAGCCGTCATCACCTGCTGCTGGTGCGGCACGGCAGCACGACATTCATGATGGACCTGAACAGCAGCAACGGCACCTTCGTGAACTCGAAGCGCGTGTCGAACCACGTGCTGATCGACAACGACATCATCACGCTGGGCAATCACCGCATCAAGTTCTGCGACCCGCATGCAACGAGCCGCGGCGCTATGACCGGTAACGAATTTACCGACACCGCAATCATGAAGACGCTCGACGACATGCGTAACCTGCTGGCGCAGGAAAACACGGCGATGTTGCCTGTTCCCTCGGAAAACGTACCGACCTACGGCAACAAGACGAACTGATCAGCCGTAGTAATTCTTCTTGAAGTGCTTGCGGCACATCGACACATAGCGGTCGTTGCCGCCGATCTCGACCTGTGAGCCCTCACGCACCGCATTGCCCTCCGCGTCCATGCGCACGACCATCGTCGCCTTGGTGCCGCAGTGGCAGATGGCTTTCAGCTCCTTGAGGTTGTCCGACCAGGCGAGCAGGTACTTGCTGCCCTCGAAGGGCTCGCCCTGGAAGTCGGTGCGCAGGCCGTAAGCCAGCACGGGGATATTCAGGCTGTCGGTTACATCGCCGAGCTGGAACACCTGCTGCTTGGTAAGGAACTGCGCCTCGTCGATGAGTACACAGTGCAGCGGCGCCTCGGCCACCATGGACTGCACGAGGTCGAATAGGTTGTCGTCCTTCGTGAAGGTCGTCGCTTCGGACTCGAGGCCGATCCGCGACGCGACCTTGCCGACGCCGAAACGGTCGTCGAGCGCGGGCGCCAGCACGAGGGTGTTCATGCCGCGCTCGCGGTAGTTGTAGCTGGACTGCAGTAACGACGTCGACTTGCCGGCGTTCATCGCCGAGTAATAGAAGTAGAGTTTTGCCATCGGGAACTCGTTGCGCACGAACTCCCGCTATTGTGGCACCGGATGCACGGCCGTGCATCCATCGGCCGGTGGGTCAGGTGCGCAGCTTGAGGACCTTGGCCAGCGTGCGGCGATGACCGTTGCGGCCGGCACCGAGGCCCGTACCGGTCTCCTCGCGGCACTTGTCGCAGACATTGCGCGGGCGGTGGTACGACGAGAACACCTGCGGGATCGGCGTGACGCGCCCGGCCCGCAGGCAGCGGCTGCAGATCACCAGCTTGTTGAGGCGGTTCAGCAGTCGGTAGTCGACGTTGTCCTTGCTGCTCGTGGCCATATCGGAACTCCACGTGTCCATACCTGCTTTTTTCGCAGCCGCAAGGGCCAAAGACCAGCGAAGCCCCGGAATTCTTCCGGAACTGTTAACTGGTCGTCATTTTCCGTGTGACGCGCTCCGCATCGGCCGGAGCCTTATAATGGGGCGTCGCCGCCAACCCGGACCAACCCGTCATGCTGAAAAAGCGCCTTCTCTGGACTGCCGTGATCGTGCTCGCCGTTGTGGGTGCCGCGAGCGGACACATCGACCGGGCGTCCGAGGAACAGGCCGAGACCGCACTCAAGAACGCGCTGGTGACCTTCGCCGTGGCAAGGACCTTGAACGGCGTGATTTCGGCGGCCCAGGGAACCGAGGTCGCGCTCGAACCCGGCGGCGTCGGCGTGGTGCTGTCCGTCGGAGAAGTCCTCGACCCGATCAACGACCTGATCGAGCGGTTTTCCTCGGTAATGCTGGTTGCCGCGAGTTCGCTCGGGCTGCAGATGCTGCTGCTGAATATCACGAGCTGGTGGGGCGTGAGCGGTTTCCTGTTCGCCGCGGCGGCCGGCTTCCTCGTGGTGATCTGGTCACCCCGCTCCACTGCGGCACAATATGCGGGGCCGGCGTTGCGCATACTGCTGTTCCTGCTATTCGTGCGCTTCGCGGTGCCCGTGCTGATTGTCGGCACGACGCTCATTTCCGATGCCTTCCTTGCGCCCAAGCAGGCAGAGGCGACCGCGATCCTGCGCGACACGACCGAGGACATCGAGCGCATCAGCGAGGACGCACAGACAGTACCGCCGGACGATCAATCGTTCATGGAACGCCTCAGCGAGATGATCGACGAGTCGCTGCAATCGATGCGCGTCGGCGAACGCATGAAGGAACTGAAGGAAAGCGCCTCCAACGCGGCCGAGCACATCGTGAGCCTGATCGCGATCTTCGTGCTGCAGACCATTCTGCTGCCGCTGCTGTTCCTGTGGCTGTTCATGGCGGTATTGAAGGGCATCGCCAGCCGCTCGACGAAGATCTTCGAGGCCGGTAGCGGCAGCGTCCGCTAGCCTGTAGGAGCGGGCCTCGGCCCGCGATCATATTCGACCCTAAACCACTCGCGCTTCGAGAAGCGCTCCTACGGTCCTGTTCCGGCTGTAGGAGCGGGCCTCGGCCCGCGATCGGTCGCGCTTCGAGAAGCGCTCCTACGGTCCTGTTCCGGCTGTAGGAGCGGGCCTCGGCCCGCGATCGGTCGCGCTTCGAGAACCGCTCCTACAACAGGTAGTCCGCCACCACTTCCATCAGGTGATCCGACCAGCGCACCGGGAACGGCTCGGTCAGCTCGACGGATTTCGCGAAGTCGGGCGTGAAGACCTCTGCGAGCAGGGCATCGACGTAGGGCGGGTGCGAAGTCGCGATATTGAGTTCCTTGTTGGTGCGAAAACTCAGCTTGTCCCAGTTTGCGGAGCCCATACACGCCCAGCCGTCGAACACCGCGGCCTTCACGTGCGACATGCCCGGGTAGACGAACACCCGCACGCCGTGTTCGAGCATCGCGTTCGCGGCGAGCACGTTGCTCTGGTTGATCGGGCCGTGGTTGCCGACCAGCGGCAGGATGACACGCACGTCCACGCCCCGTTTCCGCGCCTTCGCCAGTTCGTACAGCATCGCGTCATCGGTGAAGTACGCGTTCTGGATGTAGATGAACTTGCGTGCATTGCGAATGGCGGCCCGTTGCGCACGAAAGATCTCCGCATCGCCGGGGCGCGTGTGTAGCACCCGCACCGGATAGCCGACGTCGTCGCTGTTGCGGTTTCGCGGCTGCAACGTCGACAGCACGAGCCCCGCATCGCCGAACGGCCCGGCGTGGGCCCAGGCTCGCTCGAACTCCTCCTTCAGCACGTCCACGACCGGGCCGTGCAGCTCCATCATCAGGTCATGCCACACGTAGCGGTACTCGCGGCCGATGTTCATGCCGCCGGCGAACGCGACCCGGTTGTCGATGATCGTCGTCTTCACGTGGTCGCCGGCGACGAGCCAGGGGTTCTTCGACTGCCGCACGTCGATGTCCGATCCGGACTCGAGCGACTCGCGCACCGACTGCGGCGCCGCGTAGTCGGCCGGCATCGAATGGTCGTCCGCGCCGGTGGCCACGATCGTGCCGAGCCCGTCGAGCAGGATGCGGATAGCGACGCCCTCCTCCGAGCGCCGCCGCAGCAGGTCGCGAACGCGGGAGGCAAAATCGTCGTTGTCGAAGATGTAGGTGCGGATGTCGACGGACTCGGTCGCGGTCGAAATCGCGTCGATATAACGCACGAAGAATGCTTCGCCGTCGATGAGGTAGTCGATCGTACCGCGCGTCGCCTCGTGACCCACGATGCGCGTCAGCTCGTCCTCCCACGCATCGAGGTCCATGCCCGGCCCGTCGCTCAGTTCCGGTATCGGCTCCGATTCGAGCGTCACCATCCAGCTCGGCGTCACGGTCTCGACGGCGACGTCCTTGGCGACGAACAACAGGCGGTACACGGACGACACCGGCCTCGATACGAGCCCGCCGAGGTGGCTCTGTGCCACGTGGCCGGTGGACTGGGCGATCTGCGACGCTTTGCTGGCCTGCGGGCCTTCCGGCGGCGCCGGCGCGTAGCGCACGAAGATGCCGATCGGGATGTCGCGGTCGATGAAGATGAACGGCAGGGAGTATGTGCCGGTATCGCCGGTGCTGAACACGATGCGGCGGTCCTTAATGCCCTCTTTTTCCAGGAAGCGGTCGAGCACCGGCTGCGCGCGTTCGATGAACTCCATGAAGTCGATCGTCTCGGCGACGACGTAGTCGTCCGGCTTGTCGATGATCAGCCGCGCCTCGAAGTTGTTGATGTCGTTGTTGTAGAGAAAGTAGTCCTCTTCGCCGAAGTGCATGACGATGCCGGTCATGTCCGCTTTCGGCAGCACGGTCTCGAACACCTCGTCGATGAAACGATTCCAGTATTTGCTGCTCAGGAGCCGCGGCACGATCGGCTTGTCCGGCAACTTCGCCCAGCGTTTGGCGCGGTGGTATTCGAGCGGCAGGATGAAGGGGCCAGCGTAGTCGCCCTGGGGCCCCTGCCGCAGCGCCGTCAGGTCCACGCGGTTCGACCAGTTGCCGCCCGAGTAGACCACGCCGTCCTCGCCCTCATAGGCGACGAAGAACTCGCTCTCACCGATATAGGCTTCCACCGCGACGAGCGGCTGCGTCACCGGCTCATCGGCGAAGCGTCCTGGCAGGACCCGCAGGTCCTCGAGCGCAGGATCGGGTGCTGCCTGTTGCGATGCACAACCAGTTACGCCCACCAGCGCCAGCAATCCCAGTAACAATCCGCTTCGTATCACCATGACCACCCCCCTTACGCTCACGGATACCAGAATTGTCGCGCAAATGGCAACCGGCTTCCCGGATTTGTGACCGGCGGCTGCTCGCCGCAGGATATTTACGTATATAAATTGCATTCGGGCCTGTAGTTGAATGTCCCCGAATGAAACAGCGCATCCAGTATCGGGAGCAAGAAAAAGCAATGAACCCGTTGAAAAAGCGCCTCGGCCGTGAGCGGAAGACCATGGCAAAGATGGTGGAGATCTACTGCACCTCCCGCCATACGCCCACCGACGCGCCGCTCTGCGACGAGTGCCAGGAATTCCTCGACTACGCCGAAGTCCGGCTGCAGAAGTGCCCTTACGGGCTGGAAAAGCCGACCTGCGCAAACTGCCCGATTCACTGTTACAAGGCCGGCCCGAGGGCCCGGGCCAGGATGATCATGCGCTACGCAGGCCCCCGGATGCTGCTGCGGCACCCCTACCTGACGATCCGGCACCAGCTCGACGGGCTCCGTAAAGTGGGCCACCCGCGAGAGCTGACACGCGACGAGCGCCTGAAAAGCAACAGCCGCTAGCTTCCCCCCGCTGCTCCCGGGCGACGCGCCGGGCGCTCACTTCCGAAGCCTATCCGCGAACCTCGCGGTTCGCCGGGTGTCGTAGAATGCAAGCTGGTTGCGCCGCGGGGGATTGCCATGGGCTTTTATGACGACAAGGTGCTGCCGCACCTCATCGATCTAGCCTGTTCGACGAAGCCGACGCGCAAGCAGCGCGAAAAGATCGTGCACCTGGCCGAAGGCGATGTTCTCGAGATCGGCTTCGGCAGCGGCCTGAATCTCCCTTATTACGACGGCGACAAGGTCCGCAGGATTTTCGGCCTCGAACCCTCGGAAGGTATGCGGCGCAAGGCACAGCCCAATGTTGACGCATCGGGACTCGACGTCGAGTTCATTGACCTGCCCGGCGAGGAGATTCCGCTCGAATCGCAGAGCGTCGATACGGTGCTGGTTACGTTCACCCTGTGTTCCATCGACGACGCAGTAGTCGCGCTCGAGGGCATGCGGCGTGTTCTGAAGCCGGGCGGCAAGCTGCTGTTCTGCGAACATGGCGCCGCGCCCGACGAGGGCGTGCGACGCTGGCAGGACCGCCTGAACCCCGGCTGGAAGCGATTTTCCGGCGGCTGCAACATGAACCGCGACATTCCGGGCCTCATTGAAAGCACCGGCTTCAGCATCACGACCGACGAACGCATGTACATTCCCGGCCCGAAGATCCTGTCGTACAACTACTGGGGTGCGGCGAAGCCCTGACCATTACAGCAGTACGCTTGCCGTGCCGACTGCGTTTTCGAATGATGTGGGCTCGGTTACGACAAGATTCCCGCCCCGACCTGAGCCAGACCAAATCGACTGTGTAGCAGTCGCCGCAGCCTGTTAAAGGCCAGAGGTGGCCTCAGTAAAACCAGTGCAGCTCGCCCCATCGGGAAAGGCTCAGTGGATAGCCGCAATCAGTCAAGAATTACGACCACTCCCGTGTCTGGACTGACCTCGCCGTCTCGCACGCGCTCAAAAACACCCTGCATACAGTCGACACCGTGACAGCGTTCAATGTTGAGCCAGTCACGACTCCTGATGGCGACCGAATGCCAGAAAGCATATGCCCTTTTCTGAAATCCGCCCGGCCCCCATTCCTCTGCCCTTTTCTGGATATGTCCCGGGGCAAAGAACATCGAGCTGCGCTCTCGGATAAAATCGGGCCCCATCTGGCCTGCGTCGTAATGCGTCAACCCCACGTTCGACGTATACCGCATGTTAACCCCCAAATGACGATGCAATTCGGACAGCATGCTGCCATTTCCCGACATGTCGACGATAACGCCCGGCTTCTTGCTATCGATTGCCAGCAGGTCTTCATAAGCTATTACGCTGTCATACAAGCCGAGCGCGGCGACGCGCTCCCGGTTTGCGGCGGACGTTATGCCGACGCAATTTGGGCTGTCCGGATCGTCCTGCAAGGCATAGGCCAGTCCGATCGCCGTTTTCGACGACGCACTGGAAACGATGACCTGAGTGGCACCGAAAAACACATTGGCCACCAGGAAATCGTACAGGCAGTAAGAAGTTGCATAGAGCGGCATCAACAACATGCGCTCATCGTCCATGGAAGGATCGTAATGCGCTTCTCCAGCGGTACGGGCGTAGCTGTTGTAGACAGCAGCCAATTCCGCGCGATGAGCCGACATGTCGCGCAGCTGATCGTTGCGCATCTTGCCTGGTTGCAGCACCACATGCGTCCCCATGGGCCAATAGCCGTACAGGCGCTCACCGACATCAACCTCTGGATGCTTCGACTCAGTAATCCTGGCGAAACCCCAGACCGGAATGACGCCCCAACCCTCATCCGCGGGGAAAAAATTCCAGTAACCGAGCTTTTCGCCAACCACTGCATAGCTGATGTTATTCGCCGTGAACGCGAACCGCTCAACCGCAGCGAGGATTTCACCATCCTCGATCCCGGGTGTATCTTGCTCAGTGACCCGAAAAGCCGACAGGTCGTTTTTGCGAACTTCAAACTGCTTCATCGTGGATGTGCTCAGGTTTGTCGGGTGGTGCGGCCCGGCCATTCTTTACACAAGAAGGAGCTTTCGTCTCATCCTGTGTCTCGCTTTGGCTGCGGGTTGCCAGTTTATGGGGACGTACATGTCCACTTCGGGTCAGTAGTGGTCCTTCGTACCAAGTTTAGCCGAATGGCCGGTTTAGGGCGGTAAGCGGCCAATAGGAGCCGCTCGAACACAATATCCCCATGTCTGCTCACAGTTGAAGCGCGGGCGTGCTTTGCGCTGTTGCGACAGCCCCCCAGCAGGATTCGTCGAAAGTAGATCTCGGGAACCCCCCCAAAATTCAGCGAAACTCGGGCAACACGCCCTGCCTCCTGCATTAACGGGAGGACAGCGACTTGTCATTTCGCTTGAGGCTCGCAAGCCGCTGCCGAAACTGGCGCCATAATTCTTGTTTTGGGACGCGCACTCGGCGCAAAGCCTTACTCGCCCAGACCGTACTTGCCAGCGATATTACGCTATCGGCTTGAGTGTGCTTCAATTTGAATTTCTGATTACGGTCAACTCAGCAAATAACTCCTGTGGAGCACAGATTAATGACGATGAAACGTGTTATCAGGCAGCGGCTGGTATGGTCGGCAGGCCTGCTGACCCTAATGTCAAAAATGGCAGTCGCTGCCGAATGCCCGGCCGACATTCAATCCGTTACAAGTGCAGACCCCGAAGTGGCAGTCGAGGTTTTGACTCATCGTGTAGCGCCACTAACCCGATGCGAGCTGGAAGCTGAGGCGCACGCGTGGCTTTTGTTGTTGCAGAGCAAAGTCAAAGAGATCAGCGATGCTGAGATTGCGGCGTTTTACAAGCGGGAGGAAATCGAGGCGGCTGAACAAGCAGAGGCCGCAGTTGAAGAGGCACAGGAAGCCAGCGCCGACGCCGATCAAGAGGAGATCACCGAGGCAGCGCAGGAAGCACAAGAAGCGTTGGCCGAAGCCAGGGAGGCCGAACAAAGAGCAAGCCAGGATGCTGCTGCGCAGCAAGCCGTCGACGCCGCGGCCAGTAAGGCTGAAGATCAGGGCGAAGCTGTCACTGCAGCTGCCGGAGCGACCGAAGACAAAGCAGACCTTAGGACAGCACTGGTGAAATTTGTTGTCGACTTGAGGGCGGAGAGGACGGCCCTAATCGATCGCCTAAACGTTGTCTTGACTGAGTTAACTGCCAAGGGCGGCGAGACTCTGGAATTTAACTCGTACGTCCAGGCGGTGTCCGGAATCACGGTTGATGTCACCGACGCGAGTGCAACATGGACGACTATTTCCAGCTGGTTGGTGTCGCCCGAAGGTGGTTTCCGCTGGGCTTCAAACATAGCCCAGTTCACTGCGATTGTGATTGTCTTCTACCTATTTTCGATCGCTCTGGGAAAGGCCGTTCGAAAGGCAACTTCAAAGTCTACACGGTTCTCATCATTGCTAAGTGATTTTCTCGTTGTGGGGACACGGCGACTTCTCCTCTTTATCGGCTTTTTTGTCGGCCTGTCAGCGTTGGAGATCAACATCGGACCCGTGCTTGCAGTCATTGGCGCCGCCGGTTTTGTGATCGCGTTTGCATTGCAGAATTCGCTAAGCAACTTTGCGAGCGGCATCCTCATGCTCATCTACAGACCATTTGATGTGTCCGACTGGATCAATGTCGCCGGTGTACTTGGCAAAGTTGAATCAATGAATCTCCTTTCAACCCAGCTGAGAACCCCTGACAACCAGCTTGTTATCGTGCCGAATAATTCAGTGTGGGGCGATGTGATTACCAATATCACCGGTATCACGGAGCGCCGTGTGGATATGGTTTTTGGTATCGGGTACGGCGATGATATCGACAAAGCGCAGCAAATACTCGAGGACATCGTGAACTCACACGAGCGAGTCCTGGAAGAGCCCGAGGCCGTAGTAAAACTCCATGAGCTTGGAGATTCATCCGTCAACTTCATCTGTCGCCCCTGGGTTAAACCTGAAGATTACTGGGATGTGTACTGGGACATCACACGGGAGGTCAAACGCCGATTTGATGCCGAGGGCGTCTCTATCCCATTCCCACAACGTGATGTTCATATTTACCAGGAGACATCAGCGCAACATGAACCAGGAGACATCGAGCGCAACATGAACCAGGAGAGGTCGGCCCCACGAATGGGATCGGCCTATTTTCCTGGTAGCGGGGGCGCAATTTGCTCCGGTCGCCAACGCGTATAGCTAGTAGCGACTGTCAGAGCGGACGTTCCAGGCATTCCGCTTGAGCGTCGCCTTTGGGTCAGTAGCGGTCGTTCAGAGGGCCTGGAATTGCCGAAATCGAACGGCGGCTAACGGCCAGAAGCAGACATAGCAGACCCCGCCACGAGGGCGGGGTCTGCTCCTAACAGCTTTATGTGGATTACATTGTCAGGCTTGCTGAACGAGAAAGGTGTTTTCGAGGGTGACCAAACCACATGCAGATTTCCTCGTTAGTCTGCATCGACAAGGTACCCAAACAGGTCTACCGACCCTGGAAAGTCACCTGACCAAGCGCCGATGCCGAACGTTGTTCCGGCCGGGTAACGCAACCCGGTTACATAGCTGTTCTTTTCCCAAGCGACTCCGGCAGCAGTAGCAATACCGAAGAGGGTAAGAGATGACGTCCCCATTCCTGCATACCCAGTGTCGAGACGCACGTAAGAGTACTCGCCGGGATTCTGACCACCTGACCGAAAAATGAAATCGGTCACTATAAGCGCCTTTCCTGCCGGAATTTCAAACTCTTTGCCTGCTCTCCCGCTCACGCCCTTTGCCCTAAAATCCCAGCGCTCATACATAGTCAGGTGGACAAAGCCACTCTCTGATACGCCCATATGAGTGTCTTGATTCAAATTTTGAATATCGACAGGTATCGCAGAAGCCTCGTCATTTGAAATGTATACGTCTGGTACGTTGGCCACGTTGACATCTGGCATTCCCGAAATCGTGGCGCTTACCGCTGAGCCGGACACGTCAACTGTGCCGGAAACACTTACTTCAGTCTGCGGATTCTGAACCGTCACTGGTATTGGGCCGTTAACAACTTCAACTTGTTTGGGCGTTTCCGCTAGTGCCGTGTTTAGGGTAGTAAATGACAGAGCTGCTGCCGTGAAGCCAGCCAGAAGTATAGAAATCTTCATTATTGTTCCCCTTCCTAGACGGTGATTCTTTTAAGTGCTCATTTGTTTCACGCACGTGGCAGCCCGGCGATCTTGGGTCCTTCGGGGAGTCATCCATGGCTTCTCGGAGGAAGCGAGGACCCGTGGCTTTGCGTCACCAGCTTTGGCTGGTTTTGCCTTTGTCGATAACGGATCGTGACAGGCTAGGAAAGCCTGTCAATTCGGGGATTTACTGAGTTGGGTTAAATGTCTGCTTTGGGTTCAGTAGCGGTCGTTCAGACCAATTCTAGCCCAATGGCAGGTTTGGGGCGGTAAGCGGACATCCAGCCTGGACGAATGACCGCTATCACCGACACCGGACATTTAGACAGCCAAAATCGGCCTGAAACGAACGGCAGCTATCGGCCACATGCGAACGGTCGAGAAATCATGTTTTGACGATACGTATGCCGTCCGTCCAGCAAACATAGCACCACCTTTGGTGACCTCCTCTGACCCGATTCATAGCACTGAGAGAATTGTCGTCCATGCAGACACAACAGCGTCTCGAGTAGTGATCTGAGCCCAGTTGATCGCGTTCCATCTGCAATGCCTCGTGAGAAAGAAGCCGGGCACCGCTCGAATCGCGAATTTCGTCATCGTCACGTTAGGTTCGAGGTGCTAGGGTCTCGCAATGCCCGATTTCAGCCTGCTTATAATTGTCGTGGTGATTGCCGTCATTTGGATAGAGTTCTATCCAAAACGACTTGACCCGCCAGTCTATTTCCTGCTCCATGGATTTGCATGGCTTTCTGTGCTGCTGCTCGGATTTAGTTGGCTGCCGGCACCAACAGGCTGGGCGTTCGTGGTACTGGGAGTCGTCGGCTTGTACCGGAACTGGCGGCGCTACGGGCAAGAGATCGACTGGACCCCTCTAAAAGCGTTCTTGTCGAGCGTTGTACGTACAGTATCCCGACAGGCAGTACGGGCGAGGCAAGCTATAGAGGCGTTCGCGGCACGACGGGCGACCGCTCGCAGTATGGCCAGGCGACAGGAGCAGCTGCCGCGGTCCACTGTGAGCCGTCGGCACCTCATCTTGACCGCACTCTTCTTGGTGATCATAAGTCCCATTGCCGCAGTTCCGCTGTCTATCGCGTTGTCGGCAATCATGACAGTTATGGAATTTGTCACACAGGGTGGCAGCATGACGGCGATCGTGCAAAGCGGTGCTCTCAAGGTCACTCTCGGGCAAGCTTACATCGTGCTGATGTCGTCGCTGCACTTACTGGTGTCGAAGCCACACCTCGGCGTTCCGCTATTGCTTGCCACGGCCCTTGGCAGCGCTGCTTTCGTGCTGCGGACGGATCGCAACGCACGGCGCCTGGTGCTCTCTGTTGTCGCTGTCGGTGCTATCTACCCATTGATTTATGTCGTCGCCGAGCTATCGGGCTGGCTAGGGACGGGAATGTTCAACTAATGACGAGTGACGACACAAATTTGCTTCGGGGTGTCGCGGACGACGGGCAGAGGCCTCTTGGTCGTCGTCTCATCCACGTCGCCGTTGAGATTGTTTTGAGTCTCCTGCTTGCCGGCGGCTTTTTTCTCGAGTTGTCGTACCTGCTGTGTCTTGGACACAACAATTGCTCCAGCTTCGGCGGCATTGCGTATATGATTGCTAGCCTCTTCTTAGCAGGCTTGCTTTGGACCACCTATCTCGGTCTGTGTCGTCGCTTCCGCATGCGCCTAACGCCTCGACGCAATATCGACATCGCTGCTGCAATTCTGACGGCAGTGGTCTGGATCGCGATACTTGTCCGCCAATAGGGTCAATAACGCCCAATGGCACCGTTGGGTCAGTAGCGGAAACCATAATGCGAACCAAGCCGCCGGGCGCTTACGTCCTTTCGCGGCTCACCGATTGATCCGGTTACCGACTAGCTTCCTGCCTGCCTGATCTGGTCAAGATAAGATCCTGGGAAACCCAACCTGCGTGCCAACTTCAGTAGCGAGTCCGCATAGTCTTCGTTGGCTCCACGAAGCTTGTCGACAGGCAAGTTATAACAATCAGCCGCGACTTTGCTTCCGTCCAAACGCCATACAGTTACAGGTTCCGCGACATAGTCAGTGACGCTGCTATCCGAATACAGCTCGTTCACTTCATCGGGGGAGATACTCATCACGACGCCATACGAGCGGGCGCCTGTCGATTGCACGAGTGTTGCGCGCTCTCCGATACGAATCGCGAATCCATCCACGTATCCGGGTGAGACGTTACCTGGAATAATCCCCTTCCTGGCGAGAAGGGCTTCGTCCATAAAAAGGCCGTAGAAGAACACATTCACTTCGGTGCCAATCCTGATGCGAGCGGCGATCAGTCACATTCGCAGCATTTGAAGTGGTGCCCAGGACGAGACTCGAACTCGTACTCCCTTGCGGGAAGCGGATTTTAAGTCCGCTGCGTCTACCAATTCCGCCACCCGGGCATCGACTCGGATTATCGGGTATCGCCTCTGCCGTCACAACAAAGGGCGTGCCAGATCACTCAGGATACAGCGATATGTCGACGCGATTGTTGCTCGCAGCTATCTCGTTCCACGCGGACGCCGTGATCCCCACTGGCGTCGGCGGATAATCCAGCAGTGGGCTGGAATTCCCGTACGAGATGATCTCGTAGCGCACTGCGCCTTCCGTCCGGGCGCGCGCTGAATTAATGTAATTCGCGAACGAAGCCGACTGGCGCAAGCCCATTTCGTACGCCTCGCTGGGCCCGAACCCGACCTGGTCGCATTGATCGGCTGGTGTCTCCGCTGCCGCGAGTCCGTAGCCGTCCGGACCGCCGAAAGCCATGCAGAAGTTGCCGACGTGCGACTCGATTCTTACGACACCGCGGAAATCGAGGGCCACGAGATGGTTCGTCAGTTCCTGCAGGACCGACAGCCGGAAGTCGCCAAGAGGGACCTCGTCAAAATCGTATTGCGACGTCTGGTTCGCCGCCCATTCCAGCGAGTCCAGAGCGACCAACGTCGCCTCGTCGAGGGATTGCCGGTATTCATTCAGTTGCTGGCGAACTTGCAGCGTGTCCTGCGACGCGCTGGCCTGGCCTGCGTCGAGCGCCCGCTGCAGCTCTGCGTTCTGCTGTTGTAGCTCGCGCCAGCTGTCTTCCCGATACCAGAACAGCACTGCAAAGATAACCGCGAGAACACCCAGCACCGCGGCGACAGCATTGAAAGCGAACTTCGGGGGGCTGCTCTGCGCGGGCGCCGCTTCTGGTTCCTCATCCTGCCGCGGCGGACGCACGCGGTCTGCGACGCTGCGCGCAATCCGCTCCTGGCTGTCCTCGAGCTCGCGGCGCAGGATCTCGCGCTGCTGGTCGAACAGGTTGCGGATCATGTCCCGCAGGTCCTGGTCGAAATGTTCGAGATTCGGGTATTCGCCGGTCCGCACCTCCGGATCGACACGGCCGCGCTTTTCGCGAGACTCGGCATCCTCGCCGATGATGCGCAGCGACTCCAGTACCTTCGACACTTCCACCGGCTCGAGCTGCTTCGGCAATACGCCGATTGCACCGAGCGCGCGCGCCTGGCCGACGTACAGTTCGCCCTGCTGGGCGGTGTACATCATGATCGGTATCGTTGCCGTCGCCGGGTTGTCCTTGATCGCGGATACGGCCTCGAGGCCGTCCATGCCGGGCATCTCGTGATCCATGAAGATGATGTCGGGGCGGGAGTCGCTCAGGTACTCCATCGCGTCTTCCGCGGACTCGGCCGTGGCGACGTCGAGATCATGCGACTCGAGTATCTTCTTCAGCACGTTTCGTGCCGTATTGGAGTCGTCGACGACCAGAGCGGTTTTGCGCAACGATTTGCCCTCTATTCCGCCTTGCGGGCGAATGCCTGAGGGATTATGTCACGACTCGCGACAACGTGCCGATCGGAAATCGACAGCGGACGGAGAAAGGGAAAATGGAGGCTAGGGTCGGAATCGAACCGGCGTCCACGGCTTTGCAGGCCGCTGCATAACCACTCTGCCACCTAGCCTCTGGTTTCAAACTACCACACGAGCAGCAGGCGACGCAGTATACAGGCCCACTGGCCAGAATCAATTTGACGGATTCAATTTCCCGGGTCCAGTTTGCCGTTCGCCCAACCGGGACCTTTGCCCGGCGAGCCTGCATAATCGGCTGATGCCAAAGTCTCTCGCGATTCTCCTGCTGCTCCTCTGCGCCTGCACACCGTCGGAAACGCCGGGCAACACCGCCGCAAGCTCCCTCCTCGTCCCGGCCGGCGAGCAAGCCGCGGGGCCGCGGCTGTCCGCCGGTGCCGGCGGACCGCTGATCCTGAGCTGGATGGAACCCGATGCGGCCGGCACGACGCTCTGGTATTCAACGCTCGCCGACACTGGCTGGGCGCCGCCGAAAGCAGTCGTTACGGGGAAGGACATGTTCGTCAACTGGGCCGACCTGCCCTCGGTATCGGCGTTCGGCGAGGACCACTGGGTCGCGCACTGGCTCGAGATGGCCGGTCCCACGACGTATGCCTATCACATCGTGATGGCGCAATCGTTCGACGGCGGACAGACCTGGTCGGAGCCCGTTAAACCGCACACCGACGGCACACCGACCGAGCATGGCTTCGTTTCCGTCTATCCCCACGACGGCAAGGCCGCGGCGATATGGCTGGACGGCCGCAGGACGGGCGACGGGCATTCCGCCGATCATGGCAGAGACCCGGGGGAAGGCGGCATGACCCTGCGCGGCGCTGTAATCGATGCGGACAACGGGCTCGATCACGAACAGGAGATCGACGATCTCATCTGCGATTGTTGCCAGACCGACGTCGCTGTGACCGCGCGCGGACCGGTTGCCGTGTACCGGGATCGCACGGCCGCCGAGATCCGCGACATTTACGTCACCCGCCACGTCGACGGCCGCTGGCAACCCGGCGTCACCGCTGCACGAGGACGACTGGCAGATCGCCGGCTGCCCGGTGAACGGACCGGCCGTAGCGGCACGCACAGACACGGTCGCCGCAGCGTGGTTCTCGGCCCCCGACCAGGTGCCCGCCGTGCACCTGCGCTTCTCAGTGGACAGCGCAGCCAGCTTCGGCCCCGCGATCACGTTGGCTGCCGACGACACGCTCGGGCACGTCGACGTCGTGCTGCTCGGCGACGGATCCGCCGTCGTTAGCTGGTTGCAGGCCGGTACCGGCGGTCGCGGCACACTCGTTGTGCGCCGGGTGACAGCCGAAGGCGACATGGGGCCTGTCAAACCCATCATTAGCGGCGCGCCGGCACGTTCCGTGCCGCAGATGGCGGTTGCCGGCGACGACCTGGTGCTGGTCTGGACCGAGGCGCAGGGGGATGCAAGGCGGATCGCCAGCGCGCGTATCCCGATCAAATCGATCAGCGCCGATTTGTAGGAGCGGCGCCTGAATTGCGATCGCGGGCCGAGGCCCGCTCCTACAGCAGACAGAAAAACCCTCCGAAGAGGGGCTTTCTTGTATCTGGAGCGGGAAATGCGGCGCGCCGGCACCAACTCAAGCCCTGCGACAGGCTCATGGCGCGACGAATGCCGCAATGACCGGCATCGTAGTTGCGTGTTAGCCGAGTCTGTTCCAGGTACAAAAAAGCCCCTCTTCGAAGGGGCTTTTTTGTATCTGGAGCGGGAAACGCGGCGCGCCGGCACCAACTCAAGCCCTGCGACAGACCCATGGCGCGACGAATGCCGCAATGTCAGGCATCGTAGTTGCGTGTTAGCCGAGTCTGTTCCAGATACAAAAAAGCCCCTCGAAAGAGGGGCTTTTTGTATCTGGAGCGGGAAACGCGGCGCGCCGGCATCCACTCAAACGATTCGCCTGATTAACGGCGCGACGTGTGCGGCAACATCGAGAAAGATGGCTACGTGTTAGCCGAGCCTTCTCCTCAAACGCAAAAGGCCGCCTGAACGGCGGCCTTTTGGGCGTTTGGAGCGGGAAATGCGGCGCGCCGGCACCAACTCAAGCCCTGCGACAGACCCATGGCGCGACGAATGCCGCAATGTCAGGCATCGTAGTTGCGTGTTAGCCGAGTCTGTTCCAGATACAAGAAAGCCCCTCGAAAGAGGGGCTTTCTTGTATCTGGAGCGGGAAACGAGGCTCGAACTCGCGACCTCAACCTTGGCAAGGTTGCGCTCTACCAACTGAGCTATTCCCGCGGAAGGGCCGAAATTGTAGCCCCTCGAGGCCCACTGTCAAGGCAAATCCGGCGCTTTCAGCCGGAACCGTCGCCATCCTGGTCCGCCATGATGAACGGCCACGCGGCTTTGAGGTAAAAGAACATCGACCAGATCGTCATGACCGCCGCGGCCAGCAGCAGCACGAAACCGACGGTGTAGATCGGGATTCCGAACAGGTCGTGCTGGTAGACCATGAACGCGATGCCGAACATTTGCAGCGTCGTCTTGACCTTACCGGAGAAAGAGACCTTCACGTTCGCACGTTCGCCAATCGTGGCCATCCACTCCCTGAGCGCCGAGATGGTGATCTCCCGGCCAATGATGATCATGGCGATGATGTCCTCGAACCAGTGGGACTGGGCCTGCACCAGCATCACCAGCACGATCGCCACCATCAGCTTGTCCGCGACCGGGTCCAGGAATTCGCCGAAACGCGAATGCTGGCCGAAGCGGCGTGCCACCCAACCGTCGATGAAATCGGTTACCGCCGCTATGCCGAACAGGATGGCGGCGATCGGCCGCGCATCCGGCAACGGGCTGTAAAAGCAGATGACCACTGCCGGGATCGCCGCAATGCGAAACAGCGTGAGCATAATGGCGAGATTGAGTTTCACGTCCGCGGAAGCCTTCAGTGCTGGCCGTCGATGTGGAGGTCATTGTATATGGTTTCCGCCAAAGTACGACTGATGCCGCGTACCTTGGCGAGATCGTCGACGCCCGCGCCCATCACGCCCTGCAGGCCGCCGAACTGTCGCAGCAGCTCGCGGCGCTTCTTGGGCCCGAGTCCCGGTATCTGTTCGAGCCGCGACGTATTGCGCGCCCTGGCGCGCCGCTGACGGTGGCCCGTGATCGCGAATCGGTGTGCCTCGTCCCGTAGCTGCTGGATCAGCAGCAGCGCCGGTGAATCCGGCGGCAGCTGCAGCGCCCTTGTCCGGCCCGGCAGGAACAGGCGTTCGGCGCCCGGCCTGCGCGCCCTGCCCTTGGCGACCGCGACCACCGTGAGCCAGTCGAGCTCGAGTTCCCGCAGCACGCCGACGGCCTCCGCCAACTGCCCCTTGCCGCCGTCGACGAACAGCACGTCCGGCATCGGTACTTCGCCCTTCCTGACCCGCGCGTAACGTCGCTGCAGTGCTTCCGCCATCGCCGAGTAGTCGTCCCCGGCCGCCGAGGGGCTGAGGTTGAAACGGCGGTAGTCGCTCTTCATGGGGCCTGCCGCGTTGAACACCACGCAGGATGCCACTGTCGCTTCGCCCCCGGTGTGGCTCACGTCGAAGCACTCGAGGCGCTCGGGAACCTCCTCGAGTTCCAGCACCTCGGCGAGCGCAGAGAACTGCCGCCGGATAGTCGCGTTACTCGCGAGCCTGAGGTTAAGCCCCTGCTCGGCGTTGGTTCGCGCCATCTCGAGCCAGCGCTTGCGATCGCCGCGAACATTGCTCCTGATCGCAACCCTGCGCTGCATGCGCGCGCCGAGTTCGATCTCGAGCAGCTCCCGGTCCTCGATGCCCGTATCGAGGATGATTTCGGCCGGCGCGTCGCGGCCCAGGTAGTACTGGGCGACGAAGCTGTTGAGGATCTTCTGCTTGTCGGTCTCGCCCTGTGCGCGCGGAAAATGGTCGCGGCTGCCGATGACGGCGCCGTTCCTGATGAACAACACCGTTACGCAATGCACACCGCCGTTGGACGCAAAGCCGAGCACGTCGAGATCCTTGCCCGCGCTGCGCGACACCAGCTGGCGCGCCTCGATCTCCTTGAGCTTGGCGATCTGGTCGCGGAAGCGTGCAGCCAGTTCGTACTCCTGCGCTGCCGATGCCGCTTCCATGCGCTCGACGAAGGTATTGATGACGCCCCGGTTGCGCCCCTCCAGAAACTGGACCGCCGCCCCGATATCGCGGGCGTAATCCTGTTCACTGATCAGCCCGACGCAGGGTGCCGTGCAGCGACGGATCTGGTATTGCAGACAGGGCCGCGTCCGGTTCCTGAAAAACGTGTTGTTGCAGTTGCGAATCAGGAACAGCTTCTGCAGGTCGTTGAGCGTCTGCCGGACCGCGCTCGTGCTCGGGTACGGACCGAAGTAGCGGCCCTTGCCGGTGCGCGGGCCCCGATGGAAGCGCAGGCGCGGGAATGCATGGTCGGTCGAGACGTAAATGTAGGGGTAACTCTTGTCGTCGCGCAGCAGGACATTGAATTTCGGCTTGTGCTGCTTGATCAGGTTGTACTCGAGCAGCAACGCCTCGGCTTCGGTGTTGGTCACCGTTACCTCGACGCGCGCCGCGAGCTTCATCATCGCCGCCGTCTTGGGTGATGCCTGTGTCCTCTGGAAGTAGCTCGATACGCGTTTTTTCAGGTCGCGCGCCTTGCCGACGTAGAGGACCTTGTGCTGGCCGTCGAGCATGCGGTACACGCCGGGCCGGTGGGTCAGCGTGCGCAGGAAGGATTTACGGTCGAATGCGGGTTGGTCGTTCATCTCAATCCGAATATGCCACGGAATTGTTGCAGGAGCGGTTCTCGAACCGCGATCGCGCGCCCAGGCGCGCTCCTACAAGCGCAGGAGTTCGCGGGCGCGCTCGAACACCGCGTCGAACATCGCCGGCGTAAGGCGGCCGGTATTGGTGTTGTAGCGGCTGCAGTGATACGAATCGAGCATACGGAAACGACCGAGATCGTGATCTGCCGCATGCGCGAACTTGTAGTCCGCCTGCCGCCGGCCAAGGGCCTTGACGACGGCCCTGTGCGCAATGCCGCCCAGCGTGAGCACCACCGAACCGCCCTCGAGCGTGTCGAGTTCATTGGCGAGGAAGCGGTTGCAGGTATTGATCTCTGCACCGACAGGCTTGTTGTCCGGGGGCAGGCACTTGACGGCATTGGTGATACGGCAGTCGAGCAGCTGCAGGCCGTCATCGGCCGAGCGCGACTCGGCCGCCGTGCTGAAACCGAATTTGTGCAGCGTCTCGTACAGCAGGATTCCGGCGTGATCGCCCGTGAACGGCCGCCCGGTGCGATTGGCGCCGTGCATACCCGGCGCCAGGCCGACGATCAGCAAGCGCGCCGCGGCATCGCCGAATGGCGGCACCGGCCGGCAGTAATAATCGGGGTGGCGCGAATTCACGTCATCGAGGAAGCCGGCCAGACGCGGGCAGGCTCGGCAACCGCGATCGAAAATCGATTTCGTCACCCTGCCGGCCGGGTCAGTCATCCATGTGGCGGATGACGGCGCGGCCAAACTCGCTGCAGCCTACCAGCCTGGCGCCCGGGATGAGTTCCTCGAGTTCCTCCTCCACTTCCTTGCGGTCGTGCGGGCGCTCCTTGCGGATCGGCCGGTGTATGGCCTCGCGCAGGCGCGCAAGGTCGAACGTCAGCTCACCGTTGGCGATCGTGTTCGCGACGCCCTTCATGATCAGGTCCGCTGCCTCCGTCCAGCCGATGTAGCGCAGCATCATCTCGGCCGAGAGGATCAGCGAACCGGGATTGACGCGGTCCTTGCCCGCGAAACCGGGCGCCGTGCCGTGTGTGGCCTCGAACACGCCAACCGCATCGGCGATGTTGGCGCCGGGTGCGATACCGATACCGCCCACCTGGGCCGCCAATGCGTCGGATATGTAGTCGCCGTTGAGATTGAGGGTCGCGATGATGTCGTATTCTTCCGGCCGCATCAGGATCTGCTGCAGGAAGTTATCGGCGATGACGTCCTTGATGATGATCTCGTTGCCGGTTACCGGGTTCGGGAAGCTCAGCCAGGGCCCGCCGTCCTTCTCGGTCGCGCCGAACTCCTCACGGGCGACCTCGTAACCCCAATGGCAGAACGCGCCCTCGGTGAACTTCATGATGTTGCCCTTGTGGACGAGGGTAACCGAGCTCTGGTCGCGATCGATGCAGTACTGGATCGCCTTGCGCACGAGGCGCTCCGAGCCTTCGCGGGACACCGGCTTGATGCCGATACCGGAGCTCAATGGGAAACGTATTTTCTTGGTACCCAGCTCGTGCTGCAGGAAATGGATCAGCTTCTGCACTTCCTGCGAGCCTGTCGGGTATTCGATGCCGGCGTAGATATCCTCGGTGTTCTCGCGGAACACCGTCATGTCGACCAGGTTGGAATCCTTCATCGGCGTGATCACGCCCGGAAAGTAGCGGATTGGCCGTACACAGGCGTAGAGGTCCAGCGCCTGGCGGATCGACACGTTCAGCGAACGAATGCCGCCGCCGATCGGCGTCGCCAGCGGGCCCTTGATCGACACGACGAACTTCTCCAGCGCGTGCAGGGTCTCCTCCGGCATATAGACCTCGCCGCCGTAGACCTCGGTCGCCCGCTGCCCGGCGTAGACCTGCATCCACTCGATCCTGCGGGCGTCGCCATAGGATTTCTCGACCGCTGCATTCACGACGTCGATCATCACGGGGGTGACGTCGATACCGATGCCGTCGCCCTCGATGAAGGGAATGATCGGCCGGTCGGGCACGTTCAGCGTGTGATCGGGATTGGCGGTAATGGCCTCGCCGCCGGCGGGCACCTCGATGAAGTCGTAATGCATGGTTTCTCTCGGCTGGGTGGGCGTGCATTGTACCTGCCCGGCCCGAGACCTCAATTAGCCGAACGTAGGAGCGGTTCTCGAACCGCGAACCGTTGCGGGCCCGGTCCGGGAGCCAAGTCTGACCTGTAGGAGCGCGCCTCGGCGCGCGATCGCGGTTCGAGAACCGCTCCTACTTGTGCAGGCCGGCGATCCGCATGGCAATCTCCATCGCCTGCTCGTAGTTCAGACGCGGATCCACGGTCGACTTGTACGCCCTCGCGAGGTCGCCGTCCGTCAGGCCACGTGCACCGCCGGTGCATTCGGTGACGTTTTCGCCGGTCAGCTCGAGGTGCACTCCGCCGAGCTGGCTGCCCATGGCGTTGTGTACGCGGAAGGCGGCCTCCAGTTCCGAGACGATGTTGTCGAAGCGCCGGGTCTTGACGCCGTTCGCGGTGCTTTCGGTATTGCCGTGCATGGGGTCGCAGACCCAGAGCACCGGCGAGCCGGTCTCGCGCACCGCCGTGATCAGGTCAGGCAGGTGCTCCTCGATGGCGCCGGCGCCGAACCGGTGGATGAATGTCAGGCGGCCGGGTTCGTTGTTCGGGTTCAGAATCGCGACCAGCTCCTGGATCCATTCCCGCGTCATGCCGGGGCCGATCTTGATCCCGACCGGGTTGGCGATGCCGCGGAAAAATTCGACGTGCGCGCCGTCGGTCGCCGCGGTACGCATGCCGATCCACGGGAAGTGAGTCGTCAGGTTGTACCAGCGCTCACGACGGTCGAGGAAACGCGTCTGCGACTGCTCGTAGAGCAGGTGCAGGCCCTCGTGGGCCGCATAGATGTCCGCCCGGCGTGTCTTGTGCACCGGCTGGCCGGCGATGGTCTCCAGGAAGTCCAGCGAATCGGAGATGGACGCCACGATCGCGTGGTACTCGTCCGCCATCGGCGAGTGGCCGACCCAGTTGAGGTCCCAGTACTCCGGGTGGTGCAGGTCCGCGAAGCCGCCATCAATCAGCGAACGGACGAAATTCAGGGTCAGGGCCGCGCGCTCGTAGCCACGCAGGATGAGCTGCGGGTCCGGCACACGGTCGGCGACCGTGAACGGGTTGCGATTGACGAGGTCGCCGCGAAAACTCGGCAGCGATTCACCCTCGCGGGTCTCCGTGTCGGCGGAGCGCGGTTTCGCGTACTGGCCCGCCATGCGCCCCACCCGGACCACCGGCTTCTTGAGCCCGTAGAGAATCACGAGGCTCATCTGCAGCAGGATCTTGAGCTTGGCGACGATGTCCTCGGAGGTGCACTCGTCGAAGGTCTCGGCGCAGTCGCCGCCCTGCAGGATGAAGGCCTCGCCGCGCTGCGCCCGCGCGAACTCCTCCTTGAGCGAGTCGATCTCCCAGGAGGTCACCAGCGGCGGCAATCGGCTGAGTTCAGCGACGGCGCGCTCGAGCGCCGCCTTGTCCGGATACGTCGGCTGCTGCGCGGCCGGCAGCGCCTGCCAGCTCGCCGGGTGCCAGTCGGAATTCGGGACAGATCGTGTCATGGGCGGGTCCGCTTCATCCGCGGGACTATGCCATGCTGCAGCGCAATACTGCAAAGCTTTCATCTGGAAAGGTTGCCCCGACATTGGCACAATGCGCGCCATCTTCGTGCCGCCCTCCTGAGGCGGTGTGTATTTCGGGAGTTCCCCAATGCAAGACATACTCGTACTCGGCTCCGGCAAGATCGGTGCCCTTATAGCCGGCTTGCTCGGCGAAAGTGGAAGCTATCGCGTACAGCTCGCTGACGGCGAGCCCGGCGTCGCACAGGCGGTCGCCGCGGCCCATGGCCTGGACTCGATTGTCGCCTTCGATCTCGATGCCAGTAACAAGGAAGCGCTCACCCGTCACGTGCGCGAACACAAGCCGGTGGCGCTCGTATCGAGCCTGCCCTACTTCTGCAACATCGTCGTCGCCGAAGTGGCTCGCGCCGAAAACCTGCACTACTTCGACTTGACCGAAGACGTTGCGGTGACCGAGCAGGTCCGTTCGATCGCCAAAGGCGCCTCGACCGCATTCATACCGCAGTGCGGGCTCGCCCCTGGCTTCATCAGCATCGCCGCCAACGAACTCATCCAGCATTTCGACTCGCTGCGAGCGGTGAAGCTGCGCGTCGGCGCCCTGCCGCAACACCCCAACAACGTGCTCAAGTACTCGCTGACCTGGTCTACCGATGGCGTCATCAACGAGTACGGCAATCTCTGCAAGGCGATCGTCGACGGTACGGAAGTGGACGTCCTGCCGCTCGAGGGCCTCGAGTCGATCGAAATCGATGGCAGGAAATACGAAGCGTTCAATACCTCGGGCGGGCTGGGTTCGCTCGCGGAGACGTACGGCGATCGTGTCAACACGATGAACTACAAGACCATCCGCTACCCGGGCCACTGCGAGCAGATGCGGCTCCTGATGAACGGCCTCAAGCTCAATCACGACCGCGATACGCTCAAGCGCATCCTCGAAAATGCCGTGCCGCAGACGCTGCAGGACGTAGTCATCATTTATGCGGCGGTAAACGGCATGCAGGACGGAGAGCTGCGTGAGGAGAACTACGTCAACAAGGTCTATCCGCAGGTTGTGGCCGGACGACTCTGGTCCGCGATACAGATCACGACCGCCGCCGGCATTTGCAGCGTCATTGATATCGTGCTGACCGACCCCACTCACTACCAGGGTTTCATAGCGCAGGAGCAATTCCGGCTGCAGGATATCCTTGAAAACCGCTTCGGCCGCTACTACGCACACGGCGGCAGCAACATCGAATCGGCGAAGCTGGTTGCCCGGGGCGAAACAGGACATCAGCGCGCCAGCGCTTGAGGATGACACCATGAAGAAGATTCTCGATTCACTCGGGCTCGGTGAGACCAACCCGGGCACCTGGTTCGGCAGCGACGCCAGCGAAGACGCCTCGGCGCCGCTGATCGAGTCATTCAACCCGGCGAATGGTGAACTGATCGGCAGCGTGCGCTCGACGACGCCCGCCGAGTACGACCGCCTGGTCAACCTGGCGAGAGACGCGTTCCGCGAGTGGCGCAAAGTACCGGCACCCGTTCGCGGCGAAGCGGCCCGGCGCATCGGCAACGCGCTGCGCGACCACAAGGATGCGCTCGGCAGCCTCGTCACGCTGGAGATGGGCAAGATCAAGGCCGAGGGCGACGGCGAAGTCCAGGAGATGATCGATATCTTCGACTTCGCGGTCGGCCAGTCGCGCATGCTGTACGGCAAGACGATGCATTCCGAGCGGCCGCAGCACCGCATGTATGAACAATGGCACCCGCTGGGCCTGGTCGGCACGATCACGGCCTTCAACTTCCCGGTGGCGGTGTGGTCGTGGAACACTTCGCTCGCCGCGATTTGCGGCAACGTGAGCATCTGGAAGCCCTCGCCCAAGACACCGCTGTGCGGCGTCGCGGTGCAGAAGATTGTCAACGAGGCCCTGGCCGATCTCGACCTGCCGACGTTCTCATGCCTGATCAACGACGGCAGCAACGAGCTCGCGCAACAGTTCGTCGACGACCGTCGCATCGATCTCGTTTCGTTTACAGGCTCCTCTGCCGTCGGCCGCAAGGTGGGCGCGCAGGTTGCGAAGCGCATGGGCAAGGTGCTGCTGGAGCTCGGCGGCAACAACGCCATCATCGTCGACGAACACGCCAACATGGAACTCGTCGTGCCGGCGATCGTCTTCGGCGCGGTCGGCACCGCCGGCCAGCGCTGCACGACCACGCGCCGCATCATCGTGCACGAATCCCGGATGGACGAGCTCAATGCGGCACTCGTGAAGGCTTACCAGCAAGTGCGCATCGGCGACCCCCTCGATCCGAAGACCCTGATGGGCCCCCTGATCGACGAATCTGCAATCGAACGCGTCGAGGCAGCCCTCGAGACCGTACGCGAGTCAGGCGGCGAAGTACTGTGCGGCGGCGAGCGAGTCGACGGGCCCGGCAACTTCATCACGCCGGCCATCGCGGTCGCCAGCAACGGCTGGGATATCGTCCAGACCGAGACCTTCGGCCCGCTGCTCTACCTGCTGCCGTACAAGACGCTGGACGAAGCGATCGAGATGCAGAACGGCGTCGTGCAGGGACTGTCGTCCGCGATCTTCACGGACAACCTGCAGAATGCCGAGTACTTCCTGTCGCAATCGGGTTCCGACTGCGGCATCGCGAACGTCAACATCGGCACGTCGGGTGCGGAAATCGGCGGCGCATTCGGCGGCGAGAAGGAGACCGGCGGCGGCCGCGAGGCAGGCTCTGATGCCTGGCGCGCCTACATGCGGCGCCAGACCAACACCATCAACTGGGGCAAGGAGCTGCCGCTCGCACAGGGCATCAATTTCGACCTGTAGGAGCGATTCGGGACAACTGTGAACGCCTCGCGCCGAGCGCCGAGACCGCTCCTGCGCCGCAGCGGAATCGTCCGTCTACAGCGATTCGAAGCGGTTCTCGCTGCGGTTCTTGCGGACCTCGCCGGCCGTGAAAACCTGCCCGCTCATCGCGATGTACACGCCGGGCGGAGACGCCTGCACGGCGGCGACGGCCATGCCGACGTTGAAGATCGCGTCGGTGGTGCGAAACCGCGCCGGGGTCAGCGCGCCGGTGAGCACGATGGTCTTGCCATCGAGGCCCTGCAGCGCCTCGGCCGTCTCGGCCATCGTGTCGGTGCCGTGGGTGACGACGTACAGCCCCGCGTCGTCATTCTCGATGTAGCTGCGCAGCGTGGCGCGATCCTCAGCGGTGATCTCGAGGCTGTCTTTTTGCAACAAGGACACGATCTCGTAGTCAAACTGAACGAGCCCTTCCTTCAGGATGTGCTCGACCTGCGACTCGCCGACCTCGAACTGGCTCAACGCGTCGAAATAGATCTTGTCGATGGTGCCGCCGGTCGTTATGAAACGGATGAACATGGAGCGAAGCATGCCACCAAATCCGCACGATCAACAGCCGCCAGCCCTGATATCATGACGTCATGAAAACGACTATCCGACGCGCTTTCATTACGGCCCTCGTGAGCCTCGCCGCGTACGCCTCGACTGCGGCGGCACAGACGGTCGTCGTTCTCGAAGTCAAGGGCGGCATCGGGGTGGCCACGGCGGACTACCTCGCCAGCGGCATCCGCCATGCCGAAGAACAGAACGCCGATCTCGTCATCATCGACATGGACACGCCCGGCGGCCTCGTCAAACCGATGCGCGACATGGTGCAGGACATCCTCGGCTCGTCGGTGCCCATCGCCACCTATGTCTCGCCGGCCGGCGCCCGCGCCGACAGCGCGGGAACCTACATCCTGCTCGCCAGCCACATCGCGGCCATGGCGCCGACCACGCACCTCGGCGCAGCGACGCCCGTGTCGCTGAATGGCGAGGACGTCACGCCTCCCGAACCGGGCGGCACGCCGGCCGAGACGCCCGCCGACGGCGAAACGGAGGGCGACGGCGAATCCGGGGAAGCGGCGCCACCGGGCGCGGGCAGCGCCATGGAGCGCAAGGTCCTGAACGACGCCGTGGCGTACATCCGCGGCCTCGCCGAGCGCCACGGCCGCAATGCCGAGTGGGCGGAGAAAGCGGTTACCGAAGCCGCGACGCTCACCGCGAAAGAAGCGCTGGAGCAGAACGTCATCGAATTCATCGCCGTGGACCATCAGGACCTGCTGCAGCAGCTCGACGGCTACGAGGTGAAGATGGACTCGCAGGTCATCGCCCTGGAGACCGCCAACGCCGCGATCGAGACGTTCGAACCGAACTGGCGTATCAAGATCCTGTCGGCCATCGCCAACCCGGAAATCGTGCTGCTGCTCGGCATCATCGGGCTCTATGGCCTGATGTACGAGGGCTGGAATCCCGGGGCAATCGTCCCGGGCGTCGTCGGCGTGATCTGCCTGCTGCTGGCCGCGTATGCGCTGCAGGTCCTGCCCGTGAATTACGCCGGACTGGCCTTGATCATCGTCGGCATCGCCCTCATGGTTGCAGAAGCGTTCGCACCGAGTTTCGGCGCGCTGGGGCTCGGCGGCATCGCCGCCTTCGTCTTCGGTGCAATCATGATGTTCGACAGCGGCATACCGGGCTTCGGCATATCAATCGGTTTCGTGATCGGTCTCGCGGTGTTTGCCGCACTTGCGATCATCTGGCTGGTGGGCTACGCGCTGAAGCTGCGCCGGCGCGGCGCCGTCTCGGGCGCCGAATCGATCGTCGGCGGCATCGGCACCGCGCTCGAGGACTTTGATGGCGAAGGCAGGATCTGGCTCGAGAGCGAAGCCTGGCATGCGGTGAGCAAGGTCCCGATTCAAAAAGACCAGCAGGTCATCGTCACTGCCATGAACGGCCTCGTGCTGGAGGTACAACCGGTGCCGGAACATGCCGCCGACGCACCGGCCGCGCTCTGAACCCGACCTTTATTGAAGGAATAAACGAATGGAAAGCTTACTGCCGATCGTCGTCGTCGTCTTCCTGGTCATCGCGTTCGCGTCGCAGGTCTTCAAGATCCTGCAGGAATACGAGCGCGGCGTTATCTTCTTCCTGGGCCGCTTCCAGACCGTCAAAGGACCCGGCCTCATCATCCTGATCCCGTTTCTGCAGCGGATGACCAAGGTCGATTTGCGCGTGATCGTGCTCGACGTCCCGACGCAGGACGTGATCTCGCGGGACAATGTGTCGGTCCGCGTGAACGCCGTCATCTATTTCCGGATCGTCGATCCGGAAAAAGCCATCATCCGCGTCGCCAATGTGTTCGAAGCGACCAGCCAGCTGTCGCAGACGACACTGCGTTCGGTCCTGGGCCAGCACGAGCTGGACGACATGCTGTCGGAGCGTGACCGGCTCAATGCCGACATCCAGGGAATACTCGACCAGCGCACGGACAACTGGGGCATCAAGGTTTCCAACGTCGAGATCAAGCACGTCGACCTCGACGAAAGCATGATCCGCGCTATCGCCCAGCAGGCCGAAGCGGAGCGCGCTCGACGCGCGAAAGTGATCAACGCCGAGGCTGAAAAACAGGCAGCCACGATGCTTGCCGAAGCAGCGAACATGCTCGCCAAGGAAGAATCGGCACTGACGTTGCGCTACCTGCAGACGCTCAAGGAAATCAGCAATGAGAGGAGCAATACGATCGTCTTCCCGATCGACCTCGTGGAGAAGATCGGCGCTGCGGCGAAAGCGCTGGGCGGTGACCGCTCGGGCAGCTAGCGCCGCTCGGCCGCGGGCGGGATATCGACAGTGATGCTCGCCCCGCCCAGCGCGGAGCGTCCGATCGTCAGCCTGCCGCCGTAGGATTTCGCGATATCGCGGACGATCGCGAGGCCGATGCCGTGTCCCGGCGTCGCCTCGTCGAGGCGCGTGCCGCGTTCCAGCAGCGCGTCGGCGGCGTCTTCCGGAATACCGGGCCCGTCGTCGTCGACGGTCAGCCGCATGCCGCCCGGCCCGCGGGCGCCTGCCGATGGCCGGACATTGATTGACACCCTGCCTTTGCACCACTTGCAGGCGTTGTCCAGCAGGTTGCCCGCCAGTTCGAGGAAATCGCCGGTGTCACCGCGGAACTTCGTTGCCGGCGCCACATCGGCATCGATGGACGGATGCTTGTCGTGATAGACCTTGCGCAGACCGCTGACGAGGCGCTCGACTTCTTTCGCGACATCCACCGGCCCGAGCACCAGGTTGTCCGCGGCCGACGCCGCCGGCTTCCGCAGCTGGTAACGCACGATCTCGTCCATGCGTTCGATCTGTTCGTTGAAGCGACCCCGCAGCTGCCCTGACGAGTCGACATCCGAGGTCAATGCCCGCATGGCGGCGAGCGGCGTCTTCAGGCTGTGCGCGAGGTTGTCGAGGGTATGCCGGTAACGATCCGAACGGGCGCGCTCGTTGTCGATCAGCAGGTTCATGTTGCGCGCGACACCGGTGAGTTCCGTCGGGAATTTGCCGGACAGCGACGCGCGCTTGCCTTCCTCGATCTCGGTGATCTCGGCCTCGATCTGCCGTAGCGGCCGCAGCAGCCCGCGCATCAGTACCGAAATCGACAGCAGCATGATCAGCGCGATGGCGCCGAACCAGCCAATCAGCTGGCGGCGGAACTCCGAAACCTGGGCATTGAAGGAATCGAGGCTCTCGGCCACCTTGAAGACGTACGGCTTGAGTTCGCCGTCGGGAAACTCCCACTGCACGGCGAGGCTGAGCGTCAGGAGCGGCGTGCCGTCGTCGAGCGCCTCACGTTCGAAGATGCGGGCACCGAGGCGCGGAAATCCGCCCTGCGGGATCTCGAGGCCGAGCGCCGAGCGTGAGCGCCAGGTCAGCTGTCCGCTGTCGTCACGCAGCTCCCCGTAGAGCCCGGAGCCGATCGTGTTGAAGCGCTCCTCGTGCAGGTCCGGCGGGAAGCTCAGCGCGCCCTCGTCGTTCGGGTTCGCCGCGGCGAGGAGCTGCATCAGGTGGCCGTCGAGGATGTCGCGGCGCGCCTGCTCGCCGGCGGTGCGGAACGCCGTGTCCAGCACGATGACAGTGGCGCCGAAGAACAGCAGGAGCAGCACGCTGACCGATACCAACAAGCGTGCGCTTAACGATGACATGGCCGGCGCGGATCGGCTTCGATTACTCGGACTGGCTGCGCTCGAGCGCGAACCGGTAGCCGCGGCCGCGCAGGGTCTCGATCGGTTTGTGGGCATTCCCGGGGTCGAGCTTCTTGCGCAACCGGCCGATGAATACCTCGATGACGTTGCTGTCGCGCTCGAAGTCCTGGTCGTACAGGCGCTCCGTGAGCTCCGTCTTGGAAATGACCTGGCCCGCGCGCAGCATCAGGTACTCGATGATCTTGTACTCGAAACTGGTCAGCTCGACCGGCGCGCCGTCGACCCGGACTTCCTGGCGCCCCATATCCAGCACGACGGGCCCGGCGCTCATCACGGAGGACGCCCAGCCACCGCTGCGCCGCAGCAGCGCATGCACGCGTGCGCTGACTTCCTCGAAATGAAACGGCTTGACCACGTAGTCATCGGCGCCGGCGCTAAGCCCGTCGACCTTGTCCTGCCAGCGGTCGCGCGCGGTGAGAATGAGGATCGGGTAGGTCTTGCCCTTGTCGCGTGCTTCCCGAATGATGTCCAGCCCCGACACCTCGGGCAAGCCGAGATCGATGATTGCGAGGTCGACCGGGTACTCCATGGCGAAATACAGCCCTTCCCGGCCGTCCGCAGCCTGCTCGACCGCGTAGCCCGCTTCGGCCAGCTGCGTCGCCAGTGACTCGCGCAGCGTGTCGTCGTCTTCTATGACCAGCAAACGCATCGGGACGCCCCCGTTAACGCCGTGAACCGCCGCGGATCTTCGCGGTCTTGACCTTGCCGTCCTTGGTCAGGTAACGGATGTGATGGGTCTCGCGGTCGCCGTCACGCCGGGTCTCGGCGCTCAGGATGCGATCCACGTCGCCGCGCTGGCGCACCGACTCGATGGCCTGGTCCAGCGTCATACCGTCCTTGGCGACATGCAGGTCCGGCTTTAGCGCCTCCTGGTGCTGCACGTGGAGCTGCCGCAGCGACTCTTCGAGATCGAAGGCACTCGCGGTTGCCGGCACGCAAAGCACCAGGGCGATCGAGAAAATTGTGGTCAATCTGGTCACTGGCATTCCGGTTTCTGGCGCAAGTGGAGGCTCGTAATCAGCTCGCCGACAGTTTCCTCTGCCGGCGAGCTGATTGCAACGAAGTGCATCACAGTGGTCGTCGAGTCGTCGCGATCAGCCGGCGGGGCGGATATCGACGCGTACCCGGATCTCGCGGCCCGGGTCGTACGGCATCCGCGTCTCGTACTTCTGGCCGTGATACTTGTACACGACCCGGTAGCCGTCGATGCGTTCTTCCTCGCGCGACGTCATACGCGTCTCGCAGCGCTCGACCGGCCTCGCGTACTCGGTGCTGCTGTGGCTGGCACCGTAGCGACGCCTGGCGCTGTCATTGCCGATCGCCGCGCCGATGATCGAGCCGGCGACCGTCGCGGCGTCGTTGCCGCGGCCGCTGCCGAACTGGTGACCGATCACGCCACCGACGACCGCGCCGACCAGGGTGCGAACGCCGGTACCGGGCGCCGGCCGCTCGACCGTGTAGTACTCGGTCTCCTGCCAGCACTCACGCACCGGCGTCTTCACGGTGACGTAGCGAATGATCGGATCCGAGCTGATCACCCGCGCATAGTCATACTGGGCGGCCGCCGCCTGCGCGGAAACCCCTGTCAGCAGTGACATCGCGACCAGCCCTGTCATTACTCGTCGAACGTTCATTGCTTTGGTATCCATTGTTCCTGACCTTTTCGCTTGCGACCGGCCCTATTGCCAGCCTGGGGACAAGATTACGGCCGCAGCAATGAACGAAGCCTGAACGGCAACCGGCAAAAAATGCCTGCAAACTGAATACTTTATGAACGGTGGCGACGCGAGGTTCAGGACAGGCGCTTTTTGGCGGCGCGCCATTCCCGGTCCAGCGATTCGAGGTTGTGATCGCGGAAGCGGCTGCCCGACTCCCGGATCGATCGCTCCATCTCGCCGAAACGCTGCTCAAATTTGAAATTGGCGCTCGTCAGGGCCTTTTCGGCGTCCACGTCCAGGTGCCGCGCCAGGTTGACGACCGCGAACAGCAGGTCGCCGAACTCTTCCTCGACCTGCGCCGGGTCGCGGGTGCCGACAGCCTCCTCGAGTTCCTCCAGTTCCTCGGCGATCTTCTCGCGCACGCCGCCGCGGTCGGGCCAGTCGAAGCCGACGCCGGCCGCCCGCTTGCCGAGCTTCTGGGCGCGTTTAAGCGCCGGCAGCGCCATTGCGACGCCCGCGAGCGCCCCCTGCTCCTCGCCCGCGCTGCGCTCCTCCGCCTTGATGCGTTCCCAGCTGCCCTCGCGCAGACCCGCGGCACGCTCTGCGTCGCTGCCGAACACGTGCGGATGCCGGCGCAGCAGCTTGTCGCAGATGCCGCCGACGACATCGCCGAATTCGAAGGCGCCGGCCTCTTTCGCCATGCGCGCATAAAACACCACCTGGAACAGCAGGTCGCCCAGCTCGTCCTGCAGCGCCGCGAGGTCCTCCCGGCGGATCGCATCGGCCACCTCGTACGCTTCCTCGATGGTGTACGGGGCGATCGTCGAGAAATCCTGCTCGAGGTCCCACGGGCAGCCACCGTGCGGGTCCCGCAGGCGATCCATTATTTCAAGTAATTTCTCGATATCATTCATAACTTGTTAATCTATAAGTATTCTTCTCAGCTCTACGAGGATGTGGGCGGTCGCTCCCCAGATGCGCTCGCCTTCGTAGTGGAACTCCACCGTCGGTATCCGCCTGCCCTCGTAGACACGCTCCAGCGCGCGTTCGTTGCGCCGGTCCAGCAGGAACGCCAGCGGCACCTCGAAGGCGTACTCGACTTCCGTGCGGTCGATTCGCACCGCCACATCGGCGCGCACCAGGCCGACGACCGGCGTGACCGCGTAGCCGGTGACGGTCGGCATCGGCGGCAGGTAGCCGATGACGTCGATGGCCTGCGGCGGGATGCCCACCTCCTCGTGGGTCTCGCGCAGCGCGGTCTGCACCACGTCGGCATCGTGTTCCTCCATGCGACCGCCCGGAAAACTGACCTGTCCGGCATGGTGCTTGAGTTCGGCGGAGCGCTGCGTGAGCAGCACCGACAGGCCGGCAACCCGCTCGATCACGGGGATCAGCACCCCCGCGGGACACAGGGTGCGCGTGATGCGCTCGTGCATGACGGCCGCCCAGCGCTCGCTGCCCGGCGGCAGTACGACGTCGACCGGGTCCTCGGGTGCGCGCGTGTTGGCCAGTCGCTCCTGGAGCCGTACTGCGGTAAATGCTTCGGAACGGGGCAAAACCGGCGCTAGTGCTGGATGCCGCCCTTGGTCAACTCGGCCGGATCCAGCAGGCGATCGAGTTCCGCGTCGGTCAGGTCGGTCATCTCCCGGGCGACCTCCTTGACCGGCCGGCCCTCGGCATAGGCCTTCTTGGCGATCGCGGCCCCCATCTCGTAGCCGATGACCGGGTTCAGTGCCGTGACCAGGATCGGGTTGCGCCCGAGCGCACGGTTGATGTTGTCCTCGTTGACGGTAAAGCCCCCGATCGCCTTGTCGGCGAGGCAGGTCGACGCGTTGGCCAAGAGCTCGATGCTCTGCAGCAGGTTGTAGGCGACGACCGGCAGCATCACGTTGAGCTGGAAGTTGCCCGACTGGCCGCCGACGGCGATCGTGGCGTCGTTACCGATGACCTGGGCGCAGACCATCGTGACCGCTTCGGGAATCACCGGGTTGACCTTGCCGGGCATGATGCTGGAGCCGGGCTGCAGCGCCGGCAGCGCGATCTCGCCGATACCGGCCAGCGGGCCCGAGTTCATCCAGCGCAGGTCGTTGGCGATCTTGGTCAGGCTGACCGCCAGCACGCGCAGCTGGCCGGACATCTCGACGGCCGTGTCCTGGCTGCTCAGCGCCTCGAACTTCGACGCGGCCGGCGCGAACTTGACGCCGGTGTGCTCGGACAGGAGCACCGCCACCTTGTCGCCGAATTTCGGGTGCGCATTGATGCCGGTGCCGACCGCGGTGCCGCCCTGGGCGAGGCACACGAGCCGCTTCAGCGAGCCGCGAATACGCTCAGCGCCATGCTCGATCTGCGAACGCCAGCCGTCGAGTTCCTGGCCGAGCGTCACGGGCATGGCATCCATCAGATGTGTGCGGCCGGTCTTGACGACGTCCCGAACCTCGTCTGCCTTGGCTTCGAGGACTGCGCAAAGGTGATCGCAGCGCCGGCAGCAGCTGCTCGTGTATGGCAAGCGCCGCACTGACGTGGACGCAGGTCGGGATCACGTCGTTGCTGCTCTGGCTCATGTTGACGTGGTCGTTCGGATGCACCGTCCGACCCGAGTTTCCCGGTCGCGAGGTGCGCGATGACCTCGTTCGCATTCATGTTCGAACTGGTGCCCGAGCCGGTCTGGAACACATCGATCGGGAAGTGCGCGTCGTGCTGCCCGTCGGCGACCTCCAGCGCGGCCTTTTGGATCGCCATCGCCACGTCACTCTTCATCAGACCGAGTTCCGCGTTGGCGCCGGCTGCGGCCCACTTGACCAGCCCGAGCGCGGCAATGAACTGGCGCGGCATCGTCAGGCCGCTGATCGGAAAATTGTCGACGGCACGCTGGGTCTGCGCGCCCCAGAGTGCGTCCTTCGGTACCTGCAGTTCTCCCATGCTGTCGTGTTCGGTGCGGAATTTGGTGTCGTTCATCGGCTTGTTTTCCCGGTTAAGGCCATGAAAATTCGGGTCTGGGGTAATGATGCAATCGTGTATGATTCGCCCTTTGCGCGCGCAAGTCTACACCGGTTTCGGTCTCATGAAAGTCTCGACACTCAAGGCCCTGTCGCCAGCTGACGGCCGCTACGCGGACAAGGTCAACGGCCTGCGCGACATTTTCTCGGAATACGGCCTGATCCGCTTCCGCGTACTCGTCGAAGTCCGCTGGCTGCAGGCCCTCGCCGACGAGAAGGACATCCCGGAGCTCGGGCCGCTGTCGCCCGTGCTGAAGGACCTCCTGAACAGCATCGTCGACGATTTCTCGCTCGACGACGCGGAGCGCGTCAAGAAGATCGAAGCCACCACCAATCACGACGTCAAGGCCGTGGAGTACTTCATACGAGAGAAGCTCGGCGACGGCCCCGACACGGCGCCGCTCAAGGACTTCCTGCACTTCGGCTGCACCTCCGAAGACATCAACAACGTCGCCTACGCGCTGATGCTGAGGACGGCACGCAGCGAGGTGCTCATTCCCCAGATGCGCGAGCTGAAGGCGAAATTGCAGTCGCTGGCGCAGCAGCATGCCGACGTGGCGATGCTGTCGCGTACCCACGGGCAGTCGGCGAGTCCGACCACGCTGGGCAAGGAACTGGCCAATTTCGTCAAGCGCCTCGAGCTTGCGCAACGGCAACTCGGCGGCGTCACCATCCGCGCCAAGTTCAACGGCGCCGTCGGCAATTTCAATGCGCACGTCGTTGCCTACCCGGACGCGAACTGGCGCGCCATCAGCGAGCGCTTCATCGAGTCGCTGGGCCTGGAGTCGAACTCGCACACGACGCAGATCGAACCGCACGACTGGACCGCCGAGTACGCGCACGCGCTGGCCCGCTACAACACGATCCTGATCGACCTTTGCCGCGACTCCTGGAGCTACATTTCGCTCGGTTATTTCAAACAGAAGGTTGCCCGCAACGAGGTGGGATCGTCGACGATGCCGCACAAGGTCAACCCGATCGATTTCGAGAACGCCGAGGGCAACCTCGGCATGGCGAACGCCCTGCTCGGCCATTTCGCCGAGAAGCTGCCCGTATCGCGCTGGCAGCGTGATCTCACCGACTCCACGGTGCAGCGCAACTTCGGCGTTGCGCTCGGCTACGCCGTAATCGCGATGCGCTCGGCGCTGAAGGGCATCGACAAGCTGCAGGTCAACCGGGATGCGATCCGGGCCGATATCGAAAATGCCTGGGAAGTGCTTGCAGAGGCCGTGCAGACCGTCATGCGGCGCTACGGAATCCCGGAGCCCTACGAGAAACTCAAGGCGCTCACCCGCGGGCAGGCGGTGACCAGGGAGCTGATCCGGGGCTTCATCGAAACGCTCGATATCCCGGCTGCCGAGAAAGCCCGCCTGCTGGAGCTGACGCCGGAGTCCTACCTCGGACTCGCCGGGGAGCTGGCGCGGGACTGCTGAGCGGGTCCGCGCAGTGCGCCCTTTTTCCCATTGACGCGCCCGTCCCGCGCTATGTGAAGTCGCAATCAGCTCGTGCGAGAATTGCCCGGCAAGCTGAAATGCACGCCTGGCGCGGACTGCGAATGGTTCTCATGTGGCAGCCGGGCGTACAAAACGTGACGCAGTTGGCACGCCAGCAGTTGTACGATCGGTAAGATGACAGTCCTGCGACCGGCTTTCGAGGTTGCAACCACGACAACAGCACAGCAGCCGCAACCTATGGAAGAAGCACGGGAAAAAGGCAGACGCTGGGTAATCTCCTCTCGCGAGGAGATGCGTCAGGCCGTTATCGACGTTGCCAGAGAGGCAACGCGCAAAGTGTCCATTTTTACCCACGACCTCGAGCCTGGTATCTACGACGATCCCGAGTTCCTCGAGGTCATCAAGCGGATGGTCCTGTCGCAGACCTACGCCAGGATTCGTGTGCTGATCGCAGACCCGGCCCGCGCGATCAAGAACGGCAACAATTTCGTGCACCTTGGACGCCGCCTGAACACCTACATCGAATTCCGTCACGTGCGCGAGGACCTGCGCACGCATGCCGAGTCGTTCTGCATCGCGGATGATACGGCGCTCGTGTACCGCCTGCAGGCCAGCCGCTGGGAAGGCATCGCCGACACATTCGAGCCGGCCGTCGCCAGGCTCTACGGCAAGATGTTCGACGAGATCTGGCTCGCGAGCGAAGTGGAAATGGAATTCCGGCAGCTGGGCATCTAGCCCCGGGACCTGCCGAAACAAGAGAAGCGTTGCCGCAGACGCCATTGCAGGGATGTTCGACATGCAACCAACGGATCTGACCGTATCCGCCGTCATCGAGCGTGATGGCCAGTACCTGATGGTGGAGGAGATGGTGTCGGGAAGCCGCGTACTCAAGCAGCCCGGCGGACACCTCGAAGGCGGTGAATCCCCCGAAGAAGCCGTGATCCGCGAAGTCCTCGAAGAAACCGGTTGCGACGTGGCCTGCGGCGAACTCATCGGCGTGTACCTCTGGATTCACCCGCAGACCCGCCAGCAGTTCCTGCGCATCGTGTACGTGGCGAGCCTGCTCCGTGAGGATAATTCACGCCATCTCGACGACGGCATCATCGCCAGGCGCTGGCTGAGCAAGGCCGACCTCGATTACCGCCGCCGCGACCTGCGTTCGCCGGTGGTGCAGCGGTGTATCCAGGACTTCGAGGCCGGACGGCGGCAGTCGGACGCGCTGTTCTCCGGCATGCTGCCGCTGCAGCACAACGTGCACGCGGTGCTGGCCAGCGCCGACCTGGTCTGATCCGGTCCCTGTCGCGGGATCGATCGCGCGCCGCGGTGCGCTCCCACAGGCCATCCCGGCCGATGGTAGAATGCGCCGGCTATGGCGCACGATCTCTCCAACATCGCTGACCGCAAAGTCATCCTCGGCCTGTCGGGCGGGGTCGACTCGGCCGTGGCTGCGTACCTGCTGAAGCACGCGGGGGCCGACGTCGAAGCCCTGCACATGACCAACTGGGAGGACGACGACGGCTACTGCTCGGCGGCCGAGGACCTGCAGGACGCGCGCCGCGTCTGCGCCCGGCTCGGACATTCCGCTGCATCACGTCAATTTCGCGAAGCAGTATCGCGAGCGGGTGTTCGCGTATTTCCTCGACGAATACCGCAGCGGCCGCACGCCGAATCCGGACGTGCTGTGCAACCGTGAGATCAAGTTCGGCGTCTTTCGCGACTACGCGAAGCGCCTCGGCGGCGATCTGCTGGCCACCGGCCACTATGCCCGCGTCGCGGCCGACGACGACAGGACCGTCTTGCTCAAGGCGCGCGGACGGGAACAAGGACCAGAGCTACTTCCTGCATGCCGTCAGCGCCGAGGCGCTCGCCGAAACCGTGTTCCCGCTCGGCGACCTGCAGAAGGACGAGGTCCGGCGGATCGCCCGGGAGCAGGGCCTCGCGGTGCACGACAAGAAGGACAGCACCGGCATCTGCTTCATCGGCGAGCGTCCGTTCCGCGAATTTCTGAGCACTTACCTGCCGGCGCAGCCGGGCCCGATCGTGACGCCCGAGCGGCAGGGAGATCGGCCGCCACCACGGCCTGATGTACTACACGCTCGGGCAGCGCCAGGGCCTCGGGATCGGCGGCCGCCGCGACGCCGGGGACGCGCCCTGGTACGTGGTGGACAAGGACGCCGGACGCAACGCGCTGATCGTGGACCAGGGCGACACGCCGCTGCTGCTCAGCGAGTCACTGGTCGCGAGCGCGGCGTCGTGGATCGGCCGCGAGCCGGCGGGCCTGGACGCCGGGCTGCGCTGCACGGCCAAGATCCGCTACCGGCAGCGCCGACCAGGCCTGCACGCGTGCGGCACGCGGCTCGACGATCGTCTAATGGTGGCGTTCGAGCAGCCGCAGCGGGCCGTCGCGCCCGGCCAGTTTGTCGTTTTCTATCAAGGCGATCGGTGCCTCGGCGGTGCCGTGATCGAGACCGTCGAACGGCGCGTCGAAACCCGCCTGGCCGAGGCCCGAGCGGCAATTTCCTGAGCGCTGCTATGCAGCATTCGCTATAATCCGCGACCCCACGGGGCTGCTGGCCCTGCACTAAAAACACGACTCCGGAGACACATACATGAAGGACACCTTCGGTGCGCGCTCGACACTGACTGTCGGCGGCAACGACTACGAAATCTTCCGCCTCGACGCCGTCACGGAAGGCCATGTCGCGAAACTGCCCTACTCGCTCAAGATCCTGCTCGAAAACCTGCTGCGTCACGAGGATGGCCGCGATGTCACGCGCGACGACATCCTCGCGCTCGCCAACTGGGACCCGCAGGCCGAGCCGAGCACGGAGATCTCCTTCACGCCGAGCCGCGTGATCCTGCAGGACTTCACCGGCGTGCCGGCCGTCGTCGACCTCGCCGCGATGCGCGATGCCGTCGTCAAACTCGGTGGCTCCGCGGACCGCATCAACCCGCTGTCGCCCGCCGAACTCGTCATCGACCACTCGGTGCAGGTCGACAACTACGGCACCGCCAACTCGCTGGATCTCAACAACAAGATCGAATTCCAGCGCAACGCGGAGCGCTACTCGTTCCTGCGCTGGGGCCAGGCGGCCTTCGAGAATTTCCGGGTCGTGCCGCCGAACACCGGCATCGTGCACCAGGTCAATCTCGAGTACCTCGCCCGGGTCGTCTTCGATGCCGAGCAGGACGGCGTCAGAAAGGCCTATCCGGATACCGTGGTCGGCACCGATTCCCACACGACGATGATCAACGGCCTCGGCGTGCTCGGCTGGGGCGTCGGCGGCATCGAGGCCGAAGCCGCAATGCTCGGCCAGCCGATCACGATGCTGATTCCGCACGTCATCGGCTTCAAGCTGACCGGCGAGCTGCGCGAAGGCGCCACCGCCACCGACCTCGTGCTGACGGTCACCGAGATGCTGCGCGAGAAGGGCGTCGTCGGCAAGTTCGTCGAGTTCTTCGGCGACGGCCTGTCGGACCTGCCGCTGGCCGATCGCGCCACGCTCGGCAACATGTCGCCGGAATTCGGCTGCACCTGCGCGATCTTCCCGATCGACGCGCAGACCGTCCGCTACCTGCGAGCTTTCCGGCCGCGACCCGGAGCACATCGAGCTGATCGAGGCCTATGCCAAGGCACAGGGCATGTGGCGCGAAGACGGCGAGGCCGGACGGCTTTACACCGACACGCTGGAACTCGACATGGGGTCCGTCGAGCCCTGCATTGCCGGACCGAAGCGGCCGCAGGACCGTATCGCGCTCAAGGTCGCCGACAGCGCCTACAAGGAGCACCTCGCGACCGCGATCGCCGACCGCAAGGGCGGCGGCAAGGCCGTGGCCAACATCAAGGGTGACGACGTCGAGATTCGCGACGGCGCGGTGCTCATCGCCGCGATCACGAGCTGCACCAACACCTCGAATCCGGCGGTCATGATCGCGGCCGGCCTGCTGGCGCGCAACGCGCACGCGAGAGAGGCCTGACAGCGAAGCCGTGGGTCAAGACCAGCCTGGCCCCGGGCTCAAGGTCGTCACCGACTACCTGGAGAAAGCCGGCCTGCTCGATGACCTCGACGCGCTGGGCTTCTACACGGTGGGCTACGGCTGCACGACCTGCATCGGCAACTCCGGCCCGCTGCTGCCGGAGATCGCCGACGGCCGTCCAGGAAGGCGACATCGTCGGCACCAGCGTGCTGTCCGGCAACCGCAACTTCGAGGGCCGCATCCACCCGCTGGTGCGCATGAACTTCCTGGCGTCGCCGCCGCTGGTCGTCGCCTACGCGCTGGCCGGCAACATGGACGTCGACCTGTTCGAGGACCCGCTGGGCGAGGACCAGGACGGCAACCCCGTCTACCTGAAGGACATCTGGCCCAGCCAGGACGAAATCCAGGAAGTGGTCGCCGCCAACATCGACTCGAACATGTTCAAGTCGAGCTACGCCAGCGTGTTCGAGGGCGACGCCAACTGGAAGGCCATCGATTCGCCCGCAGGGTGAGATCTACGCCTGGGACGACGGCTCGACCTACGTCAAGAACCCGCCCTACTTCGAGGGCATGACGGCCGAGCCGGCTCCCGTGACCGACATCGAGGGCGCGCGCGTGCTCGCGCTGCTCGGCGACTCGGTCACGACGGACCACATCTCGCCGGCCGGCGGCATTGCGCCCGACAGTCCGGCCGCGAAGTACCTGATCGAACAGGGCGTCAAGCCGGCGACTTCAATTCCTACGGCTCGCGGCGCGGCAATCACGAAGTCATGATGCGCGGCACGTTCGCGAACATCCGCCTGCGCAACCAGCTGGCACCGGGCACCGAGGGCGGCTGGACGCGGCATCAGCCGAGCGGCGAGCAGATGTCGATCTACGATGCCTCGCTGCAAGTACCGCGAAGAAGGCACGCCGCTGATCGTCATCGCCGGCAAGGAATACGGCACCGGTTCGTCGCGCGACTGGGCGGCCAAGGGCACCGTCCTGCTCGGCGTCAAGGCCGTGATCGCGAAGAGCTTCGAGCGCATCCATCGCTCCAACCTGATCGGCATGGGCGTGCTGCCGCTGCAGTTCGAGGACGGCCAGGACGCGGCATCGCTCGGCCTCACGGGCACGGAGGTCTTCAGCATCGAGGGCCACACCGATCCCGGTGCGAAGACGGTGACCGTGACGGCCACGCCCGAGGATGGCGATCCGGTCACGTTCAGGGCGAAGATCCGCATCGATACGCCGAAAGAGCGCGATTACTACGAGCACGGCGGCATCCTGCACTACGTGCTGAGGCAACTCGCTGCCTGAGCTGCCGGCATCGCTCGTTGAGGTCCTGCGGGACGCGCGCCACGTGTGCGTCCTGACCGGCGCGGGCATCTCCGCGGAAAGCGGCGTACCGACATTTCGCGAGGCGCAGACGGGGCTGTGGGCGAAGTACGATCCGCTGGAGCTCGCCACGCCGGAAGCGTTCGCCCGCGACCCGGAGCTGGTGTGGCGCTGGTACCGTTGGCGGCGCGAGCTGGTCGCCCGCGCTGAACCCAATGCCGGCCACCGCGCGCTCGCCGATCTGCAGGCGCTGGTGCCGCGCCTGACGCTCGTGACACAGAACGTCGACGGCATGCACCAGCGCGCCGGGAGCCGTGACGTCATCGAGTTCCACGGCAATCTCTTCACCGACCGTTGCTTCGCCGACGGCCGTATCGTGGATGGCGCCGCGGGGGACGACATCCCCTCGTGCCCGGACTGCGGCAGCAACGTGCGCCCGGGCGTGGTGTGGTTCGGCGAAGCGATCCCCGAGGACGCGCTGAACGCCTCATTCGCGGCCGCTGCGGATTGCGACGTGTTCATGTCGGTCGGCACCTCGTCGCTCGTTTACCCGGCCGCGGGGCTGAGCGACATTGCGCAGGAAGCGGATGCCGTGACGATAGAGGTGAACCCGAACCCGACCGGGCAGTCAGACGCCTATACCGCGATCCTGCGCGACAATGCAGGGGTCGTGTTGCCGAAACTGGTAGAATCGCTCGCCCACTGAACCGATTTGCAGGGTCCGTAGTGAACCAAAAATCCGCCGCAAGCATGCAGTCCCGCTCCCGCTGGACCAAGATCGTCGCCGCCGCGACAGGCCTCCTGTTCCTGTTCCTGGTGCTGCTGGGCATGTACTGGTCGCCCATGCCGAAAATCTTCTGGGTCAACGAATACGTGGACGACCAGCGCACCGTCGTCGGCTTTTCGACGACCGATACCCTGATCCGGGTTGCCGAGACCCTGCTCGACAAGCGCGGCGGCTACCTGTCCAACGACGTCATGCCGCCCGGCGTCTGGCTCGACAACATGCCGAACTGGGAATACGGCGTGCTGACGCAGATACGCGACCTCGCGCGCGTCACGCGCAACGACTACAGCCGCAGCCAGTCGCAGTCAGCGGAGGATATCGATCTCACGACCGCGGAACCGAAGTTCTTTTTCGACAACGAGTCGTGGATATTGCCGCGCACCGAGGCGGAGTACCGCGCCGCGATCAAGGGCTTCCGCAGTTACCGGGACCGCCTGACCGGGTCGAAATCCCCGGAAGCACAGTTCTATGCGCGCGCCGACAGCCTGCGCGAATGGCTGGCCCAGGTCGAGAAGCGCCTGGGCAGCATGTCGCGCCGTCTCGGCAACAGCGTGGCGGCCGACGTGATCAACGAGGGGCTCGCCGGCGATCCGGCGGCCGAGGCGGCACAGAGCCAGCCCGACATCATTGACGTGCGCACCCCGTGGCTGCAGCTCGACGACGTCTTCTTCGAAGCGCGGGGCACGGCCTGGGCGCTGCTGCACTTCTTCCGCGCCGCGGAGTTCGATTTCTCGCAGGTACTGGCCGACAAGAACGCGGAGGCCAGCGTCCGCCAGATCATCCGCGAACTCGAAGCAAGCCTCGAACCGATGCGGTGGCCGGTCGTGCTGAACGGCGGCGGCTACGGGCTGACGGCGAATCACTCGCTGGTCATGGCCAATTACCTGGCGCGCGCGAACGCCGCCGTGATCAACCTGCGCGAACTGCTGGATCAGGGCTGAAGCGCGGCGACGACCGAATCGTCGGATTGCGCCGGTTCCAGTTGCTCGACCTCGACCCGGATCATCGAGTCGAGCTCGCCCGCGGTGAGGATTGCGCGCGGTGCGCTGCTCGCGCAGCCGCCGAGCGCCACCAGTATTGCTGCCACCAGGATGGTCCCCGCACTCCGTGTGCTCATGGTCGTGCCTCCGTTTTCGCGTAAAGCCTGCGTTCAGTTCATCAACGCAGGCCCGCCGCGGCGGTTGACAGGGCCCGGCACAATCTCGATATCTAGTGAAAAAACGCTCTTAACTTATTGTTAATAGGTACATAACCATCCCGGTATCCTGGACCAGGATTCGCCCAGCTCGCGATCGAGCCGCTCGTAGTCGGGCTCGTGCAGGGCCACCGCGCGCCAGAAGCGGCGGGAGTGATTCATGTGCCGCGCATGACACAGCTCGTGGATCATGAGGTAACGCACCAGCGCGGGTTCCAGGAACAGCAGGCAGTAGTTGATGCTGATGGTGCCGGTCGACGAGTGGCTGCCCCAGCAGGTCCTCTGGCCGCGCACCTGCATGCGCCGGAAGGCGTCTCCGGTGCGCGCCGACAGCGCGCGCAGCCACGGCTCGAACTCCTCTTTCGCAACAGCCGCGAGCCACCGTTTCAGCGCCGCGACGCACTGCGCGTCGTTCGCCGTGTCCCCCGAAAGCACCACGAGGTCGCCATGCCGCCGGAAGCGCACGCCGTCTGCGTTGCGTCGCTTACGATAGGCCACGCGGAAGCTGCGGCGGATGGCCGCCAGGCCGACACGATCGGGCAGCAGGAACGGTTCCGGCGGATGCTTGGCTGCGAACGACGCGCGTGTCCGCTCGATCCAGTCGCGGTGCTCGTCGACGAACGACTGCACGTCCCGCGCGCGCGTGCGCTTCGGCACGACCACCTCGACGCGTCCGCGTGGATACACCTTGATGGCGAGGCGCTTCGCCCGGCCGCTCTCGCGCACGGAAAAGCCCGGCGAGTCGCCGGGCTTCTCGGTATCCGGAAAACAGTCTCAGTTGTCGGGCTGCGCCGGGCACAGCCGGAGTGTACTGCGAATCAGGGCCGTTTGCCGCTGAAACGAACCGCGTCGTCCAGCGTCATCACGCCTTCGACGCCGCCGACCTCCGCCGATTCGCTGATGTACAGCTTGACCTCGCGCTCGAGGCGGATGACGCCTTCGACCCGCGATCCGGGCCCGATGACGACGCGCGGTTCGCGCTTGCTGCTGTTCAGGCCCCCGGGCTTCTCGACGACCACGTCGCCCATGACGACCGCGCCCTCGGCCAGCTCGATGTCGCCATTGATGGTCGAGACGCTGCCGCCCACCTCGCTGCCCTGCAGCTCGATGTCGCCATTCACGTTGCCCAGGTCTTTCGCGACCTTGCTGCCGCCGCCGACCGTGATCCGGCCGTTGACCGCGGAAACCTCGCCGTCAACCGTGACGTCGCCGCCCACCTCAATCGAGCCGTTCACGGTGCTGAGGTTACGGCTTCGCACCTTGTCCGAGACGCGCAGGCCGCCATTGACGGTTTCCGCGTCCGCGACCGTTGCACCCTCCTCGATCCGGACCGAGCCGTTGACGCTGCTGACCTCACCGGTGACCGTGGCCCCGGCGCCGACCGTGACCTTGCCGTTGACGGTCGAAGCACCGTCTGAGGTCGCTCCGGCATCGATCGTGATGCTCTTGTTCACGCTGGCCTGTACCGGCAATGCCAGCAACAAGGCAATCAGCGCCGTAAGGGCGGCGTACTTGCTTGCAGTTCTCGTCATGTCTTTATTCCCATGGCTTTTGATATACCGGTTTGATGCCGCTCGCCGCGATTCGGTTGCAACGCTGCAGCGGGCTGGCTGCCGCAGGGCCCTTCGGCTACCCTAACGCCCTTTGCCGGACGGATCCCGATGCAAATCGCACTCGAGGCCAGGAATCTCGTCAAGCGATATCCCGGTGTCGTCGCCGTGAACGACGTCAGCTTCGAGGTGCGCGAAGGCATCTGCTTCGGCCTGTTGGGTCCGAACGGCGCTGGCAAGACGACCACGGTCGAGATCATCGAGGGCGTCACTCCTGCAACCGCCGGCGAAGTGTACTACTTCGGCGAACCCGCCGGCCGCCGCTTCCGGGAGGAAGCAGGCATCCAGTTCCAGAACACCGCGCTGCAGGATTACCTGACCGTGCGCGAGACGCTGGAGATGTTCCAGAAACTCTACGACCGGCACGCCGACCTCGACCGGATCATCGAGGACTGCTCGCTCGGCGAACTCCTCGACCGCGACAACCGCAAGCTGTCCGGCGGCCAACGCCAACGCCTGTTTCTCGCAGTCGCGCTGGTCAATGCGCCCCGGCTGGTATTCCTCGATGAACCGACCACGGGGCTGGACCCGCAAGCGCGGCGCAACTTCTGGACGCTGGTGCAGCGCATCCAGGCGCAGGGCACGACGATCATCCTGACGACGCACTACATGGACGAGGCGCATGTCCTCTGCGACGAGATCGCAATCATGGATGCGGGACGGATCATCGCCAGCGGCGCTCCCGACGACCTGCTGAGGAGCCGCTACGACGGCCTGGTGATCGAACTGCCGGTCGACGACGTGTCGGGCGATCTCGATGGCATCGAGCACGTGGTTTACGACAACCAGGGAATCGTCGAGATAATGTCCACCGACGTGTCGCAGAGCCTCGAGGCACTCGCGCCCCGGGTCGTGAACCTGAACCGCATCAAGATCCGGCAACCGAATCTCGAGGACCTGTTCCTCGACCTCACCGGCCATTCCCTGCGTTCCTGAGCGTGATACCGCGATGCTGAAGAGAATTTACGCCGTGTTCGTCGCCCGCAACCGCGAATTCATGCGCGATCGAGGCACACTCGCGTGGAATATCCTGATGCCGGTCATCCTGGTGTTCGGCCTCGCCTTCGTGTTCGGCGGCGAGGGCCGCAGCCAGTACACGGTGGGCGTGCTGCAGGCGGCGACCGAGATCGATGCCGGCGAACATCCCTTCCTCGAATCCCGCTTCATCGAGTTCGTGCCCATTGCCGACCAGGAGGATGGCTTCCGCAAGGTCGCGCGCCATCGGCTCGACCTGCTGGTCCGCTTCGGCGACCGCCGTTACTGGGTCAATCCCGAATCGCCACGCGGCTATTTCGCCGAGCGGCTGCTGCTGCAGTCGGACGCGGACGCCGGCGGGCGGATGCAAAAGGCGCAGATCAGCGGCGACCCGATCCGCTACGTCGATTGGGTCCTGCCGGGCATACTCGGCATGAACATGATGTTCAGCTGCCTGTTCGGTGTGGGCTACGTCGTCGTCCGTTACCGCAAGAACGGCTTTCTCAAGCGCCTGCGCGCAACCCCGCTGCGGCCCTCGGAATTCATCGTGGCGCAGGTTGCGTCGCGCCTGCTGCTGGTGCTGGTCGTTACGTCGTTCGTGTATCTCGCGACGCACTTCATCCTCGATACGCGCATGGACGGCAGCTACTTGACGCTCGGCCTGGTCGCCGTCGTAGGCTGCATATCGATGGTGTCCCTCGGCCTGCTGATCGCAGCCAGGGTCACCTCCGAGGAGCTTGCCGGCGGCCTGCTGAACATGATCTCGTGGCCGATGATGATCCTGTCGGGTGTCTGGTTCTCGCTCGAGGGCGCCGGGCCGGCCGTGCAGGGCCTCGCGAAGGTCTTCCCGCTCACCCACATCCTCGATGCGGCGCGGGCGGTCATGCTCGACGGCGCGACGCTGGTCGACATTGCACCCGGCATGATCATACTGACACTATTGAGCCTGGCATTTTTGGCCCTCGGCGCACGCTATTTCCGCTGGGGCCCGGACTGAGATGATGGAATCACTGGTCGATATCGGGGCCAACCTGGCACACGACAGTTTCGACGACGACCGCGACGAGGTGCTGCAACGGGCGGCCGACGCGGGCGTGGGCCGCATCGTCGTCACCGGCAGCAGCGATGACAGCAACCGGAAAGCCGCGCACCTCGCAGCGGACCATCCGGGAGTGCTCTTCGCCACCGCGGGTGTGCATCCGCATCACGCCTCCGACTACACGCCGGAGAGCGATGCGCTGATCCGCAGCCTGGCATCCGGGGGACGCGTCGTCGCCGTCGGCGAGTGCGGGCTGGATTACTTCCGCAACTTCTCGCCGCGCGAAGCGCAGCTGGCTGCCTTCCGCGCCCAGCTCGATATCGCGGCCGAGACCGGCCTGCCGGTATTCCTGCACCAGCGTGATGCCCACGACGACTTCGTCGAAGTGCTCGAGCCCATGCTGCCGAAACTTTCGCGAGCCGTTGCGCATTGCTTCACCGGCGAGCATGAGTCTCTGCGCGAGTTCCTCGAGATGGGGCTCTACATCGGTGTTACGGGCTGGATCTGCGACGAGCGCCGCGGCACGCACCTGAGGGAAATCGTGTCGATCGTTCCCGATGACCGCCTCATGATCGAGACCGACGCGCCCTACCTGATGCCTCGCACGCTGCAGCCGAAACCGCAGACGCGGCGCAACGAACCGATGTACCTGCCGGAGGTGTTGCGCGTGACGGCCGAGGCTCGCGGCCAGGCCGAGGCGCACATTGCTCGCATCACGACCGAAAATGCCGTGAGGTTTTTCGAATTGGAATGATCCTGACGGGCGTCAATCCGCCGACTGGTCAAGGGCACCCAGGGCCCGCTGGTTGTCGGAAATGATCGCTTTCATGAGATCGCCGATTGAGATGATCCCAAGGACCCGGTCGCCATCGACGACGGGCAGGTGCCGAATACGTTTCTCCGTCATCAGCATCATGCATTCGTCGATATTCTGATCGACACCGGTCGTGAACACGTCAACGGTCATGATGTCCCGGACCCGGGCACTCTCGCTCGACAGCCCCCCGGCGACGACTTTGCGCGCGTAGTCGCGTTCGGTGACGATCCCTCGAAGTTCACCGGCCTGCATCACCAGCAACGAACCGACACCCTTGTCGGCCATCAGGTCCACAGCCTCGGCTACTGTCGCCTCCGGCGCAATGCTGAAAATCTCGGTGCCCTTGTCATCGAGCAGGTTACCTACTTGTTGCAAAACGCGGCCTCCCCGGATCATTCAGTGATCTCGATGAAGTGTAGCAGCCTTGCCCGAAGTCCGGGTAACCCCCCTCGGTAAACCATGATAGAGTCGAATGCGCCGTGCCATTTACCATGCATGGAACGCCAGGGCAGGCTTGGGAGCTTACGGGCAGGCATGCAGGACAAAGCTGACAGAGTACTGAGTGAATACTCGTTCTACCGCGACGGATCGCCGGAGCTACGCGCGGGATTGCTCCAACATGTGCAACTGTTCGACAAGAAGGACCTGCGGAACGGCCACCTGTTCAGGGTGGGCGATCGCTGCGAATCGATCTGGCTCGTCGGCGACGGCAACATTCGAGTTTATGTCGCTGGCACGTCCGGCCGCGGCGTGCTGCTCTACAACGTGCGCGCCGGTGAAATCTGCCCGATAAACATGCGCATGGTGCTGGCGAGGACGGTCGCCCTGGCGAATGCAGACGCATCTTCCAACCTCAAGGCAGCCGTCCTGAATCGCGCTGGTGTGCGCGACCTCTCATCTCGCTTCAGTGAATTTCACCAGTTCGTACAACAGTCCGTGGCCGACCGCTTCGAAGAGATCATTGTGCGTATCAGTGATATCACCACGCGGAGCGTCGATCATCGCCTGATCGAACTGCTGCTCGAGGAATTCGACAACTGCGGCCAGGCTCGCCCGACGGTCGAAATGACCAACGACGACCTGGCGCTCGCGATAGGCACGGCGCGCGAGGTTGTCAACCGCAAGCTGCATGACTTCGAGCGCCTGGGTGCGCTGGAGCTCGGCCGCGGACGCATCTGGCTGGAGGACCGTGAAGCACTGCTGGCACTGATGAAATCGCCGCGCGGCGCCGGCGCCGCGCAACGATGAGCCGTCAGCCTGATCCGTCCAGCGGCAGCCACATCAGGTAGTCCATGAAGCACGTCCGGCCCAGCCAGAACTCGGCAGTGCCCGACTTGCGAAACCCGCATGCCTCATAGAAAGCCGTCGCCCACTCCGCCTCCTGCCAGACGCTGAGCCAGAGCCCCGCCCGGCCCTCCTGCCGCGCGACCGTCACCGCCCGGTCCATCAGTGCCCGCCCGACGCCTTTGCGCTGCCGCTCTGCATCGACGTACAGCTGCTGGACCTCGATCGCGTCTGTGACCGGCACCGCGGCGGGCGCGGGGCCGCGACGGATCTTGATGAAACCGGCAATCGCATCGGCATCGAACGCGATCGTGTAACTTACGTCGGTATTCTGTAACTCGCTGGCGACGCCGTCGCGGCCGAAATACTCCTCGACGTGCGATTCGAGGTCGTCAGCCCGCGAGTAATTGCCGTAAGCCTGTACGAACAGGCGCCGCCCGGCGGCCGACAACTCGTCCGCATCCGCGGCGCCGGCCTCGACCAGTCGAATACGCGAACTCATGCGCCACCGAGTGCGTTCTTCTGCAACAGTTCCCAGTGCGGCTTGAAAGCCTCGACCTTGCGTCGCGCAGCCGCCTTGTCCTTTTCTCCGAACTGCTCGAGCAGTTCGTCGAGCGTGCACACCATCGACGGCACACCCTTGGTGAACTCGGCGCCGTCGAGAAACAGCACCCGGCCCTCGACCGGGACCTGGCGCACGATCTGCCTGACGGCGGCGATACGATCGTACAGCGCCGGCTGCGGATTCGAGAAAGTGAAACGTCGATCCTTGGCGATGACGGTCCAGTCCTGCATCTTGTCGCTGCCGAAAACGACACCCTCAACGTCCTTGATATGGAGGATCAACAGGCCCTGCGAGGTCAGCAACAGGTAATCGATCTGGATCTCGCCGTCATCGGAGTCGGGAACGACGAGTCCCTCGATGCGCGCGTACGCGACCTCCTTCAGCACGCGCTGCAGGTGATCTCCGGCCGTGTAGCGGCGGTAGACCAGCCAGACCACGAGCAGCACCACCAGCACAGGCAGGAACCAGGTTGCGTTAACCGAATCGAGGATTTCTGACATATGTTGGGGCCGGCTCCCGGTGACCTGCCGTATTAATGGCGACTGATCATGCGATCGTCAAGCGCTCACGCCGAAAAGAATTGACTGAGCGCCGTATCGAGTGCGGACAGATCCGCATCGATTGCCGTGGAATGACTCGGCCGGGAAAGGATATCGGCCAGCCCCTGCGGCAGCGGTACCGTCGTGCCGATCAACGGCTCGACGATCGTTTCGAACTTGGCGGGGTGTGCGGTCGCAACCAGTATCCAGTCGTGTTCGACTCGCAGCTCTTCGTCGAGCTGTCGCCAGGCATGCGTTGCCGTCGCGGTGTGCGGACAGGTGGCAAAGCCGAACTCGTCAAAGTCACGGCGGATCGCCGCCTCGATGAGGTCGTCGGTTACGGCGAGAACCCCGAGCCGCTCGCGCAGCACTTGCGCATCGCCGACCAGGCTCCGCAGGCGCTCCATGTTGCTCGGGTCGCCCACGTCCATCGCCGATGCGAGCGTCTGCACGCTGGGGCGCGGCAACCACTTCAGCGTCTCGAAATAGTCGCTGATCGTGCGATTGGCGTTCGTTGCGAGGATGATCGGGCCGATGGGCAGACCCATCTCGCGGGCCATCACGCAGGCCAGCGCGTTGCCCAGGTTTCCCGTCGGGATAATAAACCCCGGTCTGCGGCCGGTTTTCGCGTAGTGCGCCACGCTCGCGTGCGCGTAGTAAGTGCTCTGCGGCAGCAGCCGACCGATATTGATGCTGTTCGCCGAGCTGAAACGAAAACGGCTGCCGAGCCCGGCATCCGCGAGCGCGCTCTTCACCAGCGACTGGCAGTCGTCGAACGCGCCGCGCACGCGCAACGACAACACGTTGTCGCCCCAGCACGTCAGCTGCTGCGCCTGCCGATCCGAGACGCGGCCGTCCGGGAACAGCACCACCACGCGCATACCCGGCCGCTCGTTGAAGGCGGCCGCCACGGCACCCCCGGTGTCGCCCGACGTTGCCACCAGGATGGTCAGCGGATCTGCCGCATCGCCTTCGAGCCGCATAAGGCACGCGGCGAGGAATCCGGCACCGACGTCTTTGAACGCGGCGGTTGGACCGTGATAGAGCTCCAGCAGGCTGGCGGACCCCCGCCCGGCGGGCAGCGGCGTAACGGGAATCGGGAAACTGAACGTTTCCGCCAGGATCGCCTGCAGGTCGCCGTGCAGCGCCGAACCCTGGAAGAACGGCTCCAGCAGCCGGGTGGCAACGGCCGGGATGGAATCCGCTGCGGCAAAGTCGTCGACGCTGAATTGCGGCAACGCCTGCGGCAGGAACAAGCCGCCATCAGCGGCGATGCCGCTCACCAGCGCGTCGTCGAGCGTGACCGGCCCTGCTCCGCGCGTGCTGAAATACTGCATCGTCAGGCGTCCAGCCTGGCGCCTGGTGCGTCCAGCGGACTGACCCAGGACTGGCACGCGATACCGAGCGCCCGGCAGGCCTGCTCCATGGCGCTGGCGAGGTTGTGGCCGCTGCGCGTTTCGCACAGCGCGAAAATACTCGGACCGCTGCCCGACAGACTGCAGCCCAGTGCGCCGTTGCGCATCGCCGCCGCCTTGACGTCCTCGAAGCACGGCACCGCCGCAGCACGCTGCGGCTCGATCACGACATCGCGCAGCGTGCGGCCGATCAACTCGACATCCCCGGCCATGCACGCGGCGATGAAGCCGGCCAGGTAGCCCTGCTGCTGCAGCCATTGTTCCATCGAGTAGCCCTTGGCCAGGCCGCGGCGCGCGTGCGCCGTATTGACCTGCAACTCCGGGTGCAACAGCACCGCGCTGACGCCCGCGGGTACCGGCAGACGCACGACCTCGGGCAGCAACACGGTCGGGCACAGCACCAGGCCGCCGAGGAGACTCGGGGCGACGTTGTCCGCATGCAGCCCGCCGCTCGCGAATTTCTCGCCCTCGAGCGCATACGACAGCAGCTCCGGCGTTGCGAGCGGTTCGTCGAGCAGCGCATTGACCGCGACCACTGCCGCGACCGCGGATGCCGCGGAACTTCCCATGCCGGACTGCAGCGGCACACCCTTGTATACCTTGAGCACGGCGCCGCCGGAGGCGCCCGCGGCGTCCCACAGCGCCTGCGCCCCGATGGACGCGGTGTTCTGCTTCGGGTCGGTGGACAGGTAGGGGTGTATCTCGCCATCCAGTCCGCGCACCTCCTCGATCGAAATGCCCGGCAAATCGCTGCGTGTTGCGATCACTGTATCGCCGGCGCCGCCACCAAGGGCGAGGCCGAGCATGTCGAAGCCGACACCGACATTGCCGATGGACGCGGGAGCGAACGCCGTTACCGCGTCAGACATAGCCCGCACCCGTGCTGAGATAGTTCGCGAGGCGCAACAGGTCGGCGAAAACACCGGCGGCGGTCACTTCCGGCCCGGCGCCCGGGCCCTGCACGACCAGCGGATTCGCCGAGTAGCGGTCCGACTTGAACTGCACGATGTTGTCGGTCAGGTTGATGTTGCAGAACGGATGCTCCGGGCCGACCGCCTCGAGGCCGACCGAAGCATCGCCGCCGGCCTCGAAGCGCGCGACGTAACGCAGCTTCCGGCCCTGCCTGGCTGCCTCGCTGTACAGCGCCTCGATATCGCCATCGAACTCGGGCAAGCGCGCGAGAAATTCGTCGATGCTGCAGTCCCGCAACGCCTCCGGGACCAGGCTCTGCACCGGGAAATCCCCGATCTCGATCGGCTCGCCGAGTTCACGTGCGAGTATCGTGAGCTTGCGGGCAACGTCCATCCCCGACAGGTCGTCGCGCGGATCGGGTTCGGTAAAGCCGTTTTCCCTGGCCTCGCGGACAATGTCCGAGAACGGGCGCGAACCGTCGTACACGTTGAACAGGTACGCGAGCGTGCCCGAGAAGATGCCCTGCACGGAGTGCACCTCGTCGCCCGTGTGAATGAGATCGCACAGCGTGGTGATGACGGGCAGCGCGGCACCGACCGTCGTCTCGTAGAAATAGTGCGCACTGCCCTCGTCCGCCGCGGCCTGCAGGGACCGGTAATAATCCATCGGGCCACTGAACGCCTTCTTGTTCGGCGTGATTACGTGAATGCCGCGCGACAGCCACTCGGTGTAGCGCGATGCAATGGCTTCGCTGGCGGTGCAGTCGATCAGGATTGCATGCGGCAGGTGATCGGGGTTGACGTGCGCCTCGAACGCGGCGAGGTCGAGATCCACGGCGCCGCTGTCAAACGCGGCGTGCCAGCCCGTGAGATCGATACGCCGGTCGCCGAGCAGCATGCGGTCGGAGCGTGCGATTCCGCGCACCCGCAGATCGAGATTGAAACGGTTCTCGAGGCGCGCGTGCTGCTTGTCGATCTGCCGCAACAGGGCGCTGCCGACCGTGCCCGGGCCGATGAGCCCGATCGACACCGTCTTGGCCGACAGGTAGAAGCCGGAATGCGCGGCCCGCAGGGCGCGGGTTGCCTCGTCCGAGTCGACGACCGCCGAAATATTGCGCTCCGACGAACCCTGGGCAATGGCGCGCACGTTGATGCCGGCGCGACCCAGCGTGCCGAAGAAACGGGCAGCAATGCCCGGCGTGCCGGCCATGCCGTCGCCGACGACGGCGACGATGCTCTGCGAATCGGTGACGTCCACACTGTGGATCTGCCCGCTCGCCAGTTCGTCCGCGAACGCGTCCGAGATGACCTCCCTGGCCCGCTCCGCCAGCACACTCGGCACCGCGATACAGATGGAATGCTCGGAACTCGCCTGCGAGATCAGCGTTACCGACACCCCGGCATTCTTCAGGGACGCGAACAGGCGGTCGGCCGTTCCCGGCACGCCGATCATGCCCGCGCCCTCGAGGTTGACCAGCGCCATGTCGCCGATCGCGGTTATCCCCTTGATGCCGTCCGCGGACGCCGCGACCGCCGCGATGCGGCTGCCCGGGTGCTCCGGGTTGTGACTGTTGCGGATGAATACCGGGATCTCGTTGTCGATCACCGGACCCAGGGTCTGCGGATGGATGACCTTGGCGCCGAAGTACGCGAGTTCCATCGCCTCGTTGTACGTGAGCTGCTCGATGACGCGCGCCTCCGGCACGCGATTCGGGTCGGCGCTCATGACGCCGTCGACGTCCGTCCAGATGCTGAGTTCGCAGGCGCTGGCGAGCGCCGCGAAAATGGCGGCCGAGAAGTCGCTGCCGTTGCGGCCGAGCGTCGTCTGCAGGCCGGTCTCGTCCGCCGCGATGAACCCGGTCATGACCGCGATTCCCGAGTAGTCGGCGGGCACGACCTGGCTGAAATTGTCGCGCGATGTGTCCCACAGCACCGTCGGGCCGAGCTCGGTCTGGCGAACCGTGATGACCTGCCTCGCATCGACCCAGGTGCCGCCGCGCTCAGGCTCGAGTGCGCCGAGCAGCGCCGCCAGCAGCCGCGCCGACCAGATCTCGCCGTAGCCGGCGACGATGTCGCGGCTCCTCTGTGGCGCCGAACGCACCAGTGCAATGGCTTTCAGCACGTCGCGGATGTCGTCCGCGTCCTGGCCCCATGCGTCGAGAATCCGCACCAGCGCCTCACCGCCGAGCAACGCTTTGGCCGTGGCGGCGTAGCGCTCGCCGATGGCATTCAGTCCGGCTTCGTAAGCGTTGTCGTCACGCTCGGCCTGGGCGGCCAGGTTCAGGAGCGCGTCCGTCATGCCGCCCATCGCGGACACCACGACGCCGAGTCGCTCCCCGCGCCGCTCGATCATGAGACCGGCTACGCGTTTGAAACAGTCTGCGTCCGCGAGGCTACTGCCTCCGAACTTGTGGAATTTCCAGCGGTCGTTCGCCAATTGCCCGTGCGCCCCGTTACGCAAAACGCTGAATGATAACGACAGTTTCCAATGCCGTCGCCTGTTTTATCTGAAACGGTTGCGCCGCGCAGGGTGCCGAAAGCGCGCAGTGATCACGAGGGAAATGGTGGGGGCACTAGGATTCGAACCTAGGACCAGCGGCTTAAAAGGCCGATGCTCTACCGACTGAGCTATACCCCCGGCGTATGCGATACGCGGGCTGGATCCGCGAGGCCGCGCATCATACCGAAAAGGCGCCAAATGACAAGCGCAGCGCCCGTCACACGCCCTCCGTGCCCATCCGTTCCAGGCGCTGTCCGGCCAGCCGCGCGGCGGTCGTCTCGGGATAATCCGCCTGCACCTTGGACAGGGCGGCCCGCGCCGCATCCCAGCGCTCCAGCTCGTAGTTGCAGTAGCCCATCTTGAGCAGCGCGTCGGGCACCTTGCGTGAACGCGGGTAATCGTCGATCACGGTCTGGAACGAGGACAGGGCCTGTTCGAACTTCTGCGTGACGTAGTAGGACTCCGCCAGCCAGTACTGCGCATTGTCAGCCAGCTCGCTGTCCGGGTAGGTCTTAAGGAACTGCTGGAACGCCTGTGCCGCCGGCTCGTAGCGCTGTTCCTTCAGCAGTTCGAATGCCGCCTGGTAGTTATCCCGATCGGAGCCACCCGGTACCGGCAACTGGCCCGGGGGCAGCGGACCGCCATCGAGCACGTTCACGTTGCCGCGGGCCTGCAGCTTGCTCTCGAGGTCCTGGATGCGCGCGTCGAGGTCGGCGTATAACTCGCGCTGCCGTTCGTAGGTGGTCGACGCGTTGTACTCGATCTCTTCCGAGGCACCCTGCAGCGCGTCGACGCGCCGTTCGAGCGAATTCAGCTGCTGCGTCATCGTGACCAGGCTCTGGTTCTGCACGACACGCTCGATCGCCTGCAGGCGCCGGTCCAGTTCGTCGAGCTTGATGAGCACCGGGTCTTCCGACGGCGGCGTGACGGCCAGGCACCCGGACAACGCCAGGACCGCCGGTAGGACTGCGAGCGTACGACTGCCTTTCACGATTCGATTACCCGTGGTTCTAATTGGTGTATTTGATCTCGACGCGGCGGTTTTGTGCCCACGAATCCTCGTCGCTGCCCAGCGCGAGGGGGCGCTCTTCGCCGAAACTGACGGTCGCGATCTGCGCGGCCGAGGCACCCTGGATCATCAGCATCCGGCGTACCGACTGCGCACGACGCTCGCCGAGACCGATGTTGTATTCGCGGGATCCGCGCTCGTCGGCGTGGCCCTCGAGCCGCACGCGTACGGCCGGGTCATTGGCAAGGATCAGCGCATGCCGGGCGACGATGTCCGTGAAATCCGCGCGCACCTCGGAGGAGTCGAAGTCGAAATAGATGATGTTGGTGAGTTCGCCCGCGGTGTAGTCGTCGTCGAGCATCTCGCCGGCGCCCATCGGGTCGTCGCCGTAAACGTCTGTATCCGCGCCGGAACCGGCTGCGTCATAGGTGGCGTCGCCGGGCTCAGGATCCGGGACTTTGTTCGACGCGCAGCCGACAAGCAGCGCGAGCATCAGCGTGATTACAGCGAGTTTGTACTTAAGCATCGTATTGTCCTTTGCGAAGTCTATTCCGGCCAGGTCAGAACCTTTTAAATTACAGATAGTTACTTTAACTATGTAAGGTAAGTCTTTAAAAAAACTAGTAACGCGGGAACGGCGACCACACCGGCTCCCGCACGTCCCCCTGCCCGGAACTGACGCGCTGGCGGATCAAACCGTCCGCCGTCACCGTCTCGAGCACCCCGTTGCGCGCCTGGCGCGTGGCATAAATCAGCGTATCGCTGTTCGGCGCAAAACTCGGCGACTCGTCCTGCTGGCCCGCGGACACGATCAGCAACTCCTTGCTCTTGATGTCCATTACCGCGATCCGGTAGTTGCCGCGATCGAGATGCACCATCGCAAGACGCTTGCCATCCTCTGACAACCGTGGCCGCGCATTATAACTCCCCTCGAAGGTCACGCGCTCAGGCGTGCCGCCGGCCGCCGGGACCCGGTAGACCTGCGGGCCCCCGCTGCGGTCCGACGTGAAGTAGATGTAGCGGCCGTCCGGAGACCAGCTGCTCTCCGTATCGATCGCGCGGTGCGTGGTGAGGCGCCGCGTCTGCCGCGTCGCGAGGTCGAGCACGTGGATATCGAGGTTGCCGTCGATCCCGCCCAGGGTCAGCGCCAGCTGCTTGCCGTCCGGCGAAAACGATGGGGCCCCGTTGATACCGGGCTTGTTGGATACCTGGATGCGATTGCCGGTGCGCAGCGTCTGGACCCACACGGACGAGCGGTTGTCCTCGAACGACACGTAAGCGAGGCGCCGGCTGTCGGGCGACCACGCCGGTGACATGATCGGGTCTGTGCTCTGCAGGACCACGGTCTCGTTGAAACCGTCGTGGTCGGCGACCACGAGCCGGTAGGTCTGCCCGCTCTGGTCGCGCTCCGCGGTGACGAACGCGACCTTGGTGGCGAACACGCCTTTGATGCCCGTGAGCTTCTCGTAGATCATGTCGGCCGCGCGGTGGGCAACGATGCGCATCGTGCCGCGGCTTGCCGGAATGCGGTAACCGACCAGCTGCTCCTGGCGAAAAACGTCGAACAGCTGGAAACTCACGTCGTACGCGTTTTCGCCCGTCTGCGTGATGCGGCCGACGACCACGGCCTCAGCCTTGACGAAGGACCAGTCATCGAAATCGAGTTCGGCCCCCGTGGTCGGCTTCTGCAGCATGTTTTCCTCGGGGATCGGTGCGAAGCGCCCGCTGCGCTGCAGGTCCGCCGCGATCACTTCGGCGATATCGAGGGGCACGTCGGCGGCGCGGCCCGACCAGCCGAACGGGACGACCGCGACCGGCGTGCGCGCGACCCCGCCCTTGGTGATTTCGACCGTGATGTCGCCCAAGGCGCTGCCACTCCAAAGCCACGCCGCAAATCCCAGGATAATTGCATTCTTAAGCACGATGAACCTCTGCCTCTGTCGTTGGCGGGCTATTGTTCAGGTATGAAGCGAAATCGCAAGTTCGGGTCAAACAGTAACTGATTTTCGGGCAACGGCAGCGGCGACGCTTTCTTGACCGCCGCCTCGATCGATCGTTCGACCGCCGCGTCACCGTTGCAACTTACCACGCGGGCCGAGATCACCTCACCCGACGCCGACTGGCGCACCTGCACCAGGCAGTCCAGTCCGGGCTGCGCGCTCGCCGGCCGCGCCCAGTTGCGCAGCACTTTTTGCTGCAGCGCGAACTGGTAGGCCGCCATTTCCGTGGAATTCATGGCTTCGAGGCGCTCCGCTTCCTCGTCGACGGCGCTCTGAAACGCCGCGGTTTCGGCTTCACGGCGCTTGCGCTCGTTCTCCGCACGCTGGCGTTCGATCTCGCGCTGCCGCTCGAGTTCCGCCTCGCGCCGCTTGCGTTCAAGCTCGGCCTCTTCCTCGCGGCGCTTGCGTTCCATTTCGGCTTCCTGCTCGCGCTTGCGGCGGGCGTCTTCCTCGCGCTTGCGTCGCTCGGCCTCCTCCCGCTTGCGCTGCTCCTCCGCCTCCTGCTGGCGCCGCAGCTCCTCGAGCCGCTGCTGCTCGACCAGCGCGTCCTGCTGCCGCTTGGCCTCTTCCGCGGCCAGCCGCGCCTGCTCCTCGGCCGCGGTGTCGACGACGGGCGGCGGCTCTTCCTCGATGACCGGAGGCGGCTCGGGCTCCGGCTCCGGCTTCTTCACCACCGGCGGCGGCAGCACGGTGCTGTCGGCCACCAGCGTACCCTTGATGACCAGCGGCATCGGCGGCGGCTTGCGCGTCGTGAAATCGAACGCAAGAAACATCGACGCCACGATCAGAGCGTGCAGCAGCACCGCCATGAACATGGGGATAACGTTGTGACGGTCCTGGATCACTGGCTACTCGGGTATCGGGTAGGTATCCAGCGGGTCGGTGACGAAACCGATGCTTTCGGCACCGCCTTGCTGCAGGACCACCATCGCGCCGACCACGTTGCCATAGGGAACGGCGCGATCGGCCTTGACGAGAATCTGGGTCTCCGGGCTCGTGCGCAGCACGATGCCGACGCGGCGGATGATCTCCTCGCCCGACGTCGGCTTGTCCTCGTCGTCGCCGACATTAATGTAGAGATTGCCGTCCTTGTCGACGCTGACCACCAGCGGCGGCGTGTTCGGCACGTCCTGGATCGGCTCCGCCGCGGCTTTCGGCAGGTCGACCTCGATGCCCTGCGTCAGCAACGGCGCCGTGACCATGAAGATGACCAGCAACACGAGCATCACGTCGATGTACGGCACGACGTTGATCTCGCCCATCAGTTTGCGTTTTTGCAGCGGAGTAGGCATCGGGCTTACCTCAGCTTCGAGCGCGCGTGGCGATGCAGGATGCTCGAGAACTCCTCCATGAAGCCGTCGTAGCGGTACTCGAGCCGCACGACCTTGTCCGCGTAGTGGTTGTAGGCGATAACGGCCGGTATCGCGGCAAACAGCCCCATGGCGGTCGCGATCAGGGCCTCGGCGATCGGCGGCGCGACCGTGGCGAGCGTCGCGGACTGCATGTTACCGATCTCCATGAAGGCGTTCATGATGCCCCAGACCGTGCCGAACAGGCCGACGTAGGGACTCGTCGAACCGATCGTCGCGAGCGGCGCGAGGCCCTGCTCGAGACGGTCCACCTCGCGCATCTGCGATACGTGCATCGAGCGGCGGCATTCCTCGATGAGCTTGTCCGGGTTGGTCTGGCCGCCCTGCAGCCCGCGGTTGAACTCGCGGAATCCGCTTTCGAAGATGCTCGCCATGCCCAGCGCACCGCCCTTCTTCCGGGATGCGCTCTGGTACAGCGTGTTCAGGTCGCCGCCGGACCAGAACGACGCCTCGAAGTCGTCGCAGGCTCCGCGGGTCCGCCGGATCAGGCGCCGCTTCGTGAAGATGATGGTCCACGACACCAGCGACGCGAGAATCAGCAGGATCATTACGATCTTGACCGGAATACTGGCCTGCAGGAGCAGGCCGAAGACCGATAGGTCGGCTGTCATAACGGATTTTCCTCGAATAGTGACGCCGGCACACGCTGCGGTTTCAGCGTGTCGGCATTCAGAAATGCGGCGCGAACACCGCCCCGGCAGCAAACCGTGCCGTCGAGGCTTTCGCGGTAGATCACTTGCTCGATGTCGAAGGTGGCGCGGCTGAGACCGGAGAGCCGGGCCGTAACGATCAATTCGTCATTGAATCGCGCGGGCACGATGAAATCCAGTTCTGTCCGGGTGACGACGAACATGCGCCGGTCCTCGCTCAGCATTCGCTCCTGGTTGACGCCGAGGGCGCGCAGCCATTCGGTGCGCGCGCGCTCCATGAAGCGGAAATAGTTCGCGTAATACACCACGCCCTGCGCGTCGGTGTCCTCGTAGTAGACCCGCACGGGCCACTGGAAGGGGCTGCTGTCAGTCACGTTCGCCATCGCTCGCTCATTCCCGGTCGAACAACGGCAGTTCGGGCGACGACCCGGCTGTCGGTGGCGTCAGGCCGAAATGCAGGTAGGCATTCTTCGTCGCGACACGGCCGCGTGCAGTGCGCATCATGAACCCCTGCTGGATCAGGTACGGTTCCAGCACGTCCTCGATCGTGCCGCGCTCCTCCCCGATCGCCGCGGCAAGGCTGTCGATGCCGACCGGGCCGCCGTCGAATTTGTCGATGATCGTCCGCAGCAGGCGCCGGTCCATCGCATCGAAACCGTGCGGGTCGACCTGCAGCATGTCCATTGCGCCGCGGGCGACCGTGCCGGTGACGACACCGTCCGCCTGCACCTCGGCAAAGTCGCGCACCCGGCGCAACAGGCGGTTCGCGATGCGCGGCGTGCCGCGCGCCCGCCGCGCGATGTGCTGCGCGCCTTCGTCCTTGACGGGCAGCTGCAGGATCTGCGCCGAACGCCGCACGATGGCCTCGAGCTCGTCGACGGAATAGAACTCGAGCCGCTGCACGATGCCGAAACGGTCGCGCAACGGCGACGTCAGGAGGCCCGCGCGTGTCGTCGCCCCGACCAGCGTGAACGGCGGCAGGTCCAGCTTGATCGAGCGGGCCGCCGGCCCTTCGCCGATCATGATGTCGAGCTGGAAATCCTCCATCGCCGGGTACAGCACCTCCTCGACCACCGGGCTCAGCCGGTGGATCTCGTCGACGAACAGCACGTCGTTGCGGTTCCAGATTGGTCAGGATCGCGGCGAGGTCGCCCGGGCGCTCCAGCACCGGCCCCGAGGTGTGCCGCAGGTTCACGTCCATCTCGTTGGCGACGATATGCGCCAGCGTCGTCTTGCCCAGCCCCGGCGGCCCGAAAATCAGCACGTGGTCCAGCGCCTCGCCGCGCCTGCGGGCCGCTTCGATGAAAATGCCCATCTGCTGCTTGACGCCCGGCTGGCCGACGTACTCGTCGAGCAGCTTCGGCCGGATCGCACGGTCGAACAGCTTGTCCTCGGGCTTCGACTCACCGCTGGTCAGTCGATCGTGTTCGATTCCGGTCATGGTTTAAAGCGCCACCTGTCGCAATGCGAGCCGGATAATATCCTCTGCCGACTTGCCGTCAACATCGAGTTCGCCGATCAGTTTCTGCACTTCGCGCGGCTTGTAGCCGAGCGAGATCAGCGCGTCCACGGCCTCGGATTTTGCGCCGGCTTCTGCTTTGACCCTTGTAGCGCCCGATTGTGCGGATGGTGTGTCAATCCGGTCGCGCATCTCGATGATCAGCCGCTCGGCAGTCTTCTTGCCGATGCCGGGCACCTTCACCAGCGATGCGGCATCCTCGTACTCGACGCAGCGCCTGAATCCGTCGACACTCATCGCCGACAGCACGGCGAGGCCCATCTTCGCGCCGACGCCGCTGATCCTGATCAGCATGCGGAACAGCGCGCGCTCGTCCTCCGTGGCAAATCCGTAGAGCATCTGTGCGTCCTCGCGCACGACCAGGTGCGTGAACAGGAACAGTTCGTCGCCGGTCGGGGGCAGCTCCAGGAAGGTCGACATCGGCGTCTCGACTTCGTAGCCGACGCCGTGGCACTCGATGATGACCGACGGCGCCTGCTTCAGCGTGAGCCGGCCGCGCAGTGAGCCAATCATCGCGGCAACACCGCTGCCTGGCGCAGCGCGAGCCGGTTCTTTATGCGGTGCTGGTGCCCGTGGCACAGCGCAGCGGCAAGCGCGTCCGCCGCGTCCGGCGATGGCGCAGCGTCGAGCTGCAAAAGCGAAATCACCATGTGCTGCACCTGCTCCTTGCTCGCCGCCCCGGTACCGACGATCGCCTGCTTGATTTCCCGCGGCGCGTACTCGTGCACCTCCATTTCGAAGCCGAACGTTGCGCACAACGCCGCCGAACGGGCCTGGCCCAGCTTCAGCGCGCTTCCGGCGCTCTTGTGCATGAAAACACTCTCTATCGCGACGACGTCCGGGCGGTACTCCGTGACGATCTCGCCGACCGCCGTGAATATCCGCCGGAGACGATCGGGAAACGTGCCATCAGTGCTGTTTACGACGCCGCTGGCAACGTAGGTCGGCGCGTCGCCCGTGAAATCGAGCACGCCGAAGCCGGTCTTCCTGGAACCGGGATCAATGCCGAGGATGCGTCGCGTGCTGGCCAATGCGATTCTCAGAGCTGCGCCAGCACATCGTCGCTGATGTCCGCGTTGCTGTAGACCTCCTGCACGTCGTCGAGATCCTCCAGTGTTTCGAGCAGTTTGACCATCGATGCGGCGTCGTCCACCTCGAGTTCGGAGCTGGTCGAGGCGCGCATCGTCAACTCCGCCGATTCGGGTTCGAATCCCGCTTCGCGCATGGCATCGCGCACCCGTTCGAATTCGGCAGGCTCCGTCAGCACCTCGATCGAGCCCTCGTCGTCCACGACCACGTCCTCGGCGCCCGTTTCGATCGCCGCTTCCATGATCGCCTCTTCGTCGGATCCTTCCGGGTACAGTAACAGGCCCACGTGGTTGAAGAGATAATTCACCGAACCGTCGGCGCCGAGATTTCCGCCGTGCTTGGAGAACGCGTGCCGCACCTCGGCCACGGTGCGGTTGCGGTTGTCGGTCAGGCAGTCGACCATCACGGCGGTCCCGCCCGGTCCATAGCCCTCGTAACGGATCTCCTGGAATTCGGCACCTTCGAGTTCCCCGGCGCCGCGCTTGACGGCCCGCTCGATGTTGTCCTTCGGCATGCTCTGCGCCTTGGCCTTGTCGATCGCCAGCCGCAGGCGCGGATTGGCGACAGGGTCGCTGCCGCCCATCTTCGCCGCAATCGTGATCTCACGAATCAGCTTCGTGAAGAGCTTGCCGCGTTTCTTGTCCTGGGCGCCCTTGCGATGCTGGATATTCGCCCACTTACTGTGTCCTGCCATGCTGTTCCGCTTGTTCTGTCTGCGCGACCCCTGCACGCCCGCAACGGACCCGGTCCGTGCTCACGCCGGTCATCTTTGCCTGATACGATTTCATGCCCGATGCCCAAGTCTGAATCCGGCCGGGGCCACGGGGCCGAAATCAGCGCGTATGATAACGGTTATTGCCGGAACAGGCACACTGTGAAGTTCTGCCAAATGGCGGTTTCGAAACCTGAAAATCACGACAACGGCGCCGAACAGGCGGATATCGTCGCGGCCGCGCGAGACTTCGTCGCCGCCCTGCCGCCGCGCCCGGGGCTGCAGCAGGCGGTGCACGACGGTGAGTCCATCGCCGCCATCGTCGCATCGCTGGGACTGCCCCAGGACGTGGTTGCCGCGGTGCACCTCTACCCGCTGTTTCGCGACGGCTTTGTTGAAGATGATTCCTTAAATAACAGTAAATTATCGACACTTTCTCAAGTAATTACGGGTCTCGTGCGGCTCGGCCGCTTCTCCCTGCCCGCCGACTGGCAGCCCGGCGAGGCGCTCGCCGTGAAGCAGTCCGAGGCGCTGCGCAAGATGCTGCTGGCGGTCGTATCCGACGTGCGGCTGGTGCTGGTGCGGATCGCCGAACAGCTGCACCGCATGCGCGCGGCGAAGTCGGCGTCCGCCGCCGAGAAACAGGCGCTGGCCACCGAAACCCGCGAGATCTACGCCGCGCTCGCGAATCGCCTGGGCGTCTGGCAGCTCAAGTGGGAACTCGAGGATCTCGCGTTTCGCTACACCGAGCCGGACACCTACGCAGAGATCGCGGGCGCGCTCAATGAAAAACGCGAGGAGCGCGAAGCATTCATCGAAGACGTCAAGGGCATCCTGCGACGGGAGCTCGACGAAGCCGGCGTACCCGCGGAAATCACCGGCCGGCCGAAACACATCTACAGCATCTGGCGCAAAATGCAGCGCAAGGACCGCGGCCTCGAAAGCCTGTTCGACATCCGGGCAGTGCGTATCCTGGTGAACGATGTCAAGGACTGCTACGCGGCCCTCGGTGTCGTGCACAACCTGTGGTCCTACCTGCCGGGCGAATTCGACGACTACATCGCGAATCCCAAGGAGAACGACTACCGCTCGCTGCACACGGCCGTGATCGGCCCGCAGGGCAAGACCGTTGAGGTGCAGATACGCTCGTTCGACATGCACCGGCAGGCGGAACTCGGCGTCGCCGCTCACTGGCGCTACAAGGAGGGCGGCGGCACGCCGGCGGCCTTCGACCAGAAGATCCGCTTCCTGAGGCAATTGCTCGATCCGGGCAATGACAGCGGCGACCTGCTCGACCAGATCCGCGACGACCTTTTCGAAGACCGCGTGTACGCGGTTAGCCCGAAAGGCGACGTGGTCGAACTGCCGGCCGGCGCGACGCCGCTCGATTTCGCCTATTACGTGCACACCCAGGTCGGCCATCGCTGCCGCGGCGCGAAGGTGAACGGCCGCATCGTGCCGCTGACCTACAAGGTGCAGAACGGCGACAAGATCGAGATCATCACGGGCAGCCATGCGCAGCCGAGCCGCGACTGGCTGAGCCCTCGGCTCGGTTACCTGGCCGGCGGCCGCAGCCGCGCCAAGGTGCGCAGCTGGTTCCGCCTGCAGGACCGCGACCAGCATCTGCGCCAGGGGCGCGAAATCCTGGAGCGGGAACTCGGGCGCCTCAACCTGCGGGACGTGGCGACCGACACCATAGCGGCACAACTGAAATTCAACGGCACCGACACCCTTTGCGTCGCGCTCGGTGCGGGCGACATCACGCCTGCCGCCGTCGCAACGGCGCTGCAGCAGATGCGCGGCGTCGACACCTCGAAAGCCCTGAAGCGGCGCAGGCCGAGCCAACGCAGGACCGGCGAAGCCGAAGGCGTGGCCGTGAGCGGCGTGGGCGACCTGATGTGCAACTTCGCACGCTGCTGCCGCCCGGTGCCGCCGGAACCGATCTCGGGCTACATCACCCAGGGCCGGGGCGTCAGCATTCACCGCCAGGACTGTGGCAACTTCCTCGGCCTCAACCGGCGTCACCCGCAGCGCATCATCGAGGTGGACTGGGGTCGCTCGGAATCGGCGACCTACCCCGTGGACCTGACGCTGCGCGCCTACGATCGCAGTGGCCTGATCCGCGATATCAGCACGATTCTCGCCGACGAAGCGGCCAACGTAACCGACCTGAGGAGCAAGACGGACAAGAAGACGCTGGAGACGGTGATGGAGATCAGCGTCGAGATCCGCGACCTGCCGACCCTGAGCACCGCGATGACCCGGCTGGAGCAGCTGCCCAACGTGATCAGCGTACAACGGCGATCCTGATTTCAGTTACTATTCTCGGGGGCCAAAAAGCAGAACAACAAAGGACAGGGGCATGCAGGAATACGTCGATCTGATCAACAGCTTTGTCTGGAGCCCGGTACTCGTGTACCTGCTGCTCGCGGCGGGGCTCTTCTATTCGGTTCTTACCCGCTTCGTGCAGGTGCGCCTTTTCCGCGAGATGATCAAGCTGCTGTTCTCGAGCAAGGAGTCCGATCGCGGCATCTCGTCCTTCCAGGCATTATCGGTATCGCTGTCGGGCCGCGTGGGAACCGGCAACATTGCGGGCGTGGCCGCAGCGATCGGTTTCGGCGGTCCCGGTGCCGTCTTCTGGATGTGGGTCGTTGCTTTTCTTGGCGCCGCGACCGCCTACGTCGAGTCTGCACTCGGCCAGATCTACAAGGAAGAAGACGAAGGCCAGTTGCGCGGCGGACCCGCGTACTACATCGAGAAGGCCATGGGCCAGAAGTGGTACGCGTGGATATTCGCCATCACGACCATCTTTGCCGTCGGCCTGCTGTTGCCGACCGTGCAGTCGAACGCCATCGGCAACGCGGCGGACCTGGCCTTCGGCGGTTCCGGTGTACTGGAAACCTCGCTCGGCTCGGTGACCTATACCAAGCTGGCCACGGCCATTTTCGTCGTGTTCCTGCTCGGCTTCATCATCTTCGGCGGCGTCAAGCGCATTGCGCACTTTACACAGGTCGTCGTGCCGTTCATGGCGGTTGGTTACGTGCTGCTGGCGATCGTCATCATCCTGATGCACATCACGGCCCTGCCGGGCATCCTGATGCTGATCATCACGGACGCATTCACGCCGATGGCGGGCATCGGCGCGGCGATCGGCTGGGGCGTGAAACGTGGCGTCTACTCCAATGAAGCCGGCCAGGGCACGGGCCCGCACGCGGCCGCGGCCTCGGAGGTCGAACATCCCGCGCAGCAGGGTCTCGTGCAGGCATTCTCGGTCTACGTCGACACGCTGTTCGTGTGCTCGGCGACGGCATTCATGATCCTGATCACCAACCAGTACTACGTCACGGGCGTCGAAGCGACGGAGAGCGGCGGCCTGCTGAGCACCGACGTGCTCGCGAACAGCCCCGCGTTCACGCAGTACGCGCTCGAGAGTGTTATCGGCGGTTTCGGCAAGACCTTCGTGGCGTTCGCGCTGTTCTTCTTCGCGTTCACGACGATCCTCGCCTACTACTACATCGCCGAGACCAACGTCGCTTACATACGACGCTCCATTCGTATTCCCGGCGAAATCACCGTGCTCAAAGTGCTGATGCTGAGCGCCGTCTTCTACGGGACGGTACGCACCGCGGACCTTGCCTGGGCGCTCGGTGACATGGGCGTGGGCCTGATGGCCTGGCTCAACATCATCGGTATCCTCATCCTGTTCCTGATGGGCAGACCGGCGCTGACCGCGCTGAAGGACTACGAAGCGCAGATGAAAGCGGGCGTGACGAAGTACACCTTCGACCCGAAAAAGCTCGGCATCAAGAACGCCGACTTCTGGGAGCGCGAGGGCTGAGGCTGGCCCGACCGGGTCGCGGTTCGAGAACCGCTCCTACACCGCTTCGTCTTGCTGCGGGAGCGGGCCTGAGCCCGCGAATGCGACAGGGCGCCGATCAGTTCATGTAGGAGCGGGCCTGGGCCCGCGAATGCGACAGGGCGCCGATCAGTTCATGTAGTTCAGGGCGCGCTTGTCGACGGCGAGCGCGGCCTCGTGAACCGCTTCCGCAAGGCTCGGGTGCGCGTGGATGGTGCGCTGGATGTCCTCGGTGCTGGCAGAGAACTCCATCGCGAGCACCGCTTCGGAAATCAGTTCGCCGGCCATCGGGCCGACGATGTGCACGCCGAGCACCTCGTCGTCATCCTCCGCCGATATGATCTTCACCATGCCGGACGTCTGTTCCATCGCCTTGGCGCGGCCGCTGGCGGCGAACGGGAACGAGCCCTTCTTGTAGGGCCGGCCGCTTTCTTTCACCTCGGCTTCGGTCTTGCCCACCCAGGCGATCTCGGGCGACGTGTAGATGACCGACGGAATGACGTTGTAATTGACCTCGGCAACCTCGCCGGCGATCAGATCGGCGGCCATCACGCCTTCTTCGGAACTCTTGTGCGCCAGCATCGGCCCGCGCACGGCATCGCCGATCGCGTACACGCCCTTGACGCGCGTGCGGCACTCGTGGTCGACGACGATGAAGCCGCGATCGTCAAGCTGGATGCCGGCGTCGTCCGCAAGCAGGCCCTCGGTATACGGTTTGCGCCCGACAGCGACGATGAGCTTGTCGACCTCGACGGAGTGCGAACCCGACTTGTCGTCGTACTCGACCTTTATGCCCTTCTTGCCGCCCTTGGCCGCCGTCACTTTCGCGCCGAGCCGGATATCGAGCCCCTGTTTCTTGAAGTCGCGCGCCGCCGTGTTCGCGACATCGCGATCGGCCATGAAGAGGAAGTCGTCCATGGCTTCCAGGATTGTCACTTCCGAGCCGAGCCGCGACCAGACGCTGCCGAGTTCCAGGCCGATTACGCCCGCCCCGATGACGCCGAGCCGTTTCGGCACCGCCTCAAGTTCCAGCGCGTCCCAGGAATCGATGATCGACTCGCCGTCGAACTTCGCGAACGGCAGTTCGATGGGCACGGATCCGGAGGCAAGGATGACGTTCTTTGCCTCGAGCACTTCCGGGTCACCATCCAACGGCTTGAACTCGACTTTCTTGCCGGCGAGCAACTTGCCGTGCCCTACGAGGCCTTCTACCTTGTTGGCCTTGAACAGTCCGGCGATACCGCCCGTCAGCTGCCGCACGATCCCGGCCCTGCGCTTCTGCATCGCGGCGATATCGAGCCCGAGTTTGCCCGTCTCGATACCGTGCTTCTTGAATTCGTGGCCGGCACGGTGATACAGCTCCGACGATTCCAGCATGGCCTTCGACGGAATGCAGCCGGCATTCAGGCAGGTGCCGCCGAAGGCGTGCTTGCCGTCCCTGTTCTGCCATTCATCGATGCAAGCGACGGACAGTCCGTGCTGCGCGGCGCGGATCGCGGCGATATAGCCACCGGGGCCCGCCCCGATAACCACGACATCAAATTTTCTGCTCATCGTTTACCTGCTTCCTCAGACTTCCAACAACAGCCGGCCCGGATCCTCGAGCTGCTCCTTGATCGTGACCAGGAATTGCACGGCCTCACGCCCGTCGATGATCCTGTGATCGTAGGTCACGGCGAGATACATCATCGGGCGGATCTTGATTTCGCCATCGACCACCATCGGCCGTTGCTGAATATTGTGCATACCGAGGATCGCGCTCTGCGGCGGATTCAGGATCGGCGTCGACATCATCGAACCGAATATGCCGCCATTGGTGATCGTGAAGGTGCCGCCGGTCAGGTCGTCCATGCCGATCGCGCCATCCTGGGCCTTCTTCGCCATTGCCGTGAGTTCCGCTTCGAAGCGGGCAAAGCCCATCTGGTCGACGTCGCGCAGCACCGGCACCATCAGGCCCCTTTCGGTCGAGACCGCGATGCCGATGTCGTAGTAGTTGTGGTAGACGATGTCGTTGTCCTCGACCGACGCATTGACGACCGGGAACCTCTTCAGGCCCTCGACGGCCGCCTTGGCGAAGAAGGACATGAAACCCAGCCGCACGCCGTGCTTCTTTTCGAAGGAATCCTTGTAGCGGCTGCGCAGCGCCATGACCTCCGTGAGGTCGACCTCGTTGAAGGTCGTGAGCATCGCCGCAGTCTGCTGGGCATCCACCATGCGCTCGGCGATACGCGACCGCAGTCGCGTCATCGGAACACGCTGCTCCGTGCGCGCGAGCCCGACGACGGCTTCCCCTTCCTCGACCGCCGGCGCGCGGTCACCGGGAGTGACATCGCTGCTCTGGTCGGTCTTCAGGAAGTTCATGACGTCGCCCTTGGTGATACGGCCGTCCTTGCCGGTCCCTGCCACCATCGCCGCATCGAGATCGTGCTCCTCCAGCAGGCGGCGTACCGCCGGGCTGGTCTTGCCCGCCTTCGCGGGGCGCTCCCTGCTCGCGGTCGGCTCCTCGGCCGCTTCCTGTTCGCTTTCCTCGGCCTGCTCTTCCTCCGGTTCGGTTTCGGTCGACGCCGCCGCGGCACCCTCGCCCTCGGCCAGCACCGCCAGCACGTCCCCGGCGGTCACGGTCGCGCCGTCCTCAACCCTGATTTCCTGCAAGACGCCATCGGCCGGTGCCGGCACTTCCAGCACGACCTTGTCGGTCTCGAGGTCGACGAGATTCTCGTCACGACTGACGCGTTCGCCGGCTTTCTTGTGCCAGGCAACGAGGGTCGCGTCGGTCACCGATTCCGGTAGCGCCGGCACTTTGATTTCAATGGTCATTTGGTCTTCCGTTTGGACTTGCGCGGCTTGGCCGACTTGCTCGCCTTGACGTCGATATCAAGCGCGGCTTCGACCAGTGCCTGCTGCTGTTGCAGATGAATTTTGAATATCCCGGACGCGGGCGCGGCGGAGGCCTGGCGGCCCGCGTAATAGAGTTGCTGGTGGTCGCGCAGGGGCTCCTGCAGACGATGCCGGATCTGGTACCACGCACCCTGGTTCTGCGGCTCCTCCTGGCACCAGACGATGTCCTCGACATGCTCGTACTGCTCGATGATCGCCGCGTACTCGTCGATCGGGAACGGGTACAGCTGCTCGATGCGAATCAGTGCAATGTCATCGATGCCGTGTACCTGGCGCGACTCGAGCAGGTCGTAATAGACCTTGCCGCTGCAGAATACGATCCGGCGCGTGGCGGACGGGGTGATCTGCTCGATCTCGGGGATGATCAGGTTGAAGCGGCCGTCGGACAGCGCCGAGATCGGCGACACCGACATCTTGTGGCGCAGCAGGCTCTTCGGCGTCATGACGATCAGCGGCTTGCGGAACTTGCGCAGCATTTGCCGCCGCAACATGTGGAACATCTGCGCCGGCGTGGACGGCACGCAAACCTGCATGTTGTGCTCGGCGCAAAGCTGCAGGAAGCGCTCGAGCCTCGCCGACGAATGCTCGGGGCCCTGCCCCTCGTAGCCGTGCGGCAGGAACAGGGTCATGCCGCAGAGACGGCCCCACTTTGCATCGCCGGAACTGATGAACTGGTCGATCACGACCTGGGCACCGTTCACGAAATCGCCGAACTGGCCTTCCCAGATGACGAGCGTGCCCGGGTCCGTCGTTGCATAGCCGTATTCGAAGCCGAGCACCGCTTCCTCGGACAGCAAAGAGTCGATGACGCGGAATGCGTTCGGCCGTTCGACGATGTGCTGCAACGGCGTGTATTCGCGGTTGTTGACCTGGTTGTGCAGCACCGCGTGACGATGGAAGAAGGTGCCGCGGCCGCTGTCCTGGCCCACCAGGCGGCAGGCGTATCCGTCCTCGATCAGCGTCGCGTAGGCCATCGTCTCGGCAAAACCCCAGTCCATGGCGATCTCACCCGCTGCCATGCGCCGGCGTTCGTCCACGATGCGCTTGACGCGCCCGTGCAGCTTCAGGTCGTCCGGTAGCTCCGTGAAGTACGCGGCGGCGCGCCCGGCACGCTCCGGCGTGATCGCTGTGTCGACCGGCTCATCCCAGGTAGCGTCGAGATACGGCGTCCAGTCGACGGTGAATTCGTTGCCGATCATTCCCAGCGACGCCTTCGGCACCGGTTCTCCCCGGTCCAGGCGGTCGCGGTACTCGTCCTGCAGCTTGCTGACGCCGTCCTTGCTGATGATTTTCTTCTCGACCAGGTTGTCGGCGTACAGCTCCCGGGTCGTCTGGTGATTGCGTATCGCGGTGTACATCACCGGCTGAGTCGCCGCAGGCTCGTCGGCCTCGTTGTGGCCGTGGCGGCGATAACAGACCAGGTCGATGACGACGTCTTTCTTGAAGGTCTGGCGGTACTGCAGCGCCAGTCGGGTGACCAGGATCGCCGCCTCCGGGTCGTCGCCGTTGACGTGGAAAATCGGCGCCTCGATCATCTTCGCGACGTCGCTGCAATAGTCGGTCGAGCGCGCATCGGATGGCCGGCTGGTCGTGAAGCCGATCTGGTTGTTCACGACGATATGCACGGTGCCCCCGGTCCTGAAACCGTTGGTCTGCGACAGCTGGAACGTCTCCGTGACCACGCCCTGGCCTGAAAAAGCCGCGTCGCCGTGCACCAGCACCGGCAGGACCTCGACGCGTTCCAGGTCGCCGCGGCGCTGTTGCCGGGCGCGTACCGAGCCTTCGACGACCGGGTCGACGATCTCGAGATGCGACGGGTTGAATGCGAGCGCGATGTGCACGTTGCCGCCGCTCGTCTTCATGTCGGCGGAAAAACCCTTGTGATACTTGACGTCGCCCGAGCCCTTCAGCTCGTCGAGGTCGTAATTGCCCTCGAACTCTTCGAACAACTCCTCCGGCGACTTGCCGAGAATATTGACGAGTACGTTGATGCGGCCCCGGTGCGCCATGCCGATGACGATCTCGTGAACCCCGGCGGCGCCCCCCCGGTGAATCAGGTCATCGAGCATCGGGATCAGGCTGTCGCCGCCCTCGAGCGAGAAGCGTTTCTGGCCGACATAGCGGGTATGCAGGTAGCGCTCGATGCCTTCGGCGCAGGTCAGCTGCTCCAGGATCGTCAGCCGTTCCTCGTCGCTGAGCGACCGGGTAATGATGTCGTGTTCGAAGTGCTCGCGAAGCCAGAGCCTCTCCCGTGCGCGGGAAATGTGCGCGAACTCGACCGTCGCCTTGCCGCAATAGATGGACCGCAGCAGCGTGATGATGTCGCGCAGCTTCATCCGGGTGTTGCCCGACCTGGCGAGACCGCCCGTATAGAATTCCGTGTCCATGTCGGCCTCGGTGAGGCCGAGGTAGTCGAGCTTCAGGACTCCCGGGACGCGACGCTCCATCAGCCCCAGCGGGTCGATGTCAGCGATCTGGTGACCGCGCAGGCTGTAGACCTGGATGAGGCGCGCCACCGCGGCCTGTTTCTCGGCCGACGACGCGGCCGGCTTGCGGCTGCCGGGCCTGAGTTGCCGCTGCCTGCCTCCATCGCGCGCCGATTCGAGCAGTTCCTCGCGAATCCTGGAATGGGCAACCTCGCCCTGCGGGTCCCCCAGCGACTCGAAATACCCGCGCCACGCCGGTGGCACCGATCCCGGATCTTTCAGGTACTGCTCGTACAGGGCTTCGACGGCGCTGGCGTTGCTGCCGAATAGCGGCGTCGTTGCGTATTGATCCTTGAGAGAACTGCCCATGAGGATGGATTTTAGGGGCGATTCGCCCTGCGTTTACCCGCTTATCTGTTCAGGCTGTCAAAAAGGCCCGCTAGTGTAGCCCAAGCCACAAGCGTTGGAAACGATACGATAGTCAAAGCACCGCCAGCAGGTGGACGATCTCGTAGCACACCAGGCAGCAGTAAACGCTGAAGAAAAACGTCAGGAAAAGACCCGTGCGGAAGCGGTTCATGAAGCGGGCTTTCGCCAGGAACACGAGGATGAGGATGCTCGTGCCGGTCATCACGACCTTGCTGACGGCAAATGCCGAGCCGCCCTGGTTAAGCATGCCGGCCATGATCGGATTCGCCTCGATCATGCCGTGCTGCATCAGTGTGAGCGTGAGGAACGCGTCGGCGCAGCTCAGCAGCATGATGCCGACGGCAAGGAAGAACAGCCACGGATGATGCCAGTCGAGGAAGATAACCCCGCTGTCCTCGCCGCGGCGCGGCAAATGCCGCCGGGACCGGGTGAAGCCGAAGAACACGGTGCGCCAGCTGAACTCGCGCCGCTCGTCGGCGGCGCGCCGCTCGGCCGCGCTGCTGCTGTCACTCATCGTCTCGTCCATGTCCGTCAATGTCCCGCTTCCTGCTCGCATCTGCCGTGACCGCCTCCAGAGTATCGCACGCCGCCACCCGACCGCTAGTCGCCTGCCTGTGGGCTGGTGGCCTCCAGCAGGTACGCGATCACGTCCGCGCGGTCGCTCGCGCTCGATACGCCCGGAAAACTCATCCGGTTACCGGGCAGAAACCGCGCCGGCCGCGCAAGCCACGCATCGAGGGCCCGCGGCGTCCACACGAATTCGGCCTCCTGCAGCGCGGCGGAATAGGCGTAGCGCTCGGCCGAGCCCGCCACCGTGCCGAAAAAACCGAACAGGTTCGGGCCGATCATGTGCACCCCGCCGTCCTGCACGGTATGACACGCCTTGCACATCTGCGCAAGACGCTGGCCGTTCTCCCGGTCGGCACCGGCATACGGGGCCTGCAGCAGGTAATCCGCCGCAGCGAGCACCGTCTGCTCGCCCAGTGTCGAGGCGGTCAGCGCCGCGGCGGGATCTTCACCGGCTGTGGACGATGCGCCGTCGCCGCCGCAAGCCGCTGCAAGACATGACGAGATCACCAGCGCGGCCGCTGTTTTTCGATTCACCCGAGCCAACCCTCTGTGTTCCATTTGTGGGTAAAAACTATAAGGCAATTTGCGTACCAGCGCTGCGAAAGCGTGCGTTGCCGCGGTTCCCCCCGGGTTTCGCGGAGCGGCGATCGAAATATGTATAGTTTTTCGACGCGCCGCCGACCGCATTTGGAGCGGCACTGTCAAACGGGCGATAATCCGGCCTTGCGGGCACAACCAGGGGCAGACGATGACAGGCTATACGGGAACGCTGCCGAACGGCGAGGCAATCCACTACGTCGACCGAAAACGACGCCTGTGGTTACTCTCGGTTCTGTACCCGTTACAGCCGTTTGCCGGTATCGCGTTGCACGTCGCCACGGGTAACGAGCTCTGGCTGCTGCTGCCCTTTCTGCTCAACTACGTGATCGCACCGATCCTCGACATGATCGTCGGTGAGGACGAAAACAACCCGCCCGAAGAGATCGTCATGCAGCTCGACCGGGACCCCTACTACCGGCGCCTCACTTACATCGTCGTGCCGCTGCATTTCGTGACCCTTTTCGGCACCGCGTGGTATGCCGGCACGCAGGACCTGAGCGCATGGGCGTTTCTCGCGCTGGCGGTCGTTGCCGGCATGACTGCGGGCCTCGCCATCAACACCGGGCACGAACTGGGTCACAAGAATTCACAGCTCGAGAAGTTGCTCGCCAGGATCGTGCTCGCGGTGCCAGCCTACGGCCACTTCACCATCGATCACAATCGCGGACACCATGGCGAAGTGTCGACGCCCGAGGATGCGGCGAGTTCGCGCATGGGTGAGAGCATCTACAAGTTCGCGGCGCGCGAGATGCCGGGTGCACTGCTGCGCGCCTGGCGCATCGAGAAGGATCGGCTCAACCGGCGCGGCAAGTCCGCCTGGAACCCGGGCAACCAGATCCTGCAGTCTTATGCCCTGACCGCGGCGATCTGGTCCGGGCTCGTATTGGCGCTGGGATGGGTGATGCTGCCGTTCCTGCTGCTGCACACCCTGTTTGCGTGGTGGCAGCTGACGAGCGCCAATTACGTCGAACACTACGGTCTGCTGCGCATGAAAGACGAGACCGGCAAGTACGAGCGCTGCAAACCCCATCACTCCTGGAACAGCAACCACGTCTTCAGCAACCTCGTCCTGTTCCACCTCGAGAGACACTCCGACCATCACACCCATCCGCTGCGGCGCTACCAGTCCCTGCGGCACTTCGAGGACCTGCCGCAGCTGCCGAACGGTTACTTCGGCGTCTACCTGCTCGCCTACGTACCGTGGCTCTGGTTCAGGGTCATGGACAAGCGGCTGCTCGCGTTGCCGCATATCCGGGGCGACCTCGACAGGGTGAACATCGATCCCGATGCGCGCGGCCGCATTTTCCTGCAGTACGGGCGCGACAAGATGTCGGAGCCGGTGATCTCCTGAGTATCGCGAATCCGGTCGTTTTGCCCGGATAGTCGCGCATCGCCGGTCCCTCCCGGCTGATAGCCTCGGCAGACTTCAGCCGGCACAAAGGCGACCATGCCGCCACCCGTCCTTCGATTATCGATCCGTCACCTGCTGCTGATCGTGCTGGCTCAACTCGTGGCCCTGACGGCGCAGGCATGGCTCGCACACATCTTGCGCGGGCGCGGCATCGAAGACCTGCAGGCGTATTACCTTGCTTACCTGGTCGTGCCGCCGATCCTGCTGCCCATGCTCGCGCCGGTGCTGCTCGAGCACCGCACATTCCTGCCGGGACTGTTCAGCCCGCGCAGGCTGACGATTCGGATCGCGCTCGGCGCCGTCGCGCTCGGCATGGCGACTCGCATCGTATGGTGGGCACAGCTGATTGCCAGCGTGTCGCTAGGCTTCACCGCAAGCCAAGATGCGCAGACGATAGCGGGCCCGGTCTTTACGTGGGCCTGCCCGCCGCTGCCTTCGCTCATGCTGGGCCTGCTTGTAATGGCGGTGCTGATACCGCTGATGGAAGAAACGGTGCATCGGGGTTTCCTGCAGTCCGTTTTTGTGCCCGCGGGCGCGGTACCCGCCATCCTCATCTCGGCGGCGATATTCACCGTATTCCACCCGCCCTCGTCCTACGGGTTCGTGTTCTTCATGGGGCTCGTGCTGGGCGTGCAGTTCTGGGTCACGGGCTCGCTGTGGGCAACGGTGATTACCCACGCGACCTACAACGGCCTCATACAGTTCGACTGGCGCTGTCTGCAAGGTCACTGGAACCCGCCGCCCGACAGCCTGCCGCTGCTGCTACCGGGGTTCAGCGCGCTGTTCTCGCTCGCGGTCGCGTGCCTGCTTGTCGTTGCCCTGTTGCGCAGTCAACGGGCCGGGGCCCGAGCGGCCCCGGCCGCGTCTGTCAGCTCAGCGCGTCCGCGACACGCTCGATAATGTACGAGGTCGCCTCGACCAGCCCCTCGTAGATTGCGATGATGTCCCGGCCAACCGACCCGGTATCCGTGACGCCGCCATAGTTGTTGCCGCCCTGGTCCGACCTGCACTGCTCGGTGCCGCCGCCGACGAAGCCGATCTCGTTCACTGTAAGTTCGCGCATGATTCAATCTCCTTATCGATCATTGCATGGGGGTGTGCGCGTCCTGCGCACTGTCACTCTAGCGACGCGGCGGTGGTACTGCTTGCGGCGAAACCCGCCGTTTCATGCGGTTTTTTACATAGTCCCGGCCATCCGGACCCGGCAGCCTGTGATACGCCGCACGGAACCATCCGTGATCCCTGTCTACGCTGGGCAACAACAATTCGCTTGGGCAACAGGACAGGGACGATGACGACTTTTTCACTCAAGCTGTGCGCGCTGCTTCTGGTCCTCGCGGCAAGTGGCAACGCGCTTGCCGACCATAACTTCGGTGTCGGTGTCAAAGCCGGCACGCTCGGCCTCGGTGTCGAGGGCACCTGGCGGCCGCTGCCGTACATCGACCTGCGCGCGGGTGTGAACCAGTACGACTACAACGACAGCGGTTTCTACGGCGGCATCAACTACGACGCCGAGATCAGTCTCGACAACTATTACGTCACCGGCAACCTGCGCTTCCCGCTGAGCCCCTTCCGGCTCACGGGCGGACTGTATTCGAACGGCAACGAATTCAATGCCGTGAGCGGCGATAACGGCGCAATCATCCTGGTCGGCGGCGACCCGTATCCCGCGGCCGCGGTCGGCACGCTGTCCGCCACCGCGGCGTTCGACAGCACCTCGCCGTATTTCGGCGTGGGCTTCGACTTCACGCTGCTCGGCAAAGTCGGCATGAACCTGGACTTCGGCGTGCTCTGGCAGGGCTCCCCGCAGATCTCCATGGCCACCGACGGCCTGCTTTCGGGTGACCCGACGTTCGAAGCTTCGCTCGACGCCGAACGCGCGGAACTCGAGAACGAGCTCAGCGACTACAAGGCCTGGCCCGTCGTCAGCCTGGGCTTCGTGTTCAATTTCCTCTGATCACAGGCTGTCCAGCCAGTTCGCGATGACCAGGCCCGTGCGCAGGTAGGCTCGACGCAGCGCGGGCACCGGGTAGCGCCGCGGCAACTCGCGCACGAGCCGCGGCAGATCGTCCGGGGCGCGCCCCCGTCCGATCCAGTCCGCCAGCTGCTTTCCGGCCCAGGTGGCCGTATTGACGCCATTGCCGTGATAGCCGAAGCCGTAAAAGGTGAACGGGTCGTCCGTCAGTCGGCCGATCGCCGGCCGCAATGAGGCGGTCATGCAAATCAGGCCGTGCCAGCAATACTCGATTTCCACCCCGGCCCAGCCGGGCCAGGTCTTGCGGAAGGTGTCGATGATCTTGCGGTAGGTTGCGCGCTCGCCGGCCGGTGTGCCGCGCGTGTTGCCGCGTGCGCCGAACAGGAAGCGGTTGTCCGGCAGCAACCGGAAATAATTCAACAGATGCCGGGAATTGATGGCCGGGTGTTCGGTGTGCCAGCCCTGGTCCAGGCGCTCGTCGTCGCTCAACGGGCGCGTTACGACGATTGCGCTGACCACCGGCAGCGTGCGGCCATGAAACTCGGCGCGTAGCTGTTCCGGCATGAAGCCGTTGGTCGCGAACAGGACCTTCGATGCGCGCAGCGTCGCGCCGGCGGTACGCAGCGCATGGCCACCGTCGGCAGTCCTTGACCAGCCGACAACCTCGCTGGATGAATGCAGTGTCGCGCCGCGGCGGCTGGCGGCACGCGCGAGGCCGCGGCAAAGCCTGAGCGGATGCAGGCCGAGCGCCGGTTTCGAAATCAGCGCGCCGTGCTGTTCGGCGGTGTCGTAAATGCGTTCCCTGACCTCGTAGCGCGTCAGCAACTCCGCCTCGAGGCCGAGAACCCTTGTCAGCGCCTCGTGATCCGCCTCGAGGCCGGAAAAAGCGCGACGCGAATGCGCGATCTCCACCTCGGCGGCACCGAACGCTTCGACGTCGATGTCCTCGTCGGCCGCCAGCCCGCGCACGAGTTCGACTGCCTGCACCTGCGCGCGATACCAGTCCCTTGCTGCTTCGACGCCGAAATGCCGGATCACGCCCCGCGGCTGCAAGCCGGTTCCCCCGACACAGCAGAAGCCGCCGTTACGGCCCGACGCACCCCAGCCAATGTGCCCCGCTTCCAGCACGCGTACGTCGATGCCGTGATCGCGGGCGAGGTGGTAGGCCGCCGACAGCCCGGTATAGCCGCCGCCAATCACGGCGACCTCGCAGGTTTCGTCGTGCGTCAGCGGCGGCGCCGCAAAATCCGGCGGCGGCGCGGTGGCCTCCCAGTAACTGGGCTGCGGTGTGGCGAAATCGTACAGGTTGTCGTCGTACAGTCGCCGCATCGGACTCAGGCCTGCCGTACGCGCTCCGCGCAGGCGAGCATCGTGTGCAGGCTGGCGTCCACGTCTGCCCGCGTCGTGGACCAGTTGCAGACACTGATGCGCATCGCGCGGCGACCCTGCCAGATCGTGCCGCCGCACCAGCAGGTTCCGTCCCGCTGTATCGCCTCGATCACGCTCTGTGTGGTCTCGTCGTCGCCGAAAGAAACGAGCACCTGGTTGAGCACGACGTCGTTGAGAATCTCGTAGCCGCCGGCCTGCAGGCCCGCCGCGAATCGACGCGCATGCTCGCAACAACGGACGATGAGGTCCTCGACACCGCGCCGGCCCAGCGACCGCAGGGCGGCCCAGACTTCGATGCCGCGCGCCCGCCGCGAGAGTTCGGGCGTGTAGTCGCACGGATTGCGCAGCCCGGCATCGGTCGGCAGGTAGTCCGCCGTGATCGCCATCGCCGCTTTCAATGCCGCTGCATCCCGCGTCATCGCCACGCCGCTGTCGTACGGGACGTTGAGCCACTTGTGCGCGTCCGTGGCCCAGGAATCCGCCTCCTCGAATCCCGCCAGCAGGTGCCGCATCCCAGGCACCGCGGCCGCCCACAGCCCGAACGCACCGTCCACGTGCACCCAGGCGCCGGCAGGCCGCACGGCGCGGCAGATCTCAGCAACGGGATCGAATGCACCCGTGTTGATGTTGCCGGCCTGTGTGCAGACGATCGTGGGCCCGTCGACCGCGGGCACCGCGTCGGCGATCATGCGGCCCTGCCCGTCGACCGGAACGCGCACTGCCCGATCGCGCCCCAGCCCCAGCAGGCCGAGCGACTTGGTCAGCGTGGGATGCGCTTCTTCGCCCACGATCACCGTCAACGGCGGCGCGCCGATCAGGCCGTCTTTTTCGACGTCCCAACCGGCGTCGGCGAGTACCTTGTGGCGTGCCGCCGCAAGTGCCGTGAAGTTCGCGACCGTCGCGCCGGTCACGAAACCGGCTGCGCAATCGCGAGGCAGTTGCAACAGCTCGCAAAGCCAGCGCCGCGTAACGTCTTCGAGCACTGCGACCGCAGGCGTCACTTCGCTCATTACAGAGTTCTGGTCCCACGCGGTCGCGAGCCAGTTTGCCGCAACCGTCACCGGCATCGAACCACCGATCACGAATCCGAAGAACCGCGGACCCGCCATCGCCACCGATGCCGGCGAACCGATGTCGTCGAGGAAAGCCAGCGTCTCGGCGTCGTCCCTGCCATTCTCGGGCAGGGCTTCGTCGAAGCGGGCAGTCGCCGCTTTGGCTTCGGTCGACGGCCCGACAGCACGTTCGTCGAGCGACTCGCGGTAGCGAATCCCGCGTTCGGCCGCGTCGCGCATGATCTTCGTGTAGTCACTCATACCGGTTCTGCCGTTTTGAACAGCGCGTCACGCCACAAGGGCCCGGCGAACGCGCGATCCGCGCATTGTCACACATCCGGGCCCGACTTTCGGGCCGCGCGCGACCCCGTATAATGCCCGCAACGTGATCTACGACCTGCACTCACACAGCGACGCCTCCGACGGCTCACTCGACCCCGACGCACTCCTCGTGCACGCCGCCGAGTGCGGCGTCGACGCGCTCGCAATCACGGATCACGACACGCTGGCGGCGTACGACCGCATTGATACCTCGGTGTCGCGGACTCGACTCGTCCCCGGCATCGAGTTTTCAACCGCCTGGCGCAACTGCGGCGTTCACATTGTCGGCCTGAACGTCGACCCGGCGTGCCCGGCCCTGCGCGCAGGCGTGCAACGCCAGCAGCATGCCCGCCAAAAACGCGCGCGCCTCATTGCGAAGCGGCTGCGGTCGAATGGCCTCCCGGACATGCTTGAGGATGTCCTGCAGATCGCCGGTGGCGAACCGGTGGGCCGGCCACACTTCGCCGAATTGCTGGTCCGAACGGGTATCGCGAAGGACACCCGGGCAGCGTTCCGCAAGTACCTCGGCGCGGGCAAGCCGGGTGACGTGCGGCAGACCTGGGCATCGCTGCCCGAGGTCGTGCACTGGATCGTCCAGGCTGGCGGCATCGCGGTGCTCGCTCATCCGGCGAAATACCGGCTCACGAAGACCCGCTTGCGGGCGCTCGCGGCGGATTTTCGCGACGCCGGCGGGACGGCCATCGAGGTCGTGTGCGGCCGGCAGTCGCCGAATACGACGACACACCTCGCGCAACTGTCGAGAGACGCCGGGCTCGCCGCATCGTGCGGCTCGGACTTTCACCACGGCGGCAACCGCTGGTCGCGGCCAGGCGGATTCCCGCCTCTGCCCGACGACCTGCGACCGGTATGGACGACATGGCAGACTCACTCGACGTAAGCGACGAGATTGCCATCCCGATGGACGAGATCGTGCTGACCGCGGTCCGCTCGGGCGGCGCTGGCGGACAGAACGTGAACAAGGTCGCAACGGCGATCCACCTGCAGTTCGACATCCGCGGCAGCAGCGCCCTGCCCGATCACGTGCGCGACCGACTGTTGGCACTCGACGATCGACGCATCTCTGCGGCCGGCGTCGTCACCATCAAGGCGCAGGAATACCGTACGCAGATGCGCAACCGTGAAGCCGCACTGGAACGACTCCGCGAGCTCGTGAGCTCGGTGCTCGTCGAGAGGAAACCGCGCGTCAAGACCCGGCCGAGCCGCAAGTCAGTGAAGAAACGTATCGATGAAAAGCGCCGCCGCGGCGATATCAAGCGCTCGCGCAGCCGCATAGACGACGCCTAGGCTGCTTCGCATACCGCTGCGGAGCCGGTCCACGCGCAACCGCGTGCACGCCAGTACTCGCTAATGCCGAGCGCATCGAGCAACCTTGCGAAGTCCTGGTGTTCGCGCAGGGGCGCGACCTCGGGAATGAACAGCAGATCCATCTCGAATACTTCGCCCTCGCTCTCGAGCAGTCGCGCGACGCGCATCGCACCGTCGAGGTCGCCCAGTACGGTGCGCACGATGAACTCGATCTGCCGGCTGATACCGCCTTGTGCCGCAGCCTCATCGACAGCGACAAGCGCGGCGTCGCGCTGAGTATCGTCGTCCAGCGCCGCAAACACGGGATCGATCCACGCTTCGCTGCCACCCGCCATCTGTGCAGCCTGTCGCGACAGCTCGTATGCCTCCGCGCTGCGGTTCTCGCGAAACAGGAAAAGCGCGTATCCCATGGTGTGCGTGGGACCGCTGGCGCCGAACTTCGCGGCGCGTTCGAAGAACTCCTGCGCATTGTGCGTATCGCCCAGCCACAAATAAGCGAGCGCAACGCGGCTGTTGATCACTGCCGACGTCGGGTCCAGCTCCAGCGCGCGCAGCGCCTGGTCGAGCGACGCGTCGAGCCTGCCGACCGAGGCGAGCATGCGCGAGTACCAGTTGAACGCATTCGGATCGACCACCTGCGCGGACGTCGCAGCCCTGTAAGCCTCCTCCGCTTCCAGCCACCGCATTTGCTGGTGGTGGACGAAGCCGAAGATCGCGTTGGCGGCATCGCGGATGCCGGGGTCGACGCTAATCCCTTGCTCCGCCGTCGCGATGGCCGCCTTGCTCATCTCGTCGGTGGGCGCGTCGCGGTAGGTCGGCAGCAACACGTAGGCGGTCGCGAGCATCACGTAGGCCGGCCCGAAGTTCTCATCCAGCCGGATCGTCTGCTGAAACAGTTCAATGGCCTCTTCCAGGCTCGTGCCGCTGTCCTGGCGCTTGTCGAACGCATACAGCCCGCGCATGTAACGGTCGTACGCACCGAAGCTCGCTGGGCGCGTCCTGCTGATCAGCTGCTGCGAGGATTGTCCAAACAGGTCGCGGCGTACCATGCGCGCGAGGTCCTCCTGCAGCTGGAAGATTTCGCTGACCGGTCCCTCGATTTCGGCGGTGGCGACGACGTCGCCGTTGCGGCCATCCTCGACGGTATAGAAGATCTGCAGATCGTTGCCGACGCGATGCACACGCCCCGAAAGAACGGCATCCACGCCGAGGCTATCGGCGATCGCCGCCACCTCTTCCCCGGAGTGGACGACCCTGCTGCTCTTCACCGTGAAGTCCGGGATATTGTGCAGCGTGTTCACCAGCTCGTCCTTGAAGCCGGCGACCAGGTAGTCGTTCGCGGGATCCTTGCTGGCATTCTCGAACGGCATCACGCCGATCGAGCGAAAGTCGCCGGGCGGCCACAGGAACCACGCCAGCCAGGCGAGCATTGCGACGCCGATCACTGCGAGCAGCGGCTTCCAGGCCGCCGCGGGGGCTTTGCTGAGTGGCGCAAGCGCTGGCTCGGCTGCGGGTTCAGCCGGCTCGGCGTGCTCCAGCGGCTCCACCGGCTGCACCAGGCGGTAGCCGCGTCGCGTCAGCGTCTCGACGTAGCGGTGCGGCCTGGACTTGTCGCCCAGGTGCCGGCGCAGTTGCGACAGGCAGCGGTTGATCGGCTCATCGCTCGTGGGCCGGCCGTCCCAGAGTTCGTCGACCAGCTCGTCGCGCGTCACCAGGTCGCCGTCGCGCTTCGCCAGCGCGATCAGCACGCCGAATACCCTCGGCTCGGGCTTCTCCTCGCGGCCGTCCCTGCGCAGCACACCGCGCAACGGCAGCACTTCCCAGTCACCGAGCCGGAAGCCCTGTCGTAGCTCGTCTTCTGTCGGCATCCGCCCCCCTTGTCACGCCACCCCAGTGGCGCGAGCCGATTGTACGGCATCGCACACGCCACCGGGACCATCCGCTGCATTCGGCCCGCAAGTGTTACTATGTTATCTCGTTAGAATTGTAACACCCAGGATTCACCGCCATGGCGAAGCGTGTCGTACAGCGCACCCAGACCGGGGTGCGCATCGAGACTTCCCTGCTGAAGGTCCTCAAGGGGCTTGCCGAATACACGGACCTGTCCCTGGGCGACCTGCTGGAGGGCATCGTCCTGCACAGTTTCGAGGGCAAAGCGCCTTTTTCCCGCGACACGCAGGCCGTCATCGAACAGCTCAAGTCCGTCTACGGTTGCACGCTCACGGCGGCGGACAGCCACCGCCTCGAGGAGCACGGCTGACGCGCGGTGCCTAGAACAGGCCCTCGATCTCGCCGGCGCTGTTGACGCGAATATTGTCGGCCGCGGGTTTCCTCGGCAGTCCCGGCATCGTCATGATCGCGCCGCAGATGACGACCACGAATTCTGCGCCGGCGGCAAGACGTATCTCGCGGATCGGCACGACGTGGCCGGACGGCGCGCCCAGCAGGTTGGGGTCCGTCGAAAAGCTGTACTGCGTCTTCGCCATGCAAACGGGGTACTTGCCGTAGCCTGCCGCGTCGAAGCTCGCAAATTCGTCGCGTACCTTCTTGTCGGCGATGATGTCGTCGGCACCGTACAGTTCCCGCGCGACCCGACGCGCCTTCTCCCACAGGCTTACATCGTCGTTGTAGAGCGTGCGGAATTGCGCGGCGCCGCTGTCGCACAGCCTGGCGACGTGTTCGGCCAGCTCCTTAGTACCCTTGCCGCCGTCGGCCCAGTGGGTGCAGTCGATCGCACTGACGCCGAACTCCTTGCAGAAATCCTTGACGACCGCCGCCTCCGCGTCGGTGTCCGCCGTGTAGCGGTTGATCGCGACGACCGCTGGCACGCCGAACTTGCCGAGATTGCGGATGTGCCGGCCAAGGTTCTTGCAGCCCGCCGCGAGCGCCTCGGTATTCTCCTTGCCCAGTTCGTCCTTCGGCACGCCACCGTGCATCTTCAACGCCTTGATGGTCGCGACCAGCACAACCGCATCGGGCCGCAGCCCTGCCTTGCGGCACTTGATGTTGAAGAACTTCTCGGCGCCGAGATCGGCGCCGAAGCCCGCTTCGGTGACGACATAGTCGGACAGTTTCAGCGCCGTTCTGGTCGCCATCACCGAGTTGCAGCCGTGGGCTATATTGGCGAACGGGCCACCGTGCATCAGCGCGGGGTTGTTCTCCATCGTCTGCACGAGATTCGGCTGCAGCGCATCCTTGAGCAGTGCCGTCATCGCGCCGTGCGCGTTGAGCTGCCGCACCGTAACGGGCTCGTTGTTGCGCGTGTAGCCGATGACGATATTGGCGAGGCGGTTCTCGAGATCGGACAGGCTCGTCGCGAGACAAAAGATCGCCATGATCTCGGAGGCGACCGTGATGTCGAAACCGGCCTCCCGGACCACGCCGTTGTGGTACCCACCGAGTCCCGACGTAATCGACCGGAGGGCGCGGTCGTTCATGTCGACGACACGCCGCCAGGTGACGCGGCGCGGATCGATGTTGAGCTCGTTCTCCCAGTGCATGTGGTTGTCGATCAGCGCGGCGAGCAGGTTGTGCGCGGCACCGATCGCGTGGAAGTCGCCGGTGAAGTGCAGGTTGATGTCGGTCATCGGCACGACCTGCGCGTAACCGCCGCCGGCTGCACCGCCCTTCATGCCGAAACACGGCCCCAGGCTCGGCTCACGCAGGCAGATGGTGGTCTGCTTGCCGATGAGGTTCATCGCGTCGCCGAGACCGACGGTGGTGGTCGTCTTGCCCTCGCCGGCAGGCGTCGGCGATACGGCCGTCACCAGGATGAGCTTGCCGTCCTCGCGCTTGCCGTTCGCATTGATGAATTCGGCGCTGATCTTCGCCTTGTCGTGGCCGTAGGGAACCAGCGCTTCAGACGGTATGCCGATCTTCGCGCCGATCTCCTGGATCGGGAGAATACTGGCGGCCTGTGCGATTTCGATATCTGACTTCACGCTCACTTTGCTTCTCCCGTTCGGACCTGCAACCTTGAAGAGGGCCCGGATTTTAAAGCAAAGCGCCGCTCACGGGGCATCCGTAATTCTGTGTATGGTGCTGCTGCCGCTGTAGTTGATCACGTAGAGTTCCCCGTCCTGGTCTTCCGCAAACGTCGAAATGCCAAGACCGGATTCAAGCAAGACGATGGTCTCCGTGCCTTCCGGACTGTCCGCAGGTATGCCGAAAATACGCCCGCTGATGAAATCGCCGTAGACGTACCAACCGACGAGGTCGGGAATCGCACTACCGCGATACACGAAGCCGCCCGTTATTGAAGCGCCGAGGTCACGACCGTACTCCGTAATAGGATCGGTGGAATCGGTGACGCAGCCTGACGGAGGATCGAAACAGTGCGCGCCCTCGCGGTCATTCCAGCCGTAGTCACCCCCGGCCGTGACGATGTCGACTTCTTCCCAGCTGTTTTGGCCGACGTCGCCGAGCCAAAGGGCACCAGTCTGGCGGTCGAAGCTGTAGCGCCAGGGATTGCGCAAGCCCCAGGCCATGATCTCCGGGCACTCCTCGCCGCCGACGGTAAAGCCTTGCGGACATGTGGGGTTTGCGGCAAACGGGTTCGGCGGGTCAGCCGCGGGGATGGCATACGGGATTCCGCCATCGACATCGATCCGGACCATAGTGCCGAGCAGGTTCGTATTGTCCTGCGCGCGTTCCAGCGGGTCGCCGCCGCTGCCGCCGTCACCAAAGCCGACATGGAGATAGCCGTCGGGACCGAACAAGATGTGGCCGCCATTGTGATTTGCAAAGTCCTGCGGCACCGACAGAAGCACCTCCTCCGAGGTCTCGTCCAGGGTCTGTCCCGCATCCGTGCTCGTGAAACGTGACACGTGCGAAAATCCGTCCGGCAAACGCGTATAGGCGACGAACACCTCCGGTGTATCGGGAAAATCAGGATGGAATGCCAAGCCGAGCAGTCCGCGTTCCCCTCCCGAGCTGACGCGGTCCACAATGTCGAGGAACACGCTGCTCGCCACGGCGCCCTGGTCGTTCGCAAACAGCCGGATTACGCCAGGTTGCTCAACCGCGAACCAGCGCGTCGCATCCCGCGGCGCCTGCTGCAGCGACACGAGCCGGTCAAAGGTCTGCGACGGGAACACCTGCGCCACGTCGATCGACGGGACCGCTGCAGGCGGTGGCGGTGGTGGCGGCGGAGGTGGTGGCGGCGACACCGACGGTCCGTCGCCGCCGCTGCCGCCACAGGCCGCGACCCACAAGCCGAACACAAATAACCAGCCAACGTGCCTCAATTTGCCCATAACGCCCCCCCTCCCTATGGATGCGATCAAGGATAGGCGGGCCGGGCCGGCCTGTCACGACGTCGCCGGTTGGCGACGCGGATTTCCCCACCTGGGTCACATTCGTGTCGACGCGATCGACCTATACTGGATACATGTCGAAATTGCAGCCATGATTCGACACGTTTGCCGAACCTGTCGATGCTATCGACGCGTTTCGTGAACGTGTCGATATTTCTCGAAAATATCGACGTGATTGCGAAAACTGTCGATGCCATCGACATATCCGGACAAATATGTCGATTTTTGCCACTTTTAGCGACATATGCAGCCAAATATGTCGAAGTTTTCCACTTTTATCGACATATTTGTCATAAAATACCGCTGAATTGGACATAAGATCCCGCCGGAGCCGCACGATGCCCGAATTCGACCCGAAACTGCCGTACAACGACCTGCCGCCCCTGCCGCCGCCGCTCGAACTCATCGAAACGCGGGATATCCTGAAACAGTGCATCTCCGCGCGCGTGGCGCTCGCAGAGCTCAAGCAGGCGGCCGAGCTCATCCCGAACTCGGCCGTGCTGGTCAACGCCCTGCCGCTCCTGGAGGCGCGGGCCAGCTCCGAGATCGAGAACATCGTCACGACCACCGACAAGCTGTTCGAGTTCGCCGACGTCGCCGAGGACAAGGCCGATGCCGCGACAAAGGAGGCGCTGCGCTATCGCACCGCCCTGTACGAAGGCGCGAAGATGGTTCAGCGGCGCATGATGACGACCGACATGGCCATACAAATTGTCAGTATTGTCAAAGGGATAGAGCTGGATCTTCGATCAGAATCTGGAACAACGCTGAAAAACCGGGCGTCGGGCGAAGTCATCTACACGCCCCCGGTCGGCCAGAAGCACCTGCAGACGATGCTCGATAACTGGGCGGACTTCATGCAAAGCAGTACCGACATCGACCCGCTCGTGCGCATGGCGGTGCAGCACTACCAGTTCGAGGCGATCCACCCGTTCGCGGACGGCAACGGCCGCACCGGGCGCATCCTCAATATCCTGTTTCTCGTCGAGCACGGCCTGCTCGACTCGCCCATCCTCTACCTGAGCCGGTTCATCATCAGCAACAAGGCCGCCTACTACCTGCTGCTGAAGGGCGTCACCCACGAACAGCAGTGGGAGCCCTGGATCAGCTTCATCCTGGAGGGCGTCGAGGAAACCTGCGTCTGGACGACGGAGAAGATCAAGGCGATTCGCGAGCTGATGGCCCACACGGCGCAATACGTGAACAAGACGCTGCCCAAGATCTATTCCTGGGAGCTGGTCGAACTGCTGTTCCAGCAGCCCTATTGCCGCATCGGCAACCTCGTCGACTCGGGGATCGCCAAGCGCCAGACGGCCTCCGTGTACCTGAAGCAGCTGTGCGAGATCGGCGTTCTGAAGGAAATCAAGCGCGGCCGCGAAAACGTCTTCGTCCACCCGAAGTACATCGAGCTCCTGACCGGCGAAGAAAACATCTGGATCTATTACGCCGACTTCGAGGACGTCGAAGTCGAAGACGCCCCGGACTGACCCGCAGCGCTCTCCGCGTGCCCGGCACCGAAATCATCGGGCATGTAGGCGCTCATCTGTTCGTACAGCAGGCCGAAACCGGACTGCTTCATCGAGTCGACGATGATGCCGTCGACATCGCAGCCGCGGCCCAGCTCGACGAGCCGCTCGAACGTACGCCGGTAATTGCGCGTGTGGCGGCGGCGGACCTCGGTGTCGTACAGGAGCGAACCGATACCGCCCTCCTCCATGTATTCCATCGACAGCATCTGCCGCGCAAAGATCTCGGTATCGCCGCTCGACGCTTTCTGGAACATGTCGGCGATCTCCTCACGGCTGAAACGCTGGCTGCCGACCGGGCCCAGCCCGCCCGCAAACAACATGCCGGTGATGCCGCCGAGCTGGTGCCGAACGCTCTCCGCGATCTTGAAAAAGGTCTCCTGCCTGGCGTTCATTTCGGTGGCGGCAATCGCCTGCGTCTGCTTTTCCGACTGCTCGGACGTGCGCCGCAGCATCTCCGTGTTGTTCGCGAGCTCACGTTGCTGCATGAACAGCCCGAGTACGAGCCACAGAAAAGCGAGCGGCGCGAATGCGCCCTCCAGGAAGTTTCCGATGACGTCGAGCGTCAGCTCCTGGTCGGGGTCCGCCGCGACGCTGCCGGTGACGAACCACAGACCGCCGCCGATCCAGACGAAGGTAACAACCAGCCCAAACCAGATGCGCCAGTCGCGGTCGGAAATAAATTTGATAAGTCGATTGCGTGTGCTCATGGCTTTGTCTAGTTTAGTGCGAATTCGGCACCTATGACCGCCAGCCACCCTGCCAGGGGCGGCGCGTCCGGAGGAAACGCTGCTTGAAAATCGACGGCAGAGTCCTGTACCAGCTTTTCAAGTACTCGATTTATACCCTGCTGACAATAAATGTCTTCGTCTTTTTCGGCGAGGAGTGGCTTGCCGCACGCCTCGAATACCCGCAGGGCATAGCCGGCAGCGATATCTTCAAGGCCTACGCGGCCACTGTCGACACGGCGGCATGGGTGGTCCTGCTGCTGATGTTCGAGCTGGAAACCTACGTGCTCGAGGACCGGCACTTCACCCCGACCGTCAAGATATCCCTGCATGCCCTGCGGGCCACGTGCTACCTGTTCATCCTGTTCGCGTTCTACGGCTACGTCGAGGACGCTGCGTACGTCTTCCAGACGACCTCGCTCGATGGCATAAGCCACGTTTGCGACCTGGTCGGCCAGAACTGGTCCTACGCGACGACCTTCGGCGAGTACGTCGAGATCACGACGTCCAACTGCAGCACCTTCAGCAATCTCGGTTCATTCGTGCGCTTCGACGGCGTCGCTGCCGTGGTCGATGAACCCGGGCTTGCCGGCATCCACTTCCTCGCGATGGTCGATGTCGTGAATGCCGCCGTGTGGCTGCTGGTCGTGCTCATTCTCGAAATCGACGTGCGCCTGCAGGAGAAAAACCGCTTCGAGGGTCTGGCGCTCAAAGTCAGCACCGTGGCCAAGTTCGTGCTCTACTCCATTCTCGGGCTCGCCGTCATAGCCTGGATGGTCACTGGCGATTTCGTGGACTGGTGGGATGCGTTGCTGTGGCTCGTCGCGTTCGTGTTTATCGAGCTCAACGTCGTGGAATGGCGCCACGAAAGCCACGAAGAAGCTGCCTGATCCTGCCCCGCTAAAGCGCCTAGGCGATGCCGAGGATCTTGTGTGTCTGCAGGCTGAGCTTCCAGCGCGGGTGCGCGAGACAGTAGTCGATCGTGGCGCGGGTGTTCGCGTCGCGCCGCTCGTCATCCAGCGGCTGCAGGTAGAAGTGCCGGAATTCGAGTGACTCGAAGCGCCCGGGTTGTGCCTCTTGCTCGACCTGCGGATAGACGAGTTTCAGTTCGTCGCCGGACGTTTGCTCCAGTGCCGCATTGCCTTTCGGGCTGACGCACAACCAGTCGACCCCCGGCGGCGCCGCGATCGTACCGTTCGTCTCCACGCCGACCTCGAACCCCGCCGCGTGCAGGGCATCGATCGCTGCCGCGTCGAGCTGCAGCAGGGGTTCGCCGCCGGTGCAGACCACGTAGCGAGTGCGGTGCGCGTCGGGTGCGGGCCAGGCGCTCGCGACGGCAGCGGCCAGTTCGCCCGGCCGTTGCGAACTTGCCGCCGCCCGGCCCGCTCGGTGCCGACGAATTCGGTGTCGCAGAAACGGCAGACCGCCTGCACTCGATGCTGTTCGCGGCCCGACCAGAGATTGCAGCCGGCAAAGCGCAGGAACACCGCGGGCGTGCCGGTGCGGGCACCCTCGCCCTGCAGCGTGTAATAGATTTCGCGGACCGTGTACGTCATCGGAGATCGAGCAAGGGGTCCCTCACTCCGGCCTCCGCAAAGCCCTTCGCGCGCAGCCGGCAGGCCTGGCATTCGCCGCAGGGCGGACGGCGGCCGTTGTAACAGGTGTGCGTCAGGGCCATCGCTTCGAGCGCGCCGAGCCGTACGGCAAGCTCGACAGTCTCCCGCTTGGAGCGGTGCATCAGCGGCGTGTGGATCGTGAATTCGCGATCCATGCCGAGCGTGATCGCCTTCTGCAGGGCGGCCATGGTCTCCTCGCGGCAATCCGGGTAGCCGCTGTAATCCGTCTGCGCGACGCCGGTCACGAGATGCCGCGCGTCGTGCCGGTAGGCATAAGCAGCCGCGAACGTCAGGAAAATCAGGTTGCGGCCGGCCACGAAAGTCACCGGCAATTCGCTGTCTTCTTCGGTCGCTTCGCTGACGGGAACCGACGCATCGGTCAGGGCGTCGCCCCCGAGCGCCGCGAAGGTATCGATGGGCAGGCAGACGTTCGGCACGCCGGCAGCCGCCGCGACGTTGCGCGCGCACTCCAGCTCGATGCGGTGCCTCTGGCCGTAGTCGAAGCGTGATGCTCGATACATCGGCCCGTCCGAAACGATCGATCGCCCAGTGCAGGCAGGTGGTCGAATCCTGTCCGCCCGACAGCACGACCAGCGCTTGCTCCCCGTCGCCGCTCACTGCGCCGTCCCTGCCGGCTTACGCAGCCCGTTTTCGAACTCGTTCCAGTCCGGACGTTCGTGCTTGACGAGGTAGTCCCGCGTCAGTTCCTCGGACACCAGCCACAGCCTGTCGGCCATCGCCATGTCCTGCAGATGGCTGCCGGGGACCTCGACCGCGTTGCAGTCTTCGAAGTAGCGCCCGCTCGTCGAACCGAGCAGCGGACTGGTCGCCACGTAGCAGGACGTGGCCGCGCCGGCTTCTACCGACTTGCCGCGCAGGGCCGTCAGCACGCCGAAACCGAACTGCATGAAGCGATTGAGGTTGCGGTCGATCTCGGTGTCGATCACGCCGGGGTGCAGCGCGTTCGACGTGATGCGGGTGCCCTTGAGCAGCCTGCCCAGCTCGAGCGAGAACAGGACGTTCGCGAGCTTCGAGTGGCCGTAGGCCAGCGAGTCGCTGTAGTCGGACGCAAGCGTCAGGTCATCGAAACGGATGCCACTCGTCGGGTGCGCCGCGATACGCGGCACGACTCGCGACCACGACGATGCGGCCCTGCCAGCCGAAGTAGAGCCGGTCGAGCAGCCGGTTCACGAGCACGAAATGGCCGAGGTGGTTGACGAGGAAATGCTTCTCGATGCCACCGATCAGGGTGCGCTCGTTGCCTCCTCCCCGGTAGCCCGCGTTCAGCACCAGCATATCGATGGGCGAGTTCAGTGACCGTATCGTCTCGGCGCAGCCGCACCACCGAGTCGAAGTCGGAGAGTTCGAGCTCGAGCGGTGTCGTCTTGCCGCGCACCCGCCGACAGGCTTCGTCCGCGCGCTGCAGCGAGCGGCTGGTACCGATGACCCAGGCGCCCCGCAATGCCAGCACGCGCATCGTCTCGAAGCCGATCCCCGACGTGCAGCCCGTTACGACGGCGATCTTGCCCGACAGGTCGATGCCGTCCGTCACGTCCTCGGCCGTGGAGTCATCGTCGAACGCAGCTGCGCGGGACCCCGGCGGCTGGAACTTTCTCCTGGCCGCCGCACGCCGTTGCAAGCGGCGCGGCTGCGAACGCAGCCGACAGGCCGATGAACCGGCGGCGATCCATGGTCACGGGGCGGCGGCCGACCGGGTCACGACCGGAACAGCTTCTCGGCTTCGCCGAGCGCCGCATCCGCGCCCTCCGACGGCCCGTCCGCATCGCCAAACAACGCGTCCAATGACTGCTTAGCCTTATCGGCCTCGGCTTTCGCCGCCGGATCGAAGGCGTCCTCAGCGGGCACGAACCACTCGCAGAAATTCACGCGCTCCTTGTCCCGTACGTCTTCGGCATCGTCCTCGAGGCACTGGCCCACTGCAGCCGGGTCGAACTGGCGGCACATCCGGCACACGTGAAGGTGCGCACTGCACTCGGGACACTCGTCACGGCGGGAAAACGGCAGCGACAGCGACGCCAGCGATGCGCCGCAGCGAAAACAGGCGATGTTGTGGCTCATGCAAAAAGTATAGCGCCGCGCCCGGCCCCCGTCTCACCGTCCGAGCTGCGCCGGCACGAAGACGTTCATGACCGATTCCTTGAGGATGTCGGGCGGCAGGATGCCCTGTGCAAGCACGAAGTCGTGAAACGCCCGCTGGTCGAAGTCGGTCCCGCAGCCGCAGCTCCGTCTGTGCCCGGAGGGCCTGCATCTTGCCGTAGCCGTAATAGTACGCGGTTGCCTGTCCCGGGATCCGGTAGGTGTAGCGCTCGATTTCGTTTTGCGCCCAGCCCTCGCCGACACCCATGTCGTCCATGATCAGCCGCTTCGCCGCCTCCGGGGTGATCATGCCGAGGTTCAGCATCGGGTCGAGGAACATGCGTCCCGCGCGGATCAGGCGGTACTGCAGGCTGATCAGCTGCGCCTCCAGCGGCAGGTACGGCCGCACGATAGCCTCGGCGTAGAGGCCCCAACCTTCGACGTTGGCGCTGTTGAACGCGAACAGCGCACGCGCGATGGATACGCCGGACTCGATGATGCTGGAGAACTGCAGCTCATGGCCCGGCCGGGCCTCGTGCGCGGTCAGTGTCCACGAGCCGGCGACGTAGGTGTCGTCGGACTGCTGCCAGCTGCCGTCCTCGTTCTGCGTTAGCTTGGGAATCACGAAAAACGGGTACTCGCCCGTGTTGCCGAGCAACCTCGGGATATCGAGATGCGCCGCAGGCTGCACGGCAGTCTCGGCCGCCGTCGCGATGCGGATGCCGGCATCGCGCTCGGGCAGGGTAACGAGGTTCTCGCGGACAATGATGGCCTCGATCTCGCGCAGCACGTCGTAGTAGTGATCGAGCAATTCATCGCCATCGAGTGCGCCGTCCCGCTTCAGGAGCGCGATTACCTCGCGATAGTCGCGGGTGTCGTAGCCCTTCTCCTCTGCGACGAGCGGCGCAAGCGCCTCCATCTCGTTGCGGATGTCCATGTAGCCCTTGGTCGCCTGCTCGATCAGGTCGAGCGGGGTCGCGTCGACGCCCCAGTTCCGGAGTGCATCCTGGTACAGCGCCGGTGGCAGGCGGTAATCGGTGCGCGCCCGCGGCAGGACTTCGGCGCGTACCCAGTCGTTGTAGTCCCTGAGCTGCCCGGCGAGAACTTCGTAGGTTTGCTGCCAGCCTTCGAGGTCGGTGCCGGTAAGCAACTCCTCGATGCCGCCGATGATGGACTCGGACCGTTCGAGGTCCTGCAGTGACTTCGCCGCGATAGGGACCCACGAGACCATCGACGCCGAACCGTTCCCGCGTCCTGTCCATGGCGAGTTCCGTCAACGGCTTGTCGGCACCAACGAGCCCGGCGTACTTCTGCATGCGCACGACGGCGGCCGGGTAGCGTTCGCGCGGCACCTGCGGATCCACGAGCCCGCGAACGCCCCCGAATACGGTCTGGCTGACGTTGTAGTACGGCAACAGGTTGTCGCGCGTCAGCTGCGCGCTGCGCAGGCCGTCCTCGACCGCCTGGATCAGGATCTCGAGATCCTGGCGGACGCGCGGCTCCGTCCTCACGGCCAGGCGCCGCGCAACTCGGCCAGCACGGCCTCGGACGCGTCCTGTTCCGCTCGTAAAGGCCGGGGCGGTAGTCGATGATCGCCTCATCGAGTCCGTCGACGCCAATACCGGCCGCGCCCTCCGGATTGAACTCGGCCAGTACCTCGAGAACGATCTGCGCGTTCGCATTGCTCCTGTCCACCCAGCCGGGCTCATCGGCAGCCGCGGCCGTTACGCCTAGCACGAGCAAGGTCGCGGCGGCAGCCGCGCGAATTACCTGGGTCATAGGGTCTCTCCGTTGCCGGGCGCCTTCGCGCCTTCTCGTGTAACAAGGATGCATGTCCGACCCGATTGGGCGCAAAAAGCTCCGCCGATCGGTGGCAACCACGACGGTCACGACCGGACACTATTCAAGAAATCACTTTAATATTCAAATATAATTAATTGTTTTAACTACCAATTGTTAGAACCTTCGCGCCCCGAATATGGCCGCGCCTCAGGTCGTTCAGTGCCTCGTTGGCCGCTTCGAGCGGATAGCTTTGCGTCTCGACGTGGAGCGGCACGCGCGCCGCCAGCGGCAGGAACTCGGCGAGGTCCCGATGCGTCACGTTGGCGACCGTCTTGATCTCCTTCTCGAGCCAGAGGTGGTCCTCGTAGCGCAGGCCCGCGAGCAGCTCACGATCGCTATCTTCCTTGCGAATCGCGTTGATGACCAGGCGTCCGCCCGGCCGCAGGCATTCGAGGGCCGCGATGACCGGTTTCCAGGCCGGCGTGGTGTCGATGATCGCCTGCGGCGCCTCGGGCGGCGGCTCGTCCGTGTCGCCGCTCCAGTCCGCGCCGAGTTCGAGCGCAAAGCGGCGTTCGCGTTCGCTGCGGGCGAATACGGCGATCCGGCTGTCCGGGTACAGGTACCGTGCCATCTGCAGCACCAGATGCCCGGATCCGCCGAACCCGGTCAGTGCCAGCACGTCGCCGTTCTCGATCCCGGCGAGCCGCAGCGAGCGGTAGCCGACCGCGCCCGCGCACATGCAGCGGCGCGGCCTCCACGTCGGTGAACGCGTCGGGGATCGGGGCGGCATACGTCTCCGGCACCGTCATCAGTTCTGCGTAGCCGCCGTTGACGTCGCGGCCCGTGGCGCGGAATGCCGGGCTGATGTTCTCGGTCTCCGTGCCGTCCGACGAGTGTATCCAGCCGACGCCCACGCGGTCGCCGGGGCGGAAGCGGCGCCGCCTTGCCGCCGGCGGCCACCACCCTGCCCACGACCTCGTGTCCCGGCACGACGGGCAGGCGCGGCGGCGGCGTGCGCCCCTCGATCTCGTCGAGTTCCGTGTGACAGACGCCGCAGGTGGCGACGCGGATCAGGATCTCGTCGTCACCCGGGGCTGGGGTCGTCGATGTCCGCGAGCACCAGCGGCGCCGGGATTGGCGTCGAGGCTCCCGGTCGCCGTCAACAGCATCGCGCGCATGTTCCTGCTCCTTTACCCTGCCGGTGCCAAAGTATATGGTGCGCCATCAAAAGGCCCGCAATAGGTATTATGCACGGCAACAATCTTCCACGGTCGGTCGTCGCTGCGGCTCTGGATGCCTGCGCGCACGAATCCGAGAGACTCAATAGCGAACGTATTGCCGAGCGCTTCGGCAGCTACGGCATCGACGTCATCAGCAGCGAACCGGGACTGCGGCGTTCCAATCTGTACAGCAGCGAACGCGGCGTGCGCACCTGCCGCACCTACGCGGTGGTCCGTTTCGAGGACGAACCCGACGCCATGATCGACGCCGAACACGCGCAGATCCTGGCCGGCAAATCCATCGGCGCTATTTTCAAGGCGAGCGGCTGGACGATCTTCAAGGAAACGCTCTACGTCGGCACGGCCACACTCGACGACACGGACCACCCGGTTGCAAACCTGATGCGCCTCGACCGCAGGGCCGACGTGACGATGCACGTGTACCGGCTGTTGCTCGAGAAGGGCCGGCAGGCGATCGACTACGCGACACTGATCGAGGTACACCATCCGGATTACCTGGACTGTGCCGACCTGCGCGACCTGTATTCCGTCGATACGCAAACCTCGCTGCATGCGCAGCAGGTCGAGGAAATGAAATCGCTGGGGCTCAGTGCGGCGTAAACGGCCACTCCGGTCGATTGTCGGTACCATCCATTCGGTCTAAACTCGGCCTACCTTTGGCGCCAGATCGAGGTTTTGGGGATGCAAGGATTCAATTGCTACAAGTACGTGCTCGCCGCTGCAGCTTTGCTGGTGTGCGGTGTGGCCGCCGCGCAGGACACGGCCGCTGACCAGGCGAATATCTGGGCCGTCGTCGAGAAGCAGTGGAATGACGTCGAGGCCGGCGACAAGAAGTGGATGGACGAGATGCTCGTCGACGAATTCACCGGGTGGCCGAAGAATTCCCCTGCCCCGCGCAACAAGGCATCCACGAAGATGTGGAATCGCTTCAATGAATCGCAGGGCAAGCTCGTCGCGCACGAACTGTATCCGCTTGCGATCGTCGTCCACGGCGACTTCGCGGTAGCGCATTACCTGTACACGTCCGCCTACAAGAACAAGGACGGCGAGGTCGAGATGAACAACGGCCGCTACAGCGACATTCTCGTGCGGACGGACGACGGCTGGAAGTTCCTCTCCTGGCACGGCGGCACCGACGACTAGCGTGGGCTTCCCGGCGTTAAGCGCCGGTTAAGGTAGATACGGCTAATCTCGTCTGCAAGGTGGGCTCAGTAGCCCACGACTGCAGGACCGGGAGGCCGTATGAACGCCAAACGCACAAGACTTACTTCACGCCTCTTGCCGCTGCTTGCGGCGCTGGCGGTAACGCCTGTCGGCGCGCAGGTCCCCGTTGATGACAGCGGCGCCCCGCTCGCGGATTACGAGTCGTTCGAACCCGATGCGCAGGCCGGCAACGAGGACATTCCGCTCCTGACGCAGCCCGAACTGCAGGAGCTCGTCGGCCCGATTGCACTTTACCCCGACGACCTCCTCGCGATCGTTCTGCCGGCATCCACCTACCCCCTGCAACTGGTGCAGGCGCAGCGCTTCCTCCAGGACCTCGAGGCGGACCCGTCGCTGCAACCCGACGAAGAATGGGACGACTCGGTCATCGCGCTGCTCAACTACCCCGAGGTGGTGGAACTGCTCAATGAAGATCTCGACTGGACCTGGCGCCTCGGCGAGGCCGTCGTCGCCCAGCAGGCCGATGTCGTCGGTGCACTCGGAGAGTTTCCGCGACCGCGCCTACGCGGCCGGCAACCTGAAGAGCGACGCGCACCAGACGGTGGCACGCAATGACGGCGCGATCGAAATTACCCCGGTCGATGACGACGTCATCTACGTGCCGTACTACGAGCCGGAGCGCGTCGTGGTCTACCAGCCACGGCCCGTCTACCACTACTACCCGCGCGCCTATCCGGTCTACTACTACCCGTACCCGGTAGGCCACGCGTTCAACAGCGGCTTCTTCTGGGGCGTCACGACCGCCTTCAGCGTGGGCTGGGTCTCCGACAGCGTGCACGTCATCCACCACAGCTACCACGGTCACCCGTATTACGGCTATCGCTACTGGGACGGCTGGTGGTACCGGCGGCCGACGATCCAGATCCACAACCACTATTACTCGCGCAATCGCTACTCCGTACCGCAGCATCGATACAGTCGCGGCGACCACTGGCGGCCGCGCTACGACACGCGGCGTCGGCTGCACAACCAGCGCATTACGCGTAGCGACTACTACAGCGGGCGCAGCGTGCAACGTCGTTCGCACGCGGCCACGGTGACGCGCCAGACCGAGCGGCGCCAGAGCCTGCGCCACACGGCGGCCGACAATCGCCGCCAGCAGCGCCAAACGGCGGCGCCGGGGACAACGCGGCCCGCGCATCGCCAGGTGCGGCGGGAGGAGCGCGCCGTCGAGCCGCGGCAGGCGCGACAGGCAACGCGCGAGGCCGTGCGGGCAGAGCGCAGCGCGGATCAGCGGCAGGCGCGGCAGGCGCCGCGCGGCACGGCCCGGCCCGAGCGCCGCGTCGAAGAGCGCCAGAGACAGTACGCTCAGCGTCAGCAGCCGCGCACGGAGCGGACTGCACGAGTTGAACACCGCAGCAGCGACGCCAGGCAGGAGCGCCGCTCGACGCCGCCGCCGCGGCGTGAATCGGCCAGCGAGTCCAGGCAGCGGCCGGCGAAGCAGCGCAAGCCCGCGCACAACACCGAGCGCAGGAAACACGCCTCGTCGCGCGGCGACTCGGAACGACGGCAGCGGCACTGAGCGGCGGCTAGTCCCCGGCGGCGTTTCTGTCCTTTTGCAAACGTCCCGCCTTGCGCAGGCTTTCACGCAGGACGAACTCGATCTGCGCGTTCAGGCTGCGCAGGTCGTCGTTCGCCCAGCGTTGCATCGCCGCGAGGGTCTTCTCGTCTATGCGCAGCGCAAATGCCTTGCGGGCAGCCATCGGTTTCGTCGTTCCCCGGTCGTCTCGCTGATCAGGTGTACAAGGAGCCCGTGTTCAACACCGGATGGGCGCCCTCTTCGCCGCACAACACGACCAACAGGTTGCTGACCATCGCCGCCTTGCGCTCTTCATCGAGCTCGATCACCTGGTTCTGGCGCAGTTCGTCGAGCGCCATTTCCACCATGCCGACGGCGCCGAGAACGATTTGCCGGCGCGCGGCGATGATCGCCGAGGCCTGCTGGCGCCGTAGCATCGCGTTGGCAATTTCGGGGGCATAGGCGAGGTGGCTGATGCGCGCTTCGATCACGGTGACACCGGCGGTTTCGAGGCGATCCTGGATCTCCTTACGAAGTGCGAGCGCTATCTCCACCGGGTTGCTTCGCAACGCCAGGCCCTCGCCCTCGTGGGGCTCGTAGGGAAACGTGGTCGACAGGTTCCGTAGCGCGGATTCACTCTGTATCTGCACGAATTCCTCGTAGTCGTCGACCTCGAACAGTGCTTCCGCGGTGTCCACTACCTTCCAGACCACGACCGCAGCGATCTCGATCGGGCTGCCGTTCGAGTCGTTGACCTTCAGCTTGCCGCTTTCGAAATTGCGTACCCGCGTCGAGACCGCGGTCTTCTGGTAGAACGGGTTGGCCCACTTGAGGCCGGGCTCGTGCGCCGTCCCGACGTAGCTGCCGAACAGCTGCAGGACCTTGGCCTCGTTCGGGTGGATCATGAACAGGCCGGCCCACATGATGAGCACGATCACGGCCGCCAGCACGGCAGCGACGAGCTGCGGAATCGACATGACGACCACGGCCCGGTAGATCCAGTAAGCCGTCGCGAACTGTGCAACCAGGAGTACAACCAGCATCAGGTATCCGGAGGATACCTTGCGCACTTGTTCTCGAATCATGGGCCTCTCCTCGGCAGGGGTAAATATCAGATTGATATTATTTTGATATCATTAGGCCCGAACGTCAAGCACGCGCTGCAGGCCCCTGCCGTGCTAAGGGCCTGGCGACGCAACCGTGGACTTATGTCAAGTTCGGGGCCGGAGCGGCAGCCTGGCCTCGAAACAGGCGCCGGCCTCCCCGGTATCGATGAGCGTGAGGGTGCCGCCGTGAGCACGGGCGACCAGGGTCGCCAGATACAGCCCCAGCCCGGTGCCGCCGGTATCGCGGGTCCGCGACGGGTCGCCGCGGTAGAACGGTTCGCCGATGCGCTCGGCCTGTTGCGGCGAGATGCCCGGGCCGTGGTCCCGCACCCGGAATACCAGTTCGTCGCCCTCTGCCGCCAACGTCAGCTCAACCGGGCCGCTGTCGGCGGGGGAATAGCGCAAAGCGTTACTGACGAGGTTCTTGAGGAGCAGGGTCACGCGGGCCTCGTCGATATTCGCCGAGATCCCCTCGCTGCGATCGATGATCCGGATGCGGTCGCGATCGCGTGTGAAGAAATCGTCGATCAGCTCGTCGACGAGCGCACGCACCCGCACCTCGGAACGCGCCAGCGGCTCGTGGCCACTGTTAAGGCGCTCTGCCTCCAGCAACGAGACGATGATCTTTTCCATCTCGACCAGCTCGACCTTGATGTCCTGCTGTTTTTTGTCGTCATCGATGAATTCGATGAGCAGCCGCAACCGCGACAACGGCGTACGCAATTCATGGCTGATGCCGAGCAACAGCGCACGCTTCGCGTCGAGCATGTTCTGCACGTCGGCTGCGAGCTTGTTGATGTCGCCGGCCAGGTCACCCAGCTGGTCGTGCCGGATGGTCTCAATCCTGTGGTCGAAGTTGCCTCGGCCGATATGCGCGGCCCCGGCGCGGATCGCGCGTATCGGCTTGAACAGCCAGTTGACGGCCGTGTAGCCGAGCAGCAGTAACGTAAGGCCGAGGCCGACGATGATGTAGCTGAGGTCAGGTCCGCTGCGCACGTCCGCGATGCGCGGAGTCACCACGACGATGTCGTATTCGCCGTTTTCGCCGGAGGACATGCGCAGGAAATTGTGGTCGGCCTGCCTGGCAAACTCGACGCCGAGGAGTTCGTCGATCCAGGCGTCCGGGTCGTTGCTGAACGCCGGGCTCGGCCCGAAGTCGAGTTCCGACAGCCGCGGGAACGCCGGATCCGACGCCCAGTCGATATCCGGGCCGAGGATGCGGATGTCGACAGGCACGCGCTCGGTAATCGAGATTGCCCGGTCGATGCGCGGCGGGCTGCCGATATCCTCGCGCACGTACTGCACGTGCAGCGACAGGTGCCCGCTGATGAGGCCGCGGACGTCATCGCTGTTGTACACCCAGCGTATTGCGGCCAGTGTGCCGTAGACGAACAGGCCGCCGAGCAGCAGGAAGATGACCAGGAGCCGGAACGACAGTGATCGCGCCAGCCATCTAGTCATCGTTCAACGGCACTCCGATGAATGAGTAACCCCGCCCCCACACGGTCTGTATGAAACGCGGCGGCTTCACGGAATCGCCCAGCTTCTGGCGCAGACGTGAAATCATGATATCCACCGATCGGGTCAGGATCGCCGCGTCGATGCCCCGCAATTCCCCGAGTATGTCGTCGCGCGACAGCTTCTTGCCGTGCCGGCGAGCAAGGATGAGCAGCAGTTCGTATTCCATCGAGGTCAATTCGATGCTGTTGCCATCCACCTTGACCGAACGGGATTCGGTGTCGATCTCCAGCCCCTCGAAGCTCAGCTTGCCGGCGCTCGGGCCCGCCGAATCACTGCGCCGCAGGATGGCCTGCACGCGCGCGACCAGCTCACGCGGTTCGAACGGCTTGCCGATGTAGTCGTCCGCGCCGAGCTCCAGGCCCGAAACGCGATCGATGACGTCGCCGCGGGCCGTCAGCATGATGATCGGGATGTTGCTGGTCTTGCGCACCTCGCGGCAGATTGCGAAGCCGTCTTTGCCCGGCAACATCACGTCGAGCAAGCAGCAGGTCCGGATCCTCGACGGCGAGCTTGCGAAAGCCTTCGTTCGCCTCGCCCGCGGTTATGAGTTTAATGCCGAAGCGCTTGAAGTACTCCTGCAGGAGTTCCGAGTGCTTGCGATCGTCGTCGATGATAAGGACCTTGGTCATTTCCGAATCATAGCGCGAGAAGTCACCCCCGTCCCGCGCAGGATGCGCGGCGAAACAATTGGAAACATCCTGATACCGGGGTGAAACCCACTGTCGCAGCCTCAGGCGCACACTCTCTCCGTCATTTTCACAGACCGAAAGGATTTCGCCATGAACCACTTGGGTAAACTCATCGTCGCAGCGGGCGCGCTCGTGCTGGCCGCGTGCGACTCCGACGATAACGATACGCCGCCGGTCCAGCCGCCGGCTCCGAGCACGATCGTGCAGATCCTGCATGCCTCCCCTGACGCCCCCGCGGTGGATGTCCTCGTCAATGGCGAGGTCGCTCTAACCGGTGTCGACTACAAGGACTCGTCCGGTTGGGGTGACTTCGACGCCGGGACGTATTCCGTCGAGGTGCAGGGCATCCTGCCGGGCGGCAATGCGTCCGTTATTGGCCCCGCTGACCTGGCGTTCGAGGCCGACACGATCAATACGGTCGTTGCTCTGAACGACGTGCAGAACATCGAGCCGCTCGTGCTTACGCAGCCGGACACGCCGGTTTCCGCGGGCGCTGCGCGCGTCTGGGTATTGCACGCTGCCAACAACGTGCAGGCGCTCGTTGGAGGGCCCGTGGACGTGTACGTTACGGCGCCCGACGCCGACCTCACCGCTGCGGCACCGCTGGGTTCGTTTAACTTCAAGGAGACTCTCCCGGCCGACGGCCCGGCCGAGTTGACGGCGGGCGACTACCAGATCCGCGTCGGCGTGGGTACGCCCGGTGACGCTAACTTCCTGCTGGCCTACGATTCCGGCACGGTGACGCTGCCGGACGGTGCGGACCTCGTCATCGCCGCAGTTCCCAACACGACGCTCGGCGAGTCGCCGGTAAGCCTCGTTGTCCTGGACAGCGATGGTTCGAGTGAAATCCTCAGCAACGGGACTCCCGCTGCACTCCGCGTGGTTCACGCGTCCAACAACACGCCCGCGGTAGACGTTTTTGCCGACGGCGCGGCGCTGATCGAGGGACTCGAGTTCCCCAACTTCGAGCCCGCGGACGGCCCCACTGAGGTTCCGGCAGGCACCTACTCCGTTGCAGTAGCACCCGCCGGTGCCGGCGTCGAAGGCGCCGCAATCGGTCCTGCCGACCTGGAGTTCGCGGCCGGAACGACAACCGACGTCATAGCCGTCGGTCGCCTCGGCGGGACCGAAGGGACCATCGAGGAACTGACGGTCACGCTCGCCGGTGACGATCCGCGCCCGATTCCGCTGTTTGCCAAGGTACGCATCATCCATGCATCGGTAACCGCCGCGTCGCTCGACCCGGACACCGTCGACATCTACGTGACGGCACCGGGCACCGATATCTCCGACGAGAGCGTCGCTCCGACACTGACCGACGTAGCGTATCTCGCCAATACCGGCTACCTCTCGGTTGCGGGCGGTACCTACGACATCACGGTCACCGTCAGCGGGTCGCGTACACCGGCCATCGGCCCGCTCCAGGACGTTGTGCTGCAAGACGGCGGCATTTACACCGTTATCGCCCGCGACGCCCTCCCCGGCGACGCGGCAACCGATCTTGGCGTCATCCTGATCGACGATACTCCGCTGGCTCCCTGAAGGCCGCGCAGATCGTACCTCCCTGAGCTGTAAGCTCCCCCTCTGGACCCCGCCTCGGCGGGGTCTTTTTTTTGGGCAGTGGGTCGCGCTTCGGGAAGCGCTCCTACGAACGGCGTGCCGCAGACAGCTTGTCTTCGATCGACGCGCGCATGCGCTCGGCCAGCGGTGCCTCGAGGAAGCGCTCGAGGGCGTCGGGATCCGGTCGCAAATCGTAGGCGAGGCGGTAGAGCTGCAGGATCGATACGACGGGCGCAGGATTTTCGATGCAGGTAACGGCATCTCCCGCCGACACTTCGCCCTCGTTGAGCACCCTGAAATAGATGCCGGGACGCTCCGCCTTGCGGAACGCCATGCCGAATCCGGAGTCCTGCATCTGCGCCGCGAGCGTGCTGCACGGAATCCGCGGTGCGGTCGCCTCGAGCAGGACGTCCCCGATCAGCAGCCGGTCACCGACATTCATGTCCGTCGGCAGGCCCTCGATCGTGAGATTGTCGCCAAACGTGCCGGGCGCGAGTTCACGATCCAGCTGGTGCGACCACCAGTCGTAGTCGTCCGCGCTGTAGGCGTAGACCACCTGGTCCGCGCCGCCGTGATGCTTCTTGTCGGAAATCGTATCGCCGGCAACCGAATCGGAGCCGATGTAGACCGCGCCGTCGACAGGACGCTTGCGGATACCCGTCGTAAAACGGCGATTGCCGTGATCGATGGTCTCTTCGCGTCCGACATTGACGCTGGTGACGCGCATGTCGTCCATCGCATCTCCTCATACGTGGGGCATCATGCCGCGGATCATACCCGCGCCGGGGCCGCCGGCGCCACGTCAGAAGGTGAAGGGCTTACCGCTGTCGGTATCGCCGGGCAGATATTTGCGGCGCATGCGCTCGTGACGTTTCGGCGGGAATTCCTCGACGATGATCTTGCGCACGTGGTTCTCGGCAATCAGCACCTGGTCGCTGGCGATCTTCAGCAGGGCCTCCGCGTCCTGCACGGCCTCCGCGGCCTCTTGCAGCCGAACCGGCTTCACGGACCCGGCGTTCTTCTGCAGCCGGCCCAGTGCCGCCGTCGCCCGTTGCAGGGCTCTGCTTTGCCGCGAGGATTCCTTGCGCCTGGCACGAAGGCGCCGGTTCGCCGCCCGCAGCCGCCCCGGTGACGACGCCAGCCACGCGCGCCAGCCGACGAAAAGCAGCGCGGCCAGGCCCACCACGCTCGCGGCGGCCAGGGCCCAGTGTCGTTGCAGGAGTTCGAGCGTCATGCGCGGAACTTAGCGCAGTCGCCGCCCGATTTCGCCGATCCAGCCGTGTTTTCGGGCTTTTGTCCACGCAAAATGCGTTACAATTTTCATACTTTTGCGTTATATTGTGTTGCATGGCAAAAACCCGTACTTCGACGCTCAATTTGCGCATTCACCCTGCCCTCAAGGACGCCGTCCGCGAGGCAGCCGCGCGCGAGCATCGCAGTGTCGCCAACATGGTGGAAATGCTGATCCGGCGGCACTGCGACCAGTCCGGCATCACGGTGTACGAGAAACCCGACCTGTCCTCGAGGAGAAGGAATGGATGAGCGAATGCTGAGAGCGCTGGTCGCCGCCGGCGCCGTCAAGAAGATCAGTATTGTCGCGAGCGGCGCACGATTTCACGTCGAGGCCAGGACCCCGAACGGGGCCGTCACGGCGGAGACTCTCAAAGGCAAGTTGAAGACCTGGGTATCGCTGGACGCGGCGGCGCGCTGGGTACGGGGACTGGGTGTGGGCGCCGCGCAGGTCCAGCTGACCCACTGGCAGCCCGGCCAGAAGGAACTGATCTGAGTCAGCTCAGTCCGCGGCGTCCGCGGACGGCAGATCGTTGCCGAACGGAAACGGCTTGTCCTCGGTATTGAACGTCAGGTAGCGGACGATCTCGTAGAGGTAGGCCGCAATCACCTGCCCTGCCTGCTGCAGCTGGCCGTTCTTCTCGCCCGTGAGCAGCACCCAGAAAAACGCCAGCACGACCACCACCGAGAGCACGGCCGTCACGACTGTGCCGATGACGTAGAAAGCGACCATGAACAGCGCCCGCAGCCACGTCGACCGGGACTTGATGTGCTCCTCGATCGGGACCCCGGTGTCGTTGCCGTCGGAGACGACATGATCGGCGGGCGGGTTTTCGTCACTCATCGAACTCTCCTGTACGCAGCGCTTTCGACGCACTGTGCAGCGAATTGTTCCAGCCAATATGGTTACAATGCGCGCCTGTTTCAAGCATCCGAATTCGAATCAATGAATTACAAAATCGAGCCTTGCCACCCTTGCCGTTATTCTGCTGGCCGCCTGCGAGCGCGGCGCCCCGCCCCCGGTCGACCTCGCCGCCGAGGCGCAGCGTATCGCCCGCGAGTCCATCATCGTCGACACCCACATCGACGTCCCCGACCGCCTCGTTGAATCGCGCGAGAACGTCAGCGAGGCGACCGCAGGTGGCGACTTCGACTACCCCCGCGCGCGCGCCGGCGGGCTCGATGCGGCGTTCATGTCGATCTACACCGCCGCCGAGCTGGAGGCGGAAGGCAAATCCCGCGATGCGGCCGAGCAACGCATTGAAATCGTAGAAAATATTGTAGCGACCTCGAACGGGAAATTCGCGATCGCGACTTCCCCGGCGCGAGGTAAGGGCGCATTTCGAAGCGGGCGTGATCTCGCTGCCGATGGGCATGGAGAACGGCTCGCCGATCGAAGGCGACCTCGCGACGCTGCAGCACTTCCACGAGCGCGGCATTCGCTACATCACGCTCGCTCACAGCCTGTCGAACCACATCTCGGACTCGTCCTACGACGACAACCGACAGTGGAACGGGCTCAGCGAATTCGGCGTCGAGGTCGTGCGGGAAATGAACCGCCTCGGCATCATGGTCGACGTCAGCCACCTCTCGGACGAAGCCTTCTGGCAGGTGCTCGAGATCAGTGCCGTACCGGTGATCGCGTCGCACTCCTCCGCACGGCATTTCACGCCCGGCTGGGAACGCAACATGAGCGACGAGATGATCACCGCGCTCGCCGAAAAAGGCGGCTTGATCATGATCAACTTCGGCTCGGCATTCATCACCGAAGAGGCACGCCAGTACTCCTCAGAGCGCTGGCCGGCCTCCAGGGCGTTCGTGGCAGAGCACAGTGACATGCCGCGCGAGGACGCACAGAAGGCCTTCGCTGCCCGCTGGGAGGCAGAGCACGGCCCCATGCCCTACGCCTCGCTCGATGACGTGCTCGATCACTTCGACCACGTGGTCAGGCTGGTCGGCGTCGACCATGTCGGCATCGGCTCCGACTACGACGGCGTCGGCGACTCTCTGCCGACCGGTCTCAAGGACGTGTCAGCGTACCCGAATCTCGTCGAAGGATTGCTGCGCCGCGGCTACAGCGAGGCCGACGTCCGCAAGATCCTCGGCGAGAACCTGTTGCGGGTCTGGCAGGCGATCGACGATTACGCCGCGACGACGTCGATCAGCACGTAGCGCAGCAGCACTTCGTAGCTGCTGCGATCGAGCTTCATGCCTTCCGGCAGTTCGAGAGTATGGACCGGAGCACCGGTGGTCTCGCAGATTTCCTGGAAATGCCTGCTGCCATCGCGGTACACGCGGTATTGCACTTCGCGGTAGCCGCCGACCTTCATCGGTACCTTGCTCTGGGTCCAGTCCTGGATAGTCGCTCGCTCCATCGTAACCTCCGTAGCGCCAAGCGAATTGGCTCGTGTAGTCAATGCCCGATCTACGGGGTGCAAACGGTGTGCCAACCGCGCGACCGCAAAATGACTTTTATAAAAACGATATATTTCAGTTATTTATTATTTTTTTCTCGAATGAGAATTATCATAAATATCGCCCGGCAGTGTCAGGATGTGACCACGGATTCGTGTAATTAGCGACACTCGCTTGACATAAGCCGCCGCGCTCAGAGCGGCCAGACGACGAGGATCATCGGCACGGAAACCAGCACGATCAGGATCTCGAGCGGCAGGCCCATGCGCCAGTAGTCGCCGAACTCGTAGCCGCCCGGCCCCATGATCAGCGTGTTGTTCTTGTGCCCGATGGGCGTCAGGAACGCGCAGGAGGCCGCGACCGCCACCCCCATCAGGAACGCGTCGGGATTGGCATCGAGCCGGTCGGCAATCTCCAGGGCGATCGGCGCGGCAATAACGGCCGTCGCTGTGTTGTTCATCACGTCGGACAGGGTCATCGTGACCATGATCAGCAGCGTACAGTACCATCGCCGGCGAAATACTGCCGGTGAGCCCGAGAATCGCATCGACGATCAACGTCGACCCGCCCGAAGCCTCGAGCGCCCCGCCGAGCGGAATCATCGACCCCAGCAGCACGATGACCGGCCACTCGATCGAGGTGTAAACCTCCCGCAGCGGCACGATATTCAACAGGATGTACGCCGCCACCACGCAGCCGAGCGCGACCGGCAGGTAGACGAGGCCGGCACTGGCCGCGGCGATCGCTGCGACGAAGATCGCTACCGCCTGCCCGACCTTGTGGCGCTGCACGACGCGCTGCCCGCGATCCGCGAGCGGCAGCAGCCCGAGCTGACCGGTGACGTCGTTAAGGCGCTCGTCCGGCCCGAGCAGCAACAGCACGTCGCCCGGGTGCAACTCGAGCTTGCGCACGTTTTCCCGAAAGCGCCGGCCGGCCCGCGATACGCCGACCAGGGCTACGCGATAGCGGTACAGCAGGCGTATGGACCTGGCCGAGCGGCCGGCAAGCCTGGAAGATTCCGGCACCACGACCTCGGCGAGTTCCAGGTCGCCGTCATCCAGCACGCCCTCGGATTTGCCGACGTATTCCAGCTGCAGCGCGCCGAGCGCCTCGTCAAGGCTCTCAGGGCTCGCCTCGATGACGAGGATGTCGTCTGCCTGGATGGTCGCGATCCGCGCGAGCCCCGGGAGCCGCCTGCCCTTGCGCGTCAGGCCCACGATCTCGATGTCGCTCTTCGCCGCGAGATCGTCGAGGTCGCGGACCCGCTTGCCGATCACGGCAGATCCTTCGGGTACGCGAACCTCGGCGATGTAGTCGGCGAGATCGAACAGGTCGGCCCGGGCGTCCCCCGATGACCGCGATGCCGGCAGCAGGCGCCAGCCGACGAGTGCCACGTAGGCAACGCCGACCGCGGCGCAGGCGATGCCCACCGGGCGCGAAGTCGAACATCCCGAAAGGCTCGCCAAGCGCGTCGTTGCGGAACTCGGCGATGACGATATTCGGCGGCGTGCCGATCAAGCGTGATCATGCCGCCGAGGATCGACGCAAACGACAGCGCCATCAGCGACAGCGAAGGACTGCGACCGCTTTTCTTCGCGGCCTGCAGATCGAGCGGCATCAGCAACGCAAGCGCCGCCACGTTGTTCATCACCGCCGACAGCGACGCCGCCAGCGCGGCCATGATGCCCACGTGCGCCGACGAGCTTGCGCGATGCGTCGATCAGGTAGCGAGCCAGCAGCTCGATGACACCCGAATTGGACAATCCGCGACTGACGACCAGCACCAGCGCGATGATCACGGTCGCGGGATGCCCGAAGCCGGAAAAGGCCTCGGAAACCGGCACGACGCCGGTCAGCAATGCCACCATCAGCGCGATGAAGGCGACGAGGTCGTAACGCCAGCGCCCCCAGATGAGCATCACGAAAACGAGGACGAGAATGACGAACAGGACGGATTGTTGCAGTGTCATCATCTTCCCTGCGGCGCACGACACCGAAACGATACGCTATTCGTTACCCGAAAGGCACGCTAGGATCAGGCCATGGGATTCGTCGTCATGCTTGTGCTGCTGCTCGCGCTGGTTTTCGGTCCGGGGCTCTGGGTGCGCAGGGTGATCGAGCGCTACAGCGATCCGCCGGACCGGTATTCGGGCACCGGCGCCCAGCTCGCGCGCTTCCTGCTCGATCGGCTCGGCATGCAGCACGTCGCCGTCGAGACCACCGACCAGGGCGACCATTACGACCCGACGGCGAAAGCCGTGCGGCTCACCCCGGACAAGTACGACGGCCGCTCGCTAACGGCAATCACCGTTGCCGCCCACGAGGTGGGCCATGCCATCCAGGACCACGAGGGCTACGGGCCGCTGCGGCTGCGCACCTATCTCGTTCGCGCGGCTCGCCCCGTCGAGCGGGTCGGGGCCGGCGCCCTGATGGTCGCGCCTTTCATCGGCGCCCTTACCCGCGTGCCCAGTATCGGCATCATCATGTTCCTGGCCGGTTTCCTTACGCTGGCGACCTCCACGCTGGTGCACCTGGCAACGCTGCCCACCGAATTCGACGCCAGCTTCAACCGCGCCCTGCCGCTGCTGGACGATCAGCGGGTCCTGAAAAAGGCCGATCGTCCGCACGCCCGCCGCCTGCTCACGGCGGCCGCCCTGACCTACGTGTCCGCGTCATTGATGAGCCTGCTCAATATCGCCCGCTGGTGGGCCCTGCTGCGCCGCTAGGCCTGCCCTGCCAGCGCCGCAGCGTTGAAAACCGGCCAACCGCCGCCATTTCGTCATGGCGTCGCGCAATAGCCTTGGAAATTACTGGTTTACGGGCCGCAGCGCTGCTATTATCCGCGCCCGAAAGCCGCTCTGGACCGGGCGATGGCGCAACGAGCGTCGCCCGCGGGCAAATCCCCGGACGGTACTGAACACAGGCACCCACCCTGATTGACGCAGCTCCATGTTCTCCGGCATGCCGGGAGTGACGTCTTACGAATATGGGGGCGTGGGTGCATTTGACTTGGATACAGCTGAAGACTCGACATGAAAGACTTAAGCACATACAGAAATATCGGCATTTTCGCCCACGTGGACGCCGGCAAGACGACGACGACCGAGCGCATCCTGAAGTTGACGGGAAAGATCCACCGCACCGGCGAAGTGCATGACGGTGAAGCGACCACGGACTTCATGGAGCAGGAACAGGAACGCGGCATTACGATTCAGTCGGCCGCGACCAGCTGCGAGTGGAACAAGCACCGCCTGAACATCATCGACACCCCCGGGCACGTGGACTTCACGATCGAGGTTTATCGCTCACTGAAAGTCCTTGACGGCGGTGTGGGCGTGTTCTGCGGTTCGGGCGGCGTGGAGCCGCAGTCCGAGACCAACTGGCGTTATGCGAACGACTCGGAAGTCGCACGCATCATTTTCGTCAACAAGCTGGACCGCGTCGGCGCGGACTTCTACCGCGTCGTGAAGCAGATCAAGGACGTGCTGGCGGCAACCCCGCTGGTCATGACCCTGCCGATCGGCGTCGAGGACAACTTCATCGGTGTCGTCGACCTGCTCGAGCGCAAGGCATGGGTCTGGGGTGGCCGCGACGATCCCTCGGACTACGAGATCACCGACGTGCCCGCGGATATGCAGGACGCCGTCGAGGAATGGCGCGAGAAGCTGATCGAGACCGCCGTGGAGCAGGACGATGATCTGCTGGAGCAGTACCTCGAAGGCAATGAGCCCTCGGTGGAGGACCTGAAGCGCTGCGTCCGGAAAGGCACGGTCAACCTGGACTTTTTCCCGACCTTCTGCGGCTCTGCGTTTAAAAACAAGGGCATACAGAATGTTCTTAATGCAGTTGTTGACTATTTGCCGAGCCCGACCGAGGTCAAGCCGCAGCCCGAGATCGACCTCGAGGGCCACGAGACCGGCGGCCATGCCATCGTCGACCCGGACAAGCCGCTGCGCGCGCTCGCCTTCAAGATCATGGACGACCGCTACGGCGCACTGACGTTCACGCGCATCTATTCCGGCAAGATCAAGAAGGGCGACAACGTGCTGAATACGTTCACGGGCAAGACCGAGCGCATCGGCCGTATCGTCGAAATGCACGCGAACTCGCGCGAAGAGCTCGAGTATGCCCAGGCCGGCGATATCGTCGCCCTGCTCGGCATGAAGAATACGCGCACCGGCCATACGCTCGCGGACCCGAACAACCCGGCAACGCTCGAGCCGATGGTGTTCCCGGATCCCGTGATCTCGGTTGCCATCCGGCCCAAGGACAAGGCCGGCAACGAGAAGATGGGTGTTGCGCTGAACAAGATGGTCCAGGAAGACCCGTCATTCCAGGTTGCGACGGACGAAGATTCCGGCGAGACGCTGATCAAGGGTATGGGCGAACTGCACCTCGACATCAAGGTGGACATCCTGCGCCGCACGCACAAGGTGGACGTCGAGATGGGCAAGCCACAGGTGGCTTACCGCGAGACGATCACCAAGCTGGTCGAAGACAGCTACACCCACAAGAAACAGTCCGGCGGATCGGGCCAGTACGGCAAGATCGAATACCGCATCGAGCCGGCCGGCACCAGCGAAGGCTATGTATTCGAGTCCCTCGTCACGGGCGGCAACGTACCGCGCGAGTACTGGGGTGCGATCGAGAAGGCCTTCCAGGGGAGCATGTCCGAAGGCACGCTCGCAGGCTATCCCCTGCTCGACGTGAAGTTCACGCTGCTGGACGGCGCGTTCCACGCGGTCGATTCGTCGGCGCTGGCTTTCGAAATCGCCACCAGGGCAGCCTACCGGCAGACGGTGCCCAAGGCTGGCCCGCAGCTGCTGGAGCCGATCATGAAGGTCGACGTGTTCTCGCCGGACGACAATGTGGGCGACGTCATCGGCGATCTCAACCGCCGCCGCGCCATGATCAAGTCGCAGGACGCCGGCGCAACCGGCGTACGCGTCAAGGCAGATGCGCCGCTCGCCGAGATGTTCGGCTACATCGGTCACCTGCGCACGCTGACTTCCGGCCGCGGACAGTTCTCGATGGAGTTCTCGCACTATTCACCGTGCCCGCAGAACGTCGCCGAGGAAGTGATCAAGGAAGCGCAGGAGCGCAAGGCCGCAAAGTAGGAGCGGTTCCCGAACCGCGATCGCTGTCTGATCGCGCACCGAGGCGCGCTGCTGCGGCAACGTTCGAAAATCAGGCCCCCGCGGCTCCGATCCGCGGGGGCCTTTTTTTCTGCTGGTAGAACGCGTCGAAGCTGAAGATCGCGACGGCTGCCCAGATACAGCCGAAACATACGAGGTGCGCCGGCGTCAGCACCTCGCCGTAGAAGATGCCGACGATGAACTGCAGCGTTGGCGCGATGAATTGCATGAATCCGATCACCGTGAGCGTGAGGCGACGCGCGGCGACAGCGAACATCAGCAACGGCACGACCGTGAGCGGGCCGGCGAGCATGAGCAGCATCGAGATGGATGCGCTGCCGCTGCCGAAATCGGCCTGTTCCGTCGTCATCAACCAGCCGAGCCATGCCATCGCGAACGGGAACAGCAGCAGTGTCTCGATAAACAAGCCGGGCATCGCGCCGACCGCGACCTGCTTACGGATAACGCCGTACAGCGTAAACAGCAGCGCCAGCGACATCGCGACGAACGGAAACTGTCCGCCCCTGATCGTCAGGTAGGTCACGCCGATTGCGGCCAGCAGGACCGAAACGACCTGCGGCCGCCGCAGCCGCTCCTTGAGAAACAGCACGCCGACGATTACGTACATCAAGGGGTTGATGTAATAACCGAGGCTCGCCTGCAGTACTTCTTCCTGTTGCACCGCCCAGATGTAGATGAACCAGTTCGCCGAGATGAACAGCGCCGCAAGCGCCAGCCAGAACAGCGTCGAAGGCGACGCGAACGCCTGCCTGACTTCCGGCCACTGCCTGCGAACGTGGAGGATCAGGGCGCCGAAGGGCACCGCCCACACGATGCGGTGCACCAGCACCTCGGTCGGCGGCACTGCCTGCACGAGTTTGAAATAGACGGGGAAGACGCCCCACAGAACGTACGCAATCAGTGCCGTCAGTACGCCATCACGCTGGAATCGCCGTTCAGCCGCATCATCCGGCGGTGCGTTCAAACCGAGGATTCCGAGCGCTCGGGCCGGCCGAGCAGCAGGTCCCACAGGTAGCGGGTGCGAGCCATGCCGTCGATCTGCAGCAGGTACAGCGCCGGCACCAGGAACAGCGTAATGACCGTCGCGAACAGGATGCCGAATCCGAGGGATATCGCCATCGGTATCACGAACTGCGCCTGCATGCTGGTTTCCGTCATGATCGGCAGCAGTCCGGCTGCCGTCGTGAAAGAGGTCAGCACGATCGCCCGGAAGCGCCTCGTGCCCGAGTCGATGACAGCGGTCCTCAGGTCGGCGCCCTGCGCTCGCGCCCGGTTGATGAAGTCGACCATGATCAGGCTGTCATTGACGACGACTCCGGCGAGCGCGATCAGGCCGAACATCGAGAACATGCTGATCGCCTTGCCCATGATGATGTGGCCGAAAACCGCCCCGATGAAGCCGAACGGGATGACCGACATGATGACCAGTGGCTGGCTGTAGGAATGCAGCGGGATTGCGATCAGCGCATAGATGAGGAATAGCGCGGCGACGGATGCGATCGACAGGTTGCGGACGAAGTTCCGCTCCTCCTCGCTGGCGCCCTCGAGACCGAAACTCACCCCCGGATGCCGGGCCAGCAACTGCGGGACGAACTCCTCGCGAATCGACCGGATGATCTCTTGCGGCTCGACGCGCTCCGGGTCGATATTCGCGCTCACCGTCACCGTGCGCTCACGGTTCTGGCGGCGGATGCTGGAGTAGCTTTCGCCGAAACTGACTTCCGCCACCGATGAAAACGGCACTTCGTCGCCGGCCGGCGTGCGGATGCGCATGTTTTCCAGGTCGGCGATCGACCGGCGCTGCTCTTCCGGGTAACGGACCATCACCTTGAGCTCGTCCTTGCCACGCTGGATACGCTGCGCTTCCTCACCGTAGAACGCCTGGCGCACCTGCCGTCCCAGGGAAACGAGCGTGAGCCCGAGGGCCTCGGCCTCGGGCTTGATCGTGAGCCCAATCTCGTCACCGCCGCTCACCGCGGAATTCTGCACCTCGAAAACCCCGGCGTAGGATCCGAGTTCCCGCTCGAGTTCCGCCGCCGCGGCCTCGAGCGCGCGGTAATTATTGCCGTTGAGCCGAAAACTCAACGGCGGCCCGCCGCCGAGATGGACGGCGCCGGAAAACGTCAGGCTCTTGACGCCGGGTATCTCGCCGACCCGCTCGCGCCAAAGATCACTGATTTCGACGCCTTCGTACGGCCGGTCCTCGTCCCTCGGCATCTCCACCACGATCGTCGCGCCGGTGTCACCACTGGTGAACACACCGAGATGCTTGATCATCGGGATGGACTCCAGATTGTCTTCGAGGAACTCGCGGCTCATCGCGAGCAGTTCGCCCTCGATCCTGTCGATGGCCGCATCCCTCACCCGCGGCGCCGTTCCGGTCTGCATGCGCATCTCGACCCGGATGATGTCGCTATCGATCTCCGGCACCATGACCTGCCTCACGAGACCGCTCGCCACAACACCGCCGGTCACGATCAGAACGGCGATGAAGATCGCCACCGTCACACCCCTGTTGTCGATCGCCCGCAACAGCAGCGGCCGGTAATACTCGTGAATCAACTTGTGCAGGCCGCGCTGAACGCGGCGCTGAATCTTCAGGAAGAACCGCGGAACTCTCTCGAACAGCCCGACCTCGCGCTGCGGATGGAACAGGTCTTCCTCGTCGATGTCCGGGATTCGCGCGTGCACGAGATGAGCCGGAAGGATCAGCTTGGATTCGACCAGCGAGAACAACAGGCAGAGGATCACGACCACCGAGATCGCCTCGAAGAACGGCCCGAATATGCCGCCGATGAACAGCATCGGTGCAAACGCGGCGATGGTGGTCAACACGCCGAACGTTGCCGGGATTGCTACCCGCTGAGCACCGTCAATGACGTTGTCCAGGGTATGGCCGTCGGCCCGGATCTTCGTGTAGACGCTCTCACCGATGATGATCGCGTCGTCAACGACAATGCCGAGCACGACGATAAAGCCGAACAGGCTGACCATATTGACGGTCACGGGCCAGGGATTGACCGGCATCAACCACAGCGCGCCGAAAAACGTGATCGGTATGCCGACGATGACCCAGCCGGCCACCTTCATGCGCAGGAACAGCGACAGCACGATAAACACGAGCAGCGCGCCGAGCAGCATGTTTTCCAGCATCATGTCCAGCCGGTCCTGCAGGTAATAGGCACGATCGGCCCAGATATCCATCTGGATGCCGTCGGGCAGTTCCGCGGATTTCGTCGCCACGTAAGCGCGCACGGCAGCGGCCGTCGCGAGTTCGTTCTGTTCCCCTACCGTCAGCACCTGCAGTATGGCCGACGGTCGCCCGTTGAAGCGGCTGTAATCGTTGCTCTCGACGAACCCGTCCCTGATCGTCGCGATGTCGCCGAGGGTCAGGCGGGTGCCGTCACCGAAGGTACGCAGCACCAGCTCCGAGAATTCGATGCCGGTGTACACCTGGCCTTCCGTCCGCAGCAGGATGTCGCCTCCCTCGGTCTTGATAGTGCCGCCCGGCAAGTCCGCGGATGAATTTTTCACCGCCTGCGAGATCTCGCTCATCGTAAGGCCGTATTGCCTCAGAGTTTGCTCGGACACCTCGATGCTGATCTCGAAAGGCCGGTCACCCAGGATGCGGACCTGGTTGACGGCGGACAGCCGCATCAACTCATCGCGTACGTTCTGCGCAATCGACTTGCGTGTGAACGGGTCCATGTCGCCGTAGATGGCGATGTAGGCAACAGCGAACGGAATCTCCTGTTTGCTGATGACCGGCTTTTCCGTGAGCGCCGGGAAGGTCGATATCGCGTCGACGCGCGTCTTGATCTCGCTCAGTACTTCGTTGAGATCGGCGTCGCGGGACACCTCGGCGATCACGGTGCCTACGCCTTCGGATGCGGTGGAACTCAGTTTGACGATGCCGTCGACGTCCTGGATGGCCTCCTCGACCTTGATGACGACGCCCTCCTCGACCTCCTGCGGTGCGGCGCCGAGATACAGAACCTGAACCTGAACGTTGTTCAGTTCGAAGTCGGGCTGGGTTTGCTTGCGTATAGTCGCGGCGGACAGCAGGCCGGCCACGATGATGAGACACATCAGCAGGTTTGCTGCGACGTGGTTGGCGGCGAACCAGGCAATGATGCCCTTGCGCTCGGTGACTCCACGCGGCTTCACGGTTTTTCGTCGTCCCCCTTCGCCGCAATTTTCTCGTCGTCCGCGGCGATGTCAGCCGTGGTACGGACCGGCATCCCGTTGATGGGCGATTCCATGGCCGTGAGAATCACCCGCTCACCGGGTTCCGCCCCGTCATCGATGTAGGCGTACTCGGCATCGGCGCGCACGATGCTGACGTTGCGGATGCGCAGGGTGTTTTCGTCGTCAACGAACAACAGCTGGTTGGAACCGTGCAGCGCATGACGGGGCACCCGGAGCAGGCCCTCGATCGCCACGCCCTCGATGCTCGCCGTCACGAACGTTCCCATGGGCAGGGGCACATGGTCACTATTCAGGGCATACGGATCCTCGACTTTCGCAACCGCGTAGGTCACGCGGCTGCTTTCGTCGACGACCCCTTCGCTGCGGACGATTCTCGCCTGCCATTCGACGAGCCGACCCCGTTGTTCCGCTGACAGCAATACTTCGGGCCCACGCGTTTCCGCCGCCGCGGTAATCTCCGAGGCGTACGGCAGGTCGACGAAGGCAAGGTCGCGATCCGTGAGTGGCAGGCGGACCTCGGCATAATCGGTGGCGAACGTGACTCCGAGCCGGGTTCCCGGGTTCACGAACTGGCCCAGGTCGGCCTCCTTGCCTCGTACCATGCCTGCGTAGGGCAGGCGGATATAGGTCCGCTCGAGGTTCCGCTTCGCCCTGACGAGGTCCGCTTCGGCGGTCGCAAGCGCGGCGGCGGAGGATGCGTATTCCGATTCTGCGCGGTACCCCTGGGTACGCAGTTTCTTCGCACCCTCGTATTCGATCGTACGCTGCCGGACGAGTGCCTCGGCCTGGGTGACGGCGACCCTGTAGTTCGTCGGGTCAATGCGCATCAGCACTTCGTTGGCATCGAAGACGCCGCCGGGAATGAACTTTGGAGAAATCTCGACGACGGCGCCGGATACCTCGGCGCTCAGTATTGTCTCGGTACGGGGGCGCACGGTTCCCTGGCTGCGGACCGGGAATCGGGCGTCCACGGACTCGAGTTCCGCAACCTCGACCAGCATCGCGAGGTTCTCGACCGGCTTCTTCGGCGGCTCCTTGCGCAGGAACGAAAGCATCAGGGAGATCACGACCGCAACCAGGAGGATTGCGACGATGAGAGCGATGCGCTCGACTTTTCGCGACACGGAGATTCTCTGGACTGTGGAGGCCCCGTATTGTGAGTGATTTGACACAGAAAACCAGTCGTTTGTTGCTCGCCCGCCGCCCCGCCGGCCCAGGGGCGTTTGCGCTTTTTGTGACATAAACCCACGTAATTCGGGGAGACAGACCGCAAAATCTGGGCTGCTGTCCAGGATTGTGCACTGCAATAACATTCGCAGAACGGGGACCTATGTACAAGAACCATTTCGGGCTCGAACGACGGATCTTTCGCGGCAACGCAGCGGGCGCCGACGTATTCGTCGGGCCGCAAACGGCGAACATTCTCACGGGTATCAAGAAGGCGCTGACCGCGCCCGATGCCGTGGTAACACTGACCGGTCCGGTTGGCTCTGGTAAATCCACCGCGGTCGCTCACTCGCTGGGCGCCATCAGCGGCAAGAATGCGATTGTCAGGGTCGGCCGCTTTCCCCTGCAGCGTGGCGAACTCCTGGACCTGCTGTTCGACCACATGCGCATCCAGCAGCGGCCGCAGCGCGGCAACCAGAAGCTCGCACTGTTCCGCCAGCTGCTGTTCAACCTCGCGCAGAACGATTCGCGGATGTTCATTCTCGTCGAGGATGCCCCGTTCATCGGTCCGGACATGCTCGCCGAACTCGAAGTCGTTACCGCGGCCGACACCGGGCCGTCAGACGGCGCGGCTATCGTCCTGATGGGCGACGACTACCTCAAGGAACTTCTCGCCTCCAAGTCCCTCGCCCGACTCAGGCAGCGCATAAGATTGCGCCGCAGCCTCGAGCCTTGCGGCGTGGAAGAGCTGGGTGGGTATCTGCGGCACTGTTTCCGCCAGGCAGGGGGTGACTTCGACACGGTATTTGCAGCGGGCGCTGCCGAACTGCTGCACGAACTGAGCGGCGGCATCCTCCGTGTTGTGAACAATCTCATAGAATCCTCGATGGAAGCCGCCGCTGACGCGAACGCAAAGACCGTCGCGCTCGAACTCGTGACCCGCGTGGCGGACGAGCAATTCGGCCTGACGGGCACTTTCTCGCGACTCCCCGAGATCAGCAGCAAGCAGCCCGAACCCAAGCACAGCGACGACGCGACGGCGGAACTGGTCGCCCTGTCGATGCCGGAACCGGACCCGGTTGCCGTGCCGGCTCCTGGGCCGGTTTCCGAGCCGATGTCCGAGCCAAAGGCTGGGTCCATTGCCGAGCCTAAGGCTGAGCCGGTTTCCGGGCCTGTCCCTGAGCCGATGGCTGAAGCGGTCGACGACGACATACCGGAACTGATCCAGGACACGCAGCCGGCGCTCGCAATTCTCAACGATGCACCGCTGCCATCGAAACCGAAAACCCGGCAGCCTGACCACAATACGTTGCCCGATATCGAAGCACTGTCCGCGGAGCTAGGGCCCGCACCCGCGATTCCCGAGCCTGAGGCGAAGCGGAAACCGCCGCCCAAACCTGCGCCGAGGACCGAACCGGCCGTTAAAGCGAAGACAGAGGCGCCTGCCGCGCCGAAACCGGCGCCGGAAGCCAGCTCCGCGAAGCCGGAACCGCTCGTGAAGGCAATACCGAAACCGGCCGCCGCGCCGCAACCGGCACCCGCGACGAAGACCGCGGCTGCCGCAGCGCCGGTCCAGAAACAGGAACCCAAAGCGGCCCCGAAACCGCCGCCGAAGCCGGCACCCGAGCTCAAGCTGGAGCTTGAGCTGGAACAGGAGCCCGACGCCGGCGCGACCGAGACGATTCCGATACTGTCGGACGCTACGGGCGAAGTCGCGTCGCCCGTGAAGAATGCGCCGGCGGATGACGACACGCCGGATTGGGACCGTGATCCCACGCTGGCCGAGCTGCGTCCCGACCTGGATGCCCTGGAGCGCGCTATGGCGGTCGCACACGGCCGCGACCCGGATGCCGGTGACGCGGACAAGCCGGCTGCCGCGCCATCGCCGAAGGAAGCACCGAAAGACGAGATCGAGGACATCCCCGAGATCACGTTGGACGACTCCATCAACCGCAAGGTCGACATCGCCGCCCTCGAGCGCAAGCAACGCCTGGAAAAAGAAGGCCGCGTCGAGGTCGAGGAAGAAAAGGAACAAGAGAAAGCCGAGGTCAGCAAGGAGGAGCGCGACCGCCAGGAGAAATCCGCCGCGGAGCTCGAGAAGATCGCGGAAGGCCTTGCCAGGGCGAAGACCATCGAGGACGTCGACGACAAGATGGCCGAAACGCTTTTCGGCGAAGAACTCAGCGTGGCCGCCGCGGCTGTCGCTGCCAGGGTCGCGGAAGAAGCGGCGGCAGAGGCGGCCAGCGAGACCACGGCTGATCGAGACGCATCACCCGCGGCGCAGGCGTCGAAATCGGCGATGGAGAAAGAGTTCGAAAATGTCTGGGGCGAAACGCCCGGCATCGAGGTTTCCATCGATTCCGAGCTCGACGACCAGAAAGGCGGCCTCGACTTGTCGGCTTCGCAACGGCTCGCGACGGTCCGGGCGCTGAACACCGGGAAAAACGGCAGCGCCGCGCAAGACAAGTCGGACGCGCCCGCTGCTGCCGCCGCGAAACCAGACCCGATCGAAGATCAGATAACGACCTCATTGACCCAGACGATGAAAGCACTCAAGGTCAACCCCGACCCGGCTGCGATCAATGACGACGATAAAGACGAGCCCAAAGGTGGTTTCTTCAGCCGCTTCCGGCGCTCCTGACAACGGCCGCAACGCTGCGAACGGAAGGCCGGGCTGATGCCCGGCCTTTTTTGTTCCTGTTGCCGGCCCGTCACGACTCGCGCACCTAAGTAGTCCCCGAAATTTGTCGCGTCGCATACGGATTTTGCAGATCGTGCAATCCGCCTACCCTCTGATACGCGGCGGCGGAATGCCGTTGCTCTATTGGATTCGAGGGAGAATCGAATGAGCGAGACTGTTCTGACAATCATCGAACTCGACAACTACCCGGAAGACGTTGTCGCTCGAGCCGCCTGGCTGGCCCGGCTTATGAACTGCGACCTCGAGCTGCTGCTCTGCGACCCAACCACGAGTTTCCTCAGCGAGATATTCATCATATCGAGCGAGGTGCGCGACCTGGCCGAGGACATCAAGGAAGCGCAGAAAACGGCGCTGCGCGACCTCGCAAAGACGGCCGAGTCGTCCGGTCTCAAGGTGATCACACACGTCAGTCACGAGCGGCCGGTTGCCGACGGCATCATTTCGCGGGCGATGGACCTCGACCCGATGTTCGTCGTCAAGGGAACCCACTACCACTCGCCGGCCGAGCGCGCGACCTTCGCTGACACCGACTGGCAGCTCATGAAAAAGCTGGACTATCCGTTATGGTTCGTGAAGCCGGTCGCCTGGAAAGAGGAGCCCGTGATCGTCGCTGCCGTCGACCCGACGCACGAGAAAGACCGGGAGGCGCGCCTCGATCGCCTGATCGTCGAGACCGCGCAATCAGTCGCGTCAGCCTGCAACGGGCAGATCGAACTCGTGCATACCTACCAGAGGCTCGTCGAAATCGGTTCACGCGCAATGAAGACCTTCAAGCCCGTGAAGCTGCCGATCGACGAACTGGACAAGAAGATCCGCGATGAGCACCGCAAGGCGCTCGACGCATTCGCATCCGAGACCGGCGTGCCGGACAAACACGTGCACCAGCTTCCCGGCCGGGCACACGAGCTGCTGCCGACGTTTGCAAAGACGCACGGTGCCAGCCTGATGGTCATGGGCGCACTGTCGCGCGGCGGTATAGCCCGGCGTTATATCGGCAACACCGCCGCCAGGGTGCTCGACCACCTGCCCTGCGACGTACTCGTGGTGCCGGCTGCCGCCGACTGACCGGAATGCCGTGCCCCGCTCGCCGCGGGGCACGGTGACCGTTACTCCCCGAGTTCGGAGATCGCCTTCAGGCGCGCCGCCTCGAACTCGTCGCCCGGGTTCCAGGCCGGCATCTCGTCGGCGTTTGCGATGGCAAGTCCGGTCCAGTAGCCGAGCAGCGCATCCTCGATTAGGCCGGAGAAATCCCAGCTGTCGTTGTATTCGTCGGATGGCTGGTGATAGTGCACGTTGGTGTAGTGCTCCTGCTGCTCGCGCCCCCAGCCCGGCGGCCGGTCCACGTAGTCGGTGCCAGGCTTGAGGTACATCGCGGGTACCCCGATCTTCGCAAGGCTAAACTGGTCGGAACGGTAGAAATAGCCCTTGTCGGCAAACTGGTCCGGCTTCACCTCGCGACGCTGTTCCTCGGCGATCAGCTGCAGTATGCGATCTATCGACGACTTGCCGAGGCCGACGAATGTCACGTCATGCGTGTCGCCCAGGATGTTCGGGTTGTCGTAGTTGATATTCGCCGCAATGCGCCCGGGCGCGAACGTCGGGTTATTCGCGTAATACAGCGACCCCAGCAGGCCCTGTTCCTCCGCGCCGACCAGCGCAAACAGCGAAGTACGACGCGGCGCCTCCGGCAGCGCCTTGAGCGCCCTCGCGATTGCGAGCACGACCGATACGCCCGATGCGTTGTCACGCGCACCGTTGTAAATCGCATCGCCCTCTTCGTTCGGCTCGCCGATGCCGAGGTGATCATGGTGCGCGGTGTAAATGACGACTTCGTCCTTCAGTTCCGGGTCGCTGCCCGGAATGAGCCCGAGCACGTTTGCACTTTCGGTGCGGTTCAGCTCCACGTCCATGGTGATCGACGTCGTGACCCCGAGCGGTACCGGCTGGAAATCGCGGTTGTAGGCGGCCTCGCGCAACGCATCGAGGTCCTTGCCCGCCATCGCGACGAGCTCACGAGCCGCGTCTTCCGTCACCCAGGCATTGACCTGGTTGCGCGGCTCGTCGCCGGCCGGCAGCTCGAACTGCTCGCCGGTCGACGAGGTTTGCACGACCTGGAACGGGTAGCCTGCCGACGGTGTGGTGTGAATGATGATTGCGCCCGCAGCACCCTGCCGGGCGGCGCTCAGGTACTTGTAGTCCCAGCGCCCGTACCACAGGCGGGTCTCGCCTTCGAACAGTTCCGGATCCCAGTCGGGATCGTTGTTCATGATGAGCAGGACCTTGCCTTCGAGATCGACGTCCTTGAAGTCGTCCCATTCGTACTCCGGCGCCTGGATGCCGTAGCCGACGAAGACGAGTTCAGCCTCGCTGATTTCGACGCGCTCCTCCTGGACGCCGCTCGAAACGATGAACTCGTCCCACTGCTTGAGCGTGCGTTCCTTGCCGTGCCCGGTGAACGTCCAGCTTTCCGGCTGCCCGGTGTTCACACCGACGAGATCGAATTTCTGCTCCCAGGTGCCGTCGGCGGCAGCCGGCTGCAGACCGAGCCGCTCCATTTCCGCGGCCAGGTACTCGCGCGCCTTGACGTCGCCGCGGCTTCCGGGCCCACGACCCTCGTACGCGTCACTCGCGATCTCGACGATGATGTCACGCATGTAGTCTGCGGTAATCAGCCCCGAAGCTTCCTCCGCCGCGGGGTTGCCGCCGCTAACCTCCACCGCGACGGGTGACGACAGCTCGGCCGGCGTTTCGGTCGCAGCCTGCTGCGGCTCTTCCTTGCTGCAGGCGACGACGATGAATGGCGCCACGATGACCACCAACAGATGTTTCAGTTTCACACTTGACCTCCGGGAATTGATGCGACGCGCCACGTGTCGCGGCGCGAATTGATCCGACCGATACTCAGGTATCGAACAGTTCTGATAGAAAGTATTGCGCCGCTGCCCACGAGCGACGATTGGCGGACTCATTATAAACGGTAACGCCAGTGCTCGCGTCGGCGGCCGGGTTGGTGAACGCATGGCGCACGTTGCCGTAGCCGTGCAGCTGCCAGTCGGCCCCCATGCCACTGAGTTCACGCGCCAGCGCCACCGCCTGGTCTGGCGTGGCAAGCGGGTCGTCCCAGCCGTGCAGTGCGAGTATGCGCGCCCGGATGCGGTTGCCCTCGGTATTCCCGGGCGGGTCGAACAACCCGTGGAAACTTACGACGCCGGCAACCGGCTCGCCGGTGCGCGCTATGTCGAGCACGCACAGGCCGCCAAAACAATAGCCCATGGCCGCAATGCGCGATGCGTCGACTTCCGCCTGGTCCCGCAGCGCCTGCACGGCCAGCAGCAGGCGCCGCTGGAGGGCCGGCCGATCGTTCCTGAGCGCGTCCATCATCTCGCGGCAATTCTCTATCGCACTACCGGTTGCATCCCTGCCGTAAACGTCGATCGCAAAACCCACGTAACCGAGTTCCGCAAGCCGCCTCGCCTTACCCTCCTCGAAATCGCTGCGCCCGCGGATCGTGTGCGCGACCAGCACGCCGGGACGCGGCTCTTCGATGCCGTCGTCCCAGGCCAGCATTCCCTGGAACACGAGATCGCCATCCCGATAGTCGACCAGGCGCGTCTTGATACTCACGCGGGCCTCCCTCGTTCTCAGCGGCGGGTGACGACGATCACCTCGATACGGCCGTCGGGTCCGATGTACCAGGAGGCAATCGTGCTGGTGATGCTCAAGATGATCGCGCCAAACAGCGCCGACCAGAAACCGGCGACGACGAAGTTGTCCAGCATGGCCGCGACCAGCGCGAACATGGCGGCGTTCAGCACGAGCAGGAAGAGCCCCAGCGTAACGAGCGTAATAGGCAGCGTCAGGACGAACGCGATCGGCCGGACGAATGCGTTGACGAGGCCGAGCAACACCGCCGCGAAGATAAACGTCCAGGTGCCGGAGATCGTGACGCCCGGCACGAGCGTGGATGCCAGGAACAGGCCCAGCATGCTGATAAGGGTGCGTAATACGATGCCCTGCATACCGCGATTATGCGCCGGCCAGCCGTGCGAAGAAAGCGGCGTCAGGCCGCGGGGCTTGCCGGGCGGGCGTCGGGGCGCATGATGAGCACCTGCACGTTGCCGATCGCACGCTCGAGGAATCCGCCCTCGCAATAGCAGAGGTAGTATTGCCACATGCGGATGAACTCCTCGGAGAAGCCCATGCCACGCACGCGGTCGATGTTGTCGAAGAACCGCTCGCGCCAGCGCTCCAGGGTCGTCGCGTAATGCGGCCCGATGTCCTCGAGATCGACGATTCGCATGTCCGTAACGCGCGTTAACGTCTCCGACATGGCCGTTACCGAAGTGAGGCAGCCGCCGGGGAAGATATAGCGCTTGATGAAGTCGACCGTCTTCTTCGCGCGCTCGTAGTTCTGGTCCGCGATCGTGATTGCCTGCAGCAGCATCATGCCGTCGCGCTTGAGCAGCTCACAACACTTCTTGAAGTAGGCATCGTGGAACTCGTACCCGACGGCCTCGATCATCTCGATGGATACGAGCTTGTCGAATTGCCCTTCGAGATCGCGGTAATCGCTCTGCAACAGGGTGATTCGATCCTCGAGGCCGGCCCTGGCGATCGCCTCTTTCGCATAGTCGTGCTGCTGCTGCGATATCGTCGTCGTCGTCACCCGGCAGCCATAGTTTTCCGCAGCATAGATCGCGAACCCGCCCCACCCGGTGCCGATCTCCAGCACGTGATCTTTCGGGGACAGGTTCAGCTTCCGGCATATACGATCGAGCTTCGCGACCGAGGCCGCCTCCAGTGACATGTCCGGGTACTCGAAGACCGCGCCCGAATACATCATGCGCCTGTCGAGCCAAAGGGCGTAAAAGTCATTGCCGAGGTCATAGTGAGCTGCAATGTTTCGCCGGCTGCCGCTACGCGTGTTGCGGTTGAGCCAGTGGAACAGCTTCTGCAAGGGCCTGGTGAGATACGCGGTGCCGGAATCCATGTCCAGCAGGACCTCGCGGTTCTTTGCCAGTATGCGGACCAGCGTGGTGAGTTCGTCGCAGGACCAGGAGCCGTGAATATAGGACTCACCTGCCCCCACGGGCCCGCCGAACGCGATATCGCTGTAAAAACGCGGATCGTTTACCGTGAGGTGTACGGTGAGGGGCATATCGTCGGTAACGGCGCCGAAGGTCTCGTGTCGGCCGTTCTCGGTAACCACGATCTGGCCGTTGCGCAAGGACTCCAGTCGCGCGCGAACGACTCGGCGCGCGAGCGACTCCAGGGCGGTGGGTTTCCTGCTGGCTTCGAGAAACTTCGGCGAGTCGATTGAAACTGATCTCATCGTGCCTCCGCTGCGATCTTCTGTCGCTTGTCGGGATGCGGATAAACCGGGCATCGCTTGATCCAGAGCTTGAGCGCCTGCCAGTAGATCGCCGTGACGACCTTTACCGTCATCAACGGAAACCGGGCCAGCACGCTTGCCAGGGCACCGGCCGATATTTCGGTGCGCTTCAGGTTGATGGACGCGTCGAACATTCGCTTGCCGTTGCTCGAGTTGGCCATGTAAACCGTCACCCGCTCTTCAGGTTCAGTAAAGCACCAATCGTATTCGACTTCCATCGGCATGAAAGGCGAGACGTGCATCTTCTTCTCGGGCCTGAAGCGCTTCACACCACGCTTGCCAATGTCCAGCGACTCCGGCAGGACATAGGTGTCGCGTTCACCCCACGGCGTGTTGTTCACCTCGGCAACGATCGTTCTCAGCGTCCTGCCATCGGCGTCGAAACAGTAATAGAAACTCACCGGGTTGAAGCAGAACCCGAAGTAGCTGAGGTTGGTCAGCAAGCGCACGGGCCCTTCCGGGCGACTGCCCGTTTCCTGCTCGACCAGCTTACGTATCGACTCCGACAGGGGCTCGTCAGGAGCGCCGAGGTGATCCTCGCGCCGGAACCGCGCCAGTGCCGGACGCGTTGCCGACCACAGCCAGCGCTTCCCGAACAGCTCCGGCAACTCGTCCAGGTCGAGGTACATCATGAACATCCGGTAGCTGAACCGGTGCAGCACGGGATCCGTGCGCGTGTGCTTAACCCGCCCTTCGTAGATGCAGCTCTCCACAGCCCTGCCTCTCCTCGAAATGGGCGATTGCGTTCAGCGCGCTGACGACGCCGTCTTCATGAAAACCGTTGCGCCAGTAAGCGCCGCAAAAGTAGGTCCGGTCCGTGTTCAGCTCCGCCTGCCGCTGCTGCGCGGCGACCGCGTCGAGCGAGAACACCGGGTGCTGATACTCGATACGCCGTATCACCTTAGCCGGGTCGATCTGGCGGTCATTGTTTAACGTGACGCAATACTGTTCTTTGCAGTTGAGCCCCTGCAGCATGTTCATGTTGTAAGTAACGGCGACCTGGCGGTGCGGGTCTGCCGGAATGTGATAGTTCCAGGCAGCCCAGGCGCGGCGACGCTTTGGCAGCACGGTCGCGTCGGTGTGCAGCACGGCTTCGTTGTCCTGGTAGCGGATAGCACCGAGCACGTCACGCTCGACGGCTGTCGGCGAGTCGAGCAACGCCAGTGCCTGGTCGCTGTGACAGGCAAGGAACACCGCGTCGTACCACTCACTGCCGTGGCGCTCCGTGAGGATCTCTACGCCCGATGCATGGCGAATGACGGCTTTCACGGGCGTATCGAGCCGGATGCGGTCACGGTGGTCTGCGATCATCTTCCCCACGTACTCGCGCGACCCGCCCTTGATCACCCGCCAGACCGGTCGGTCCTTCAGCTGCAGCAGGCCGTGGTTGTCGAAGAACCGCACCAGGAACTGCAGCGGCATCTCCTGGATGGCCACAGGCTCGGCCGACCAGATAGCGGCGGCCATCGGCACCAGGTAGTCATTCATGAATTCCTGGCCGTAACCGTGCTTGAGCAGGTAGCCACCGACGGTCTGGCCGTCTTCTTCGAACGGGAGGGTCGTCACGGCTTCGTCATTGAAGCGCAGGATGTCGCGGACCATGCGGAAGAACGGCGGGCGCAGGATGTTGCGGCGCTGCGCAAACAAGGCATTCAACCCTGCGCCGTTGTATTCGAGGCGGCCGTCACCCGAGCTTACACTGAAGCTCATGACGCTCGGCTGCGACTCCTGCCCGATCTCTTCGAGCAGCTCGATGAAGTTGGGGTAGGTACGATCGTTGAAAACGATGAAACCCGTATCGACAGCAATCGTCTCGTCGCCTTCCGGGACATCGACCGTATTCGTATGCCCGCCAATGTACGACGACGCCTCGTAGACGGTGATGTCGTGCTCTTTACGAAGCTTGTAGGCCGCGGTATTTCCCGCGATTCCGGTGCCGACGATTGCGATTCTCATGAGGCCCCCGCTACCACTTCTGCGGCACGCGCTCGACTTTGGAGATGTCGTAGCCCAGTGATTCGACCAAGCCGAGCAGCATCTGGTAGTCGCTCTCCGAAATATTCGGCTCGCGCGCCATGACCCACACGAAATCACGCTTCTGCCGGCCGACGATGGTCTGCGAATAGTCCTCGTCCAGGTAGACGATGCGGTAGTCGGCCTTGATCGGCCAGATGAAACGCATTCCCCAGAGGGCATTCGACTCGGTGTCCCGGATGAAGCCTTTCGGGTTGTACTCTTTCTTCTCGCCGTCGAAGCTACCATCGCGGAAGGTGAATGTCGTCGCGATGGAGCCGTCGTCATTCATCTCGTAGGTTTCAACGGCGTTGTGCGCGCCTTTCTCGAGGAAAGTCGGGATGTTGGCGATCACATACCAATCGCCCATGAATCGTTCCAGGTCAACGTAATCTACGGTTTCCATCTCGGGCTCACTTCCGGCACAGGCCGCCAGCGACAAGGAAGCCATGACGACAAATGCCTGTTTGCGAAAAAAGGTCATATCAACTCAACTCGTAACGAATGATGCGGCCGCCTTTGGCAACCGATTCGAGGGCCAGCCACTCGGAACTGTCCGAGTACCACAACGTGATATCCATCTGCCGGGCCGTAAGCCTGACCGACCTGGCCGGGACCTCGCGGCCATCGAGCCTGACCGTATCGCGGCCGAGTTCCTGCACCTCCATCTCCAGGTACTCGCCGGTCTGCGGGTTGAGCAGTCGCGGCTGCTCGAGGAAACCCGGGTTCCAGTAGGCGAAGCTCATCACGCAGGACGGCAGTTCCGCCTCGACGTCGCCACTGTCGATAACGAACGCGTTATCGGTACGTTCGCCGAATACGTTGAGCTTCTTGCCGTTCGAATCCGTGCGAGCCTCGATCTCGTCGAGACAGCCGTTGCTCCAACTCTCCGTGGCCGTGTGCCGGTAGCTGAATGCGGTCACGAACAGGAACTTGACGTCGAAACTCGCCTCGCTGCGCACGTCGGCGTCGCTCCCGGTCCCATCGATCTCGAAGCGGTGGTAGCCGATCTTCTTGCCATCGAGAAACACGTCAAAGACGAGCGTCGTGTCGACAGAGCCCTCCGCGAATGCGGCTGTCTGGGACAGCATCATCAGCAGGGCGCCAGCGAAAATGTGCTTTAGCGGTTTCATCGTTGCCCTCCTCAAGCGGTTGACGTGCCTTTCGGCACCCCGGGAAAAAACGCGTTGGTCCGGCGGATGTACTCTGCGTACTCGGGGCGACGCTCGGTGATCGTCTTCTCCAGCAGGGCGACGCCGGACACCTTCAGCAGCAGTAACGACATCAGAATCGGCGAAAGCACCGTCCACCAGCCGCCGGCAGCGACGGCGAACAGGTAGAACGCCCACCACACGCAGAAGTCGCCGAAATAGTTGGGGTGCCGCGTGTAGCGCCAAAGGCCGGAATTGAGTACCCGCCCCTTGTTGGACGGATCGCTCTTGAAGCGCGCCAGCTGATAGTCGCCGCCCGCCTCGAACACGAAGCCCAGCAGCCAGAGCGCGGCAGCGACGGTCTCGAGCGGGCCGATGTCACCGGGATTCATGATCGCCGGCAACAGCGGCATTGCGATGAACCACGCAAGCACGCCCTGCAACCCGAACACGATATACAGGCTCTTGAACGCGAAACCAGGCTCGTTGTTGGCCCTGATCTTCTGATAACGATGGTCCTCGGGTTCGCCCCAGTTCCTCGCGGTAATGTAGATGCTCAACCGCAATGCCCAGACCGCGACCAGCACCGTTACCAGCAGTCCGCGGGCGCTTAGCGGCCACGCGGCGGCGGCGAACGATACGGCCGCAATCAGGAAGAACAGCGACCACAGGCTGTCGACGAACGCCACGTTGCGAATCGCGACACTGACGACCCAGGCCGCTACACCAACGCCCAGGATCAATGCCAGCGCGAACAGGTATGCCTGCATGTCCATCAGGAAACCCTCTGCGCCGCGATGTCGCCCCGGGACGCTTCCGGCGACACGCCATCAAAACGCTCACCCAGCTGCATGAGAACGGGCATCATGACTGCCCACCCGACTGCCAGCATCGCGATGGCCGGGCCCTGGTCAACGAACTGGATCCCTCCGATCTTGTGCCCCGCAATGTAGGCCAGCGGCCCGCCCACGAGTCCGAAAGCCGCGGCCAGTAATGGCCGGCCGCGCATCCAGCGCATGGACATGTTGATCGTGGTTCCGAACAGCATCCACATCGTCACGATCCAGTACGGCGCCATCGAGTCGCTGAACATGCCGGACGGGAACGTCACCCAGCCGGCGGCCACCAGTACGCTGTCGAAAACGGCGCCGATGAGCCCGCAGCTCAGAATCAGCAGCATTTCCGATCGGGGCCGCTCTGCACGGGCAAGGTGGATAGCGACCGCCATGAACACGACCAGGGGGCCGAGCCATGGAAGCTGCTGTGCACCGCCGACGACCGACGAGATCCAGCCGAGCTTGAATGCGGCAATATTGATTAACAGGTTCATATCAGTCTCCCACACGCTTCAGCAGGTAATGGCTGACGTACCATTCGTTGCCGCCGTTGTAGGCGAAGAGTTCTTCGCAAGCCATGAAAAAAATGCGCCAGCGCATACGCCAGCGGTCCGCCTGGTCCTTGCCGTAGGTCTCCTCGAGAATCGGCGTTACGGCATTCCTGCGGGAGTCCATCCGCTGCAGCCAGGCACGCAGCGTCCGCGCATAGTGCCCACCGTTCCACTGCCAATGCCGCTCGACGGCCAGGTCGCCACCGATGCGCATCGGCAGGTCGGCACTCGGCATGATGCCGCCGGAGAAGAAATGACGGCTCATCCAGTCGGCCGGACCCTTGTCGATGTACTCGTAGGGTGTCGTCCGGTGGCAAAAGATGTGCATGAAGAAGCGGCCATCGGGCGTCAGCCAGTTGCTGATCCTGCGGAACAGTTCCGGGTAGTTGCGCATGTGCTCGAACATTTCCACCGAGACGATACGGTCATAGGTGCCCGGGGCATCGAAGTCATTCATATCGCATACGTGGACTTCGACATTGTCGAGACCGCGGTTGTCGGCGGCGCTCATGATGTAGTCACGCTGGGACTGCGAATTCGATACGCTGGTAACGGATGCGTTGGGGAAATGCTCGGCGATCCACAGCGACAGCGAGCCCCAGCCACAGCCGAGGTCGAGCACTTTCATGCCGTCTTCAATACCCGCTCGATCCACAGTCGCCTGCAGCGCCGCTTCCTCGGCCGATTCCAGGTCGTCGACACCCGTCGGCCAGTAGCAGCTGCTGTACTTGCGGTTCTTGCCGAGGACTTCCGAGAAGAACGCGGCAGGCACTTCATAGTGCTGCTCGTTGGCGAGGTGCGGAACCAGCGCGATCGGCGAATCGCCCATCATCTGCACGAAGCGGTTCTTGATGATTGCGGCCTTCTCCACGTCACTGGCGTGGATCTCCCTGAGCTTGCGCTCGAGGAGGCGCCGGATGCCGGCGCGGATTACCGAATCCGGGACGAGCCCGGTCTCTGTCCAGTCGACGGCTTTTGCGGTTACGCTGCTCATGCGTGTTCTCCAGATCTGTTGACGCGACTATACGGAGCGCTTCGGGACCCGCCAACCGCCTGAAATGGTTTGTTACATTCCCTTACAGGTCGGCAACTTATGGTCGCGTAGACTAGTGTCCTCCGCTGGTTTCGAGTCGTTCCGATGAGCCCCGTCATTCTCTGGTTTCGCAGGAATCTGCGCCTGCACGACAACCTGGCGCTGGACGCCGCCGCGGACGCCGGCCGCCCGGTCATTCCCCTCTACGTGTCGGATGACCTCGATGCGGGCGGTGCCAGCCGCTGGTGGCTGCACCACAGCCTCAGTGCCCTCGATGCGGCGCTGCATGAGCACGGCGCGGGACTGATCGTCCGTAGCGGCAAGCCGGAAGAGCTGCTGCCCGAGCTTATCGAGGCCAGCGGCGCCGAAGCCGTCTATTTTTCCCGACGCTACGAGCCTCGAGCCAGGGCGCAGGAAAGCGCCCTGGAGAAGGCGCTCGACGGGGACTGCGAGCTCTGTGGCTTCGACGACGGCGTGATCCGGCATCCGGACAGCGTCATGACCCAGTCAGGCACGCCCTACAAGGTCTTTACGCCATTCTGGAAGGCCGCTTCCGCGCCCGGCGAGCCCGGCCAGCCGCTCGCGAAACCCTCTGACTTCGAGACGACGACGGCCGACCTCGAGCCGGGGGCTATCGACGAGCTCGGGCTATTGCCCACGGGGCCCGACTGGGCTGGGGGACTGCGTGCGGCCTGGACGCCAGGCGAGGAAGGTGCCTTCGAGCGCCTCGATGCGGCCTGTTCGATCGCGGGTGACTACGACGAGAAACGCGACCGCCCCGATATCGACGGCACGTCTCGACTCTCCCCGCACCTGCATTTCGGCGAGCTTAGCCCTCGCCAGGTCTGGCACGACATACGCGCCGCCACGTCGGCAAGCGGGCAACAAGGCGCCGATGCACTGCTGCGCCAGCTGTACTGGCGCGATTTCAGCGCTTACCTGCTGTATCACTTCCCTCGACTGCCGGACGAACCGCTGCGCGAGGAATTCAGCCAGTTCCCGTGGACCGACGACCAGGAGGGCCTGGAAGCCTGGCAAAAAGGCCGTACGGGTTATCCCATCGTGGATGCCGGCATGCGCCAGCTCTGGAAGACAGGCTGGATGCACAACCGCGTGCGGATGATTGTGGCGTCGTTCCTGGTGAAGGACCTGCTTGTACCCTGGCAGGCGGGCGCGGACTGGTTCCTCGATACCCTGGTCGACGCCGATCTCGCCAACAACTCCGCCAGCTGGCAATGGGTGGCTGGCTGCGGCACGGATGCGGCGCCCTACTTCCGCATCTTCAACCCGGTTCTGCAGGGCAAGAAGTTCGACCCGATGGGTGACTACGTTCGCCGCTGGGTCCCCGAACTGGAACGACTGCCGGCGAAGCTGATCCAGGAACCGTGGAAAGCCAGCCGCGACCAGCAGAAGGCCGCAAACGTGATCATCGGCGAGGATTACCCGGGGCCGATTGTGGATCACGGCAAGGCCCGCGACCTGGCGCTGGAGTCCTACCGCGCGATCCGCAGGGAAAACGATTGATCCCACGGCAGCGCGGCGCACGGCGTTTCTCTGCTAGAATTCTGCGCCGTGCGCTCGTAGCTCAGTCGGATAGAGCACCGGATTCCTAATCCGGGGGTCGCAGGTTCGAATCCTGCCGGGCGCGCCAGTAAATGACTTGGGCCCCTTCATGGGGCCCAAGTCGTTTGCCGGTGTGTTCCCGTCCAAGGAGACGGACCGCGTTCGACAAAACGCGCCAGCGTTTGGACGCCGAAGGCGCCCCGGAGGGGCGAGCCGGTGTAGCCGGCGAGTCAATCCTGCCGGGCGCGCCAGTAAATGACTTGGGCCCCTTCATGGGGCCCAAGTCGTTTGCCGGTGTGTTCCCGTCCAAGGAGACGGACCGCGTTCGACAAAACGCGCCAGCGTTTTGGACGCCGAAGGCGCCCCGGAGGGGCGAGCCGGCGTAGCCGGCGAGTCAATCCTGCCGGGCGCTTCTGACCCAGGGCGGACAAAGTCATGTCAATCCCGCCGGCTGCTCAACTCGAAATTGCGACAAATACGCCAGCAGCGGCAATTAGCGTACTGCGTCGCTGTTTTTCTCAAGCCAAGCGCCTATTGTGACGGCTGGTAGCATCATTGGAGAACGACTTGTCGAGCCAGACGTTGGACAGAATTGAGCACGAACTACGGCTACTGAACATCAACTTGGCGGAAGCGAACGACATTGCGATGCTCGCAGCGTTCAGGTCAATGCCTCCTGAGCTCGACAATGACAGCAGGAAAGCACTGGCCCTGCTTCGTGACAAGATGATGAAACGAGCAGTAGACCGGGCCGACATCTAAGCCAGCTTAGACTGCAGGTTCATCCCGTGGCCGCTATTGCCGAAAGCCGCCGACCAGATGTTTCGCGATATACTTTCCGCCACGGACCCGAAACTGCCGGCCAGTAAGAGCTATCGAACTCGGAACCACCAGTTATGCCTTCGGCTCGAATAATGGCCGGGACCTCGAGGGTGCAGGCATGCCTCCGAAGAAAACACGCCACGACACTAGCACTGGGGATCGGATTGTCGAGATGGCTCGGCGCCAGAGCGCGGAGCGCGAGAAGAGCTACCGGGCGCAGGCTCTAAAGCTGTACCCTAAGCTATGCGCACGTTGTGGTCGCGAATTTAGCGGCGAAAGTCTGCGGGAACTCACGGTTCATCATAAGGACCACAATCATGACAATAATCCAACGGATGGCAGTAACTGGGAGCTGCTCTGTCTTTATTGCCATGACAATGAGCATGCTCGATATCAGGTTGCTGAGGGCGGCAATGCAGTTGTGCCAGGCGAAGGATCGGAGCCACTATCTACCCATACGCCATTCGCCGGCCTTAGGACATTACTGAAACGGGAGCCGTGACTATCGGCCTCGAATGAGCCGACCGCTTTTGGGTGCTGATTCAACCGGTCGACGCAACACATTGCTCAAAACGCTCGGCCGGTGTTTCAAAGTCTAACGTTTGTCGGGGTCGTTCGTTAAGTCTTCGCGCAACAGCGTTCAGCCTGTTCTGATGGACGCCCGATAGATCCATCCCTTTCGGGAAGTATTGCCTTAGCAGTCCATTGATTTGTTCGTTGGAGCCGCGCTGCCACGGGTGCTGGGGATCACAGAAGTACACCTTGATATCCGTCGCCAAAGAGAAGCGCTTGTGATCTGCCAGTTCCTTGCCTCGATCCCAGGTCAGTGACTTGTACAGCTCTCTAGGCAGTGTATGCGCGTGTTTGATGAGCGCGTTAATGACCGTCTTCGTGTCTTTGCTATTGACCCGCACCAGCATGCAGTAGCGACTGTGACGCTCCACCAAGGTGGCGATCTGGCTGTTGTTGCTGCCGAACAGCAGGTCACCTTCCCAGTGACCGGGCACTGCCCGGTCCTCAACCTCGGCCGGCCGCTCGCGGATCGATACCGCACCAACAATGCGGCCATGATCGGGCGTCTTCTGTGTGTGGTGCCGGGACCGACGCATGCTGCGACGACGTCTGAGGTGCTGAACCAGCTCCTTCTTCAAGGCGCCACGGGCCTGGATGAACAGCGTCTTGTAGATCGTCTCGTGTGACACCCGGCAGCTCTCGTCGTGGGGATACTCGCGCTTCAACCTGCCCGCTATCTGCCACGGTGACCACTGCTGCCGCAGCAACCTCGCCACTGTCATGGCCAACGGGCGGTTCAGCACCAGTTTACAGGGCTTGGGACGCCGCGCTCGATCCCACGCCGCCTGATCGGCAGCATGTGCCCGGTAGCGGCGGCGACCGCCATTGCGGTTAAGCTCACGGCTCACCGTCGATGGCGGGCGCTCCAAGGCCGCCGCAATCGATCGCAGTGAATGTCCCGCAGAAAGACCTCGAGAGATCTCCTCGCGTTCTGCCAACGTCAACGACAGCCGTGATCGCCGTCGGGGCAATGGTCGAATACCACCTGTCCGGCTCAGAATCCCTTGGATCGACGAATGACTTCGTCCAAAGTGCCTGGCGATCGCGTTCAGTGACTCGCCTTTCTGCCAGCGATCCCACATCAACGCCTTGTCTTTCTCGGTGTAATAGATCCTCGTCGCATATCCCATCTTCAACACCTCCTTCTCTATATTTAGAGATTAGGTGTTGCGCTCACCGATTGAATCAGCAGCCAATACCGGACGTCGAGAGTCCGCGAAATAGATCGATCTGAGCGGCGGCTTGCAGCCAATATCGGAAACAGAAAGCCCCGCTCGATGCGCGGGGCTTTCTGTTTAAGAAATAAGATTTATAACTATTCAAGCGCCTCGCAAAGAGCCAACCCGGTTTCGCCTTCTGCCAAAGCGTAATCCGGTCCGTGGTGGACAAAATTATCCTCTGAGGCGTCATACTTCCACGTTCCGGCATCTAACAGAACGTGGCCGACACCTGGAATTGTGATTCGGAAGAGCGCACCAGACCAATGCTGGTCTCCAGTAGTCAAGTCCCACAAAAACGAAAAGCCCTCTCCGACGCCGTTCTTTCCCTGGGAAATATTTTTGTCTGGGTCCATGTTGTTGTAGTAAATACTCTCTGTGATTTGCGCCTTCAGTTTGTAACGCACCGCTTCGCCAGTTTCATCGAACCACCATTTTTCCGTATCTAACTCCGACCCCTTTGTCCATACCTCAAAGTCGCCGCAGTCTACGATCAGGAAATCAAAGTCCACTATGGTCCGGGTGATGTCTGGCTTGTCTGCAAATGCTGGCAAGCTCATGACAAGACCCAAAACCGTTACTGAAACGCTCAGACCAATGTGCTTAATTTTCACGATTACCCCTCCCAACACTTATTTGGAGATTCGGCAGCCCGGCAGTCTTGGGGTCCTTCGGGAGGTCATCCATGGCTTCTCGGAGGAAGCGAGGACCCGTGGCTTTGCGTCACTGACTTTCGTCAGGTTTGCCTTTATCGGATGTAACTACGCTTTATCCGTTCGTGCAGGAGTCGTGTCAATTCGGAAATGTACGTAAATTGGACTTGGTCTGAATTTGTACTTGTAGGAAAAGCGAATGTCGGGAATGGGTCAGTAGCGGCCATTCACGAGTCTATCAGGCGAATGGCCGCTTTCGGGTGTAATGCAGACATTCAGGAATGCCCTTGTCAGGCTTCTGTCTGCTCAGCCATTTCCAGCGCATCGTCGATTTCGATGCCCAAGTACCGCACGGTGCTCTCCAGCTTGGCATGCCCAAGCAATAGCTGAATGGCTCTCAAATTCTTAGTCTGGCGGTATATCAGGGACGCTTTTGTGCGCCGCAACGAGTGGGTACCGTAGAGTGACGTGTCCAGCCCTATGTCAGAGACCCAGGATTCGACCAAACGGGCGTATTGCCGTGTCGAAAGGTGTAGAGAGCCATGAAAACGGCTCGGGAAAAGATACGCTTTCATCGCTGGCCAGGCCTTACTGATCCAGGCCTCGATGGATTCGCGTGTCCGAGGCGTGATCTCGAATTGAACTGGTCGCCCGGTCTTCTTCTGCAGGATCGTGGCACGAGAGCATACGTGCCCACTTGTGGCTACATCCGACACTCGCAATCTCACTAGATCGGATGCCCTCAGTTTGCTGTCTACGGCCAGATTAAACAGGGCTAGATCTCGGGTCTGCTCTGCGATCTGAAGGCGGGTCCGTATTGCCCAGATCTCGTGGAGTTTGAAGGGCAGCTTCTGGCCTACGATCTTCCCCTTGTTCCAGGGTTCCTCGCTGGGTCTGTGCTTGATGATCTGATACATGGTTAGGGCTCCTCTCTGTTATTTGGGAGCCCTCATCTTGCACGCCGAATGGCCGCTTACCGCCCCAAAGCGGCCATTCGGGTAGATTCGGTCTGAATGACCGCTGCTGACCCTATGTATGGACTCCCCCAACCCAGTTGCCTAGGTTGGAGGTCGACCAAAACCCAAAAGGGAGTCCATACATGTCGTATTCAACAACAGTCGGGGTCGACCTCGCAAAGAACGTGATCCAGGTGTCCGTGGTGTCCGACCGCGGCAAAGAGCTCGTCAACCGTTCGCTGACGCGCAGGAGGTTCGCGGAGTTCCTCGGCAAGCAGAAGCCGTCGTTGGTTGCGTTTGAATCGTGTGCGAGTGCGCACTACTGGGCTCGTGCGGCGGTGCGACTGGGGCACGAGGCGCGGATCATCCCGGCCAAGGCCGTGGCGCCGTTCCGGCAGGGGCAGAAGACCGACAGCAATGACGCGCTGGCGGTCGCCGAGGCGGCTCGCAGGCCGAACATCAAGGACGCGCCGATGAAGTCGGTTGAACAGCAGGGCCTGCAGGCGATCGAGCGAGCGCGGGAGCTGCTGATCGGTGAGTGCATTGCGCTGTCGAATCACCTGCGGGGCATCCTGCTGGAGTTCGGCATTACGGTACCGCAAGGCTTTGCCTCGCTGCTGAGAGCCCTGCCGGAGATCCTCGAGGACGGCGACAACGAGCTGCCGGACCTGTACCGGCCGACGCTGCATCGTCTGCAGCAGCGGCTCATCGAGCTGCGCGGCGATATCGAGGCGATGACCAAGGACGTCGAGCAGCTGGTGAAGTTGCACCCGGTGTGTCACAAGCTGACTGCGCTCGAGGGCATCGGGCCGATCGGTGCGCTGTCCTTGTATGCGGTGCTCGGCTCTGGCACAGCGTTTAGCAAGAGCCGCGAGTTCTCAGCCTATCTCGGGCTGACGCCTCGCCAGTTCAGCAGTGGTGGCAAGACCAACATCGTGGGCCTGTCGAAGAAGATCGGCAACCGACGACTGCGTTCGATCCTGATCCAGGGTGCTCTGGCCTACGTCTACCGCATGAAGGAGCCGAAGAGCAGCAAGGATCGATGGCTCAAGGACCTGATCGACCGAGCCGGGCCACGGCGTGCCGCCGTGGCACTGGCCAACAAGAATGCACGAACGGCCTGGGCGCTGGTGACCCGGGGCACTGACTATCAACGTCGACAACCGCTGGAGGTGGCTGCCTGAGAAGTCCTGCCGACAGAAACCACGACCAGGTATAGATACCTGCTCCGGTCAAACCTGCACCGCTTTGAGGCCCAAGAGCCCACTGACCCTTAGAGGAACCGGAGAGCGAATACATACTGGGCCAGGAGATAGCGTCTCCAGCAAAAGGCCGAATATACAAACGCGTCTGTTATCTGATCGAGAAATCTGTCTGCTAGACTGGGGGAGTCCATATACAAAGCGGACGTCTAGAGCCGGAGGATCGTGAATGGGTGGCAGAGATGGCGAACTACATTAGCCAAATCAGTGCGGGCTATTCATATCTCACCGTTCAAGACGTTTGGCGATCAGCATTTCTAGTTTTGCTTCAGAACCATCAATGACACCATCAGCTCGAATGACCTTCTCGAGATAGGCTAGAAGGTTTTTCTGTGTTTCCTCATCTTCTTCGATCAATCGATCAATGCAGGAGGCTACAATGCTGCCGGAAGGCTGGAGACGCTCAATATATTGACGGAGCTCGGAAAGAGCTGCTTCGTCCGCTGTTACGCCTTTGCGGGCACCTTCGGAGCGGGCATATTCCATGATGACGTCAACTTCTTCAGCATCAAGCTGACCATCGGCTCGAGCAATCGCTATCAGAACACGCAGCCCGTCACGGATAGCAGAGCGGTATGATCCACCACCGGTGCGCGCTTTGGTTGGGCTGGCTCTCAAGTGCAGGAACTCGCGCACATCAAAAGTTTCGCCACGCTCATCGAAGATAGTGATTACCCGGTCCATCCGGAAAGCGCGCAGATCTTCGCTTCTAAAGCAGTGACAGAGCAGTTGATTATGTCCGTCCATTTCGGCGGTTGCGACGATCGTTGCCCATTGACGGCTGACAGAACCATCAGCGTCAACATGCTCGATACCGATGGTCATGCCCGATAGTTCGTGGTCAGTGTACTTCTGGACAACGTCATGATCGTAACTCTGACCAACTTCTTTCTCTCCAACTTCCTGGTCAGTCGCCGCAAATTTTGGACGCGCAGGTGCCCTACCTTCAAATGACTTACGAATTGCAGCAAGGATTTCCATCGGTACCCCTCAAAACTAACTACGGACTGAGTCTTCTCTCCGGCGGCAATGCGCTTTTCATGAAGACACCGGGCGCTTCTCGCGACACCCCAATTTCCAGTACACACGTGCTGTGATGATAACCACGACTATATCAGCCAAAGGACAGGAAATTCTATCGGGTATGTGAGGCCGCGAGGATAGAAGGCAGGCGCGAAATTGAGGGGCGGAGCCGCTTGAGAGAACACTTTGCGTGCTCATACGTCCGCTCCTGGCCGTTAGCAGACAGCCAGAAACGGGCTGTTCATGGAACCTGAATGTCCGGTATCGCGGAAAACTGCCGTTGGACTAAACTTGTTTGAAAGGCTGGTACTGACCGTACGCGGAGATCCGTGGCGCCGGATTAGACCCGGTCCAAGTGCATTTTTAATACTTCAGTTAGGAACAGGTCATGTAAATAGAAAAAGATAATGACTTATCCACATATAAGGGAGATTCAAATGAAAATAGCGACACACAGCAGGTTTATTTTGGGCTTGGCTATTCTGGCCACCTCCTTCTTGGTTGTCCCGGTTGTAGGGTCAGCCGAAGACCAGTCGGACGCAGTAGCGGATGCGCTAAGTGCCGCTTGGCCGGGCATGGCAGAGAACGCGACAGTCGTCGATTGGGAAGGGAATGTACTTCGCGAAGGATCGAACGGGTTCACATGTTTTCCGACCCCTCCAACGCTCGAAGGCAAGGCACCGATGTGTATGGACAGTGAGTGGATGGAATGGGCTGATGCCTGGTCGAATAAGAAGGACTATGCAGCCGATAAGCTGGGAATATCCTACATGCTCGCAGGCGACGGGGGTGCAAGCAATATAGACCCGTACGCCGAAGGCCCGACGGAAGACAATGAATGGATCAGAGAGGGGGCGCACCTGATGATTCTCGCGCCCGCCGCACTCTTAGAAGCGTTCCCTACGGACCCAGACAATGGTGGACCCTATGTAATGTGGAAAGGTACGCCGTACGCGCATCTGATGGTCCCGGTTGGGGCCCGCGACTGAATGTAGATAGATTTAAGTGAATACAGACGGCCCCGCCCTCGTGCGGGGTCTTTTTTTGTCAGCTTGTGGCCGTAACCCGCCATTGGACACGGTCTGGCTTCAGCCGACTGAATGTCCGGTATCGGTCAGAGCAGACACTCGCGCAGCCTGGGTCTCTCCTCTCCACGCTAAAGCAGCCATTGAGCTAGAACTGGGCTGAACGACCGCCACCTACCCGAAGGAAAAGGTCTCAAATCAGACCCACCAGTGGTAGCTATCAAGATCGGTAAGGTGTCTGGAGAGACAAAAAGACCCATTCCTGGTGCGGCAGGGCATTCGTTCCTGCTGCGCGCAGCCTTCCTTCAGCTAATCTGGATCATACCCATGATCGTGGCCGTTGTCGGACTGTTCCTTTTTTACAGGGCACCGACGTTTGGCTGGGGCTGACTTTCATGATTGTGTTTTCGCTCGTCGGGATTGTTGTGTGGATTAGTCTATTCACGGCTCTGGTGCGGAACAAGAAAGAATAGAGAAGGCATTGATTCAGTATCGGCTGCTGACCCTTCGCTGCCATTCGGCCTGATGCACCCTGGCATCACATTGCTAGCTGCCTCACTGCTGTTGTCAGCCCTTGGAGACGTGATGTTGGGGTTGCGATAAATTTCTTTGCTCACGCGCGACATCGAGTGAATCGCTGGCGCTATCAGTGACAATCTTTCTCTTCATCCGGATATTTAGGACGCCTGACAGGGCGAAGCAGTTGCACCCGGGTCGTATCTTCCAGGTTTTCCAGGGAAAACTGAATCCGAAGATGATGGCCACTTACAACGGCCGACGTGTCTGCCCTATCCTCTGGCTTTGGGGGATCGCCTAACGCCAGTCGCCGTATTCTTCGACGCGGTCGTCATGCTCGCCGCTATCGTAGGTACCGCGCAATACCGGCGGGCGCGACGTCAGCCCATCGCGCATCCCTAACCAGTACGCCGCGGCAAGCAGCAGAATGACGAGGCCCAGCGTGCTCACGTCAGCACCGCCGATACAGCAGAAGACTGCGCCGCAAACCCGGCCCCAATTCGCCGCCAGGCAAAGTTTTTCATGCCACCTATCCCGGATTTACACGCGTTCAACATAATAAAATTTTGCCATTGCCGGACGTGCTCATCTGCGACGCATTTCACAATATTCCGTCACGATGGGCCATTACGCTGAAAATAGCCCCGCCCGCGCGGCGCCGCGGGGCACGCAATCAGGCGGCCGCGTTGGCCAGAACCCCGATTCCCGTGCTGTTGTCCGTACGCAGGCCAATGATCTCCTGGTACTCCGGAGAATCGAACCAGCCCCTGGCCGCGTCTTTAGAGGCGAATTTCAGGACCACGGTAACGTGGCCGGGATCGCCCTCGATCGCCTCGCTCTCGAAATCCGCCACCAGTATCTCCGCGCCGTGCGCCTTGAGTGTGTCTCCGACCTTGCCAAGATACGGCTTGTAAGCGTCCTGGTCGGTAATGCGGTAGTTGAAAACCAAGTATGCAGCCATCGACTTCTCCCCTGTTGGCGGTCAATACCACGCTGGTCCGGGCGCCCCTCAGAAACGCCCGGCCTGGAAATCCATGATCGCCTGACGGATCTCGTCCGACGTATTCATCACGAACGGGCCGTAACGGGCTATCGGTTCGTTGAGCGGCCTGCCGCCAACCAGAATGAATCTCGCTGATTCGTCGCTCCGGGCCGAGACGCTGGAACCGGGCGTCAGGAGCGCAATCTCCCCGCGCTTAACGGCACTGCTTTGCGCCGCGCCGATGTCGACCGCGCCCTGGTAGACATACGCGAAGACATTGTGGTCTGCCGGCGTGGGTATATCCGCGCCCGCACCCGCCGCGAGACGCACATCGAAATAGAAGGGCTCGGTCGCCACACCCGACACCGGGCCGGTGACGCCGTTCAACTCACCCGCGATGACCCGAGCCGTCGCGTTGTCGCCCAGGCTCGTCTCCGGCACGTCGCTTGCGGGTATGTCCTGGTAGCGCGGCTCGACCATCTTCTGCCCGGCGGGCAGGTTGACCCACAGCTGGAAGCCCCACATCAGCCCATCCTCCTGCTGCGGCATTTCCGAGTGAATGATGCCGCGCCCCGCGGTCATCCACTGTACGCTGCCCGGCCCGAGCAACCCGGTATTCCCCTTGTTGTCGCCGTGCTTCATCGCCCCGGCCAGCATGTAGGTCACTGTCTCGAAACCGCGATGGGGATGATCCGGAAACCCGGCGATGTAGTCGCCCGGGTCGTCCGAGCGGAATTCGTCGAGCAGCAGGAACGGATCGAAGTGATCGAGCGCCTCGGTGGCGATGACACGTGTCATGCGAACGCCGGCGCCATCGGTCGCGGGCATGCCGGACAGAACTCTCGATATGGCGCGGCTCTGTGCGTGTGTCATTCGTGGAGCTTAGCATGGCACAATCGTCTCGCCCGCGGTCCGGAGAACACGATGACAGGCATCCAGGCAGGTACGGCATGGCGCCGCTAGAACCAGGCATTCGCGATGCGGTGGCGGCAGACGCGGAAATTATTGCCCGCTACAACGCGCGCCTGGCCGAGGAGAGCGAGGGCATGCAACTCCTTCCGGACATCGTCGGGCCCGGGGTCGAAGCGTTGCTTGCCGACCGCTCCAGGGGTCGATACTGGGTTGCGGAAGCGGACGGTCGCGTGGTCGGCCAGATCATGGTGACCTACGAGTGGAGCGACTGGCGCAACGGCAGTATCTGGTGGATCCAGAGCGTCTACGTGCATGGCGATTACCGCCGCAGGGGCGTATTCTCCGCGCTCTACCGGCACGTCGAATCGCTTGCACGACAGGACCCGCAGGTGTGCGGGATACGGCTCTACGTCGAGCGCGAGAATGAGCGTGCACAGCGGACCTACGCGTCGCTGGGAATGGGCATGACCGATTACCGGGTCATGCAGTCGATATTTACAGGGGACGAGTAATGCTCAAGGCAGGCCAGAAAGCACCGGACTTCGTGCTCGAGAATGACAAGGGCAAGGAGGTTTCACTGTCCAGCCTTTTGAAGAAGGGCCCGCTGATCCTCTACTTCTACCCGGCCGACTTCACGCCGGGCTGCACAGCGGAAGCCTGCTCTATCCGCGACATCCACTCGGAAATCCAGTCCGTAGGGCTGCAGGTAGCAGGCGTTAGCCCCCAGGATGGCGACAGCCACGCGCGCTTCCGTGACAAACACGACCTGCCGTTCGAGCTTCTCTGCGACCCGGACAAGACCGCCGCCAAGGCTTACGACGTCGACGGTCCGTTCGGTGTCGGCGTCCGGCGCACCACCTTTCTCATCGGGCAGGACGGCAAGATTCACGACGCCGTGCAGGCCGACCTGCGCATCGGCCGTCACGAGGAATTCATAAAGAACGCGATCGAATTGCGGCAGAACGCCGGCTGACTAGTCGCCGGTCACCGTGACGATCACCGTGCGCCGGTGGCCGCGGTGCCGGTGCTCCCAGAGATAAACGCCCTGCCACGTGCCCAGCGCGCAGCGCCCTTTCATCACCGGAATATTCAGATCCGACTGCGTCAGGATACTGCGCACGTGCGCGGCCATGTCGTCAGGTCCTTCGGCCGTATGCGTGAACATCGGGTCGCCATCGGGCACCAGGCGCGACATGAAGGTCTCGAGATCGCGCAACACCGCGGGATCCGCGTTTTCGCAGATCATCAGCGAGGCACTGGTGTGGCGGATGAAGACATTGCAGAGACCTGCGCTGATCCCCGACTGCCGCACGATCGACTGAACCTCTGCGGTCAGGTCGTGGGTTCCCCGACCGCGCGTCTCGACCTCGATTTGCTGCTGGACCAGCATCCTCTCGCAGGGCTCAGGAGGTTTGCGGCTTTGCCGGCTCGGCGGGAACGTAGGGTTCGCCGTAACGCAGCCGTATCGTCTTGGTCTTGCCGAACCACGGTATCGAGATGATGTAGATGTTGTCGTACTCGTCTTCCGCGATCGGCGGCACCCGCTTGCTGGCCCCCAAATTCGCCATCAGCACGGGCAGCGTATTGCTGTGCGCAACGACCAGGATGATCTTGCCCTTGTGCTTCTTGAGGATGCTTTCGAGGATCGGCTCCGTGTCCCCCACGTCGTAAGTGTAGACCGGCAGGTCGAGGGCATCGGCGACCGCCTGGGCGGTTTCCTTGGTGCGTTTCAACGGCGTGGAATAGATGGCGTCGACACCGCGGATCACGTCGGCGTCCACGAGTTGCCGGGCAAGCTCCGCGGCGCGCCGCTGCCCGGCAGGGCTGAGACCGGGATCGTCGGCGGGAGCGGCTGCCTTTTCCGCATGACGGACGAAAATAATCGTCGTCGTCGCCTGGGATTCGAAGAACCAGGCAAGACCGATCGCGATCGCCGTGTAGATGATGATGACCTGGATTCGGCGGCGGCGGCGTTTGCGCTTGCGATCCTGGTCCGACATATCCTTGCGCATGGAACGCGACTTTACGAGGTTTTTCGGGGTTTGACTACGCCGAATCAGCCGCGACGGTCACGCTTCTCATCGACGACGACGTGGTACTCGCCTTCAATCGTCTGCTGCGTTGGTCTCGCGTGGCTCTGCGGCGCCGCCCGAAACGCCGGGTCCCGGGCCATCTTCCGGCGCAGCCACCACAGGCGAGCGCTCACGACGGCCGCAAGCACGAGGAGCACCGACCCAAGGACCAGGAACGCAAGAAAGCCGACGACCAACGACGCCGCAATGACGAGCGCGCCCACGATGATCACCAGTGCACTGGCGATCGGGCTGCCCGCCGGGAATCCTCTTTCTAGCGACGAATATCTCACTGCCTGTCCTTGTCCTGCGTCAGTCCGCTGCCTTGCGGCTGTAAAACCCCTCGAACCAGGGCTGCCAGGTCTCGCCGTCGTCGTTCGACTGCTCGAAGAACTGTCTGATTCGCCCGTCGGGAAGCGGCGTCCAGAGACCCCGGAATGGCGCGGTCTGCCCGGTGCTAATGTAGTGGATTGTACCGCGAAGCAGCATGCCCTCGCCCGTCAGCCCACCACGAATGTTGATCTGGTAGCCGCTGCCAGCATGCCAGATCTGAACCCACTCATCCGTGATTTTGTCCAGGTAGTTGATACTCATGCCGGTGCTGCCCTGTGCTCCCTGCCACCGCTCGAGCAGCACGCAGCCGTTTTCGTCGCTGGTGATGGAGTTTTCGCCCTGCACGGTCCCTTCCGCATCGCTCACGCGCCAGTCGCCTACCCAGAAGTCGAACTCCCGGAACTGCGGGTCCTGCTCGCACGGCGATGCGCTTGCCGCTTCGGTCGTCGCGGGCGCTTCGGTGGTCTGGGCCATTGCACTGAAGGGCAAGGCCGTCAGTCCTAAAATAACTATATTAATCAATATTTTCATAATTTTTCTTCATGTAAATTATTCGTTAATAATACCCCGCACTCGCTTATCAGACCCGGCAGGCCGCCCGGGGTTCTGGGAATTGCAGACCGGCGTGTTGAATCGAAACGGCGCTACAAGCACAATGCCCGCGCGCAAGCCCGGCTCTGGAGAGGTGGCAGAGCGGTTGGCCAATCGGCAGGACAGCCGATTCGGACGCGCGAAGCGCGCCCGCAGGGCGAGCGCCAGGGATGGCGCGAGTCAATGCACTGGTCTTGAAAACCAGCAAAGGTTTGTAGCCTTTCGTGGGTTCGACTGACTCGCGCAGCGAGTCAGGACGCACGAAGTGCGCCCCGAAGGGGTGAGCCGCCACAGGCGGCGAATCCATCCCACCCGGGGCACAGGACAGTTCGGAGAGGTGGCAGAGCGGTTGAATGCACTGGTCTTGAAAACCAGCAAAGGTTTGTAGCCTTTCGTGGGTTCGACTGACTCGCGCCGTCAGGACGCACGAAGTGCGCCCCGAGGGGTGAGCCGCCACGCGGCGAATCCATCCACCCGGGGCACCGGACAGTTCGGAGAGGTGGCAGAGCGGTTGAATGCACTGGTCTTGAAAACCAGCAAAGGTTTGTAGCCTTTCGTGGGTTCGAATCCCACCCTCTCCGCCAGAAACTAGAAAGGCCCCCTCGTGGCGCCTTTCTGTTTTCTCGCCGAGAGTGGTTGAGGACTTCGGACCCTGTTCGAGCCGCGCAGCGGCCATCCCACCCCAAACCATCCTTGAATCCACCCCACGCGAACCCATGTAAAGACCTCGCAGCTCCGCCATCCTGCTCCGAGCCGCAATTACGTTGCGGGCTTCGCTAACATGGCGGCGAAACAGGCACACAATGGGAGATCACCTTGGCAACCGTATTGGTAACTGGCGCTAACAGGGGCATCGGACTGCAGCTCTGCAAGCAGTTCGCCGAGCGCGGCGACGAGGTCATCGCCGTCTGCCGCGAGACCACGGATGAACTCTCGGGCCTCGGGGTCCGGGTCATCGACGGCATCGACGTCAGCAGCGGCACGGCTGTCGAAACACTCCGCCAGGAGCTCGACGGGCTGCCGGTCGACATACTCGTCAACAACGCCGGCATCTTGCTGCGTGACACATTCGGCGATATCGACTACGACGCCATGGCCGAACAGTATCGTGTCAATACGCTCGGCCCCTTGCGCGTTACCGAGGCGCTCACCGACAACCTGCGGGAGGGCTCCAGGGTCGCCATCGTCTCGAGCCGGGTCGGGTCCATCGAGGACAACGGGTCCGGCGGCAACTACGGCTATCGCGCGTCGAAGGCCGCCGTCAACATGATCGGCACGAATCTGAAGCACGAATTGCTGCCCCGCGGCATCGCCGTCGGCCTGCTGCACCCCGGGCTGGTCGCCACCGAAATGACGGGCGGCAGCGGTATCGATCCGGCAGAATCCGCTCGTGGCCTCATAGCGCGTATCGACGAGCTCTCGCTGGAGAACAGCGGCGGTTTTTGGCACGCGGAAGGCTATATCGCTGCCGTGGTAATGGTAGAATCCAGGCCATCGATTCTCAGGGAGATTCACACATGCAGGACAACTTGAGCTACCAGGCTCCGGTTTCCGAACTGGCGGCGGCAGACCGCTCACAGTTCATATGGAAATGCTACGCACATGTCGTTGGCGCAATTCTAGCTTTCGCGGGGATCTCCGCGTACCTGCTTTCATCCGGCATCTCGGAGCGCATAGCCGCGCCGATGCTGGGCAACTGGCTGCTCGTGCTGGGCGCCTTCATGCTCGTCGGCTGGGGCGCGTCGCACGTTGCCCAGCGGGTGCAATCAACCGGCGCGCAGTATGCCGCGCTGGCCGTGTTCGTGTTTGCCGAAGCGATCATATTCGCCCCGCTGCTGTTCGTTGCCGAGGCGATGGCGCCGGGCACGATCGACAGCGCTGCCGGCGTAACGGCGCTGGGTTGCATCGGGCTGATCGCTACCGCGATGATCACCGGCAAGGATTTCTCGTTCCTGCGCGGCCTCCTCGTCTGGGGCTTTTTCGTGGCGCTTGCGATCATCATCGGCGGCGTCATTTTCGGCTTCGAGCTGGGCACGTGGTTCTCGGTAGCCATGATCGGTTTTGCCGGTGCGGCGGTTCTCTATGACACCTCCAACATCCTGCATCACTACCCGCAGGACAAATACGTGGCGGCATCGCTCGCACTGTTCGCGTCCATCGCGCTGATGTTCTGGTACGTGCTGCAGCTTTTCATGAACCGCGACTAGCGACTGCATACCGTCAGCCAAATTGAAAGGGCCCTTTATCGGGCCCTTTTTTGTTGTAGTCTCCCCGGCTGGCAATAACGACAAGGCGCAACCCATGCAGAAGCGCGGCATCAATATCGACTCGCTGGCACTGATCTTCTCGTTCATCATCGTTGCCCAGCTGATGTCCTACGCCATCACGCAGGGAACGTTCGATCGGACCCCGTTTCCGGATAACCCGAATCGCATGATGGTTGTTCCCGGCACGTACGCGCCGGTTGCGGCCGAAGAAGCGGTTACGCTTCCGGCCTGGCATTTCCTGATAGCGATCACCAAGGGTCTCGCCAACGCCCAGGACATCATCTTCCTGATCTTCATCGTCGGCGGTGTCATCGAGGTGCTGCGCAGGACCGGCGCGATCGACGCGGCCCTGCACGGCGCCGTCGAGAAGCTCGGTCACAGCCCCTGGATACTGATTCTCGGCTGCTTCGTCATATTCAGTCTCGGCTCGTTCACGATCGGGATGGGCGAGGAATACGTGCCGCTGATACCGATCATCGTCACGATGTGCCTGGCCATGCGCATGGATGGCGTGGTGGCGATGGGCATGGTCTGGATTCCCTACGGCATCGGCTGGGGATGTGCCGGCATCAATCCCTTTGGTGTGCTGATCGCGCAGAATATTGCCGGCGTGCCGCTGACGTCGGGATGGGGCTTTCGGCTGCTCATGATGATTGCGTTCCTGGCGCTCGGCTTTCACCATCTGTACCGCTATGCGCGACGCGTACGAACGGACCCGTCGCAGAGCCTCGTTGCCCACATCGACTACAGCAAGGGTTTCGAGCCGCCGCACGATATCCAGATGACGGGCACGCGGACAGCGGTTCTCGTGGTTTTGCTGCTGGGCATCGTGTTTTTCGTTTATGGCGCCGCACAGTTCGGCTGGTACATCAGCGAATTGAACGCCGTGTTCTTTGCCATCGGCATCGCAGGTGCCTTCATCGCGCGGATGTCTCCGGGAGAAACGAGCCGGAATTTTCTCGAAGGCGCTGCGGCCATGACCGCGCCCGCGTTGATCGTCGGCTTTGCCCGCACGATCGAAGTCGTGCTTCAGGACGGCCAGATCATCGACTCGATCGTTCATTCCATCGCCGGTCTCCTCGACGGGATGCCGGCCGAAGTGTCCGCGATCGGGATGCTCTTCGTGCAGTCGGTCTGCAACTTCTTCATACCGTCAGGTTCGGGCCAGGCCTTCGTGACCATGCCGATCATGTCGCCGCTGGCGACGCTGACCGACGTGCCGCAGCAGACAGCGGTGCTCGCTTTCCAGTTCGGCGACGGCTTCACCAACATGATCGTACCGACCAGCGCGCTTGTCGTGGGCGCACTTGCGCTCGGTAAAGTGCCCTATGCTGCGTGGTTCCGATTCGTCGGACCGCTGATGATCAAGATCCTGATTATGGCCGCCGCGTTCCTGGTGTTCTCGATCCACTTCGGTGACGCCGTGGGTCTCTACTAGGCAGGCGCAGCAATTACCTCGATTCCACCCATGTAGGGGCGCAGGACATCGGGGACGCGAATGCTGCCGTCTTCCTGCTGGTAGTTCTCCATGACGGCGATCAGCGCCCGGCCGGCGGCGACGCCCGAACCGTTGAGCGTGTGGATCAGCTCCGGCTTGCCGGTGTCGGGATTGCGCCGCCGCGCCTTCATGCGCCGCGCCTGGAAGTCGTTGTAGTTGCTGCACGACGAGATCTCGCGGTAGCGATCCTGCCCCGGCAGCCAGACCTCGATGTCGTAGGTCTTGGTCGAACCAAAACCGATATCGCCCGAGCACAATACGACGACCCGGTACGGCAGTTTCAGTCTTTGCAGGATGACCTCGGCGTGTCCGGTGAGTTCGTCGAGCGCGGCCATGGACGCATCCGGCGCCACGAACTGAACCAGCTCGACTTTCTCGAACTGGTGCTGGCGAATCATGCCGCGCGTGTCCTGGCCATGGGAGCCTGCCTCCGAGCGGAAACACGGGGTGTGCGCGACATAGCGAACCGGCAGCTCGTCGGCGTCGAAGATGACATCGGACGCAAGATTCGTCACCGGCACCTCGGCGGTCGGTATCAGGTAGAACGGCGGATCGTCGGTGGTCTTGAACTGGTCTTCCTCGAACTTGGGCAGCTGGCCCGTGCCGAGCAGCGCCGGCGGCTTCACGAGATACGGCACGTAGGCCTCCGTGTAGCCGTGCTCGCCCGTGTGCGTGTCGAGCATGAACTGGATCAACGCCCGCTGCAGGCGCGCCAGCGGCCCTTTCATGACGGCGAAACGGGCCCCCGATATCTTGCTGGCGGACTCGAAGTCGAGCTGGCCGAGACCTTCGCCGAGTTCGATGTGGTCACGCGCCTCGAAACCGAGCTGCGGCGGCTCGCCCCATTTGCGCACCTCGGTGTTGTCGCCCTCGCTGTCGCCGGTCGGCACGTCGTCGGACAGCAGGTTCGGCAGGCCCAGCTCGATGTCCCGCAGCTGGACCTGTAATTCCTGCAAAGCGTTCTCACTCGCTTCCAGTCGTTCACCGAGATCTTTCACGGCCGCGAGCAGCGGCTGGATGTCGTCGCCCTGCGCTTTCGCCTTGCCGATACTCTTCGCGCTCGCATTGCGCTCGCTCTGCAGCTGCTCGGTCTCGACCTGCAGCGCCTTGCGGCGCTCCTCGAGCGCGAGGTAGGCGTCGGCGTCGAATTCGAAACCGCGACGCGCAAGATTCGCGGCCACCTCGGCCGCTGACTGTCGGAGTAGTTTGGGATCGATCATCGTGCTGCCTGTCTTTTCCGCTCTCGTGCGCGGCGCTCGATATCCTCGAGTTTTTCCCTGATGCGAATTTCGAGACCGCGAGCGACGGGATGATAATACTTCGCCGGCTGCATGTCGTCGGGAAAGTAGTTCTCCCCGAGCGCGATGCCGTCATCCTCGTCGTGCGCGTAGCGATAGCTGTCGCCGTAGCCGAGTTCTTTCATGAGCCGGGTCGGCGCATTACGCAGATGCATCGGCACTTCGAGCGAGCCCTTGTCCCTCGCGTCGGACATCGCGGCACCGAACGCCGTGTAAACCGCATTGCTCTTGGCGGCGCACGCCAGGTAGACGACGGCCTGCGCGATCGCGAGTTCGCCTTCCGGGCTCCCGAGGCGCTCGAGACTTCCCAGGCATTCAATGTCAGCTGCAGCGCACGCGGGTCCGCATTGCCGATATCCTCGGATGCGACGCGGATCAGGCGACGTGCGATGTAGAGGGGATCGCAACCACCGTCGAGCATGCGCATCAGCCAGTACAGCGAGGCATCCGGGTCGGTACCGCGGATCGACTTGTGCAGGGCCGATATCTGGTCGTAGAAATACTCGCCCTGCTTGTCGAAGCGCCGGCGCCCGCCACTGACGACCTCCTTCGCCACGGCTTCGTCGATCCGGCCTTCCGCCGCAAGGCTCGCCGCCAGCTCGAGGAAATTCAGTGCGCGGCGCGCGTCACCGTCGGCGGCAGCCGCCATCAGGTCGAGTGCTTCCTCGTCCGCGGATATTTCAGCGCCCGGCCCACGATCCGCATCGGCAAGCGCACGATCGAGAATGCGCCGCAGATCGGCAGGCTCCAGCATCCTGAGCACGTACACCCGCGCGCGCGACAGCAGCGCGTTGTTCAGTTCGAACGACGGATTTTCGGTCGTCGCGCCGATGAAGGTCAGGGTCCCGTCCTCGACGAACGGCAGGAAGGCGTCCTGCTGCGATTTGTTGAAGCGATGCACCTCGTCGAGGAACAGCACCGTGCCCTGCGTTGCGCATGTCGCGGTGCTGGCGAGCCTCTGCGACGGCGGCGCGAATATCCTTGACGCCCGCCATGACGGCGGACAGCGCAATGAAATGCGAATCCGTGTGAGGCGGCGATAAGTCGCGCAAGCGTCGTCTTGCCGGTCCCCGGTGGCCCCCAGAAAATCATCGAGTGCGCGCGTCCCTGCTCGATCGCGCGCCGCAGTGGCTTGCCGGCTTCCAGCAGGTGCATCTGCCCGGCGAACTCATCGAGCACCGTGGGGCGCATGCGGTCGGCGAGCGGGCGCTCGCCCGCCCCCGGGTCGTGGCTTGCGAACAGGTCAGTCAAGGCCCGCTTCCGAGCCGCGCGTGACGTACCACTGCTCGAAACGCTGGCTCCAGCCGCCGGCACCGGCGAGGCCGATCAGCAGGCCGATGACGATGCCGACCACGTCCGCGCCGAGGTCGAGCCACTCGGCCGAACGGTAGCCGACAGCACGCTGGCAGATCTCGATCAGGACTCCGAAACCAAGAGCCCTGCCGGCGATGCGCCAGTAGGCGCCGCGGCGGTACTGGCCGGCGAACCAGACGGCCAGGAACGCGAACGTCAACAGGTGCGCCCACTTGTCGAGATGCTGCAGCCAGCTCGCCATGCGCACGCGGTCGGGCCAAAACCAGATCGCCGGCATCAGGGCACTCGCGAGCACGAGCAACAGCAGGAGCGCGCTCGCGGCCTGCCATCCGAGCGCATAGCGCAGCGGTAACATCAGTCGCTGATCAGGTTGGCAGCGACCGGCTTGCCGACGACGTCCACGTCGTCCGGCACGGTAAACTGGAACCGGGCGGCATCGATCGGCGCGTTGACTGCAACGTTCTTCAGCACCACGACAGTGGTTTGCTCGAGGTTGTCGAGAAACACCATCCGGCTGAGCCGGCCGTCGTCGAATCCGAGCTCCACGCGCCGGAATCCACTCTCGGTATCAATGGGAAGCAGCCTGACCCAGGTCAGGCCGCTTTCGACGAAGCTGCCGCCATGCTCGAACTGCTCCATGGCCTCGCCCGATCCGCCGAGCAGCAGTGCCGGCGTATTCGCGAGCGCCTCGGCCTGCGGCTTCACGGTCACCTGTTCGAGATCGACGTCGTAACTCCAGATGTTGGCGCCGTCGGCAACCAGCCATTGCTCGTACGGTTCCTCGTAAACCCAGCGAAAGCGACCGGGCCGCTGGATCTCCAGCGTTCCGCTGGTCTTCTCGAGCATGCGGCCGTCGGGATCGATCAGTGACTGTTCGAAGTCAGCCGCAAACGTCACGACATCGTTAACGAACGCATTGACGAGCGCCTCGCCATCGTCGACGGCTGGCTCCGCGGCGTGCCCAGCCATACTCATGAGCAGTAAGGCGACAAGTAACGTTTTCTGTCTCAATTCAGATCAGTCCTCGGCGGCAGCGGCCGGCACCAGGATCTCGCGGGAACCGTTCGGCTGCAGCGGACCGACGAGGCCCGCAGCCTCCATCGATTCCACCATCCGCGCGGCGCGGTTGTAGCCGATCTTGAGGCGTCTCTGCACGCCCGATATCGACGCCTTGCGCGTTTCCATTACGACCTGCACGGCCTGGTCGTACAGCGGATCCTGCTCGGCGTCCGCCGCGTCGAACGGTGCCGGGTCGATCCCCGTCAATCCTGGAGTTGGACTCGTCGGGCCTTCGAGAATTTCATCGATATAGCGCGGTGTGCCGCTTTTCTTCAGGTGCCGGACCACCGCGTGCACCTCGTGATCCGCGACGAACGCGCCGTGCACGCGGACCGGCATCGAGGTTCCCGGCGGCAGGTACAGCATGTCGCCATGGCCAAGCAGGTTCTCGGCGCCTTGCTGGTCCAGGATCGTGCGCGAATCGACCTTGGCCGACACCTGGAACGCGATTCGCGTCGGCACGTTCGCCTTGATCAGGCCCGTGATCACGTCGACGGACGGCCGTTGCGTCGCGAGCAACATGTGAATACCGGATGCCCGCGCCTTCTGCGCAAGCCGCGCAATCAGTTCCTCGACCTTCTTGCCGACGATCATCATCATGTCCGCCAGTTCGTCGATGATGACGACGATGAACGGCAGTGGCGTCAGCGTCGGGTGCTCGACCGGCTTCTCCTCGTCCTCGAAGGGAGGTGGCGTGAAGGTCGGGTCCTTGATCGGCTCGCCGGCGGCGATCGCTTCGTTGACCTTGCGGTTATAGCCGCCGATGTTGCGCACGCCGAGCGCGGCCATCAGCCGGTAGCGGCGGTCCATCTCGGCGACGCACCAGCGCAGCGCATTGGCCGCTTCTTTCATGTCCGTCACGACCGGCGTCAGCAGATGCGGAATGCCCTCGTAAACGGACAGCTCGAGCATCTTCGGGTCGATCATGATCAGCCGCACCTGTTCCGGCTGCGTCTTGTAGAGGATGCTCAGCACCATTGCGTTGATCGCCACCGACTTGCCCGAACCGGTCGTTCCGGCGATGAGCAGGTGCGGCATGCGCGCCAGGTCCGCGACGACCGAGTTACCGCCGATATCCTTGCCGAGCGCGAGCGTCAGCGGCGACACGACTTTGTCGTAGGCCTTGGACTTTAGGATTTCGCCGAGGGTGACGAGTTGCCGGTTTTCGTTCGGAATCTCGAGCCCGACGAACGACTTGCCGGGAATGACCTCGACGACGCGCACGCTGACGACGGACAGCGAGCGCGCAAGGTCCTTGGCGAGGTTGGACGATCTGGCTGACCTTGACGCCAGGCGCCGGATCGAGCTCGAAGCGCGTGATGACCGGGCCCGGGGAGACCGATTTGACCTCCACTTCGATGCCGAAATCCCGCAGTTTTAGCTCCACCAGCCGCGACATCGCCTCGAGGGACTCCTCGGAGTAGCCCTGCTTCTGTGCCGGCGGGTCGTCGAGCAGCGACAGCGGCGGCAGTTCGCCGGCCGCCGTCGGTTCGAACAGCGGCACCTGGCGCTCGCGCTCCGCCCGTGCACTGGGCTCGAGCGACGGCATCACGGGCTCGATGCGCGGCGGCTGACGGCCCGCCGTGCGTTTCTTTTCGACCTCGATGATGTCCTGCCGCGCCGCCTGCTGCCGGCGCCCTTCCGCGCGGTCGCGGAGTTCGCCGATCTTCAGCTGCGCCCTTTCGAACGCGACCAGGCACCAGCGGCCGACGCGGTCCATCACGCCGAACCACGAGATTCCGAGAAACAACGACATCGATGCGACCCAGAGCACGAACAACAGCGTACTCGCGCCAAGCAGCTTCATGACGGACTCGAGACTGTGGCCGACCACCTGCCCGACGATGCCGCCAGCGGTTTCGTTGAAGCCGACCGGCGAAAAATGCAGCGTCGACAGCGCGCAGCTCGTGACCAGCGTCGCCAGGAAACCGCCGAAGCGCAGGATGAAATCCATCTTCGTCAGCGCCTGTTGCGTCTTCTGTTCGCGGTACAGCATCCAGCCGAGGTAGAAAACCATCACCGTGAACAGGTACGCGGGCCGGCCGAAGAAGTTGAACAGCAGGTCGGCGACCAGCGCGCCGACGCGGCCGATACCGTTCTGCACCTCCGCCCCTGCCGTGGCCTGGCTGAAACCGGGATCGGCCGGGTCGTAGGTGAACAGCGCAAACCACAGGATGAAGGCCAGCGCGCCGAACACGTACAGGGCGCCTTCTCGCAGCGCCCGGTGTACCTGGGCGGACAATCCGGATGCAGGCTGAGTGGTTTTACGGGCTTTTGCCATAGCTAATGTAAAGTGTAACGAAGGGCTCTTAGATTTATGATTTCAAAGAACTATAACAGACTCGAGAGCCAATTCTGATGCACGCGGAGCGGCGCCTGCAAGCGCCGTCGTCCTCGCAAACACGCCATCCGGCAGCGATTATGGATGCTCACCCGTTTCGATTTCCCTACACTAGCCCAAGAAAACCTCGACGACCGTTGACTGCCTTGAAAACCTGCTGCCGTGGCCGCAGGTCCGGCTTCGATGCCGTCGTCGATAGCTGGAAATTCGCCTGGGGCAAATTATACATGAGTGACTTGAAGCATTGCCGGGTTCTGATCCTCGGCTCGGGACCCGCCGGTTATTCGGCCGCCGTCTATGCGGCACGCGCGAACCTCGATCCGGTCATCATTACTGGTGTCGAACAGGGTGGCCAGCTCATGACCACCACCGACGTCGACAACTGGCCCGGAGACGTGGAAGGCCTGCAGGGGCCGGAGCTGATGGACCGCATGCTGCGGCACGCGCAGCGTTACGATACCGAGATCATCAACGACCACATTCATACCGCAGACCTGTCAACCCGGCCTTTCAGGCTCGATGGCGATTACGCCAGCTATACCTGCGACGCGCTCATCATCGCCACGGGTGCTACGGCCCAGTACCTGGGGTTACCGTCGGAGGAAGCATTCAAGGGCCGCGGCGTTTCGGCGTGCGCGACCTGCGACGGCTTCTTCTACAAGGGCAAGGACGTCGCCGTCATCGGCGGCGGCAATACCGCTGTCGAAGAAGCGCTGTATCTGAGCCACCTTGCGTCCAGGGTCACGCTCGTTCACCGCCGCGACGCCTTGCGCGCCGAGAAGATCCTCCAGGATCGGCTGTTCGAGCGCGAGAAGGAAGGCAAGGTCGACATACAATGGAACCACGTGCTCGATGAGGTACTCGGCGACGACTCCGGCGTAACCGGCATTCGCATCCGCAGCACCACGGAGGAATTGCCGACCAGGGACATCCATCTCTCCGGCGTCTTCATCGCCATCGGGCACAAACCGAATACCGGCCTGTTCGAGGGACAGCTGGACATGCGCAACGGCTACATCGTCGTGAAATCCGGCATCGACGGCGACGCAACGGCGACCAGCGTGCCGGGCGTTTTCGCCGCGGGCGACGTCGCCGATCATGTCTACCGGCAGGCCATCACGTCCGCCGGTGCCGGCTGCATGTCCGCGCTCGATGCGGAAAAGTATCTCGACGCTGTCGAATCCGGCGAAGAGCTGAAGAGCGGCGACGCGGCCGCCTGATCTGCCGCAGGAGAATGCGGCTAACCGTCCACGACGCCATCGCCGATATCGCGCCGGAGGCGTGGAATCGGCTCGCCGGCGATGCCTATCCGTTCCTGCGCCACGAGTTCCTGCTGGCTGCCGAGCAGACCGGCTGCGTATCCGAGGACGCGGGCTGGGCACCGCGCCACCTCATGCTCGAGCACGGCGACCGGGTGCTCGGGGCCATGCCCCTGTATCAGAAGGAGCATTCCTGGGGCGAGTTCGTCTTTGACTGGGCATGGGCGCGCGCCTACGAGCAGGCCGGGCTTCGCTACTACCCGAAACTCGTCTCGGCCGTGCCGTTCACGCCGGCCCCGAGCCGGCGCCTGCTGCTCGCCGATCCGAACGACGCTGATACCGCCGGCAAGCTCATCGAGGGAGCCATTGCGCTTGCGGAACGCACGGCCTGCTCGTCGCTGCACGTGCTGTTCCCGACCGCTGACGAGCTGCCGCTGTTTCGCGATGCGGGACTGAGACTGCGCAAGGACTGCCAGTTTCACTGGCACAACCGCGACTACGCCGACTTCGACCAGTTCGTGGAGACGTTCACGGCCTCGAAGCGCAAGAAAGCGCGGCGGGACCGCCGGCGGGTCAGCGAGGCAGGCATTCGCTTTCGACGCCTGAAGGGTGCGGAGATCGACACGCGCACCTGGGAGCAGGTCTACCGGCTGATCAGTCTCACGTTCATGCGCCGCGGCTCGCTGCCCTACTACAACCTCGACTTCTTCCTGAGAATCAGCCAGTCCCTGCCCGACAACGTGCTCATCATCCTCGCCGACCTCGGGGCTGACCCTATCGCCGCCGCCGTATTCTTCGAGAGCCCCACGGCACTCTACGGCCGCTACTGGGGCAGCGACGGCCACCACAATGCGCTGCACTTCGAAACCTGCTATTACCAGGGCATCGACTACTGCATCGAAAAGGGACTGCAGCTGTTCGAGCCGGGCACGCAGGGTGAACACAAGATCAGTCGCGGATTCTCCCCGCAGTCGACCTGGTCGGCGCACTGGCTGGCGCACCCCCAGTTCCTCTCGGCTGTCGAGAATTATCTCGAGGAGGAAAGCCGCTACGTGGACCGCTACATCGAGGCAGTCGACGCGCGCAGCCCCTACCGCGAGCGCGATCCGGAAGATCGTCGTGAGCGACAACAATCGCGTCGCCTGGATTTCGCCGGATGACCCGCCGGACGCTTTCCCCGATATCCGCCGCGCCATGGCGGAGCCCGACGGGCTGCTCGCGGTCGGCGGCGACCTCTGCAGCCCGCGACTGCTGACGGCCTACCGCGCCGGCATATTCCCCTGGTTCAGCGAAGGTCAGCCGATTCTCTGGTGGTCGCCGGACCCGCGCTGCGTGCTGTTGCCGGGCCAGTTTCATGCGTCGCGCAGCCTGCGCCGTGCGTTGCGTCGTTCGATGCCTGCATTCGCTTCAACACGTGTTTCGACACCGTCATACAACGATGTGCCGAACCGCGCCCGGGACAGGAAGGGACCTGGATCACGCCTGAGATGATCGAGGCCTACAGCCGGCTGCACGAGGAAGGCTGGGCGCACTCGATCGAAGTCTGGCGCGGCGACCGCCTCATCGGCGGTCTTTATGGCGTCGCGATCGGACGCGTCTTTTTCGGCGAATCGATGTTCAGCGGCGAGAGCAATGCGTCGAAATTCGCGCTATACGCCCTGTCTCAGTACCTGCGCACGCGGGGATTTCCGCTGATCGACTGCCAGGTGACGTCCGAGCACCTGGCGAGGCTGGGGGCAACAATGCTGCCCAGAACCGTGTTCGCCCAGATCCTGAAACGTGCCTGTACGCCACCGGAAAGATTCGATGACTGGCCGGCTGAGGCGCTGCTGGCGAGTGAAATCAGCGCCTCGGCGGACATGCCGCATTGCAATAGCGCGGCCATTTCTGCACAATTCGCGGGCTTTATAACTCAGAGACAGGGAAACCTTGGCGAAAGAAGAAGCCATTCAGATGGAGGGTGTCGTCACTGAGACGCTGCCCAATACGACGTTTCGCGTCGAACTCGAGAACGGTCATGTCGTCACTGCGCATATTTCCGGAAAGATGCGCAAGAACTACATCCGTATCCTGACCGGCGACAAAGTCACCGTCGAACTGACACCGTACGACCTCAGCAAGGGCCGAATCGTCTACCGCGGCCGGTAACGCGAACCGCGCCGGTCACTCCTTTTCCGCCAGGTGCTCGAGCTCCTTCACCGCGGGCTCGGGAGACAACTTCAGTTCGCCGTCGTCGCCGACCGTCACGCGCACGTGACCGCCATCGGCGAGGCTGCCGAACAGTAACTCGTCGGCGAGTGGCCGCTTGATGTGTTCCTGGATGACCCGGGCCATCGGCCGCGCACCCATCTTCTCGTCGTAGCCGCGCTCGGCGATCCAGTCGCGCGCAGCGTCGTCCAGCTCGATCGTGACGTTGTTCGAGCCGAGCTTCGCCTCCAGCTCCACGATCAGCTTGTCCACCACCCGCTTGACCGAGCTCGATATCCAACGGCGCGAACTGGATGATCGCATCGAGACGGTTGCGAAATTCCGGCGAGAAACTCTTCTGGATGACCGACATGCCGTCGCTGCTGTGGTCCTGCTGCGTAAACCCAATCGACGCGCGGCTCATCTCCTGGGCGCCGGCATTGGTCGTCATGACCAGTACCGCGTTGCGGAAATCCGCCTTGCGGCCATTGTTGTCCGTCAGCGTGCCGTGGTCCATGACCTGCAGCAGCAGGTTGAAGACCTCCGGGTGCGCCTTTTCGATTTCGTCGAGCAACACCACCGAGTGCGGATTCTTGGTGACCGCTTCCGTCAGCAGTCCGCCCTGGTCGAAGCCGACGTACCCGGGCGGCGCGCCGATCAATCGCGACACCGTATGCCGCTCCATGTATTCGGACATGTCGAAACGAATCAGCTCGACACCCATGATCATGGCAAGCTGCCGCGTCACCTCGGTCTTGCCGACACCCGTCGGACCGGCGAACAGGAACATGCCGATCGGCTTGTCTTCCTCGCGCAGCCCCGAACGTGACATCTTGATTGCCGAGCTGAGCGCTTCGATCGCCTGGTCCTGGCCGAAGATCGTCAGCTTCAGATCGCGCTCGAGCGTCCGCAGCGATTTGCGATCGGACGCCGACACGCTTTTCGCCGGGATGCGCGCCATTTTCGCGACGATGTTCTCGACCATCTCGACGGTCACGCGCTCGCCACGCTCGCCGACCGGCTGCAGGCGCAGGTTGGCGCCCGCCTCGTCGATGACGTCGATGGCCTTGTCGGGCAGCCTGCGGTCATTGATGTGCCGCGCCGACAGCTCGGCCGCCGCATCCAGCGCTTCCGGGTCGTAGATCACGCCATGGTGTTCTTCGAAACGGGACTTCAGGCCGTGGAGGATCGCGATCGTCTCCTCGAGGGTCGGCTCCGGCACGTCGATCTTCTGGAAGCGCCGCGCGAGCGCATGGTCCTTCTCGAAAATGCCGCGGTATTCCTCGTAGGTCGTCGAGCCGATGCAGCGGATCTCGCCGTTGGCCAGCACCGGCTTGATCAGGTTGCTCGCATCCATGACCCCGCCGGACGCAGCGCCGGCGCCGATGACGGTATGGATCTCGTCGATGAACAGGATCGCGCCCGGATCCTTTTGCACTTCCTTGATCACGCCCTTGAGGCGCTTCTCGAAGTCGCCGCGATACTTGGTTCCCGCGATCAGTGTGCCCATGTCGAGCGCATAGATCGTCGCGTCCCGCAGTACCTCGGGCACGCGCTCCTCGATGATCATCCGCGCCAGGCCTTCGGCGAGCGCCGTCTTGCCGACGCCCGCGTCGCCGACGTAGAGCGGATTGTTCTTGCGGCGGCGACACAGAATCTGCACCGTTCGCTCGATTTCGAGTTCGCGGCCGATCAACGGATCGATCTTGCCGTCGATCGCGAGCTGGTTGAGATTGGTCGCGTACGGTCTCGAGCGGAGTGGCCTCGGCCTCCGCTTCCGTTTCCAGCGATGCCTCCTGTTCGCCGGCGTCGCGCTCGCCCGGCAGCTGCGGCATGCCGTGCGACAGGTAATTCACGACATCGAGGCGGGTGATGTCCTGCAGATTCAGGAAGTACACGGCCTGCGACTGCTTCTCGCTGAAGATCGCGACGAGTACGTTACTGCCCGTCACTTCCTTCTTGCCGCTCGACTGCACGTGAAACACGGCACGCTGCAGCACGCGCTGGAACCCCAGCGTGGGCTGCACGTCCGTATCGTCGTCATGCGGCAGCAGGGGCGTCTGCTCCTCGATGAATTCGGTCAGCTGGCGCCGCAATTCCGTGATATTCGAATTGCAGGCCTTGAGAATCTCGTGAACCTGGGGAATGTCCAGGAGCGCAAGCAACAGGTGCTCGACCGTCATGAACTCATGACGCTGATCGCGCGCCTTCTGGAACGCCTCGTTAAGACAAAACTCTAATTCACTGCTCAACATTTCCTGGTGCCAACTCCTGTCAGGATTCTTCCATGGTGCACAACAGCGGATGCTGATGCTGCTGCGCGAGGCCCATTACCTGGGCGACCTTTGTCTCTGCGATCTCGAAATTGTACACGCCGCAGATGCCCTTGCCTTTGGTATGTACCTCCAGCATGACCTGCGTCGCGCGCGTGCGTTCCATGCCGAATATGGATTCCAGGATATTGACGACGAATTCCATCGGCGTGTAGTCGTCGTTGATCAGGACCACACGATACAGCGGCGGCTCCTTGATCTGCGGCCGCGACTCCTCGACAGCGAGGTCGAAGTTGGGGCTGCGTTCAGTGTCAGTGCGTCGTTCACTCATCGGTGGTGCTTTCCGTCTCCGCTACGGACTTTCAATGCGAAATCGGGACGGATTTCATACCGGCCCGGCCATCTGCGGGTTATTATATATGGGCCTCCGCCGCTGATTTCAGCGTGGTTCGCAGAATTTAATCTCGAATCTCCGGGCAGAAATCGATTTTTGTTAATCAAGTCTTGGTATATTATTGGGAAATATAGGATTTTTCCGACCGAGCCCTTGTGTAAATGGCTCCAACCCGTATCATCGTTGCGCTGCGTTAACGTAACTGGATCAGGAAAGATCGAAGCCCGGATTCTGCATGGCCACTGAAGCGAAATGGTCCGATTTCACCAGCCTTGACGCTGCGCGTACAGCGACGGCTGCGAGCCAGCTGTTGCCGCCCTGGTTAGCGCTGCTGCTGGTCATCGCCATCGGCTGGCAACTCGCCAACTTCATCTGGACGCTGATGCCGGGACCGGCAGCGGGCGACGCCGTCGTGGTGCCCGCCGGGCAGCTTATCGCGGACCGTTCGGGTCCCGTTGCCGCCGATGCCCGCGCGATTGCCGCCGTGCACCTGTTTGGTGAAGCCGGTGCCGACGATGCGCCGTCCGCCGTCCCCGAGGTCTCTGACGACGACCTCGAGGACACGCGGCTGTCGAACCTGCAGCTCAAAGGCACCATTGCCTCACCCGAGGTAGCCATGTCCGCGGCGATCATCAGTGATGGCAGCAACGAAGAGAAGGTGTACCTCATCGGAGACCCCGTCGCGTCCAGTGCCAAACTGCATGCCGTTTATACCGACAGGGTCGTGCTCAACGAAAACGGCCGTCTCACCAACCTGCGGCTGCCCGAGGAGTACAAGGTATCGGCAGCCGCGCCGGTGCGGCGTACGACGACGCAGCGACGTACTGCACCGCAGACCCAGAGCATTCAGTCCGTTGTCTCTCAGAACGTGGCCCGGCTCGCCGACGTCATCCGCCCTACTCCATACTTCGTCAACGGTGAGCAGCAGGGATACCGCGTCTATCCCGGCCGCGACCGGCGCCAGTTTGCTGCCCTCGGCCTGCGGCCCGGCGACCTGATCAGGGACATAGATGGCCAGGCGCTGACCGACCCGACCCAGGCCATGGAGATCTTCCAGTCACTGGGCACGGCGGACCAGGTCTCCGTCACAGTCGAGCGTAACGGCCAGCCGGAAGTCATCGTACTGAAAACCGATCAACTCAATATTGGGGAAGACGAAACCGAATGAACCACCAACCCGCAAAGGTGTTGCGCAAGCTCGCCATAATAATGCTCGCGCTGGTCGTAGTCCCGATAACGCTGGTCGCGCAACAGGTGACCATCACGCCGAACTACAAGGAAGCGGACATTCGGCAGATCGTCGAGGCCGTGAGCGCGGTGACGAATCAGCAATTTCATCATCGACCCGCGGGTAAATGCCAAGGTGACGATGCTGTCGAAGACGCCGATGACGCCGGACGCGTTCTACGAGGCATTCCTCGCCATTCTCGAAGTGCACCAGCTCGCGGCGATGCAAAGCGGCGACATCATCAAGATCATCCCGAACGCAACGGCCCGCCAGTACGGGTCGCCGATGGGGGCCGGCCGTGCGGCCGGTGACGACGACATCGTCACCCAGGTCATCCAGGTCGAGAACGTCGGTGCCGCGCAGCTCGTGCCGATCCTGCGGCCGCTGATTCCGCAGTTCGGGCACCTGGCGGCGCACCCCGGGTCGAACATGCTCATCATTTCGGACCGTGCCGGCAACGTGGCGCGCATGGTCAGCATCATTCGCCGCATCGACCAGTCCAGCGACGACGATATCGAGGTCGTGCCGCTGCAGCATGCGTCCTCCTCGGAAATCGTTCGCGTGCTGACGTCATTGACGCAGCAGCCGCGCGCCGACGGCGCGCCGGTAACGACCAGCCTGGTCGCGGACGCCCGCACCAACAGCGTACTGATCGGCGGCGACAGGGCCGACCGCCTGCGGCTGCGCACCCTGATCGCTCACCTCGATACGCCGCTCGAAGACGGCGGCGACACGCAGGTGCGCTACCTGCGCTACGCCGACGCTGAAGAACTGGCCACCAAGCTACAGCAGCACTTCCAGGGCCAGGTTGCCGCGCAGGGAGTGGCGGGCGCGGCACCGACCCCGGCCAGGACCGGTGAAGTCAGCGTCTGGGCCGACACGCAGACCAACGCCATCGTCGTCAACGCACCGCCGAAAATGATGCGTTCACTGATGCAGATCGTCGACAAGCTCGACATCCGCCGGGCGCAGGTGCTGGTCGAAGCCATCATCGTCGAGGTCATCGCCGACAAGACGGCGGAACTCGGCATTACCTGGGCCGTCGAGGGAGCCGCCTCGACGACACCGATCGCACCACCAATTTCCCGGACCTCGGTCCCGGTGTCGTTCAGCTCGCCGGCGCAGCAGCCGGCGGTGGCGACACGCCGGTAGACCCGAGCTCGCTGATCGGTCGGGCATCACGATCGGCGTAGGGCGCCTCAGCGACTCGGGCGTGAGCTTTGCCGCCATCCTTCGCGCGCTCGAAGGTGATGCCGACACGAACATCATCTCGACGCCGTCGATCGTCACGACCGACAACGAGGAAGCCAGCCTCAACGTCGGCCAGGAAGTACCGTTCGTCACCGGATCGTTCACGAACACGGGTGGCAACGTTGGCTCCGTCAACCCGTTCCAGACCATCCAGCGCGAGCAGGTCGGCGTCAAACTGACGATCACGCCGCAGATCAACGAGGGCAATTCCCTGCTGCTCGATATCTCCCAGGAAATATCGAACATCGCGCAGTCGGCCGAGGGCGCGGTCGACCTGATCACGAACCAACGCATCGTCGAAACGACCGTCATCGTCGACGACGGACAGATCCTCGTGCTCGGCGGCCTGCTCGAAGACGTGTTGCGCGAAAGCGAGCAGCGCGTGCCGATACTCGGCTCGATACCGTTTCTCGGCGCACTCTTCCGCGCGCAGAAGACGGACAAGGTCAAGACCAACCTGCTGATCTTCATTCGGCCGAAGATCCTGCGTGACTCCGCGAGCATATCGACCGAGACGAATGCGAAGTACAACCTGATCAAGGACGTACTGGACAAGACGAATGAAAAGGGCATCAACCTGATGCCGAACGAGGAGTCGTTCGACACTGCCGCCGTTCGAGGAAGCCAGCCGAGCCCAGGACGCCGACGACGATCGAGCTGCCCGGGAAAGACGCAATAGATGGCGTCTGAATCGATGGTAACGGAAGCACCGAACGAAATCGTACTGGAGACGCCCGCGGCAGAAGCGGAGGCGCAGACCGCCGCCTTACCGCGTGGCCTGCCGTTCTCCTTTGCGAAGCGCCACGGCGTCCTGATTCGCGAATTGACCAGCGAGGGCGCCGATGCGGTCTATCGCGCCGGCGCCTCGCCGCTCAGCATCGCCGAAGTGCAGGCGTTACGTGGGCGTACCGCTGAAATTGTCGCGCGTCTCGCCCGAGATTTTCGATTCGCTGCTGCAGGCGTCCTACGAACAGGGCAGCCACAAGGCGATGGAAATGGTCGGCGGCCTCGACGACGAGTTCGACCTGACGCAGGTCGCGCAGGAACTCGAACCGTCCGACCTGCTCGAAAGCGACGACGACGCGCCCGATCATTCGCTTCATCAATGCCGTGCTGACCGAAGCCATCAAGGACAATGCGTCGGACGTGCACATCGAGCCCTACGAAAACCGGCTCGGTGTGCGCTTCCGGGTCGACGGCGTGCTGCACGACGTCCTGCAGACGCGCCGCGCGCTCGCGCCGCTCGTCGTCTCGCGCATCAAGGTCATGTCGAAACTCGATATTGCCGAGAAGCGCCTGCCGCAGGACGGCCGCATATCGCTGCGCATCGCCGGACGCGCCGTCGACGTGCGCGTATCGACCATGCCCTCGGGCCACGGCGAACGCGTCGTACTGCGACTGCTCGACAAGCAGGCCGGCCGCCTCAATCTCGACGTCGCTCGGCATGGACGACCAGTCGCTGTTCAAGATGGACGAGCTGATCCACAAGCCGCACGGCATCATTCTCGTCACCGGCCCGACCGGTTCCGGCAAGACCACGACCCTGTATGCCGCGCTGGAGCGCATCAACGACCACAGCCGCAACATCATGACGGTCGAGGATCCGATCGAGTATTTCATCGACGGCATCGGCCAGACGCAGGTGAACACCAAGGTCGAAATGACCTTTGCCCGCGGCCTGCGCGCGATCCTGCGCCAGGACCCCGACGTCGTCATGGTCGGCGAAATCCGCGACCTGGAAACCGCGGAAATCGCCGTGCAGGCCAGCCTGACCGGCCACCTCGTACTGTCGACGCTGCACACCAACACCGCGGCCGGCGCCGTGACCCGGCTTCGCGACATGGGCGTCGAGCCGTTCCTGCTGTCGTCGAGCCTGATCGGCGTGCTGGCGCAGCGGCTGGTGCGCGTTCTCGATGACGACACCAAGGTGCCGTACACGGCGACGGAGTACGAATGCCGGGTGCTCGGTGTCGACCCGAGCAATCCGCCGACGCTGTACAAGCCCGGCGTGGACGGAAGCGGCGGTTTCGCGGGCCGCACCGGCATCTACGAACTCATCCCGGTCGACGACGCAATGCGCGCGATGATTCACGACGGTGTCAGCGAGCAGGAACTCGAGCGCCATGCGCGAACCATGACGCCGAGTATCCGCGCAGACGGCCGGCGCCGCGTGCTGAGCGGCAGCACGACGCTCGAAGAAGTGCTGCGCGTTACCCGCGAGGACTGAGCTAGCACGCTGTGGGCGCCTTCGAATTCGTCGCGCTGGACAAGTCCGGCAAGGAATCCAAAGGCCTGATCGAGGGCGACACGCCCAAGCACGTCAGGCAACTTCTGCGCGAACGCAACATGTTCCCCGTGCGCGTCACCGAGGTGGCGCAGCGCGAGGCAAAACGCCAGACCACGTTTTCGCTGCGGCGCGGCCTGTCGCCGGGCGAACTCGCACTGATCACGCGCCAGATGGCGTCGCTGTCGCAGTCCGGCCTGCCCCTCGAGGAAGTGCTGCTGGCGGTCTCGCAGCAGAACGATCATCCGCGCACCAAGAGCATATTGCTCGGCGTACGCTCCAAGGTCATGGAAGGCCACACGCTCGCGGACGGTCTCGCCGATTTCCCGCAGGCTTTTCCGGAGCTGTACCGCGCCACCGTGGCTGCGGGCGAGCAATCCGGGCACCTGGATGTCGTGCTGGAGACGGCTTGCCGACTACACGGAGGCCCGCCAGGAACTGCGCCAGCGCATTACCAATGCAATGATCTACCCGGTCGCGCTGATCGTCATGGCGCTGGGCATCATCAGCTTCATGCTGGCGACGGTGGTGCCGCGCATCGTTAGCGTCTTCGAGAATACGTCCGCCGAATTGCCCGGCGCTGACCCGCGGCCTGATCGCCACGAGCGACTTTCTGCGCAATCACTGGCTGCTGCTGATTATCGCTGTCGCCGCGATCCTGTGGGGCATCTGGTGGCTGCTGCAGAAGGAAGGCCCGAGGCGTCGCTATCACCGCTTCCTGCTGCGCATGCCGATAGCCGGGCGCCTGACGCAGGGCATCAACACGGCGCGATTCACACGCACGTTCAGCATTCTCGCCGGCAGCGGCGTGCCGGTACTGGAGGCCATGAAGATATCGGCCGAAGTCATCGAGAACCTGCCGATGCGCGACGCCGTCAACGAGGCCACGCTGCGGGTCCGCGAAGGCGCCGGCATCAGCCGCTCGCTTGCGGCGAGCAAGCTGTTTCCGCCGATGATGATTCACCTGATCTCGAGTGGCGAGGCAGGCGGCCGTCTCGAGGAAATGCTCGCACGATCCGCCGCCGGCCAGGAACGTGAAGTCGACGGTCTCATCGCTGCATTGCTCGGCATCCTGCAGCCGTTGCTCATCGTTGCAATGGGCGCGGTCGTGATGGTTATCGTCCTGGCGATACTCCTGCCCATCTTCGAAATCAACAATCTGATTCGCTGAGATTGGAATCCTTGCACGCTTCGTTTTTTCGCGGTATACAGGCGAAAATCTGAAACTAAACGGGGTCTCACCAAGCTGCCATGTGTTGCGTGAGGTATCGGCGATGATCGGTAACATCAAAGACGATATTCCAGTAGACGAACTCGACGACGATATCGAGGACGAGGACGTCGATGACGATGATGATGACGTCGAGGAGATCGACGATGACGATAATGTCGGCGACATCTCTGTAGAAATCAACGTCGAGGAACTCGTCGCCAAGCTCGAGGCGACCGATAGCGACGACGTGGCGCGCCGGCGTGAGATTCGGCGGCGTCTCGAGGAACTCGAAGACATGCGCCGGGCCAGCCGCGACCTGGACAGCACGTTCAATTTCGATCTCGACGACGACGATCTGTAGGAGCACGCCTCGGCGCGCGATCGCGGTTCAGGAACCACTCCTGCGAGACGCTCCCGCGCCCCCCTTGCTACCGAAAATCCCTTGATTTGACCTCCAGGTCGCCCAGCATCGTCGAATGATCGATGAGCTTGTGCGCGATCACGTGAATCACGTTCGCCTCGATCTGCAATTCGCCCCGTACTCCCAGCAAGCGCGCATTGAGCAGCGCGGCGCGATCCCGTTCTGCAACGTGCTTCCACACGACCAGGTTGACGTGACCAGTCTCGTCTTCGAGCGTCACGAAAGTGACGCCGCTGGCTGTGCCCGGCCGCTGCTTGGTGATGACCAGGCCGGCGACGTTGATGCCCTGCCCCGTTGCCATGTCCCGCAAACGCTCTGCCTGTACGTAGCGATAGCGGTCCAGGCGGTGGCGGATCAGGAACACCGGGTGTCGTTCCAGGGTCAGCCCGACGCTCCTGTAATCCGCGACAATATTCTGTCCCTCGGTCGGTTTCCTGAGTAGCGGCGTCGCCTCGAAGCGATCCATCGATGCAAACAAACCGCCGGGTTTCTCGACGCCGGCCACTGACCAGCGTGCCTGGTGACGATGTCCTTCGAGCGCCTGCAACGCACCGGCCGATGCCAGCGCCTCCAGCGCACGCCGGTCCAGCCCGCTTCTCTCCATGAGCTGCTGGGTGCTCGTGTAGGCCTGCGCGCCGCGCCGCTCGGCAATGCACCGCCCGACCTCCTCGGACAGGCCCTTGACCATGCGGAGACCGAGCCGCAGCAGCGCCGCACCGTCCTCGCCCGGCTCGAGCGAACAATCCCAGTCGCTACGGTTGATGTCGACGCCGCGCACCTCGACGCCGTGGCGGCGCAGGTCCTGGACGAGTTGTGACGCCGAATAGAACCCCATCGGCTGGCTGTTCAGCAGCGCGCAGGTAAATGCGACCGGTGTATGGCGCTTGAGCCAGCAGGAAACATACACGAGCAGCGCAAAACTGGCCGAATGCGACTCCGGGAAACCGTACTCGCCGAAACCCTCGATCTGGCGAAAGATCTGGCGCGCAAATTCCTCGCCGTAACCGCGCCGGCGCATGCCATCGATCAGTTTGTCCTCGAACGACCCCAGCCCGCCGCGCCGTTTCCACGCCGCCATGGCACGCCGCAGCCGGTCGGCTTCGCCCGGCGTAAAACCGGCGGCAACGACGGCCAGCTGCATTACCTGCTCCTGGAAAATCGGCACGCCCAGCGTGCGCTGCAGCACGCCCTTGACCTCCTCGCTCGGATAATCGACGGCCTCCTCGCCACTTCGCCGCCGCAGGTAGGGATGCACCATGTCGCCCTGGATCGGGCCGGGACGGATGATCGCAACCTCGATGACCAGGTCGTAGTAACAGCGTGGTCTCAGCCGCGGCAGCATCGCCATCTGCGCGCGCGACTCGATCTGGAACACGCCCATCGTGTCGCCCTCGCAGATCATGTCGTAGACGGCCGGATCCTCGGCCGGCACAGTCGCCAGCGTGTACTCCCGGCCGTCGAAATCCCGTATCAGGTCAAAGCTGCGGCGAATCGCCGTCAACATGCCGAGCCCGAGCACGTCGACCTTGAGCAGCCCCAGGTCCTCGAGATCGTTCTTCTCCCACTGGATGACCGTGCGCTCCTCCATCGCGGCGTTCTCGACCGGCACGAGTTCCGACATCGGGCCGTTCGAAATGACGAATCCGCCGACGTGCTGCGACAGGTGCCGCGGGAAACCGATCAGCTGCCTGACGAGATAAAGCAGCCGCTGGATCACCGGGCTACCCGGGTCCAGTCCGGCCTCGAGAACGCGGCTGTCATCGACACGCTTGCCGTCCCACCACTGCATCGACCTCGCCAGGCGGCCGACCTGCAGGTCGGACAGCCCGAGCGCCTTGCCGACGTCGCGCAACGCGCTGCGTGGCCGGTAGGTGATCACGGTCGCTGCCAGCGCCGCCCGCTCCCTGCCGTATTTCTGGTAGATGTACTGGATCACCTCCTCACGCCGCTCGTGCTCGAAGTCGACATCGATATCCGGCGGCTCGTCGCGTTCCTTGGAGATGAATCGCTCGACCAGCGTCGCCATGCGCGCCGGGTCGACCTCGGTTATGCCGAGACAAAAACACACCGCGGAATTCGCCGCCGAACCACGGCCCTGGCAAAGAATGCCTTTCGCGTGCGAAGCGACGATGTCGTAAACCGTCAGAAAATAGGGTTCGTAGCGCAGCTCGGCAATCAGCCCGAGCTCGTGCTCGACCAGCCGCACGACCTTTTGCGGCACACCGCCGGGCCAGCGCTCGCGCATGCCCTGTGTGGTCAGTTGTCTCAGGTAGCTCGCCGGCGTCTCGCTCGCCGGCACGATCTCGTCGGGATACTCGTAACGCAACTCGTCGAGCGAGAAATCGATACTGGCTGCGATGCGCACCGTCTCCTCGAGTAACTCGCCGGGATAGAAGTGCTGCAGCACCTCCAGTGAACGCAGGTGGCGCTCACCGTTGGAATACAGCAGGAAACCCGCCTGGTCGACGGTGACGCCCTCGCGGATCGCCGTCAGCGTATCCTGCAGTATGCGCCTGGAACGGCGATGCATGTGCACGTCTCCGCTGGCGACCAGCGGCAACCCGAGGCGCCGGCCGACGTCCCGCAATGCGTCGAGACGTTCCTCCTGGCGTCCGTCGGCAAGCAGTTCGACCGCGATCCACAAACGGTCGCGAAACGTCTCGCGTATCCAGTGGTCTTCGACGTCGAGCGCGAGCGTATCGTCCGGCACCCACAATACGATGCAATCCGGGAGCCCGGCTTCGAAGAAGCTGCGCGTCAGCGCATAGCTGCCCTTCTCTGCAGCGCGCCGGGCCCGCGTGATGAGCCGACAGAGCGCGGCATAACCGTTGCGGTTCCGCGCGAGCACCACCAGCTTGCGACCGCTC
>CAVONH010000020.1:0-19509 GCA_963697245.1 uncultured Gammaproteobacteria bacterium | reverse complement strand
TCAGTGAGTCGTCTTTAATCAAGTGGAATATGGCATGACGTACAGCTCCAATCATACCAATGTCACGTCGTATACTACGTTATTTCAAAATTATGTCAATGAGGATCTGGATCGACTTACAACGGACTTGCAAAATGTCGGATTGGTCGTTACAAATTCCTTTCTTGCCTTTAACAATATTGCAACCTTGGCACCCACCACGCTTCCGACCATTACACCTCAGCCAACAATGATGCCTTCCATGCCAGTAGTCGCTCCAACCACCTTGCCGTCGGCACCGTTTGTCCGGCCTCCCAACACACCGGAAGAAACGGCTGCACCAAGTGTACCACTGGTCCCTACCATGCCGCCCGTACCGACCCGGAGTGGTGCACGCACAAATACCATTATTACAGGTTCCGTGATTGCGTCATTTGCGGTAGTATTAGTGGGACTCCTCGATTTTTTATCGGCAACGGAAAAGGGCCAATGAACAAAAGTTTCAAGCACAGGCTGCTGCTGCGGCAGCTACTACGGCAGCAGGTGGATGGAACGACTGAAAAGGGCAAGCCTGGAAGCGATATTCGTATTGAAACTGGACAGACGTATGATTCCCGTAAGAATGGATCCACTGACATTGAGGGAATATTGTCTCCTGCAGACTCGTTACGGTCCAAAGATTCCTTGATATCTACTGGACCGTCTCCACTAAGCGATGGTTCGGAACGAGAGGAGGATGGAACAGACAAGCTCGCTGATGAGTTTGATGAATACAAGGATAAGAATTTGGAAAAGATGCGTGCCGGTGTGGAGGATAATCTGACTGGCTTTGATGGCATGATGAGTCAAGCATTGACAAAGGCCATTATGGGTGACGACGATGCGGAAATTATCGACATGAACGAACTTCGGTGGGGAGGAACGGGTGATAGTATTGAAATTGAAGCGACTGCCTTGTATGAAGTTACGGACTGGGTCAAACGAAAAGAGTCGGCGACGCAGGAAGAGAGGTACGTGTAGATTCAAGTCTTTGTGATGTTCTCTATTCGTGCAATGCAGTCTCTCACCTGTTTTTAATTCTAAATGATTTTTACAGAGGAGCATTTATGCAAGAGACACTGGACCGAATGGTTGCTAGTGTACGGCACGGTGTCATGGATCCCGAGTGTGGTTCTCGTGCAATTCATGAATGCGCAGCTATTTTGGGGCTTCAGTTGGCCAGTAAGATTCCGGGCAACACTTTGATTGTTTCAGGCATGCCAAAATGGGTGCAACAGGATGACTTGACGACTGCTTTTCGCGAGTTTGGTGAAATTGAGGCTGCTGCGGTAGCGGCCAACAGACGCGGTTTCGGTGAGTCGATGCAAAATGAATAGACTTGTCTCTTTGTTGTTTCAGATTTCCACTCATTTTGCTCGTTTTCTTCTTCATAGGTCTGGTTCGTTTCAAGTCACTAAAGGGAGTTTCTGCTGCAATGTCCAAGTATCGCATGGGCGAAATTGTAGTTCAGGATGTGGCCGTCATGATTAAGGTGTTGAAATCCGATGACAGCGATCGAAGAACTGGTGGTTGGCCGGAATCAGGCTTTCCTCCTCCTGCTCAAAACGTTTCTCGTCATTCTTCTCGAGCTGCCAGTCCAGTTCTGTAATGATGATTGCTACATTTTGTATTGTTGATACTAAGAATTTGCATTTACACGTTTATATATATTGCTTCTACAAGACGTGTTCCACACACTTTGCGACTTCAGCACTCGGGTACCATTCTGTAGAAGCGGAACTTCCCTCCCAATGATCGACAAGGTCGTTGATTACTACCTTTTCAGCATGAGCTTGCCTCGCAGCTTCCAGGGCTCTTGTCTCACTCTGAAGCGATACATTGAGTGGTTCCATCCATTGTTTTCCAAAGTCTTTTCCGTATGCCTTGATGACACTGGTGTTGTTGGTCGTATCCTTTCCAGTTAGACAGTCTGCTACTGCTTGATTTTGCAATACAATCAAGACTGGTTCGCCTAGAGTATATACTATATTGCTAGCAGCAAGACTCGCCACAATTCGCAACGCCGGTGCTCCGGGTCGTTCATCGTCGTAGTCGTTCGGGAGCAGTATACCATCCCACGACGTGTACGCCACCATGATCGACAAGGGATAGTGCTGTATCAATCAATGGCTTTGTGGGTGCTTCATGACACACGGGAATGGCACTAGTTACCTTGACGGCATCGGTTGTGAATTTGTGCCAATCAAAATGCCGTGCACGCTGGTTGTTCCATGTTTTGCCGAATGCAACAGCATGCTTGTCAAGGCAAGTGGAGACACTACCACGTTTGGTTTCTTTTCATCTGTAGACATGGTTTCAACAGAGGAGAGAAAGGGAGAGAGACGAGCAACAACAAAAAGCAACAGCAAACAATGTGATGAGAATGCGTTTTGTTGCGCCGAGACAACGAAGACGTTTTGATGGGCCTCGGATGCGCTTCCACGTGGCAATCGAATTCCCTCCGACACGTGGAGCAGCTCATCCTGTACCCGGGCGCCTCGCAGGTACTCGACTTTGCCGGCGGACGAGCGAGGCTCGTCGGCGTGATCGCCGACCGCGACGGCCTGCTCGTCGGCCAGCGGATCGCGACGCTCAAGGACCACGTGCCGAACACCGAGGGCCGTATTGCCGCCATCTACCGGCACGGCAAGGCCCTGCTTCCGGACGGCGAGACGGTGATCCAGGAAGGCGACGAGGTGTTTTTCATTGCCGACCGCAAGGACATCCGGGTATTCATGAGCGAAATGCGGCGCCTCGAGGAGCCGGTGCGCCGGGTCGTTATCGCGGGCGGCGGCAACATCGGTGTCCGCCTGGCGCTGGCGCTCGAGCAGACCAACCAGGTCAAGATCATCGAGCGCGACCAGGGCCGCGCCCGGGTCATCTCGGAACAGCTGAATCGCGCCATCGTGCTCGTCGGCGACGCGGCGGACGAGGAATTGTTGCTGGAAGAAAACGTCGACAACGTGGACGTTTTCTGCGCGCTCACCAACTCCGAAGAGGCGAACATCCTCAGTTCGATGCTCGCAAAGCGCCTCGGCGCCCACAAGGTGATGGCGCTCATAAACCGTGCGTCCTACGTCGACCTCGTGGAGGCGGGCAGTATCGACATCGCGATCTCGCCCCAGCAGGTCACGATCGGGTCGCTGCTTGCGCATGTTCGCCGCGGCGATGTCGTCAAGGTCCATTCGTTGCGCCGCGGCGCCGCTGAAGCCATCGAGGCCATCGCCCACGGAACCGAAAAGGAGTCCCGCGTCGTCGGCCGCAAGATCGAGGACATCGAGCTACCCAAGGGCACCGCCATCGTCGCACTCGTACGCAACGACAAGGTCATCATTGCGCACCACGATACCGTTATCGAGACCGACGACCACGTGATTCTTTTCATGACCGATCGACGCAAGATCGAACGCCTCGAGCAACTGTTCCAGGTCGGCGTTTCTTTCGTCTAGGGATCCTGCCGCGGGATGAACTGGACCGTTGTACAACGCATTCTCGGGCTGCTGCTGATGGTATTCAGCCTGACGATGCTGCCACCGATTCTATTCAGCCTGTTTTATTCGGACGGCGCCTGGCTGTCTTTCGTCGAGGGCTTCGCGCTGACGCTGGTGGCGGGAATCATCTGCTGGTTGCCGGTACACCGGGAACGGCGGGAACTGCGGCTGCGCGACGGCTTCCTCGTGGTTGCATCCTTCTGGACGGTACTCGGCACGTTCGGGGCGGCGCCGCTGTATTTTGATGACAGCCTGTCGCTGTCGATGACGGACGCGATTTTTGAGTCCATATCGGGCCTGACGACGACGGGCGCGACGGTTCTCACCGGCCTCGACGAGCTGCCGCGGTCGATACTCTACTACCGGCAGCAGCTGCAGTGGTTCGGCGGCATGGGCATCATCGTCCTGGCCGTCGCCGTACTGCCCATGCTCGGCGTAGGTGGCATGCAGCTATATCGCGCCGAGACGCCCGGGCCGGTCAAGGACACCAAGCTGACACCGCGCATCACCGAAACGGCCAAGGCGCTCTGGTACGTCTACCTGGCTTTCACGATCAGCTGCTTCGTCTTCTACATGCTTGCCGGCATGGGCTGGTTCGACGCCCTGTGCCATGCGTTTTCGACGGTCGCGATCGGCGGCTTTTCGACCCATGACCTGAGCATCGGTTACTTCGACAGCACGGCCGTGGACCTTGTCGCGATCGTGTTCATGTTCTTTGCCGGCATCAATTTTTCGCTGCACTTCTATGCATGGCGATACGTGTCGGTCAGGCATTACTCGCAGGATCCCGAGTTTCGCGCCTACACGTTTATTTTGATGGTGATCTCGGTGCTGGTCATAAGCGCGCTGCTTTACTTCGGGACGTTTGCCTCCGCCGCGGACTCGATCGTCAACGGGCTGTTCCAGGCGGTGTCAATCGCGACGACCACGGGCTTCACAACGTCCGACTTCTCGGCATGGCCTACGGCCGTCCCGGTGCTTCTGATATTTGCGAGTTTCATCGGCGGATCCGCCGGCTCGACGGCCGGTGGCATCAAGGTCATTCGCTGGCTGCTCGTCTACAAGCAGGGCGTCCGCGAGATCGTCCGTCTCGTGCATCCCTCGGCCGAGATCCCCGTCAAGCTCGGCAACAAGGCCGTGCCTTACCGGGTCGTGGATGCCGTCTGGGGCTTCTTCTCGATCTACGTCATCGTGTTTGCGGCGATGATGCTCGCGATGATGGCGACCGGCCTCGACCAGGTGACGGCGTTCTCGGCGGTCGCTGCAACGCTCAACAATCTCGGCCCCGGGCTCGGCGATGTATCCAGGGGCTTCATGTCGGTTACCGACACGGCGAAGTGGATCGCGATTGCCGGTATGCTGCTGGGACGTCTCGAGATATTTACGCTGCTCGTGCTGATCACGCCGACGTTCTGGCGGCGTTGAGCCTTGAAGGCATCGCCCGACCGTAATCCTGTCCTCTCGGCCCTCGACAGGGTCAGCATCGTCTCCGGCCGGATCACGTCCTGGCTCACGATTCTCATGGTGATCGTCACGGTCGTCATCGTTGTCATGCGCTACGTGTTTGACGCGGGGGCCGTCTGGCTCCAGGAGTCGGTCGTGTGGATGCACGCCGTCGTGTTCATGGTGGGTAGCGCGTACACGCTGCAGCAGGACGAGCACGTTCGCGTGGACATCTTTTATCGCGACATGAGCGAGCGGCGGCGCGCATGGATCGATCTCCTGGGGGCGCTGCTGTTCCTGCTGCCGCTGTGTATTTTCCTCGGCTACAAGTCCTGGGATTTTGTCGTCGTTTCCTGGCAGCTCGGTGAGTCGTCGCGCGAGCCCGGTGGCATGCCGTATCCGTTCGTGCCGTTGCTCAAGTCGGTATTGCTCGTCATGCCCCTGTTGCTGGGCTTGCAGGGCGTGTCGATGCTGCTGCGAGCCCTGCGGGTCATCCGGGGTCGACGCTGATGGAGTGGATGGCGCTCCTAATGTTCGTCACGGTGGTGCTGGCGCTGCTGGCCGGCTTTCCGGTGGCGTTCACGCTGGGCGGTACGGCGCTCGCCTTTGCCGCACTGGGCGCCGGCATCGGCGTCTTCAATGACGCCCTTCTGTCCAGCCTGCCCAACCGGGTGTTCGGCATCATGAGCAACGAGACGCTCGTTGCGGTACCGCTGTTCGTATTCATGGGCGTCACGCTGGAAAGGGCGCGCATTGCCGAAGAGTTGCTCGATACGCTCAGCCGCCTGTTCGGCAGCCTGCGCGGCGGTCTCGGCATCTCGGTCACCCTGGTGGGCATGCTGCTCGCGGCCAGCACCGGCATCGTCGGCGCCACCGTGGTCACGATGGGCCTGCTGTCACTGCCGACGATGCTGCGGCGCGGCTATTCGCCCGAGATTGCGACCGGGACGATCTGTGCTTCCGGGACCCTGGGTCAGATCATTCCACCATCGATCATCCTCGTGATGCTCGGGGATGTGATGTCCAGCGCTTACCAGCAGGCGCAGCTGGAGATGGGTATTTTTTCGCCCAGGACGGTATCGGTCGGCGACCTGTTTGCCGGTGCGCTGATTCCCGGGCTCCTGCTGGTCGTCCTGTACGTTCTGTACCTGCTGGGTGCCGCGGTGTTCAAGCCCGCGCTGATGCCGGCCGTTGACCGCAGCGACGAGGACGCCGTCACGCTGCTGCAGATCTTGCGCGCGCTGTTGCCGCCGCTGCTGCTTATCTTCGCCGTGCTGGGTTCGATTCTCGGCGGGCTTGCGACACCCACGGAGGCGGCCGGCGTCGGCGGCATGGGTGCGCTGTTGCTGGCGCTGGTGCGCCGCGAAATCGGCCTGTCGCGGCTCCGGGACATCATGCAGGCCACGCTGAAGATCAGCAGCATGGTGTTTCTTATCCTGATCGGTGCCTCGGTTTTTTCGCTGGTGTTCCGCGGCTTTGGCGGCGATGACGGCGTGCATGCGATTCTGCAATCGCTGCCCGGCGGCGTGGTTGGCGCCGTCGTCCTGGTAATGCTGGTGATGTTCCTGCTGGGCTTCGTGCTCGATTTCATCGAGATCACGTTCGTGGTCGTGCCGATCGTCGGGCCGGTGTTGCTCGCGATGGGACTGGATCCCGTGTGGCTGGGCGTGATGATTGCGATCAACCTGCAGACATCGTTCCTGACGCCGCCTTTCGGGTTCGCGCTGTTCTACCTGCGAGGCGTGGCGCCGCCAACGGTTACGACGCAGCAGATTTACCGGGGGGTGGTGCCTTTCATCGCAATCCAGCTCGGTGCGCTGCTGCTTATCGCGCTGTTTCCGGAACTCGTCACCTGGCTGCCGGGCAAGATCTACGGTAATTGACCGCGACAGGCAATCGCGGTTCGAGAACCGCTCCGACAGACGCGTCGATCGACGTGTCCTGTCGGAGCGGTTCTCGAACCGCGATTGATGACCGGCCTAGCGGCGCGTCGCCAGAAACGCCTGCTCGGTGATTCTCTGGTTGGGTATGGACTGCGCCAGGAACCTGGACCACGAGCGGTAGATCTTCGCCGCCATCGGATCGTCGGCCACCATCTCCTCGACGATTTCCTGCGCGATCGACTTCAGGTACTGCAGCACGTCATCCGGAAACTGCCGCAGCTCTACGTTCGGGTCCGCCATGAGCTGCTCCAGCGCGACGGCATTACCGTACGTGTACTCGGCCTGCATGTCGGTGGTGACCGCCTGGCAGGAAATCTCGATGACCGCCTGCAGATCCGGCGGCAACGAATCCCAGGCCGCCCGGTTCACGTAGGCCTGCAGTGCGGGCGCCGGTTCCTGCCAGCCGGGGTAATAGTAGTACCTGGCGACGGTATGCAGCCCCAGCGTGATGTCGTTGTAAGGACCGACCCACTCGGTTGCATCGATCGCGCCGGTCTGCAGCGAGGTGAAGATTTCCGAAGCGGGCAGCGTGACGGGGGTGCCGCCGGCCCGCCGCAGCACTTCGCCGCCGAGACCCGGGATGCGCATCTTGAGGCCCTTGAGATCGGCGATCGAATTGATCTCCTTGTTGAACCAGCCGCCCATCTGTACGCCGGTATTGCCGCAGGGGAACGGCACCAGGTTGAACGGCTCGTACAGTTCGCGCCAGAGATCGAGCCCGCCGCCGTAGTACAGCCACGCGTTCATCTCCATGTAGGTCATGCCGAAAGGCAGCGCGGTCATGAACTGCGCGGCGGGCACCTTGCCCTTGTGGTAATACGATGCGTCGTGACCCATTTCGACGGTGCCGCGGCTGGCCGCGTCGAAGGCCTCGAATGCCGGCACCAGCTCGCCCGCCGCGTATACCTTGATCTTGAGGCGCCCCCCGGACGCCCTGTCGATACGATCGACGAGGTTGTTGACGGCGATTCCCAGCCCCGGGTACTTCGGCGGCCACGAGGTCGCGATGGACCACTCGAAGGTCTCCCCGGATCGCGCTGCCGGCACCGCGCCGCCGTCCTGCCTGGAACAGGCCGCCAGCCCGGCGGCCGCCGCCAGGCTGCCTACGAATTGTCGTCTTTTCATCGCTCACACCGCGCGGGAGGCCAGAACAGCTGCTAGTGTATGCGGCGCTCCCCGGTCGCGCCAGTACCCCACCTTTAAGCAATAACTCGGCTTTTATTAGCGTTGAATTCCCACTAGTTACATATTGCTCGCTTAAGTGGGGTTTTCGGCCTAGTTTGCACTATGGTTGAGCGGAAAGTGGGCCCCGACCTGCCAGCCGGGGCCCGCCCATCCCTGGGCCGGCCGACGGGGCGGGCCGCCGGGTCGCCGTCCGTGGCACCCGACACGCATGGCACGCCGTGGGCCTGCGCCAGCGTGCCCGCCGGCCGGTGGCGACAATCTCGCACGCTCAACGCCGGGCTATGGCCTTTGTTACTCGTTGATGCATTAATAAAGGGCCCGGGCCGGGACTAATTGTCGGGATAACGCAGAAATGATCGCCTTGCTGCAACGCGTCACCAGCGCCAGCGTCACCGTGAGCGACGAAACCGTCGGCCGGATCGGCCGCGGGCTGCTGGTGCTGGTCGCCGTGCACCGCGACGACGGCGAGCACGACGTGCGCCGACTCGCGGAACGAATCCTGTCCTACCGGGTCTTTCCCGATGAGGAAGGTCGCATGAACCGCAGTGTGCTCGATGAAGACGGCGGCCTGTTGCTGGTGCCGCAGTTCACGCTGGCCGCGGATACCCGCAAAGGCACGCGAGCCAGCTTCACCCGGGCCGCAGCCCCCGACAAGGGTGAGGCGTACTTCCGGGAACTGGTCGCGATCTGCCGTGACAGGCTCGGAAATGTGGCGACCGGGCGCTTTGGCGCAAACATGCAGGTCGCCCTGGTCAACGACGGCCCGGTCACGTTCTGGGTAGAAAGCTGAACGTTCGCAATACGTGATATTGATACGGTTTTATTGCCAATTCATCGGTATCATGAACATAATTCGTGCCCGGTCAGACCGGGCCTTTGAGAGGATTTAGGGGCTCTGCCCCGGGAGTATCGGATGTTTGCCAACATTAGCTGGCCACAGCTATTGATCATCCTGGTTATCGTGCTCGCCATATTCGGTACGAAGCGTCTGCGTACCCTGGGTTCCGACCTGGGCAGCGCCGTGAAGGGCTTTCGTGGCGCGATGAAAGAGGCGGAAGAAGACAAAGACCAGATCCGTGACGATTCCAAGGACGACGCCAACTTCGAAAATACGCCAGTTGACGAGCCCCGCAAAGACAGCTGATTGACCCTTCTCTATGTCCGGCGTCGGCTTCTTCGAACTCGTGATCCTGTTCATGATCGGGCTGGTCGTGCTCGGTCCGCAACGCCTGCCGAAAGTCGCCAACCAGCTCGGCACCTGGATCGGCCAGGCCCGGCGCATGACCCGGGTCATGAAACGCCAGCTCGAGGATGAGCTGGATCTCGGCGACAATTTCAAAAGCCTGAAAACCCTCGGCGATGATCTGAAGGACGACCTCACGATCGGGCCTGCGGCTGCACACGTCCCCCGCGATGACGACACGTATTCGCCGCTGCACGAAAAGGATTCCGGTCCGTCCGTCGCCGGGATGAAGGTCGAGGAAGAAACGGAAGCCGTCGAAGCAGAAGTCGTCGAAGCCGAAGCAGCGCCGGATGACGGAGGGGGCGCGAGCGACGAGGCGCAAGAGAAGCAGGCGTGAGCGACGAACCCGGCAACAGGGACGGCGAGGAGCAGGAAGAACAGCTCGCGGAGGGAACGTTGCTGTCCCACCTGATGGAGCTGCGCACACGGCTGATCAGGATCTCCATAGCGGTTATCGGGATGTTCGTGATCCTGCTGCCGTTCTCGCAGAAGATATTCGTGATCGTCTCCCAGCCGCTCGTCGACGTCTTGCCGGGGCAGAAGATGATCGCGACCGCCGTTGCATCGCCATTGCTGACGCCGTTCAAGCTCACGTTCTTCGTGGCGCTGTTCGTGGCGATGCCCGTCGTCCTGTACCAGGTGTGGGCGTTCGTGGCGCCGGGCCTGTACAAGAAGGAAAAGCGTTTCGCGTTTCCGTTGCTCGGTTCCAGCATCCTCCTTTTCTACGCCGGTATCGCGTTCGCGTACTTCGTGGTATTCGAACTCGTGTTCGGCTTTTTCGCATCGGTCACGCCGCAGAGCGTGGAGATGATGACCGACATCGCGGCTTACCTTGACTTCATTACCAAGATCTTCCTCGCCTTCGGCCTCGCGTTCGAGGTGCCCGTCGCCACGGTGCTGATCGTCTGGACCGGCCTCACAACCCCCGAGAAACTGGGCAAGGCGCGCCCTTATGTATTCCTGATGGCCTTCGTCATGGGCATGTTCCTGACCCCGCCGGACGTCATCAGCCAGACGCTGCTGGCGGTGCCCGTGTACCTGCTTTACGAACTCGGCATCGTGATGTCGAGGCTGTTCAGCCGCGAACGCCGCCGCGACACTGACGAGACCGTGGCGGCCGACAGCTGATCCACCCGGAAGCGGCGCTGCCGCGGGCCCGGCGTTCGCCGCAGAACATCGCGAATAACCAACCCGTCTTTGCGGGTAAGGCCCACAGGTGGCATTAGGGGGCCGATTTGTGTACTTTGCGTTACCCGTCAGGACACCCGCGTTCCCCGCGCACAGGGCGCCGGGCCGCAAATCACAGTGCGCCGCCAGGACCGGATTCGGGCGGCTCCGGGAGCGACCCAGATTATGACAACACCGACGGCGGCACCTGCCGGAGACGATGTATTCGGCCACCCACGGGGGCTGATGACCCTGTTCTTCACCGAGCTGTGGGAGCGCTTCGGCTACTACGGCATGCGCGCCCTGCTGATCCTGTACATGACGGATGTGGCAACCGGCGGGCTCGGCATGAACACCGAGATCAGCGGTGCCATCTACGGCCTGTTCACCTTCGGCGTATACGCGCTCGCGCTGCCGGGCGGCTGGATTGCGGACCGCGTACTGGGCCAGCGCCAGGCCGTCTTCGTCGGCGGCGTCATCATTGCAGCCGGTTACTATTCGCTGGGCTTGCCGCTGGTGTTGCCGGGCTCGGAGATCTGGACGTTCTACCTCGGCCTGTTTCTGGTCGTCATCGGCACCGGCCTGCTGAAACCGAATGTCAGCGCGATCGTTGGCGGCCTGTATGAGAACGACGCGCCGGCGAAGCGCGATGCCGGGTTCTCGATTTTTTACATGGGCATCAATCTCGGCGCCTTCCTGGGCCCGCTGATCTGCGGCTGGTTCGCGGAACGCGTCGACTGGCACCTCGGGTTCAGCCTCGCGGGTATCGGCATGACGCTCGGCCTCATCCAGTATGCCCGTGGGCAGCACTACCTGCGCGGAGCCGGCGAACTCGCCGGCGAAGCCGCGGAGCCGGCGCGTGTCACCGTGGCCCGCAAACAGCTCGGCGTCGGTCTCGTTGCGGCCGTGGCGCTCGCCGCAGCCATTGCCGGCCTCTCCGCGATGGGCGCGATCAGCCTCACGATCCTGGGCTTCGCCCAGGCGACGGGCGTGATCGTCGTCATCGTGGCCGCGATCTATTTCGCAGCCGTGATTGCCTTCGGCTGCCACGACAAGGTCGAACGGCAGCGCGTGTTCGTGATCTTCCTGCTGTTTCTCGGGGCCGCCATGTTCTGGTCCGGGTTCGAGCAGGCCGGCTCGTCCATGAATATTTACGCGCGCGACCTCACCGACCGGATGTTCTTCGGCTGGGAGACGCCGACGACCTGGCTGCAGTCCGTCAACCCCGTGTTCATCATCCTGCTCGCCCCGGTGATGGGCTTGCTGTGGGTCCGGCTCGGCGCCAGGAACCCGTCCATTCCCCTCAAGTTCGGCATGGGCCTGGTGCTTCTCGGCGTGGGTTTCCTGGTTCTCGCCTGGGGGGCGCTGTATGTCCCCGAGGGCGCGGCGGCCAGCCCGGCGGTCGGCGTGAGCATGACCTGGCTCGTGGTGACCTACTTCTTCCACACCGTCGGCGAACTGGCATTGAGTCCGGTCGGGCTGAGCAGCGTGACCAAGCTCTCCCCGAACCGGCTCGTCGGCCAGATGATGGGCACCTGGTTCATGGGCGCAGCGCTCGGCAACCTCGTCGCCGGGCTGATTGCGAGCCGCATTGAGTCCTTGCCACCGCAGGAGCTGTTCATGGTCGTGGCGGGCATTGCGGTTGGCTCGGGTTTCGTGTTCGTGCTGTTCTCGCCGTTCATCAACCGGATGACTCACGGCGTCAAGTAAGGAACCCGTTCGCCCCGTCGGCGGTCGGATACCGGTGCCCTTCCGGGCACCGTGCCCGGGAACGGGGGCCTATTGAAAAATTTCGAGTATTGCGGGGGGTACCGTTGACCGGGCCGCCCGCCCGAATATGGAGGTAACAACATGAGGTACTACCTTCCGGTCTTTCTGGCCATGTTCCTGCTTGCGGGCTGCGGGCAGCCGCAGGAGCAGGAGGCCTCGCTGCAGGCGAACAGCGCAGACCCCGAACCCGCGGAGACCGCGGATGCATTCGTCGCCCGGATCAACGATGAGCTGGCCGAACTGGGGCGTGAACTCGGCGCAGCCGGCTGGGTGCGCGCCACTTACATCACCCCGGACACGGCGCTGCTCCAGTCCAGGGCCCGCGAGCGCTACGCCGCCTGGCACAGCGATGCCGTCAAGCAGGCGATGCAGTACGACGGCCAGGACCTCGCACCGGAAACACGCCGGGCGCTGGACCTCCTGAAACTCGGTACGTCGCTGCCGTCACCGTCCGACCCCGGGAAGCGGCGCGAACTGACGCAGATCGCGACCGACATGAAAGGCATGTACGGCGCCGGCGAGTATTGCCGCAATTCGAGCGACTGCCTGAGCGGCTCCGAGCTCGAGGGGCTGATGCAGACGAGCCGTGACTATGACGAACTGCTGGACGCATGGCAGGGCTGGCGGACGATCTCACCGCCGATGCGCGACATGTACGCGCGCTACGTCGACCTCGCAAACGAGGGCGCCCGGGAGCTCGGCTACGGCGACCTCGGCGAAATGTGGCGAGCGAATTACGACATGAGTCCGGACGCCTTCCGCGCCGAGACGACGCGCCTGTGGGAGCAGGTGAAACCCCTCTACGACGAACTGCATTGCCACGTGCGCGCGAAGCTCGGCGAGCATTACGGCGAAGACAAGGTGCCGCAGGACCAGCCGATTCCGGCGCACCTGCTCGGCAACATGTGGGCGCAGACCTGGGACTTTCTCTACGACGTCATGGAGCCTTATCCGGGCACCGCGGATTTCGATGTCGACGCCACGCTGAAGACCAGGAATTTCTCGCCGCAGGAAATGACACGCTCCGCCGAAAACTTCTACGTCTCGCTCGGCATGCACCGGCTTCCGGACACGTTCTGGGAGCGGTCGATGTTCACGAAGCCCGCGGACAGGGATGTCGTCTGTCACGCCAGCGCCTGGGGTCTCGACGGCGGCAACGATCTGCGCATCAAGATGTGCATCAAGCAGACCTACGACGAACTCAAGGTGATCTACCACGAGCTCGGCCACAACTATTACCAGAGCGCCTACAAGGACCAGTCGCCGCTGTTCCGCGGCTCCGCGCATCCCGGATTCCACGAGGCCATCGGCGACACGGTAACGCTGTCGATGACGCCGGACTATCTCGCCGAAGTGGGCCTCATCAAGTCCGCGGAAAACAGCCGCGAGGCCGACATCAACCGCCAGATGCAGATGGCCCTGCGGGGTATCGCGGTATTACCCTGGGCCAAGCTCGTCGACGAATGGCGCTGGAAAGTCTTTTCGGGTGAAGTGACGCCCGACAACTACAACCAGGCCTGGTGGGAGCTCCGCGAACAGTACCAGGGCGTCGCCCCGCCGGTCGCACGCAGTGAAGCCGACTTCGACCCGGGTGCGAAGTACCACATCCCGGCGAACGTCTCCTACACGCGTTACTTCCTCGCCCGCATCCTGCAGTTCCAGCTGCAGCGCACGCTGTGCGAGACCGCCGGCCACGAAGGCGACCTCCATACCTGCTCGCTGTACGGCAGCGAGGAAGCCGGCGCGAAATTCTGGAGCCTGCTGCAGAAGGGCGAGAGCCAGCCCTGGCAGGATACGCTGGAGGAGTTCGCCGGCACGCGCGAGATGGACGCGACCGCGATCATCGATTACTTCGCGCCGTTGATGGAGTACCTGAAGGAGCAGAACCAGGGCCGGGCTTGCGGATGGTAGTTCGCGGGCGTCCGGGGCGTTTCTCTCCGGGCCGCTCGCAGCGCTCGCTTTAGGCCTCGTCGACAAATACCCCGAACCGGGCTCCGTTGCGATGAGTCGCAGGGGCTAGGCGGCTCGGGGCGTTTTTCGACTGATCCGTAGGAGCGGTTCTCGAACCGCGATCCGGCATCGATCGCGCGCCGAGGCGCGCTCCTACGGATCGGTCGAGACGTACCGTGGGTCGCGGACCATGGCGGCGCGCCGGCAGGCGATTCATGTAAACTCGAAATTGATGATCTGACGGAAAGGTTCATGGCAGAACAAAAACAAGAAGCGGCCAGACCCGGCCTGACCACGCGCGTGCTCGCCACCGTCGAGCGCGTGGGCAACAAGCTCCCGGACCCGGCGGTGCTGTTCATCGCGCTGCTGTTTATCGTCTGGGTGCTGTCGTGGCTGCTCTCCTACGTGACCTTCGGTGTCGTCGACCCGCGCTCGAACGAGCCGCTGGTCATCAACAACCTGCTCGCGCCGCGGGCCATGACCGAGTTCCTGTCGGTTATGGTGACCAACTTCTCGCACTTCCACCCGGTCGGGGTGGTGCTGGTTGCCATGCTCGGTATCGGCGTCGCCGAACACACGGGCTTCATCAACTCGGCGATACGTGCGCTGCTGAACGTGACGCCGGCGAAATTGCTGACGCCGATGGTCATCCTCGTTGGCATCGTCTCGCACTCGGCGGTGGACGCGGGCTACGTGCTCGTGATCCCGCTGGGCGGCGTTATCTTCTACGCGGCCGGACGACACCCTCTCGCAGGCATCGCGGCGGCCTTCGCCGGGGTATCGGGCGGCTTCTCCGCAAACTTCGTGCCGAGCTCGCTCGACCCGCTGTTGCAGGGCCTCACCCAGGCCGGGGCGCAGATCCTCGACCCGGAAATCATCGTCAACCCGCTTAACAACTACTTCTTCACGACCGCGTCCTCTGTGCTCATCATCAGCCTCGGCTGGTACCTTACGGACAAGGTCGTGGAACCCCGTATCGCCACCACAGAGATCGACGGTGATGCCGAGGACCTCCCCGAGATGCACGACCTGCAGCCGAACGAACGCAAGGGCCTGCGGTGGTCGTTGATCGCCATGGTTCTCGGTATCGTGCTGCTGTTCGTAACGGCGCTGCCGGAAGACTCCGCATGGCGCACGCCCGAGGGCGAGCTGACCTCGTTCGGCTCGCCGATGATGCGCGCGATCGTGTCGCTGATCTTCCTGCTGTTCCTGGTGCCCGGCGTCGTCTACGGCATCGTCGCCGGCACGATGAAGAGCTCCAGGGACATGATCGAGGGCATGACGCACGCGATGCACGGCATGGCGTACTACCTCGTCATCATGTTCTTCATCGCGCAGTTCGTTTACGCGTTCGGGCAGTCGAACCTCGGCGTGCTGCTGGCGCTCGAGGGCGCGCTCTTCCTCAAGGCGATCGCCGCGCCGGCGTCGATCACCATCGTGGGCATCGTGCTCCTGACCGCTTTCGTGAACATCTTCGTCGGCTCGGCCAGCGGCAAGTGGGGCCTGCTCGCGCCGATCTTCGTGCCGATGCTGATGTCGCTCGGTATCTCGCCCGACCTGACGCAGGCCGCGTACCGCGTCGGCGACTCGAGCACCAATATCATCACGCCGCTGATGCCGTATTTCCCGCTGGTCGTCGTCTACTGCCAGCGCTACGTGAAGGGCACCGGCATCGGCACGCTGACCGCGATGATGCTGCCGTACTCGGTGAGTTTCCTTATTCTCTGGACGATCTTCCTGCTGGTCTACTACGCGATCGGGCTGCCGCTCGGCATACAGGCCAGCTACACCTACCCCTGAGGACACGCCATGTCTCTGCCTGACTTCGAGAAACTGGGCAGCTTCTACCTCGGCAAGCGCCAGGACACGGACACGGGTTCGCTCACGGATGAGCTGGTCCTGTACGACTCGAAGGACCTCACCACCCATGCCGTGATCATCGGCATGACCGGCTCCGGCAAGACCGGGCTCGGCATCGGGATGCTGGAGGAAGCGGCACTGGACCACATCCCGGTCATCGCCATCGACCCGAAAGGCGACATGGGCAACCTGTTGCTGACCTTCCCGAAACTCGCTGCCGGGCGATTTCCGGCCGTGGGTGAACCCGCGCAGCGCCTCGACAACGGCCAGACGGTCGATGAGTATGCGGCGGCGCAGGCGGCGCTCTGGAAGAAGGGCCTCGGCGACTGGGGCCAGACCGGCGAGCGTATCGCGCAGCTGCGCGACAGCGTGGACATGGCCATCTACACCCCGGGCAGCAACGCGGGCGTGCCGATTTCGGTACTCAAGTCGTTCGCGGCCCCGAGCCCGCGCTGATGAACGACGTCGACCTGTACCGCGAGCGGGTGCAGGCGACGGCCACGGGCATCCTGACGCTGCTCGGCATCGACGCCGACCCGGTCGCGAGCCGCGAGCACATACTCGTCTCGCGCCTGCTCGACCACGCCTGGCAGGATGGCCGGGAGCTGGACCTGGCCGGCCTGATCGCCGCCATCCAGAACGCCGCCGTTCACGACGATCGGCGTCATGAACCTCGACGCGTTCTTCCCGGCGAAGGATCGTTTTGCGCTCGCGATGCGGCTCAACAACCTGCTGGCCGCGCCCGGCTTCGAGGCCTGGATGCAGGGCGAGCCGCTGACGCGCGAAGAACCTGCTGTACACCGCCGAGGGCAAACCGCGCATTTCGATCCTGTCGATCGCGCACCTCGACGACCCGGAGCGGATGTTCTTCGTGTCCATGCTGCTGAACGAGATCATCGCGCTGGATGCGCGCCCAGCCGGGCACGTCCAGCCTGCGCGCCATACTCTACATGGACGAGATCTTCGGCTACATGCCGCCGGTGGCGAACCCGCCGACCAAGACAGCTGTTCCTGACGCTGCTGAAACAGGCGCGTGCCTACGGGCTCGGGCTGGTGCTCGCGACACAGAACCCCGTCGATCTCGACTACAAGGGCCTGTCGAACACCGGCACCTGGTTCATCGGGCGCCTGCAGACCGAGCGCGACAAAGCCCGCGTGATGGAGGGCCTGGAGGGCGCGACGCGCAGGGTGCTTTCGACAAGCAGCAGATGGAGCGCACGCTCGCCGGGCTCGGCAAGCGCCGCTTCCTGCTGCACAACGTGCACGAGGACGAGCCGGTCGTGTTCGGGACCCGCTGGGTCATGTCGTATCTCGCTGGTCCGCTCACCCGCGATCACGTGCGCACGCTGATGGCGGATGCCCGCACGGCACCCGCTGCCGCGGTGGCCGGCGCCGCGAAACCGAAGCGGAATCGCAGCGCCGACGCACCTGCACTGCCGCCGTCCATCGACCAGTACTTCGTGCCGGGCGGGGCCGACGACGTGACCTATTTCCCGCGCCTGATCGCCGGCGCTGACCTGGTCTTCTCGAACGCTCGTTACCAGGTCGAGAGCGAGCGCAGCATCCTCTATACCGTGGAGATCGAGGACGGCCCGGTGGCCGTCGATTGGGACGCCGCCGAGCCGCTGTCGATGGCGATCGATACCCTGGACGAAAACGCGGTAGCCGGTGCCTCGTTCTCCGCGCTGCCCGGGCCCGCAGCCAACGCAAAGCAATACGCGGCGTGGCAGCGCGAGTTTAAACGCTGGGTGCGCCAGAACGAGACCGTGACGCTGTACAGGAACAAGCGTTTCCGGCTGACCTCCGCGCCCGGCGAATCCGAAGGCGACTTCCGCGTGCGGCTGCAGGACATCGCCAGCGAGAAGCGCGACCAGGAAATCGCGAAGCTGCGCAAGCGTTACGCTGGCAAGGCGACGACGCTCGAGAACCGGCTGATGCGTGCGGAACAGGCCATTGCACGCGAGCAGGAACAGGTCAGCAAGAAGACCCTCGACACCGCCGTGTCCATCGGAACCGCAATCCTCGGCGCAGTGCTGGGCAGGAAGCGGCTGTCGACGACCTCGGCGAGCCGCGTCGGCAGCGCCATCAAGACCGCGGGCAGCGCGCGCAAGGAAGCGGCTGACGTCGCGCGGGCAGAGCAGACGGCGGAGAAAGTCCGCGCCGACCTCGACGCGCTCAACGCAGAGCTCGAAAAGGAAGTGGCCGCCCTGGACACGGCGTTCGACGCGCAGGCCGAGGAACTGGAGGAGCTGGTCGTACGTGCGAAGGCCACGGACGTGCACGTCCCGATGGTTGCGCTCGCCTGGATGCCGTACGCGCCGGACTCCAAGGGCCGGCTCCGCCCCGCCTGGGCTTAAAAAGGATTCGAGCTGTAGGAGCGGTTCTTGAACCGCGATCGCGCGCCGAGGCGCGCTCCTACAGCGGGCTCCTCCTGAAACCCTCTAGTCGCCTATACAGGCGCCGGCATAGGCTTTCAGTACACCGGCATTGTCGAGCTGGCACTCGTTGTCGTAGGTGATGCCGTCCAGCCCGCACACCGGCAGATACACGCGCGGACAGTTGCGGCCCTGCTCCTCGCACATGCCGGCATAGTCGATGCGCGTGCCGCGGCGCTCCGCGTAGCAGGCGTTGGCGTAGGTCAGGTTGTCCGCGCCGCACACGGGCACGAACAGGTTCGGGCACGGACGCTGCTTGCAGATGCCGATCGTAAAGGTGGTGATGCCGGCCCGGTCGGCCAGGCAGGCATTGTCGTAGGTCACGTCGTCATTGCCGCAAACCGGGGCAAAGACGAGCGGGCAGTTCTCGGTATCGCAGGCGCTCGCACGCTGCACCGGCACCCGGTCGACGTTCGCCTCGCAACGGTTCAGGTAGGTGCGGCCGTTCATGCCGCAGACCGGGTCCGGGACACCGGGACAGCCGCTCGGCGCACAGGCGCCGAGTCCGGCAATCTCGACACGGGATTTCGCGGCGAAACATTCGTTGATGTAAGTGTTGCCGTCGACGCCGCAGACCGGGTCGTACTCTTCGCCGCACGCCTGAGGCGCGGCGAGCGACTCATCGTCGTCCGTATCGGCGGCGGCACCGGCGTCAGCATCCTCGGCCTCTTCGCCATTGGTCGCAGCCGGGCACTCGCCCTCTGCCACGATTTCGACGCCGGCGACGTTGGCGACACACTCATTGCTATAGGTCTCGCCGTCCGCCCCGCAGACCGGCGTGTAATCCATGGTGCAGGCCACGTCATCGTTCTGCGCCAGCAACAGGGGCGCCGCGGCAGCGGCAACGGCGGGCGCGATCAGCAACACGGTTATAAGGGCGACAACTCGATTCATCATCAGGGAAAGTCTATCAGTTCGCGCAACGGCACAAGCTCAATGCCTTCTTCGACAAGGCCCGGGATCGCACGTTCAAGGAATGCCAGTGTCTCGGGGTAGGGGTGGCC
>CAVONH010000019.1:0-70187 GCA_963697245.1 uncultured Gammaproteobacteria bacterium | reverse complement strand
CATATCGGTTACTATCGAGTTCGATCCATGTCGCATTGTCGAGACATGCAGATTGTTGTAATGGTGATTATTATGCCGAATCAGTTGTCGTCGGAATCTTGGCCATCTGGTTGGTGACTTGTCGAATGGCGTGAGCAGGTGAGGTCGAGGACGATGTGCTGCACGCCGGTGATGGAAAGTGGTAATGAATCGGAGTGATGGGTGCACCAAGGCGAAGGTTGTGATACCTTTGCCTCCTCGTCTCCCTGCACCAGCCTGTGCCCTGATCAAATGCAGATTGTGAGTGATGTCGTGGGCCGACCTTGGCACCTCCAGGCGTTGAATTGTGAAGGACTTGAATGGAAGCTATGTTATTAGTGTATGTTGTGATTGAGGTGGGGAATCAGCGGGTTCCTGATTCAGTTACAGCCCATCCAGGAGCCGTTGTGCTCTCATCCCACAGGCAGCCAAAGTCACGGTCAGTGTGGGGCAGTGGATGGTTGATGGTGGAGTGTTTGAGCGGAGCTGCCCCAGCTGGTTCTCACATTGGGCTTCCTGTGCTGGATGTGGTCGGTGTTGGAGGTGATCCGAGCATCTTGCTGTTTGTCTGCTGTGTTGTCAGCACGACGGACACAGGACGAGTTGTCAGGGAGGCTGCTGGTGAAGTGCTCATTATCAGCTGGTTGGCATTGGGGTTGTACTGTGTGAGGGGTCCCAAGGTCATTGGTGCTGACTGACTGCTGACAGCGAGTTAACCGGAAAGTTTGACGTGGGCCACATCCACATTGATCATCCACAGCAAACCGGTGACTGCTGCTGGGCGTGCTCAGCCACCATTTCCGGCTAACAAGACGCTTTTGTGGTCGGCTGCGCACTAGTTGGGGCGGGTATTTCAGTTAGTAAAGAAATCACGGCCTCAGCTGCCTCGCCAGCAGCCACTGAACTGCGTCACTCCAATGTACTGTTAAGCAATACATCGACTTGCTGGAGCCAGCGTGTCCAGTTTGCTCAGATTGTTGTGGTGTCATTATCGAAGGTATTAAGGAATTTGGTTATTGTTAGTTGCTGGTGGCCTTGGTTCTTCTTATTTTGACTTTGTATGCTGCCCTTCACGGGTGCCGGCTGCTGAGAAACAGAACCATCAAAGTATTAGCTATCATACACACACCATGGGTACACGCGCGCAGAACCAAGAACTATGCATTGGCATTGGTCGAATGATGGAGCACCATATTGCCTACCTATGTGTGGGTACTTGGTATTGTCGCTTTTTGTGGGTCGCAGCGTGTTTAGGAAATGGATCAGCCTGGTTTGTAAATTGGTTTATTCTGTTGCGGAGTTCATGGACTTTGCGGATCGGCGCAGTCGTCCTTGCGGCCGCACGCGCCGCACTTCGTGGAACGCCGCCGGGCGTCGGGGTCGTGCTTCTCGAGCCAGAGCTGGAACACGGCCCAGGCCCCGCAGAGTGCGACGATCAGGGCCAGTGGCAGGAGATAGCTGGTCATCGTGGCGGCGCCTCAGGAGGTACTGAACAAGCCGGCGAATCCCATGAATGCCATCGACAGGATGCCGGCAATAATCAGGTTCATCGCCGTTCCCTGGATCAGCTTCGGGATATTCGACAGTTCCGATTCCTCACGCAGGCCCGCAAGCAGGACAAGCGCCAGGGTGAAACCGATGCCGGCGCCGAGCGCGTAAACGATCCCTTCCACGAAGCCGTAGCCGCGGTTCGTCGCAAAAATCGCCAGGCCCAGGATCGCGCAGTTCGTGGTAATCAGCGGCAGGAAGATACCCATGGCGCGGAACAGCGCGGGACTGAGTTTCTTGATCAGCATCTCGATGAATTGCACGGTGCTCGCAATGACGACGATGAAGCAGATCAGGCGCAGGTAGGGTGCGTGCACCAGCACGTAGGTATTGAGCACCCATGCGCATACCGCGGTTACCAGCATGACGAAGGTCGTCGCCAGGCCGAGCCGCGCCGAAGTCTCGAGCGAGTTGGAAACGCCGAGGAACGGGCACAGCCCGAGGAAGTAGGTGAGCACGAAGTTGTTCACCAGCAGTGCGCTAATGAAGATCCAGGGGAGGTTGTCCATCAGCTGCCACCTCTCTCTGCTTCAGCGACGTCAGCAAGGAACTCGTCTTTCTTGTATTTGAACCAGTTGAAGAACAGGAGGATCACACCGAGCGTCAGGAATCCGCCCGGCGGCAGGATCATGACGATCCAGGGCTCGAAGTTTTCGCTGAACAGCTTCACGCCGAACAATGCCCCGTCGCCGAGGATTTCCCTCACCGCGCCGAGCGAGAACAGCGCCAGCAGGAAACCGCCGGCCATGCCCAGCGCGTCCATCACGGCGAGCCGGGTGGGATAGCGCGATGCGAAGGCCTCCTGGCGGCCGAGGATGAGGCAGTTCGCGACGATCAGCGGGATGAAGGCGCCGAGTTCCTTGTGCACCGCGGGCACCAGTGCCAGCAGCGTATAGTCGGCGATGGTGACGAAGGTCGCGATGATGATGATGAAGCAGGAGATACGCACCTGCTTCGGAATGACGTGGCGGAACAGCGAGACCAGGAAGCTCGACCCTACCAGCACGAACATCGATGCCATGCCCATCGCGATGGCGTTGATCGCCGAGTTGGTAACCGCGAGCATCGGGCACATGCCCAGCACCTGGACGAAGACGGGGTTGTCGCGCCAGATGCCCTTGACGAATTCTTCGTAGGATTCGTTTTTCTTCATTGCGCTGTTCCGTTATCTGCAGGCTCGCCGCTCACCGGCGGCTCCGTGCCCGGCACGGGCAGCTTTTCGGCCCACGCCGTATGCGTTTCGTTGATGATTCTCACGACGGCCTTTGCCGATATCGTCGCGCCGGTGATCGCGTCGACGTGATTGGGCTGGGTACTGGTGCCCTTCTTCACGGCGACGATCTCGGGTTCGATCGACAGGGCGTCGAATTCGGCGACGAAATCGGCATCCTTGTAGATCTTGTCGCCCAGCCCCGGCGTCTCGCGGCTTTCGAGTATCTCCATGCCCACGACCTGCTTGTCGCGTGGCAGGTAGCCGTAGAGCAGCGCGATCGTGTCCTGGAACCCCGGGCCGGCACCAGGCATCGCATAACCGACGAAGTCGCCCTGCTCGTCGTAGCCGCCATAGACGACCGGTTCGTCCTTCTGCGGCTCGGGTACCACCATTATCCGGCCGTCGCGGTACACCAGCGCCTGCATCCGGCTGACGCCCGGCAGTACCTTGAAGACGGCCTCCCGTAGCTCGCGTGCCTTGTTCGCCGTAATCGTCGGCAGCGTGGTCTCGTAAATGCCGATGATCGCGACGCCGGACACCAGGCCGGCGATCGCGAGCGTCATGACGAGCCGCAGCGAGCTCGGCGCAGCAGGCGGTTTGCGCGCGTCGGCACTCATGGTTTCTTCTCGATCCCGTGTCCGAACACGCGCGGCTGCGTGTAGCGGTCGATCAACGGGGTCGCCGCGTTCATCAGCAGGATGGCGTACATGACACCCTCGGGGAGACCGCCGAATACCCGGATCAGCATCACGAGCACGCCGGTCCCGATAGCGAAGATCCATGCGCCGCGCGGCGTAACGGGCGAGCTCACAGGGTCGGTTGCCATGTAGATCGCACCCAGCAACAGGCCGCCTGAGAACACGGAGAAGAGCGGCGTCGGGAAACGTTCCGCATCGAAGATTCCGAGCACTGCGGAGAAGATGACGACCGTTCCCAGGATGCCGACAGGGATGCGCCAGTCCAGGTCGCGGCGCAGCCACAGGTAGATGCCGCCGAGCAGCAGCAACAGCCCGCTCGTCTCGCCGAGCGAGCCGCCGATCCTGCCGATCATCAGGTCGCTCAGTGGTGTCACTTGCTGCTGAAACTTGAGCAGCCCGAGCGGCGTGGCCGCGGTCACACCGTCGACCGGGGCCTGCATGAACGGCAGCGCGAGGTTGCTCGGATACACGTCGAAAAACCCGCCTTCCGGGTAGATCGAGACCCACGTGGTCATGGCTATGGGGAACGTGGCGAGCAGGAATGCGCGGCCCACGAGCGCCGGGTTGAACAGGTTATGGCCGAGGCCACCCCATATCACCTTGCCGAGCGCAATGCCGGCGAAGCCGCCGAGAAATGCCATCCAGAGCGGCAGGCCGGGCGGCAGCGTCAGTCCCAGGAGCAGGCCGGTGAGAATGCCGGTTGCGTCACGCAGCGATTCGCCGCGCGCCGCGCGATCGGCAAACAGCCATTCCGCGAGGACCGCGCCGGCAATGCTGGCGCCCAGCAACAGAACGGCGCTGAGGCCGAAATACCACAGCGAGGCCGCGGTTGCCGGCAGCAGCGCGATGATGACGTCGCGCATCGCTTTCGGCGTGGTCATCCCCTGGCGCAGCAGCGGCGCATGGAACAGCAGCAGGTCCGGATCGCGCTCTTTCACGCTTCGGGTTCCTTGCGGTGGCTGAGGTCGTCCTTGGCCGTGCGTATGAGCTGCACGATCGGGATGTCGGACGGGCAGGCGAACGTGCAGCAGCCGCACTCGACGCAGTCGAACAGGTTATAGGCTTTCATCTCGTCGAACATCCGCGCCTTCGACAGGCGCGCGAGCCGCGACGGGTTCAGGAAGTACGGACAGGCTTCGAGGCAGCGGCCGCAGCGGATGCAGGGATACTCCTTGCGCCGCGCGGTCTGCTCCTCGGTGAATACGAGGATGCCCGAACAGCCCTTGAGTACGGGTACGTCGAGACTGGCGATCGGCCGGCCCATCATCGGGCCGCCCATGATGATTTCCCGGGTTCCCGGCTCGAGGCCGCCGCAGAACTTTACGACGTCGCGGACCGACGTCCCGAGCGGCACGATCAGGTTCGCGGGGTAGGTCACGCCGGGTCCGGCTACGGTCACGACCCGTTCGATCAACGGCATGCCGCGGTTGAAATAATCGGCGATCGCGACGACGGTGCCGACGTTGTTGACGTTGACCTCGACGTCGCGCGGCAGCCGCCCGGCAGGCACCTCGGTGCCGAAGACGCTCTTGATCATCATCTTTTCCGCGCCCTGCGGGTATTTGACCTTGAGCTTCACGATGCGCACGGGCATCTCCGGCCCGATATGTTGCGACAGGATGTCTATCGCGTCCGGCTTGTTGGCCTCGATCCCGATCACCGTCTCTTCGGCGCCCAGTTTCTGCCGCAATATTTCCGCGCCCTCGAGCAGTGCCTCGGGACGCTCGATCATCAGGCGATGATCGGTGGTCAGGTAGGGCTCGCACTCGGCGCCATTGATCAGCAGATGCCGGATCCGGACGCCGTCGGGTACCGAGAGTTTGACGTGCGACGGAAACGCCGCGCCGCCCATGCCCACGATGCCAGCCATCTGTACGGCCTCGATGAACGCTTCGAGCGACAGGGAGCGCCAGTCCGGCGCGGCGTCGGGATCGACTTCCTGCGTCGCGAACGGGTCCGCCTCGATGGCTATTGCCGGCGCAAAGCGGCCGTCGACACCGCGGATATCGCCGACTTTTTTTACAACGCCCTTGACCGGGCTGTGCAGTGCCGTCGACACGAATCCGCCGGGCTCTGCGATCAGCTGGCCCCTTTCGACGGCATCGCCCGCGGCCACGACGGCGCGCGACGGCACGCCGATGTGCTGCCCGAGCGGCATGATGAACTCCCGTCCGAACGGCACGCGCTGGATCGGCAGGTGTTGCGTCTGTTGCTTGTGGTGGGCCGGGTGAACCCCGTGTTCGAAGTTGCGGCGCAGGAAATGGAGTGCTCGCATCGCCGTCAGCCCCGCTTGCGCGATGCCAGGGCGAGCAGGCGGCTGCGAATCTGCGCGGCAATTTCGGCCTGCGTCTGCTCGCGGAGCTCGCGGATCTCGGTCTCGGCGGCCTGCTTCTGCGCGTCGAGCTCTGCCTTGTGCTCGGCCGCGACCGCCGCGCGTAGCTCGGCTTCGACGCGCTCCGTGAACGGCGTCACGACGCCGGCGAGCTCCTGCAGGGTGCGCCAGTTCGCAAGGCAGCCGGCGGCAACCGTCGCGACCGGCGCTGCCACGGCAAAGCGCTGTTCCTCGTCGCCGTCGCCGACTGCGAGGTACGGCGTCTTGCCCTTGCGGCCCTTGTCATCGAGTTGCAGCCACTCGCTCACCGGTGTCGGCGCGGCCGCGTCAGGCGTGAGCGGGACGAAATGCATGTCGAACCGGCCCTGGCGGAATGCCCAGTCCGCCATGCTTCGTACGAGGCCGTCTGCGTCGGCCGCCGCAGTGCTCTCCTCGGGCGCCGGGTTGCCGGCGAGCGAAATGCGCGAGCCGAACACACCCTCGCCGAGCGGATCGTAGCGGAACAGCGGCAGCGTGCGGGTGTCGACGGCAAGCCGTGCGAGATCGAGCGTCTGCCGTGTCTCGAAGCCATGCCGGCGAGGACTCGGCGCGTAAACCTGCAGTAACGCCGGGCCCTTGCAGCGCAGTGCTTCGAGCACGCTCTCGCCGAGGTGTGCAGGGTCGGCGATCGACGTCTGCGCGACGTAGGCCTTGCGCTGCGCGAGTGCGAGCAGGCCGAGGCCCGCGCGCGGGTCGTTGGTCCAGGATTCGCGCAGACCGAAGTCCAGCTCGCTCAGCACCAGCGCCTTGACCGGCAGGCCCGAATTCAGCAGCCAGATCAACTGGCCGAGGCCTTGCCCCGCCAGCATCTCGTCGCTGCCGAGCAGCATCAGCGGAGGGCACAGCTCGAGTTCGTCGTCGCCGAGGTCCTGCCAGTGCAGGTCCGACAGGGCGCTGCGTTTCCATTCGATGCCGTCCGGCTGTTCGATCTCGAGCCGGGCCAGTCGCAACAAGCGGGCCAGTTCCGTCGTCTGGTGCAGGTGGCCTTCAACGAGACCCGCCGCGATCTGCGCGGCGTCGCCGGTCATGTCGATGACAACCGGTGCCTGGAACGGGTTGTGCGGGAACGCGCCGGCCCAGGCCGCCGTGCTGCCGCCGGCAACCGCCAGTCCGTAACGCGCGCGGCCGAGCCCGTGAGTGCCGGAAACAAGGTTGTTGTGCGCCGTGCTGATGCGCTGTGAGAGGTCGATCAGTCGCAACAGGTAGTCGGTGTCGACGGAATGGTCGCCGCTCGTCTGCCCGACGCTCTCGGCAAGTTCGCGCAGATCGACCCGCGGGCTGCTCGTCGTCCTGAGTCGTTCACTGACGGCCTCGAGGTCTTCGACGGCGAGGGTGTGCGACAGCGTCTCCTCGATCAGTTTCGTGAGCGACTCGCCGGCATCCGCCAGCGTGGCCGCGAAGTTCTGCACCAGCGGCTGCTGGTGGAACTCGGTCGCGGCAAGCGCCAGCCTGACGGCGATCTTCTCGCCCGAGCCCGCTTCCGCCGGATCGCCGCCCGACATTGCGAACTGGCAGTATCGCGACAGCAGTATCGACGACATCTTGCCGATGTCGGCATTGTCGGCAACGCGCTCGATGGTCTCCGATGCCGTGTCCGGTGCGGCCGAGAATACTGTCCAGAGCTGACGCGCCGCCGCGAGCGTTGCCGCATCCTGTTCGACCGGCTTCAGGGCTTCGGGCTCGCAACTGCGCACGCAGATACCGCAGGACTTGCAGGCATCCGGGTTGATGACGATCGACAGCAATTCGGCGCCGTCCTTCTTGACCGCTTCGGCGTCGTGGAAAAACGGCTGGGTCACCGCGACGGGCAGGGTACCGAGCTCTTTCACGATGGCGGCCACGCCCTCGTCGATGGCCTTCTTGCGCGCCTCGTCGAGCGGCATCTTTTCCTTCAGCCACGCGTAGGCGTCCTCGAGAAGGGGGCCGAAAGTCGGCGCGACCTCATCGGCCTTCTTGCTGGCCGCGATAACTCGCCCCGCAAGCTTGGAGCCGACAGGCCGGACGGCATCCGCGCCGGCGAGCCGGATACCGGCATCGATCAGCGCGGCAGGCCCCGCCGCGACGGCGCCGATCGCGCTGTCGGGGCAGTTCGTCCAGCAACGCGCGCAACCGGTGCAGAGCGACGGGTCGAACGCCGGCATGCGGGTTCGCTTGCCGCTCGTTGAATTGAAGGTGGCGCTGAGGGGCGGCATGGTGCCGGTGGCCAGGAACGGGTCCGCGGTCAGCCGGTCGATTTCGCCATCGCGATACAGCACGCCCGCCTGGTCCCAGAACCGGGGCAGGCTCGCAAACACATCGTCCGTGCGCCCGAGATGACGCACCGCCGCAGGCGCTTCACCCGCACGGTTGACGGCGCTTGTCGCCGCGGCCTGTATCGCGCCGGACGATCCAGCGGCCTGTTCCAGGCCCGCCTCGAAGGCGCTGGTCAGCGCGTCACGCCGTTTTGCGCCCATGCCGTCGAGCATCGCGCGACGCGCGGAGACGATGCGCCGCAACTTGTGATCGATCAGTCCCGCATCGAGCAATGCGGCGAACAAGCCGCCGAGCAGCCACTCGGATCGCTCGCTATCCGCCGCCGGCTCGAGTTGCCAGGCAGTTTCATCGATGCGGACCTGGTTGCGGTCGGCATCCAGGGTCACGTCCGCGACGAGGCCGTCGCCGGGATCCTGCAGGCCGTCATCGCCGACGATCAGCCAGTCGGTTTGCGCCTCGCCCCAGTTGTCCCATGACACGGCCGGCCGGCTGCGCACACGACCCTCTTCGAGCTTGTACAACAGCGCGCCTGCCGATTCGACGATTGCACGCCCGAGGCGGCCGTCCATGCGCCGGACCGCAATCACCATCGATCGCGGTAACGCCTTTTCCACCACCGGAGCCGATGCGCGGATGCCGCGAGCGGCCAGCTCGGGGTAGGCGCGTCGTAACGCGTCCAGCAGCACTTCCCGCTTGGGCTGCCCGGCCGCGGGATCATCGAACGACACGCCGAGGAACAGCGGCAGTCCCGCCGGAAGATCCGCTCGGGTGCACAGTTCGGCGAGGTCGGCGATGCGCAGCGGCTGCCCGCCGACGCCGTAAACGACGGTCTGGCAGGCTTGCCGGGGTCCCGTCCGTGAACGCTCGAGGCTCGCGCGCACCTCGCGCGTCAGCGGCGGGTCTTCCGCCAGCGGTGCGCTGACGCGCTCCAGTACGAATGCACGCTGACGCCCGTTCAGCGCTGCGCCGATCTCGGCAGCGGGGAAGGGCCGCAATACGTGGATGCCAATGACGCCCACTTTCACCTTGTGGTGCTTGCGGATGTAGTCGGCCGCGCAGCACGCGGTTTCGATCGCCGAGCCCTGCACGACGAGGACTGTCGTTGCGTCCTTGAGGCGGTAGCTCGAAACGGCCTCGTTATGCCTGCCGGTCTTGCTCTCGAACGTCTTGAGCGCGGACGCCAGCGACTGCTGGACGAAGCTGTCGAAGAACGGCCCGCGGGCGAGTGCGCCAAGGGCATAGCTTTGCGTGTCGAACAGCGCGCCGCTCAGGACCGGCTCGTCGAGGTCGTGCCAGGCCGGTACGCGGCTGCGCCTGTCGCCGAATAACAGGCGCTGCGCTTCGGTCGGAGATTCGATCTGGTCATCCGGTGCGCCAAGCAGGGCATTGACCTGCGCCGGGGACAGCAGCCTTACATCCTGGGCCGCGAGGGCCGTTTGCTCGCCGTCCATGACGACCATGACGGGCACGAGCGTCTCCTCGGCAACCCGCCGCGCCACGTAGGTGAAATCGACGGCTTGCTGCACGTTCGCCGCGAACAGTACGCAGAATCCGGCATCCGCGCCGAGATGCACGGTCTCGTGCCCGGTGCCGGGGGCCGAACCATGCGCCGCGGCCGCCCGTGCGCCCACGTGCAGAACCAGCGGCACGTGCTTGCCCGCGGCAGAAATCAAGAGGTCCTGGGAGGCCGCGATATCGGTCCCGGACAGGAAGGCCGTGGCCCGTCGCCCGGCGAGCGCGAGGCCGGTCGCGGCGGCGACGATGCCGCGCGGCCCCTCGGCCGTCTGTGCGGCAAGCACCTGGCCGAACAGGTTGGTGCCGTGTGCGACCTCGCCGAGCCAGACGTCATCGGCGGCGTCGACCGGCGCGGTGCCGCCGAGAACCGCGTGCGTGGCGATGCCGGCTTCGGACAGTGTGACGGCCGTATTGCCGTCGAGCACGGTGGCGAGGCCTTGTTCGCGAATGTCGGAGCCTGCCGGGGCGCCGAAGACCTTGCGGTACCAGCGGATTGCCGTATTTCGCATTGCACCCATCAGGCGGCCCCCGCTTTCCTGGACTCCTGCTCCTGGAACTGTTCGCGTTCGAGCCAGACGATGGCGCGGGTGGGGCAGCGAAACACGGCGTCGGGCCGCGGTTCGCCGCCGGACGAATAGTCGATGACCGGCAGGTTGTCTTTCATGGTGATCAGTCCGGGAGCCGCATCAGCGGCGCAACGGCCGCACGCGTCGCAGGCTACGGCGCAAAGCTGCGTCGCGGCTTCGCCCGCGAGCGGTATGTTGCATTGCACGTAGAGGTTCTGGCTCAGGGGTGCCAGTTCGAACAGGTCGCGCGGGCAGGCCGCCTGGCAGTCCGGGCAGGCGGTGCATTTTTCGGTGTTCACCTGCGGCAGCCCGTTGGCATTCATGTGGATGGCGTCGAAGGTGCAGGCTCGCTCGCAATCGGCGAGCCCCAGGCACCCCCAGGCGCAGCCCTTGCCGCCACCGGAAACGAGCGCCGCCGCGCGGCAGCCCTCGAAGCCCTGGTACTCGGCGATCTGGTTGGCCTGCGCACGGCCGCCGGCGCAGCGCAGCCGGGCGACGAGTTTCTCCTGGCTGCCCGCATCGACCTGCAGGTAGTCGGCGATCTCCTCGATGGCTTCCGCCGAGCTCACCGTGCACTGGCTCGGAGTGACTTCGCCCGCCACCAGTTTCTCCGCGAACGGCAGGCAGCCCGGTTGCCCGCAGGCGCCGCAGTTGGTGCCCGGCAGCAGCTCGTTGGTCGCCTCGATCCTCGGGTCCTCCTCAACCTTGAGAAAGCGCTGCGCAATGGCGAGAATCGTGCCGAAGAACAGGCCGATGCCTACCATGATCGCGGGCGCTACGAGAATGCTGCTCATCAGTTAAACGGTGCCGCACGGGCCATCAGTTCTTCGAGATTCGGTTCGCCGGGGTTCAGCGGTTTGCCCGGATGGATGCACTTGGCCGGGCAGATCTCTGCCGCCCTCACGAGGTCTTCGTAGGTGCCGGCCTTCGGATCCTTCAGGTAAGCCTGCTTGTCGTCGTTGTAGGCGAACATCATTTTGTTGATGCCCATGCAGTCGTCGCAGGTGGTGCACGCCGGCGTATCGAGCCAGGGTTCATCGAAGCTCAGCTCTTCCTCGGGCTCTTCGACGGCTTCGGGCTCGGCTTCGGCGGCCTCTGCTTCGCCTCCTACGGGCGCCACGCGGTTCTGCGGGACGCGCCGCCGGCATGGTCGCGAGCTGTCCGCCGCCTGCGAGCATGCCGGACAGGTCGGCGCCCATCAGCACATCGACCAGTTGTCCCATCGCTTCGCCGGCTGCCTCGGAGCGCACCGCCTCCAGTTCTTCGGCGTGCTCCTTCCTGAGCTGCTCGCGCTCGGCTTCCAGCTCCGCGCGCTGCTCTTCGATAATGCGCTCGACGGCCTCCTCGACGTAGAAGTTCTGGACGCCCGCGAGTTCCTGCAGGCTATGCCAGTAGTTGAGGCGGTCGCGGCACGCGAACACGAGCGCGCGCGACACCACGAGCCTGACGAGAACGCCGTCCTCGTCGATACCCCAGACAAACGGGACCCGGCGATCGACGTCTTCGTCCTGCCCCGCCAGGTAGTCGGCGACCGTGACCAGCTGGTCAGACTCGAGGCCCGCAGGCACCGTGCGGAAGTGCGGGTGCAGCGCCGGCATCAGCAACGCGTAGTCGGCGAATGTGAACGCCAGCTGCATCGTCGTTTCGTTGCCGTCGGCACCGCGATACTCGAGCGTCTCGATCGGCCAGTCCGCGTCCGGCTGCGGATTGCCGTCGAAGCTCACGCGCCTGGCGGCGTGGTCGCCGGCATCGGGATTGATCAGCAGGAACGGGTGCGCGCGGCTCTCAAGCGCCGCGCTGGCCACGAACCACGGTTCGAGGATGGGTTTGCTGGCTTTCGTCTGCGTGCCCCGGTTGACGAGGTGCAGGCTGGTGCGATTGCTGTCGATCGCACACAGGAACCCGGACAGCAGATCCTCGTGGCGCGCGGCCGATGTCTGGGCGACGACGACCTGGCGATGGCCGATGCCGAAATTGGCCAGTTCGAAGCGATACGCATCGAATGGGCCTTCGCCGGGTTTGACCGCGGGGTTGTCATACGCGCGTACCCAGGTGACCACGTGCACCGGCAGTCGCGATCCGAGCAGGTGCGAAAACGTCGGCAGTCCGTCGGTCGCGAGATAGTCGGCCGACTCCAGTGCCACGGCGCGCGTGACGAGCTGCAGCTCCTCGTCGGAGAACGCCTGCCAGTCGAAACTCGCAAACCAGGAATCGTGCACGGGTGGGTCGTAGCGGTCGTCGATCTCCAGGTCGGCGATGCGCATCGCGGCAAACAGGCGCGCGAAGCGCTCCGCATCTTCGACAAACAGCTCGCTTGCGGTTGCGCAGGCCTCGTAACTTTCGACGACATCCACGTCGGCCTGTTCGGCGAACCACGGATTGACGACGCGGCCGGCGAGCCGAACCAGGATCGGGTCATCGCCCCACGCCCGGAGCGCTTCGAGCGCCCCTTCTATCCGGGACCGCCGTTCCGGCGACATCTCCTGCGAACCGTGTGATCGTTTCCCGAGCACCCCCGACAAGGCATTGCTGTCCAGCAGGTTGCCGGCCGGGCCGACGCTGTTGCTCACGCTATCCGGTTCGTTGCTTTCCGCCGACTTCGACTTTTCGACGCGCAGCAGCGATTCGAGCGCGGCGGCACGCTTCGCGACCTGCCGGTGCAGCGCTGCACGGCGCGGCTCGAGCCGGTGGCGTATCGCGTGTACGAACAGGTGCAGCGGCACATCGGGGCCGTAGCCGAGGCAGGTGCTGCCGTCGACGATCGCGTCCTGCAAGCGGGCGAGGTCGGCGTCGAGTGACTCGCGGTTGCTGCCCTTGAGGTCGAGGTGGGCCTGCAGGGCCGCCGCCGCCTCGGCAAACAGCGATGGCGCGTCGACCGGGTCGGGGCCCGTCAGCTTCTGTCGCAGGCAGCGCTCCAGCCACGGCAGGTTGTCCCTGAGTATCCTGGCCTGGTCCGGCCCCAGCGCAAAGGTCTCGATCGATGCGGACAGGTGTTCGCTCAGCGGCCTCGCCAGCGCCGTCCCGGGGTCGTCGCCACGCGGCGCAAGGTACAGCGGATACTGGTAGCGGATTGCGGACGAATCGCGGTATGGATTCAGGAGCGCGGGCAGGATCGCTCCCGCAGGCGCCGCTGTCGACTCGGCGGCTGCCGGCTCACCGTAATGGAAGCGGCGCAACAGGTTGATTACAGCTGTATCGTCCCGGGCGTCGGGCTGTTTGCTTTCGGCTACGGAGTCCATGGTCGCTCCGGGTTCAGATTGCGAAGTGATCCAGCGCCTCGTTGAGGCCGGCGAGTTTCTCCTCTGCCGACATCTCGAGGCCGACCGACGACATCAGGTCGTAACGCGGTGCGTCGGGGTTCTGGTACAGGATCCCGAGCGGTAACTCGTTCGGATTCTCCGCCAGTTCGCGCGCAGCATGGATGTCGGACGGATCGTGTTCCGCTTGATTCGGGAACTGGCGCTTGACCATGTCGTCGACCTGTATTCCCTTCTCGTGCGTCAGCAGCTTGAGCCTTGCGGGTTCATCCTGCAGCGTCTTGCCGATCGCCTCGACATAGACGGGGCAGCGCTGGATGATCCTCACGAAACTCGTTCCCTTGTGCTCGTGGGCCCTCTTGATGACTTCGTGACGAAGCTGGGCGTTCCAGTCGACGATCTGCGCGACGAAGGAGATGTTGGTGATTCCCAGCGTCACGGTCAGCGGATTCAATGGCGGGAGCAGGGCGCCCGAAGGGTGCGTGTTCGTCGGGACGTCGAGCGGCGTCGTCGGCGAGGTCTGTTTCTTGGTCAGCCCGTAGATGCCGTTGTCGAATACCAGCACCGTCAGGTCCATGTTGTAGCGCATCGCATGAATCCAGTGGGCAGCGCCGATCGAGAAGCAGTCGCCGTCACCGGTCGCAACCCAGACGTCGAGATCCGGACGCCGCGACTTTACGCCGCAGGCGACCGGCAGCGCACGTCCGTGCAGGCCGTGGAAGCCGTAGGTCTTCATGTAGTGGGGGAGCCGGCTGGAGCAGCCGATACCGGAGACGGCCACGGTCTTCTCGGGCTTGAGCTGCGCGTCGCGGCAGACGCGGTGCACCGCAGCGAGGATGCCGTGATCACCGCAGCCCGTGCACCATCGTGGTTCGGCGCCGCAATAGTCTTCCAGCGTGAAATAGCGTTCCTTTACGTCGAGCGACCAGTCACCTTTCAAGCCGAACATCATTCTGCTCCTTCGATCTGTTCAAGGGTTTCGTCAATGACCCGGCCGATGGTGGCGGGTGACAGGGGGTGGCCCGGGACCTTGGACCAGCAGTCGATGTCCATCAGCGTGTGCGCGCGCAGTACGTACGCGAGTTGCGCATAACGCCGGTACTCGCTGCCGGACAGCGGCGCGTCGGGCTCGTCGCTGTAGTTGAGTTCGATGGTCTTGACCTTCGTGAACCGGGAGAAGATCTCCTTGAGGCCGGGTTCCAGCGGCGACAGGAACCGGAGGTGCACCGAAGACACCTTGTTGCCCGCGGCGCGGGCCTGGTCGACGGCTTCCTCGATAGCGCCGATCGTCGAACCCCAGCCGACGATCAGCAGATCGCCTTCCGGATCGCCATGCACTTCGGGTGGCTTCAGCGTCGCCGCCAGCGTAGCCAGCTTGCGGCTGCGCATGTCCATGCCTTCCTGGTTGGAGCGGGTGTCGTAGGCAATCTTGCTGTTCCGGTTGTGGGCGAGACCGGTCAGGATGTACTCGCCGCCGCGCATGCCGGGTATCGGGCGTTCCGACAAGCCGGTCTTCTCGTCCCAGTCGTACGGCGGCACGTTCTTGTCCCACGGCGACTGGTCGACCGGCGGGGCGAACCACTCGTCCGTCACCTCGGGCCGCTCGATCGCCTGCACGCCCGTCGCCAGGTTGGCGTCGGTGAGGATCAGGACCGGCGTGCGGAACGATTCGGCAAGCTTGCGCGCCATGATGACGAAATGGAAACACTCCGAAATGGTTGCCGCGGCCATGACGACTTTCGGCGAATCGCCCGCCGCCCCGAACAGCGCGGAGAGCAGGTCACCCTGCTCGACCTTGGTCGGCAGGCCCGTCGAGGGGCCGCCACGCTGGACGTCGATGATGACCAGCGGGACCTCGGCCATGACGGCGAGCCCGATCATCTCGGTCTTGAGCGCAATGCCGGGCCCGGAGGTGATCGTGCAGGCGGTCTTGCCCGCGTAGGATGCGCCGATCGCGAAACCGATCGCAGCGATCTCGTCTTCCGCCTGGTGGACGAAACCGCCCGTCAGGTGGAAGTCTTCCGCAAGGTAGTGCGAAGCGGACGTTGCCGGCGTGATCGGGTACATGGCGACCAGGTCCATGCCGGCGGCCATGACGCCCAGGCCGGCTGCCGTGTTTCCGTTCATCACGAGCGCGGACTTGAGGCGGTCCTCCTCGGCCGAAACGATCTCGTATTCGTAGTCGACGCTGTCACGCGCGAACGCATAGCCGGCGTCGAACAGGTCGTGGTTGATCTTGATGACCTTGTCGCTCTTCTTGCGGAAGATCTTGGCGATTTCTTCCTTGGCCTTTTCCGCACTGCGGTTATAGATGCGGCAGAGCATGCCGAGCACGAACATGTTCTTGCCCTTGCGCGGGTCGGGCACGAGCTTGAGGCATTCCTGCTGGATCGGCAGCTCATGCACGACCAGGCCGCGCTGCTTGAAGTCGGCCACCGCTTCGGCATACTGCTCGCGCACCGTCGGCTCGGGGTCCTCGGCCCACATGTTCTCGAGCAGCACCACGGTGCCCTTCTTGTAGGCGCCGTTCTGGATGCGGGAGTAGAGGACCTGTTCGTTGAACGCCACGACCATGTCCGCCTCGTTGCCCATGTTGGTCATGTACTTCGACCCCATGCGGACGCGGATGCCACTGGCGCCCTGCTGCGAACGCGCCGGTGGCTGGATTTCGGCCGGAATGATTTCGACCGTCCACACGCCGTTACCCATCTTGCCGCTGACGAGGCCGAGGATCTGGCCGCATTTCTGTGCGCCCTCGCCTGAGTCGCTGACGATTTCGACGATGTGCTGGTCCACGGCGAGCGGGCCGGTGGGCGCCTTGCCGTTGCCTCCACCCGAGGTCCTGGTGTTGCCGGCGTCCTCGTCGCCGTCGTCGCCGTCCTTGCGGGCCTTGACCTTTTCGATTTCCTCGCGGAATTCCTCGATCACCGCCCAGCGCGACTGGCGCGCGGCATCGAGATCGCGGGTTTGCAGCGAGCGGCGCAGGTCATAGCCCAGTTCGCCCCGCAGAGTCCGTGGCACGGCGACTTTGACCCACCAGGTCTTATCGCGTTTGAACAAGTACCTGGTATCGCCTTCGACGCGTGAATCTGACATACCTTACTCCTCGCCGTAGCTCCTTTTGCAGAGCTGTACCTTTGTTTTCGCGTGATTCAATCGGGGTGTGGACGGGTCAGTCCCTGAGAACCTCGGCGTTGTTCAATACTGTTCCCTGGCAGGTTACTGCGCCATCCCCCTTAGAACAGCCGTTTGATCAGTTTTTTCAACAACTTACAAATGTGCCCGCTGGCCCATTTCCCCTTGTTTACAGGTCCCCGGATGCCCCCTGTACCTTACGGAGACTGACGGATCGTGCCGGGCTCGGCTATACGCGGTATCCAAGCGTATCTAGGTGAATATCCCGATAGACGGAATTGCGTGCGGCGCTTAAATTTCGCAACGAGGCGGTATCGCCTTCGGGCGCGACCGGAGGAGGCGGCGATGCGCAGACAACTGATCGAGGCACTCACCTACCCGAGGCTGCTGATCCTCAAGATCGTCGACGCCCAGGATTGCGAGCACGACAGCCTTTTCGACGCGACCAGCGCTCGCTGTCACCATTGCTCGATGGGGCGCGAATGCCACTGGGCCAGCTGCCTGAACGATTTCGAAGACCTGCGAAACAAACCCGCGCACACCCTGAATGCCTCGCTCCGTTATAGCGTGCGGCTGGTGGAGTCGATGCACGACGAACTCCGCCACGATGCGACGGCGTGTACCTGTGAAGCCTGCAGCTGGATCCGGAATTCGCAGCGCCTGATCGAGACCTTCGAGTCCCGTCTCGCGCCCAACCCGCACCGGCCGGCGCACTGAGCGACCGTCGGTCGCGACTCTCCCTCGAACGACCCGGGTTGCGGCGTCCCGCGCAGCGCCGAGCACTGCTTGTGACTGGACCCGCTGCGCGGCGTCGCGCATGATCCCGACCACCTATGGCCTACCTGCTGCGGACAATCGCCCTTGCACCCGTGATCGTGCCTCAGGGCATCTGGACGAATCTGCGTGTGCCGACGCTGCCCGAGCCGCCCGGTGCAAGGCAGGGCCACGCCGGCAGCGGCCCGCGCTTGCGGCTGCTGATTGTCGGCGATTCGGCGGCTGCCGGCGTGGGCGTGTCGCGACAGGAAGATGCCTTGCTCGGCCAGCTCGTTTCCCGACTCGTGCGCCGTTACCGGGTCGAGTTCGACCTGCAGGCGAAGACCGGCTTCACAACGGCTGACATCCTCCGGCGCCTCGATGAAATGGCGCCGCGAAACTACGATGTCGTGCTGACCTCGCTGGGGGTCAACGACGTGCTCGCGCTGACGAGCCGTACGACCTGGCTGGCCAGGCAGGCGCGGCTTCGGGACGTGCTCCGCGACAAGTTCGGCGCGCAACTGCTGGTCATCTCCGGGCTGCCACCCGTGCACAGTTTTCCCGCCTTGCCACAGCCGCTGCGCTGGCACCTGGGCGGCCGCGCGACACAGTTCAATGACGCTATCGCTGCCGCCGTCGCCGCGGAACCCGATGTGCGGCTGGTTAACCTTCGCTTCGAGGCGAATGCCGGCATGATGGCGTCCGACGCGTTTCATCCGGGCGCTCCGATCTACTCGGAATGGGCGGAGCGTGCGGCGACCTGCATCCAGTCCGGCGACGGGATGATACGCACGGTGAAAACACCTATAGTCGATTCACCAGGTGGACGTTAGCATCAGCGGGTATTCGAGCATACTGAAGCCCGCAGCCGAGGATAGCCTTATGGAGAAAACGACGGATCTTGTTATCGGCTCATCCCTGGGCTCCGAATTGTCGGGCGAAGAGGCCGGCGTGCTTGCCGACCTGATGGGTTATCGCGATGTCGCCGACGGCGAGTTCCTGATCGAGGAGGGCGTGACGGACGACACCCTGCACGTGCTGCTATCGGGCAAGCTCGAGGTGGTCAAGCACACCGGTGCCGGCGAGACGGCGAGCCTGGCGATCCTGCGACCGGGTGCGCTGGCGGGCGAAATGAGCTTCGTCGACGGTGCGGTGCACACGGTGGGCCTGCGAGCGCTGACCGATTGCCGCGTGCTGTCGCTGCGGCGCAAGGACTTCGAAGAAATTCATCGCGGCGCACCCGCATCTCGTCTACAAGGTGATGCGCGCCGTGACGCGCTCGGCGCACCGTATCGTGCACCAGATGAACCACGAGTTCATCGAACTCAGCAATTACATCTTCAAACAGCACGGCCGCTATTGAAGCGGCCGCGCTGCCGTACTGTCAGTTCTGGGACGCGACCTGGTCGAGCGCTTCGCGCGGCACTTCCGCGTAGTGGCTGAAGTCCATGGTGAAGCTGCCGTCGCCACCCGTCAGCGACTTCAGGCGTGAGTGATATCCCTGGATCTCCTTGAGTGGCGCCCGTCCCGTGACCACCATGCGGTTGTCCGGCAGGATCTCGGTGCCGGTCACCATGCCGCGCATCGATGACAGGTCCCCGGTGACGCCGCCGGCGCAGTCCGTGGGAATCGTGAATGTCACGTCGACGATCGGCTCCATGACGATCGGGCGCGCTTTCTCGACGGCATCGAGGAATGCTTTCTTGCCGGCCTGCACGAACGCGATTTCCTTGGAATCGACCGAATGGTGCTTGCCGTCGTAGACGGTGACCTTGACGTCCTGCATCGGATAGCCATAAGCCGAGCCGGACTCCATCGCCTGCTTCACGCCGGTTTCCACCGCGGGAATGTACTGTGTCGGAATCGCGCCGCCGACGACCTCGCTCGTGAACTCGAACCCGCTGCCCGGGGGCAATGGCGCAACGCGCAGATACACTTCGCCGAACTGGCCGGCGCCACCGGTCTGTTTCTTGTGCCGGTGATGGCCCTCGGCGGGCGCGGTGATCGTCTCCCGATACGCGATCGAAGGCAGCGAGGTCTGCACTTCGAGGTTGTATCGATCCTGGATTTCCTCGAGGACGGTGCGCAGGTGCAGTTCACCCATACCGCGCAATACGATCTCGTTCAGCGCCGCATTGTGCTCGAGCACCAGCGACGGATCCTCGGCGACCATCGCGTGCAGTGCGTCAGACGTTCGCTGTGCATCTGCATCGTTCGCGGGCCTGATCGCGAGGCCGTACATCGGATTCGGCAGGTCGATCGATTTGAGGTGGAAATGATCCTCGTCGTGTGAATCGTGCAGCACGGCGTCGAAATGAACTTCGTCGACGCGCGGAATGGCGCAGATATCGCCCGGAACGCCCACGTCGGCCTTGATGTGCGTCTCGCCGTTGATCTTCAACAGCTGGTTGACCTTGATGGGTTTGCGCGCATCGCCGACGTAGAGCTGGTTGCCGGGCCTGATCGTGCCCTGGTGAATGCGGAAGGTGCCCATGCGGCCCTTGAACGGGTCGATGTTGATCATGAAGACATGGCCGATTGCATGGGCCTTCGGGTCGGGCTTGATAATGACTTCCTCTGCGCCTTCTCCCTCGCCCCGCAGGAATCGCGGCGGATTGCCCTCCATCGGGTTCGGCATCAGCCGCTCGAAAATGTTCAGCAGCTGGCGCACGCCGGATCCCGTTCTCGCAGAGGTAAAACAGACGGGCACCAGGTGGCCGGATCGCAAGGCCTTCTCGAAGGGGTCGTGCAGCTGTTCCGGCGCGAGTTCCTCGCCCTGCTCGAGATAGAGCTCCATCAGTTCGTCGTCGACTTCGACGACCTGGTCGACGATCTGCGTGTGCGCCGTGGCGACGTCGCTGAATGCCGTCTCGGCGCCTTCGGGCTGGAAGAAGCAGTCCACGACGCCCTCGCCATCGGCGGAGGGCAGGTTCAGTGGCAGGCACTCGGGCCCGAAAGTGTCGCGGATGTCGGCGAGCAGCTTTTCCAGGTCCGCGCCTTCTGCGTCGATCTTGTTGATGATGATCATGCGGCACAGCCGCTGCCGCTTTGCCGCATTCATCATGCGATGCGCAATCATGTCGATACCGCCGTCGGCACTGATGACGACGGCAGCCGTCTCGACGGCAGGCAGTACCGAGACCGCACGGCCGTAGAAATCCCGGTATCCCGGCGTGTCGATCAGGTTGACATGGATGCCACCGTGATCGAGATGGCATACCGATACGTACTGCGAGTGTCCGAGCTCGCGCTCGCGCCGCGTGTAGTCGGAAACGGTGTTGCCTTTCTCGACCAGTCCCTGCTCGGCCAGCTTGCCGCCGGCATGAAGCAGCGCCTCGGTCAGCTGCGTCTTGCCGGCGTTGCTCGGCCCAACCAGGCACGCGTTACGGATATCAGTGGATTTGTAGCCCATCTGCCGGATCCTCTCTTGTTCTGTTTTTCGTAATCTTAGCGCAATGCTCGCGAAAATTGCCGCGCCTTTGCCAGTCCGCAGTATTCCTTACGGCGGCAACTGGAGGAAGCAGGTACGATAACGCCTTGTTTCCATTCGCCCAGGCCGGTACGCGTGACGATACGATGCCCGGGCGGGAGCGCAAATGACGGAATTCACCTACCAGCCGCGGCGCGCGAGGAGGATGCCAGAACAATGGCCAGCGTGATAATGGTTTATTCGACGACGGACGGTCACACCGTGACCATCTGCGACCGGATCCGGGAAGATCCTCGAGCAACAGGGACACGCGGTTACGATCACCGAACTGCAGCCCGGCACCGATATCGACCTCGAACCTTACGAGCGTATCGTCATCGGCGCCAGCATTCGCTATGGCAAGCACAAGCCGGAAGTGGCCGGGTTCATCGAGCGCAACATCGAGTCATTGCGCGCGAAGCCCAGTGCATTTTTCTCCGTGAACGCCGTCGCCCGCAAGCCCGAGAAGCGCGACCCTGACACCAACCCGTACGTGCGGAAGTTCCTGCAGTCGATAAGCTGGCGGCCGCCGGTCATCGGCGTTTTTGGCGGCAAGATCGACTACCCCAAATACGGCTTCGTCGACAAGACCATGATTCGCTTCATCATGTGGATGACGAAGGGGCCCACAGACCCGACGTCGACCACGGAATTCACCGATTGGGATGCCGTCGAGGCCTTCGGTCGCAGGATAGGGGCCGACGGTCCGGCATAAGTATCAGCCACCATGCTCCGGGCGGCCCTCAAGTAGGATACTCGGGGTACCGACGCTGAACTGAGAGCTCGATGAGCCGGAACCTCCTGATCATGGGAGCCGCAGGACGCGACTTCCATGTCTTCAACTGCTGCTATCGTGACGAACCCGCGGTCAATGTCGTCGCCTTCACGGCCGCCCAGATACCGCACATCGACGACCGCCGCTACCCTCCGGAACTTGCCGGATCCCGCTATCCTGACGGCATTCCGATCCATCCCGAGACGGAGCTGGACGCACTGCTCGACATGGGTAAGGTCGACGAGGTCGTGTTCGCCTACTCGGATGTAAGCCTCGACTACGTCGACGAGCGTCGCAAGCGCGTGGAGGCGCACGGCGTGACTTTCTCCACCTTCGACGTGGACGCGACGATGCTGCCGTCGACGAAGCCGGTCATCGCGGTCACCGCGGTCAGGACAGGGTGCGGCAAGAGCCAGACTTCGCGGCGTATAACGCAGATACTCGGCCAGCTCGGCAAGCAGACGGTCGTAGTCCGTCACCCGATGCCGTACGGCGATCTCGCGAGGCAGGCCGTGCAGCGCTTTGCCGACTATGATGATCTCGACCTGCACGACTGCACGATCGAGGAGCGTGAGGAATACGAGCCGCACCTGCAGAACGGTGTCATCGTCTATGCAGGTATCGACTACGCAGCGATCCTCGAACAGGCGCAGCGCGAGGCAGACGTGATCGTGTGGGACGGCGGCAATAACGACACGCCGTTCTTCAGGCCGGACCTGTGGATTGCCGTTGCCGATCCGCATCGCCCCGGCCACGAACTGGCGTATTTTCCGGGCACGGAGAATTTCGCCCGCGCCGACCTGATCATCATCAACAAGGTGGGATCGGCCGAGCCGCGCAATATTGAAACGGTCGAGGCCAACGCGAGGCGCGTCAATCCGGGGGCGCGCGTGATTCGTCGCGACTCCCGCCTGGACGTGCCGGACCCGGGACGCATCCGTGGCAAGCGCGTCCTGGCTATCGAGGACGGACCCACGACGACGCACGGTGGTATGGCTTTCGGTGCCGGCGTGCTGGCCGCACGCGAAAACGGGGCGGCGGAACTCGTGGATCCGCGTCCGTGGGCGGTCGGCGAGATTGCCGAGACGTTTCGCAAGTACCCGGAGACCGGAGCCCTGCTGCCGGCTATGGGTTACGGCGACGCGCAGGTCAGGGATCTCGAAGCCACCGTCAATGCCGTCGAGTGCGATCTCGTGCTCGTCGCAACGCCGATCGACCTGACCCGCCTGATCGACATCCGAAAACCACACATGCGTATCGGTTACTCCATGCCGGCCGGCGACGGCACGATTACCGAGGCGGTAGGGCGCGCGCTGAGCAGATGACATCCACAGACATCTCCGAGCTGATCTGGGCCTCGCGTTACCGGGGTACCGACAGCAACGGGGTGCCGGACAGCTGCATCGCCGATACCTGGTCCCGGGTCGCCCGGACGGTAGCGTCGGTCGAGAGCAGGGAACGCGAGTGGCAACAGCGATTCGGCTCTGTCCTGGAGGGATTTCGTTTTCTGCCGGGCGGGCGCATCCTCGCGGGTGCCGGAGTAGCCCGGGACGTTACGCTTTTCAACTGCTTCGTGGCAGGCAGGCTCGTCGATTCGCTCGAAGGCATCCTGGAGTCGCTGAAGGAAACCGCGATTACGATGCAACACGGTGGCGGCATCGGGCTGGATTTTTCGCCGCTGCGGCCGTGCGGCTCGCGTGCCGCAAGGACCGGCGCGACCGCATCGGGACCGGTTTCATTCATGCACGTGTGGGACTCGATGTGCGAGACGCTGCTCGCAACAGGACGGCGGCGTGGCGCAATGATGGGGACCCTGCGCTGCGACCATCCCGACATCGAAGCCTTCATCGATGCCAAGCGTGATGCGCGGGTGCTGCACAACTTCAACCTGTCGGTGCTGGTCACGGACGAGTTCCTGCGCGCAGTGGACGAGGATTGCGACTGGACGCTCTCGTACCCGCCGGGCGGGCATGCGGCCACCCGCAAGCGCATTTCGGCCAGGAAGCTGTGGCGGCGTATCGTGGATTCGGCCCTCGAGACGGCGGAGCCCGGTCTGCTGTTTGTCGACACGATCAATCGGGAAAACAATCTCCGCTACTGCGAGACGATCAGTGCCACCAATCCCTGTGGCGAAGTCCCCTTGCCGGCTTACGGCGCATGCGACCTCGGCTCGATCAACCTGGCGGCAGCGGTGTCCGCGCCGTTTTCCGATGCTGCGGCGATCGATCACGATCAGCTCGAGCAGCTGTCCGCAGTGGCGGTCCGTTTCCTCGACAACGTCATCGATGTGTCGCGATACCCGCTGGAGAAGCAGGCGCAACAGGCACGGCGCACACGGCGAATCGGTCTCGGCATCACCGGGCTGGGCGACGCGCTGGCGATGCTGGGGCTGCGCTACGACAGTGCGCAAGCGCGCAGCGTGGCGGCGGACGTGATGCGCAGCATCCGCGATTCCGCATACCGCACATCCATCGAGCTCGCGGTCGAAAAAGGCCCGTTTCCCGCCTTCGACGCAGCGGAATACTGCAACGCTCCGTTTATCAGGCGTCTCCCCCGGGACCTGCGCAATGACCTGCAGCGGCACGGGAGCCGCAACAGCCATGTGCTCTCGATCGCGCCCGCCGGCACCATCAGCCTGCTCGCCGGCAACCTGTCCAGCGGCGTGGAGCCGATCTACGCGCTCGAAGCCGAACGGACCATCCGCGGGTCCGGGCAGGAATTCCAGGACATCGTCGTAGAGGACTTTGCGTTTCGCCGCTGGCGCGACGAATTCGGTGCGGCGGCCGCACCGCCGGAGTGTTTCGTCACGTCGGATGAGCTGGGCGGCGAAGCCCATTTCGCCATGCAGGCGAGCCTGCAGCCATTCGTCGACAATGCGATCTCGAAGACCATCACGTTGTCACCCGGCGCGACGGCGGACACGGTGAATGACATGTTCAGGAAAGCGCACGACGCCGGCATCAAGGGATGCACGGTATTTCGACCCGGTTCGATGCGCGGAGAGGTGATACGCACCCGCGACGAGGCACACTGTTGCGGCGTCGAGCGCGAGTGTGATTGAGGAGAAGAGGCTAGGTAATTGTCCCGATACGCGAGCGTGGCCAGCGCACCCATTTTCGATGTATAGGGGACAGGAGTAACCGCGAGCAATGAAGGAGACAGGCATGGAACTACCGTTACAGCTGCAATTCCGTAACATGGACCACTCTCCGGCCATTGAAGCCGCCGTCCGCAAGCACGTGGACAAACTGAAGTTCCTGAACGGCGACATTATCAGCTGTCGCGTGGCCATCGAGTCCCCGCACAAGCACCAGTACAAGGGCAAGCTTTACCACGTTGTCGTCGACCTGCGTATGCCGGGCAAGGAAATTGTCGTGAGCCGCGCGCCTGACGATCAGCAGGCACACGAGGATGTCTACGTAGCGATTCGGGACGCATTCGATGCAGCGCGCCGCCAGGTGCAGGACTACGTCAGGATTCGTCGCGGCAAGGTGAAGGCACACGAGCCGCCGGTGCAGGGGGCCTGAATCAGCCGCTGTTACCCCTTGATGCAGATGACAGGCGAGAGCCGTGCCACCTTGCGCGCCAGGCCGGCCCGGTCGGCGTTGTCGACGACGCGATTGACGTCCTTGTAAGCGAGCGGCGCCTCTTCGGCGACGCCGCGCAAGGATGGGCTGCGGATGACGATGCCGCGGCGGGCGAGTTCGTCGACGACCTGCCTGCCGCCATATTCCTTGCGCGCCTTGCGGCGGCTCATTGCGCGGCCCGCGCCGTGGCATGCCGAGCTTAGCGCCCGCTGCTCGCTCTCGCTGGTACCCGCGAGCACGTACGATGCCGTTCCCATGGAGCCGCCGATCAGCACCGGCTGCCCGACTTTCGCGAGCTGTTCGTCGAGGTCCGGGTTGCCCGGGCCGAATGCCCGTGTCGCTCCCTTGCGGTGAACATGGAGTTCGCGGGCTACACCGTCCACGACATGGGTTTCGACCTTGCAGATGTTGTGCGAGACGTCGTACAGCAGCGAGAGCTCAGCGTGCGGGAAATGCCCGGCGAACACCGCGCGCGTCAGGTGAGTGATTATCTGGCGGTTGGCAAGCGCACAGTTCATTCCCGCGCGCATTGCACCGAGGTAGCGCTGGCCGAGTTCCGAGCGAATCGGCGCGCAGGCGAGTTCGCGGTCGGGCAGGGCGATGCCGAAACTGCTGGCGGCCAGCAGCATCTCGCGCAGGTAGTCGGTGCCGATCTGATGTCCCAGGCCGCGTGAACCGCAATGGATGCTGACGACGAGATCGTCGATCGCCAGCCCATAGGCTGCCGCGATATTCTCGTCGAACAGCGCCGCAACGCGCTGAACTTCGAGATAGTGATTACCGGAGCCCAGCGTCCCCATTTCGCGGCGCTGTCGCTTTTTCGCGCGCTCGGAGACCGCGTCCGGGTCAGCGCCGGCGATGCGGCCGCGCTCCTCGGTTCGCTCGAGATCATCGGCGGAGCCGTAGCCCCGTTCGACCGCCCAGCGCGCGCCGCCCTCGAGCATCGCATGCATGCTCGCACGGTCCAGGCTGATGGTGCCTTCGCTGCCGACGCCGACCGGAATGTTCGCATACAGCGAATCGGCCAGTGCCGATTTGGCGTCCTCGATGTCGGCGGCCCGCAGGCCCGTGTGCAGTAATCGCACGCCGCAGGAGATGTCGAATCCCACGCCTCCCGCCGAGACGACACCGCCGGCACCGGCGTCGAACGCCGCGACGCCGCCGATCGGAAACCCGTAGCCCCAGTGGGCGTCCGGCATCGCGTAGACGGGCCCGACCAGGCCCGGCAACATCGTGACGTTGCGCAACTGCTCGTAGACCTTGTCGTCCATCTGCAGGATCTGCTCGCGGTCCCCGAACAGTATCCCGGGCACGTGCATCGGCGCTTCCGCCGGGATGCGCCAGCAAATCTCGCTATCCTGCTCGAGTCTGTTCAGATCCATGGCTCATACGTCCACAATACATTGCCCGTGCCAGGTCCCGGTGCTGTCCCGGCTGACCGACAGGGCCGTGTAGGTTGCGCCTTTTACCTCGACCACAGGTTCGTGGCGCACGCGGTCCACGCGCTCGCCCCGGGCGACCGCTTGCAGGACGTGATCGTCGATCGTCACCTGCCAGGCGCCGAACAGCATCCTGCGCGTGGCCATCTCGTAGATCAGTGCGTTCAGCCAGTCGGTGAGCAACAGGGCGTCGTCGGGCGCTTCGCAGCGGATGGGTACGGCTTCCGACGGCCGCACCTTGTCGGGATCGGTTACCAGCCCGGTCAGCGCTTCCGCCATCGCCTCGAACAGTCCCTCCCGTGACGATGCCGAGGCGCGAAGCCCGATGTCCGCGTCGTGTTCGAAATGTTCCCAGCGGCGTCGTTGCATCGCATCACCTCGCACCGCGCCCGGGTGATTCGATCTGCAGCTTCAGGGATATCAGTTCCAGCAGGTCCTTCAGTGCGATGATGCCGACCAGGCGATCGTTCTCCACGACCATGAAACGCGATCGTCCGCCGGGCTGCAGGATGTTCTTCAGCAGCGCCATCGTGTCCATGCCGGCGTCGACGGTATTCGCTTCCGAGCGCTTCTCCAGCAGGTCGGCGACGGTCGACGACTGCCAGTCCTCGCGCGCGATGCGTTGCAGGCTGTCTACGGTAATGCAGCCGAGCAGTCGCGATCCGTCCAGCACCGGGTACATCTTGTAGTGGTGCCGGTAAACGTAGTCGTCCACCCATTCCGGGATGCCGAGCTGCGGCGCAACGGTCACCGGCTCGGTGCGCATGAATCGCCGCACCGGCTGCCCCTCCACCATGTCCTTCAGCACGAGCTGCTGATAGGAGCTGCTCGCGGCACCGCGCACGAAGATGCCGATCAGGAACCACCACATGCCGCCGATGATGTTGCCTCCGACGAAGCCGATGACCCCGAGGATCATCAGCGCGGTTCCGAATCCCTTGCCGATCCGGCTGGAGATGAAGGTCGCCTCGTGCAGGTCGCGCCGCCAGTGCCAGAGCGCCGCCCTCAACACCCGGCCACCATCCAGCGGGAACGCGGGAGCGAGGTTGAAGATGGCGACCGTGAGATTGATGACCGCGAGCGTCGACAAAACGCCGATCACCGGCTGCGGCCAGGCGCTGCCCTGTGCGACCGCGGCGGCGGCCCACAGGAGTGCGGCCAGCAGGAAACTCGAGATCGGCCCGGCGATGGCCATGAGGAACTCGGCTTTCGGATCGGGCGGCTCGCTCTCCATTTCGGCTACGCCGCCGAAGATGAAAAGGGTGATGCCGCGAATCGGCATGCCGTAGTGGCGCGCGACCATCGAGTGGGAGAACTCGTGGAAGACGATCGAGAAGAAGACGCCGACCGCCACCGATACGCCCATCCATGCGTAGACGGTGTTGGAGAGGTCCGGGTATCGGGCCGGGAACCACCCCGCGCCCAGGGACCAGCTGATCAGGAGAGCGAGCAGCAGCCAGCTCAGGTCCAGCTTGACCTCGAAACCGAACAGGGTGAAGAGGTGAAAGCCGCGGATCGGTAAGCCGCGCCGTATTTCGCTACCCATGTGCTCGGCCTCCGTCCCCGCTACCCGGCGTGTCGAGCATTGCCCATGCTGCCTGCAGCAGGTCGCGCACCTCCTCGTCCGTGGTCTGCCGGAAATCGACGTAGAACTGGCCGACCGCATAAAAGGATGCGGGCGACTCGAGACAGATTACGCGGTCGACGATGGCCGCCACCCTGGCGACGGCCGATTGCGATCCGACCGGCACCGCGACGACCACCGATGCGGGTGATTTCGTCCTGACCGCTTCCGCGGCGGCATGCATCGTTGCTCCCGTTGCCAGGCCGTCATCCACCAGTACGATGTCCTTGCCGGCGAGTTCCGGGTACGGGTGGTCCAGGCGGTAGGCGTGCTCACGCCGCTGCAGTTCCGCCAATTCGCGCGCGGCTATACGCTCGACGGCGCCGTCGTCGAGTCCGGGCACGGAACGGGCGACGTCGTCATTGATCACGCGTACTCCACCGGATGCGATCGCCCCGAACGCGAGCTCGGGCTGCGAGGGCACCCCGAGTTTGCGCACGACGATCGTGTCGAGCGGGGCGCGAAGCGCCACGGCGATTTCATAGGCCAGCGGCACGCCGCCGCGCGGGAGTCCGAGGATTATCGGGTCTCTGAGATCACACCGTTGCAGCTCCGGTACGAGAGCCCGGCCGGCAGTACGCCTGTCTTCGAAGACCCTGTACATGTCGTGTCACACTGCGGGTGTGAACAACCAGTATCATCCTTCCCCCGGCAGCAGGCACTACGGAGTTTCACCTACCACGCAGTTTGCGCCATGCGCTTTATCCGGATGGCGCATGGCACGCGAAATTTTCTGCTAATCTCGGAGTCATAATTAGAACAACCAGAGAGCGGAGGAAGCCATGGATATTGCATGGATACAGGTCTTCGTGTTGACCCTCAGCGAATGCGTTGCACCGGCCGGCAAGACGGTCTGCCAGGAGCAGTCGTTCGAACTGCAATTTCTGACGCAGAAGGACTGCGAATTCGCACTGCAGCAGCTCGTATCCCTCAAGCAGGAGTCGGACGCGGTGATTATCGACCCGGCCAACGCCAGCTGCGCCCCGACGGCGCGCCAGCGGCAGGTGTTTGCCAGTCTCGATGCGATCGAGGAGGCGAACCGCGACAAGGCGAACTGGAAGGCGCCGGCGGTCGAGCATTCAGCTCCGGGTGTCGCCGTCGCGTCTCACCGGGAACGGCTGGCGGGCTTGCCGGACTGCGATGCGGATGGTGCCGAGGCGCCCTGCAAGGTCGGCGAGATCATCATCGAGGCCGGCGACGTCGCTCCGGTCGAGGTCTGGCGGCGCGACTGAGTGGCGAATATAAAAGGCCCACTCCAGGTGGGCCTCTCATAACATCGGCTGTGACCGTCAGCCGCCGCTTCCCATGACCGCGGGACGCAGCGATTCGAGGATGGCCGCGACTTCCGCTTTCTCGCCGTCGCCAATGCCGTTCTGATCGAGCGCGAGCAGCACGTCCGCAACCGCGGTGTCGAAGTCGGCGTCGCTCAGGCCCATCGTGGCGTGCGTCGTGGTCATGTCCCGACCCTCGTACCGGGACGGACCGCCCGTGCCCGCGGCGAAGAAAGCCGTAACGTGGCCGGCCAGTTCCGCCGTGTCCACGCCCTCGAAATAGTGCGAGATGGCGGGGTTCTTGCGGTGGTTGGCGATCGTGTCGCCGACGATCTGCTGGATACCCTCCCAGCTGCCGAGTCTCTCGTACAGCGATGCCGTGGTTGCGCCGGAATCGTCTGCGAATGCCGGCCGTTCGTGTGGCGTGAATGCGGCGACGATCGCAAGCAATGCGATGGCGAGTGTATAGGTCTTGATGACAGGCATGATTCCCCTCCCCGAGGTTTTGTTCAGGGTACAGACTACGCGTCCCGCGCGCGATTTCATGAGAATTCGATGAGAAATGCGCCTCAGGTCCGGAGGCGATAGCCGACGCCACGAACGGTCTCGATCATGTCGGCGTGGCGGCCGCATTTGCGGCGCAGGCCGCGCACGACGGCATCCACGACGTTGCTGCCGCCTTCGTGGCCGTGCCCCCAGACCTGCCGTAGCAGTTCGTCCCGGGCGACAGCCTCGCCGTTGCGGCTTTCGAGCAATGTCATGACGCCGAATTCCAGTGGCGTCAGCCCGATTCGTTGCCCCTCCAGCCGGAGTTCGCGCGCGCCGGGGTCCAGCAGGTCGGAGTGTTCGACCCCGAGCTCGGCCGCCACCAGGTTGCATATCCAGCCGTCAACGGATCCTGGCCCGAAGTCGAGCAGGGCCGTGTGGTATGTCGTTGCGCCGAGTTTGGCGCCAAGGCCGTCCATGACCTCGAATCCCAGCTGCGTGGCCACCGGAGCGTAGGGTCGCAGATCGCGCAGTGCCAGGTACACGCGCCGGAGCTGTGGCCGGAGTTCCAGGTAGGTTCGCTTGATATCGACCCACGCGGCGGCCTGGACGGGGCAGGGCGCCTCGCCGTCCTGTTCACTGAGCCAGCGTCTCAGGAACAGCGACGGCACCACGGCGGATTTGCCGCGCGCGAACAGGTGCGCCTGCCAGTTGCGTGCAACCGGGTCGAACCTGAGCCACTCGCCGTCCAGGTGTTCGGGCCTGGCCATGCAATAGAACCCGGCCATCGAGCCGGTGCCGTCCCTGACGACGTGGAAGGCCGCCGGCAGGTTTTTCCACCAGAGCGCGATCGCGTCCAGCGACTCGGCCGGCTCGTGCAGTGCCGCCAGCGCCATGACATCGTCCCGGTCGGCCGGCGTCGCGGGTTCAACCGAGAACCGCGCCGACTCGCTCGGGAAGAACGCCTCGCGAATCACCGGGTTCTCGATGAGATAGATCACGTCAGCGGTAAAACGCCACAGATCGGCCCGCGACGCCCCCGATAACTGCTCACGCAAGACTCGCCACGCGGCGCGCTGGTGGTCGCGAAAACGCTCCGGATCGGCTGCCTGCAAGCGGCCGGCCACGACTTCGCGCACGATGTCGAGGAGCGTGAGGCCGTCGCGACGATTTTCCACGAAATCCAGCCGGCTCAGTTGCTCGTAGAGCTCGCCCGGCGGAGACCCGGGGCAAAGCGCAGCCAGCATGGGCCTGGTGATGCGTCGCACGACGGAAATTGCGTCGATACTCGGCCGCAGGTCGGTGTGCGCGATGGCGTCGAGCAGCGTTTGTACGTGCTTTTCCGGGGCACCGACCGTGACCGGGCTCAACGGCACCTCGAGCAGGTATTGCCGCCACCTTCGTGCGCTGACCCAGCCCGCTGCAGGCGGCTCGTTGCTGACCAGCACGATCCGCGTGCCGGCGTCGAGCGCCGGGATGAACTCGCGGCGCAGCCACGAGTCCGCGAGCCGCAACACTTCGTAGTTGTCGAAAGCGAGCACAACCCGAGCGGCGCCGGCGGCGATGGCCGATGCCGCGGCTTCGATGTCGGCGAGAGGCCGCCCGAGCAGCTCCCCGAGCGCGGCCAGGAGCCCGTTGGCCGTAGGCTCGACGGTGCGGCAGTCAATGCGGATCGCGGCCGCGCCGGCGTCCTGCGCGCGTTCGCAGAATGCCTGCAGCAGTGACGACTTGCCGCAGCCGTCGGGCCCGTGGATCCAGGCGACCAGCGGACCGGCGTCTGCCAGGCAGGTTTCGAGCCGGGCGAGTTCCGCCTCGCGATAACCGTCCACGCCGTCATTGGCCGACAACAGGTCGCCGATGGTCCGTGTCCCGGCGTCAGCCACGCCTGAAGTCCTTCATCTGTATCTTGGTCTCGTGACCGGCGAACGACGTGCCGGTCGTGTCCTCACCTTTCATATAGGAACGCTGCCAACCCTTTTTTGCGGCCGCAGATCCTGCAACCTTGAGCTCGTCGTTGAAACGCAGCCGCTGCTCGCGCCACTCGACGTATTGCCGGTACAGTTTCGGGTTCTCGTTGAGATTCCTGATAGTGGCGTCGAACTTGCGCGCGTAGTGCCGCGGATACGGCAGGATCGTGCAGAACGGTTCACCTGCCTCGAAGGTGACCTTTTGGCGCTTGCGCGTGAATTGCCAGTTCATCGTGAACGAGTAGGGGGCCCAGTCGGTCTCTATGAGGCCCTCGAGGGGCGCGATGCCGTCCTTCGGCCGGTTCGCCGGCCCTTTCACGTAGAGGTTGTGCGATTTGCTCGTCCGGAACAGGTAGCCGGGTGTAAACGTCAGCACGCCGTGTCCGAAGTGGGAGCCGATCAAAGGCGACGGCTCGCCGTGGAAGCGGATCTTGATGGCGTCGAGGCCGTCCTTGCCGTTCCAGCTCGCGGTGAATGAAACCGGGTTGAGGAGCTCCCATCCCACCTGGTTGGCAATCGCGAGCGGCAGGCACCGGTAGCCGAAACGCTCGGGCAGATCCTCAATCCAGCTGCGGGCTCGCTGCGCCGTCCGCATTTCGACGGGCTGCTCGATGGCCTCGAAAGCCGTGATCTGGAGTTTGTCTTTCAAGTCGTTTCTCCGTAGCTCATCGGATCGTCGCGATTCGCTCCGCACTGCATCGAAACCAGAGAGCGTCTGCGTTTAGCGACAGCAGGAGTGTGACGGCGATCGCGTTTTGACAAGTTCAAAACGATACCATCGGATAACGGCTAAAGGAGCATTCGGTTTGGCGGCACGCGACACGGCAATAGCGAGACTCTGCACCACCGCACGGTTGCTGACGACCGTCATCGTGACGGTGTTTGCCCTTGCGGGCTGCGATGTCGAGACCTTTGACGACGCGGTCAGCCGTATTCCCGACAGTGGGTCACCGCCACCCCCGGCGCCGCCGCCGCCGTCTCCACCGCCACCACCACCACCGGCTGCCGGGTTCGGACCGAATTTCTCGGAAATACAGGCCAACGTGTTCACACCCGACTGCGCGACCTCCGGTTGCCATGCGGGCGCCAACGCGGCGGCGAGCCTCAACCTCGAGGAGGCCAACAGCTACGCGATGCTCGTCGGCATCCAGAGCAGCCAGGATGCGGCGCTGCAGCGGGTCGAGGCGGGCGATCCCGCCAACAGCTACCTCGTGCAGAAACTTGAGGGCAGCGCATCCGCCGGCCAGCAGATGCCGCCCGGGGCCGCGTTGCCGCAGTCCGAGATCGACGTGATCCGGCAATGGATCACCGACGGCGCGATCGATGACCGCGTTGTCGTGCTGGACCCCATCACCGTGACGTCGCTGTCGCCGATGCCGAACGCGGCACTCGACGCACAGCCGGCGAACATCGTCGCCGGCTTCAGCCGGGAACTGAACCAGGCCACGGTTGATGCCACGACATTCGTGCTCACCGCGAGCGGCGGTGACGGCACGTTTGCCGACGGCAACGAGATGCAGATTACCGCAGCCGCGATCACCGTGCCGGCCGCCAACCCGCAAAGCGCGGTATTCGACCTGACGGGCGTCACGCTCGCGGATGACACGTACCGGATTCAGCTGCTGGGCGGCACAACCAACGCGATCCTCGACCTCGACGGCAACGCGCTCGACGGCGAGTTCTTCGGTAACCTGCCGTCCGGCAATGGCGTTGCGGGCGGCGACTTCGCCGTGCTGTTCACGATCACGACGCCTGTCATGCTTCAGCCAACGCTCGACGACATACAGGCTGTGGTGTTCACGCCGAGCTGTGCGACGTCCGGCTGCCACACCGGCGCGGCCCCGGCAGCCGGACTTGATCTTAGCGACGCGGACACCAGTCATGCGGCGCTGGTGAACGTGCCGAGTTCGCAGGGCACTCTGCTGGTTGCACCGACGCTGCCCGACGACAGCTACCTGGTCGACAAGATCGAGGGTACCCAGACAGCAGGCCAGCGAATGCCGCTCGGTCGCGCGCCGTTGACCCAGCCGGAGATCGATGCGATACGGTTGTGGATTACGAACGGAGCGGCCCGCTAGGCGATCGTCAATCGTCGAGGTGAATATTGACGCGCCGGTTGCGGCGGCCCTTCTTCTCGACCTTACCGATACGTACCGCGCCGACCTCGGCAGTGGAATTCAGGTGAGTGCCGCCGCAAGGCTGCAGGTCCACACCCTCTATCTCGAGCAGCCGGATCTCGCCTTTGCCGCGGGGCGGCTGTACCGACATCGTCCTCACCAGTTCCGGGTTGGCATCGAGCTCCGCGTCGCTGATCCAGCGGCAACGAACGGGGTGATCTTCTTCGACCAGCAGCTGCAGTGCAGCGCCGACGGCATCCTTGTCAACCGTATCCTCCATGTCGAAGTCGAGGCGGCTCTTGTCGGCTGAGATGTTGCCCCCGGTGACACCGTACTTGAGCACCGCACCCAGCAGGTGCATCGCCGTATGCATGCGCATGTGGCGATAGCGGCGGTCCCAGTCGAGTTCCAGGTGGACAGTATCGCCGACCGCCGGGAGCGGGCTGCCGTCAGCGACGAAATGAAGGATCTCGCCCGAGTCGCCGTAGCGCGTGTCGACGACGTTTGCGCTGCCTGATGCCCAGCGCATCAACCCCGTGTCGCCCGGCTGGCCGCCCCCCAGCGGATAAAAAATGGTGCGGTCGACAGACACCGCCTGGTCACCGGCGGCGACGACCACGGCGTCGCATTCCTTCAGATAGGAATCCTTGCGAAAGAGTTCGTCCGTCATGTGGCTGCTCCGACACGCTTGCTGCGAGGTGCCCTCAATGTGACATAACGTCATCAGCCGGGCAACGGCGAGCCCATTTTACAAACTCAAGACGCCGCGCACAGAACTCGCTTGACGAATTCGGTACAAGCAATCAAATCACTGCGGACGCCGCCGGCGTCGTCCGACAGTCACGCTTGGTATGAGGAGCCCCGTGCAAGGGATCGGCAGGAAAACGATGGGCGCATTGCGCCTCGCGACAGTAGCGGGATTGCTCCTGCTGCATGGTTGCGCGATGTTCGAGCCGGAGCCCGAGGTCGTGGAGCCGGCTCCGGAAGTCGTTGTGGAGCCCGAGCCCGTTGTCGTCGTGCCGGAACCTGAACCGGAACCGCCACCCGAGCCGGAGCCCGTGCCATCGCGGCCACCGCCGCAGCAAGTCGCCATTGTCCTCAGTAGCCGGCAACCAGCCTACGAGGAAGTGGCCAAAGAGCTGGGCGAGCGCCTGGATAACGTCGCGATCTACGACCTGGGCGATCGCAGCCAGCCTCCGGTGCTCGCATTTCGCCAGATCAACGATTCTAAGACCGATGCCGTGATCGCGATCGGCCTGCGGGCCGCGCGCTCGTCCGTGGCTTTGGCGCAGGTGCCGGTGGTTTTCAGCCAGGTATTCAACTACCAGGACCACGGGCTCGTTACCGACAACAGCCGCGGCGTATCGGCACTCGCGCCGCTCGACGCACACCTCGACGCATGGAAAACGCTGGATCCCACGTTGGCCCGGGTCGGCATGATCATCGGTTCAGGGCACGACTCGCTGCGCGCCGAGGCGGAAATCGCGGCGCAAAAACACGGTGTCGATCTGCAAATTCGGGAGGCCGGGTCTGACCAGGAGACCTTGTATCACTTCAAACGCATGATCCACGAGATCGACGGCTTCTGGCTGTTCCCTGACAACAGGATCCTGAGTCCGCGTGTGCTGCAGGAAGTACTCCAGCAGGCGAATCGCCGTCGCGTACCGGTGGCGGTCTCGAACGAAGCGATGCTGCAGATGGGCGCGGCGATCAGTGTATCGACGGTCGCGTCGGATATCGCGGCGACCATCGTGAACGTCCTGGAACGTGTGCGGGCAGGCGAGATACGTTCGTTGCCGCCGATAACACAGCTCTCCGAAGTTCGTGTTGCAACCAATGATGCTCTCATGAAGCCCGAGGTGGCTGCAGACGCCTCGGGTCAAAACGTGGACGGCGCAGCGGAATGAAGCAGGCGATGGCAAACATTGCCAGCCCGGTTGCAAGGGCATTGCGGCGATTTCGGACGCCCAGCAGCAAGCGTGTACTGGTCCACGAGATCCTGTGGATCCAGATCCTGAGCGCCGGCATTGTCGGCGCCTTCGCGATCGGCGCGCTCTACTGGGGCGGACAGTGGGTGCTGCAGGACAATTACAGCCGCTGGGCGCTGCAATGGACGGAAGAACTCAATGAACTGGGGTCTCCGCTTTACCTGAGTGACGACAGCGAGGCGCTGCTGCGGGTCGAGAGCTTCGTGAAGAAGTACCCGGAGATCGGGCGTGTTGCATACTACCGCTCCGACGGCGTACCGCTGTTCTCGATAGACGGCGATGCGACGATGGAGCCGCCAGCGAAATTGACGCGCTCGACGCTCGAGGAGGCCGAAGTGCTCGTCGGCAGCGATCAGCCCTACCTGCTGCAGAGCAGTATCGCGAATCCCCGGGAGTTCGAGATTCTCGCGCCCGTCTGGACCGAGTCGCTCGCCGACGACGGGCTGTTCGCCTTCGATCCCGCTGTCGCGCTGACCGAAAGCAAGACCGAGCTCATCGGTTTTGTCGGCATGCATCTCGACTTCATCATCTTCCATGACCGCCTTCTCGACAACATCAAGGTGGCGATCTTCATATTGGTCGCGTTGCTGACGGTGTTCGCGTTCTACGGCAGGCGCGCCCTGCGGCGCGCACTGGCGTCGATCTCGGATCTGCAGGACCCCATCCAGGAGCTCGCCCGCGGCAACCTGAACGTCAAGTTCGAGCCGGCCGAGCACCGCGAAATCTCCGACATCGTCGAAGCGCTGGAAACGACGGCGACGGCGCTGAGCGAGCGCGATGCGATGCTCATGCAGCTCGCGAATCACGACAACCTGACCGGGCTTTTCAACCGCCGCCGCCTTATGGAGGAACTGAACGTCGAGCTGGCCAATATCGCCGTGCACGAACACAAGAGTGCACTGTTCTTCATCGATCTCGACCAGTTCAAGTACGTCAACGACACGTGCGGGCACCACGCGGGAGACCGGCTGATACGCAAAGTTGCCGATGAACTGACGCGCAGCGTGAATCCTCTCGACATTGTCGCGCGCTTCGGCGGTGACGAGTTCGTCATCCTGCATTGCGTTACCGACGAGGCATCGGCCCGGGACATGGCGGAGCGAATCCTCGCCAACATGCGGCGGCTTGCACACGTCGAAGATGAACGCGTGTTCCACATTCACTGCAGTATCGGTATCACGATGATTGACCGGGCAAAGGCGAATCCCGACGAGATCATTGCCGAGGCCGATATCGCGTGCCGGGAGGCGAAATCCGCGGGGCGCAACCGCATGCAGTTTTTCGAGAAGTCATCGCATATCGTCGAACGTGCCTCATCGGACGTCGGCTGGATGAACCGGCTCCGCAATGCCGTCGATGCCGATAGCTTCGAGTTGCGCTTCCAGCCCATCAACCGGATTGATACGGGCGTGACGACGCATCACGAGGTGTTGCTGCGGTTGCGTGGCGACGACGGCAAGATGATGAGCCCTGATGCGTTCCTGCCGTCGGCAGTGCGCTTTGGACTGATGTCGGAGATCGACCTCTGGGCGATCCGTCATTCCGCCGCAGCGTTCGCCGAGTACGTCGAGGAAATTCCCCACCTGAGGTTGTCGATAAATCTGTCCGCAAATGCTTTCGAGAGCGACAACCTGTCGGAATTCGTGGCGTCCGTGTTCAGCGAGTACGGTGTGCCGTTTACACGCATTATCTTCGAGATTACCGAGAGTCTCGCCGTGAGGCGCCCGCGGCATGTTGAACTGCAGATCGACGCATTGCGCGAGATGGGGTGCAAGCTGGCGCTGGACGATTTCGGCACCGGTTACAGCTCCTTCAGTTACCTGCAGAAACTGCATTTCGATTTCATCAAGATCGACGGTTCGTTCGTCCACGACATCGTGAATAACCCTGTAGACCAGAAGATGATCAAGCTCATCGCAGAGGTTGGTCGTGAAGCAAACATGCAGACGGTTGCCGAGTACGTACAGGATGCGCAGTCGCTCGAATTACTGGGCGAACTCGGCGTCGACCTGGCGCAGGGATTCTTCGTCGGCAGGCCGGCACGGCGTCCGCTCTACAAGTCGACCCCGATTTCGCTGAGCTCACGCCGCAACCGGCGTACCTCGCAATTCTGATCCGAAAGCAACTGTCCTATCCGACGAACGGCGCTGTTCGCCCGACGAACAGCATTAACACCGTCCCGTTGGCGTCCTACTATGATGGGGACGGAAACAGTCACGGGACACGGATATGCCTATTACCAAGACTACAGCGGAGCCGACTCCTGCAGTTGATGTCCGCAAGCGCCACTCCCGACTGGAGTCGCCGGGAAGGACGCCGGTGCGGCAGATGGAGTTCCTGTCGCTCGAGCTCGAGGATGACGCCGGCAGCGACCCCTACAATCGTACCGGACAGCATTGCCTCGCTGAGCTGAAAGACTTCGAACGCTAGTATTCCAGGGCCGTGTAGACGGTCTACCCGCGCGGCCGTTCATCGGCGGGCGAATGCTGGTGCAATCGGGCGTCGTGCGTGCGAAAGTGCTCCGCGAACCAGTATTGCAGGTCAGCCGACAGCCGCGCCTCTTGGTACTCGCCGTTACGGCCCACCTCGTCGATGATGTCTCGCAGGTCGTCCAGCAATACCTCGTGATCTTCCTTGTGCTCCGCATAGGCCATGTAACGCGTCTCGCGCATGAACGCCTCTTCCCGTGCGAAATGTGCCGATACGAGAGCGTAGATCTCGGAAATCCCTTCAATGATGTCGGCACGGCCGGCGCCCGCGGACATTGCCTCGTGCAAGGCGTTGATCAGCGCGACGAGGGCGCGGTGCTCACCGTCGATCTCCTCGATGCCGAGATCGAACGCGTCATTCCACTCGATCAGGCTCATTGCTTGCGCAGGCCCCATGTAACGATTTTCAAGCTTACCTGCGCAGATTAGCAGGAGAACGGCCGCCGCACACTTGTGAAACCACTTTAACTTGATGCCCCAACGGCGGATACGAAAAACAGCTTGAAAAAATCGGAATCACGGTTTCAAAAGAAAGGGTTGCGGTGGTTTGGCGAAGTCATACAGTGGAACGTGAGGCGCAAGCCTCTAGCCAGCAAGTTCGCTTGTTGACGACCGCCCTGCTTGAAGAGGTCCGAGCCTCGTCCAGTGTCGGGGGCGGTGGACGCAAAAAGGCGGAACCTGAAGCGACATCAGTGAGTGAGAGCTCACTGGCGGAGCGAAAGGAATGTGAAGGTGGAACTCGGAATCGAAACCGGAACGTTACGCCGGGTAGCCCGATATCAAGAACGTAGTCGGGTCTGAATTTGGAATGCGGGCCGAAAGGCCGGCGGCCTGGGTGAAGAGCCGGGTGCGCGACAAAGCAGATCTACCCACGCGTCCTCTTATCCTGGAAGCGGCCCATCGGGCCGCTTTCTTTTTGTGCGCAGCGCCGGACGATTCTGGACAAGGCTCGATCGAGCTGCGAGACTCGCCCGGCGTTTCCCAGACAAGGAGTCGATCGATGCTTCGTTCCTGTACCGTCATTCTCGCCTTGTTCGCGCTGTGCGGCGGCGCATTTGCCGAATCGCCGACGCTCGCACGCATTGCGGAAACCGGAACCATTCGTATCGGCTACGTACCAGACGCGCCGCCGTTGTCGTTCGAGGACGAAGACGGAAACGTCGTCGGCTATTCCATAGACCTTTGTCGCCACATCGCATCGGCCATCCGTTTCGATCTCGGCCTCGAGAAAATCGACATTCAGTTCAAACCGCTGGTCTCCATGGAAGACCGCATCGGCGCCGTGGTTAATCACGACATCGATATCGAATGCGGTGCATCGACCGTGACGCTGTCGCGCCGCGAACGTGTCGACTTTACGTTGATGACGTTCATTACGGGCAGCGCCATCCTGTCGCGCAAGGGCAAGGCGATTTCGACCATCGATGAACTCGACAAGACGCGCGTCGCCGTCGTCACGGGCACGACGACTGAAGACGTCGTCAGGCGGGTCGCAGAGGTCAACGACTTCCGGATCAAGATCACGCCTATCAAGACCCACGACGAAGGCATGGCACTCCTGAACGAGGGCAAGGTCGATGGTTATGCCTCCGACCGCGCCATGCTCATCGGGCAGGTTTTCCGTAATGCAAACGCGGCGAACGACTACACCATGACGCGCAGCACGCTGTCGTTCGAGCCGTACGCGTTCATGATTACGCGCGGGGACACCGAGTTCCGGCTTGCGGCCGACCGGGCGCTCGCGTCGCTCTACCGTACGGCGCGCATCCGCCGCATCTACCAGAACTGGTTTGGGCGCTACGGAGAGCCGCTGTCGCCGATCGTCGAGGCGATGTACCAGTTCCAGGCCGTCGGCGAGTAGGTTGAACGCCCGGGCCCCGCAGTCCGGGACTGATTTAAGGGGAAATCAGGTACTTAGAGCGCCCAGCGGACCTGCGTCACATTCAATCGCCGCCGGCTGTGGCACAAATAGCGACTGAACCGCTCAACGGGGGACGGTCGTGAAAAAAGCATTCGGGCGAACATTACTGCTGGCGCTGGTTGCGGTATTGCCGCTGTCGGCCGGCGCCGAACTCGTCGCTCCTGTCGACGAGGTGAATTCCTACGTCAAGATTCGCGAGGCGCCGGATGCGAGTGCAGGGGTCGTCGGCCGCCTGCACAAGAGCAAGCCGAGGCCACATGTAGAGACGCTGCCCGGCTGGTACGCGGTGGAGCTCGAGGACGGATCGACCGGGTTTGTGAGTTCCGACTGGGCGGTTATCGTCGACGGCACTGAGGGGTCGTCGCCGCAACCGGACGAGACTGCCGGGCCTGCCGAGGTGCAGCAGACCGCCGATCTGGCGGAGGACGCCGGGCACGTTGCCGCCGAAGCGCCGGAGCCGGACACCGCGGAGGTTGTTGCCGAAGCGCCGGAGCCGGATGCTGAAACGGTGGCTGCCGAACTGCCCGCTGCGGAGGCGGACACGGTTACAGCCGACACACAGGAACCGCTTCCGGGGCCGGCGGCGGTTGTGGCCGCCGCGGTGCAGCCCGCGCAGGGTATTCCGGGGCCGCCAGGGCCTCCCGGACCGCCGGGGCCTCCCGGACCGCCGGGACCGCCCGGACCTGGCGGGGCCGGAGAGCCTGCCGCTGGTGTCAGCATGAAGGGCGACGAAAATTTCCTGGTCAGGTTCGAGAAGCCGACGGTCGGGGGAACGTCCCAGGTCTGGGATGACGGCAACTTCGTGGGCATCGGCACGACCGAACCGAAGCAACGGCTCGAGGTCAACGGCAGCATCCAGATCCACGAGCAGAACAGCAGCGTGGCGGGCCTGATGATCACCCAGTCATCCGGCGATACCGGGTACATCCTGCACAACCGGGCCAACACGCTGACGATTGGTGCCGGTTCGATCGACCGTATCACTATCGACAGGCTGGGCAACGTCGGCTTCGGCGTCGAGCGGCCGGGACATCCGATAGAGATGACAAGCGGGGCCTACGTGTCCGCGGGCGGTGTGTGGACGAACAGTTCATCCCGCGCCCGAAAGGAGAACATCGAGTCCCTGAGCATCGAGGACGCGCTCCTCGCGCTCGCGAACCTGGAGCCCGTGCAGTTCAACTACCGGGGCGACGATGCCGAAACCTACGTGGGATTCATCGCGGAAGATGTGCCGGCGCTGGTCGCGAACCGGGACCGCGCGAGCCTGAGCCCGATGGACATCGTCGCGGTGCTCACCAAGGTCATCCAGGCGCAACAGGCCAGGATCGAGGAGCTCGAACGCCGTATCGCTGACTAGGGCGAGCCTTGCGCCGCGGCAATGTATCGATCCACGACGTCGTCGAGCAAGGCCAGCGGGACGGCGCCGTTCGACAACACGGCGCGATGAAACGCCTTCAGATCGAAGCGCGGTCCGAGCTCGTCCATGGCGCGTTGCCGCTGCCTCAGGATTTCGAGCATGCCGAGCAGGTACGCGGTCGCTTGTCCAGGCCAGACGCTGTAGCGCGCCGCCGCGGCGCGCGATGCGCCCAACGACGCGCCGACGTTGTCCCGATTGAACTGCACCGCGTCGTCGAATGACCATCCGAGGCTGTGGATGCCAGTATCGATTACCAGCCTGGCCGCGCGCAGAGCCTCGAACTGCAAGCGCCCGAGTTCGCCAAAGGGATCGCCGTCGTACCAGCCCAGTTCGTGCGCCAGGCGTTCGGCGTAGAGCGCCCAGCCTTCCACGAAGCCGGTGAACCCGACAATCCTGCGGAACGCGGGCACATCCTGCTCCATGGCGATCGCGATCTGCGTGTGATGGCCCGGCACGGACTCGTGGTAGGTCAGCGACGGCATCGAGAACCAGGCCTGGTTGCTGGTGGTGCCTGCGTAGAACGCGCCCGGTCGCGTGCCGTCGAAGGACGGGCCGATGTAGAAGCCGCCGGAGGGGTCGGGCAAAACGATGACCGCGGCAGACGGGAAAATATCGAACGCCTCACCCAGGCGTGACTCGGCGGCGGCAATGATTGACTCGTAAGCGGGTTTCACGTCGGCTGCAGGAATGATGCCGCCGTCCCGCGTGACGCGACCGTAGAGCTGCTCCAGCGACTCGTCTTGCGGATAGCCGAGTTCGTCGAAGATCAGGCGCATTTCTGCCTGTATGCGCGCCAGTTCGTCGAGTCCGAGCTGATGCACTTCCAGGGGCGTCAGGTCGGTGGTGGAGTGATGCCGCAGCGCGTACGCATACCATGCGCTGCCCCGTGGATACTGGCCGACGCCGATGATCGGCGGGGCGTTGGCGAGCAGGTTTCGCAGCTGGTCCCGCAACCGCCGGTAGGCGGGCGTCACGCTGTTTTCAGTGGCGGCCCGGGCGCGCGCCCGCAACGTGTCCCTTTCGGCGTCGGTCAGGTCCGGGATCTGCCCGATCCGGTCGGCGAACCGGGCGAAGTAGGGGTTGCTGTCGGTACTCCTGGCGGCAATCGCCGCCGCCTGGTCGTGCGCGATGTTCATCGACAGTGCCGGTTCGACAATCCCGGCGTTACGTTGCCGGTCAAGGTGGTCGATGAGTTGGTCGAACTTGTCGTCCACGAGTTCCAAACGCGCAATATAGTCTTCCGCATCCTGCCGCGAGCTCAGCCGGTGGATGTCGGTGAACAATCGCTGCGTGCTGTTCTGCACGCTGAAGTTCATGTAGGTGGCGCGAAAGTCGTGATACATGAAATCGAGGTGCTCGACCGCGTCCTGCAGGTAGTACGCGTACGTGTCGTAGTCGAGCTGCTCGTCGGCCGTGAGTGCGTCGCGGTCATAGCTGCGCAGGCCATCGAGCACCACCTGGTACATGGCAAAAGTTTCGCGCTCGAATTCATCGGAAAGGTCGTCGAGTCCCACGGCCTGCAGGGGGAAGATGGATTCGAGCGCCTCCCAGACGACGGTCTCGGGACTTCTCAGGATGAGCGCCCTGAACGATTCGAAATAGAAGTCGTCGAGCGACAGGCCTTGCAGCTCCGCGGCGAGTTGTTCCGACGCGGTGGGGCCGGTGGGCGTTGGAGACGGCGACTGCGAATCGCCTCCGCCGTCTCCGCCGCAGGACGCCATGGCGAGCAGCAGGACACCTGCCAGCAGGATTCTATTCATCGCGGACCCCGATTCCTGTTGTCTGCCTTTATTAGTCCGGCGTGGCGACGGGGAGTTCGCGCGACCGGGGCTGAAACAGGCGATTCGGTCCGCCGCGCACGGTACTCCTGCTTGTCGTAAAAAGCCCTATTTCGCCAAGTGTGGACCCGTTCGCTTCATGCGACGCCGGCACGCAGTAGGGTAGAAAATGATTTCCGGGGCCTCGCGCATGAACCTGAACGCAAAAGTCCATCCTGCAACCGCGGCGGCCGTGCTGATCCTGGCGGCCATGGCGATTGCAGCAAAGGTCTGGGCGGACGGCAGGGTGCTCGATTTCGGCGGACCGGCACAGATGGCGCGCGCGCCTTCCGGCCAGGTGTACATCCAGGTGCAAAACCACCTGCTGCAGCACGACCCGCAAGGCGGATTCGTTCGCCACATCGACCTGGCGAAACTTGGCGTTACCGAGGTCATCGGCGGCATCGCGTTCTTCCCGAACGGCGATCTCCTCGTCCGTCGCGGGAGCGATCCCCGCGGCTTCCTCGACAACCTGCGCGCGTACCTGAGACTCGAAAACAAGCGCTCGATATTCGACCCGGAACCCGGCAACGGTCTTGCCCGTTGCGATCTGCAGAGCATGCAGTGCAGGCCTTTCGGTTCGCCGCCGCTTGATTTCCGCGCGACCTTCCACGCTTTCGTCGATCCGGGTGGCGCAGGCGTCTATTTCAGTGATACGCCGCGGCACGCGCTGCGCAGGTTCTCGGCCGACGGCGAGCAACTCGCGTCGGTCGCGAGCGGCCTGCGGTTCCCGAACCAGCTCACGGTCAGCGACGGCCGCCTGCTCGTCGCGGATACCAACAACCACCGGCTCGCCGAGTTCGAGATAGGCGGCACAGGCTTGCCGGAGACGGGTTCCAGTATCGACGTCATCCCCGAAGAGGCCGCATCACGCGGAGAACGGTGGCCAACGCATTTTGCGCTGGTCGCCGGCCGGTGGTGGGTGAACAACATGCGGAGCAACCTGCGCAACGGCGGCGTCTACGTCTTCGATGCGGACTGGCGTTTCGTCGAGCGGCTCGCGTTACCGGATAATGCCGACCCCATCGCGATCCTGCCCTTCGGCACCGGTGCCCTGGTCAGCGACTGGGAAAATCTGCGCGTCTACCGGCTCGACGCGGCTGGCCGGCGGCTCGACGACTTCAATTCGGCGGGCCTCGAGGAAGTGCTGCGCGACACCCGTGAGCACCGACGGTTCTATGCGGTGGTCTCGTGGATCGGAGTCGGGCTGTTCGTGCTTGTGCTCGCAGGCCTGATGCTCAAAGGCGTCCTGGCGCCGACTGTTAAGCGACCGGCCCGATCGCCGATTGCGACGGCCGGCGCGGCCACGCCTCCCTGCGACTGGGTGTGGTTCCGGCCCGACCCCGCGGTGGTTCGCAGGGCCGGGCGCAGCGCGCGAATTGCGCTCGCGGCGATGTCACTGTTGATGACGACCATTGTCGTGCTCGCCGTGGTGCGTGCCCAGTGGCTGATCCTGTTCGGCCTGGCGTTGCCGCTCGCCGGACTGGCTGCAATAACAGCCACGATGTACTGGATGACGCGGGCGATACTGCACACGTCGATCGGCTTGCGCGGCAACCAGGTCGCACTGCGTGACCACCGCGGCCGCGAGAGCAGGAGCTCGCTGCACCAGGTCGTCTTCAGCGACTCGGCCATCGCCACCCGCAACCAGGCGGTGCTGTTCGGGCAGCCCCGCCGGTCGATTTACGATCGGCGGCAGCTCGAGGAACAGCTGATCCCGCAACTCGCGACCGCGACGAAAATCTCGGAGTGGCAAATGCAGATGACGCTCTTGCGCTTGCGGCATCCGAGCGCGGTGCTGCTGGTCACCGTGTTGCTGGCGTCGCTTGCGCTCGGCGCCGTCGTCATGCTGCTGAAATTCGCGTAGCGGGGCCGCGTTATTCCCGTATCTGCAGTTCGATCTCGCCGACGCCCGCTACGCTACCGGTAATGCGGTCGCCCGGGCCGACCGGGCCTACCCCTTCCGGCGTGCCCGTGAAGATGAGATCGCCCGGTTCAAGGCGGTAGAACCGCGACAGGTGAGCGATGATCTCGGGCACGGACCAGATGAGTTTTGCGAGGTCCGAGTCCTGCCGCTGTTCGCCGTTGACGGCGAGTTCGATGCGGCCCCCCGCGGGGTGACCGATTTCTGCCGCCGGCACTATCGGGCTGACAATTGCGGCGTTCTCGAAGTCCTTGCCCGTGTCCCAGGGTCCCTTGCTCTCGCGGGATGCGGTCTGCAGGTCGCGTCGCGTCATGTCCAGGCCGCAGGCATAGCCGTACACGACCGACAGAGCGTCGTCTTCCTTTAGCTCGAAGCCGGGCTTGCCGATGGCGACGACCAGCTCGATCTCGTGATGGTAGTTGCCCGTGGCCGGCGGGTAGGGTATCTCGCTGCCGGACGGTGCGATGCAGCAGCTGGCCTTGGTGAAGTAACAGGGCTGCTCACGATCCGGGTCGAAGCCCATTTCCCGGACGTGCGCAGCGTAGTTGCGTCCCACGCAGAAAATGCGATTGACCGGATAGCGGGCCTCGCGTCCGGCAATCTCGACCGACACGGGCGGCGGGGGCTCGAAGAGAAAGCCGCTCACTGTGGCAGGAATATCGTCGCCGGGTGTTCGAGCATCTCCTTGATGCTCTGGATCATGGCCGCCGCGTCATAGCCGTCGACGAAGCGGTGATCGAAGGACGACGACAGGTTCATCATCAGTCTGACCGCAACCTGCCCATTGACGACGACCGGCCGTTCGACGGCACGATTGACACCGATGATTGCCACCTCGGGCTGATTGATTACCGGCGTGGAAACAATGCCGCCGAGCTTGCCGAGGCTGGTTATCGTGATGGTGGAGCCGCTCAGTTCTTCCTTCTTCGCGCTGTTGTCCTTCGCCGCCTGCGACACCCGGCGAATCTCGGTTGCGAGCGCGTCCATCGTCAATGCATGCGCGTTGCGCACGACCGGTACCTTGAGGCCGTCAGGCGTCTGCGTCGCGATGCCCAGGTGCACGGCACCGTGTCGCAGCAGCACGTTGCGGTCTTTGTCGTAGGTCGTATTGCACTGCGGGAAGTCGCGCAGCGCCCGGATCAGTGCGAGGCCGAGGAATGGCAGCAGGGTCAGGCGCTCCGACGGGTCGGTTCGCTTGCTGTTGAGGTGCTTCCTGAGCGCCTCGAGCTCGGTAATGTCGATCTCCTCGACGTACGCGAAATGCGGAATTTCGCGCTTCGCCGCGGCCAGGCGTTCGGCGATGATGCGCCGCAGGCCAATAACCTTGACTTCGGTCGTCGCCGCGGTCGGCGTGGCTGCAGAGGGGGCCTGCGGAGCGACTCCGGCCACGGCCTGCCGCTTGATGTACTGTTCGAAGTCCGTGCGCGATATGCGCCCGCCGGGACCGGAGCCCGGCACGGCCTCGAGATCGACGCCGAGTTCCTTCGCTTGCCGGCGTATCGCGGGCGAAGTCATCACGCGCTTGCGGTCCAGCGTTGCAGCCTGCGGCTGAGGAGCCGGTTGGGGCCCGGCTGCGGGCGCCGGTTGCTCGGGCTTCGCCCGCTTCTTGCCGGCTTTTTCGTCCTTCGCGGCCGGTGCCGGTTCCGCGGCGGGTGCCGCGTCGGTCTCGAAGACGACGAGCGGCGCGCCGACGGCGACGATGTCGCCCGGCTCGCCGGCGAGCTTCACGACTTTCCCGGACACAGGTGATGACAATTCCACGGCCGCCTTGTCGGTCATCATTGTGCCGACGACGTCTTCTTCGTTGACCTGGTCGCCGACGGCAATGAACCACTCGGCGATCTCGGACTCGACCGTGCCCTCACCGAGGTCCGGGAGCTTGAAGATGTACTCGCTCATTCGATCTCCATCATGCTGCGGATGCCGGCCATCATGCGTTTCTTGCCGGGGAAGTACTGCCACTCGAACGCGTGCGGGTAGGGCGTGTCCCAACCGGCGATACGCCCGATCGGCGCCTCGAGGTGCCAGAAGCACTCCTTCTGGATGCGTGCGGCGAGTTCGGCCCCGTAACCACCGAACCGCGTTGCCTCGTGCGCAACGATGCAGCGCCCGGTTTTCTTGACCGATTCGGCCAGCGTTTCGACGTCGAGGGGCGAAATCGTGCGCACGTCGACGACTTCGGCATCGACACCCGTGCCTTCCGCGGCGGCCACGGCAACATGCACCAGCGTGCCGTAGGTGATAATCGTCAATTCGCTGCCTTCGCGCACGACTTCCGCCTTGCCGAGCGGCACCGTGTAATGGCCGTCGGGAACCTCGCCCTTGGGATGCGAACTCCAGCCGACGGCGGGTTTCTCGGGATCGCCGTCGAACGGGCCGTTGTAGATGCGCTTGGGTTCGAAGAACAGCACGGGATCGTCCGACTCGATCGACGCGATCAGCAGCCCTTTCGCGTCGTAGGGATTCGAGGGCATGACTGTCTTGATGCCGCTGACATGCGCAAAGATCGCCTCGGGGCTCTGCGAATGCGTCTGCCCGCCACGGATGCCGCCACCGCAGGGCGTGCGGATCGTCACCGGCGAGAAGAACTCGCCACTGGATCGATAGCGGATTCTCGCGAGTTCGCTGACGACCTGGTCGAAGCCCGGGTAGATGTAGTCCGCGAACTGTATCTCGGCAACGGGCCGCAGCCCATTCAGGCCCATGCCGATGGCGGCGCCGATGATGCCGCCTTCGGCGATCGGCGCATCGATGACGCGGTGTTCGCCGTACTTGCGCTGCAGGCCGTCCGTGCAGCGGAATACGCCGCCGAAATAGCCGACGTCCTCGCCGAGCACCACGACGTTCGGGTCCTTGTCCATAACGATGTCGAGCGCCGAGCGGATGGCCTCGATCATGTTCATCTGCGCCATTACGAGTCCTCCCCGTTGCCGGACTCGATTTCCAGCAATCGGCGGCGTTGCGACTCGAGATGGTGTGGCAACTCCGCGTAAACGTCGTCGAACATGGTCGCCGGATCGAGGAACGGCCCTTCGGTCATCGTGCCGTACTGCTGTGCGTCCTTCCAGGCCGCGTGAACCTCGGCCCTGAGTTCTTCCTCGAGCGCCTCGTGCTTCTTCTCGGACCAGTGGCCCTCGGTGATCAGGTGCTGCTTCAGTCGCTCGATCGGGTCGCCGAGCGGGAACGAGTCCCACTCGTCCTTGGGCCGGTACTTGGACGGATCGTCGCTGGTCGAGTGTGCACCGCCGCGGTAGGTGACGTTCTCGATCAACGTCGGGCCGCCACCGCGGCGCGCGCGGTCCGCCGCCCACAGGGTCACGGCATAGACCGCCAGCAGGTCGTTGCCGTCGACGCGGATGCCCGGGATTCCCAGCCCGAGGCCGCGCGCGGCGAACGGCCGCCGCTCACCGCCAGCCGTTCCCTGGAACGTCGAGATGGCCCACTGGTTGTTGACGACATTGAGGATGACCGGTGCCTGGTACACGGCCGCAAAGGTCAGTGCGTGGTGGAAATCCGCCTCCGCGGTGCTGCCGTCGCCGAGCCAGGAGGCCGCGATGTGGTCCTCTCCCTTGATGGCCGAGGCCATTGCCCAGCCCACCGCGTGCGGGTACTGGGTGGCGAGATTCCCGGAAATCGAAAACACATTGCCGCTCTTCGAGTGGTACATGATCGGGAGCTGCCGGCCTTTGCACATGTCCCGCGTATTCGACAGGCACTGGCACATCATGTCCACGAGCTTGACGCCGCGATACATGAACAGGCCCTGGTTTCGGTACGACGGGAAGCACATGTCGCCCGCGCGCAGCGCCATCGCGGCACCGATCGAGACGGCTTCCTCGCCCCTGGCTTCCATGTAGAAAGAGATGCGGCCCTGGCGCTGTATCTGCCACATGCGCTTGTCGAAGTGGCGATTGAGCAGCATCCAGCGCAGCGCGACCTGCAGCTTCGCCGGGTCCAGGTCGGGGTTCCACGGGCCGACCGCACGATTCTCGTCGTCGAGAATGCGCACCAGGCCGCTACTCAGGTACTCGATATCCCTGGTGCGGGCATTGATCGACGGTTTGTCGACGCTGCCGGCGTCCGACAGATCGAGGTAACTGAAATCGGGCGTTTCGCCCGGGCGTGCCGTCGGCCGTGGGATGTGCAGTCGTGACTTCTTGTTTGCCATTCGTTGCAGTGTCCTTTTTGTCGGCAGCGGGAAGCCGGCGTATTTTACGCGATACGGCGGCCTGCTGTTGGCTGGCTTTCAGGAGCATCATCGCCGCCCCCTGCGACGATCCGCCGCGCGAGTTCGTCCGCAACGACGTTGGTGGGTCGCGCGCTGCTTTCGGCATCGGCAAATATCTGTTCGAGCCGCCGGGGAATGCGGCAGACTTCGCTGCGAACCTGGTCCTCAGTGCTGTCGCCGAGGTACTCGCGGGCGACACTGATGACGCCACCTGCATTGATAACGTAGTCGGGCGCATAGAGGATGCCGCGGTCGGTCAGCCTCGCGCCATCTTCTGCCGATGCGAGCTGGTTGTTCGCCGCGCCAGCCACCACTTTCGCGCGGATCCGAGGGATTGTCTCGGCGTTGAGCACGTTGCCGAGCGCGCAGGGTGCAAGCACGTCTGCGTTGCAGAACAGGATGTCCTGCGGAGAGACGACCTCGGCCGGGAATTCTTCGGTGAGGCTCTGCAGCGCGTCACTGTCGACGTCAGCGACGACGAGCCTGGCGCCCGCGTCATGAAGCAGCCTGCACAGGTAGACGCCGACGTGGCCGACACCCTGGACGGCCACCGAGACGCCGGCAAGGGAATCCTTGCCCAGCCGCGCCGCCACGGCCGCTTCGATGCCGTGGAATACGCCGAGCGCGGTCCAGGGGGAAGGGTCGCCGCCCGCGCCGCCGTCGTTTTGCGGCAGCCCCGAAACGAACGGCGTCTCGCCGCGCACGATGCGCATGTCGTCCACCGAAATCCCGACGTCTTCCGCCGTGATGTATCGGCCCTGAAGCGAGTCGACCGCGCGGCCGAACGCCTCGAACAGCGCGCTGGTCTTGGGTGCCTGCTCGCCGGCCAGTATCACCGCCTTGCCGCCACCGAAAGGCAGTCCGGCCACGGCGTTCTTGTAGGTCATGCCGCGGGACAGGCGCAACACGTCGGTCAGCGCCGCGTCGTCGCTCGCGTAGGTCCAGCGCCGGCAGCCGCCTGCCGCGGGACCCAGTGCCGTGGAGTGAATGGCGATGATCGCCCTGAGGCCCGAGGCCGGGTCTTCGAAGCAATGAATCGAGTCGTGGTGGTCAAATTCGGGATGGTTGAAAACGCCCATGGAAGCACCCCCGCTGCATGGAAAGCTCCTCGCTAATATATCCCTCTGAACGCCGAATTTTGTCTCTAATTCTTGTTATAAGTGCACACATTGCGCATAATTTATGCGGTATATAGCTTCAATGAGAATGAATTATGCAGGTTGTTCGCATCGATTCCGTGGACCGCAGGATTCTCGACCTGCTGCAGTCGCAGCCGGGCATCAATGCGGCGGCAATCGGCGAGAAAATCGGCTTGTCGCAGTCGGCCGTGTGGCGCCGCATGCAGGGCTTGCGCGAGGAGGGGATCATCCGCGACCAGCCGGTGAAGATCGACCGCGAGAAAATAGGCCTGAACACAATGGTGTTCGCGCACATCAAGCTGACCTCCCACGGGCGCAGCAATCTTGCGGCCTTCGCGGAGGCGGTCCGCAGCTATCCCGAGGTGCTCGACTGCTACGTGTTGCTCGGCAACGTCGACTTCCTGTTGCGCATCGTCACCGAGGACATCAAGTCGTACGAGCAGTTCTTCTTCGAGAAGCTGTCGCAGCTCCCCGGCATACAGGAGATCAACTCGAGCATCGCGCTGTCCGAGATCAAGCATTCCACGGTACTGCCGATCTAGATCGGTGGCCAGGTGTCGGAAATCCTGTATCCCTGCGGCCAGGGATCGTCCGGATCGACGAAGATCTGACGATCGCCCGTGCGCCACGCGCGTCCCTCGACGCTCGGAATGACCGCCATCATGTCGCCGACCATCGTCTCGCCCTCGATCCGTCCGGTGAATCGGGAATCGATGATCGAACGCGCGAGCAGCGTCTCTCCCGGTGCGATCGCCTGGCGGGCGTGCAGCAGCGCGAGACGCGCCGACACGCCCGTACCCGTCGGGGAGCGGTCGATCTTGCCGGGCCGGATGGCGACGGCATGGCGCGTCTCCAGCACGTCGCCCGTTCGTCGGAGCGGTGCGGCAAACAGGCAGAACGAAATGTGCGTCCAGTCCGGGTTCTGCGGGTGCGTGAATCCGAGTTGCTCGGTGGCGGCACTGGAAATGCGGACGCCGAGTTCCGCGAGTTCCCTGGCTTCACGCGCCACGAGCTCGAATCCCAGGCTGTCCGCATTGACCACCACGAAGCTGTCGCCGCCATAGGCCGTATCCACTTTCAGGCGCCCGATCCCTGGAACGTCCAGCGGCGCGTCCAGTGCGCAGGCGAAGGACGGCAGGTTGCGAATGCGGACAGAACGAACTTTCCCGGCTTCGCAGCGGGCCGTAACCCGGACCAGTCCGCCGGGCGCTTCCAGTAACAGTTCCGTCTCGGGCTCCGCCATCGGCACGATGCCGGTTTCGAGAATCACCGTTGCCACGCAGATCGAGTTGGAGCCCGACATCGGCGGCGTGTCCTCGGGTTCCATGACGATGAAAGCGGCGTCGGCTGCCGGGTGTATGGGCGGTACGAGCAGGTTGACGTGGCGGAATACGCCGCCGCGCGGCTCGTTCAGCACCAGCTGCCGCAGGCGATCGTCTTTCGCTATCCAGCGCGACTGGTCCCAGATGGTTTCGCCGGGTGGCGCGTTTACGCCGTCGACGATGACGTCGCCGACTTCGCCTTCGGCGTGGCACCCGACGATGTGTATCATGTTCTCGCTTTGCACGGGTGCTCCCGCTCCGGATGCGTGAGTGTAGGTCAATCCGTCACCGGAAATCGAACGTGTTCCCGATCCGAGACGACAATCCGCAGCTGCTGGTTCCCTACGCGACGTTCGGCATCATCGCCGTCAACGTCCTGGTATGGCTGTTCGTCCAGGGGCTGGGTTCGAATCCGGCGCTGGCGGGCTCGATCTGCCAGCTCGGGCTGATACCCGGCGAGTTGCTGGGCAGCGTGCCGCCGGGCACGCAGATTCAGCTGGGCGCGAACAGCTGGTGTGAACTGGGCGACACGTCGCGCTGGCCGACGGTGTTCACGTCGATGTTCATGCACGGCGGCTGGTTGCACATCATCGGGAACATGTGGTTCCTGTGGATATTCGGCAACAACGTCGAGGACGCGATGGGACCCGTGCGCTTCGTGTTTTTCTACCTGTTGTGCGGCGTCGGTGCCGCTGCGCTGCAGGTCGGCGCAAACCCGCAGTCCACGGTGCCCATGGTCGGTGCGTCGGGTGCGATCGGCGGCGTCATGGGCGCCTACGTCCTGTTGTACCCGCGCGTGCACGTCCACCTGCTGATATTCCTCGGCTTCTTCGTAACGACGATTGCCGTGCCGGCGGTGTTCATGCTCGGATACTGGTTCCTGCTGCAGGTCATCGGCGGCTTCGGGGCGGTGGGCGCGAAGGGCGGTGTGGCGTTCTGGGCGCACGTCGGCGGGTTCCTGGCGGGCGGCTTGCTGGTCGTCCTGTTCCGCAAGCCGGAGTTGCTGCGTCGGCATCCGTACTACGGCTGGAAAAAACGCTCGCCGACGGCCAGCTGGCACCGGATCGACCGGCGTTAGCCGGAGTGAGAGCTGCGTTCTTGTGTGGCGAATGCCCCCGTGTAGACTGCCCTTTCAACGCCGCGCGGGTTAGTCGATGTCAACCAGGACAAGAATTCTTTTTGCCGCCGCCTATGTCTTGCACGTAGCGTGGGTCGTCCTGCTGGCGAGCGTCCCGCCGGTCAGCCGGGATGCACTGACGCACCATCTCGCGGTGCCGAAGCTCTGGGTCGAGGCCGGCGGCATTTACGAGAGGCCGGATATCCCTTTCTCGTATTACCCGCAGTTGCTCGACATTCTGTATATGGTTCCGGTCGCGCTCGGCCAGGACATTGCGGCCAAGTACCTGCATTTCACCTTCGCGTTGTTGACGGCGCTGATCATTTTCCTCTTTGTCCGGCGCAGGGTCGGTTCGTCCTGGGCGGCGCTCGCCGGCCTGATGTTCCTGACGCTGCCGCTCGTCGTAAAGCTGTCCGTGACGGTGTACGTCGACCTTGGGCTCATCTTCTTCACCACTGCGGCCATGTTCAGCGTGCTCATCTGGCTCGAGGACACGGGCAGAGGTCGCTGGCTGCTGCTCGCGGCCATCTGCAGCGGGCTGGCGCTCGGTACGAAGTACAACGCGCTGGTTTCATTCCTGATCCTGAGCCTGCTGCTGCCGTTCTTCTACCTGTACCGGCGTGAAAACCAGCATGCGGAGCAGGTGAATGCCGTGAAGTTCGCCGTGCTGTTCGCCGCGATGTCGATGCTGGTGTTCTCTCCCTGGCTCGTTCGTAATTTCGCACTTACCGGCAACCCGCTTTATCCGCTGGCGCAGGGCGTGTTCGCCGCGACCGCACACGAGGAGATCCCGTCGCGGGATGCGGGAGATGCAGAGACGCACGTGCGCGCCGTTCTTCGGGAGCCGTCGCTGAACAAGGAGAAGCCGCTCGGACCGTTGCTGACGCGGCGGCTCGTGCATGAGGAGAGCCTGCCGTACACGCTCCTAATACCGCTGCGCATCTTCTTCGAAGGTGAGGACGACAACCCGAAATACTTCGATGGCCGCCTGCATCCGCTGCTGCTCCTGCTGCCGCTGGCGTTGCTCGTGCTGGCGGGGCGAACGGGCAAGCGTCAGCGCGAACAGTGGTTCTTGGCGTCTTACGCGATCCTGGTGATCGTGCTGGTTTTCCTGCTGATAGACATGCGTCTGCGGTGGATTGCGACAATCATTCCGCCGCTCGTCGTGCTCGCGACCTACGGTTTGCGCACCATCCACCAAAGGCTGGATGAGCGCCTGCCATCGTCGACCTGGGCCCACGCCGTGACGGGACTGCTGCTCGCCGCGTATTTCGTGCCCAACCTGACATACGCCTATGCGCTGCTCGGCAAGATCGACCCTCTGCCTTATGTGACAGGGAGGCAGGATTACGACACGTACGTGCTGCAGAAGCGCCCGGAGTATGCGGCCATCTCGCTCGCCAATCAGCTGGTTCCGCCGGGCAAGAAGGTCCTGGGCCTGAACCTCGGCAATCGCCGCTATTACTTCGACTCCGACGCGATCGTGGTCAACGAGGTTTTTACGCGCATCGCGGAGCAGTCCGCGTCCGGTGACGCGATCGCCGACCGCCTGCTGGGCCTCGGCTACAGCCACCTGGTCATACACACCGGGCTGTTCCGCCAATGGCTGGAGTCGGCGGACACGGATACCGCCACACGCGTCAATGCCTTCATCGGCACCCGCCTTGGGGAACGGTTCTTCGAGGGCGGCTTCGGACTGTACGAAATCACGCCGCCGCCGCGCTGAGACAGTGCCCGCCAGCGTGAATCTGTGACGCCAGTCACCGGTTTGGCGGGCGCAAAAGACCATACTTGGCTCTGCCAGGAGCCGCCATGAAGACTTTTCTCACCATTTTCATTCTGACGATCGGCCTGTCCGGGCCGGCAGCCGCTGACGTGTGGAAGTGGGTCGATGCGACCGGCAAGACCCATTTCGTGGATACCATGAAGCCGATCTACACGTGGCTCGATGAATTCGGCAAGCGTCACTACAGCGACACGCCGGGCCACGAAGATGCCGTCAGCGTGCAGCTGGTCTGGCACTCGCAAGGCACCCTCGATGAACTCGAGGGAGCCGAGAGCGACGATGGCTATGCCTACCCCGGCGAAACCGCCGAGGAGCGCGCCGAGCGCGAGGCCGCGGACGCCTACTACTGCAAGCGCGCGACCGAGATCTTCGAATCCTATGCCAACGCGCCCAGGCTGTATCGCACCAACGACGCCGGTGAGCGCCATTACCTGACCGAGAAGGAAGCCGCCGCAACCATCGCCGAGACCAAGGCGAAGATGACCGAGCTCTGCCGCTGAGCACGGCGCCGCTCTGCCGCCTCTAGGTCGTCGACGACCTCACGAAGATCGCCTTGTCGATCTGTTCGAACGTAGCCTGGTAGAACGCCGGTTCCTGCAATGGCCGCGTCTGCAGGGGCGTGCCCGCCGTAACGATGATGTTGTCGACAAAATTGAGGCGGATGCGGATCTTCCCGGAGGGCATTTTCTCGACGAACGCCGTTGCCCGACGGTGTGTCGCACCCCGGGTGTCGACGCCGGCAAACACCTGCGCAAGCAGATCGCTCATGCCCATGTCGTGGCGGTTCGAGGGCCCGGTTGCCGTGATGAGCCCGGTATCGAAGTCGCCGTCGTCGATGATGAATCCGAGGTCCTGGAAAACGGACATCGTGGCCGAGAAAGCGATCCGCTTGTCCGTCTCGAACTCCCTGGCCTGGTAAGCCTGCAGCTCGATACCGCTCTGCGCGGCTTTCGGCGTCGATGCGCAGCCGCCCACGACGAGCGCGAGCAACGCGATCGACAGTACGGTGAAGCGAGTGTTCATGTCAGTCTCCTTGCCTGCAGTATCAGAAGCTCGACGTGCGGTAGGAGAAATCGCGTACGCGATCGGCGTCGTCGAACTTTACGATGACCGTCAGAGTGCGCTGCGACGAGCGGCTGGCGCCGGCATTCTTGCTGCCGACACCGGCTCCGCCACCGGAGCTGCCGATCACCAGGCCGGCTACGACACCGCTGCTGCGGGAGTAGGAAACGTCACTGGAGATCTTGTCCCAGATCCAGACTTCGCGCCGCTCGGCGTCAGTCGACACGATGTTCGGCGCGCCGAGGATTGCGGCCACCTCCGCGGAGGTCATGCCCACCCGGATTTCGCGCTGTACCGTGCCGACGGTCACACGCTCGGTGCTGTCATCCTGCACCTCGGCCCGGTGCTGTGTTGCGCTGCAGGCGGGCAGTAGGAAGGCTGCGGTTGCGAGCAGCGCCAATCTCTCAAAACGAACGTTCATGATGTTCTCCTTCGTGCGTCATTGTTCGACGGGAACATCGTCCGGCAGCGCGCCGGCAAAAGCCTGACGGCGGCCTGATCGTTTGCTGAGGGTTTCGTGAGGCGGGCTAGAAGCTGCGCTTGGCCTCGAGCAGGATCTGCACGCTGTCGATCGACGGGTCCCCGTCCAGCGGGAAGGCGAAGTCGAGGTGCGCGACCTTGTTGGTGCTGAAGCGGGTGGGGGCGAATCGCAATCCGAAACCGACGTTCTTGAGCCAGCCGTAGTTTCGCTCACCGATCGGGTTGTCGCCCCAGGTGCGGCCCGCGTCCGCGAATACCGCTCCGCCGACGCGGAACAGGCGCCAGGGATACCAGTCGGTGAAATAGCGCTGCTCGATCGAGAACAGTGCCTTCGAATCGCCGGTCTGGTAGCGCAGCGGATAACCACGCAGCCCCGATTTGCCACCGAGCTGCACCGGGTTGTCCAGGTCGAGGTCGTGTCCCGCCGTTCCGGAGACTTCGATGAAGAACAGGCGTTTCTCGGACTGGCGGTGGTAGAAGCGTGCCCTGACCGACGTTTCCGCATTCTTGCTGTTGCCGTCCTCGCGACGGCCCTGGGTGGACCCGCTCAGCAGCAATGCCGTCTTGTCCAGCGATCCGAAGCCCAGGTTGAACGTGGCGGCGACGATCAGCGCATCGCGGTCCGCACCGATGCTGTCGTCGGCCCAGCCCAGCGACGCCGTGAATCGCGTACCCATGTAGAAGTCCTCGGTGCGCCCGATCTGGTTGGTATTGCTGGTCGTGCTGAACGCATCCTGCAGGACCTCGATCCCGAAGAACGGGTACACCAGCTTGCGATCCTCCGGAATTAGCGCGGGCAGCGTCGGATCGATGGCCTCCGAGAACCTGTTGTCATCGAATACGTACCCGAGCGTCCAGCGTTTCACCCAGCCGTCGCGGAGCCCCGCCGACCAGCCCCCGAAACCCGTGACGTAGTCGCGCTCGTGGCGATACTCCGCCGCCTCGTCTCCCAGCCGGTACAGGGCGGTGCGGCGGTCGTCGAGCGAAATCCAGCCGCCGCCGGATCCGCGCGAATCGAGCGCGTAAAAGGGACGGATGATCGACAGGAGCTGGGTCTCGCCGTCGGAGTTGTCTGCGACGCGGAGGAACATCGATACCCAGCTGCTGCCGAGGTTCGTATCCTCGAAGTCGAATTGCGTCGACGTCCGGTCCACGCTGTCGATCCACTTCAGCCGCAGCAGCTGGCCCCTGCCAAGCAGGTTCGTTTCCTCGATGCCCAGTGCGGTGCGGTTCTCGCCACCGCTGCGGGAAAACGAAACGTCCGGCGTCAGCGACCAGACGTCCTGAGTCGTGACCTTCACGTCGACGGCACCGTCCTCGTAACGGATCGGCTCGATCCTGGCATCGTAGATGAACCGATTGGAGCGCACGATCCGCGCGGTTTCCTCGAGCAGGCGCGCGGAGTACGGCTCGCCACGTTCGAACAGGACCTGGTTGCGAATCACGTGGTCCCGCGTAACGACGTGCAGCCGGTTGGCCCAGCGATACAGCCATTTGTCCTCTTTCGGATTCGACAGGTCGAAGATGTTGCGCTTCTCCAGCACGACGTTGCCGATCACGGCACCGGCCGCTTCGAGTTCCTCGTCCTTCGGGACAGGCGCAGGGGCGATCACCTCCGCAGCTTCCGATATTTCCGTTTGCTGGGCAGCTGCGTGATTCCCCAGCGCGAGCAAAAGGAGCGGCAGCAGCGCCAGATGGCTGCACGGAGCAAGATCGCTGTTGGTAACGTTTCGCATTAAGAAATCGGCGGCTTTGTCAACGGACTCGAATCAGTATAATTGTCCGCTCCCGCTTTGTAGACCTGGGACGTCATGGAAGAGAGCCTGCTCGAACTGGGCACGATGCTGATGATCGCCGGTATGGGAACCGTTTTTGTGTTTCTCACCGTCCTGGTCGGCGCAATGTCCCTGATGTCCACCGCGGTGCGGCGTTTCCAGCCCGCCGAAACCGACGACGAAGTCACCTACGAAGAGGTTGCCGCCATCGCCGCGGCAATTCGCCGACACCGCCAACCCTGACCGAAACAGAAAAATTATGAGTGCAAAGAAACCTCTCGGTATTACCGAACTCGTACTGCGTGATGCGCACCAGAGCCTGCTGGCGACGCGCATGCGCATCGAAGACATGCTGCCGATCGCCGGCAAGCTCGACAAGATCGGGTTCTGGTCGATCGAATCCTGGGGCGGGGCGACGTTCGATGCCTGTATACGCTACCTCGGCGAAGACCCCTGGGAACGCATCCGCCGACTGAAAGCGGCCATGCCGAACACGCCGCAGCAGATGCTGTTCCGCGGCCAGAATATCCTCGGCTACCGGCATTACGCCGATGACCTGGTCGAGAAATTCGTGGAGCGATGCGCCGTGAACGGCGTGGACGTGTTCCGCATATTCGACGCGCTGAACGACCTCAGGAACCTCGAGACCGCGATCGAGGCGACCATCAAGGTGGACAAGCACGCCCAGGGAACGATTTCGTACACGGTGAGCCCGGTGCACACGGTCGACCTGTGGGTCGATCTCGGCAAGCGCATCGAGGACATGGGCGCGCACTCGATCTGCATCAAGGACATGGCGGGGCTGTTGCGCCCGTATGTCGCATTCGAACTCGTCAGCCGCCTCAAGGCGTCCGTCGATATCCCGATCCATATGCAGTGCCACGCGACGACCGGGCTCTCGACGGCGACCTGCGTCAAAGCCGCTGAGGCAGGTATCGACAATATCGATACCGCGATCTCGTCGATGAGTATGACCTATGGGCACTCGCCGACCGAATCACTGGTCGCAATCCTCGAGGGAACCGATCGCGACACGGGCCTGGACCTGCAGGCGCTCGAAGAGGTGGCCACGTACTTCCGGCAGGTGCGCAAGAAATACGCGAAGTTCGAAGGCGGGCTGAGGGGCGTCGATTCCCGGATCCTGGTGGCGCAGGTTCCCGGCGGCATGCTGACGAACCTGGAAAACCAGCTGCGCGAGCAGAATGCCGGCGACAAGCTCGACGAGGTGCTCGAGGAGATTCCACAGGTTCGCAGGGATCTCGGCATGCTGCCGCTGGTGACGCCGACGTCACAGATCGTCGGCACCCAGGCCGTCATCAACGTGCTTTCCGGCAAACGCTACGCGACGATCACCAAGGAGACCAGCGGCATCCTCAAGGGTGAATACGGTGAGACGCCGGCCGAGGTCAACAAGCAGCTGCAGGCGCGCGTCCTCGACGGTGCGGAGCCGGTGACCTGCCGCCCGGCCGACCTGCTCGAACCGGAACTTGAAGCGCAGACCGAGAAGCTCGAACACATTGCGATCGAGAAGAAGATAAAGCTCGCGTCCGACGTCGTCGACGACGTGCTGACCTATGCGCTGTTCCCGCAGATCGGCATCCGTTTCCTGCAGAACCGCGGTAATCCGGAAGCGTTCGAGCCCGCCCCCGGACTCGACGCGGCGCCGGCAGCGGCTGCCACGGCCGCCGCCGCCCCGGCGGCGCAGGGTCCCGCCGTGTACTCGGTGCGTGTCAACGGCCGCGAATTCACGGTCGAAGTGGCCGAGGACGGCCAGCTGGCCGGTGTCGCGCCGGCGCCCAAGACGGGGAAGCCGGCTGCCGGCCCGGCAGGCGAGGCCGTCAAGGCGGTACTCGCCGGCAACATCTTCAAGGTGCACGTTGCGCCTGGCGACCGTGTCGAGGAAGGGCAGCCGCTGCTCGTCGTTGAAGCAATGAAAATGGAGACCGCGGTCAGCGCACCCAAAGCGGGGACGGTCAGCGAGGTTTTCGTCCGCGAAGGCGACGCCGTCAAGGTGGGTGACCCGCTGCTCGCCGTCGCCGGCTGATGGAGCTGATCCTCGAAATCTGGCACGGCTCGGGCCTGTACCTGATGACGGGCGGGCAGGCCGCGATGCTGGTCATCTGCCTCGGCCTGCTGTATCTCGGGATCGTCAGGAAATTCGAACCGCTGTTGCTGGTCACAATCGGCTTCGGCGGACTGCTGAGCAACATCCCGGGCGCCGGTATCGCCGATCCCGGAGGCCTGCTCTACCTCTCGTACGAGGTCGGCATCAAGACCGGCGCCTTTCCGCTCATCATCTTCATGGGCGTCGGTGCGCTTACCGATTTCGGTCCGCTGCTCGCGAATCCGCGAACGCTGTTCCTCGGCGCGGCGGCGCAGTTCGGCATCTTCGCGACGTTGCTCGGCGCGCTCGGCCTGACCGAACTGGGGATAATGGACTTCACGCTGAAGGAGGCCGCCGCCATCGGCATCATCGGCGGCGCGGACGGGCCGACGGCGATTTACGTATCGGGAATGCTCGCGCCGCAGCTGCTCGGTGCAATCGCCGTGGCGGCCTACTCGTACATGGCGCTCGTGCCGATCATCCAGCCCCCGATCATGCGACTGCTCACTACCGAGGAAGAGCGCAAGATCCACATGGTGCAGCTCCGTGAAGTGTCGAAGACCGAGCGCATCCTGTTTCCGATCCTGTTGCTGCTGCTCGTCGCGTTATTGTTGCCGACGGCGGCGCCGCTGCTCGGCATGCTCGCGTTCGGCAACCTGATGCGCGAATGCGGCGTCGTCGATCGCCTGTCCGACACGACGCAGAACGCGCTCATCAATATCGTGACGATCTTCCTCGGGCTTTCCGTGGGCTCCAAGCTCAGCGCGGGTCAGTTCCTGTCGGTGGAAACGCTCGGCATCCTGCTGCTGGGTGTCGTTGCGTTTGCGATCGGCACGGCGAGTGGCGTGCTGATGGCCAGGCTGATGAACAAGATGTCACACAACCCGATCAATCCGCTGATCGGCGCGGCTGGCGTCTCGGCGGTACCGATGGCGGCGCGCGTCGCCAACAAGGTCGGCCTCGAGGCCAACCCGCACAACATCCTCCTGATGCACGCGATGGGTCCGAATGTTGCCGGCGTCATCGGCTCGGCGATAGCCGCCGGCATCATGATCATGTTCACCACCTAGTAGGAGCGGCCTCGGCGCGCGACGGCGGCGTTGGCAAGTCGCGGCTCGAGAGCCGCTCCGTACGGCCGTGTACACTGCGATCTCTAGGACGCTGCGCCTTGGCGCGCGATCTGAGGCTTGGCGATCACGGCTCGCAAGATCCGTCCGTTGACCAGGTCGAATCGATCTCGCAGGAGCGGCGGGCGAGGCGTTCGCGATCGAAGTAAGCGCGCGAATCGCGGCCATGAGAGCTACATGCTCGCCCGCCAGGTAGCTCGCAAACGTGCCTACGCGGCGGCTTTGACGCCGGTCTTATGCTCGTAATGATCCGCCAGCACCTGCGCGACGCAGCTCGTCACGCGTTTGCCGGTGTCGATGTGCAGGAACTCGTTGGGACCGTGCGCGTTCGAGTTCGGTCCGAGCAGGCCGGTGATCAGGAACTGCGCTTCCGGGAACTTCTCGCCGAGCATGCCCATGAACGGGATCGTGCCGCCGGTGCCCATGTACATCGACGGTTTGCCGAAGAACGCCTGTGATGCTTTCTGCATCGAAGATTCCAGCCATCCGGCGACGGGCGGTGCGTTCCAGCCGGCCATCGTCGACTCGACATGGAAGCGACACTTGTCGACAGCGGCGGCGTGTCCGCTTCGAGTATGTCCTTCACGGCGCCCGCCGCATCGTCGGCGTCGCAGGTCGGTGGCAGGCGGAACGACAGCTTCAGCGTGTTGAACGGCAGCTGCACGTTGCCCGCGTCGACCAGCGCCGGCAGCCCGGCCGCGCCCGTCACGCTCATCGTCGGCCGCCAGGTGTTGTTGAGCAGCAGTTCGTACGGCGACTCGCTCGGCGCCGCATCCGCTACCGCCCAGGGATACTTGCTGTAGACGCCCTTGCCCAGCGTCTCGGCGGCAAGCTTTGCCTGCCCGATGCGCTGCTCCGGAATGTCGACGTGCAGGGCGTCGGGTGTGATCCGACCGCTGTCTTCGTCCTCGATACGGCTCAGCAGCTTGCGAAGAATACGGAAGCTCGACGGCACGACGCCGCTGGCGCTGCCGGAGTGGACGCCTTCCGTCAGCACGTCGGCGCGCAGCGTGCCGGTCAGGTTGCCGCGCAGCGAAGTCGTGCACCAGAGCTGCTCGTAATTGCCGCACTCCGCGTCGAGGCACACCACGAGATCCGGTGAGCCGATGCGGTCCTCGAGCTTCTCGATGTAGTAGGGCAGGTCGAAACTGCCCGACTCTTCGCAGCCCTCGATGATCACCACGCAGCGCGCGTGCGGAATGCCTTGCTCCTGCAGCGCACGAATCGCGGTCAGCGAACCGAACACGGCATAGCCGTCATCGGCGCCGCCACGACCGTAGAGCTTGCCGTCCTTGATCGTCGGCTCCCAGGGGTCCAGATCCTCGGCCCAGCCGCTGAACTCCGGCTGCTTGTCGTAGTGACCGTACAGCAGCACGACGTCGTCCGAATCCCCGGGGATCTCGGCAAACAGCACGGGGGTGCGGCCGTCGATGCGCACGATCTCGACCGACATGCCTTTCACCGGCTGGGTCCTGCACCAGGCTTCGAGCTGCTGTACCGCCTTTTCCATGTGGCCGTGTTTCTCCCAGTCGGGATCGAAATGTGGCGACTTGTTGGGCAGCCTGATGTAGTCGCAAAGCTCGGGAATGATCGAGCTGTCCCAAAGGTCGTTGACGAATTCTTCGGTCTTCTTGGTATCCATGCTTTTTATTCCGAGGTCAGGTCGCGGTAGTGCGTTGTTGTCATCCGTTCCGTCGTGATGAAACTCCAGTTGTAGTCGTCGTGGTACTTGGCGAGGGGGTTGGCAGCCAGCACTTCCTCCTCGGTCATGCCCTGGTCGACCAGGGCCTTCACGAGCTTGCGGCCGTCGATGAGGACCGCGAGATTCCTTTCGACATCGGCCTTGCTCGCGAGTTCGCCGTGGCCGGCGATGAATACGGTGTCGTCGTCCGCCATGGCGATGAGCTTCTTCTGCGCGTTGATGAAACCTTCCACGCTGCCGCCGCTGTCGAGGTCGACATACGGGAACAGGTTGTTGAACAGCGTGTCGCCGGCGTGGATCACGTTGAGGTCACGGAAATGAACGACGCCGTCGCCGTCGGTGTGCGCGTGGTGCACGTGAAAAACATGCAGTTCGTGCCCGTTGACGTGGAACGTCACCGATTCTGAAAACGTGATGATTGGCAGGCCGCCGTCACCGCCCGCATCCTTGCTGTCCGTAGCGAGACGCTTGCGGATGTTGTCGTGTGCGACGACGTAGGAGCCATTTTCCTGCATCAGCGCGTTGCCGCCGACATGGTCGCCGTGGATATGCGTGTTGATGACGAAGTCGGGCGCACGCCCGGCGAGCTTGTTGACCGCATCGAGTACCGGCTGCGCCGTGGGCACCATGGCGTCGTCGATGAGGACCACCTGCTCGTCGCCGACGAGAACGCTCATGTTGCCGCCGCCGAATTTACCCTCCGCGCCCGTCAGCATGTAAACGCCCGGAGCCACTTCGGTGGCGTCGAAAGAGGCTGCAAAATCCTGCGCCTGCAGCGGCGCAGCGAGGGTCAGGCAGGCGATCGCGAGAATGCGCTTCGTCATGTATCGTCTCCGGAACTGATTCGGGAACCGCATAGTGTTCCCGAATCAGCGGAGATTCTCTACCCCCGGGGTGCGCTACTGGTTGCTCGGGAAGGTGTATTGCGCCTTTTCGCGGACACCGCCCGACGGCCAGCGCTGCGTGATGGTCTTGCGCCTCGTGTAGAAGCGCACGCTGTCCGGGCCGTACGCGTACAGGTCGCCGAACAGCGAGCGTTTCCAGCCGCCGAAGCTGTGATACGCCACCGGCACCGGCAGCGGTACGTTGATGCCGACCATGCCGACCTGGATGCTGGTCGGCGAAGTAGCGAGCCGCCTCGCCGTCACGGGTGAAGATGCAGGTGCCGTTGCCGTACTCGTGCTCGTTGATGAGCCGCATGGCCTCTTCCTGCGGACTCGGCGCGCACGACGCAGAGCACCGGGCCGAAGATTTCCTCGTTGTAGATACGCATGTCGGGCGTCACGTGGTCGAAAAGGCAGGCGCCGAGGAAGAAGCCGTTCTCGTGGCCGGCAACCGTCAGGTCCCGGCCGTCGACCACCAGGTCCGCGCCTTCCTCGACACCGAGGTCGACGTAGCCGCGCACCTTGTCGTAGTGCGCTTTCGTCACCAGCGGACCCATGTCGTTGTTCGTGTCGGTGCCGTTGCCGACCTTGAGCTTCGCAATGCGCTCGCGGAACCTGCCGACGACGGTATCCGCGGTGGCGTCGCCGACGCACACGGCTACCGAGATCGCCATGCAGCGCTCGCCGCAGGAGCCGTAGGCCGCGCCCATCAGCGCGCTGACCGCGTTGTCGATGTCGGCGTCGGGCATGACGACGGCGTGGTTCTTCGCGCCGCCGAGGGCCTGCACGCGCTTGCCGTTGCCGGTGCCCGTCGTATAGATGTACTCCGCGATCGGCGTCGAGCCGACGAAGCTGACGGCCTGGACGCGCGCGTCGTTCAGCAGTGTATCGACGGCTTCCTTGTCGCCGTTGACGACGTTGAACACGCCGTCCGGCAGGCCGGCCTCGGCGAGCAGACGTGCACACAGCAGCGGCGCGGTCGGGTCCTTCTCGGACGGCTTCAATACGAACGTGTTGCCGCAGGCGATGGCCATCGGGTACATCCACATCGGCACCATCGCCGGGAAGTTGAACGGCGTGATGCCGGCGACGACGCCGAGCGGCTGGTGTTCGGTCCAGCTGTCGAGGCCTGGCCCGACGTTTTTGGAGTACTCGCCCTTGAGCAGCTCGGGGATGCCGCAGGCGTACTCGACGACCTCGATGCCGCGTACGAACTCACCCATCGCGTCGTCCAGGACCTTGCCGTGCTCGTTCGTGATGGCCGCGACGATTTCGTCCGCGTGCTCCTCCAGCAGCTGCTTGAAGCGGAACATGACACGGGCGCGCTTGATCGGCGGCGTGTCGCGCCAGGCGGGAAAGGCCGCCTCGGCCGCGGCAATTGCCTGTTCCACGGTCTGCTGCGATGCCATCGCGACGTGCCGCGTGATCTCGCCCGTGGCGGGATTCACGACCGGCTCGGGCCGGTTCGCATCGGCAACGTCCTGGCCATTGATGAAGTGACCGACGATATTCGCCGTGTCGATGTCGTGTGCGGGGCGGGCGCTCATGGGCTCTCCTTTCGGTCTTGCCTAGTCGATGGCATCGATGACGCGGCGAACGCCGTCGAACGCGTTGTTCCAATCGTCGAGTTTCGAATTGAGGAATGGCGAGAAACTGAGAATGTCCATGCCGTTGCGCACCATCACCTTCTCGTCCCAGAAGCAGCGCTTGTGGGTCTCGAGGCCGCGCGCCCCCGGGGCACCCTCGCGAGGCGCCATCTCGATCGCGCCCATGAGGCCGAAATTGCGCACGTCGATGACCTTGTCGTGGTCCGCGAACGAGTGCAACAGTTCCTCGAACGGCTTCTCGAGCGCCTGTGCCTGCTCGAAGATGCCTTCTTCATCGTAGACGTCCATCGCCGCCAGCCCGGCGGCCGCGGCGACCGGGTGGCCGGAGTACGTGTAGCCGTGGAACAGCTCGATCATGAAGTCGGGCCCCTGCATGAAGGCGTCGTAAACGTGGTCGCGAACCAGGACGGCACCCATCGGGATCACGCCGTTCGTCAGGCCCTTTGCCGCGGTGATGATGTCCGGCATGACGTCGAAGCGCTCCGCGGCGAATGCCTTGCCGACACGGCCGAAAGCCGTGATGACCTCGTCGAAAATCAGCAGGATACCGTGCTTGTCGCAGATCTCGCGCAGCCGTTCGAGATAGCCGACCGGCGGCGGCAGGACGCCCGCCGATCCCGCGACGGGTTCGACGATGACCGCTGCGATGTTGCTGCCGTCGTGCAGTCCCGCAACGCGTTCCAGGTCGTCGGCAAGATGTGCGCCCCACTCGGGCTGGCCGCGAGAGAACGCCGTGTGCTTGATGTCCATCGTAGCGCGGATATGGTCGACACCGGGTATCAGGTTGGGGCTGAAGACCTTGCGATTCGGCACCATGCCGCCAACCGACATGCCGCCGAAGTTGACGCCGTGGTAGCCGCGCTCGCGGCCGATCAGGCGTGTCCGATTGCCTTCGCCGCGGGCGCGGTGGTAGCCGAGCGCGATCTTGAGCGCGGTATCCACCGATTCCGAGCCGGAGTTCGTGAAGAAGCAGTGATTGAAGCCCTCGGGCGCCATGTCGGTGACGCGCTCGGCCAGTGCGAACGATTTGTCATTGCCCGACTGGAAGGTCATCGAGTAGTCGAGTTGCGCGACCTGCTTCTGCACGGCCTCGACGATCTTCGGGTGGCAATGACCGAGCCCCGTCGTCCACAGTCCCGCGAACAGGTCGTAGATCGTGTCGCCGTCGCGTGTCGTGTAGTGATGGCCCTTACCCGACGTGATGATGCGGGGCTTTTTCTTGAAATCACGGTTGGCCGTGAACGGCATCCAGAAGGCTTCGAGTTTTTCGGCGGGTGCGCTCATGGTGTGGCTGCTCCAGTGTGGCCAGGCAAACGGACAATCGAGTGTACGCCCGAGCAGCTATGTTAAACAATTAGTTAGGTGACGATCCCTAAGCCCTTGATTTGATTGTCGTGCAGCGCCAAACTGTTCAGTAAGCTAAACAAATTCCGGAGATCAGCGATGGATCAGCCCATCGGGCCGCGGCTGCGGCAGATTCGCCTGCGTCACCGCCTTTCGCAGCGGCAGCTGGCGCGCCAGTCCGGCGTTGCCAATGCGACCATTTCACAGATCGAGGCCGGCAAACTGAACCCGACCGTCAGCATGCTGAAAAAGGTCCTCGACGGTATCCCGATCCGGCTGTCCGAGTTCTTCAGTGACCAGCCCGAGACGCCGGACCGGGTGTTTTACCGCGCCGACGAACTGACCGAGATCGCCGACGGCGGCGTGTCGTTCCTGCAGGTCGGCGCCAACCTGACCGACAAATCCATCCAGTTCATCAAGGAGTGCTACCAGCCGGGCGCCGGCACGGGCAGGCACGCGATCACCCACGAAGGCGAGGAGTGCGGCCTCGTCCTGGCGGGCAGGCTGCAGGTCACCGTCGGCGAGCAGTCGGCGATCCTGCGTGCGGGCGATGCGTACTATTTCAGGTCGAGCCAGCCACACAGTTTCATGAACCCGGGCAGCGAACCGTGCGAACTGATTTCGGCCTGTACGCCGCCGAGTTTCTAGCCGGGCTGGCCAACGGTGGTCGTTAGTGGCAAAGTTACCGCCCCCGGTTTTTAATCCACATTAGAATTCCAATGGCTCAATTCGGCACCGTCTTCTGCGATCACATGGCGATCGCGCGGTTTGAGAATGGCAGCTGGGGCGAGGCGGCGATCGAGCCGCTTGCACCGCTGTCACTGCACCCGGCATCACACGTTTTCCACTATGCGAGCACCTGTTTCGAGGGCTTCAAAGCCTATCGCTGGCAGGATGGCAAGGCGCATATATTCCGGCTGCACGACCACGTCGCGCGCATGCAGCGCAGCGCGAAGTCGCTGCACCTGCCCATACCGGACGCGGAACTCCTGGCCGCCATGGTCGAGGACCTCGTGAGAGAGCAGCTGGCCGACATTCCGGAACCGCCCAGCTCGCTTTACCTGCGGCCGACGCTGATCGGTACTGCGCCCAACATCGGCGCGGCGGCCGCGCCGTCGACGCAGGCGACGCTGTTCGTGCTGGCGTCGCCGGTCGGCGATTATTTCGCCGGCGGCGTCAGGCCGCTGAAGCTGCTGGTCGCCGACACCATCGCGCGCTCCACCGAGCAGCTCGGCAGCACGAAGACCGGCGGCAACTACGCGGCGGCGCTCGGACCGACGCTGGATGCGAAGGAAAAGTACGGCGTCGACCAGGTACTGTTCTGTCCGGACGGCGACGTGCAGGAAACGGGCGCGGCGAACTTCCTCCTGCTGAGCGACGAAGAAATCATCACCAAGCCGCTGAACTCGTCGTTCCTGCACGGCATGACCCGTGCGTCGATACTCACGCTGGCAAGGGACCTCGGCTACCGGGTCAGCGAGCGCGACTTCACCGTGGCGGAATTGCTCGAATGGGTCGCCACGTACGAAGCCGCGCTATCGGGTACCGCGGCAACGCTGACGCCGGTCGGCACGCTGGTCTACGAAGGCCGGGAGATTGCCGTTCGTGATGGCGGGGCAGGGCCCAATACCGCGAAGCTGCGTAAAGCGCTGCAGTCCATCCAGTACGGCGATGCGCCGGACACGCACGGCTGGCTGACCGAGGTGTCATAGCCGGCGGAGTGCTCGGCCTGCAGGAGCGGGCCCGGAGCCGCGAATCTATTGCGCCTGTAGGAGCGGGCCTGGGCCCGCGATCGCGGTTCGAGAACCGCTCCTACAATGGGCGATGCCCGCTCAGATCGCCCGGGAAAAACGCTTGTCGGTGTCGACTTCGTTGAGGTGACGGTCGAAAACCATGGCGATGCAGCGCAGGAGCAGCCTGCCTTTCGCGGTGATTGTGATGCCGTCCGCATCGACTTCGATCAGCTCGTCGCTCGCGAGGGGCTGCAGGCGCTCGATCTCGGACTTGAAGTAGTCGCGGAATTGGATGCCGTGACTGGCGTCGAAGGCGTCGAAGTCGAGACGGTCATAGCACATCAGTGCCTGGATCACTTCGGCGCGCAGCAGGTCGTCATCGTCCACGGCGACGCCTTTCCTGACGGGCAGGTGACCGTCTTCGATGAGCGTTTCGTACTCCATCGTCGTCACGGCATTCTGCGCGTAGACATTGCCGATGCTGGAAATCGAGCTAACGCCGAGACCGATGAGGTCGCAGCCACCGTGCGTCGAGTAGCCCTGGAAATTTCGTTGCAGCGTGCCATCACCGCGCGCCTGTACCAGTTCGTCTTCGGGCAGGGCGAAATGGTCCATGCCGATGTAGACATAGCCGCACTCGGCGAGCCGGTCGATCGTGTGGTGCAGGATATCGAGCTTGGTCGAGGGCGCAGGAATGTCATCGGCATTGATCATCCGCTGGCCCTTGAAGCGGTCCGGCAGGTGCGCGTAGTTGTAGACGGCGAGCCGGTCGGGACGCAGCCCGATGACGCGGTCGAGGGTGGCATCGAAACTCGACACGTTCTGGTGGGGCAGGCCGTAGATGAGGTCGAATGAGATCGACTTGAAGTTCGCGGCTCGCGCGGCCTTGACGAGACTCGTGACCTCCTCATAGGACTGCATGCGGTTCACCGCTTCCTGTACCGTCGGATCGAAATCCTGGATGCCCAGGCTCAGGCGGTTGAAGCCGAGGTCGGTCAGGTAGCGGATGCCGTCGGCGTCGACCGTCCGCGGGTCGACCTCGATGGAAAACTCCCGCGCGTCGCTGTCGTCGAAGTTGAAAGCACCGCGCAGCGCAGCCATCAGCGCGTCCATCTGCTCGTTGTCGAGGTACGTGGGCGTGCCGCCGCCGAAATGCAGC
>CAVONH010000018.1:0-30527 GCA_963697245.1 uncultured Gammaproteobacteria bacterium | reverse complement strand
CTCGCGAAGGCCTGCTCCACCGCATCGCGATCGTCACGGATCACGCCCATGTCGAGCAACTCGACGCCGAGGCGCGACAGCATGCCGTAGATCGTGTAGCGGTTGGTCTGCGTAGATCTGTCCCTCGCCCAGCGGCTCACCGACGCTGCGGACTCGTCGCCTGTCGAGAAGATGATGCGCGAGACAGCGCCGGACGCTGACCTAGCTGACACCGATCGACCCGAGGACGCCGATCTGACACCGGTGACAGGAGATCGCGCGGAGCACAGCGCTACCGGCAGCGATGTCTTCGCCGGCCTGTCGCACATGCTGCCGGGCTTCTGGCCGGCGCGGATGATCGCGGTGTCAAGCTCGCCGGTGACGTTCTCCTGCGTCACGACGGTATCGGTTCCGCGGCATCGGCGCGCCGGTCATGATGCGCGCGCACTGCGCATCACCCACGGTACCTGCGACGCCGCCCTGCTGCGACGTCCCGACGACCTCGAGCCGGGTCTCGCCGGCGGCGAAGGCTCGCGCCGAGCAGCGCATAGCCGTCAGTCGCCGAGTTCGTATGCGATCGGCACGTTGATCGCCGACAACATCGGCGGACGGTACGGCCCAGGGCGCTGCGCGCGCCAGCGTTTCGCTGCCGCCGACGGGCTGTACCTCGGCGAGATCGCGCGGCGCGTCGGTGAGTTTCAGCGCCGGGCCCTCGTCGCCGTCGGCACAACGATCGACGTTGGTCTTGCTGCTCATATCCTGCGTCTAGTTGTCTGGGGCCGTCGCGCGCAGCGCGAGCGCTTTTTCGAGGGCGAGCTTCTCGTCGGGGGCGTTGATCTCGGCGAACGACTCCACCACGTCGCTGAAATCCACGCTCTCGTACCCGTGCCGGGCGTACCACCGGTCGATCTCACTCTCCGTCATTCAGATAACCAACCAGATCGTCCAGCAGTTCGCAGGCGAGCAGCGCGAACACCGGCTGCAGGCGCTCGCCGTCATGGGCCGCCGCGATGGGCGCCCCCGAGGCCCGCGCGGCGTCATGCAGTCGCTGCGCCAGGCCGCTGTACAGCGGCGGCGAATCGCCGGGCGCGACGGTGATGTACGGCGTGTGCGCCCGACGCATCCCACTGGCCATGCCCGCCGGGCCACGAACTCGCTGTCGCCGTCGTCCACGACGTCGCAACCGAAGCCGCGGTAGGTATCGTCGTTACGGTTCGGCATTGATCAGTACGTCCGCGACCTACGACCGCAACGTATCGACGACCCACGCGATCATCGGCCGGCCGCCGATCTGCACCAGCCCCTTGTCCACGCCGCCCATGCGCGTCGCGCGGCCGCCCGCAGGATGACGCCAGTGACCTGCTCGCGCACGATTGCCAGGCGCTTGCTAGACGCGTTCCTTGCCGGCGGCGCCGGTATCAGGCTCGGCGCCCGGAAAGACAGCTGCTGGCCGTCACGCGGAACGCGGCGATCACCGCCTGCCCGCGCGTCGACGTCAGCCAGTCGACGAAGGCCTGGGCCTCGCGGACGTGCACGTGCGGTACCGCTCCGGGTTCACGACGATGGCGGCGTAGGGGTTGTCCAGGCAGGTTCGCCCTCGACGAATCCGGAGGTCGCCCTTGTTGCCGAAGCGGCCCAGCTGCCACGGTCCGACGACATGTACCGGCCATGGCGCCCGCCGTGTTAAGTTGCACCCATGCCCGAACCCGCCTCGCGGTACGCCGCGCCGCTACCGGGACGCGGGTCAAACCACTTGCGGCCCAGAGCTCAGCTCCTCTTTGTGCGTCCCGCTGTCGTCGCCACGCGGAGAATGCCCTCGCTTTCGCCGATGCGGCGCAGCGCCCCCGCCACGTCGTTCATCCCGCGGATACCAGCAGGATCTGCCGCCGGGCCCACCAGCGCGAAGTCATTGTGCATGACCGGATGGCGCGCGAGACCCAGGCCGTCGGCCACGAACTTGCGCTCGGACGCCTCGTGATGCCACCAGCAGCACGTCCGCGTCGCCGTTCGTCGCGATTCGAATGGCCTGCCCGGTACCCACGGCGACCACCTGCACCTCGATGCCGGTCGCTTCCGTGAACTGCGGCAGCAGCCAGTCGAACAGCCCGAGTTTTGCGTCGACGTCGTCGAAGCGACGGTGATGGAACAAGCTTCCACCGTGCACGGCGCCCGCGATCAGCATGGCCGCCAGTGCGAGCACTGCCGGCAGCCGCATGAAGGCACGGGAGATGTTCGTTTCGTTGCGCATGCTCAGGTCTCTCCTCGGGTCGTCACAATCGCTGCAGTGGAGCCTAGGCCGGCAGCTCGCCGGCGAGGAAGCCGGCGGCAACGGGATCCTTCGGCGAGGTGAAGAACTCGGCCGCCGGCGCCATGCTCGAGCAGGCGGCCGTCGTTGAGGAACATCACGTCCCCGGCCAGCCGCCGGGCCTGCGCAATATCGTGGGTCGTCATCAGGATCTTGTGCCGGCGGCGCCGATGGCGCCAATCAGTTCCTCGACGCCGCGCACGGCAGCCGGGTCCAGGTTCGTGGTCGGCTCGTCGAGCAACAACACTTTTGGCCTGAGTACGAAGGCCCTGGTGATCGCCAGTCTCTGTTGCTCGCCGCCCGACAGTGTGCGGGCCGCGCGCGCACCGAGACCCGCCAGCCCGGCCTGCTCCAGGGCCGCATCCACCAGGGCTTTCCGCTCGCCGCGCGGCACGCCCTTGACGCGCAGCACGTGAAGCAGGTTGTCTCGCACGGTGCGCCGCAGAAGCACCGGGTGCTGCGACGCCATCGCCTGTTGTTCGCGCGCATCGGCCGATCGAGAGATCGCCCAGCGGATTTCTCCGCTCGATCGGCCGCAGGAGGCCGTGACAGAGGCGCAGCATTATGCTCTTGCCGGCCCCGTTGGGGCCGAGAATGACGGTGCGGCCGGACGATCCGATCCAGAACGACACGTCCTTTATGATCTGCCGGCCGTTGATGCCGAACCTGACACCGCGCGCAACCAGCGGCAGCAGGGGGTGATCATCCGGCTTGTCCGCCCGAACGCAGTTGTGGTCCTCGGCCCTGGGTGCTTTATCAACCATAGCGCCGTCTCGCCGCATCGGAGATCACGAGCGCGGCCGCATTGACGCCCAGCGCAAGCGTGACGAGGATCATGCCGAGCCCGAGGGCCAGGGCAAGATTGCCCTTGCTCGTTTCCAGCGCGATCGTGGTGGTCATCACGCGGGTGGCGTGCTGGATATTGCCGCCCACGATGATCACGGCGCCGACCTCGGCAATCGCCCGGCCGAAACCCGCCATGATCGCGGTGAGCAGACGAAACCGCCCGTCCCAGAGCAACGTCGCTATGCTCTGCATGCGCGTGCACCCAAGCGACCGCAGGTGCTCGTCGTATTCCTCGTGAAGATCGGCGATCGTCTGTCGCGACAGCGCCGCGATAATCGGCAGCACGATGATGCTCTGCGCCATGACCATTGCGGTGGGGGTAAACAGTAAACCCATCGGGCCCAGCGGCCCGGCCCGTGACAGGAGCAGGTAAACCAGCAGGCCGACCACCACGGGCGGCAGCCCCATCAGGGCATTGAGCAGGATCACGACGGCTCGCCTGCCGGGGAAGCTTTGCAGCGCAATGAGCGCGCCCAGCGGCAGCGCGATGATCGACGCGATAACGACCGCGCTCAGGCTGACCTGCAGGGAAAGCAGGACAATCTCGATCAGGTCGGCGTTCAGCGTCGCGATCATCGACAGCGCTGCGGCGACGGCAGACGAAAATTCGTTCATGCTCCGGACCCTGTCACGGTGCTTGCGGCTCCCCATGCAACGCTTCGCCGGCGCGCAGGACAGGTGTCGAGCGTTACGCAGCAGCGAAGTTTACGGTCATTCTTCCAGATGCATCGGCGCGACGCCAGCAACAAATAGTCGCGTGGACACCGTGGTATTGCGTCATTTTGTCGCACACCTTAGGCTTGGGCGCTCCCTGCCGTCGACACCAGGTGGTAACCGCCCGTGCAACAGCCCGCATCGATACTTGTCCTCGGTGATGGCACCGAGGCCTCCCGCCTGCGGCAGCGGCTGTCCAGGCACTTCCTCGCCGTCGAGAACGCGCGCAGCCTCGACGAGTTGCAGGCGCTGTCGCCCCGCTGCCGCTTCCACGTGCTGGTCGTGGTGGACCCGCCGGCGCCCTGGCACGAACTGCAGCAGGCGCTCGACGCGTGCGACGAGCTGCCATCCGCGACGCTGCTCGTAACGGAAAAATCACGCGCCGAAACCGCGGTCGAGGCCCTGCGCGGTGGTGTCTCGGACGTGCTGCTGCGACCCTTCTCGACCGACGAACTCGTCGCAGCGGTGACCGCCTTGTGCGGCGGGGACGCAGCGGGAACCGGGGCGGCGCTCACCCGGCCCGGTCCGACGCTGGTCGGCGAGACCGGGCCGATGCGGGAAATCAGGGCCCTGGTGGAACGCATCGGAGCGAGTACCTCTACCGTTCTGATCGAGGGTGAGGCCGGCACCGGCAGGAAACTGCTGGCCCGGCTGCTGCACGACCGGAGCGGCGTCCCGGGACCCCTCATTGCGGTCGACTGCCGCACGACCGACCGGGCTGCCCTGACCCGCGCGCTCGGCCGCGACGCGGCAGCGACCACGCTGTTTCTCGGGGAAATCGATGCCATGCCGCTCGACCTGCAGGCCGAATTGCTGCGCAGCATGGCGGGCGAATCGGGTGAGACCGACGGCGACCCGCGCTCCGCCGGGCGCTTGTTTGCAGCCACGCAGACGAACCTCGCCGAGCTGGTGGCGCGGCACCGCTTTCGAGAGGATCTCTGGCACCGGCTCAGGGTGATGCGCATCGGGCTGCCACCACTGCGTGAGCGGCGCGCGGATATCCCGCTGCTGGCGGCCTATTTCAACGACAGGCTTTCGGCCGAGATGGGGCGGCCGCCGGTTGAGCTCCAGCCCGCGGAACTCGAGGCGCTCGTCGCGCACGACTGGGCGGGGAACGTCACGGAACTGCGGCAGGTGATCGAGCAGACGCTGCTGCGCGGCCAGCTCCCCGCCGATGCGCTGGTGCGGTCGGCCGTGCGCAGCACCGGAACGCCGGATTATCCGCTAGACTGGACGCTCGAGCAGGTGAAACGCCATCACATGGTCTGCGTCCTCGAAGACTGTGACGGCAACAAATCCGCCGCGGCGCGGCGGCTCGACATCTCGCGCAAGACACTGGACCGCAAGCTCGGCGCCTCAGGCCCGGAGTAAGGAGACCGTTTGAACATGAACATCGACGAAGATCGCCTGAATGTCACGATACGCAAGTTCCTCAAGGCAGTCGGCATCACCTCGCAGCGCGAAATCGAAAAGGCCGTGCGTGATGCCGCCGAGTCTGGGTCGCTGCCGGACTCGGGGAAAGTGAAGGCCACGATGACGTTGTCGATCCCGGCGCTCAGTCTCGAACACGTTATCGACCACGAGATCGATACAGGTACCTAGCAGCGCCGCCAGGTCGCGGTTCGAGAACCGCTCCTACGGTGATGCGAACCTCCCTGCAGGAGCGGGCCTGCACCCAGTCGCGGTTCGAAGCCGTTCCTACCGTGATGCGAACCTCCTGTCAGCACACTGGGCGCACAATCGCGACTCGAGACCGCTCCTACAGTAATGCGAACCTCCTGTAGGAGCGGGCCTGGGCCCGCGATCGCGGTTCGAGAACCGCTCCTACAGTAATACGAACCTCCTCCGCCTCCCGCGAACCCGCGTCAGTCGGTGCAGCTCCAGATCAGGTTCCCAGCTCTGCCAGGTCGTAGCCGCCCAGCATGTTCGCCTGCCGCCGGCAGTCGTTGCCGCGCAGGTAATCCAGCAGGCGCTGGAACAGGCGCCGGAAAAAGATGCCCCGGTGCAGCGCGAGGTCGAACGCCTCCCAGCCGATGGGCACGAAGTCGAGGCCGAACTCGGTGGCAACGGCGCGCACGCCCGGGCCCACCTCGGCCTGTCCCATCGCGATCAGCGACGCCGCCTCGCGCTCGGTGCTGGCGCGACCGGTGATGCGCCGGTCGGCCGGGTCCAGGTCGTGGCGCGAGATCAGCTCGAGCAGGAAGCGCTGCGAGCCGGCCCCTTCCTGGCGCTCGACCCAGCGCACGCCGCGCTGAAACAGGCCCTCTACACCGACCTCGGCGGACCACAGGCCCGGGGCCACCAGCAAGCCCTGCTCACGCCGGAACAGGCGCACCAGCGCCCAGTCGCCCGCCTGCACGTACTGGCGGATCAGCGCCGGATGCCGCTGGTAGCTTTCGTCAGCCGGACCCCAGTGAATCCCGCAAACGTCGGCGCGGCGACGCGCGAGCAGCGTGAGCCCGAGCTGGCTGCCGGTGGCCGCGTAGCTGATCAGGGCCTTCGACTGCAGCGAAGCGGCGACCTGCGTAATGGCGCGAAATAACAGCGGGTCGTCGCTGCCGGCCACGACAATGCGGTCGGTCAGCAGGCCACCGTGGCTCGACTCCAGCAGCCACTGATCGACGAGGTCGCGCGGGAACAGCCACTTGCCGGTGAGCTTCGACGCCGGGATCTTGCCCTCCCGGACCATCGAATAGATTTTTTTCTCGTTCACCTGCAGGTAGGCCGCCGCCTGCTTCACGGTCATGAACCGCGGCGGTTCCGTGCCGTTCGGCTCGGCGGCGTGCGTTGCGGCTGCCGTGTCGCCCGTGCTGTTGCCGGCGTTTTCCGAAGTCGATTTCATACGCGGTCTTGTCATTGCGCTAATATTGGCTGAAATGAGCCAGCCCGATCGCCACACTGTAGCCGTAATCATGCAGCGCACCCAAATCAAGCGCGGACTGTGGTCCGTGCCGAACTGGCGCGCCGTGTCGGTCCTCGCCGGAGAGCACGTCGCCGGCAGGGGCCACGGCCGCAGCCCGATCTACGAACGCGACGAGGATGCGCAGTATCTCTGGTCCGGGCTGTCGCTCGCGCTGCATCGCGACCTTGCCGAGGAATACTGGTACAACCTGACGGGCGATAAACCGTCGCTGTTCGTCATCTGTCACGAGGCGCCGGACGGCGAGCTGACGCCGTTCGAGGTCACCGCGAATGCCGATTCGGCGACGACCTGCCTCGAAGGCGATGACCAGGTTTTCGCGGTGCCGATTCCGGCGGAAATTTACGGCTACCTGGAGAAATTCGTCGTCGCACACTTCGTGCCGCAGGAGCGGAAGAAGCGCAAGCGCAAGAACTGGTCGGAGAACCTGAACTGATGAGCGGTAACCCGCAGGACGAACAAGAAGGATTCCTGGAACGTTGGTCGCGCCGCAAGACGCTGGCGCGCCAGGGCGAGGTGCCGCCCGAGCCTGCGGCGGATGCTGCCGAGGAATCGCCGCAGGCCGCCGATCCCGGCGTCGAGACGCCGCCGGTGGAAGAGCGCATGTCGCCCGGGCCAGGCGACGAAGAGGCGCAGGTCCCGGCGGAGACCGTTCCCGAGCTGCCGCCGCTGGAGTCGCTGGACGAGAATTCGGATTACAGCGTTTTCATGGGCAAGGGCGTGCCCGCCGACATGAAGCAGGAGGCCCTGCGCAAGCTTTTCCATAGCCCCAAGTTCAACGTTCGCGACGGCCTCGACGACTACGACCTGGACTTCACCAATCCCGAGCCGCTGGGCGACATCATCACCGCGGAGATGCGCTACCGCGTCGAGCGTGAACTGGAACGACTCGCCGGCCTCGACGAGGACGAGGAAAACGCGGAAGATGCGCCGGCCCTGGCCGCGGTCGAAACCGACGAACACGGCGAGGTGGACGAACAGGCTGACCCCGAGGCGGACGATGAACGAGCTGAACCTTCCTGAAAGCACTGCGAACGGGCAGGCACGAACCCAGGCCCTGGACCTGCGCCATCGGCCGGAGGTGGCGCCCACGTCGCTGGTCAGCTTCCTGTCGCACGGCCGGGTGCTCGTCATTGGCGACGAGGCGCGGGCGCTCTCTGCCGCGGGCCGACTGGGCGGTGACCTCGTTGCCACGCTGTTCTGCCCCGCCGAAACGCGGCCGGCCAGCGCCGTCGTCGATGGCCTGACGGTCGTCCGCGGCGGCAAGCCGCAGCTGTCCGGCAGCCTCGGCAGTTACCGCCTGAGCCTCGCCGAATCGGAACACGACCCGGAAGCGCCGGCCGTCGCGCTGCTCACGCAGGCGCGTTTCGACCTGGTGCTCGACCTCGGCGATCCGCCGTTGCTGATGCAGGAGGTGCCACCGCCCGGCTACTACGCCCCGCGCGGCGACGAGGCGGCGCTGGAGCGGGCCATCGGGGAACTGCCCGAGATGCGCGGCGAGTTCGAGAAGCCCAAGTACTTCAATCTCGACCCGGAGATCTGCGCCCACGGCCGCCGCGGCATCCGCGGCTGCACCCGTTGCCTCGACGTCTGCCCGGCCTGGGCGATCACCTCGGCCGGCGAACACGTGTCGGTGGACCCGAATCTTTGCCAGGGCTTCGGCAGCTGCGCGTCGGTCTGCCCGACCGGCGCGATCACCTACGCCTACCCGAGCACGGGAGACCTGCTCGGCTACATTCGCACGATGCTGATCACGTTCCGCGATGCGGGCGGCAAGGACCCGCTGCTGGTGTTCTACGACAGCGCATCGGCGAACGCGCTCGGCGGCGAACTCGGCGCCGCGTTGCCCGAGAGCGCGTTGCCCGTCCAGCTGGAGGAGGTCGGATCGATCGGCATGGACGCCTGGTTCGCCTGCCTCGCGTACGGCGCGCGCCGGCTGCTCATACTGACCGGCGACACGACGCCGCCGAGCATCCATGACGCACTCGCACGCCAGATCGGCTACACGGCACCCATCCTCGAGGGCATGGGCTACCCGGGCGCCGCTGTAGAAGTACTCGATTCGGGCGACATCGAAGCGGTGACCGCGGCCGCGAATGCCGCCGACACGATCGCCCTCGACAACCCCGCGCGGTTCGCTCCGGCGCCGGAGAAGCGGCTGTTACTGCGTGCCGCAATCAACCACCTGGTCGAGCATGCGCCCAGCCGCAGGAAAGCCACGGCGTTGCCGGCAGGGGCGCCGTTCGGACAGGTCAAGGTCGACACCGGCGCCTGCACGCTGTGTATGAGCTGCGTCGCCGTCTGCCCGACCTCGGCGCTGCGCGAAGGCCAGGGCCTGCCGCAGCTGAGCTTCGTGGAACGATCGTGTATCCAGTGCGGCGCCTGCGAAAAAGCCTGCCCCGAGGATGCCGTCTCGCTCGAAACGCGGTTCCTGTACGACGACAAGGAGCGCGGCGCGCAGCGCCTGCTGCACGAGGAACAGCCGGCCTGCTGCATCTCCTGCGGCAAACCGTTCGCCACCCGTTCGATGCTCAAGGTCATGGCGAAAAAGCTCGAGGATCACTGGATGTTCCAGGGCGAGGCCGAGCGCCGCCGCCTCGAGATGTGCGAGGACTGCCGGGTCAAGGACCTGATGCGGGCCCAGCAGGGCGGCGGGCCGGGCTCGATCTGAACCCTGACCACCGGTCTTCGGACAAAAAGTCCCACTCGCTGCCCAACCAGCCTGTTTTGCCCTCGTTATCGCTCCGCGCACAGGGATTTTTTGTCATTGGCCACCCGCGCCCGTTTTGTCTAGAATGAGTGAACAATAACTGGGGGATAAGCGGGCTCGGATTTGATGACCGAAGCACCTGCAACACAGGACGCGACCGCCGCTCCCGGCGTCGCCTCCCCGGAGCCGGAAGACCGGCTTCGCGCCGACACATACAGGGTTCTCGGGCGGCTGCTTGCGGCGCCGCCCGACGCGGAGACGCTCGACCTGTTCGCCCAGTCCCCCGTCAGCAACGAAGACAGCCTCCTCGCCGTCGCCTGGCGCATGCTCGCCGTGGCGGCCGAACGCGCGACCCCCGGGGAGGTCGCCGACGAATACCAGTCACTCTTCATCGGCCTCGGCCGCGGTGAGCTCGTACCGTTCGGATCGTGGTACCTCACCGGCTTCCTGATGGAGCAGCCGCTCGCGAGGCTGCGCAGCGACATGCGCAAACTCGGCTTCGAGCGCCAGGACAACGTGTCGGAGCCGGAAGACCACGCTGCGGCGCTCTGCGAGATCATGGCGCTGCTCGCCGAGGAAGGCGGCCCGGGAAGCCTCGAGTCGCAGGCAGCATTTTTCGAAACCCATATCGAGCCCTGGATGACGCGTTTTTTCCGCGACATGCAGCAGGCGACCACGGCGCGGTTTTACCGTGCGGTGGGCCAGCTCGGTGAGCAATTTATCGATACGGACCAGCGTTACCTGGAAATGGTGGAGCGATCGGCCGACACGTCTGCCGACAATGCCCGCCCCGGTATTTCATAGAGCGCCGACAGTTCGGCGCCGCAATGGGAGATAGGAGATGAGTCGTAAAACGAGTTCGTACACCGCTGATCGGCGTACATTTCTCAAGAAGCTGGCTGCGGCAGGGGGCGCAACGGCAGCGGTTGCAGTATCAGGCCGCGCGGCTGTCGCCTCACCGGAGCAGGGCATTGCGTCCGAGCCGGCGAAACAGAAGGGTTACCACGAGACCCCCCACATTCAACGCTATTACCGTTCTGCGCGCCTGTAACCGGCCTCATTAACGGACTGCAGTAGAACAGCAACCAACCCTGGGAGATTAGCGATGAAGCTGATCAAGAAGCGAGACCTCACCGCCACCGAAAAGGCCGGCGTATCGAGCGGCGTGCTCGGCTCCGCCGTGGACCGCCGCGCGTTCCTGCGACGCGCAGGCCTTGGCCTCGGTGGTACCGCCGTGGCAGCGACCCTGCCCACGACCATGATCCGGCGCGCAGAAGCCGCGAGGGTCGACCCCGGCGTCAAGACGGAAGTCCGCAAGTCGGTCTGCACCCACTGCTCGGTGGGCTGCGGCGTCGTCGCGGAAGTACAGAATGGCGTCTGGACCGGCCAGGAGCCGGACTTCGATTCACCGTTCAACATGGGCGGCCATTGCGCGAAGGGCGCATCGGTGCGCGAACATGGTCACGGCGAACGCCGCCTCAAGTACCCGATGAAACTCGCGGGCGGCAAGTGGACCCGCGTCTCCTGGGAACAGGCGATCGACGAGATTGGCGACAAGTGCCTCGACATCCGCAAGCGTTCCGGCCCGGATTCGGTCTACTGGCTGGGATCGGCGAAGTTCAATAACGAGCAGGCTTACCTGTTCCGCAAGTTCGCCGCGCTCTGGGGCACCAACAACGTCGACCACCAGGCGCGCATCTGCCACTCGACGACCGTCGCCGGTGTAGCCAATACCTGGGGCTACGGCGCGATGACGAATTCTTACAACGACATGCACAACTGCAAGGCGATGTTCTTCATCGGCAGCAACGCCGCCGAGGCACACCCGGTCGCGATGCAGCACGTGATGCGCGGCAAGGAAAACGGCGCGAAGATGATCGTCGTCGACCCACGCTTCACGCGCACGGCCGCCCACGCCGACCACTTCGTGCGCATCCGGCCCGGCACCGACGTGCCGATCATCTGGGGCATTCTCTGGCACGTCTTCGAGAACGGCTGGGAGGACAAGGAATACATCCGCCAGCGGGTCTACGGCATGGACGAGATCCGGGCCGAGGTGGCCAAGTGGACGCCGGACGTCGTCGAGAACGTCACCGGCGTGCCGGAGGAAGACTGCAAGAAGGCCGCCCAGATGATGGCCGAGAACCGGCCCGGCACCATCGTATGGTGCATGGGCGGCACACAGCACACCATCGGCAACAACAACACCCGCGCTTACTGCGCGCTGCAGCTGGCTCTCGGTAACATCGGCAAATCTGGCGGCGGCGCCAACATCTTCCGCGGCCACGACAACGTGCAGGGCGCCACGGACCTGGGCATCCTGTCGCACACGCTGCCGGGTTACTACGGCCTGTCGGAAGGTGCCTGGAAGCACTGGTCGGGTGTCTGGGGCCTCGACTACGAATGGGTCATGTCCCGCTTCGATACCGGCTACATGGACACGGCGGGCGACGTCGAGGAAGGCCAGGCGCCGGTGCCGTTTGCGAACCCGATGAACTCGTCCGGCATGCCGGTCTCACGGTGGATCGACGGCGTCCTCGAGGACAGCCGCCTGATTGACCAGCGCGACCAGCTCAAGGCGATGTTCTTCTGGGGCCATGCACCGAACAGCCAGACCCGCGGGCCGGAGATGAAGAAGGCGCTCGAAGCGCTCGAGCTCGTCGTCGTCATCGATCCGGTTCCGACGCACACGGCCGTGTTGCCGGATCGGCAGGAAGGCATGACCTGCTGCCGGCCGCGACGCAGTTCGAGACCTACGGCTCGGTCACCGCGTCGAACCGCTCGCTGCAGTGGCGCGACAAGGTCATCGACCCGATCTTCGAAGCGCTGCCCGACCACACGATCATGTACAAGCTGGCCAAGAAGCTCGAGATGTCGGACCAGCTGTTCAAGAACATCAAGGTCGAGAACGACGAGCCGCTAATCGAAGATATCCTGCGGGAGATCAACCGCGGCATGTGGACGATCGGCTACACCGGCCAGAGCCCGGAAAGGCTCAAGCTGCAGGCAGCCAACAAGCACACCTTCAACACGACCACGCTGAAAGCCGAAGGCGGGCCGTGCGACGGTGAGTACTACGGCTTGCCGTGGCCGAGCTGGGGCCCGCCGGAAATGAAGCATCCGGGCACCCCGGTGCTGTACGACACCAGCAAACACGTGGCCGAGGGCGGCCTCAACTTCCGTGCCCGCTTCGGTGTCGAGCACAACGGCGTGAACCTGCTTGCCGAAGACTCGTGGAGCAAGGGCGCCGAGATCAAGGACGGCTATCCGGAGTTCACCGCGGACATGCTGAAGCAGCTCGGCTGGTGGGACGAACTCACCGCTGACGAGAAGAAGGCGGCCGAAGGCAAGAACTGGAAGACCGACCTGTCCGGCGGCATCCAGCGCGTCGCGATCAAGCACGGTTGCGCACCGTTTGGTAACGCCAAGGCCCGCACGGTCGTCTGGACCTTCCCGGATCCGGTACCGATACATCGCGAGCCGCTGTACACGTCGCGGCGCGACCTGGTCGACAAGTACCCGACCTACGACGACGTCAAGAGCCACTACCGCCTGCCGACGCGTTACGCATCGATCCAGGCCAAGGACTACTCGAAGGACTTCCCGCTCATTCACACGAGCGGCCGGCTGGTCGAGTACGAAGGCGGCGGCGAGGAGTCTCGCTCCAACCCATGGCTCGCGGAACTGCAGCAGGACATGTTCGCCGAAATCAACCCGGCCGACGCGAATGACAACGGCATCCGCGATGGCCAGTGGATATGGCTGGAGAGCCCCGAAGGCTCGAAGATCAAGATCAAGGCCATGATGACACCGAGGGTGGAGCGTGGCGTCGTCTTCACGCCATTCCACTTCGGTGGCTGGTTCGAGGGCAAGGATCTGCTCGACAAGTATCCGGAAGGCGCTGCGCCGTATGTGCGCGGCGAGGCGGCGAACACCGCCTTCACCTACGGTTATGACTCCGTCACTCAGATGCAGGAAACCAAGGCATCTCTCTGCAAGATTAGCGCAGCTTAGGAGGCTCGATCATGGCACGTATGAAATTTCTTTGTGACGCCGAACGCTGCATCGAGTGCAACGGCTGCGTAACGGCCTGCAAGAACGAGCACGAAGTCCCCTGGGGCGTGAACCGGCGCCGGGTCGTAACACTCGACGACGGCGTTCCGGGCGAGAAATCGATCTCGGTCGCCTGCATGCACTGCACGGACGCGCCCTGCGCGGCCGTCTGCCCGGTCGACTGTTTCTACACGACCGACGACGGCATCGTGCTGCACGACAAGGATCTCTGCATCGGTTGCGGTTACTGCTTCTACGCCTGCCCGTTCGGGGCACCGCAGTTCCCGCAGCAGGAGGCCTTTGGCGTGCGCGGCAAGATGGACAAGTGCACGTTCTGCGCGGGCGGTCCCGAAGAGGACAGCTCGGCCGCCGAGCTGGAGAAATACGGCCGCAACCGTATTGCCGAAGGCAAGCTGCCGTTGTGCGCCGAGATGTGCAGCACGAAGGCTTTGCTGGCCGGCGACGGCGACATGGTGGCAGACATTTACCGCGAGCGAATCACGAAACGCGGCGGCCGCCCCGAGACCTGGGGTTGGGATACCGCTTACAAAGGCGACGCCTGATCATTCAGGCCTCGCAGGGATAAGCAAATGGTAAAGCAAGTTAAAGCAAGGGACCGGCGCCCGCTGGCAATGGCGCTGGCCCTTGCGATTCTTCCCATGAGTCTGACCGCCTGTGCTGAACGGGCGGACGTCACCTTGCACGAGCCCGGTGTCTACAAGGGTGGGGCGGATCCACTGCTGGCAAAGCAGGAGGATCCGCAACACGTCGAGGCACTGCAGGATCGATTTGCCAAGGGGCAGGCGGACCGGTAGCCAGGCCGGTCCGGCTAAACGAATGGTCGCTGCTGTCCGCCACGGGCAGCAGCGCTAACAGGAGCCTGGTCAATGCGCGAACAATCAACTACTAGCAAATCTCGGGGCCGTACTCGTGTCGTCCTCGTTACCGTCGCAGTGTCATTGATGATAGCCATGGCGTTGCCGCTCACGGGATACGTCGCCCATGAAACGGGGCTGATACAGACCGCCCAGGCGCAGCAGTCCGACGACAAAGAAGAAGCCGTCAATCCTCGCGCCGAATACTGGCGTGCCGTGCGCGGTGGCATCGAAGGCTACTCGGCCGTCGGGCCAGGAGACCGGCGTGCTGATCCAGAACGGCGGCCAGAACTGGCGGGCGGTTCGCAACGGTCCGATCTCCTTCTACGGCGGGTCGTTCATCATCGTCGTACTTCTCGCGCTGCTTGCAAAGCACATCGTCAAGGGCAAGGACAAGCTCGAGACACGTACCGGTCGCACCGTCACGCGCTGGTCGCGCATTCGAGCGCGTTATGCACTGGTACGTCGGTGATCTCCTTCATCATCCTGAGCATAACCGGGCTTAGCCTGACTTTCGGGCGCGGCGGTACTGATTCCGCTACTGGGCAAAGAAGGTTTCCGGCCTGGGCGCAGCTCGCGAAGCCGATTCACGATTACCTGTCGATGCCGTTTGCCGCAGGCCTGTTCCTGCTGCTGCTGATGTGGATCGGCAAGAACGGCCTGAAGGGCTACGACTTCGAGTGGCTCAAATCGATGGGCGGCGCGATCGGCGACGGCCATCCGCCGGCCGGCTTCTTCAATGCCGGTGAGAAGGTCTCTTACTGGCTGGTGTTCCTCGGCGGGATCGCGCTCACGGTCTCCGGCTTCTTCCTGCTGTTCCCGAATCTCGAGACGGTTCGCGAGTCGATGCAGTTCTGGCACATCATCCATGCTTCGACGGGCCTGTTCATGATCGCCGTCGCGCTCGGCCACATGTACCTCGGCAGCGTCGGCACCGAAGGCGTGGCTCGAAGGCATGGCGAGCGGTGAGGTCGATGAAGGTTTCGCCAAGCAGCACCACAGCCTCTGGTACGAAGAGGTCAAGGGCAGCTCGAAGCCCGCGAAGAGAAGGCCGCACCGGGCGCATCGAGTGCCGCCACGACCTGAGGTAATTCGGGCCGCTTTACGACGGACAAACCGGCCGGCTTTTGCCGGCCGGTTTTTCGTTGCGCTTGTGTGTTTTGTCCGCCGCTGGCGGCCATCGGCGAGTTTCCGGCGGACGACGAACCGGCCAATGGCAAGACACCGCTGATGTCCGCTGCGCGGCAGGGGGACGCGGCGGCTCGTGGCCCGGGCGATCTCTGCCGGCGCCGACGTCAACGCCGCCAACGCGGGTGGCGCGACCGTGCTGATGTTCGCGGCACTCAGCGGCGATCCGCTGGTCACGAGCTTGTTGGTCCGGGCAGGTGCACGCACCGACGCCAAGGCGAAGCTCGGCTGGACGGCGCTCGCACTCGCCGCGGTGAAGGGCTACACCGAAGTGGCAGAAGTCCTGCTGGACGCCGGGGCAACCAGGGCGTTCGCGACGCGTACGGATGGACGCCCCTGATGCGCGCCGTAGACCGGCGGCGCACTGACTTCGTGCGCCTGTTACTGGAAAGTCTCCGGTGCCGATGTCGCCGTCCGCCAGGAGGACGGCGCAACCGCACTGCACATTGCGGCCGCGACCGGCGACCTCGAGATCGTCAGGCTGCTGATCGCGCACGGTGCGGACCGCACGGCCGAAAACCGCAATGGCAACACCGCGGCAGAGATTGCGAGGTCCGAGGGCTTCGCGGAAACGGCCGCGTACCTCGAGGGGGGCGATACCACTAGCAGGCGCCGGTGCGCGAATACTCGCTCATCGGCCAGACGGTGGTCACCTTGCGGGCAGGCTGCCGGATGTCGTCACTCTTGTGCGCCAATGCGACCTGGAAGCCGAATTCGCTGAGAAACCGCTCGAGCATGTCGCCGCCGTAACGCCGGTCGCATACAACGCCTGCTCATCATCGTCATACTCCAGGCGGACGGCCGCAAGCGGCTGCGGCGCGGGCCCCGCCAGCACGCGCGCGCCATCACTCGGGTCGTAGACACTGCCCTCCGAGCAACAGTAAATGACCTGCCCGCGCGACCACCAGTCGTCGCCGGGCGCCTCCGTGTTCATGGGTTTGTGGCGGTAGTCGATGAAGCTGACGTTGCGCGTCGGGTAGCTCATCCGGTGGGCGCAGATCGCCGAGAACGCCACGATCGAGCGGCCGGGCCCAACGCCGCCGGTCCAGCGATACGGGCGGCCGTCCGAGGTCTCGAGTTCGGCGCCGGGTTCCGCGGGCGAACCCAGGTCGATCAGGAAACACGGCGTCGTGACGTAGGGATAATGAAAGACATAGCTCTGGCCCACCGTCAGCGCGTCGACCCGCAACGTCTTGCCACCGGTGTCGACCAGCCTGGCCCGCTCGGCCGGCACGAGTTCGCCGGCAGGCTGCGCCATCAGCGACGGGTCCGCAGCCACCGCCGCACCGGCACCGACACATGCCTTGATGAATTTGCGCCTGTCGAAAGAATCGGAGTCCGCCATTGGAAAAATAGTATCAGAAACGCTTCGGGCGTCTGCTGCTATGATCGAAATTCATCGACGCCTGTGAGAGGAGCGAGTGCCCGATAACTTCGATTTATTCTCGGCGCGCGAGCTGGCGCACTACAGCCGGCACCTTAGCCTGCGGGAGGTCGGGCCGGAGGGACAGGCCAGGCTCAAGGGCGCGTCCGTGTTGCTGGTCGGACTGGGCGGGCTCGGCTCACCCCTGGCCATGTACCTGGCGGCGGCGGGTATCGGCCGCATCGGCATCGTCGAGTTCGACGTCGTGGACGCATCGAACCTGCATCGCCAGGTGCTGTTCGGCAGCAGCCAGGTGGGGCAGGCCAAGCTCGCCTGCGGCGCCGCGCGGCTTCGGGACCTCAACCCGCATATCACCATCGACGAGCACGCCTGCGCATTGAGCCGCGATAACGCGCGGCAGATCATCGCCGCTTACGACGTCGTTGCCGACGGCGCCGACAATTTCGCGACGCGCTACCTGGTCAACGATGCCTGCGTGCTCGAGCGCAAGCCGCTGGTGTCCGCATCGATACTCGCCTTCGAGGGGCAGCTGGCCGTTTACAACCACGATGACGGACCCTGCTACCGGTGCCTGTTTCCGGTGCCACCGCCACCCGGCGTCATACCGTCCTGCGCCGAAGGGGGTGTCCTGGGCATCCTGCCGGGCGTAATGGGCACCTTGCAGGCAACCGAGGTGATCAAGCTGGTACTCGGGCTCGGTGAGATCGCAAGCGGCAGGCTCGTCCACTACGACGCGCTGGCGCTCGCCTTCTCGAGCTTTCGCCTGTCGCGAGACCCGCAATGCGCGATTTGCGGCAACGCACCCACGATCACCGAGCTCGTGGACTACGATGCGTTTTGCGGCGTCGGCGCCGCGGCCGATTCGCTGGTGCCGCAATTGACGCCGGCTGAAGCCGCCGCGTTGCTCGGCGCGGCGGACACGGTCTTTATCGATGTGCGGGATGAACACGAGCGCCTGGTCGACGCCCTGCCGGGGTCCGAACACATTCCTTTGAGTGCGCTCATCGAAAGTGGCGTGCCGTTCCCGACCTCGTCGCGGCTGGTCCTGTTTTGCGCATCGGGGAGCCGCAGCCTGCTTGGCGCCGAATCCCTGATTAAGCGCGGCTACGATCAGGTGCACAACCTGGAAGGCGGGCTGTCCGGCTGGCGCAGGACGTATCCGCGGTAATCAGAAACTCAGGCCGGCCGAGAAGTACCAGTACAGGACGTTATCGTCCGGCGGCGCGAACGGTACGTCCGTGAGAAATTCGCCTTTCCAGAGATAGGCTGCCGTGATGTCCACGGAGAAATTCGAGGCCGCCGGTGCCCAGCGCAGGCGCGCGTCGAGCTGTTGACCGACGAACGAGCCGGAATTGCCGTCGGGGTCCCGGAGAAGGGCCGTCGGCAGGAAGTCGCGATCGCTCGCCAGCCATGCCGGGCGGTAGTCGAACCTCAGGTCGAGCGAAGGGCGCGGCTTCATCCGCAGGCCGAGCCCGGGCGACAGGATGTTGCTGCGGGCAAACACGCCGTTAATGCCGGTAACGCCGAACTCCCAGCGCCGCGCACCGAACAGCGTATCGAAGCGATCGAACTCACCGTCGTCAGGATCCTTGTCGCCGGACGCATAGTCGAGCCGCAGGATCAGGCTGGGCGCCCAGCTACCGGCCAGGGCGCGGCTCAACTCGGCATGCGCAAACCAGGCGCGGTGATCGAGGTCGGTTACGTCCGACGGTAGCAACGTGGCTCGCGTCTCCCCTGACTGGAGCGCGGTTTCGAATTCGAAGGACCACAGGTCAGTCGATTTGCGCACCCGCAGGCCCGCAGTCAGGAAATCGCGGTTCCGGGTCGGCAGGCTCGGGCGGTCCTTCTCGTGAATGCCGAGCAGGTACCAATCGGTGTCGAATCCGCCCGCAAAATCGACGCCCGACAGGTAAAGGCCCCAGAAGACCCGCTCCCCGTGTTCCTGGTCGAGCACGAAATCGTTGCCGCGCAGCTTCCCGCGCTCGAGGTTGTTCGGCAAGCGCGCAGTCGGCATCGTCAGGAACGCCTGCAGGCCGCGGCGACCGGGCAGCGTCCAGCGGACGTTGATCCCGGTGAATCCGTTGAGCGTGTTGCGCGTTCGATTGCGCGCCACGAAGCGTCGGCTGCCAACGTCCATCGTCATGCGGCCCAGCTGCACGTCCAGTTTGTCGGTCCGGTATCCGGCATAGAGCTGCAGCGGCTCCAACGCATTGACGTCGTCCGTGCCGACAGGCGTCAGGTCCTTGTGCAGCCACGCCCGGGAATCCTGGAGTTCGACGCCGCCGTAGTATCGCTCGCCGGTGGCGCGCGCGTGCACGAGGAGTCGCGACACCAGCAGTTCATCCTGTGCCGGGCCCACGATGCGAAAGGTGTTGTCCATGTGCTCGTAGCGAAGCCGGTAGCTGCCGGTGAGCGACAGCCAGGCCGGGGTCTCGGCCGCAGGCTCGCTGGGCCGGGCCTCGCCTTGCGCCTGGGCGGCGGCAGCGAACGACAGGACCAATAGCAGCCCCGTGCCCGTTCCCGGTATTAGCCCCCCTGTGCGCATTGCGGGACTTAATCACAAAGACAATATTTGATGCAATGATACGAAGGAAGTATGCGTGCTCAGGCTCGCGCCAGCGCGAGTACGCTCACCTTTCGCGCCCCGTGTGCAAGCAATACACGCGCGAGCTGGGAGCAGGTCTCGCCCGTGGTTATCACGTCGTCGACCAGCACAACGTGGCCTGCGCCAACCCGGCCACGCACCCCGAACGCACCCGCCAGGTTGCGGCGGCGCTCCCGCGCACCGAGCCCGGACTGGTAAGGCGTCCGACGTAACCGCGTAACATTGCGAATAACGGGGAGGCCGGTCGCGCGCCGCAACGGCCCGCAGATCTCCGCCGCCTGGTTGAAGCCGCGAACGGCGTGCCGCGCCCAGTGCAGGGGCACTGGAAGCAGGGCCTCGACATCGCCCGGAAGCCCCGCAGCGGCGCCGCACAGGATTTCGCCGAAGGCCTCTGCGTAGTGCAGCTTGCGATGGAACTTGAACCGCCGTATTGCCGCATCGACGGGGAATTCGAACGACAGCGGCGCGACGGCCGACTCGAACGGCGTGGGGTGGCGCTGGCACTCGGCGCACACGACGCCCGCCGCCGGCTGCGTGGCAAGCGCCCGCGCGCAGCCGGGGCACTGTGCGGGAATCCACGGCAGGTCGCCGGCGCAACCGGCGCAAATCGCGGTCTCGTAATGGCGCCGCGCAGCACCGCAGAAGGCGCAGCTTCGCGGCATCACGGCAAACTCGGCCGCACGCGCCGAGTGGCAGGCGAACTGCCATAGCGGCAACAGCATTCCCGGAATTCGCATCGGGTCATCGTCGCTGCCGGCACGCCGTTCCGCAGCTCGCGAATTGACCCGGAATCGCCGGAAAGCATGATACGGTGGCGCGTCCCCGGATTGCCTGCGCACGATGAACGCCACCGACCACAGCAAGGATCTGCGTCCCGCCGATGTACGACGCCGCTTCGACCGCGCCGCAAAGCGGTTTGACGAAGCCGACTTCGTGCACCGCGTAACCCGCGAAGGCCTGCTGCAGCGTATGCGCCCGATGAGTGCCCAGGCGGCCAATGTGATCGACCTGGGCTCGGCAACGGGCGCCGCAATTCCGTTGCTGCAGAAGCGTTTTCGCCACGCCCGCATCATCGCGGTCGATTTTTCCGCGGGCATGCTGCGGGGCGTCCGCAGCAAGAAGACATTGCTCTCCAAGCGTCACGCCGTGCAGGCCGATGCACGGATGCTGCCGTTCGCGGACGCGAGCATGGACGTCGTGTTCTCGAACCTGATGCTGCCGTGGATCGACAACCTCGGTGAGGTGTTCGCCGAGGTAGCGCGCGTACTGCAGAGCGAGGGCCTGTTCGCGTTCTCGACCCTGGGCCCCGACAGCCTGCTGGAAATCCGCGAGGCCTGGCGAGCCGTGGACGACGGCATGCACGTGAATCGTTTCCCTGACATGCACGACGTCGGCGACGCCCTGGTGCGTGCGGGACTGCGCGACCCCGTGCTGGACGTCGACCGCCTGGCGGTGAGCTACCGCAGCGCGGCAGCGTTACTGCGCGACCTGACGGCCGCCGGTGCGCGCAACAGCCTGCGCGACAGGCAGCGTGGCCTGATGGGCCGGAAGCGTTTTCGGCGCTTTACCGACGCCGTTTTCGCCGGGGGCGGCGAGCGGGCGCTGACACTCGAGCTCGTCTATGGCCATTGCTGGGGCGGTGGCGCAGGCGCCCGTGGCGGCGATGTCACCATCGACGCCCGCAAAATTCCCCTGCGTCGGCAATGACTTGTCGCCCTGTACCAGCGATCTCGACCGTTTCTCGGGGCCCGGCGATAAGCCGTTGTAATATAATCGGTTTCAAAATCCCCATTGCAGGTACAGGATTGCCTGCGCCAGCACGTTTCAGTAAACTGCCCGGGCTCTTGAGCGGGGGCATCCGGCTGTCCCGAACCTCAACCTGCCACCTGTTGATTCATAATTAATTAGAGAGCGCGGGCCGATGTCGGTCTGTGGAGTGGATACACAATGATTCGAAACTCGCTACTCGGCTTACTCGGAACCTTGTGGGCCGGCGCAGCAAGCGCCGACTGGGCCCTCAATATGCCCAAGGGCGTTACCGAGCTGAGCGCCGAAACCTACGACCTGCACATGATGGTGTTCTGGTGGTGCGTGGCCATTGGTGTTGTCGTCTTCGGCGTCATGATCATCTCGCTGGTGAAACATCGGAAATCGAAGGGCGTCAAGCCCGCGACCTTTTCGCACAGCACCGCGGCCGAGGTGATCTGGACCATCATCCCGGTCCTCATCCTGCTCGTGATGGCGGTACCGGCCGCCGAGACCATGATCAAGCTCGAGGATTCCCGCGACCCGGACATCTCCATGGTGGTGACCGGGTACCAGTGGAAATGGCACTACAAGTACCAGGATGAGGACCTCGAGTTCTATTCGAGCCTGGATCGCGCCAGCGTGGAAGCGCGCCCGAAGAACTCCGGCATCGACCCCTTCGACGTCGAAAACTACCTGCTCGATGTCGATCGTCCGCTCGTCGTGCCCAAGGGCGCCAAGGTTCGCCTGCTCATCACGTCGAACGACGTCATTCACTCCTGGTGGGTGCCGGAACTCGCCATCAAGAAGGACGCCGTGCCGGGCATCGTCAACGAGGTCTGGTTCCGCGCGGAAGAGACCGGCACCTTCCGCGGCCAGTGCACCGAGCTTTGCGGCAAGGACCACGGCTACATGCCGGTCGTCGTCGAGGTCGTCGAACCCGATGCCTACTCGCGTGGGTAGAGACTCATCAACAGGCCGGCGAACGCGTCGCCACCAGCCAGTAACCAAAAATTGCAGCTGTGCCGCACGGCGGCACGTGATCGGAGAGAAACGGTATGACAACAGCAGTCGCAGGGGCGCAGGACGCACACGACGAGCATCACGGTCCGGCCAAAGGCATCCGGCGCTGGCTGTTTACGACCAACCACAAGGATATCGGTACGCTGTACCTTATCTTCAGCCTCGTCATGTTCTTCATCGGCGGTGCGATGGCGCTCGTCATTCGCACCGAGCTGATGCAGCCGGGCCTGCAGTTCGTGCATCCCGAGTTCTTCAACCAGATGACCACGATGCACGCGCTGATCATGGTATTCGGCGCCGTCATGCCGGCGTTCGTCGGTCTCGCGAACTGGATGATCCCGATGATGATCGGCGCGCCCGACATGGCGTTGCCGCGCATGAACAACTGGTCATTCTGGATCCTGCCGGTCGCGTTCGGCATCCTGCTCTCGACCCTGTTCATGGAGGGCGGCGCACCGGCCGGCGGCTGGACGATGTATCCGCCGCTGGTCCTGCAGACCGGCGACGCGTTTCCGTTCCTGATCTTCTCGGTGCACCTGATGGGCATCTCGCTCGATCATGGGCGCGATCAACATCATCGTCACGATCCTGAACATGCGCGCGCCCGACATGTGGCTGCTCAAGATGCCGATGTTCGTCTGGACCTGGCTGATTACGGCCTACCTGCTGATCGCGGTCATGCCGGTGCTCGCGGGCGCGGTCACGATGCTGCTGACCGACCAGTTCTTCGGCACCAGCTTCTTCCTCGCGGCCGGCGGCGGCGATCCCGTCATGTTCCAGCACATCTTCTGGTTCTTCGGGCATCCCGAGGTCTACATCATGATCCTGCCGGCATTCGGCGTCGTCTCGGAAATCATCCCGACGTTCTCGCGCAAGCCGCTGTTCGGTCATGACTCGATGGTGTACGCCGCCTCGAGTATCGCGTTCCTGTCGTTCATCGTCTGGGCGCATCACATGTTCACCGTCGGCATGCCGCTGTCGGGCCAGCTGTTCTTCATGTTCGCGACGATGCTGATCGCCGTGCCGACGGGCGTAAAGGTCTTCAACTGGGTCGCGACCATGTGGCGCGGCGCGATGACCTTCGAGACGCCGATGCTGTTCTCGCTGGCGTTCGTATTCCTGTTCACGATCGGCGGTTTCTCCGGCCTGATGCTCGCCATCGCGCCGGCGGACATCCAGTACCACGACACCTATTTCGTCGTCGCGCACTTCCACTACGTGCTCGTGCCCGGCTCGATATTCGCGCTGATGGCGGCGCCTACTACTGGCTGCCGAAGTGGACCGGCCACATGTACAACGAGGCGGCTCGGCAAGCTGCATTTCTGGCTGTCGACGATCTTCGTCAACCTGACCTTCTTCCCGATGCACTTCCTCGGCCTGGCCGGCATGCCGCGACGCATTCCCGACTACTCGACGCAGTTTGCCGACTTCAACATGATGGCGAGTATCGGCGCGATCGGCTTCGGCTTCTCGCAGCTGATCTTCGTCTACGTATTGCTCACGGCGAAGAAGGGTGCGAAGGCAACCGACCGTGTCTGGGAGGCGCCGCGGGGGCTCGAGTGGACCGTGCCGTCGCCGGCGCCGTATCACACCTTTGACACGCCGCCCACGGCCCGTCGCATCAGGAATCCTTCGAGTGATCAATGAGCAGCAGGACCAGCGCAGGAATACGGCGAACGACGATCATCCTCGTCGCCGTTGCGCTGGCCTTCTATCTCGGCTTCATCCTGATTGGCGTGCTGCGCGCCTGAAACGTATGAACGACAACGCCGAACAAAAGCCTGGCAACGACAACCGTTCGCTGACCGGCAAGCTCCTGTTGCTTGCCGTCGTCATGTTCGGTTTCGGCTTCATGCTCGTGCCGCTTGTACAACGTGTTCTGCGAGATCACCGGTTTCGGTGGTCGCACCAACACGGCCGCAGTGAGCGCCAGGAGAACCCGGACTTTACGCGCAGCGTGCGCATCGAGTTCGTGACCACGGTCAACAACTATGCGCCCTGGCAATTCGCCGCGGATCGCGACAGCATGGAAGTGACGCCCGGCAAGATGTATTACGCCACTTTCACGGCAACGAACCTCGCCGGCGAGACCTAGGTTGGCAGGCCGTGCCGAGCATCGCGCCTATCGCCGCGACCGGGCACTTCAAGAAGATCGAGTGTTTTTGTTTCACGACCCAGAAGTTCGCGGCCAACGAGGAACGCGCCCTGCCGCTGCAGTTCATCGTCGACCCGGACCTGCCGGACTACGTCGACACGATTACGCTGTCGTACACCTTTTTTGACACCGCGCGTCTCGCGAACGGCGCGCCCTGAACGACAACCTACGAGAATAACCATGTCACACGCAGATGATCGCTATTACGTGCCGCACGGCAGCCACTGGCCGATAGTCGGCTCGGTCGGCCTGCTGTTCCTGATGGTTGGCGTTTCCAACTGGCTGAACGGTGCCGACGCCGGCTTCTGGATCATGCTGGCCGGTGTCGCCGTCATCGTGTTCATGCTGATCGGCTGGTTCGGCACCGTCATCGGCGAAAGCCAGGGCGGCCTGTACAACGCCCAGGTCGACAAGTCATTTCGCATGGGCATGTTCTGGTTCATTTTCTCCGAAGTCATGTTCTTCGCGGCGTTCTTCGGCGCGCTGTTCTACGCCCGCAACATGTCGATTCCGTGGCTCGGCGGCGACAGCAACAACTTCTTCACCAACCTGCTGCTCTGGGACGGATACGAGGCAGCTGGCCGACGAACGGGCCCGGCGAGATCGGCGGCGAGTTACGAGGTAATGGGCCCGTTCGGCCTGCCGCTGATCAATACCGCGATCCTGCTCACGAGCAGCATCACGGTCACGATCGCGCACCACGCGCTGATCGCCGGCCAGCGCAAGGCTCCTGACGACCTTCCTCGCGCTGACCTTCATCCTCGGCTTCATATTCGTTTACCTGCAGGGCGTCGAGTACATCGAAGCCTACGAGCACATGAACCTGAAGCTGACGACCGGCATCTACGGTTCGACGTTCTTCATGCTGACCGGTTTTCACGGCATGCACGTGACCATCGGCGCGATCATGCTGACGATCATCTGGCTGCGCGTCGTCAAGGGACACTTCACGCCGACGAAGCACTTCGCGTTTCGAGGCGGTCGCCTGGTACTGGCACTTCGTTGACGTCGTCTGGGTGGGTCTGTACGTATTCGTCTACTGGATGTGACAAGTCCGGCTCAGGTCCTGAACGTTGCCGTAGGAGCGGTTCTCGAACCGCGAACGGGTTCGCGGGCCCTGGCCCGCTCCTGCATTCGGGTCGACGCACGCCTCGTTCGCCGTTCGGCCGGATAGCAGCGCTTCTGCAAGCGCGATTCGAGCTCAACGGCTGTCGCGCTTCTGAGCCTCCTACGGCTATCCAGCCGAGCAGGTAAGAGGCAACGAGGAACAAAATCAGGCAGTATCGACAGCGCGACGCGCACCTTCAGCGCCGTCAGCACCTGGTCGAATCCGGCGATCTTCCTTGACGAGATAGAACAGACCGGAACCGAGGCTGACAACGATCGCCGCCAGCAAGATCAAGACTATGACTTTCATTGAATACCCTTGGCGCGGTCGAGAAGTATAACGTGAACGAAAACCCGGCAGACATCATCACGGCCTGGCTGCCGTTCGTGATCGGCGCCCTGGTCGTGCAGTTCGCCGGCCTCGGCGGCTGGCAGATCGGTCGGGGGCTCGAAAAGCGCGCGGAACAGGAAGCGTTCGAGAGGAGACCGGCTTCACCCGCTTGTGCACGGCATGGACGTGCGTCCGTACCAGCGGCTGTTGGCCGAGGGCGTATTCGACGGCGACCACCAGTTCCTGCTCGACAACATCATCGTGAACAGCCGTTACGGCTACTACGTGATGACGCCGCTGGTGACTCGGCGACGAACCGGTGCTGCTCGTGAATCGCGGCTGGATCGGACGGCCGGCGACGATGTGACGCCGCGGCTCTCGAGGTGCCGCAGCCGGTCACGGTCCGCGGTCGCGCCGGCTCGCTGCCGCGGGCGGGTTACAACATGGGCGCCGCGATCGAATCCCGGTCGGCATGGCCCCGGCATGCGCTGTATCCGACGCTCGACGAGATCGAGGCGGCGCTGGGGCGCGAGCTGCAGCCCTTCGTGCTGCTGATGGAGCCGGGCGAGGACTTACGGCTTCCTGCGTCGCTGGGTCCCGGAGGAAATGGGCCCCGGACGGCATTTCGCCTACGCGCTGCAATGGTTTGCGATGGGCGCCGTACTGGCCGGCCTGCTGGTCTGGAATTTCCGCAACGAGGATCGGAATAGTGAGCGACCCACAACGCACGAAAGGACGCCTGCAGTTCTGCTGATCGCCGTCGTGTTCTTCGGCCCGCTGCTGTTCGCCGCCTGGATGTACTACAGCGGGGATGCCCTGCGACCGCAGTCGCGGTCCAACCACGGCGTGCTGCTGGAGCCGATCGTCAATCTGTGGACGCCGTCCCGGGTTCGGCGATCCTGACAGCGACGCCTGGGGGCTGCTGTACTCCGCCGACGGCGACTGCGACGAGGACTGCCGCAACGCGCTGTATACGCTGCGCCAGTCGCGACTGATGCTCGGCAAGGAAATGGACCGGCTGGTGCGCGTCTTCTTGCACGGCGATCAACGTGCCCGATAAAAGTGCTTGCTGCCGAGGAGCATCAGGGTCTGATGACGCTGCAGGATGCCGCGTTGCGCGCTGACTGTGACAAGAAACCCGAGATCCCGCCGGCGGCGGTTACTACCTGATCGACCCGCTCGGCAACCTCGTGATGTATTTCGGCCCCGGACATCGATCCGCCGGACATGGTCGACGACATCAAGCACCTGCTGCGGCTGTCGCGCATCGGCTGAACGAGGAACGAGTTGAGCACGAAACGAGAGACTTACGGACTGGCGCGACTACTACGAGCTGACCAAGCCGCGCGTCGTCATGCTGATCGTATTTACGGCGATCGTCGGCATGTTTCTCGCCGTGCCCGGCTGGCCGGGCGCGACGGCGCTGTTGTTCGGCACGCTCGGCATCGGCCTGGCCGCCTCGTCGGCGGCCGTCTTCAATCACGTGCTCGACGCGCGCATCGACATCCAGATGCTGCGCACGCGCGGCCGGCCGTTGCCGAGGGCCGCTGACGGAGAGCCGCGCTGGCGTTTGCGTCCAATTGTGCGTCCTGTCGATGATGATGCTGTGGTTCCTCGTCAATCCGCTGACCGCGGTACTGACGTTCGGCTCGCTGATCGGCTACGCCGTCATCTACACGGTGTTCCTGAAACGCGCGACGCCGCAGAACATCGTCATCGGCGGCGCCGCCGGCGCCGCACCGCCGGTGCTCGGCTGGACAGCGGTCACCGGCGAAATGCACAGCAGCGCGCTGCTGCTGTTCCTGATCATCTTCGTCTGGACGCCGCCACACTTCTGGGCGCTCGCCATCGCGCGAAAAGAGGAGTACGCGAAGGTCGGCATTCCGATGCTGCCGGTCACGCACGGCGAGGCCTACACGCGCCTGCACATTTTCCTGTACACGATCCTGCTGGTCGTCATCACGATCATGCCGTACCTGACCGGCATGAGCGGTCTGATCTATCTCGCAGCGGCTGTCCGCTCGAGGCGCATCTCCTGTACTACGCGGTGCGCATGCAGCGCGACAAGGACCACCGAACTGCCGATGAAGTCGTTCAGCTTCTCGATCACGTACCTGGGTGTCCTGTTCGCAGCGCTGCTCGTCGACCACTACTTCCTGTTGCAGCTGAACATCGAGGCCAGCGTCGCGACCGTACGCGCTGCGCGAGAACCAGCGCCACGCCACCGAGCGTCGCCGCGGAGGCCACGACGAGCCGCAGCGTCACCGCTTCCGACAGCAGTACGACGCCGCCGATGGCCGCGATCATGGGCACCGACAGCTGCACCGTCGCTGCCCGGTTTCCTGTTCAGCCCCGAGGGCGGTACACCAGATCACGCAACCGATGCTGGACGCGACCGCACCGGACGCCGACCGCGTACGCGGCGCCCGCCGCCGTCACCGGAATCGCCGGCGAAAACCAGGGGCCACGCCTCGACCACCAGCCTGTATGGCGCACAGGAAACGGTGCGCCGTCGCCTCGACCGGGTCCGTCGCCGAGCGTCCGACGAGCGAGTACGCCCCCGAGGCCATGCCCGCAATGACGATCACCGCGGCACCGAGGGGACCGCGTGCCAGGCCCGGCGACACGAGGTATACGAGCCGGTGATCGGCCAGGGCGAAACGGGCCGATGAGACCGGGGGGAAGTGCTCGCCGGAGCGCAGCGCGACGGCGAACATCGTCAACTGCACGGCACCGAAGAGAATCAGGGCGCCGGCGCCCGCGCTCAGCGACAGGTAGGCGATGCGAGAACATGCATGCACAGGTACAACAGCGCGACAACGGAGCGCCAGTTGGGCCGTGACCGTCTTCGGCCGCAGTAGCAGGATGGCCGCGAGCAGGATCCGCCCTGAAGATGGTCCGCACCGTCGGGAAACCGGCCGCATCGATCAGCCCGCGCCCAGCGCGAGCGGGACAAAACGGAGTTCGTGGGGAAGCGACGATGGCGATCGCCGTCAGTAATGCCGTGTGTCGCTTTGATCAACTCCGCAGCTTTCCTTCAATAAATAGCAGGACACGTCCTTGCAGAACGGGGACGCGCCGCTGGACACTCTGCCCTGCAGTCACCGATCGACATCAAACAGAGGTCTTCGAGCGCGTGGTGCGGCCGCATCGACCGCCTTTCTGGCTTGCGCTGGCGGCTCACGGCAGCAAGGCGAAGTGAAAGACCTGTTCGAGGAGCCGCTGATCAAGGCTTCGGCATGCTCGACGGGCTGTCCAGATCGAGGAGCTGCTGTGGCTGTCGCGGGTGACGCGAGGACCTGTTCGTCTATGAGCACCGGTGCTCTCGGTACGCCAGCGCATGCACCTCGTCGACGAGGGCGACCTTCCGGCGGCAGGGCTTGTGGACCTGGCCGGAGACCTTGCGACCCCGTGAGCGACGGTAGCGGCTGGAAAAATTCGCGTGACTGGATGCGGCATTGGAACAAACTCAGCCAAGCACATGTGTGTCCCGCTCGCTGGACGACACGGGGAGGGTGACAAGTGGACGAAAGATTGAAGGCCGTACCAGGTCCCGGCTCACGATCAAGTCGTGGCTGCACCGCGCGCGTGCAAGATTACGTCAAGTCCTCGATGATGATGGTAACGATTTCCTGATCCGGCGTGCAAGACAGACAGGACAGATGACATGAACAGCAAGACTGAAATGGAAGAGCAGGAACTCCTCGACTTGTTGCAGGAGTACCCGGTGCCGGAAGCCGAAGCGGGGTTCTGCGACCGGGCGCTCATCCGCGCTGTGCACAGGGGCTCGCGGCGCCAGCGCAATCGCTGGATGCTGGCCGGGTTCGGCTCGGCAATCGCGGCCGGCCTGGCCATCTGGGTGATCACGGCGATGCTGATGACGACCCCGCAGTTGCCCGATGCAGAGCCGACCCTGCCCGGCGTGACGATCGCGATGCAGCAGGAGCACACGGTGCGGCTCGTCTTCTCTTCCGCGCAGGCGCTGGACTCGGCGACCCTGACGGTCTCGCTGCCCGACGGCATCGAGCTGGCGGGCTTCCCCGGGCAGCGCGAAATAACCTGGGAGACCAGCCTGCAGGAAGGCAAGAACCTGCTGCCGCTGACGCTGATCGCACTTGACCCCGACCGGCGGCGAAGTTGCTCGCGCGCCTCGAACACAAGGACCGCGACCGGACCTTCCGGTTGCGCGTCGACGTAACCTGAATCAGCGGCCGGACCGGATGTCCGCGGTAATAGTGACTGGAGAATTGCCATGAAACAGTCTCGACGTATTTATCGCGGCCCTGGTGCTCACCTGCTTTGCATTCATGCCCGCTGCCGTACGGGCGGACGACGACCTCGACGACCTCGATGTCATGATGGAAGTCCTCGATGACGATACCGATCTCGACGACGACATCGCGGAGATGGCCGAGATGCGCGGCCCCGAGGACGACGAGGACGACTGGGAAGACGAGCCCGAGGACGAGGCCGAGGACGACGACGACGAGGACGAGCCGCGGACGATGACGACGGCGAGTTCGACGATGACGAGCCCGGCGACGACGACGGCGAAGACTTCGAAGACGAAGACGGAGTGGACGACG